>NZ_QQAU01000003.1:0-757320 GCF_003350445.1 Lentzea flaviverrucosa
GCGACTTCAGCTCCACCAACCCGTTGTGGCTCGCCAGGTACGCGGCCACGGTGGGCCCGATGCCGTTCAAGTGGCCGTTCCACACGATCTGGCAGCACTCCGCCGCCCCGATCGACCAGAACGTGTTCAGCGGGGGCGCAGACCGGCTCGCCGTGCTGGCCACGGGATGAGCGATGAACGTCCCGCCGCGCAAGCCCGTCCTGCTCGCCTTCCTCACCGCGGTGTGCGTGCTGTCGTTCACCGTCGTGGCTCCCGTGGTGCACCTCGAGCGGTTCGGGCTCGCTGTCGACGGGCTTGAACCCGGTGCGGTCTTGAAGGCGGCAGCCGTGCGCGAGGTGAGCGTCATCGCCGAAGACCCGAGCGCTTTGGACGGAGTGGACGTGTTCGTCGACGGCGAACCGGTGCTGACTCGCCGCGAGGGAGACAAGCTGCGGCTCCACGGCTTCGAACCGGCCGAAGGCGTGCACACGCTGCGCGCTCGGGTCCGCGATGCCTCACTGCTGTGGCTGGACGCCGAGATCGAGCACGAGTTCACGATCGACGACACCGCGCCGTCGCTCACCATCGACCAGACCGAAGCGGCCGATCCCCGTTCGTCCATCACCGTGCGCGGAACGACGAGTGACGCGGTGCTCGTACGGGTCGGTCAGAACTCCGCGCAACTGCTGGACGGCACGTTCGAAGTGACCGTGCCGTCGGCGGCGACCGTGTTCGTGGAAGCACGCGACACGGCGGGAAACACGACAGGACGGCACGTGGCGGTACCGGTCGCACGCCCGGCGATGCGGATCGCGCATCTCGAACCGGGGGAGTGGACGTCGCCGCGCTCACGCCAGGCGGTGCTGGCGATGGCCCGCAAGGGCGAGATCGACACCGTCGTGCTCGACGTGAAGGACGAGACCGGCCAGATCCCTTACCTCTCGAACGTCGCACTGGCCGGGCGGATCGGTGCGGTCAGCGACCGCTACGACCCGCGATCAGCCGTCGACCAGCTGCACCGCGCCGGGCTGCGCGCCGTGGCGCGAGTGGTGCCGTTCCGCGACCCGGTGCTGGCGAAGGCGGCGTGGCAGGCCGGCTTGCGGGACCACGCCGCTCACGACGGCAGCCTCGTCCTCACCAGCTCGAGCCATCCCGAAGTGCGCGGCTACGTCGTGGCGCTCGCCCGTGAGGCGGCATCACTCGGCTTCGACGACGTCCTGCTCGACCACGCCGGGGACGAGCTGCCCGTGAGCTTCCTCGCCGAGGTGCGAGAGGGCGTGCGTGCTGCGGGCGCCTGTCTCGGAGTTGTTGCTGCGCAAGGCATCGGGGACGTGTCAGCCGAAGTCGACTTCGTGGTGCAGCCCTTCGGCAGCTAAGTCCCTCGTGGGCGGCAGAGGTGGTCAGACTGCTTGGTCGAGCAGCCTGCGGACCACGTCCAGCAGCTCGGTCTCCGCGTACGGCTTGGCGAGCAGAACCGCCGCGTCGTCCAGCTCTTCCGCGGTCGTGCAGCCGGACACGTACAGCACGGGCAGAGCAGGCTGCCTCCGCCGCACCGTGGCCGCGAGCTCGGGTCCGCCCATCTTCGGCATCACGACATCGGTCACGATGAGGTCGATGTCCTCGTGGGTGTCGACGAGTTCCAGCGCCTGCAGGCCGTTGGGTGCCTCGATCACCTCGTACCCGGACCGTTCCAGCGAGTGGCGCGTCACGGCGCGCACCTGGCTGTCGTCCTCCACCAGCAGGATGGTCTCGGAGCCGCGGGGAGGTGACGTGCGGGTCGTGGCGTGGGGGAGCGGTGCGGCAGGCGTCTGCGCTCGGGGCAGGTACACGGTGACCGTCGTGCCCGCGCCGGACGCGCTCGCCAGGTCGATCTGACCGCCGCTTTGCTGCACGATGCCGAACACCGTCGCCAGGCCCAGACCGGTGCCCTTGCCCACGGGTTTCGTGGTGAAGTACGGCTCGAAGACCTGCGCCTGGACCGCCTCGTCCATGCCCGTGCCGGTGTCGCTCACGCTGAGCGCCACGTAGTCCCCAGGACGCACGTCGGCGATGCGACCCGGGTGGCGGGCGTCGAGGCGCACGTTGTCCGTGCTGATGCCGAGCACTCCGCCGCCGGGCATCGCGTCACGGGCGTTCGCGGCCAGGTTGAACAGGATCTGCTCGAGCTGTCCCGCGTCCGCCCAGACCGGCGGCACGTGCGGGGGCAGGTCCAGTACCAGCTCCACGTCCTCGCCGATCAGGGTCGCGAGCATGGCCCGCACCTCGGTGATCGTCGCGTTGAGGTCCACGCACTCGGGTTCCAGCTCCTCCTGGCGGGTGAACGCGAGCAGCTGGCGGGTCAGGTTCGCCGCTCGCTCACCGGCGTGCTGGACGTCCTCGATCTCCGGGCGTCGTGGGTCGTCCGGCGAACAGCGCCGCAGGAACGCCTCGCTGTTGCCGTTGATGACGGTCAGGATGTTGTTGAAGTCGTGGGCGATGCTGCCGGTGAGGCGGCCGATCGCCTCCATCTTCTGCGCGTGCCGCAGCTGTGCCTCCAGCTCGGCGTGGGCCACCTCCAGCGATCGCCGCGCCTGCTCGGCCTCGGCGAGGGCCTGCCGTTCCCGCTCGAGCATCCTGATGCCGCGCAACGCACTGCTGAGCTGCTGCTGGATCGCCTCGTAGACCCAGCCCGGCATCGCGCCCACCTCGAACAGCACGAACCCGAGCTGTTCCTCGAGCCCGAAGAGCGCGGCGGCCACGAAGTTGGCGGGCTTCTGCCGGTCGATCCGGTGGGGCGTGAGCTGGGTGGACCGGAACGTCAGCGCCGTGCGCTCCGGCCTGAGCTCGCCGTTCTCGTACGACATCAGCGGGCGCGCGTGCTCACGGGTCGACTCGAACGTCATCACGTGGCAGCCGGGGATCCCCATCCTGGGCAGTTCGGCCACCAGCGCGCCGGTGAGCTCGGAGACGTCCCGCGAGACGATCAGCCGCTGGCCTGCCTCGCGCACGGTCTGGTCCTGCCGTTCGTGCAGGAGGTACTCGAAGGTCCGCTCCCGCTCGACCACGTCGGACACCATCAGCTGCACCCGGAGCCACAGGTCCTCGACCGCGCCCTCGTCGATGCCGTGCGCGACAGCGAACCGGCGCAGGTAGAACAGCGGCGCCCACCACGACTGCGCAGCGCACCCGGCGCGTGCGCTGTCGCGCAGGTACTCCGCGAACACAGCGAGGAAACCGTCCGGCCGTCCGGCGTCGAGGAACAGGCGGACCAGGTGTTCGGCCCAGCCGTCCGGCAGCACGGCCGACTTCGGACCGAGCCCCTGGCGCAGGTTCGCGGCGACCGCCCCGGCGGTGTCGTGCTCCGTTACGGCGAGCTCACCGTGCGCCGGTGCGGAGATCCCGCCGCCCGATGGGATGCAGCCGCACGAGCGGCCGACGACGAGCTCGGTGGGAACGACCTCCAGCACGGGTGCGGACTCACCCCGGACCAACGCGCTCGCGAGTTCGGCGGCCCGGCGCCCCATCTCGTGGAACGGAGCGCGCACCGTCGTCAGCGCGGGCGTTCCCGCGTCGATGTTGACCCGGCGGTGCACACTGCCCGAGGCCGGCCGCGCGGGTGCCTGGTAACCGAGGTCGTTCGAGCGGATGCACGTGTGGTTGTCGTACCCGACGACCGCCACGTCCTCCGGCGTGCGCAGGCCCGCCTCCTGCACCGCGGTCACGACGCCCAGCGCGAACTCGTCGTTGGCCGCCGCGAAGGCGTCCGGCGGTTCCGCGACCTCGTCCAGCATCGCGGCGACCGCGTCCGCCGCGGCGGCGGGGTCCCAGGACGGGGCGGGCGCGGTCACGAGCTCCGGCTCGACGGCCAGGCCGTGGCGGGTGAGAGCGTCCACGTAGCCCTGGTAGCGGTCCTGCGCGCCGACATGTGCCAGCGGCCCGCGGACGAATCCGATCCGCCGGTGGCCGTGCACCTCGATCAGGTGGCTGACCGCCTGGTCCATGCCGCCGCGGTTGTCCATCACCACCGTCGGCCAGTCCGCCAGGTGCGCCTCGACGCTGACGATGGGGATCGGCGCGTAGCGGCCGGCGAACTCGCGCATCGCGGCCTCGCCGATCTGCTGGCTGATCCGCGTCGTCCATATGACCAGCGCGTCGATCCGGCCGGGCGCGATGAGGTCGTAGACCGCGTTGGCCTGTCGCTTGTGGCGGTCCGGGTGGGCCAGTTCGGTGCCGACGAAGCAGACGAGGTCGCAGCCGCCGGCCGCCACGCCGTCGCTGACGCCCTGCCACTGCTCACCGGCGAGCTCGATGAGCGGGCCGGCCGTGATCATGCCGATGGTGGGCCGCACTGTCCCGACGTCTCCCGCAGACCTCTCACACCTGGCTCGTCCGTGGTCGGAGCCAGCGCAAGATGATACGCGCGGTGAGACGCACACGACACCCTGTCATGATCGGCGCGGCCGTGCCCGGTGGCGGCCGGGGCAGGCGTGCGCCGCGATCGTGCGCGCACGCCGGGTTCTCGACCACCGGCTTTGCTGCTTTACTATGGAACTAGTAAAGCAGCAAAGGGGCTTCCGTGTTCGTCTTCCGGCTCGACACCCACTCCGGCGTGCCGCCGTACCTGCAACTCGTTCAGCAGGTCCGCCAGGCGGTGCTGCTGGGCTTCCTGCAACCCGGTGACCGCCTCCCGCTCATCCGCGAGGTGGTCGAGGACCTGGCGATCAACCCGAACACCGTCGCCAAGGCGTACCGGCAGATGGAGCAGGAGAACCTGGTCACCGGCCGGCCCGGCCAGGGCACGTTCGTCGACGAACAGCAGTCGGCCGCGGTGTCGCCGTCGACGTACACGTCGCTGCAACGAGGCCTGGCGACCTGGTTGAGGCGTGCCTACGCGGCCGGCCTCGACGAGCAGGCGGTCAACGCGCTCTTCGCCTCCGTCCACCAGCAGACCAGGAACGAGGACGTGGCGTGACGGCGACCGAGTTCGCGCTGCGCACCGAGGGTGTGGGCAAGCGGTACCGGAAGGGCTGGGCGCTGCGCGACTGCACCCTGGCCCTGCCGGCGGGCGGCGTGATCGCCCTGGTCGGGCCGAACGGCGCGGGCAAGACCACGCTGCTGCGCCTGGTCGTCGGGTTGCTGGCACCGAGCACCGGCACGGTGGAGGTCCTCGGCCACGACGTCACCGCGAGCACCCCGCAGACCCTGTCCCGGATCGGGTTCCTGGCCCAGGACCACCCGCTGTACAAGCGTTTCACCGTGGCCGACCTGCTCCGCTTCGGCCGGGCCTGCAACCTGCGGTTCGACCAGGGGCTGGCCGAGCGCCGGCTGGCGAAGCTGGGCATCCCGCTCGACCGCAGGGCGGGCACGCTCTCCGGCGGGCAGCAGGCACAGGTCGCGCTGGCCCTGGCCCTGGCGAAGCGGCCGGACCTGCTCGTCCTCGACGAGCCGGTGGCCAGCCTCGACCCGCTGGCCCGGCACGAGTTCCTGCAGGTCCTCATGGGAGCGGTGGCCGAAGGCGGGGTGACCGTCCTGTTCTCCTCCCACGTCGTGCACGAGTTGGAGCGCGTCTGCGACCACCTGATCGTGCTCAACCAGGGCCGGGTCACGCTCACCGGTGACATCGACACCCTCCTCACCGAGCACCGGCTGCTCGTCGGCCCGCGCACGGCCACCGACCTCGACCGGGCCGGCGCGGTCGTGGAGGCCGTCCACAGCGACCGGCACACGACCCTTCTGGTGCGTGACGGCGCGATCCCGGCCGCGCCGGGGTGGCAGGCCCAGCCGGTCTCGCTGGAGGACCTGGTGCTGGCGTACCTGCGCCGCCCGTCCGAGCCGGGCGCCGCGGTCACGTCGGAGGTGACGGCATGACGTGGTTGATCTGGCGCCAGCACCGGACCGAGGTCTGCGTCCTGGGTCTGCTCGTCGGCCTGTTCGGCATCGCCCTGCTCGTGCTGGGGACGCAGGCCCACGACCTGTTCCCCGGCGGTCCCGCCCGGTGCGCGGGAGAGGCCGGTGCCAACGAGGCCTGCGCGACCTCCTTCCGCCGGCTCGACGACGAGTACGGGTTCGTCGAGAACCTCCTGGCGGCCTTCTACCTGGTCCCCGTCGTCATCGGCGCGTTCCTCGGCGCGCCGCTGCTCGCGCGCGAACTGGAGGACGGCACCTGGCAGCTCGCCTGGACGCAGGCCGTGCCGCGGATGCGCTGGCTGGCGGCCAAGCTCGTGGCACTGGCCGGCGTCACCGTCGCGCTCACCGGGATGTTCACCGCGGTGCTCACCTGGTTCCGGCAGCCGTTCGACGCGTGGGAAGGGCGGTTCCAGTACGACGCCTTCGACCTGGAGGGCCTTGTCCCGCTGGCGTACGCGCTGTTCGCGTTCGGCGTCGCCACCGCCGCGGGCGCGTTCCTGCGGCGCAGCCTGCCCGCGTTCGGCGTCGCTTTCGGGGCGTTCCTCGCCGCCCGGATGTCGGTGGCGCTGCTGGCCCGTCCCGCGTACGCCACGCCGCTCACCACCACGGAGCCGGTCCCCGCCGGCGGCTCGAAGGACCAGGCGGGCCCCGTGCCCAGCTTCGCCGACTGGACGATCGAACGCGGCTACGCGGACGCCGCCGGGCGCAGGCTGAGCTCGACCGAGTACTACGAGCTGGAGGCCGCCGCCGACCGGGCCGGCACCAACCTCAGCCAGTTCCTGCACGCGCGGGGCGTCCAGCGGTTCGGGGTCTACCACCCGGCAGACCGGTTCTGGACGTTTCAGCTCATCGAGGCGGCCCTGTTCATCGCCGTCGCGGCGGTGCTGATCGGTGTGGTGGTGTGGCGGGTGCGGCGCCGCATGATCTAGGCGGCTTCCCCTTGGTCAGAAGGCCGCAGCCGCGGAATCCCCGGCTGGCACGACGCCGGCGACTGGTCCGATGTGCGGCGGCGACTGGCAGGCTTTCCCTCCTCGCGCACTCGCCCTGGTGATCTTGTCGCTTCGGGTCTGGGCTGAACCACTTCGGGACGGCGAATGGCGCGTAACGAGCGAGCCCCGCTTCACGACGGACGGGTCGTGCGCACCGAAGTGCGAGGCATTGGGCCGTGGATTGCGGTGGTCAACGCCGAGGAGATCCGGTCGTTGCGCGTGTGTGGGAGGAGATCGCATGCAGGATCTGCCGGACTCGATGGAGATCGCCGAGCCCGAACAGAACGGCCGGACAGAGGTCACCGACTTGCTTGTCGGGGACGAGTCGACGTCTGACCCGGACGTCGACTCGACGACGTCGATCGTCCTGGTGGAGGTGCTCCCGGGGGTGGCTGTCGTCGCCGGTGAGGTCCCGCCGGACCTGAAGCTCGATCTGATCGACTTCGGGGTCGTGCCGGTTGCCGACCGCAAGCAGATCTCAGCGGTCCTCGCCTCGGTCGGGAACGCGGCGACCGTGGCCGGCAATCTCGGGAACGCGTTCGCCGGCGTGCAAGGGCTCTACCGGCTCGGTGACACGGCGCAGGCCTTGCTGAGGAGCGGCGCGACGCTCGCCGTCAAGGACGGCGGGAATCTCGGAACTGTCATGAGTTCGGGCCGCATCGTGCACCAGGCCCGCTTCTACCCCGTGACCGCGTTGAGCAAGGCGCAGATCGCGGCCTCGATCGGGCCGGCACTGGCCATGGTCGCGCTGCAGATGATGTTGAACGAGGTCTCGAGTCTCGTCAGGACCACCCTCGCGGTGACGAACCAGGTCCTCGCCACCGTCCGCAAGGAGCAGTGGGCCGAACTGACGGGGCTCGTCGCCGCTGTTGATCGCGCGGTCGAGCAGGCCCGGGAGATCGAGTCGGTCCCGACGTCGTTGTGGGACGACGTCGCGGGCAGTGGAGCGTTGCTGCGCAAGCAACTCGAGCTCTACCAAGGAAACGTCCGCGACCACCTCAAGCGGATCAGCCGGACCGACGCACGCAGCCACCGCGAGTACCTGCAGACCAACGCCGAGGTCATCGCGTTCGACGTCCGCGCCTTGCTGTCCTCCCTCAACGCGTGGACGGGGTATCACGCGCTTCGCGCCGCACGGGCGAGAGCCGCCGGACGTGAAGACACGGCCGAGGCGCAGTACGCCGAGGTCATCGCCCGCGACACCCGCGCGGAGTTCGACTCGACCCTCGCCGAGATGACCGGCCTCGTCGACGCGCTGGTCCGGGAGCTCCGGATCACGGCCGAGCTCCGCGACCCCGACGCGTGGCCGCTGTCGGGGAAGCGGAAGGACGTGAAGGCGGCCCGCGAGATCTCGGCCCGGCTTCTGGAGGCGATCGAGCCTCTTGCCGACGCCCTCCACCCGCCGGTGCCTCCGATCGAGGTCCCTGACGTCGTCTGCGGACCCGGATCGCTGGACTCGGAGCCGTACCTCCGCATTCTGCGGTGGTTCTTCGAGGACGGCGAGGTCCTCCGTGCCCTCGGCTTCCCCGAGCCGCTCGACGACGGTGCCATCTCCGCGATCGTCGGCGGCGCGATGGGGATGCTGGCGGCGGCGATGGACAAGACCACGGGCAGGACACTGGTCGCGGTCACGGATCGCCGCATCGTCCTGGCCACGACGAACACGTTGCTCGAGCAGGCCGAGATCGACCGCGACATCCCGATCGGCCAGGTGCGCTACGTTCGAGCACCCGTCGCGCCGGACAGCAGTTCACGCTTGGCGATCGACCTGATCACGCGCGACGAGAACATCCGGTGGCTCTTCCACGCCGATGTCGACAACACTCGGGTGGACGCGCTCGCCGCCGTGCTCGCCGAGTCGATGACGATCCCGGACGCCGAACGGGAGGAGCTCCAACGGCGCCGCCACCCCGCCATCGAGACGGGTGAGAAGAACGAAAGCGCTGGCACGACTGAACTCAAGACGACTTGCGATTCCGTGTAGGTCGCGAGCTGACGGGGGCTCACCGCCGGTTCATGCAGTCCACCCAGGACTCGGTGGTGACGATGATGTCGGTCGGGAGGGTTTCGGTCACGGTCCCGTCCGACACCCAGATGTGTGCGTGGTAGGTCGCCAGCGGCACTGACGCGGACCCCTGCACGCCGACGAACCCGTTGACGGTGATCGAGCCGTCGGGGTCGTGGAAGTTGGAGCCCGGTGGGAGGTGGTGCTCGGTGGCGGTCCAGCCGGGAGGCAGGTCGCGCATGCCGAACTCGAGGTCGGTGGCCCACTTCCCGCTCACCACGAAGATGAAGTAGGAGGCGTGGGTCCTCCCGTCGGGACCGTGCTGGACGCACATCCGGCTGGTCCTGTCGAACTGTTCCAGGTGCCACGTCCGGGTCTGCGACGCCGTCTGCGCCGACGCGACGACGGACGTGCCGGCCAGGGACAGCAGCACCGAGGCCAGGACGAGCACCGATCTGGCGATCCGAGACATCACTTCCACCGAACCCTCCCGAAAAAGGCGCTGACACGCTTCGGGTTCACGCTAGCGACCGGATCTCAGAAGTCTCTGAGATCCGGTCGCGATCGCACCGGGGTCGGGCTCAGATCTTGCCGGTGCCCGCGCCCTGGGTCACCAGCGCTTTCACGTTCGCCGGCGTGTCCAGGGTGTAGGCGTAGTAACCGCGCGGGTCCTCCACGCTGCCGCCCACCACCGGTTCGCCGCTGTTGACGTAGACGTTGTCCCGCTCGACGATGCTGCCCTTCGGGCCCGCGTAGCTGTTGGTCATCGGCTCCTCGACGTTCTCGAAGTAGTTGCCCTCGACCCAGCAGCCGGACTTGTTCTGGCAGGCGACGCCCGTGTCGCTGTTGGCGACGTAGTAGTTGTTGAACACGTGCACCGGGTTGCCGAAGCGGGTGCGCGGGTTGCGTTGCGGCGTCCGGTCGAAGAAGTTGTGGTGGTAGGTCACCTTGAGGTGGCCGGTGTCCTGCGCGGCGTTGCCGTCGTCGTGGCCGAGCAGCATGTTCTTGGTGTGGTGGTGGGTGTGGTTCCACGACACGGTCACGTAGCTGGACCCGCGCTTGATGTCGATCAGGCCGTCCTTGCCCGCGGACAGGTCGTTGTGGTCGATCCAGACGTGGTGGGAGAACATCTGCACGTTGATCGAGTCGTCGTTGGCGTTGCGGAACACCATGTTGCGGATGATCACGTTGTGCACGGCGTTCGCCGGGGGAGTGGTCACCGAGCTCACCGGCAGGCCGATGTTCAGCCCGCCGCCGGTGATGCCGGAGTTCGCGCCGACGCCGATGACGGTCTTGTCCGAGGAGACGTCGTACATGCCCGCCGCCAACGTGATCATGCCCTGCACGCGGACCACGCGCGGTCCGTCGGCCTTGACGGCGGCCGTGAAGTCGGCCGCCGTGGAGACGGTGACCGCCGGTCCTCCGGCGCCGCCCGTGGTGCCGCTCTGGCCGAGCGCCGTCACCGAGGCGAACCCGATGGGCGCGGCCTCGGCGGCGGACGGGGGCGCGGTGGCCACCGACGTGGCACCGCCGACGAGCACCGCGGCGAGCGCGAGAGCGCTTGTCCTCCTCATGAGGTCCTCCGTTGGACTCGGCCGACGCCCGCGCCCGCGGTGACGAGCGCTGGTACGTCGGCGGCGTTGTCGAGCGAGTAGGCGTAGTAGGTGCGGGGTTCGACGACGGTGCCGAGGGTCTGCGGGGCACCGGAGCCGGCGTAGACGTTGCCGCGCTCCACGACGCGGCCCGGTCCGCTCTTGTCGTAGCCGGACAGGACCGGGTGGGCGACGTTCTCGAAGTAGTTCGCCTCGACCAGCACCCCGGCGTCCTCTGTGGACGCGACGCCGTAGAGGGAGTTGCCGCGGTAGTAGTTGTTGTAGACGTGCACGGGCTCGCCGAACCGCACGCGCGGGTGCCGCTGGTCGGTGCGGTCGAAGAAGTTGTGGTGGTAGGTGACGCGCAGCTTGCCGCGGTCGGCGGTGTAGGTGTCGGAGTGGCCCAGCAGCGCGGCCTTGCTGTGGTCGTGGAAGTGGTTCCACGACACCGTGACGTAGTCGGACTGCCGCTTGACGTCGAGCAGGCCGTCGAAGCCGCGCGACAGGTCGCAGTGGTCGATCCACACGTGGTGCGCGGAGTTGGTGACGCTGATGGAGTCGTCCGAGGCGTCGGTGAAGCGCAGGTTGCGGATGATCACGTTGTTGCCGGGCCGGGTGGTCGAGCCCAGTTGCAGCCCGCCGCCGGTGATCTCGGCGGTGGAGCCGATCCCGAAGATCGTCTTGTTCGCGACGACGGTCAGCATGCCGTCGACCTCGATGCGGCCGGACACCGAGATGACGTAGGGCTCCTTGCGCCCGACGTAGTCCCGCAGTGCCGCCGCGGTGGTCACGGTGACGGCCTGGCCGCCCGCGCCGCCGGTGGTCCCGTTCTGGCCCAGCGCGGTCACGCCCGCGAAGCCGTCGGCCACGGCGTCGGCGGACGGGTCCGCCCACCCGGCGCGCGGAGTGGTGGCGGCGAAGGCGGTCAGTGCCGCACCCGCGAGCAGCCGTCGTCGGTTGATGGGGCTCATGGTGGTCCTCCGCGTCCTGTCAGATCCGGCCGACGCCGACGCCCGCCGGAACGGTGCCGGGCAGGCCGGCGGCGCTGTCGGGGGTGTAGGCGTAGTAGGTGCGCGGCTCCACCACGGTGCCGAGCGTCTCGGGGATGCCGGAGCGGACGTAGACGTTGCCGCGCTCGACCACGCGCCCCGGCCCGCTCTCGTCGTAGCCGGAGTAGATCGGGTGGGGGACGTCCTCGAAGTAGTTGGCCTCCACCAGGACTCCCGCGTTCTCGGTCGACGCGACGCCGTAGAGGGTGTTGTTGCGGAAGTAGTTGTTGTAGACGTGAATCGGCTCGCCGAAGCGGACTCTCGGGTGCCGTTGCGCGGTGCCGTCGAAGAAGTTGTGGTGGAACGTCACCCGGAGCTTGCCGGTGTCCTGTCCCGCGTTGGAGTCGGAGTGGCCCAGCAGCGCGGTCTTGCTGTGGTCGTGGAAGTGGTTCCACGACACGGTGATGTAGTCGGCACCGCGCACGATGTCGATCAGCCCGTCGGCCCCGCCGCTGAGGTCGCAGTGGTCGATCCAGACGTGGTGCGAGGACTGCTGGATGCTGATCGCGTCGTCGTCCGCGCCGGTGAACCGGAGGTTGCGGATGATCACGTTCTGCCTGCGGTACAGGTCGAGGCCGCCGCCGGTGATCTCGGCGCTCGACCCCAGCCCGACGATCGTCTTGTTCGACCGCACGCCCTGCTTGCTGCTGATCCGCATCACCCCGTCGACCTGGATGACGTACGGCTCGTTGCGGTCGCAGTAGTCCAGGAACGCGTCCGCGTCCCGCACCGTGACGACCGGGCCGCCCGCGCCGCCGGTGGTGCCGTTCTGGCCGAGTGAGTTCACCCCGGCGAAGCCGTCGGCGGCGAGCGGGGCCGCCCACACGGGCTTGGTGGTCGTGGCCAGCGCGGTCGCGGCGGCGCCTGCGAGGAGCGCCCGTCGGCTGATGTCGCTCATGTCTCCGTCCTCCTCAGACTCGGCCGACACCCGCACCGGCGGGCACGACGGCCGGGACCTCGACGGCCCGGTGCGGTGTGTAGGCGTAGTAGGTGCGCGGCTCGACGACGGACCCGCGCACCTCGATCTCGTGGTTGCACTCGACGAGGACGTTGTCCCTGGCGACCATCCGGCCGAGGTCACCGCTGAAGTCGACCCGGCCGGGGTTGTTGACGCTGAAGAAGTAGTTGCCCTCCAGCACCACGCCCGCGTTCATCGCCGACGCGACGCCGTAGCTGTTGTCCCGGTAGTAGTTGTTGTAGACGTGCACCGACTCGCTGAAGCGGACTCGCGGGTTGCGCTGATCGGAACCGTCGAAGTAGTTGTGGTGGTAGGTCACCCTGAGGCGCCCCGCGTCCTGCGCCGAGTTGTCGTCGTCGTGCCCGAGCAACAACGTCTTGTCGTGGTCGTGGAACCTGTTCCAGGAAACGGTGATGAAATCGGACCCGCGTTTGACGTCGACGGCTCCGTCATCACCGTGGGGGTCGATCCAGATGTGGTGGCTGAACATCTGCACGTTGATCAGGTCGTCGGTGGCGCCGGTGATCGACAGGTTCCGGATGATCACGTTGTGCACCGCGTTCGGGGGCGGCGAGGTCACGTCGTCGTCCACCGGGAGCCCGATGTTCAGCCCGCCGCCGACCAGCCGGGCGTCCCCGCCGAGGCCGACGATCGTCTTGTCGGAAGCGACGTCGTGCATCCCGTCGCTGGTGCCGGTGGGCAGCGTGATCGTGCCGCGGACCTGCACCACCAGCGGTTCCGGCCGGGCGATGTAGTCCAGGAACTGTGCGGTCGTCGTCGCTGTGACCACCGAGCCTCCCGCCCCGCCGGTGGTTCCGCCCTGCCCCAGCGCGGTCACCCCGGCGAAGCCGTCGGCGGCGGGTCCGGCCGCCGTGGCGGGCGGTGCCCCGACCGCGGCGGCCATCACGGCCACCGCCACCGCGACCCGTGCGAGGGCGCGTTCGTACCCGACGTGCGTCCACATTTGGGTGGTCCTTTCGGGAATGCGTCTCAGGGTGTGGCGGCGGGGTTGAGAAATCGCTTTCCTGATTTGGACCATAGGACTTGTGTTTCCGGCGTGTCAACGCCGCGTCACATATGAGAACCGGTTCACATACGTGGTCTCGCGGATTGCTTTTCAGCGGTGTTCGGGTAGTCCTTGTGGTCGATTCATTCGACGTTGTGAAGAATAGTGTCGAATGAATTCGACTGAAGTAGGTGGCGCCGACCGGGTTTCCAGTTCGGTGGTTCTCCCTGAGTCGGGTGAGCGGCATGGCGGTGCGGCCAGGGCCGGTGAGGCCCTGGCCGCGGCGAGCATCACGCGTGTCAGCGCGTGCGCTGGTAGTCCTCCCACGTCCGGATCGGGACCCGGGGCCCGTCGTCGGGGCGGCGGTTGGCCAGGCCGTTCAGGCCGAGGTAGTAGTCGCCGACCTGGTTCTGGGCCTGGGTGGCCTGGTCGGTGTCGTTGATCGCCACAGCGTGGAGGTGCCAGGGCCAGTTGCCTTGGGCCGGGCTGCGGACCCAGGCGGCGAAGCCGACCTGGCGCAGCGCACGGGCGGCGGCGGTGCGGGTGTCGGCGGACATGCCGTCGACGTTGATGTCCACGACGCCGCCGCCGTCGTGGGTGCCGGCGGAGGTCGGGTCGCCGCCGGGGTTGTAGGAGCCCTGGTCCAGCACGAGGCGACGGCCCAGCAGACGTTCTGCCTCAACGAGCATCGCCTGGGTGCGGGTGTTGACGACGTATCCGTCACGCCCGGTCTTCGCGCCTGGTTTGATCACGTGGGAGACGGTGAACCGGCTCTGGCCGAGCGTGGCCAGCGAACTCGCGCCGGGCAGCCCGTTGGCGGCCAGTCCGGTGTGTCCGAGCGAACGCTGGTAGGCCGCGTACGCCGTGATGGTCGTGGTTCCGAAGTAGCCGTCGACCCAGCGGGCGTCCAGCAGGTTGCGCGCCTGCAGCGCCCGCTCGACGGCCAGCACGGAAGCCTTGGCGCCCGGTGTCAGCGTGTCGTCGGCGCGCCGGGGATCGATCTGGGCGGCCAGGACGGTGGCCTCCATGTTGACGACGGGCAGCGCGGCGGCGGACGGCAACTCCTGTGGGGCCGCGGCTGACGCCTGCGTCGTGCTCAACGTCAGGCAGCCCAGGACAGCGAAAGTCGCCAGCGCCGTAACGGCGCCCTGGGGCTTCATCTTCTTCATGCGGTGCTTCTTCCCGTTCGCTCAAAGCCGGCCACGGTCTCGGTCCAGCGCCTGGCCAGACTCGGACATGGCGCTGACAAAGCTCTGACACGGCGGTGAGCAGAGGCTGCAGCCCGCCCTCGGTCAGCTCTGCAGCCTGACCGTGGCCTTGTCCCAAAAGGACCGGTTCCTGTTCCGCACGCTGATCAGATCGGTCACGATCCCGATCTCCTCCAGGGCGGTGATGACCACGTCGAAAACCCTGATGCTCTCCAGGAACCACGTCACCGCCGGCCGGCTTTCGCTCAGCAACGCGTCGATGAGGTCCAGGAGTCGCCGCGGGTGGTCGTCGTGCGGATCCCACAGGATGCGTTGTTCTCGCGTCGGGGGGTTCGGTGGTTTCGACGCGTCTTCTGCTGCATCTCCTAACAGAAAGCCTGGTCAGAGCTCTGCGGTCGTGACTGGCGTGGCGGGTTCGCGCTTGTCCGTGGCCGGAAGCCGGCGGGTGGGCCGTAACTAATATCCAATATATTAGTGTACGTTCGGAGCACCGCGGCGGGCGAGCACGCCCAGGCCGCCACCGACTCGATCGCTCCGGCAACGCGGGAGCGGCGCACCGAAGGGAAGCCTCATGACGACCGCCGGTCAGGAGATCAAGAACGTCGTGCTGGTGCACGGCGCGTTCGCCGATGGTTCGGGATGGCGAGGTGTGTACGACCTGCTGACCGCCCAGGGCTACCGGGTCTCGATCGTGCAGAACCCGCTCACCTCGCTGGAGGACGACGTCGCGGCGACCACTCGCGTGCTCGACCTGCAGGACGGCCCGGCGATCCTCGTCGGCCACTCCTGGGGCGGCACCGTCATCACCGAGGCCGGAGTTCACCCCGGCGTCGCGGGCCTGGTCTACGTGTCGGCGCTGGCGCCGGACGCGGGCGAGACGACCGCCCAGCAGTACGACGGGTTCGCCCCGACGCCCGACTTCGTCATCGACGTCGGTGAGGACGGGTACGGCTTCATCAAGCCCGACGTGTTCAAGGTCGGTTTCGCGGCGGACGCCAGTGACGCCGATGCCGCTTTCCTCCGGGACTCGCAGGTGCCCATCAACATGAGCGTCTTCTCGACGCCCGTGACGAACGCGGCCTGGCGCGACAAGCCGAGCTGGGCCGTCATCGCGACCGAGGACAAGGCGTTCGACCAGGAGATGCTGCAGCACATGGCGAAGCGCATCGGTGCGGAGATCACCAACGTCCCGGCGAGCCACGCCCTGTACGTGACGCAGGCCGGTGCGGTCGCCGACGTCATCGCCACCGCCGCGCAGAAGGCCGCCAGCGCTGCCTGACGCACGGCCTCTCCTCCCCGGGCGGGCTCGCGCACTCCGCGAGCCCGCCCCGAGCTTCCGGAGCGTGACCACATGCCCGTCATGCCGTTCCAGGTGGCGCTGTGGATCGAACTCCTCGCCGCGGGACTGGGCGGCCTCCAGGGCGCGCTGTTCGCGGCGGGGGAGCGGCACCGCCGCATCGACGTCCTCGGTGTCGTCGTGATCGGGCTCGCCGTCTCGCTGGGGGGCAGCCTGCTGCGTGACATCGTGCTCGACCAGCCGCCCGTCGTGATCTGGAAGAACTGGTACCTGCTCGTGGCAGGCGCCTCCGCGGTCCTCGGCATGGCGTTGCAACCGGTTCTCGCGCGGGTCGACTGGCTGATCACCGGCCTCGACGCGATCGTCATGGGACTGTTCGGCGCCATCGGGGCCTCCAAGGCGCTGTCGCTCGGTGCCGGCGAGGCCGGGGCGCTGGTCGCCGGCGTCATCGGCGCCATCGGCGGCGGGATGCTGCGCGACATCATCCTGTGCCTTCCGATCTCCTTCCTCCAGGTCGGCACCCTGTACGCGGTCGCGGCCGGGGCTGGAGCCGGGGTGCTCGTCGTGCTCGTGAGGTTCGGCACGCCGATCCTGGTCGCGGGCCTCGTCTGCGTGCTCGTGACCTCGGTCCTGCGCCTCCTCGCGGTCCGCTTCGGCTGGACCTTCCCCGAACAGCGCGCGCTCAGATCGCGGTGATCTCGAGGCACACCTCGCCCGGCCCCTGTTGAGACCGCGGGTACGAAGGACTTCCCGATCGAGCCCACATCGGTCAGCACGGGCTGATCCACACCACATCGCTGGTTGTCTCCGGTGGCGAGTTCGTCGACGAGGTCCCGGTAGTCCACCGCCGGCGCACCGCGAGCGCACGCCACGGGCGTGCCCGTGCTGATCTGGACGGACTGCGGTGACGGGTTCGAGTGCGCGCCGGCGGACGTGCCGCTCGACCACCGCGCGCCGTCCGGAGAGAAGATCAAGCTCGGTCTCACCCGCAAGCCCGCGACGGACCCTTCCCGGGGGATCGGCTCGTTGTTCGTCAACCCCGGTGGTCCCGGCGGTGGCACCGACGACACCGTGCGATACCCAGGCACCTCCGGTCCCGCCGAACTGCGGGAGCGGTTCGACATCGTGGGGTTCGACCCGCGGGGCGTCGGTCGCAGTCAGCCGCTCGCCTGCCAGACGCAGGACGAGTACATGCGCGCCTGGGCGAAAGCCTCGGCCCGGCCGAAAGTCCACTCGTTCGACAACGCGCTGCGGGAAGGCAAGGCGTTCGCGGACGCCTGCACGAAGCAGAGCGCGAAGCTGCTGCCGTTCGTCGGCACCGAGTACGTCGCACGGGAGATGGATCTGTTGCGGCGCGCCGTGGGCGATTCCAAGCTGAACTACTTCGGTCTGTCGTACGGCACCTACATCGGCACGGTCTACGCGAACCTCTTCCCGAAGAACATCCGGGCGCTGGCACTGGACGGTGGGTACGACCCGGACACCTATGCGAACCGGCCCTACGAGTACGACCTCGGTCAGTACGTGGCGATCGAGTCGGCGCTCGGGCGGTTCTTCGACTGGTGCGCGGCGACGAAGTGCGAGTTCGGTGAGGGCGATCCGCGATCGGCCTTCGTGCAGTTGCAGAACGACCTGGACCGCGATCCCGTTGTGGTGGACGGGAAGTTCGTGGCCAACGGCGCGACCTTCACCTACAACGTGCAGAGCCTGCTGGGGTTCGGCGATGTCTGGTGGTGGTACGTCGCGCAGGTTCTGACCGACGCGCAGAACCGCACGGGTGATCTCCTGGTCGAGCCGGACGCCGAGTTCCTGTCGGCCAACACCGAGCAGTACGAGCGGAGGTCCTGCCGCTCGTACCGCTCGGCCAGGTCGATCACCAGATGAGCGTCGCCGCGGGGGAAGACCACGAGTGCGAAGCCTTCTAGCAGGTGCCGTCAGACTCCCTCAGACCCGTGTTGGCGCCCGCCGTGCGGCTCACGACGTTCGGCACGCAGGCGGCCTGGTCGAGGGTGAAGCTGTAGGGCACGGAGACGGTGGTGGTGGACTTGACGTCGGGACCGGCGGGCCTGTGGTCGCTGCTCGGGGCCGACCACGTCACGTTGTCGAAGACGTTGCCGCTGACCTGCCAGTAGCCGGCCTCGGTGGTGTAGAAGGTGCCGAGGACGTCACGGGAGTTCTTGAAGTAGTTGTTGTCCACCTTGGCCTTGGCGCCGGCCCGGGAGTTGATGCCGGACTCGTTGAGGCTCACGTAGTGGTTGTTGTACATGTGGGCGATGCCGCCCCGCAGCAAAGGCGCCCGGGAGTCGATGTTCTCGTACAGGTTGTGGTGGTAGGTGATGAAACCGTTCGAGCGGTCGCTCTCACTGGACCCGACCAAGCCGCCGCGACCGGAGTTGCGCAGGGTGCTGTAGGACAGGGTCACGTACTGGGTGTTGTTCTTCATGTCGAACAGGCCGTCGTAGCCTTCCGACTCACCACCCGACGCCAGCAGGTTGACGTGGTCGACCCAGACGTTGCGGACGTTGTTCTCCATCCCGATGGCGTCGCCGCCGTTGGACGTGGGGGAGCCCGACTTCTTGACGTTCCGGACGGTCACGTTCCGGATGATGATGTTGCGCGACTCGCGGATGTGGATGCCCAGCTGGTCGAAGACGGCTCCGCCGCCGACGCCGACGATGGTGACGTTGCTGATCCGCTTGAGCTCGATCACGCCGGCGGCGGTTTCGCAGCTGTTGCCCGAGACCTTGGCGGTGTTGCCGTGGTTGATCGTGCCCGAGACCTCGATGATGACCGGCGTGCTGCTGCTCGCCCGGCCGCACAGGGCCTGGTGGATCTGGGTTCCCGTGGTGGCCCGGACCGTCGCCCCGCCCTGGCCGCCGGTGGTGCCGCCGTTCTGGGACGCGTAGCCGGTCGCGGTGCCGGCCGCCGCCGACGCCGGTGACATCGCCAGCACCGCGCTGGTCGAGGTCGCGACGGCCAGCGCGGCCACTACCGCGGGGATCCGCCATGCGACTGATCGTTTCATTTCGTCTCCTGCGTCTTCGAAGGGGGACGGGTGTGATAGCACTCGCCGGCGGCAATGCCGGTGAATGGGGTTGATTGCCGCCGGGCGATGTCGGTGGTCGGAATCGAGGTAGAGGCGGCGGCAATGCCAGCGGCAACTCCGGTGATTGGCTTTGCCCCGCTGGGAGCGCTCCCAGTCAGTGTTGCGCAATAGTGCTTGACTGGCAACAAAATTCACGGTTATGAACATCGAAGGCTTTGATTGCCGGGCTTGGCGCGACTTTCTGGTGACCACCCGGCTGATTCACGAATATGAATGGGTCGATGCTGAGGTCTCGCGATTTCGTGTTTCGAATCGAATGGGCCGCGCCGTTCGACTCAGGTGGTCGAATTTCGGCGAGAGCCTGCTGGAAGGGGTTTCGTCGCGGTGCCGGTGCGGCCGGACGTCGCCGCGGCCGCTGGACTAAGTGGGACATCGTCCCATATCTTTACCGGGACAGTGTCCCACTTAGTTCGGGGAGAGAACATGCCGGTGACGTACGTGCTGGTGCACGGTGCATGGCACAGCGGTCAGAGCTGGGCACGGGTCGTGCCGCGGCTGGGAGCGAGCGGCAGGCCGGTGTTCACCCCGACGCTCACCGGCTACGGCGAGACCCGGCACCTGCTGAGCCCGGACACGGGGCTCGGCACGCACACGGCCGACGTCGTGCGGCTGCTGGTCGAGGAGGACCTCCGCGACGTCGTGCTGGTCGGGCACAGCTACGCGGGCATGGTGATCTCCGCGGTGGCCAATGAGGTTCCCGAGCGGATCGCGCGGCTGGTCTACCTCGACGCCATGGTGCCGGTCCACGGGGAGAGCGCGCTCGACGCCATGCCCGTCATCCGCGGCATGATCGGCGGCGACTGGCGGATGCCCCCGCCGCCCGCGCCGTTCGGGTTGTTCGGCATCACCGATCCCGCTGACATCGCCTGGCTCCGCACGATGCTCTCCGACCAGTCCACCCGGTGCCTGGAAGAGCCTGTCGCCATGGACAACCCGGCGCTGGCCGCGATTCCCCGCACGCACATCCACTGCACGGTGAAACCGGTGGACGTCGAGTTCCGTCCCGTGCCCTCCGTGCAGCCGAACGGGGAACCCGCCGACGTGCGCGAGCTGGCGACGGGACACGACTGCATGATCACCACACCCGCGGAGCTGGCCGAGATGCTGCTCGACATCGGTGACCTGGCCGCCTCGCGGCTGTCCTCCCCGGCCGGTGCCGGTCGATAGGATGCGGTCATGAGCGACGTTCCCGGCGCCGGTGGCCCACCGCCGCGGCGTGCCGACGCGAGGCGCAACGCCGGGAACGTGCTCGAAGCCGCGGCCGCGGTGTTCGTCACCTCCGGCGTCGACGCACCGATCCGCGAGATCGCCGCCCGCGCCGGAGTGGGAACCGCGACCATCTACCGCCACTACCCGACGCGGGCCGACCTGA
Organism: Lentzea flaviverrucosa; assembly: GCF_003350445.1. Lineage (NCBI taxonomy): Bacteria > Bacillati > Actinomycetota > Actinomycetes > Pseudonocardiales > Pseudonocardiaceae > Lentzea > Lentzea flaviverrucosa. The sequence continues at coordinate 20,448 of NZ_QQAU01000003.1, forward strand.
TCGTGGCCGTCTACCGGTCGCAGGTGCAGTCGCTGTCCGAAGCGGGCCCCGCCCTGCTCGCCACCGAACCGGGCCCCCACCGGGCGTTGGCGAAGTGGATCGACCAGTTCGTCGACTTCGTCATCACCAAGCAGGGACTGGCGTCCGTGCTGCAGTCCGGCGAGTCGTGCTACGACCCGCTGCACGACTACTTCCTCGAGCATCTCGTGCCGGTGTGCACGCGACTGCTGCAGGCGGCGGCGGAAGCGGGTGAGATCGCTCCCGGCCAGGACCCCTACGAGCTGATGCGCGGTGTCGGCGGCATCTGCGCGGGCGCGCCGGCGGGCAAGGGCACCCGCTACGACGTGCGGCACCTCGTGCGACTGCTGGTCAACGGACTGCGGAGCGTCCCGGCGGGCGTCAGCGCCGGTAGCTGATCTTCGTGCGCAGTCCGATGTCCGGCTGGTTCTGGTGCCGAGTCGCCGAGGTTCACGCCATGTCGGCCACCGACGTCGGCTGAGGAACGCCGGAACCAACTGTGTAGGCGAACTGTGCAGGTTGTCGCTGTCGGCGTGGTCCACGCGCCGACAGACTGGCCGGAGCTGTCCCGATCTCTGAGTGGGGGCTCCGTGACCACGCGCTTGTCGTTGCTGCGCAAAGGAATTCTGTTGACCGCCCTGGCGGCGCTCACCTTCACCTCGGTGGAGGTGGTGGAGCCTGGACCTGTGTTGGCGGCACCGCCTGCCGCTGACAAGGGCCCGGTGGTGGCATCCAGACCGGACGTGGTGTCCGCCGCGGTCTCGGCCCGTGCGCAAGGTTCCAGGGTCGAGGTCGAGGAGCTGCGCACCGAGACCTCGACGACCTGGTCGAACCCCGACGGGACGATGACCACGGACGAGCACGTCGCGCCGGTTCGCTTCAAGGACGAGCAGGGCGCCTGGACCGCCATCGATCTGAACTGGCGCAAGAACCGGGACGGCACGGTCGCCCCGGGAGGTCACCCGCTGGGCCTCAAGCTGGGCGCCAAGACGGCGAAGACGGGTACCGCGTTCGCCGTGGCCGGGTCGGACGCCGACCGGCAGGTGGAGTGGGTGGCGCCGTGGACGCTGCCGGAACCGAAGCTCGACGGGACGAAGGCCACCTACGCCGAGGTCGAGCCCGGCGTGGACCTCGTCGTGCACAACCGCCGGTCCGGGTTCGAGTACGACTTCGTGGTCAAGCGCAGGCCGGCGGTCGCGCCGGTGTGGCGGATCCCGTTGCGGGTCAAGGGGTTGACCGTCAAGCCGCAGGCCGACGGGTCGATCGACTTCGTCGACGCCCGGAACGAGGTGCACTCCAGCATTCCCGTTCCGCTGATGTGGGACGCGACGGTGGACGAACGCAGCGGTGAGCACCTCGACCGCGCCCAGGTCGGCATCGTCGTCGAGACCGCGAAGGACGGTGCCGCGACGCTCGTGGTGAAGCCGGATCCCTTGTGGTTCAACGACGTCAAGCGGACGTTCCCGATCACGGTGGACCCGACGTACGCGGTGGGCACGGCGTACGCGAGCTTGGACACGTTCGTGCAGTCGGACTACACGACCGACCAGTCGACGTCTCCCGAGCTGAAGCTGGGCACCTACAACGGTGGCGCGGTGAAGGCGCGGTCGTTCCTCAACTTCTCCGTCGCACCGTTCAAGGGCAAGCAGATCCTCGGCGCGAACCTGTTCCTGTTCGAGACCTGGTCCTACTCGTGCACGGCCTCCTCGTTCGTCGTGAAGAGCGCGCAGACCGCCACGACCGCGGCCCGGTGGACGGCACAACCGCCGATCGGCAGCCAGTACGGCTCGTCCTCGTGGGCGAAGGGGCACGACGCGAACTGTCCCGCGGGGCGGGTGTCGGTCCCGATCACCGGTCTGGTCCAGGCGTGGTCGACGGCGTCGTACGCGACCGGTGGCATGGTGGTGATGGCGGCCAACGAGTCGGACTCGAACTCCTGGAAGAGGTTCCACTCGACCGAGGGCTCCGCCGACCCCTACATCTCCTACACCTACAACCGTCCACCGTCGGTGCCCGCGACACCGACGATCGTCAACGCCGTGCCGTACGCGGCGCCCGGAGGCAGGAGCTACCTGTACACCGCCAACCGGCGCACGTGGGTGTCGTCGAAGGGCACGGACGCAGACGGCAACAACGTGCGTTACGAGTTCGAGTTCCACAACTCCGCCACGCCGACCGCGTCAACGCTGAAGGCGACGTGTTCGAGCGCGTCGTATCCGTCGGGCACCACCGCCGGATGTCAGCCCAACGCCGATCTGCCCGACAACACGCCCGCTTACGTGCGGGCCAGGACGACGGACGGGTTCCTGCGTTCCGGATGGTCCGCGCTCTCGCTCGTGCGGGTCGGCGCCGGAGTACCCGCGGCGCCCACCATCACCTGCCCGTACGCCAACGGGTCGTGGGCCGACACACCTCCGCCGGCGAACTTCACCTGCACGATCACGGCGCCGGCCAGCGGCTACAGTGCGCCCGGCTACGTCCGGGTCACCGTTGACGGGCAACTTCGCCCGACGAACTTCACCGGCGGGGCACCGGGCCAGCTGAAGATCACGCAGGGCGCCGATCCGAACGTCGCCAAGGCAGTCATCACGATGCCGAACACGGCGGGCCTGCACACCATCAAGGCGCAGGCGGAGACTCCCGCGGGCAAGCTCTCCACCGTCACGAACCACGCGTTCGGCTACGGCGGCACCACGCTGACCAGCCCGGCGGTGAACCCGAGGACCACCACCACCGGTGGCGTCAAGGTCTCCGCCTCCGGGCCGCCCAAGGGCAGCTCCGCCACACCGACGGCCACGGTGCGCTGGCGGCTGTCGGGCTACGGCGGCAACAGCGAGGCCATCGGCTGGAACACCTCCGCGAACGCCCCGTTGACGGTCACCGACAACGGCACCGCGGGTGTGACCGTCTCCGGCACCTGGAACTCCGCCGCGGAGACGCAGGACGGTCAGCTCGACCACGACCCCGACACGGCAGGTGTCCAGCCGACCCCGTTGAACGACCGCGTGCCCGCACTCCTGGACGTCCAGGTGTGCCTGACGTACACCGGCACCACCCAATGCACCTGGTCCCAGACCAAGAGCACCGTGCTGCGCGTTCCGCACGCTTTCGGCAACGGCTATCCCACGGCTGACGCGGGACCGGGCGAGGTCGCGCTGTGGACCGGCGAGTTCCGCGCGGAGGAGACCGACTTCGAGGTCCCCGGCTACACCGGTGATCTCTCGGTCTCCCGTTCGCACTCGACGTTCGCCGGCCCGACCGACACGGTCAGCGGTGTGTTCGGCCCTGGCTGGACCGCCCAGTTCGACGGTGCCGACGCGGGCACCGGTGGCCTGCAGGTCATCGACAACACCCGGCTCGACGGCACCATCGCGCTGGTCGACAGCGGCGAGTCCACGCTGGTGTTCGAGTCGCCGAGCGGCAAGCGGAGGATGACCGCGAACCTGGAGGCCGGCACCTGGGTGGCCGCGGAGGAAGACGCCGCGCAGGCCAGGGCGAAGCTCACGGTGAGCGGTGCGGGGGCGGCGACCACCATCGCCTACACCGAGGAGGACGGGACCGTCACCACGTTCGCCACGAGTTCGGCCACCGCGCCGACAGCGACCACCGCCGCCAAGTTCCGGCCGGTGAGCATCGCCGAACAGGGTGTGCCGGGGAAGACCAGCTACAGCTACGACGGCGCGGGCCGGGTCTTCCGGATCCTGGCGCCGTCCGCACCCGGCGTGTCCTGTGCGGATGCTCAAGGGGTCTACCAGCACGTGGCCGGCTGCCGGTCGGTGCGGTTCGACTACGGGACGTCCGGCTCGGCCGCCGGCAGGATGACCGCCGCGTGGCTGGAGATCTACAACCCCGCGAAGTCGGCCATGGACACGATCAAGGTCGCGTCCTACACCTACGACTCGGCAGGACGGCTCGCGAGCGTCACCGACCCGCGCAACGACCTGACGACCGGCTACGGCTACGACTCCGCCAACCGCCTCACCTCGGTCACGCCGCCGGGGCAGGTCCCGACGCGGCTCGCCTACACCGCCGCGCCGAACGTGAAGCTCGCCGACGTCAAGCGGGACCGGCCCGCCGGCGACCCGGCCGGTGGTACGGCGACCCTGGCGAGCTTCGGTTACGACGTCCCGCTCACCGGTGCCGGCCTGCCGGACCTGTCACAGTCCTCCGTGGACAGATGGGGCCAGGAGTCCGCTCCGGTCAAGGGATTCGCGGTGTTCGGTCCCGAGCACCCGGCAGGCACCTCCGCCGGCGACTGGGAGTTCGCGCGGCTGCAGTACGCGGACGCCCAGGGCTACACGGTGAACACCGCGGAGTTCGGCGCGGGCGCGTGGCAGTACACCGCCACCGACTACAACGCCAAGGGCAACGAGGTGCGCGAGCTGGACGAGCGCGCGTTGCGGCTGATCATCGACGGTCAGCACTCGGCCGCCGACCAGCTGGCGTCGATCACCGTCTACAACCAGGACGAGACGCTGGTCACCGACAGCTACGGCCCGGTGACGACGGCGACGTTGCGGGACGGCACCTCCCAGCCGCTGCGCACCCACCGCAAGATCGAGTTCGACCAGGGCGCGCCGAACGGCGGCGTCAACCCCGCGAGTGGCCAGCCGTACCGGCTGGCCACGACCGAGACCTCGTTCGCCCACGATCCCGGCACCGGCCTGGACTTGGAGGCGGTCTCCCGGACGTTGAGCGACTACACCCCGGTGGTGCAGGGCGATCCCGACGGCTGGGCGTCCGGCCTGCCCGGCCGGACGATCACCGACGTCGACCTCGACGGCACCGCGTCCGCTCCGGACGTCGTGCGAATCTCCCGCCACGACAGTGAGAACCGAGTCGTGGAGACCCGTCAGCCCACGTCGAACGGTGCCGACGCCGGCACGCTCAAGACCGTGTTCTACACAGCCGCGGCCGATGGCACCGAATGCGGCGGCAAGCCGCAGTGGGCGGAACTCATCTGCAAGACGTTCCCCGCGGCCGCGCCGTCGTCGGGTCCGTCGCTGCCGACGACGACCAACACGGGGTTCGACTACCTCCTGTCGCCGACGGTGGTGACGGAGACCTCGGGCGCTGTCACCCGCACCAAGACGACGACCTACCTCCTGGACGGGCGGGAGTCGTCGGTCGCGACGACCGTGACCGGACTGGCCGGCTCGACGGCGAACACCCGGAAGGAGACGACCTACGACCCCGTGACGGGAGGCATCGGCACCGTCATCGCGCGCAGGACCGACGGCAGCGTCGCCTCGACCCTCACCACCACCTACGACGGCTGGGGAAGGCAGACCGGATACCAGCCGTCCGGTGACGCGATGACGACCACGGTGTACGACGCGTCCGGTTCGATCGCCACCGTCACCGACGCCAACGGCTCGACCCGCTACACCTACGACGGCACCGACGCGGCGGGCAGGACCGAGCGCCGCGGCCTGCCGACGAAGGTCGAGGTCACCACCGCGGGCTCGACCTGGACCTCGTCGGGCGCCTACGACGCGGCGGGCGCACTGGTCGTGCACCAGCTGCCCGGCGGCATCACGCAGCAGACCGAGCTGGACAACGCCGGCACCCAGATCGGGTTGAGCTACACCGGTCCCGGCGGCGGCTGGCTGTCCTGGTCGCAGGACGTGGACGTCACCGGACGGGTGGTCCGCGAGCGGACCCCGGACGGCGCGGCGTTCACCGGCCCACCCGGTGAGGAGGACCCGTCCGACGTGGGCGACGCCGTGCCGTACGACCGGGCGTATTCCTACGACGGGGCAGGCCGGCTGCTGGAGGTGCGTGACCGCACGGCGTCGACCACCGGTGCCGACGTGACCGATCCGGAGACCCTGCCGGCCTGTGTCACCCGCTCCTACTCCTTCGACCGCAACGACAACCGGCTCGGCAAGACCTCCAGGAACGCCGAGTCCGACGGTTCGTGCGCCACAACCGGCGGCACCACGACGACGCGTTCGTTCGACACCGCTGACCGCCCGGTCACCGGCTACGTCTACGACGAGCTCGGCCGGACCAGGACCCTGTCCGCGGCCGATGCACCACGACCGGCCGGCGGTGCCGTGGAGATCGGCTACTACGACGGCGACCAGACCGAGTCGATCGCGCAAGGAGGCATCACCACGTCCTTCGCACTCGATGCGGCTGACCGGCGGGTCGCCGAGTCGGTCGTGGAAGGAAGCGAGTTCAGCACGACCACCCGGCACTACACCGACAGCTCGGACAACCCGACGTGGGTGAGCTCGGGTGACTCGGCCCGCCGGTACGTCGAGCTGATGACCGACGACCTGTCGCTGATGGTCGACCAGACCGGTGCGGGATCTCTCGCGATCGCCAACCCGCACGGCGATGTGGTGTCCACTGTGGATCTGGCAACGTCGTCGTCCACCGCGACCTCGTTGAGCGGCTGGAACAACTACGACGAGTACGGCAGTCCCGACGCGACCAACGTCAACCGGACCGGTGCGGTGCAGTACGGCTGGCTGGGCACCAAGCAGCGGGCGGTGTCCGGAGCGGGGCTCACGCTGATGGGTGCGCGGCTCTACAACCCGGCGACCGGGCTGTTCCTGTCGGTCGACCCGGTGCGGGGCGGCAACACCAACGCCTACAACTACCCGGCCGATCCGGTGAACCGGGTCGACACCGACGGGAGGATCAACAAGGAGGAGCGCGGCGGCGGGTGCGGCTGCGTCAGCAAGAAGACGCTCCGGAGCAAGCTGAAGAAGGCCAAGAGCGTTCTCAAAAAGGCTGAGAAGCGCGTCAAGAAGATGTCCAGGAAGTACAAGGGCCGCTTCCAGAAGGCGTTGAAGAAGGCCGGCAAGGCGCTGCGCAGGATCAACCCGAACCGCATCGATCCGGGCCGGGCCATCACCTGCCTCGGCGGCATCCTCGCTCTGATCTCGTTCATCGTCGTCATCTGGGTGACAGCGCCGGCGATCGGATGGGGTCTGTTGCCCCTGTGGGGCGTCGTCACCGGGATCATGGCGTACATCATCGGCGCGGTCGTGACCTGCTTCCCCTATCGCGGAACCAGGGGAGGCAAGGACTGACGCTCTTCTGACCGCGCGAGGCCCACCTTCCGGGTGGGCCTCGCGCGGTTCACGTCCCGGACGTCCCCTGCGAATCGCCATCACAGTTCGTCGCGGCTGTTTCGGACAGGCGCAGCAGTTCGGTCACCTTCTGCTCCCGCACCGAGTCGCCGTACCGGGACATCAAGGTGAGCGCGTCGGTCAGCACCTCGCGCGCCGTCTCGGGCTGACCTGCCTGGAGCAGGGTTTCGCCGAGGTCGACCATCGTGTTCGCTTCCCCCGGTGCGTCGGCGATTCGCCGCCACTCCGCGGCGCTGCGCCGGAGCGTCTCCACCGCCTCGGGGAAGCGCTCTTCCGCGCGGTACGCCAAACCCAGCACTACAAGTGCATATGCCAGGCCGTGGGTGTCGTCGCCGAGGGGTTCGAGGACGTCGAGTGCTGCGGCGAGGTACCGGTGCTGGGTCTGGCGCTCGCCTGCCTGCCCGTGCAGCTCGGCGAGGTTGACCAGGGTGATGCCGTGCGTCCAGCTCCGTTCGCCGAGTTCGACGTGCAGCGCGAGGGCACGTTCACCGAACTCGATGGCCTGGCGGACCGCGCCGCCCAGGTTGAACGCGTAGCAGGCGTTGTTCAGCGCCGTTGCCGTCATGTGGTCGTTGCCGTGCTCTTCGAACAGCGCGATGCTCTCGCGAACGTGCCCCTGTGCTGCGCGGTGATCACCGTTGCCGCGCAGGGCCGACTCGGCCTCAGCGACACCGAGGTCGCTGAGGAGGTACGCGCGCACCAGCCCGTCGGCGGGATGTTCGAGCGCCGCCTTGCACACCAGCTGCCAGTCCCGCCAGAAGCCGCGGGAACGGTAGAACTCGAACAACCCCAGGGCGAGGATCGCGATCGTCTCCCTGCCCGTCTTGGTTGCGGCGGCCTGAGTGACGGCCGCGAGGACGTGTGCACGCTCGACCTCCAGCCACGCCATCGCGGCACCCGCGTCGGAGAAGTCCGGTGTACGAGCAATGCCCGTCGCGGCAACGGTGTCCGGCGCCATGGCCAGCCGGGGCGAGCCGCGGCTGGCCATGGCGAGCCCACACCACGCGACCGCGCTGTAGAGCCCGAGCACCCTCGTCAGCGCCCCCGACCGCTCCGGCCCCGCCATGCCGGCCCCGAACACTCGCAGCAGGTCGTGCAGCCGGTACCGGCCCGACGACGGCGCCTCGAGCAGGCAGGCGGCCGTCAACCGTTCGAGCAGCCGTTCGGTCTCCTGCTCACCGAGATCGAGCAGACGGGCCGCGACCGTGACGGACAGATCCGGCAAGTCGGGCCAGGCGAGCAGTGGGTATGCCGCGGCGGCCTTGCGGTCGGCCGGGGCCTCGCTGCCGGCCAGCACGTCGATCGACTGCGCGAAGCACACCCGCACCCCGTCGAGTTCGTCCAGCCTGCGGCTCGCGTCGGCCAGCCGGTCCGCCAGTGCCGACACGGTCCAGGCGGGCCTGGTCGCGAGTCGTGCGCCCGCGAGCCGCACCGCGAGCGGCAGACGGCCGCAGCGCCGCACGACCTCGGCGGCCGCCTCCGGTTCGGCCGCGACCCGATCGGCTCCCGCCGTGACTGCCAGCAGCTCGACCGCATCGGCCGGTGCGAGCACGTCCAGCTGCACCTGCAGCGCCTGCCCGGCGAGCAGTGCCCGCCGGCTCGTGACGATCGCCGCCGCGCCCGCCGTCCCCGGCAGCAGCGGCGTCACCTGCTCCGCGTCCGCGGCGTTGTCCAGCACCAGCAACATCCGCCGCCCGGCGAGCTCCGTCCGCAGCCGCGCCGCCGCCTCGTCGACCGTCGCGGGCACGTCCACGCCCGCCGGCCCGAGCGCGCGCAGGAACACTCCCAGCGCCTCCAGCGGTGCGACGGGTGCCCGGTCCCCGTGCCCGCGCAGGTCGAGGTACAGCTGTCCGTCGGGGAAGTCGGCGGCGACCCGGTGCCCGACGTGAACGGCCAGCGAGGTCTTGCCCACCCCGCCCATGCCGTTGATGGCCACCACCGCGGCCGTCCTGTGCGAACGCAGTGTGGCCGCCAGCAGTTCGGCCTGCTCGGCACGCCCGGTGAAGTGCGCGACGTCGGCAGGCAGCTGGTGCGGCGTGGACGCGTTCCGGCGTCTTGGCGTGCCTTTGCGCGACGCCGCCGCGTCGAACGCCTCCCGCGCGGCTCCCGTCAGCCCGAACGCCCCGGACAGCCGGTCCACCGTGGCGGCCTGCGGATATCTGCGGTCGCCGCGTTCCAGCGCACCGATCGCCTGCTCACTGAGCTGGGCCTTCTCCGCGAGCGCCTGCTGTGTCAGCCCCAGCGCGATCCGGTGCTCGCGCAACAACTCCCCGAACGTCCCACCCATTTCCGCTCCCCTTGGGCGCCGCAGTTCGTCGATGATCGCATCAACCGCGTCCCACGACCTGAGGATCGCATCGCGACCTCGCAGCCCCTTGCCCACCGGCGATTCCACCGCGGGTGGCGTGAACGCCGATCCGTGAAACGCGTTTGGTGCCAAAGGCGATCAGCTTCTCATGCGGCGTGGTCGACCGGGTGACGGATCCGGTGAGAGATGTCCTCGGGTGAAGAACACGATCAAGGGTTCGGTGAACGGCACCGCCGTGCAGACCGGCGTGGTCGAGGGGGACCTCGTCATCACGACGGGGCAGTCCGGTTCCGGTCCGTCGTGGGTCGTGACCGTCGCGGTCGCGTCGGCGGTCGCGGTCGTGTGGGCCGTCGCGGGCGGCGGATCCGGTGGCTGGCTCGTGGGTGCCGGACTGGCGGGACTGCTGGTCGCGGCCTGTGGTGCGGCGTGGGCGTTCCGTGCGGCGCGCACGTCGCCGTCGATCGAGGAACGCCTGGCCGAACTGCGGGAGGTGGTGACGGAGCAGTGGGAGGACGAGGTGACCGCGCGCGGCCTGGCAGGGCCCCGGCCGTTGCGGCTGAGGTGGCGGCCGACCGAACGCCGCGCCCAGGCCGGTTCGTTGCCGGAGTCGGCGCCGCTGGCCGGGGCCTTGGTGCACGACACCAGCGACAAGAGCCCGGTGGCGCACCAGCTGGCAGCCCAGTTCCTGGACGGACCGCACGACCAGCTGGTGGTGCTGGGGGAACCGGGTGCGGGGAAGACGACGCTGGCCGTGCTGTTCACCATCGCGGCCGCCGCCCACGACCGCGTGCCGGTGCTGCTCCCGGTGGCGGGCTGGCAGCCACACGACCCGTCGACCGGCGCGGGCGAGCACGTCGAACACTGGATCGCCCGCCGTCTGGCCGCCGACTACGGGTCGCTCGTGCACGGCGTGCCGTTGAGCCGGCTGCTGCCCGTGCTGGACGGCCTCGACGAGATGTCGGAGAACTCGCTGGGCAAGGCGCTGACGGACCTGGAACGCGTGGCCGGGCTCGGCCTGCGAATGGTGATCACCTGCCGCGGCGAGGAGTTCGAGGAGGCGGTCGCGGAGAGCCGTGTCCTGACGCACGCCGCCGTCGTCGACGTCGAACGGATCCGCCCCGAGGACGCCCGGGTCTACCTGACCCAGGCCGAACTGGAGGAAGCCGGGCCCGGCCGCTGGCAGGCCGTCACGCGCTCGCTGACCGACGACCCCGGCGGACCGGTGGCCACCGCCCTGTCCACCCCGCTGATGATCAGCCTGGCCCGGCGTGTCTACCAGCGGCCCCGGGAGGACCCGGAAGAGCTGACCCGGCTGGGCACCAAGGAACAGGTCGAGCACCACCTGCTGGAGCAGTTCCTGGTCACGGCCTACCCGCGCGACCAGGACCGCGACCGCGCGCGGCGCTGGCTGTCGTTCCTCGCCGTTCACCTCCGCGACCGCGTGGGCGGCACCGAACTGGAGTGGTGGCGCATCGCCCGCGCGGTCCCGCCGTTCGTGTTCACGCTCTTGATCACCGCGATGATCACTGTGTCGGGGGCGGCGCTCTCCGTCACGTTGTGGGGGCTGCTGGGCGATCCAGGCGACGACCTGATCGAATATGCCTTCGGTGGCGCGGTCATGGGTCTGCCGGTCGGCCTGGTGGCCGGTTTGAACGTCGCCCGTGCGGCCCACACCTCGCCCTCTCCCTCGCGGCGTCACGTCGCGATGATCGCCGCCGCCGGTGTGGGACGAGATCTCGCGGTCATGGTGTCGATCGTCTGCGGTGCGGCGCTGGTAGTGCTCCTGGGGGCCTACGCGGTGGCGGGGCCCGCGACGACCGGGTTCGTCATCGGCCTCCGCGAATCGGCTCGTACCCTGTCCCTCGCCGGGGACTTCGTGCCCAACGTGGTGGTCATCTCGGTGGCGATCCTCGGGGTGGCCACCCTGACCAACGGCGTTGTCGCGGGACGTGACGGCACCCCGCACAGGAGTTCCCCCAGTGTGCGCGGACTGTTCCTGCACCTGCCGGTCGGGGTGTTCGCCGGTCTGATCATCGGCTCGCCCTGGCTCATCATGGTCGGCGCCTGGCAGGTGAACCAGAGCGTGATGCTGTGGCTGGTCACGGCGGCGACGGTCGGCGTGCCGCTGGCGCTCGGGCGCTGGCTCGCCGCTCCGGCACCGTGGAGCACCGCGCCTTCCCCGCTCTCGGTGCTGCGCACCGATCGCACGGCGACACTGCTGACCGCGGTGGTGACGGGCGTCTGCGGCGGCTTGGCGACCGCTGCGGCGGTAGCTTTCCCCTCGGACTCCGACGAGCGTGTCGCTGAGGCGGCAGTGGCCGCTGTCATCGCCGTCCCGGTGATCAGCATCGTGGTGTTGTTCGGGACGGGTACGGCCTGGTCGGTCTACACGGTCGCGCGCCTCTGGCTCGCCGTGCGAGGTCGCCTGCCGTGGCGCCTGATGCGGTTCCTGGGCGAGGCCCACGAGAAGGGAGTCCTGCGCAGCGCCGGGCCCTCCTACGAGTTGCGCCACGACCTGCTCCGCGGCTACCTGGCCGACAGGTGGCGAGGTACCCGCCCCGCTGCTCCGGGCCGCACGCGCCTGGTACGCAGGCATCCAGCGGTCGTCGCCGTCGCGACGACCGGTCTGCTGCTCGTCTCCGTCGTTGTGGTGGAGGCGCAGAGCCCGCTCCGCCGGATCTTCGACACCAGCGAGTTCCGCGACGTCGACGCGATCTCGTTCAGCGGTGACGGCAAGAAGGTGCTCGTCCACACCAGATCGAGGATGACGGTGCTGGAGGTGGATTCGGGCAGGTCGAGTGAGCTGACCGAGATCCCGGGATTCGGGAACGTCATCGGGATCGACCGCGACGGCACAACATGCACCTTCTACGGAACCCTTCTTGTGCGACGCCGATGTACCTCGGAGCACGGCTGGGACCACGCCGCGAGGATCCCGGCCCCGGTGCGCCCAGTCGCGCTGAGCCCGAACGGCACCACCTTGGTACTGGTCGAACCCGACGGACATCTCGCTTGTGTGGACACGGTGACGCTGAAGGGCAAGTACGTCGCCAGAAGTGATGCGGTGGTGATCGGAGGGGCGTTCAGCTCTGACAGCAACGTCGTTGCTCTCGTGGGAGAGGACAGGTCCATTCTGGTATCGGGTGAGGACGGGTCGCGGCAGTGGAAGACGACGAGTCCTGATGGGCGACTCTCCGGGCTTGCTGTCGCCGGCAACGGAGAGCACGTTGCGATAGTCGAATCTCTCGAAGTGGTTCACCTGCTGCACAAGGACGGTACCCATCGAACACTGGCCGGTACCCAAGCGGCTTTCAGCCCTGACAGCGAAGTCCTGGCGGTGGCCGGGATCGCGGGCGGCATCACCTTCTGGTCCGCGGAAACCGGGCAGCTCCTCGAGACGGTGGGTACCGGCGACATCCCGGTGTTCGACCTCGCCTTCAGTCCCGACGGCAGCACCCTCGCCACCGCCGGGGACCGCGGAAGGGTGCTGCTCTGGGACGTGCCGGCGCGTCCGTGATCGGCTGTCAGCTCGCTGAGCGTGACCACTGCTGGTTCGTGCCGGTGTTGCAGGCGTACTGCTTGAGGACCGCTCCGTCCACAGTGGAAGCGGCCGGCACGTCGACGCACTTGGAGCTGTGCCGCGCCCGGAGTTGGAAGTAGCTGCCGTTGGCGACCATCTGGAACTGCTGGTTGGTGCCGCTGCCGCAGGTGTACTGGATGAGCTCGGCGCCGTCGCCGGTGGAGGCGCTCGCGACGTCGAGGCACTTGCCGCTGTGGCGGCTGACGACGCGCCAGTAGCCGCTGCCGGCGTCCCGGAACTCCCACTGCTGCCAGGCGTTGCCGCTGTAGGTGTACTGGCCGACACGCGCGCCGTTGTCGGTGTTCGGCTGTTGGACGTCCATGGCCTTGCCGCTGTGGCGCGCGGTGATCCGGTAGAACGTCTCCGCGGGCGGGTTCGTGCCGTCGCCCCAGGCGTACCGGAGCCGGTCGGCGCCGGAGGCGTTGCGGATGGTCAGGTCCAGGTTCGTGCCGCTGCCGCTCAAGGAGTACATCGAGTAGTGGTCGTAGCCGATGTCGCCGGGCTTGCCGCCGATGGCCGGCCAGTAGGTGCCGCCCATCCGGTTGTCGCGCATGACCTGGGCCATGGCGCGGATGTGGCGCACGAAGTTGTTGCTGCTGTTCGCGTCGCTGTAGTCGAGGCCGGTGGACATGGGCGCGCCGAACTCGGTGGCGACGGCGCGGGAGGCGCAGTTGCCCAGCCGCGTCTGGATGTGGCTGCGGAACTGGTCGTACGTCATCGCGCCGTAGAAGAAGGCGTAGTGGTGGAAGGACAGCAGCGTCGAGTTGAAGCGGCTGTCGTTGCAGACGTCGCGCAGGTCCTGGCTGTAGCCGATGCCGCCGATGAGCACCCTGGAGGGCACCGCCGAGGTGTGGTAGCCGAGCCAGTTCGCGGCGACGTTGCGCCAGTCCGCCGAGCTGTAGCCGACCGGCTCGTTCATCGGCTCGAAGTAGACGTTGCCGTTCGAACCGTAGGTGTTCGTCACGCTGGACCACATGCTGTTCCACGCGGCCATGTTCGTGATCTTGCCGTTGGACGCGGCGCCGTCCTCCCAGTAGGCGAGGATGACCTTGAACCCGCGTTCGGTGGCGGCGTCGACGGCGCCCCGGTAGGCGTTCCACCAGGTCGTGTTGGCCACGGTGTGGGTGTTGATGGGCAACCGGACGGTGTTGACCCCCAAGGTGGAGGCCATGTCGTCGTAGAGGGCGTTGGCCTTGGCCCGCACGGTGGCGTTGCTGTCGGACTGGCTCAGGCCCTGCACGACGAGCGTGGTGGTGCTGAAGTTGTCGCCCAGCACGGCCCAGTTCACACCGCGGAACTGGCTGGTGGCGGCATCGGCCGGGGGAGTGGTGACGACCAGGCTCAGCGATGCGGTGAGCGCGGCCACCGCCAGGGTGATCAGTGATCGGCGCGACGACCGGGTGCTCCGCGATGCTCCTGGCCGATGACGGTCGTGCGCCATGATCACTGTCATCAGATGTCCAATCGCCGTGCCGTGCGCGCTGCCTGGATGAGGATCGCGGACACCTCGTCAGTCGTCCACTGCTGTCCGTCGAACCGTCGAAGCGTTCGACGGCGGAGGCGACGGCTCGGCCTGGCCTCGTGCCCGGAACAGCCGGGCCCGACCGTGCGCTGCACGCCTTCCGACGTGCGACGACGAAGATCTACTTGATGCACTGCAAGGTGGAAAGCGCTTACCGACCGTCGTCGAATGAATCGTTTCAATCATTGACCGGTCCCGGTGTGCGGTGTTGTCATGGAGGCGCGACAGATCTGGGAGCGTTCCCAGAAATCGGATGAAGGAGCAATGGTGCTCAGCAACGTTGGCGCGCGCGCACTCGCCGTGGGAACGGCGCTCTGCGTGGTTGCAGGTGGCTTCGCGGCCGCGGGGATGGCTTCGGCCGCTCCCGGCTGCGAGGTCGACTACCTGGTGCAGAACAAGTGGCAGGGCGGGTTCTCCGCCAACGTCACGATCAAGAACCTCGGTGATCCGGTCGATGGTTGGAGGCTTGCGTGGACATTTCCGGGTTCTGAGCGTTACGGCGAGGGCTGGAACGCCACGTTCGCGCCGTCCGGTGCGGACGTGGTGGCGTCCAATGTGGACTGGAATCGAGCGATTCCCACTGGTGGGAACGTGTCGTTCGGGTTCAACGGAACGGCGTCTGGATCCGACGTCGGTGAACCGGATGCCTTCACGCTCAACGGGGTCCTGTGCACTGGCGGTGTGGTGCCGACGACCACCACGACCACGACCACGACGACGAGCCCGGATCCAGGCCCGGAACCGGGTGACCCGACCGGGCGCAAGCAGGTCGAACGGCTGGACCGCGGTGTGGTCAGCGTGCGGTCGGGCAGCGGGAACCTGGTCAGCTGGCGGTTGCTCGCCGGGGACGCGCGGGACACCGGGTTCAACGTCTACCGCGGCGGGGCGAAGCTCAACCCGGCACCGATCACGGCGTCCACGAACTACCTCGACGCCGGTGGCCCTTCCGGTGCGTCGTACACCGTGCGAGCGGTGGTCAACGGCGCCGAGCAACCGGCTTCGCCGGCGTCGTTGTCGTTCGGAGCGGGCTATCTGGACGTGCCGATCTCCCCGCCGGGCAGCGCGTACACCGCGAACGACGCGAGTGTGGGCGACGCGGACGGCGACGGCCAGTACGAGATCTTCCTGAAGTGGTATCCGAACAACGCCAAGGACAACGCGCAGGCCGGTGTCACCGACAACACCTTCATCGACGCCTACCGTCTCGACGGCACCCGGTTGTGGCGCATCGACCTGGGCCGCAACATCCGCTCCGGCGCGCACTACACCCAGTTCCAGGTCTACGACTACGACGGTGACGGCCGTGCCGAGATCGCGATGAAGACCGCCGACGGCACCCGCGACGGGCGGGGAACGGTCATCGGCAACGCCTCGGCCGACCACCGCAACGGCGACGGTTACGTGCTGGCCGGCCCGGAGTTCCTGACGATGTTCAGCGGCCTCACCGGCGCCGCGCTGTCCACTGTGAACTACGACCCGCCACGCGGGAACGTGGCGTCGTGGGGTGACAGCTACGGCAACCGCGTCGACCGGTTCCTCGCGGGTACCGCCTACCTCGACGGTGCTCGCCCGTCGCTGATCATGGCTCGCGGCTACTACACCCGCGCGGTGATCGCGGCGTGGGACTTCCGCGACGGCCGGCTGGTGAAGCGGTGGACGTTCGACTCGACCGCCTCCGGCAACGGAACCTATGCGGGACAGGGCAACCACTCGCTGACCGTCGGTGACGTGGACGCCGACGGCCGCGACGAGATCGTCTACGGCGCGGCGGTCGTGGACGACGACGGCCGCGGTCTGTGGAACACCCGCTTCGGTCACGGTGACGCGGCCCACCTGGGTGATCTCGACCCGTCCCGGCCGGGCCTCGAGTACTACAAGGTGTCCGAGAACGGCAGCCAGCCAGGTTCGTGGTTCGCGGACGCGCGTACCGGTCAGGTCCTCTGGCGGACCGCGCCGGCGGGCGACAACGGCCGCGGTGTGTCCGGTGACGTCCACGCCGGCAGCCCCGGCGCCGAGTCGTGGTCGAGCGCGGACAGCCAGCTGCGCAACACCAGGGGGGAGACGGTCGGCCGCAAGCCGTCGTCGGCGAACTTCCTGATCTGGTGGGACGGCGACCCCACCCGCGAACTGCTCGACGGCACCCACGTCGACAAGTACGGCACCGGCGGTGACACCCGCCTGCTCACCGGATCGAACGTGCACTCCAACAACGGCACCAAGTCCAACCCCTCGCTGTCCGGCGACATCCTCGGAGACTGGCGCGAGGAGGTCATCTGGCCGACCAGCGACAACCGGGCGCTGCGGATCTACAGCACTCCGAACCAGACCGACCGCCGCATCCCGACGCTGATGCACGACCCGATGTACCGGGCCGCGATCGCCTGGCAGAACACCGCCTACAACCAGCCGCCACACCCGAGCTTCCACATCGGCAGCGGCATGGTCACCCCGCCGTGGCCGGACGTCCACTACGCGAAGTGACCTGAGCGCAGGTCGAGGAAGTCCTCATCCGCCGTGTCGATCTGACCCGGCTCGAACGAAGGGCCGGTTCGCGAGGTTCGCCCTCCCGGACCGGCCCTCCGTCGCGCTGCTGGGCTCAGGAGCGTGGCAGCATGCCCACGAGCGCTGTCATGATCGCGCGCTGCAGGGCTGTCCGCAGGTCGATGCGGTGGACCGCCAGGGCCGGCTCGGACTCGTAGACGGCGAGCAGGCTCGGTGGCGGTGAGGTGTAGGCGGACAGCGCGCCGGCCGTCAGCAGAACGGTCAGGCAGAACTCTTCGGCCTGGTCGCCGACCTCGGGCAGGAACCGCCGGACGAGGCCGGCCATCACCGCGAGGTTGCCCAGCGAGGCATGTTTGTGCCGGCGGACCACCTCGACCGAGACGTTGTGCTCGAGCACTCCGCCCTGCGCGCCGTAGAGGTCGCAGAGCGCCGTCTGGGCGGCCAGCGACCGGCCGAGCACGTCAGCCGTCTGCCCGGCCCGTTCCACCGCTTTTCGGTCCAGGTCGACGGCGTGGGCCAGCTCCTGCTCCAGCGCGGTCAGCCAGGTCGCCGTCCGGTCGTCCATCAGGTCGAGCAGTACCGCCTCGCGGGACTCGAAGTAGCGCAGCACCGCCGTCTTGGCCAGGCCGACCCGCCGGCTCAGCTCGTTCAGGGTCACCTCGGCCACCGGCATCTCGTCGAGCATCGCCGAGGCCGTCTCCAGGATCGCCCTGCGCCGGACCTCCCGCTGCTCTTCGGTGCGCGCCCGCTGGAACGTCATGACCTCGATCCTAGCTTGGGTACCGCCGGTACCTTGACAGTGTACCGGCGGTACATTAACGTTCGGATCATAAGTTACCGGCGGTACATTAGGAGTTCGCAATGAAGTGGACCGAGCAGCAGATCCCGCGCCAGGACGGCAGGGTGGCCGTGATCACCGGCGCCAACACCGGACTGGGCTTCGAGACCGCGCGGCGGCTCGCCGAACGCGGCGCGTCGGTCGTGCTGGCCGTGCGCGACACCGAGAAGGGGGAACTGGCCGCCGCCCGGATCAACGGTGACGTCTCCGTGTGGGAGCTGGACCTGACCTCGCTGGAATCGGTGCGCGCCGCCGCGGCCGGCCTGCGCGCCACCCACCCGAGGATCGACCTGCTGATCAACAACGCCGGCGTGATGTACACCCCGAAGCAGACCACCCGTGACGGCTTCGAGATGCAGTTCGGCACCAACCACCTGGGCCACTTCGCGCTCACCGGCCTGCTGCTCGACCTCCTGCTGCCGGTGCCCGGCTCCAGGGTGGTCACGGTCAGCAGCACGGGTCACCGCATCAACGCCGCCATCCACTTCGACGACCTGCAGTGGGAGCGTTCCTACAGCCGGTCCGGCGCCTACGGCCAGTCGAAGCTCGCCAACCTGATGTTCACCTACGAGCTGCAACGCCGGCTGGCCGCGCACGGCACCACCGTCGCGGTGGCCGCACATCCCGGCATCTCCAACACCGAACTGGCCCGCAACACCCTGCCGGTCGCCCGCCGGGTGATCACCTGGCTTGCTCCGGTGATGACCCAGCCCGCGACGGCGGGCGCGCTTCCCACCCTGCGGGCCGCCACCGACCCGTCCGTCCTCGGCGGGCAGTACTACGGGCCCGACGGTCTGGCCGAGCGACGCGGCCACCCGAGGCTGGTCGCCTCCAGCTCCGACTCCTACGACCTGACCGTGCAGCAACGTCTTTGGGCCGTCTCGGAAGACCTCACCGGCGTGCGGTTCCCGGTAGGTCAGGTAGTCGCCACGGCGTGAGCTGTCCGCCGAGGAGACGTCGCTCCTGTTCTCGGCGGCGAGAAGCGGCCTGGTGGAGGCCGACCACGACGACGACCTGCACCGCCCAGGCGACACCCGGCAGCAGACCGGCCCGGAGCCGGCTCATCGTCGCGAGCAGGCGGTCCGTTCCTCGCGGTGCGGGACCAGGACGTCTGGTTCCGCACCGCGAAGGGGTGGCTCACCCGAGTGCGTCGGCCACGGCTACTTGTCGCAGTTGGCGCTGGGGCGGCAGGGCTTGCTCACGAGCAGCTTCCCCGTCTCGTCGACGAGGTCGAGCCGGACGATCGCGGCGCCGCCCGGAACGTTGACGGGCAGGCTGATGGTGCCGCTGATCGTGCCGTTGCACACCCGCGGCGTCCACCCCGGCTGGTGCCCGACGCCGTTCCTGTCGAAGGGGTAGGCCTTGAGCTGACGGCAGTAGCTGGCATGGAGCGTCACGTCGACGTCGACCGAACGTTGGTGCCACCGCAGGGTGCCGTAGGCGTAGCTGGCTCCGTACTCGAGCCTGAACTTGGTGCTGGGGTCCGCCGCGTGCGCGGACGGCGCGACGAAGACCGTCGCCACGATCGCCGCTGCGGCGACGACCGCCTGGACGCCCTGTCGCGTGCTACGGCGGGTGAGGTTCTTGAGCACGGCCGATGTTCTCCTTCGCTGATCGGCATCTGGCTCACGAGGTCTACACCGTTCGGGTTGTCAGGCGCCGGGAGCGCGGCCGCCTTACAACAACGACCTGACAACCTGGTCAGCCCGCACACGGCGGTCTGTGGCGCAGGGCGAGCACGCAGACGTCGTCGCGGCCCCGGTCGGGCGCGGCGGCGTTGATCACCGTCGGCACGAGGTGCTCGAGGCGCTCGGGCAGATGCGGCGCTGTCACGGCGGCGCACAAGGCCTGGATGCTCGTGTCGATGTCGGTGTCGTGGTGTTCGACCAGCCCGTCGGTGTAGACGAACAGCGCGTCACCTGGGCTCAGCGACGCCTCGAACGCGAGGTACTCGGCGTGCGGCGCGGCTCCCGTGATCAGCCCGTGCCGGTGTGCCAGGGGACGGGCTGTGCCGTCGTGCACCAGCAGTGGGTGGGGATGGCCTGCGTTGGCGTAGCAGAAAGTGCCGTCCCAAGGGGTGTACACGCCGTAGAACACCGTGGTCATCGTCATGTCGTCGCACGAGCAGACGAGCCGGTTCAGCTCACGTAGAACGCGGTCGGGGTGCGGGTCCTGCATCGCGAAGGCGCGCAGGGCACTGCGGACGCTGCCCATGGTCACCGCGGCCTCCACGTCGTGCCCGATCACGTCGCCGACCGCGATCGCGAGCCTGCCGTCCGGCAGGGGGAACGCGTCGTAGAAGTCGCCGCCCACCCCGGCCGCGCTGTCCGCGGGCTGGTAGGCCGCGGACAGCTCCACGCCCTCGACGTCGGGAAGACTCGGCGGCAGCAAAGCTCGTTGCAGCTGCAGCACGACCTGCCGCTCGTCCTTCAGCTGCTCGGTCATCTCGTCGGCCCGCACCTCGGCCGCCCGCGCGGTGGCTTCGGCGGTCCGGCGAGCGGTGCGGTCGACGCACATCCCGCGTAGCGCCACCACCGTGCCGGCAACGTCCGCGACCGGCTCGGCGATCGACGTGACCACGATCATCCGCCCGTCGGGCGTGCACAACCGGTACTCCACCTCCAACACCGGTGACTGCATGGTCAGGCCGCTGAACGAGGCGCGGGCCACCTCGGTGTCCTGCGGGTGCACCAGCGCGAGGACTTCCTCGACGGTGTTCGGCGACTGGGTCACGCCGGCGATGCGGCAGAGGTTCACCGACCACGCGACGCGTCCGGTCCGCAGGTCGATCTCCCACGACCCGGTGCCGCCGGCTCGTTGCGCCCGGTCCAGCCGATCGGTCCATTCGGCGTGCAGGCGCATCCCCTCGAGTTCGGCGACCTCGTGGGACTCGGTGACGTCCCGGACCGCGACCACGGCGGCGACCACCTGGTCGTCGCGGTCGCACAAGGGGAACAGGGTGAGCTGGAAGTGTTTGGTGCCGTCGCCGGCGTCGTCGTGCGTCTCGATGTCGCGGTGTACGGCGCCGGTGTTGAGCACGTCGACGACGAGGGGCTCCACCGTTGCCCTGTACGCAGGTGGAACGATGTCGCCGATCGTCCGCCCGGCGAACTGGCGCGAGGCCGCGCCGTGCACCAGTACGAACGCCGGATTGACGTAGAGGACCTGCATCTGTTCGCCCACGACCGCGAAGCCCACGGGCGCTCGTTCGAGCACCGAGGTGATCTCCGGGAGCGATCCACCTGAACCTGCGAGACCACGTGCCAGTTCGATGCTGCCCACCGGCGCGCCATCGAGGAACTTCGAGGCATTCCCATCCACGGACCACATTGCTGCTCGTTCCTCCTGTCTCACCACACAGGCCTGACTCCAACTCCTTGTCATGGCACTACTTCCGGACATCTCAGTACCCGATAGAGGGCCCACGTAAACACAGGTGTACGCCGACGGCGGCAGCGCTGCCGTCCTCAGAGGATGGGAAAACCAGATCTCAAAACCGGGCGAGCAGTGCGACCGCACCACTGACAGCGGGCCGCGAAAACTGCTCAGCGACCCGGCCAGAGGCCAGGTCGCTGTCGTCGTCGTCCGCCGTCGGACCTCTACGGATCGGTGACGAGCTCGAACTCGGTGTCCAGCAGCCGTCGTGCGTCGATGTCGCCCCACGAGGCGGCGCGTTCGAGCACGTCGGCGGCGTCGTCCGCGTCGCCGTGCTCGAGCAGGAACGCACCGAGGTGGTATCCGGCGGCGGGCTCGCCGATCTCGTCGGCCAGCCGGTACTCGCGCTCGGCGGCCACAGCGTCGTTCCGGTGGTGGTGCAGGAACTTGGCGTAGTCGATGTGCGCCTGCTGCGCGTCCAGGTCGATGGCCGTGCGCAGCAGGCGCTCGGCCTCGTCCAGGCGCCCGAGCTCGGCGTAGACCTCGGCGAGCGCGCAGTAGGTCGTCGGCCTGGCCTGGTCGAGGTGCTGCTCGGCGACGGCGAGCGCGCTGGCGACGTCAAGCCGGTCGTGCAGGTGCGTACGGGCCAGATTCGCCGGCGCCAGCGTGTCGCCCAGCTCGACCGCACGCTCGAACATCCCCACCGCCTCGTCGAAGCGGCCCTGCTCGGCCAGGAACAACGCGAAGTTGTTCATCGCCTTGCTGTCACCCGAGGCCACGGCCACCAGGTACGCGCGCTCGGCGTCCTGGGGCAGGTCGAGGTCGGCGAGCACGTCGGCCAGCACGTCCGCGAGATCGTCGCGTCCCGTCTCGACCAGGGGAACCAGCAGTTCCTGTGCCTCGATCAGCCGGCCCTGGTCGAGGTATCCGCGGGCGAGCAACCGGGCGGCAGCGGGTTCACCCGCCGCGACAGCCTCTTCGAGCACTTCGATCGCCCGCTCGTGCGGCGCCTGGTCGGTGTTGTTGTCGAGCATCTCAGAGCCATGACGGCTCAACGGGCCTAAGACAGGCTCACTCATCAGGTCACCCTCAATCTGTGTGAAGGCTAGCCCATGTGCGCTTTGAACCACTGCAAGACGGTGTCCTCGCGGGCTGAGCGCTGGCGTTAGCCTCACGCGGATGGGTGACGCGTGGGGTGAGTTCCGCCGAAAGGTGTTCGGCGAGCCGTACTTGGTGTGGCACGAAGGCGCCGATGTCGGCGCGCTG
Source organism: Lentzea flaviverrucosa (assembly GCF_003350445.1). Taxonomy (NCBI): domain Bacteria; kingdom Bacillati; phylum Actinomycetota; class Actinomycetes; order Pseudonocardiales; family Pseudonocardiaceae; genus Lentzea; species Lentzea flaviverrucosa. The sequence continues at coordinate 42,963 of NZ_QQAU01000003.1, forward strand.
ATCGCCGAGCACGAGCGCGAGCCTGTGCGAGCGGAGCGGATGTTGCGTGCCGGTGTCGGCGAGCACGATCATGTCGCGGTCGAGTCGCTGGGCGCTTTGGCCCGGCTTGGCCGTGCACCGTCCGACACGGCCGCGTTGCTGCGATCCGCTCTCCCCTCAGCCCGCGGGGTGTTCCGCGTGCGCACCGCGCAGGTGCTGTACGAGCTGATCGGCACCGACGAATACGTGTCCGAGGTGGCCGCGGTGCTCGAAGGCTTCGGGCACTGGGGTGAACGGATCGACGCGGCCATGGCGCTCCGGCTGCTGCCGATCACCCCTCGCTCGCTGGCCGCACTGCACCGCGGGACGTTCGACCAGGAGTACCTGGTGCGCCACCACAGCGCGAACGGCCTGCTCGCGCTGGCCGGGCAGAAGTTCGAGATCTCGGATGACAGCCGGTTCGCACAGGTCAGTGGCAGGGACCCGGCGGCGTGGCACGTCGTGGCGGATGAGTTGCTCGGCGCATTCGCCACGCGGAGTGCCGGGGTTCACGGCGACCGGGCGAGCTTCGCCGTCGAGCTGGGTCCCGCCGACTACGCCGCGCCTCATCACAGGGCCGCGCGGGTGTACCTGGCGGGCACCCGGCTGCCCGGTGCGGACCGGTCGCACGTGCCGATGCTGCGCAACATCGGCGTGTACACCACCCATCCCGACCGGCCGCCCCATTACCCGAACCTGCGCGCCACACTGGAACACCTGGGCTTCGCCGACCTGCCCGAGTCGGTCACGCTCGACGAGGACGCGACCGCGGCCACTTTGGACTCCGTGACCAGGGCGCTCGACTTCGACATCGACGTTTCCCGTTGGCGCGCAACCGACCTCCTGATCGGAGACAGGTCACGCATCGCGCTCGAGATCGGCCCGGCCGACCCGGACGGGTCACAACTGCGCACCTGCACGCTGTGGCTGGACGGTGCCATCGCCACACCGTTCGACAACACGGCCTACGTGCCGCAGTTCACGAACTCGCTCCGGGTGAGCGCCGCCCGCTACCGAGCAGGGCAGTGGGCAGATTTCGCGCATTGGGGCCCCACCACCGACGACCTCGCCGCGGAGATGCACCCGGACGGCACCCTCCAGTACCTGCTGCTGTCACGGCTCGAAGGCGTAGGTGACCGCGAAGGGGCGGTACGGCTCCGTGTCGACGAGATCGTAGCCGTCCTGGAGAAGGCCGCCGATGTGCTGACAGCCGAGGAGTGAGCGAAGTTCGGCTTCTGACCCGGATCCACGAACAGGGATGCACGGCGGTCGCTCAGCCGAAGATGGCCACGAAGGCGGTCACGACGACGACGAGGTAGACCGGGTAGGCGATGCGCGCCGCCCTGGCGAGGGTGTGCTCCGCGCTGTCGCGGTTCGTCGTGACGAGACGTTTGCGCAGCATGGCGATCAGCACGCAGGTGGCGGCCAGCAGGATGAACGCGTAGTAGCCCCATTCCAGAGCCACGATGTAGCTGATCTTCGGTAGCTGGGCGGTCACGTTGTTGAGCAGGACGGCGGTGCTCAGGATCGCGGTGACCCCCATCGACACCGGTGGGCCGCCGTCGGAGGGCTTGAAGAACAGGGACAGGTACGTAACGCAGATCAGCAGCACCAGCGGAAGCAGGTTCTTGACCAGGAACGGCAGGGTGTCCCGGTCGAGGGCGATCTCGGCCGCGTACTGGCTGTAGTAGATGCCGTTGGCGGCGCCCGCGGCCTGGCCGTCGCCCAGCGCGTCGCTGCTGCCGACGGTCTGCCGGAAGAAGCGCACCGACGAGGCGAGCCAGTTCGGGACCTGGTTGATGTCGGCGTCGGCGTCGGCACCACTGCGCAGGTAGTCGCGCGGGTCCTGGTCGAGGATCTCCTTGTCGGTCACGTAGGACACCTGGTCCGCGGTGCGCGTCCTGTTCTGCAGCAGGACGGTGAGCTGTTGGTGGTCGAACGGGAAGTCGTGGAACTGCAGGCCGGTCTTGAAGCGGTCGGCCACCCGGTAGAGGCGGTAGGTCTGCCCGTTCTCGGTCACGTTGCGCAGCGGCTCTCCGAGCTTGAGGTCCGGCTTGACCGCGTTGACGAACTGCACGTCGGCCGCCGCGTTGTCGCCGGCGTACTTCAGCCACACGAAGAAGTCGACGAAGTACGTGCCGTCGGTGGTGTCGAGGTCGCGGATCTCGTTGATGTTGATCCCGGTCGCCACCACCTGCCTGAGGCTGAGGTACCGGTTCTTGACCGCGATGACCCGTCCCTGCGCCAGATCGGCTTTCACCGCGTCGTCGCTGAGCGGGTCGTAGATCGTGAACTGCGTGGGCGCCGAGACGAACCTCGAGCCGTCACTGGTCACCACCGACACCGGCATCTGCGCCGACCCGCTGGCGTTGAAGTACAACGGTCCCAGCAAGGCGGCGAAGGAGTTCTTGCGGTCCTTCAACGACGCCCACGAGTCACGCACCCGCCGGCGGTCCTCCGCCCGGTTCGCCTCGTCGAAGCCGAGCCCGCCCGCCTTCATCGCGTGCAACCCCACGTTCACGGCCTGGCGGGCCATCGCGGCCTGCCACAACGGACGTTCGTGGTACCGCTGGGCGTAGTCGTCCGCCCAGACCTGCGCGGGACCGGACAGCGAGTCCTGGGCCAGTGGCGTGCCCATGAACAGGTTGCCGGTGAGCGACCCCGGCCGGGCCTTCGCCTTCTCCCGCTCCACCAGGGCCGCGTGGAACGCCTGCGAGCTCAGCGCCGAGGTGCCGAGAACGGGTGCCGTGACGCCGGCGGACCGGAGTCCGTCGATCACGTCGAGGCCGTTCTTCTCCTTCAGGGCAAGCACAACGGGTGCGCCACCGGCGCGCGCCTTCACCTCCGCGACGGCGGCCTCGACCGACTCCTCCCTGCTCTCCGCCGCGGCGGAGATCGCCACAGCGGCGGTCACCCTGCCGAACTCGCTGAAGGACTCCACAAAGGTCTCGTGACCCGACCGGCCGTCCTCGTCGTCTTCGTAGACCACGGCCGCGGTCTTCGAGCCGAGCACACGCGAGACGTACGCGGACAGGAAATCGCTCTGCGTGCGGTTGCCGAACATGCTGCGGAAGTACCAGTCGCTGCCGTCGGTGATCCGGGGCGAACTGGCGGAGGGGGTGATGGCCGGGATCTTGGCCCGCTGGTAGATCGGAGCCGCCGCGAGTGCGGTGTCGCTGCTGCTGTGCCCCACGACGTACAGCACCTGGTTCTCGCGAACGATCTGCTCCGCGATGGCGACGGCCTTGTCGACCCTGTCCGCGTCGTCGTAGACGAGCAGCTCCACCGGATGCCCGTGCACACCGCCCGCGGCGTTGACGGTGTCGAGGTGCATGCGCACGGCACGTTCCATGTGCGCCGACGCCACCGCGTTGTCCCCGGTCATCCCGGCCACCAGTGCGACGTGGACAGGATCGCCCTGCCTGTCTCCCGATGCCGTCCACACGCCCAACGACGAGAGCAGGACCATCGCCGCGGCCCCCGCGGCGATCCACGACAACCGGTGCCTTCCGGTGGTCCGGCCGGTGACCTCTGCCGCTGGAGGCGGCGGATCGACCAGGTCGGAGACCTCGGCAGGGGGTGTCGGAGACGCGGCGCGCAGCGCCTTGCGCGCACGGCCGGTCGCCGGGTCTGCCTTGAGCGCGTACGCCCGGTTCAGGCAGAACAGCCGCTCGCCGTCGTCCTCGACCACTTCGGCGAGCCAGCGCCAGGCGGGCTCGTACTGGTCGTTCTTCGCCAAAGCGGCACCCAGCAACGCACGGGCGCGGCCCCGGTCGGAGTGACGCGACTCGATCGCCTGCCGCGTGAGGGTGACCGCGGTCTCGGGCGTTTCAGGCACGGACAGGACCTCCGGATCTCAGTTGATCCGACGGTATTTGGGTCCGAATTTCCCGATAGATGAACCCCCATCCCCCGAACAGGGGAACGACAGGTCGACGACGAGCACCACGCGGTCAGGAGCGGGCACCGCACCCCTGATCGTCACGGTGCCGGAGGCGGCATTCCCGTAGTGGTGGTGACCGGGACGCCGGGCGTGGTGCGGTGCGGTGCGGGTGTCCCGTCGGGAGTGGTGAGCACGCCGTCGGTCGTCGAGGTCGGCGCCTGCAGGGACGGGCCGGGGTCCACCGGTGTGCTGGGTGTGACGGGCAGGAAAGCCAGTGCCAGCACCAGGATCCCCGCCGTCGCGGCGACGCTGCCCGCCACCGCGGCGGTGCGACGGCGTGACCGTCTCGCCCGGCTGCGCCGGATCAGGTCGGCGGCGGAGCCGGACCCTGGCGGCGCGGTCTGCGACCGCAGTGCGGAGAAGATCGCTCTCAATTCGTCTTCGTGCACCATCAGGCCTCCAGTCTCGACCGGCTGAACCCAGGGCCGAGCTTGCGCCGCAACGTCACCAGCCCCTTGCTGCTCTGCGACTTGACGGTGCCGGTCGAACAACCGAGTGCGGTGGCGACGTCCTCCACGCTCATGTCGTTCCAGTAGCGCAGCACCAGCACGGCACGCTGGCGCGCGGGCAGTGTGGACAACGCCTGCCACACCACGAGACCGTCCTCGGCGCCGGGCGTGTCGAAGACTTCCTCGGGTGGTGCGTCGGTCAGCTCCTCCCTGCGCCAGCGCAGGCGTCTGCGCTCGGCGAGGAAGGTGCGGACGACGACCTGCCGCAGGTACGCCTCGATCCCGCTGCGGTCGGCCAGCTTCGGCCCGGCCTGGTAGAGCTTCATGAACGCCGACTGCATCACGTCCTCCGCCTCGTGCCAGTTGCCGCACAACAGGTAGGCGGTGAACCGCATCGAGTCCGAACACCGGTCGAAGAGTTCGGCGAACTCGGTTTCCCAGCTCAGCGTCGTCCCCTATCCGATGGGCCGTGACGGTGAGGACGGCGCGGGCGACGGCGTCCGCTGCCACGTCATGTCGTCCGTGCGGACCACTGTGGGACGCTGCTCCGGAGCTCGTTCGGTGTCACGGAGCGCGAGCACCGCAGTCGCGATGACCACGAGCGCGAGCAGCACCACCGCCACCGCGATCACCTGGCCCACTCGCACCGCGACTCTCCTCGAGGATCAGTGGCGCCCGGCAGACGCCCTCACCCCTATCCATGCGGTGGGAGACCGGTTTGGTTGCCCGCGTGTTCCCGATCGCGCTTCGGACGGCTCGTCCTCTGTGGACCGAGGCCGTGGCGATGATCCGGGCGGATCGCCCTCGCGGATCGGGTCGAAGCCACCGTCGCAATGTTCACGTCGCTGAAACCAACGGGGTGCCCGCCCGCACGTAGGGTCCCGTCATCCTCGACGAGATCGATCCATTCATCGGAACGGCTGCCACCTCATTGCCTGCGGCGCAAGGGCTGGCGGCCACTTGGTGGTGGCCGAAAGCACAGGTCGGCAACACCCACCCCGGCGCGACGTCCCCGCTCGGCATGGTGTCCGCCTGCGCCTACTCCGGTGCCTATCCGACCGGGTACGGCCTCTACACGAAGAACACCGAGGGGCAGCCGGAGGAGATGTTCGACCGGCTGCAGGCGTCCGGTTTCACCCACTTCCAGCAGTCCGGCACCGGCGCGATACGCAAGTACTACAACTACGTGCGGGTGACGCCGATGGTGCAGCCGCTGGACGTCCTCGGCGAGGCCTGGCCGCTGCACGACGAGGCCGCTGAGGCCGGGTACTACGCGGCAACCCTCGACACCGGCATTCGGTGTGAGATCACTGTCGGCGCGAAGGTCGCCGTCCACCGGTACACCTTTCCCGAGCATCGCAGCGCACGGATCGTCGTCGACCTGTCCTGCGGTGGGCTGGGCATCGACCTCGGCCGCACCGTGCCGCTGAGGGCGCACGTGGAAAGCCTCGGCAACGGCCGCGCCCAGGGAACGGTGGTCGTCGAGGGCGTGCCGCTGTCGGTGTACATCAGGGTCGACAGTCCGGGCTGGCGGCAGATGCTCTGGCACGACCGCCGGCTGATCGAGGGTGGTACGCGGCTCGACTTCGACCGCATCAGGCAGACCACGCTGCGCCCGTTCGGGATGCTCTACATGGGTCCCACCGCCGCCGGGCAGAGCGTCGAGATCCAGATCGGGTTCTCCCTGCGCGGCTGTGAACAGGCCAGGGAGAACCTGCACCGCGAATGCGGTGACGGGGCGCCGGCGTTCGACGACGTCCGCGCGCGGACCCAGGACCGGTGGCGCGACCACGTGGGGCGGGTGGAGGTCGAGGGCGGGTCGCCCGCCAGGCGGCAGGTGTTCGCGACTGCGATGTACCACTCGCTGATCAAGCCGTGCTTCGCCGACGACGAGAGCCCGTTCTGGCCGTCCTCCGGGCCTTTCGTGTTCGACATCTGCACGATGTGGGACATCTACAAGACCCAGCTGCCGTTGCTCATCGCCCTCTGCCCGGAGCGGGCGGTCGATCTGCTGGAGTCGCTGATCCGGGTCTGCGAGGAGGAAGGCAACTTCCCCATCGGATACCGGATGGCCCGCGGCGCGGACAGGTTCTTCCGGCAAGCGAGCGCGCTGGTCCACACCGCGCTGGCCGACGTGCACGCCCTCGGCCTCGGCGACCTGGACTGGACCTGGGCGCTGGTGCACATGTACGACGACCTGCGCCGGATGTACGGCGAGGACTTCTACGAGCACGGCGTCGTGCACCCGATCTCGCACACGCTCGACCTCGCCTACGCCTGCCACTGCACCTCCGGCGTCGCCAGGGCCCTGAACGACGTCCAGCTCGCCGACGACCTCGACGCGCGCAGCCGCCTGTGGTCCAACGCGTTCGACCCCGACACCGGCCTGCTGCTCGACTCGTCGTTCTACGAGGGCGGCAAGTGGAACTACTCGTTCCGGTTGCTGCACGACATGGCGGCGAGAATCGCGATGGTCGGCGGGAACGAGGCGTTCGTCAGCACGCTCGACGCGTTCTTCGGCTACGGAGCCCCGCGTGTGGCGCAGCCCGGCAAGCGGCCAGGCTCGGCGGAGATGGCGGCCGGTTACCTGCTGAACCGGTTCGAGGGGCTGAACAACGAGCCGGACATGGAAGCACCGTGGTCCTACCACTACGCGGGCCGGCCCGACCGCACGGCCGAGATCGTGCACGCGGCACTGACCTGGCAGTTCGGCACCGGTCCCGGCGGCCTGCCGGGCAACGACGACTCGGGCGGGCTGAGTTCCTGGTACGTGTGGGCCTCGCTCGGCCTGTTCCCGGTCGCCGGGCAGAACCTGTTCCTCGTCAACGCGCCCGCCTTCAGCCGCGCCACCCTGCACCTCGGGGACCGCGACTTCGTCATCGAGACGCGTGGACACCGCGAGACGTCCATCAGTTCCGACGGGCTGGACGAGCACCCGCCGCCGCAGTACGTGCAGTCCGCCCGGCTGAACGGCACACCACTGGACGCGGCGCACCTGCGCGCGTCCGACGTCCACGCCGGCGGCCGGCTGCTGCTCGAACTCGGCCCGCACCCCTCGGAGTGGGGCCGCGAGATCCTGCCGCCATCAGCGTCCGACCCGTTCGGAAAGAGGGCTCGCCCATGAGCAGGCCGAACCGCCGTCTCGTCATCGTGGTCCGGGCCGACCCGGTCATCTGCGGTCACTCCGGAGAAGCCCGCAACCTTGCCGAGGTCGCGCTCACCCGCGGCTTCGACGACGTCCGGCTGCTGACCTGGCCGATACCCGTGCTGCAGGCGGCTGGCCTGCCGCTCAAGCCGCTGGACCGGATCCTGCCCTACAGCGAGGGCATCACCGTGGAGCGGCCCGAGCCGGTCGGCGACTACCGGGTACCCGATGGCCGGTACCTGGCCGGGCTGACCGGACGCCTGGTCGAACTGCTCGCCGAGCCGGTCCGGACCACCTGCGTGTCGATGTACCTCGCTCCCCACGACGCCGTGGTGCGCGACGCCGTCGACGCGGCACGCGCGGCCGGCTACGCACCCGACGTCCACACCATCGCGAAGGCGGTCGGATCGGACGTCACCAACGTGATCCGCTCGTGCCTGCACGAGCGGCGGTTCGGGGCCGCCGTGGTCCTGTTCACCCGGTTCCTCGCCAACGACCAGGTGATCGCCGTGTCGGAGTACACCAGGCAGGAGATCATCGCCTGCGCGGAGGCCGTCGACGCGCACTGCGGCACCCGGTTCGCCCGCCAGTGCGTGCGCCGGATATCGGTCAGCTACCCGCCGATCGACACCTCGGCGTACCTCGACCTCGATCCGGCGCTCGTGGAGGCCGCCCTGCGGCGCCGCGGCCTGGAACGCGACGGGTACGTGTTGTTCCTGTCCCGGGTGACGCGGGCCAAAGGCGTCTACGACCTGGTGGACGCGTTCGCCCGGTGCCAGGCGCGGTCACGGCTGAAGCTCGTGGTCGCCGGCAAAGGCCCCGAACTGGAGCACCTCCAGGCGATCACCCGGCACGACGACCGGATCCTCTTCCTCACCGACGTGGAGGACGAGGAGAAGCCGCTGCTGATGAACGGCTGCGCCGTGTACGCGCTGCCGACCAAGCCCGAACCGGACTTCGTCGAGACCTTCGGCATCGCGCTGACCGAGAACATGCTCGCGGGCGGCGGGCCGGTGATCACGACCACCACCGGCGGGGTCGGCGAGGCGGTGGGCGGCACGGCCATCCTCGTCGAGGCCGGGAACCCCAGCCACATCGCCGCCGCGATCGACCGGGTGGTGCTCCACATGTCAGCCGAGGAACGAAAGCTCATGGCGGACCGGGCACGCGAGCACGCCCTGTCCTTCGACCGCGTCCGGGTGTTCGACGGCCTCTTCGCCACGGCCGGTCAGGCTGTCGTCCTGACGGGATGAACCCGCGCGCCGATGGCGGCCCGATAGCGGATTGTTGGCGGGGGAGAGTGGAATTGTGTGATCGGAGTTACACCGCACTGAACTCACTTGAAGGAGCTGCTGTCCGGAGTTCACCCATGAGAGGAGAATGGCATGGACGAGTACGACAGTCTCGCCGACGAGGACGGTCACATTCGCGGTTACGACTAGAGAAAACCGCGTCACGAGCGTCGCTGGGCGGTGGAAGAACAGAACGATAACGGAACAATAGATCGCACTGCCAGCATCCGGGCATGACGGAGATCCTCGGGTACGTGCGCGAGAACTTCATCCTCGCGCTGATCATCGGATGTGAGATCGGGTTCTGGTTCTTCCTGCTCGCCGGCCTGGTCGCGCGCTATCCGCTGCGGAGTCGCCGGGTCGGCGCCGCATTGCTCCTCTGCACACCGCTCGTGGACGTGGTGCTGCTCATCGCCACCGTGTTCGACCTGCGTTCGGGCGGTGAGGCGACGTGGCCGCACGTGGCGGCCGCCATTTATCTCGGCCTCACCCTCGGATTCGGGCACAGCATCATGCGGTGGACCGACCAGCGCTTCCACCACCGTTTCGCCGGCGGTCCACCGCCCGTTCTGCCGCCGAAGTACGGTCGCGCCAAGGTGCGTTACGAGTGGGCGCAGTTCGGCAAGTTCGCACTCGCGTGGCTCATCTCGATGGTCATCATGGCCGCGTTGGTCCTCTTCGTCAGCACACCCGCGCAGACCGAGCTGATGTGGAAGGTCGCCATGCCGGTGATGACGGGCACCGGCGCGGCCTGGTTCGTCTTCGGCCCTCTCCTGACCACGATCCGCCCGCCGCGTCCGCGCCGCGGCGCCCAGCAGACGTACATCGGCTGATCGCCGATCCGACGTGTGGCCGTGTGGGAGGAAGTTCGCAATGAGAATCGCCTGTTGGCAGGCCTCGACGCACCCGTCCGACGTGGCGGGTGCTCTCGCTCGTCTGCGGGTGCGCGCGAGGGAGGCAGCGGAGGCCGGCGCGCGGTTGCTGGTCACGCCGGAGATGTCGCTGTCCGGCTACAACCTCGGCGGCCGGAAGCTGCGTGAGCTCGCCGAGCCGGAGAGCGGGCCGATGTGCGGCGAGGTCGCGCGGATCGCCGCCGAGTGCGGTGTCGCGATCGTGCACGGCTGGCCCGAACTGGCCGGGGAACGCGTCTACAACTCCGTGCGCGTGGTCGGTGCCGACGGAACGGGTCTGGCCACCTACCGCAAGACGCACCTGTTCGGCGACATCGACCGGTCGAGCTTCAGCGCCGGGGACACGGGCGTTGTGCAGGCCGTCGTCGACGGCACGACCGTCGGCTTGATCATCTGTTACGACGTGGAGTTCCCGGAACTGGTTCGCGCACACGCGGTGCACGGCACCGAGCTCCTGGTGGTGCCGACCGCCCTGATGGTCCCGTGGCACTTCGTCGCCGAGACGGTGGTGCCGGCCCGCGCCTTCGAGAGCCAGTTGTTCATCGCCTACACCAACTGGACCGGCGGGGAACGTCACCTGAAGTACTGCGGTCTCACCAGGGTGGCGGGACCGGACGGCCGGGTCGTCGCGATCGACGCCGAGATCTCGGACGGGCTTCTGGTGACCGATCTGGACCTGTCGCTGATCGCCGGGGTCCGCGCGGAGACCCCGTACCTCACCGACAGGCGTCCGGAGCTGTACTGAGGCTGTCCCAGGTCCTGGTCACGCCGTCGGGCCACGACCTGGGACGCGTCTCAGATGACGACCGGCGCCAGCTCGTCGAAGAGGTCACCGGGCCCGGGGTTGTCCGGGTGGGTCGCACCGCCGAGATGACGCATCACGCCCCAGACCGCGTTCAACGCCGTTTCCACGGCGTTCTCCGCGAACCCTCCCAGCCACGAGATGTCGTCACCCGCCATGAGGAAACCGCGGTGCTTCGCGTCGAACCCGTCCTGCATGAAGTTGGTGAACAACGCGCGCTGGTACCGGTACTGCCCGGGGAGGCTGGACTTGAAGGCGCCCATGAAGTTCGGCTCGGTCTCCCAGGTGACCGAGACCGGCGGCGCGACGATGTGCGAACGGATGTCGACGTCCGGGTAGATCTGGGCGAGCGACGCCAGGACCACCTCCAGCCTCTCCTCGGCGGTGAGGGTGGCGACCTTCAGGGAGTCGTCGTTCCACGTGTACGACAGGCACATCACGCCGGGTTCGTCAGGCCCGTCGTCGAACAGGTAGACGCCGCGCGGCAGCCGGTCGGTCAGCGTCATCCCCATGACGTCGCGACCGGTCTTCTCGTCGCGGTCGCGCCAGAACGGGCGGTCGGTCAGCACGAAGAGCTTCGACGAGCCCATGTAGTGGGTGCGTTCCACGGCGGTCCACAGATCGGACGGCAGCAGGTCGGGGTCGCACTGGATCCGGGACAGCAGGTTCCAGCTCTGAGCCGTGAAGACGGCCACCGGGTACTCGCGCACACCACCGGACACGTCCTCGATCAGGTATCCGGCGCCACCGCCGCCGCGGCTGATCCTGCACACCCCCGGCATCGGCTTCCCGTCGTGCAGTCGCGCGAGCGAGGTGCCGGCGGGCCAGTGCACGAGTTCTTCCGGCTCGTGACTCCACAATCCCGTCGGGACCTGCTGGCTGCCGCCGATGATGCGGTACTGCTTGTCACCGACCTCGGTGTAGACGACCCGCAGAACGTCCAGCACGGAATTGGTGAAGTCGGTGTCCCACCCGCCGCACCCGAAGCCCACCTGGCCGAAGATCTCCCGTTGTTCGAAGGACGAGAACGCCGCCGTGGAGGTCAGGAAGCCGTAGAACGACTGGTTCTCCAGTTCGCGGACCGTGCGGTTCCACAGGGCTTTGATCACGGAGATGTCGCGGCGCTCCATCGCGCCCATCATGACCGGCAGGTCGGCCTTCTCGTGCAGCGCCTTGGACCACGCGTCGGAGACTTGCTGGAACGTCAGGGGGAGGTCCTCGGGCCCGCGCGCCCAGTGCGTTTCCCCTCGCAGGTTGATGACGGTGCTGGGAGTGGCGTCGGCCAGCGGGTTGGGGAAAGGAACTGCTTTCAGGCCCAGTTTGTTCACGTAGTGGAACAGCGTGGCCGACGGCGAGAACCGCATCGACCCCAGTTCCGCCCTCGGTTCCGGGTGTCCCTCGAACCCGACGGTGCGCATCCGCCCGCCGAGTTCCTCGATCTCGTACACGACCGGTCGCAGTCCGAGCTTCATGAGTTCGTAGGCGGTCACCATGCCCGAGATCCCGCCGCCGATGACGGCCACCTCGGTGCCGTGCCGCTCCACCGGCACGGCACCGAGTCCCGCCCGGTGGTTCAGCCATTCTTCGTAGACGAAGGGAAAATCTGGGGACAAACCCGCGGTCGGTGCCGGCTCGTCATCTGTGATAGTCGACGTGAATCCCATTTTGCAACCTCGATGATTCGTCGGATCTCAGCGGTGTGACGGAACTGCGGTCAGTGGTGAGCGCGCCGGAGACGAGGCTTATTTGGAAGGACGGCGGGACTTCAAAGCGTCCTTCGGGCCGGCCGCCACCACTTCGAAGTTCTTCCTCAGGAGCCCCAGTCGATGAATGAGGAAGTCCGGGCCCGCCACGCAGATCCGCGTGAAGCCCTCGTTCACCAGCCGGTCGTGGACGTGCCCCCAGTGCACCGGGTTGACGGTGGACGCCTCGAGCATCGCGCCGACCTCGGCTCCCGCGCTGACCAGCGAGCCGTCCTGGTCCGAGATGATCGGCATCGTCGTCGTGGTGAACGAGAACTTCCCGAACACCTCTTCGCGCATCCGGGCGCGCAAGGGCGCCAGAACGCGGGCATGCGCGGCGGGGCGCATCGTGGTCAGGGAGTAGCCGCCGCGGTCGCTGATCTTCCGCTTGAACTCCGCGAGGTGCTCCTCGTGCATCGTCACGAGGTGAACGCTGTCGTCGAAGTAACCGGAGATCTCGTGCCACTCGTCGTTCTCCGACATGGTGGCGAGAACCTCGTCCAGCCGTTCCTGCGGCGTGCGCACGACCAGCTGGCTGACCAGGTCCCGATGTTCCTCCCGGAAGTAGTCCAGCTCGCACCGCGCCAGTTCGGCGGTGAGCCTGACGACCTCCGCGAACGGCATGGCTCCCGAATAGGCGACCGCGGCGCGCTCGCCGAAGCTGGATCCGACGCACATGTCCGGACGGAAGCCCAATGACTTCTCCATCCAGTCGGCCATCGCGACGGAGTTGACCAGGAACCCGATCTGCTGTGCCGCGTTGTACTCGTCGGGACCGGTTCGCAGCTCGTCGAGCAGCGAACACCCGAGAGCGGCGTTCGCTTCGGCCAGCCTCCGCCGGGCGAACGGACTGACCGTCATGAACCTGCCGACGTCGTCGAACTTCGACGGACCCATTCCCGGGAACACGACTGCTGTGCGGCTCATGGCGACGCCTCCAAAGACATCTGGAACTGCCTGGCCTCGGCCTGCGCCGCAGTGGCGAGAAGCTGGATTTCGTGGCCAAGGGGAAATAGGAATGGATCCTATGTTCGGGCGGACGTGCCGAGTAATGGAGCGTTTCCGCATCTCGGTCATCGCCAAGTAATCGTTCGCGCCCGCGGTGTGCGCGCTGCGCCGATCCGTCCGGGTGGATGGGGAGTTCTTCGCCGGTGGCCGGCGGGTGGAATCTCCACATCCCGCAGGCAATCGACCTGTGATTACGTTACTGCAGTTCTGCGTCCCGATGTGTCCGGCGGGATCGCCTTGCATTGTTGTTCGCCATCACTGACGTCCCACGGAGTAGTTGGGGAGTGCGCACTTGAGCGAGTTCGAAGACCTCCGTCCTGCCACCGGCGAGGTGGTGGACCGGGGAAACGAGCTGCCCGCGGGAAACTCGGGCGAGGCGGCACACGCATTGCGCGATCTCGTCATGCGGGTGACCGCGGAGGTTCTCGCCGACATGGTGCCCGGCGCGCCACCGGTGGGCAGCGGCACCCGGTCGTTCCTCGACCTGGGGTTCGACTCGCTGGCGTCGGTCGAGCTGCACGCGCGTCTCGTCGCGGCCACCGGCCTCGAACTGCCCGTGACCGTCGTCTACGACCACCCCAGCCCGATGGCGCTGGCCACGCGCCTGGGAGCGGGTGACGACCAGCAGTTCGGGTCCGTGTCCGCGTTCCCGCTCGTCGAGCACGACGACGACGTGGCGATCGTGGGTGTCGGCTGCCGGTTCCCAGGGCGGGTCGACTCGCCGGAGGCGTTGTGGCGCCTGGTCGACGAGGGCGTCGACGCCGTGGCCGGCTTCCCCTCCGACCGCGGCTGGGACGTCGAGGGCATCTACGACGAGGACGCGGGCAAGGCGGGCAAGACCTACAGCCGGCACGGCGGGTTCCTGGACGCGGCGGGGGAGTTCGACGCCGAGTTCTTCGGGATCTCCCCGCGTGAGGCGACCGCCATGGATCCCCAGCAGCGCCTGGTGCTCGAGGTCTCCTGGGAGGCGCTGGAACGCGCGGGTGTGGACCCCACCTCGTTGCGCGGCAGCCGTTCCGGTGTGTTCATCGGCGTGGAACCCCAGGAGTACGGCCCGCGACTGGCGGACGCTCCGGAAGGGTCCGAAGGGCATCTGCTGACCGGTAACGCGACGAGTGTGGTGTCCGGTCGCATCGCGTACGTCCTCGGCCTCGAAGGTCCCGCCCTCAGCGTGGACACCGCCTGCTCGGGTTCCCTCGTCGCACTGCACCTCGCCGCGAACTCGCTGAAGTCCGGTGAGTGCGACCTCGCGCTGGCCGGTGGCGTGGCGGTCATGGCCACCCCCGGCAACTTCGTCGCCTTCTCCCGTCAGCGAGGGCTCTCACCCGACGGACGGTGCAAGTCCTTCGACGAGTCCGCCGACGGCACCGGCTGGGGCGAGGGCGTCGGAGTCCTCGCCCTGGAACGACTTTCCGACGCCAGGCGCAACGGCCACCCGGTGCTCGCGGTCGTGCGTGCGTCGGCCATCAACCAGGACGGCGCCTCCAACGGCCTGACCGCGCCGAACGGTCTCGCGCAGCAGCGCGTGATCCACCAGGCGCTGGCCAACGCCGGGCTCGCCGCCGCCGACGTCGACGCCGTCGAGGCCCACGGCACCGGCACCCGCCTGGGAGACCCGGTGGAGGCGCAGGCGCTCCTCGCCACGTACGGCCGGGAACGCGAGGCGGACAAGCCCCTGTGGGTCGGTTCGATCAAGTCGAACATCGGCCACGCCCAGGCCGCCGCCGGTGCCGCCGGCGTGATCAAGATGATCATGGCGATGCGGCACGGCACCCTGCCGCGCTCGCTGCACCTCACCCGGCCGACGTCGCACGTGGACTGGTCGGCGGGCAACCTCTCCCTCCTCGGCGAAGCGCAGCCGTGGCCGGTGACCGGCCGCCCGCGCCGTGCCGGGATCTCGTCGTTCGGCATCTCCGGCACCAACGCCCACGTGATCGTCGAAGAACCCCCGGCGGTCGAGACCGAGCGGATCGACGACACTCCGGACCACATCGCGGTTCCGTGGGTGGTGTCGGGCAGGACGCAGGACGCCCTGCGCGCTCAGGCCGAACGGCTGAAGGCCTTCGTCGGCAACGATCCGGCGCTCAGCCCGGCCGACGTCGGCCTGTCCCTCGCCACCACCCGCGCCGCCCTCGACCACCGCGCCGCCGTCGTCGGCCGCGGCCGCGAGGAGCTGCTGGCGGGCCTCGACGCGGTGATCAACGGGACCACCCCGGCTCTCCGGGACGTCGCGGGCACCGGCCGCCTCGCGTTCCTGTTCTCGGGTCAGGGTTCCCAGCGCCGCGCGATGGGACTCGAGCTGTACGAGCGCAACGAGGTCTTCGCCCGTGCGATGGACGACGCGTGCGGCTACCTGGACATCCAGCTGGACACCCCGTTGC
The DNA here is from genome assembly GCF_003350445.1 of Lentzea flaviverrucosa. Lineage (NCBI taxonomy): Bacteria > Bacillati > Actinomycetota > Actinomycetes > Pseudonocardiales > Pseudonocardiaceae > Lentzea > Lentzea flaviverrucosa. The sequence goes on from NZ_QQAU01000003.1 coordinate 58,654, forward strand.
TGGAGGTGCTGTTCGCCGAGGAGGGCAGCGAGAACGCCGCCCTGATCGACCAGACCTCCTACGCCCAGCCCGCGCTGTTCGCGATCGAGGTCGCGCTGTACCGGCTGGTCGAGTCGCAGGGCCTCAAGCCCGACTACGTCAGCGGGCACTCCATCGGCGAGATCGCCGCGGCACACGTGGCGGGGGTTCTCTCCCTCGAAGACGCCGCGACCCTGGTGGCCGCGCGCGGGCGGCTGATGCAGGAGCTCGAGGTGCGCGGCGCGATGGTGTCGCTGCGCGCGACGGAAGAGGAAGCGCTGAGCCTGCTGGGCGGCCACGAGGACGCCGTGAGCATCGCGGCGATCAACGGACCGCGTTCGGTCGTGCTCTCCGGCGCCGAGGACGTCGTCCTGGCGATCGCCGACCGGTGGCAGGCCCAGGGCGGCAAGGCGAAGCGCCTGAACGTGAGCCACGCCTTCCACTCGCCGTTGATGCAGCCGATGCTGCAGGAGTTCCGCCAGCTGCTGGAGTTCCTCACCTTCTCCGCTCCGGCCATCCCGTTCGTCTCCACGGTCACGGGCCGCCTCGTGAGCCCGGAGGAAGTGTCCACACCGGACTACTGGGTGGCGCACGTCAGCGAGGCCGTGCGGTTCCACGACGCCGTGCGGGTCATCGAAGCGGCCGGCGTCACGACGTGTCTGGAACTGGGCCCCGACGGTGTGCTCTCCGCGATGGCCGCGGACTGCCTGACGGACGACGCCGACGTGCTGGTCCGGCCCCTGCTGCGCCGCGACCGCCCGGAGGAGGTCGAGGCGCTCAGCGCGGTGAGCCACGCCTTCGTGCGCGGCGCACGAGTCGACTGGCCCGCGGTGTTCCCCGCGTCCGCGACCACCGTCGAGCTGCCCACCTACGCCTTCCAGCGCGAGCACTTCTGGCTGGCCGGATCGGCCGCGGCCGACGCGGCCACGCTGGGTCTGGAGCCGTCCGACCACCCGTTGCTGGGCGCGACCGTCGCCCTGGCCGACGGCGAAGGTCACGTGCTCACCGGACGGCTGTCCCTGGCGACACACCCGTGGCTGGCCGACCACGTCGTCTTCGGCCGCGTTGTCGTGCCAGGCGCGGTGCTGCTGGACCTCGCGGTGCGGGCGGCCGAAGAAGCCGGGTGCGCCGCGGTCGAAGAGCTGACCCTGCAGGCACCCCTGGTGCTCGCGGAGTCCGAGTCCGTGCAGTTGCAGGTGCGGTCCAGCCCCGTCGACTCCGCCGGCAGGGCCGCGATCAGCGTGCACTCCCGGCTTCCGGGGTCCGGCGAGTGGGTCCTGCACGCGTCCGGTTCGCTGGCCGTGAAGCCGTCGGCACCGCACCAGTGGTCCACGACGTCGTGGCCGCCCGCCGGAGCGCGGGAGGTCGCGCTCGACGGCGTGTACGACGACCTGGCCGCCACCGGCCTGGCCTACGGCCCCGTCTTCCGCGGGCTGCACGGTGTGTGGGTCGCCGGGGACGAGGTGTTCGCCGAGGTCACCCTGCCCGAGTCGGCTGTGGTGGACGCGGCGGAGTTCGCCGTGCACCCCGCCCTGCTCGACGCCTCCCTGCACGCGATCGGGTTCGGCGGAGCCGGTGACGACGGAGGGCGTGCACGGCTGCCGTTCTCGTGGTCCGGCGTGTCGGTGCACGCGGTCGGCGCGACGTCGCTCCGCGTGAGGATCACCGTCAAGAGCGCCGACGAGGTCAGCCTGCACGCCGTCGACCCGGCCGGTGCGCCGGTCTTCACGGTCGACTCGCTCGTGTCCCGCGCGCCGTCCGCGGCCGCGCAGAGCACTGCCCCCAGTCTGTACACGGTGGACTGGGTGTCCGTGCCCACCGACAACTCACCGGCGTGGACGACCTGGGGTGCGGTGGACGCCGTCCCCGGCGTGCTGGCCCTGTTCGTCTCGCCGGAGAACGACGGTCCGACCGGCGTGCGTGAAGCCACCCGCACCGTGCTCACGGCCGTGCAGGACTTCCTCGCCGACACCCGGTACGCGGACTCCCGTCTCGTCGTGGTGACCACCGGCGCGGCCGGTCCGGACGTGACCAGTGTCGCCTCCTCGGCGGTGTGCGGCCTGGTCCGCGCGGCGCAGGCCGAACACCCCGGCCGGTTCGTGCTCCTCGACGGCCCGCTGGAGTTCGTCGGTGCCGCTGCCGGCAGTGGTGAAGCCCAGCTGGCCGTGCGTGAAGGCGTGCTGCTCGCACCCCGCGTTGTGCGCGCTCCGGCCGGCGCCGAGCGGGTCCTGCCCGCCGACGGGACCCTTCTGATCACCGGTGGCACCGGTGGCCTCGGCGCAGCGCTGGCCAAGCACCTGGTCTCGGCCCACGGGGTCACGAGCCTGGTCCTGACCAGCCGCCGTGGCGCAGAGTCTCCAGGAGCCGGCGAACTGAGCGCCGAACTCACCGAACTCGGCGCGCACGTCACGATCAGCGCGTGCGACGTCGCCGATCGCGCGGCCCTGGAATCCGTGCTCGGCGCCATCCCCGCGGATCGCCCGCTCATCGGCGTGGTGCACACCGCGGGCACGCTCGCCGACGGCGTCGTCACGTCGCTCGACGAGGAGAGCATCGAGGGAGTGCTCCGCCCGAAGGTCGACGGCGCCTGGCACCTGCACGAACTGACGAGCCACCTCGACCTGCGGTTGTTCGCGCTGTACTCGTCCACCTCCGGACTCTTCGAAGGTGCCGGGCAGGGCAACTACGCCGCAGCCAACAGCTTCCTCGACGCGCTGGCGTTGCACCGCCGCGTGAACGGCCTGCCCGCCCAGTCCCTCGTGTGGGGGCTGTGGGAGCTGGGCATGGGCAGCGGTCTGAGCCCGGCGGAAGCCGAGCGGGCGGCCAGGCAGGGCTTCCCGGCGCTGACAGAGAACGAAGGCCTCGCGCTGTTCGACGCGGCGTTGGCCTCCGACCTGCCGCTCGCCGTCACGGCACGGCTCGACCTCGCCGCTCTGGAGGCACGGTCCCGCGACTCGCTCCTCCCGCCTCTGTTCGACCGGCTGATCAGGACGAAGTCGCGGCGCGTCGCCGCCGCTGGGGCGCCGCAGGCCGGGACGAAGGCCGACCGGAAGGCGCTGCTCGGCATGGTGCGCGCCCAGGTCGCCGCCGTGCTGGGGCACGCCTCCGCGGAGCGCGTCGACCAGGACAAGGCCTTCACCGACCTGGGCTTCGACTCGCTGACCGCGATCGAGCTGCGCAACAACCTCAGCGCCGCCGCCGGCGTGCGGCTTCCGGCCACGGTGGTCTTCGACCACCCGACGCCCGCCGCGCTCGCGACGTTCCTGCACACCCAGCTCTCCGACGACGAGCCCGACGAGACCGCTCCGGTCCTCACGTCGGCCGCGACGGACGAGCCGATCGCGATCGTCGGCATGGCGTGCCGCTACCCGGGAGGTGTGGGCTCGCCCGAGGACCTGTGGAACGTCGTCGCGTCGGGCACGGACACCATCTCCGGCTTCCCGGTGAACCGCGGCTGGGACCTCGACACCCTGTTCCACCCCGACCCCGACCACCGGGGCACCTCCTACGCGACCGAGGGCGGGTTCCTGCACGAGGCGGACGCGTTCGACGCAGAGTTCTTCGGCATCTCCCCGCGCGAGGCGCTGGCGATGGACCCGCAGCAGCGCCTGCTGCTGGAGGTCGTGTGGGAGTCGCTCGAGAACACCGGTCTCGACCCCCTGTCGCTGAAGGGCAGCAGGACCGGCGTCTTCGCCGGGGTCATGTACTACGACTACGCCCACAGCCTGGGCGCTGTCCCCGAAGAGGTCGAGGGCTACATCGGCACCGGCACCTCGGCCAGCGTGCTGTCCGGCCGGGTGGCCTACACGCTCGGACTGGAGGGGCCGGCGGTCACCGTCGACACGGCCTGTTCGTCGTCGCTCGTCGCGATGCACCTCGCCTCCCAGGCGTTGCGCTCGGGGGAGTGCTCTCTTGCTCTCGCGGGTGGCGTCACGGTCATGGCGACCCCCGAGACCTTCGTGGACTTCTCGCGCCAGCGCGGCCTGGCCGCAGACGGGCGCAGCAAGTCCTTCGCGTCCGCCGCCGACGGCACCAGCTGGTCCGAGGGTGTGGGCGTGCTCGTGCTGGAACGGTTGTCGGACGCGCGGCGCAACGGTCACGAGGTGCTGGCTGTGGTGCGTGGCTCCGCCGTGAACCAGGACGGCGCGTCGAACGGCCTGACCGCGCCGAACGGTCCGTCGCAGCAGCGGGTGATCCGGCAGGCGCTGGCCAACGCGGGTCTGTCCACTTCGGACGTGGACGCGGTGGAGGCGCACGGCACCGGTACCCGGCTCGGTGACCCGATCGAGGCGCAGGCACTGCTCAACACGTATGGGCAGGACCGTGCCGGGCGACCGCCGCTGTGGCTGGGCTCGGTCAAGTCGAACTTCGGGCACACGCAGGCCGCCGCCGGCGCCGCGGGCGTGATCAAGATGGTCCTCGCCATGCGGAACGAGACGCTGCCCGCGACGTTGCACGTGGACGCTCCGACACCGCACGTCGAGTGGGACACCGGTGCGGTGTCGCTGCTGACCGAGCAGGTTGCCTGGCCCGCGACCGACCGGCCGCGGCGGGCGGCCGTCTCCTCCTTCGGCATCTCCGGCACCAACGCGCACGTGATCCTCGAGGCTCCGGACCAGGCGGACGTCCACGCCCGCGCGACGAGCGAGGACACCTCCGGCTCCCGGATCGCCTGGGTGCTGTCGGGCAGGACGCCGGAGGCGGTGCGGGAGCAGGCGCGGCGGCTGAGCGACTTCGCCGGTGCCGACGCGACCCTGTCCCCGGCGGACATCGGCTTCTCCCTGGTCACGGCTCGCGCCGGGCTGGAGGCACGGGCCGTCGTGACCGGAGCGGACCGCGAGGAACTGTTGTCAGCCCTGGACGTTCTCGCCGACGGCGGGGCCGGTACCGATGTGGTGGAAGGTTCTGTCCTCAGTGGACCTGTGGCGTTCCTGTTCGCCGGTCAGGGTTCGCAACGGCTCGGGATGGGCCGTGGGTTGTACGACGAGTTCCCGGTTTTCGCGTCGGCCTTCGACGAGGTGTGCGCGTTGCTGCCGGGCGTGCGCGAGGTGGTGTTCGGCGCTGACGCCGAGGCGGTGAACCGGACCGCGGTGGCGCAACCGGCGTTGTTCGCCGTCGAGGTGGCGCTGTTCCGGCTGGTGGAGTCGTGGGGTGTGCGGCCGGAGTTCCTGGTCGGGCACTCGATCGGCGAGATCGCGGCCGCGCACGTGGCCGGCGTGTTCTCACTGGGCGACGCGGCCCGGTTGGTCGCGGCCCGTGGACGCCTGATGCAGGAACTGCCGTCCGGCGGCGTGATGGTGGCCGTGCGGGCGAGTGAGGACGAGATCGGGGAGTTCCTGTCGGACGAGGTGTCGCTGGCCGCGGTCAACGGTGCCGGTTCGGTGGTGCTGTCCGGTGTGGAGGGTCCGGTTCTGGCCGTGGTCGAGGAACTCACCGCGCGGGGCCGGAAGTGCACGCGGTTGCCGGTGTCGCACGCGTTCCACTCGGTGCTCATGGAGCCGATGCTGGACGAGTTCCGCGCGGTGGCGGAGTCGATCGAGTACCGCGAACCGGTGGTTCCGATGGTGTCCACCGTGACCGGTGCCCTGGTCGGGCCGGGGGAGATCACGTCGGCGGAGTACTGGGTCCGGCACGCGCGGCAACCCGTGCGGTTCGCCGACGCGGTGGCCGTGTGCGCGGAGCTCGGGGTGACGCGGTTCGTCGAACTGGGCCCGGACAGCTCCTTGTCCGGACTGGGCGCGGAGAGCACGGAGGAGGAAAGCGTCTTCGTCCCGTTGCTGCGCAAGAAGCACGACGAGGTCAGGTCGTTCACCACTGCGCTCGCGCGGTTGCACGCACACGGCGTGCCCGTCGCCTGGGACGCCATGTTCCCCGGTGCCCGGCGGGTGCCGTTGCCGACGTACGCCTTCCAGCACGGGAGGTACTGGCTGAAGGCGCCCCGCACGCAGGCCGGCACGACCGGGCTGGGGCTCGCCCCCGCCGAGCACCCCCTGCTCGGTGCGGCCGTTGAGTTCGCGGAGGGGGACGGGTTCCTCTTCACCGGGTGCCTCTCCCGTTCGAGCCACGGCTGGCTGACCGACCACGTCGTGCTGGACCAGGTGATCGTCCCGGGCGCGTGCCTGGTCGAACTGGCGGTTCGCGCGGCGGACGAGGTCCGCTGCGGCACCGTGGAGGAGCTGACCCTCCAGACCCCGCTGGTGCTGCCGGAGTCGGGGGCGGTGGACATCCGGGTGCAGGTCGGTCCCGCCGCCGCGGACGACCGCCGGTCCATCAGCGTGCATTCGCGCCCGGCGAGCTCGCTCACCGGAGATCCGTGGACGCGGCACGCCGTGGGCTCCCTGGTGCCCGCCGCGCCCGTGCCGGACTTCGACCTCCGGGAGTGGCCACCGGCCGGAGCCGAGCCGGTGGCGGTCACCGGCCGGTACGAGGAACTCGCGAGCACCGGGCTTTCCTACGGTCCCGCGTTCCAGGGCCTGACCGCGGCCTGGCGGCTGGGTGACGACGTCTTCGCCGAGGTCACGATCCCGGACGACACGAGCCACCCGGACTTCGGGCTGCACCCGGCACTGCTGGACGCCTCGCTGCACGCGATCGGCCTGGCCGAGGACACGCCGTTGTCGCTGCCGTTCGTGTGGAACGGCGTCACCCTGCACGCGTCCGGTGCCGGCGCGCTGCGGGTCAGGCTGCGCGAGGAGAGCGGTGACACCTGGTCGATCCGGGTGGCGGACAGCGCCGGTGAGCCGGTGATGACCGTGGAGTCCCTGGTGCTGAAGGAGATCTCCGCCGAAGGGCTGCAGCCGCAACGGCAGAACGACTGGTCGTTGCGCGTGGAGTGGGCGCCGGCGGTGCTCGGCGACGCCGTCGAGTGGACGGACTACGAGGCGATCGGCGGCCGGGCTCCCGCGCACGTCGTCCTGCACGTGCCGGTGGACCACGACGAGGACGTGCCCGAGGCGGCGCGCAGGTTGTCCCACCGGACGCTGGACGTCCTCCAGCGCTGGGTGGCGGACGACCGGTTCGCCGGCTCGCAGCTCGTCGTGGCGACGGAAGGCGCGGTCGCTGTCGACTCCACGGTGGACAACCCGGCGACCGCGGTCGTCTGGGGCCTCGTCCGCACCGCGCAGCAGGAGTACCCCGGCCGTTTCCTGCTCGTCGACGCCGAACCCGGCGCGGCGATCGGGCACGAGCTGATGGGCAGGCTGATCGGGTCGGGGGAACAACAGCTGGCGGTGCGCGGCGACCAGGTCTTCGCGCCCCGGATCGTGCCCGCGGCCAAGGACCGGCTGTCACCCCCGGCGGGAACGGACGCGTGGCGGCTGGGGATGTCGGGCAAGGGCACGCTCGACCACCTGGTCCTGACGCCCAACCCCGCCGTGCTGGAGCCGATCGCGCCGGGTGACGTGCGCATCGGCGTCCGTGCCGCCGGGCTGAACTTCCGCGACGTGCTGACCGTGCTCGACATGTACCCGGGAGACGCCGGGACGATCGGCAACGAGGCCGCCGGCGTGGTGCTCGAAGTCGGCTCGGAGGTGACCGACCTGCGTCCGGGCGACCGGGTGATGGGACTGGTGATCGGCGGGATCGGACCCGTCGCCGACGCCGACCGCCGGCTGGTCACCCGCATGCCGCGGGGGTGGACGTTCGAACAGGCCTCCGCGGTGCCGCTGGTGTTCCTGACGGCGTACTACGGCCTCCTCGACCTCGGCCGGCTCGAGAAGGGCCAGTCGGTCCTGATCCACGCCGCCGCGGGCGGGGTCGGCATGGCCGCGACCCAGATCGCGCACCACCTCGGCGCGGAGGTCTTCGCCACCGCGAGCACCGGCAAACAGGACGTCCTGCGCGAGGCCGGGCTGGACGACCTGCACATCGCGTCGTCGCGTGACCTCGACTTCGAGGACGTGTTCTGCGCGGCGACCGTCGGACGCGGTGTCGACGTCGTGCTCAACGCGCTGTCGGGCGACTTCGTGGACGCGTCGCTGCGACTGGTCACCCACGGCGGCCACTTCGTGGAGATGGGCAAGACCGACGTCCGCGACCCCGCCGAGGTGGGCGAGCGGCACCGTCACGTCACCTACCGGGCGTTCGACCTGATCGACGCCGGACCGGACCGGATCGCCGAGATCTGGGCGGAGCTGGACGCGCTGTTCGAACGCGGGGAGCTCACCCCGTTGCCCACCCGGACCTGGAACGTCTTCCAGGCGCAGGACGCGTTCCGGTTCATCAGCCAGGCCAAGCACGTCGGCAAGGTGGCGCTCACCCTGCCCAGGCCGATGGACTCCGACGGTACGGTCCTGGTCACCGGCGGCACCGGTGCGCTCGGCAGCGCGGTCGCACGGCATCTCGTCGTGGAGCACGGCATCCGCCACCTCCTGCTGATCAGCCGGCGTGGAGCGGAAGCACCCGGCGCCGAGCGGCTGCGTGCCGAACTGGCCGGGCTCGGAGCCACCGCGACCATTGCCGCCTGCGACACCGCCGACCGGGAGGCGCTGGCCGGCGTGCTGGACGGCATCCCGCGGGACCGGCCGCTGACCGCTGTGGTGCACACCGCCGGTGTGCTCGACGACGGACTGCTCGGATCGCTCACGCCCGCGCGACTGGACGCGGTGCAGCGCGCGAAGGTGGACGCGGTCTGGCACCTGCACGACCTCACCCGGCACCTCGACCTGGCGCGGTTCGTCCTGTTCTCCTCGATCAGCAGCATCACCGGCACCGAGGGACAGGCCAACTACGCCGCGGCCAACGCCTTCGTCAACGCCGTCGCCGAGCACCGTCGCGGCAGCGGCCACGTCGGCCAGGCCCACGCGTGGGGGCTGTGGGAGGACGGCATGGGAGCCGCCCTGACCCAGGCCGACCTGGACGCGATGAACCAGGAGGGCTTCGGCGCACTGGCCACGGCCGAGGGCATGGCCCTGTTCGACGACGCGCTCCGCGCGGACGAGCCCCTCGCCGTCCCGGTGAAGCTCGACCGCGCCGCACTGCGCAAGTTCGCCAAGCACAACGAGATCAACCAGATCTGGCACGACCTCGGCCGGGCCGCACCCCGCCGGGTCACCGAGGCGGCCCAGTCGTCCTCGTTGGCGGAACGACTCGCCTCCCTGACCGAGACGGAGCAGAACGCCCTGCTGCTCGACCTCGTCCGCGGTCACGCCGCCGCAGTCCTCGGCCACAGCGACGTGGCGGCGCTGGAGACGACCAAGCCGTTCACGGACATCGGCCTCGACTCGCTGACGGCGGTCGAGCTGCGCAACCGGCTCAACGCCGCCGCGGAGGTCAGGCTCTCCGCGACGGCCGTCTTCGACCACTCCACGACGGTCGCGCTCGCGGCTCACCTGAAGCAGCTGCTGGCTCCGCAGGGAGCCGCCAAGGTGTCCGCGGCCGCCGTGCTCGCGGAGCTGGACCGCCTGGAGACGAGCCTGCTCGCGGTCGGTGGCGACGGCCACCTGACGATCGTGCTGCGACTCGAGGAACTGCTCTCGACGTTCTCGGCGACGGCGGCCGGGCCGGGTGACGCCGCGGACGGCGACCTGGTGGACGCGTCGGCCGACGAGCTCGTCGACTTCCTGGAACGAGAGTTCGGCCTGTCCTGAGGCGAGCCACTAGCACCCCCTGTCCTGGTCAACATTCCTTTTTGAGGTTGTGAGATGGCGGATCAAGAAAAGCTGGTCGGCCTGCTGAAGAAGCTCACCGCGGACCTTCAGCAGACCAGGACGCGCCTGCGCCAGGCGGAGTCCCGCGACAGGGAACCGATCGCGATCGTCGGGATGGCCTGCCGCTATCCCGGTGACGTCGAGAGTCCCGAGGACCTGTGGCGTCTGGTCGACGAGGAGCGGGAGGGCATCTCCACGTTCCCGACCAACCGCGGGTGGGACCTGGACGGGTTGTTCGACGCCGATCCGGAGGCCTCCGGCAGCAGCTACGCGACCACCGGTGGCTTCGTGCACACGGCGGACCAGTTCGACGCGGACTTCTTCGGCATCTCCCCGCGCGAGGCACTGGCGATGGACCCGCAGCAACGCCTGCTGCTCCAAGTCACTTGGGAGACGATCGAGCGGGCGGGCATCGCCCCCGGCTCCCTGGCCGGCACCAGGACGGGTGTGTACGCCGGCGTCTCGTCGCAGGAGTACGGGCCGCGGCTGCACGAACAGGCACTGAACGTGGAGGGGTACCTCCTCACCGGCACCACGTGCTCCGTGCACTCCGGCCGGATCGCCTACAGCCTCGGGCTCGAGGGCCCCGCCGTCTCGGTGGACACCGCCTGCTCGTCGTCGCTCGTGGCGATGCACTTCGCCGTGCAGGCGCTGCGCAGTGGTGAGTGCGACCTCGCTCTGGCGGGCGGCGCGAACATCATGGGCGGGCCCGGCGTCTTCGTCGAGTTCTCGCGTCAGCGAGGCCTCTCGCCCGACGGGCGGTGCAAGTCGTTCGCCGAGGCCGCCGACGGCACCGGCTGGTCCGAGGGCGTCGGCATGGTGATGCTCGAAAGGCTCTCCGACGCCCGGCGCAACGGCCGCAAGGTGCTCGCGGTCGTCAGGGGTTCGGCGATCAACCAGGACGGTGCGTCGAACGGGCTCACCGCACCCAGCGGGCCCGCCCAGAAGAACGTCATCGCGCAGGCGCTCGCCGACGCGCGGCTGTCGACCAGGGACGTCGACGTGGTCGAGGCGCACGGCACCGGCACCCGGCTCGGAGACCCGATCGAGGCAGAGGCGGTCCTCGCGACCTACGGGCAGGACCGTCCCGGTGACCGGCCGCTGTGGCTGGGCTCGCTGAAGTCCAACATCGGCCACACGCAGTGCGCCGCGGGCGTCGGCAGCGTCATCAAGATGGTGATGGCGTTGCAGAACGACACGCTGCCCAAGACCCTGCACGTCGACACCCCGACGCCGTTCGTGGACTGGCAGTCGGGTTCCGTCGAGTTGCTGACCCGGGCTCAGGCGTGGCCTCGGCGCGACCAGCCGCGCCGCGCCGGCGTGTCGTCCTTCGGCATCTCGGGCACCAACGCCCACCTGATCCTCGAAGAGGTGCCCGCCGACGTGGCCGCCGAGGACCGGTCCGGCGAACATCCGCCCGTTCCCGTCGTGCTGTCCGGGACCAGCCGCGAGGCGCTCGCGGCGCAGGCCCGGCGACTTCGGTCCACTGTGGAGGCCGATCCCGCCGCGAGCCCGCTCGACATCGCGTACTCGCTCGCCACCGGCCGGACCGCGCTCGCCGAGCGGGGAGTCGTTCTCGCCACCGACCGGGACGGCCTCCTCGACGGCCTGGCCGTCCTCGCCGAGGGCGGCAGGAGTGATCAGGTCCTGCAGGGCAGCGTGAGCAACGGCAAGACCGCCTTCCTCTTCACCGGCGGAGGGGCGCAGTACCTGAGCATGGGCCGCGACCTGTGCGCGGCGAACCCCTCGTTCGCCGCCATCTTCGAAGCCGTCATGGCGGAGTTCGACACCCACCTCCCGCAGCCGCTGCGCGAGGTCGTGTTCGCGGAGGACTCCGTCCTGCTGGACCGGATCGACTACATGCTGCCCGCGTTGTTCGCCGTCGAGGTCTCGGTGGCACGGCTGCTGGAGTCCTTCGGTGTGGTCCCGGACTTCGTTGCGGGGCACTCGATCGGTGAGTTCGCCGCGGCGCACATCGCCGGCGTCTGGTCACTGGCCGACGCCGCGCGCATCGTCGCGATCCGCGGCCGGTTGATGAACTCGCTGCCGACGGGCGGCGCGATGGTGGCGATCCAGGCCTCGGAGGAGGAGGTCGCGCCCGAGCTGACCGGCCTGGTGGGGTTCGCGGCGCTGAACGGGCCGACGTCGGTGGTGATCTCCGGTGACGAGGAGACCGCCATGGCCATCGCCCAGCGGTTCAAGGACCGCGGGCGCAAGGCCAAGAAGCTCGTCGTCAGCCACGCGTCGCACTCGGCGCTGATGGACGGCATCCTCGACGAGTTCGGCCGGGCGACCGCGGAGCTGACGTACTCCGCGCCGCGCGTCCCGATCATCTCCACCCTCACGGGCAAGCAGGTCAGCGCGGCCGAGGTGGGCGATCCGCAGTACTGGGTCCGGCACATCCGCCGGCCCGTCCGGTTCACCGACGCCGTGAGCCTGCTCGAACGGGAAGGCGTCACCCGCTACGTCGAGGTGGGGCCCAACGGCGTGCTGACCGCGGCCGCGATGGAGATCGTGGAGCGGCCGGACGCCGCCGAGTTCGTCTCGTCCCTGCGCAAGAACCACGCCGAGGACCTGGACCTGGCCACGATGGTGGCGCGACTGCACATCAGCGGAGCGCGGATCGACTGGACCGCTTTCTTCGCCGCCACGGGTGCACGTCGCGTCGACGTGCCCACCTACGCGTTCCAGAACAGCCCGTACTGGCTCGCGAACGACGACGGTCCCGCCGACCTGACCTCGATCGGGCTGGTCTCGGCGGAGCACCCGGTGCTCGAGGCGTCGATCCTGCCCGCGGACGGCGACGGGGCGTTGTTCGCCGGACGGGTGTCGCTCTCCTCCCACAAGTGGCTGGCCGACCACGCCGTCATGGGCACGGTGATCGTGCCGGGGGCTGCGCTGGTCGAGCTGGCGATCCGCGCCGGTGACGAGGTCGGGTGCCGCACGGTCGAGGAACTGACCCTGCACGCGCCGGTGCTGCTGAGCTCCGATGCGTCCCTGGCGTTGCAGGTGGTCGTGGGTGACGCCGACGAGGACGGCCGCCGGCCGATCTCCGTCCACAGCCGGCCCCCCGCGGGGCAGACGTGGACCCGTCACGCGGACGGATGGCTGCGGCCCACCGCCACCACCACCGACTGGGCACCGGGGGAGTGGCCGCCCAACGGTGCCGCTCCCGTCGCCCTCGACGGCTTCTACCCCCGCCTGGCCGACTCCGGGTTCGACTACGGTCCCGTGTTCCAGGGACTGCGGGCGGTGTGGCGGCGGGACGGCGAGATCTTCGCCGAGGTCGCCCTGCCGGACGCCGGTGCCGACGGCTTCACGATCCACCCGGCCCTGCTCGACGCGGCGCTGCACACCCTGTTCCTGGCTCCCGGCGCGGACGAGACCGCCGCACTCCCGTTCTCCTGGGGCGGCGTCTCGTTGCACGCCACCGGTGCGCGCACGCTGAGGGTGCGGCTGACGGGCGCGGACGGGAGGTCCGGAGCGCTTTGCGCGGTGGACGACGCCGGGCAGCCGGTGATCTCCGTCGAGTCGATCGCCGTTCGGCCCGTCACCGCGGAACAACTGCGCAGCTCGGACGCGCGGGAGAACCTGTACGCGGTCGAATGGCAGGGCACGCGGGCTCAGAACGCCCAGCCCTGGACGGAATACTCCGACGTGCCTGCCGACGGCGCCGTCGAAGGGCACGTCGTGTACTCGGCGCTGTCCGGCGACGACCCGGTCGACGACACCCACCGCCTCACCGCGACCGTGCTGGGCGTCCTGCACCGCTGGCTGGAGGACGACCGGTTCGCCACGGCGACCCTGGTCGTGCGGACCAGCGGCGCGACCGATCCCGGCGCACCGTGCCCGGCCTCCGCCGCGGTGTGGGGCCTGGTCCGCTCCGCCCAGTCGGAGAACCCCGGCAGGTTCGTCCTCTTCGACGGTCCGGCCGAGGCGGTCGGCGAGGCCGTTGCCACCGGTGAGCCCCAGGTCGCCGCACGCGGTGGCGAACTGGTGGTGCCGCGTCTCGTTCCCGTGACCACCGCCGCCGACGACGATCCGGCGACGTGGGAGCCGGACGGCACAGTGCTGATCAGCGGCGGCACCGGGGACCTCGGAGCGCTGGCCGCCCGGCACCTGGTGACCGAGCACGGCGTCCGGCACCTGGTCCTGACCAGCCGCCGCGGGCTCGACGCACCGGGAGCGGTGGAGCTGCGCGACGAACTGACGGCTCTGGGCGCACAGGTCGTCGTGGAGCGCTGCGACGCCGCCGATCGGCAGGACGTCGCCGCCGTTCTCGGCCGCATCCCGGCCGGGCACCCGCTGACCGGCGTGGTCCACGTCGCGGGTGTGCTCGACGACGGTGTCGTCACCGCGATCACCCCGGAACGACTCGAAGGAGTGCTCGTCCCGAAGGTCGACGCGGCGTGGCACCTCCACGAGCTCACGAAGGACATGGGCCTCCAGCACTTCGTCCTGTACTCCTCGGCCGCCGGCGTCCTCGGTTCCCCCGGCCAGGGCAGCTACGCCGCGGCCAACTGCTTCCTGGACGCGCTGGCCGCCTACCGCCGCGCCCGCGGTCTCGCCGCGCGGTCACTGGCCTGGGGACCGTGGCAGCAGGAGCGGGGGCTGACGGTCCACCTCGACGAAGCCCAGACGGATCGCCTCGGCCGCGACGGCTTCGGCTCACTGGACCGCGCGGAAGGCATGCGCGCCTTCGACGCGGCACTGGTGTCGGACGAAGCACTGGCAGTCCCGGTGAAGATCGATTTCACCGTCCTGAACCGCCTGGCGCGCACCACCGAGGTCCCGGCCGTCCTGCGCGGCCTGGTGCGCACGGCCGTACGGCGCAACGCGACCTCGCGCGAGGCGCGCGACCTCTCCCTCGTCGAACGCCTGGCCGCCCTGCCCGCGGCCGAACGACAGGACACGGTGCTGGAGGCCGTGCTGGAGCAGGTCGCCGACGTGCTGGGGCACAGCTCCGGAGCGTTGATCGACCCGGAACGCGCGTTCACCGAGCTGGGCTTCGACTCGCTCAGCTCCGTGAACCTGCGCAACAGGCTCAACTCGATGTTCGGGCTGCGCCTGGCCGCCACCGTCGTCTTCGACCACCCGTCGCCGCGCGCGGTCGCCGTCTTCGTCCTCTCGCTGCTGCCGGGACTCGCCGAGCCGGACGCCGAGCCGGACGGCCTGGTCGCCGACGAGGTGTCGCCCGAGGCCGGCCTGATCGACGAGATGGACGCCGACGAGCTGGTGAAGCGCGTCATGGCGGCCGCCGAAGACGAGTTCGTGTCACTCACCCCTGGTTCGGAGAACTCCTGATGCCCTCCAACGAAGAACTGGTCGCAGCACTGCGGGAGTCGGTCAAGGAGAGCAGCAGGCTGGCCGCGCGCAACCGGAAGCTGGTCGACGACGCCCACGCGCCGGTCGCGATCATCGGCATGGCCTGCCGGTATCCCGGCGGCGTCGACTCGCCGGAAGCGCTGTGGGACCTGGTCGCGAACGGCACCGACGCGGTGTCGGGGTTTCCGGCCGACCGCGGCTGGAACCTCGGCGAGCTGTTCCACCCCGACCCCGACCACCGCGGCACCTCGTACTCCCGCGAGGGCAGCTTCCTGCACGACGCCGGCGACTTCGACCCGGCCTTCTTCGGGATCTCGCCGCGTGAGGCGCTGGCCATGGACCCGCAGCAACGGCTGATGCTCCAGATCAGCTGGGAGGCCGTGGAGCACGCGCGCATCGACCCGACGACGCTCAAGGGCAGCGCGACCGGGGTGTTCGCGGGGCTCATGTACGGCGACTACGGCGTCGGCGTCGGGGAGTTGCCGGAAGGCGTCGAAGGTTTCCTGGGCAACGGGACCCAGGGCAGTGTCCTGTCCGGACGCGTGGCCTACACGCTCGGCCTGGAGGGGCCGGCGCTCACGGTCGACACCGCCTGTTCGTCGTCACTGGTCGCCGTCCACCTCGCCGTTCAGGCGCTGCGCACGGGCGAGTGCTCGATGGCCCTCGCCGGCGGTGTGTGCGTCATGGCCATCGCCGACACCTACGTCGAGTTCTCCCGGCAGCGCGCGCTCTCCCCGGACGGCCGCTGCAAGTCCTTCTCCGCCTCCGCCGACGGCACCGGTTTCGGTGAGGGCGCGGGAATCCTGCTGCTGGAGAAGCTCGAGGACGCCGAGCGCAACGGTCACCACGTGCTCGCGGTGATCCAGGGCTCCGCGGTCAACCAGGACGGTGCGTCCAACGGTCTCACCGCGCCCAACGGCCCGTCGCAGCAGCGCGTCATCCGTGCCGCGCTCGCCGACGCCCGGCTGCCCGCCGGCGAGGTGGACGTCATCGAGGCGCACGGCACCGGCACCGAGCTCGGCGACCCGATCGAGGCCGACGCCCTGCTGGCCACCTACGGCCAGGACCGCGAGGAGCCGTTCTGGCTCGGCTCGATCAAGTCCAACATCGGTCACACCCAGTCCGCCGCCGGAGCCGCCGGGATCATCAAGATGGTCGAGGCGCTGCGCCGCGGCGAGTTGCCGCGCACGCTGCACGTCACCGAGCGCTCGCCGGCCATCTCGTGGGACTCGGGCAACGGGCGCCTGCTCACCGAGCACCGCGACTGGCCCGCCGCCGGACACCCCCGCACCGCGGCGGTGTCGTCGTTCGGCATCAGCGGCACCAACTCCCACGTCATCCTCCGCGAGGCACCGGCGCGAACGGCCCCCGTGCGCGCCGCCGAACCGCCGCCCCGCGTCCCCTGGGTGCTCTCGGGGACCACCGCCGAGGCCGTACGCCGGCAGGCGGAGCGCCTGGCGCGCCGGGTGTCCGGTCTCGATCCCGTGGACGTCGCCTTCACCCTCGCCACCGGCCGCGCCGCGCTCGCGCACCGCGCGGTGGTCTTCGGGGAGGAAGAGCTGGCAGCTTTGGCGTCCGGTGCGCAGGCACCCGAGGTGGTCACCGGCACGCGGACCACAGGAAAGGTCGCGTTCCTGTGCACCGGCCAGGGGGCGCAGCGGCTCGGCATGGGACGCGAGCTGTCCGCCTACCCGGTGTTCGCGGAGAAGCTCGCCGAGGTGGCGGCACACCTCGACAAGCACACCGGCTTCTCCCTGCTGGACGTCGTGCACGGCACCGAGCAGGAAGCCCTCGACCAGACGGCGGTGACCCAGCCCGCCCTGTTCGCGTTCGAGGTGGCGCTCGCGGAGCTCGTGACGTCGTGGGGCGTGCGGCCCGACTACCTGCTCGGCCACTCCATCGGCGAACTGACCGCCGCGCACCTCGCGGGAGTGTGGTCGCTGGAGGACGCGGCAAGACTGGTCGTGGCCCGCGGCAAGCTCATGCAGGCGTTGCCGGCGGGCGGCGCGATGGTCGCGGTCGTGGCCGAAGAGTCCGAGATCGAGCTGCTGCCGGGCGTGAGCATCGCGGCGGTCAACGGCCCTCGGTCGCTCGTGCTGTCGGGTGACGAGGAGGCCGTCGCCGAGATGGCCGGCCGGTTCGAGCGCTCCAAACGGCTCGCGGTGAGCCACGCCTTCCACTCGCACCTCATGGACGGCATGCTCGCCGGGTTCCGGGAGATCGCCCGTGACGTCGAGTACGCCGCGCCGCGCATCCCGCTGATCTCCAACCTCACCGGCGCGGTCGCCACCGCGGACCAGGTCACCGATCCGGAGTACTGGGTGCGGCACGTCCGCGGCACCGTCCGCTTCGCCGAGGGCATGGCCACCCTGCACGCCGCGGGCGTCCGCCGCTTCGTGGAGATCGGCCCGGACGCGGCACTGTCCGCGCTGGGCGCCGACTGCGTGCCCGGCGGGATTTTCCTGCCCGTGCAGCGCAAGAACCGCGACGAGGTCACCACCGCCGCACAGGCGCAGGCCACCCTGTTCGCGAACGGCGTCAAGCTCGACTGGGCCGGCATTTTCGCGGGTACCGGTGCCGAGACCGTCGACCTCCCGACCTATCCGTTCGAGCGGGAGCGGTTCTGGCTCGCGCCCCAACGGGTCGAGCGGGCGAGCGGCTGGCGCCACCGCGTCCGGTGGACACCCATCTCGACCACAGCGGGCTCGCCAGGACCGTGGACGGTCGTCGCGGACCGGGACGACGCCTGGGCGCAGGCGGCTGCGGAAGCGCTGGGGACGATCGTCGTCAGCGCCGCCGACGCCCGCGAGGGCAACGTCCTCGCCTTCGTCGGCAACGGCAAGGAAGCCGCGGCGTTGCTGCGGGAGAACACCACGTTGTGGTGCGCCACCAGGGGAGCGGTCGCGGTCGGCGCGCAGGAGCGCGTCACCTCGCCCGAGCAGGCCGAGGTGTGGGGTGTCGGCCGGGTCGCGGCGATCGAGCAACCCCGTTCCTGGGGCGGTTGCGTCGACCTGCCGGAGGTTCCGGACGCCCGCTCCGTCGCGCGGCTGCTGGAAGTCCTGTCCGGCAGCGAGGACGAGGTCGCGATCCGCACGTCCGGCGTGCACGCCCGCCGTCTCGTCCCCGCCGAGCCCGCCACGGGAACGTGGGCGACGAGCGGTACCGCGTTGATCACCGGTGGCACGGGTGCACTCGGTGCGGTGGTCGCCAAGCGGTTGGTCGAGGCAGGCACGCAGAACCTCGTTCTGTTGTCACGCCGAGGAGAGGACGCCCCCGGAGCGCGTGAACTCACCGCGGAACTCACCGAACTCGGTGCGCGGGTGAGCATCCACGCCTGTGACGCGGCCGACCGCGACGCACTGGCCTCGGTCGTGTCCGAACTGGACGACCTCCGGGTCGTCGTGCACACCGCGGGAATCCTGGACGACGGCCTGATCGCGGGCCTCACCCCGGACAGGTTCGACGCCGTCGCCCGGCCCAAGGTCGCCGCGGCGCACCACCTCGGCGCCCTCACCCGGCACCTCGACCTGGACGCGTTCGTCCTCTACACCTCCGTCGCCGGGGTGCTCGGCAACGGCGGTCAGGCCGCTTACGCCGCAGCCAACGCGCACCTGGACGCACTGGCCGAACAGCGCCGGTTCGACGGACTGCCCGCCACGGCGGTGGCGTGGGGGCCGTGGGCCGAGGGCGGCATGGCCGGTGCTCTCGACGAGGGCGTGCGCCGGTTGGGACTGCGGCCGATGGATCCGCGGGCCGCCGTCGACGCGCTGGTCGAGTCGCTGGCCGCGGGCGACGCCGCGGTGACCGTGGCGGACTTCGACTGGCCCGCCTACCTGGACACCGCGCGACCGGCACCGGTCCTCGCGGAGATCCCCCGCCCGCAGGCGGAAAGCCCTACTGCGACGGTGGTGCCAGACCTGCGCGACCGGCTCGCCGGACTCATCGAGCCCGAGCAGCGCCGGGTGCTGCTCGACCTGGTCCGCGAGGTCGTCGCCAAGGTCCTGGGACATCCGAGCGGCACGACGATCGAACCGGACCGCGCCTTCAGCGAGCTCGGTTTCGACTCGCTGACCGCGGTCGAGCTGCGCAACCGCCTGGACGCGACGGCGTCGCTGTCGGTGCCGTCGACCCTGATCTTCGACCACCCGACACCGCTGGCGCTCGCGGACTACCTGTGGGAGGAGGTGGCGGGCCCCGAGCACGCGGCGGACGCCCTGCTGCGCGACCTCGACAGGGCCGGCGACCTGCTCGGCGGTCTCGACGCCGGCAGCGAGGCGCGCGCCGCCGTCCTGGAGCGCCTGCACGCGCTCGTCGCGGAGTTCGGCACCGCACCAACGCCTTCCCGTGGAGCTGTGGCGCGGACCGACCTCACCGAGGCGTCCGACGACGAGCTCTTCGCCTTCATCGACCAACAGCTCGGCACCTGAGCCGGCGCTCGTGATCTTGACCAATGAGTGGGGCAACCGTGGATGAGAACGCCAAGCTGCGCGACTACCTGACCCGGGTCACCGGTGAGCTGCAGCGCACCCGACACCGCCTGGCCGAGGTCGAGGACCGGGAAGCCGAGCCGATCGCGGTCGTGGGAATCGGCTGCCGCTTCCCTGGCGGCGTGCGCACACCCGAGCAGTTCTGGGACCTGCTGGTCACCGGCCGGCACGGGATCACCGAGTTCCCCGGCAACCGGGGCTGGGACGTCGACGGCCTGTTCGACCCCGACCCCGACCACCTGGGCACGAGCTACGTGCGGCTCGGCGGCTTCGTGCACGACGCCGACGAGTTCGACCCGGAGTTCTTCGGCGTCTCCCCGCGCGAAGCGGTGTCGATGGACCCGCAGCAGCGCCTGCTGCTGGAGACCTCGTGGGAGGCACTGGAGCGGGCGGGCATCGACCCGACCTCGCTCAAGGGCAGCCGCGCCGGCGTGTTCATGGGCACGAACGGCGTGGACTACGCGCGCGACATCCCCAGGGGTGTCGAAGGAGTCGAGGGCTACCTGGGCACCGGCACCGCGGGCAGCGTCCTGTCCGGACGGATCTCCTACGTGCTGGGGCTGGAAGGCCCGTCGGTCACCGTCGACACGGCGTGCTCGGCGTCGCTGGTGACGCTGCACCTCGCGGTCCGGTCGCTGCGCGCGGGCGAGTCCGACCTGGCGCTGTCGGGCGGCGCCACGGTGATGTCGGACCCCGGCGCCTTCGTCGAGTTCTCCCGCCAGCGCGGACTGTCCCGGGACGGCCTGGTCAAGGCGTTCGCCGCTGCTTCCGACGGCACCGGGTGGGGCGAGGGCGCGGGTGTCGTCGTGCTCGAAAGGCTGTCCGACGCCCTGCGCAACGGTCACCAGGTCCTCGCCGTCATCCGCGGCACGGCGGTCAACTCCGACGGCGCGTCCAACGGCCTCACCGCGCCCAACGGCCCGTCGCAGCAACGCGTCATCCGCGCCGCCCTCACCGACGCCCACCTGTCCGCGAAGGACGTCGACGCCGTCGAGGCGCACGGCACCGGCACCACCCTCGGCGACCCCATCGAGGTCCAGGCGCTGCAGGCCACCTACGGCCGCAGCCGGGAGGCCGGCCGTCCGCTGCACCTCGGCTCGGTCAAGTCCAACATCGGTCACACGCAGGCCGCCGCCGGCGTCGCGAGCGTGATCAAGATGGTCCTCGCGCTGCGCAACGGCGTGCTGCCCGCGAGCCTGCACATCGACGCCCCCACACCGCAGGTCGACTGGTCGTCCGGCGCGATCTCGCTGCTCACCGAGAACCGCACCTGGCCGGATGATCGCGTCCGCCGTGCGGGCGTGTCGTCGTTCGGCATCAGCGGCACCAACGCCCACGTCATCCTGGAGCAGGCACCAGAGCCTGCGGAGCTGCCCGACCGCGGGCCCGCCCCCGCGCTGATCCCGTGGGTGCTGTCCGGCAGGACCGACGCCGCGCTGCGGGCACAGGCCGAGGCGTTGCTCTCGGTCGACGAGGACCCGGCCGACATCGGCTACTCGCTGGCCGCGACGCGGGCGACCGCTCAGCGCCGCGCGGTCGTCACCGGTACCGATCTCGACTCACTGCGCGCGGGTCTGCGCGCCGTCGCCCAGGGTTCCGGTGCGCCCGGCGTCACCACCGGCGAGGCCGTGGGCGGCCAGCTCGCCGTCATGTTCACGGGACAGGGTTCCCAGCGGCTGGGCATGGGTCGTGAGCTGTACGCGGCCTTCCCCGTCTTCGCCGCGGCGTACGACGAGATC
The DNA here is from genome assembly GCF_003350445.1 of Lentzea flaviverrucosa. NCBI lineage: Bacteria > Bacillati > Actinomycetota > Actinomycetes > Pseudonocardiales > Pseudonocardiaceae > Lentzea > Lentzea flaviverrucosa. The sequence continues at coordinate 79,870 of NZ_QQAU01000003.1, forward strand.
GCGGCGTTGTTGCCCGGTGTCCGGGAGATCGACGACGCCGAGGTGCTGAACCAGACGGGCACCGCGCAGCCCGCGTTGTTCGCGCTGGAAGTCGCGTTGTACCGGCTGGTCGAGTCGTGGGGTGTGCGACCGGACTTCCTGATCGGTCACTCGGTCGGCGAACTGGCCGCGGCACACGTTGCCGGCGTCTGGTCGCTGCAGGACGCGGCGAAGCTCGTGCAGGCCCGCGGCAGGCTCATGCAGGCGCTGCCCCGCGGCGGGGGCATGGCCGCGATCCAGGCCGACGAGGAGGAGGTCAGGGCCGCGCTGCGCGACGGTGTCGACATCGCCGCGGTCAACGGTCCCGAGGCGGTCGTGATCTCGGGAGACGCGGACGCCGTCGCCGAGATGACCGCGCGGTTCGCCGCCTCCGGCCGCAAGACCAAGGCGCTCGCGGTCTCGCACGCGTTCCACTCCTCGCTGATGGACGGCATGCTCGCGGAGTTCGTCGAGGTCGCGCGCGAGGTGACCTACCAGACCCCGAAGATCGCCCTGGTCTCCAACGTCACCGGTCAGCTCGCCCGCACCGAGGAGATCTGCGACCCCGGCTACTGGGTCCGGCACGTCCGCGAGGCCGTCCGGTTCGCCGACGGCGTCAGGACCCTGGCGGCGGCCGGTGTCACGCGATACCTGGAGCTGGGTCCGGACGGCGTGCTCTCCGCCGCCGGGCAGGACTGCACGGACGGCCGGTTCGTCCCCGCGCTGCGCCGGGACCGCGACGAGGTCGCGACGATCCTGTCCGCTCTCGCCGAGCTGCACGTCCACGGCGGCCGGGTCGACTGGGCCGCGTACTTCTCCGGTGCGCGTGTGGTCGGCCTGCCCACCTACCCGTTCCAGCGCGACCGCTACTGGCTGCCCGTCACCGCGCCCGCGGGCGACGCGTCCGGGCTCGGCCTCAGCTCGCTGGACCACCCGCTGCTCGGTGCCGCCGTCTCGGTCGCCGACGCGGACGGGTTCCTGTTCACCGGCATCCTGTCCACCAGGACCCACCCGTGGCTGGCCGACCACGTCGTCATGGGAGCGGTGGTCGTGCCCGGCACGGCGCTGGTCGAACTGGCCGTGCGCGCGGCCGACGAGACGGGGCTCACCGGCATCGAGGAGCTCACCCTCCAGGCACCGCTGGTGCTGCCCGAGAACGCGGGCGTGCACGTCCAGCTGTGGGTCGGCGCGCCGGACGAGGCAGGCCGGCGTCCGCTGACCCTGCACTCGCGCCCCAGCAGCGCCGCGGTCGACGGCACGTGGACGCTGCACGCCTCCGGTTCGCTGGCCGCGGCGAGCCAGGGCACGTCCTGGGACCTCGCCGAGTGGCCGCCGCCCGGCGCCGAGGCGGTCGGACTCGACGGCCACTACCAGGAGCTCGCCGCACTGGGACTGGACTACGGCGAGACGTTCCAGGGCCTGCGCGCGGTGTGGAGGCGGGGCGAGGACACCTTCGCCGAGGTCGCGCTGCCCGACCGGGCGCGGGACCAGGCGGGCCGGTTCGGCCTGCACCCGGCGCTGCTCGACGCCGCCCTGCACTCCCTGGCACTGGGCGACGGCCAAGCACGACTGCCGTTCTCCTGGGAGGACGTGAGCCTGCACGCCTCCGGTGCTGCCGACCTGCGGGTGAAGCTGTCCCCGGCGGGTACCGACGCGATCACCCTGAAGGTCGCCGACGGTGAGGGCGCGCCGATCGCCACGGTCGGTTCGCTGGCCGTGCGACCGGTGTCGGCCGAGCAGATCCGCACGTCCGCCGACCGGAACGGGCTCTACGAGCTCGCGTGGAACCCCGTCACCTCCCCGGTCGCCGACGCACCCGGCTGGGTGCGGTGGGACGAGCTGGGCGAGGAAGTCCCCCCGGTCGTCGTGTACCGCGCCGGCGGCGAGGACGTGCACGACACGGTCACCGCCACGCTCGGCGTGCTGCAGGAGTGGCTGGCCGACGAGCGGTTCGAGACCGCGAAGCTCCTCGTCCAGACCGTCGACGCCGTCTCGGCCGGAGCGGACGACCCCGCCGTCGACCCGGCCGTGGCCGCCGTGTGGGGCCTGGTGCGCTCCGCGCAGTCCGAGCACCCCGACCGCTTCGCGCTGGTGGACGCCGCCGAGATCACCGACGCCGTGGTCGCGTGCGACGAGCCGCAACTGGCCGTGCGCGACGGCGAGCTCCTGGTGCCGCGCCTGGTCGCCACGGAGACCACCGGTCGCCTGGTCGCGCCCGCGGGTGGCTGGCGGCTCGGCATGTCGGGCCAGGGCACCGTCGACCACCTGGTGCTGGAGCCGGTGGCGGCGCAGCCGCTCGAGCCGACCGGGGTCCGCGTCGCCGTGCGCGCGGCGGGCCTGAACTTCCGGGACGTGCTGAACGTCCTGGGCATGTACCGCGGCGAGGCCGGACTGCTCGTCAGCGAGTTCGCCGGTGTCGTGACCGAGGTCGGTGCGTCCGTCACCGACCTCGCGCCCGGTGACGAGGTGATGGGCCTGGTCGCCGGTGGTGGTGGCCCGGAGGCGGTGGTCGAGCGTCAGATGATCACCCGCAAACCCGCGGGGTGGACGTTCGAACAGGCCGCGACCGTGCCGCTGGTGTTCCTCACCGCCTACCACGCGTTGTGCGACCTGGGCGAGCTCAAGGCTGGGGAGTCGATCCTGATCCACTCCGCCGCCGGTGGTGTGGGCATGGCCGCGACGCAGCTCGCGAACCACCTCGGTGCCGTCGTCCACGGCACGGCGAGCGAGAGCAAGCAGCACGTGCTGCGGGAGGCGGGCATCGCCGACGAGCGCATCGCCTCGTCCCGCACGCTCGACTTCGAGCAGCGGTTCGGCCGGGTCGACGTCGTGCTCAACGCGCTGGCGGGCGACTTCGTGGACGCGTCGCTGCGGACGATGGCGCCGGGCGGCCGCTTCCTGGAGATGGGCAAGGCCGACGTCCGCGACGTGGCCACCCTGCACCAGGACGTGCGCTACCAGGCGTTCGATCTGAGCGAGGCGGGGCCCGAGCGCACGGCCCAGATGTGGACCGCCCTGGTCGAGCTGTTCGACCAGGGGGTGCTCGAACCCCTTCCGGTGAAGGTGTGGGACGTGCGCCAGGCACGGGCGGCGTTCCGCTTCCTGAGCCAGGCCAAGCACATCGGCAAGGTCGCGCTGTCGATGCCGCGCGCGGCCGAGCCGGAAAAGACCGTGCTGGTCACCGGTGGCACCGGAGGCCTGGGCGCCGTCGTGGCCAGGCACCTGGTCACCGGCCACGGTGTGCGCAAGCTCCTGCTCACCAGCCGCCGCGGACTCGACGCCCCCGGTGCGGCGGCGCTGGTCGAGGACCTCACCGCGCTGGGCGCCGAGGTGTCGGCCGTGGCCTGCGACGTGGCGGACCGCGACGCGCTGGCCGCACTGCTCGACGGCGTCGAGCTGACGGGCGTGGTGCACGCGGCGGGCGTGCTCGACGACGGCACGATCGACTCGCTGACCCCTCAGCGGGTGGCGGGCGTGCTGGGCCCGAAGGCCGATGCCGCCCGGTACCTGCACGAGCTGACCGCGCACCACGACCTGGCCCTGTTCGTCACCTTCTCCTCGGCCGCCGGGGTGCTCGGCGCACCGGGGCAGGGCAGCTACGCCGCCGCGAACGCCTACCTCGACGCGCTCGCCGAGCACCGGCGGGCCCTCGGCCTGCCCGGTCAGTCGATGGCATGGGGTCTGTGGGCGGCCGGCATGGGGGAGACGCTCGGCGAGGCCGACCTCGCCCGGCTGCGCAACGGCGGTACTCCCGCGCTCACCGTGCCGGAGGGGCTGGCGCTGTTCGACGCCGCGATCGCGGCCGACGCGCCCGTCGCCGTCCCGATCAAACTGGACCTGCCCGCGCTGCGCGCCTCCGCGCGGAGCACCTCGCTGCCGGCCGTGCTCGGCGGTCTCGTGCGCACGCCGGGCAGGCGCGTCGCGCAGTCCGGCGCCGGGCGGGGCTCCTCGCTCGCGCGCCGCCTCGCCTCGCTCACCGAGGCCGAGCAGGACCACGAACTGCTGGACCTGGTCCGCACCGAGGTCGGGCTGGTGCTCGGCCACGTCACCCCGGGCGGCATCGAGCCCGGCCGCGGGTTCCTGGACCTGGGCTTCGACTCGCTGACCTCCGTCGAGCTGCGCAACCGCCTGAGCTCGGCGACCGGCCTGCGGCTGCCGTCGACGGTGACCTTCGACCACCCGACCCCCGTCGCGCTGGCGGGCTTCCTGCGCGCCGAGCTGCTGGGCGAACTGGGAGTGGCGGGCACGCCCGCGGTGCGGGCGCAGGTCGCGGCCTCCGACGACCCCATCGCGATCGTCGCCATGAGCTGCCGGTTCCCCGGCGGGGTGCGGTCGCCGGAGGACCTCTGGTCGCTGGTGGCCGAGGGCCGCGAGGGGATCTCCCCGTTCCCCGACGACCGCGGCTGGGACCTGGCCGCGCTGTTCGACACCACGCCCGGAAAGCAGGGCGTCTCGAACACGAGGGTCGGCGGCTTCCTGGACGACGCCGGCGACTTCGACCCGGAGTTCTTCCGGATCTCCCCGCGCGAGGCCCTGGCCATGGACCCCCAGCAGCGGGTGCTGCTGGAAGTCTCCTGGGAGGCGTTCGAGCGGGCCGGGCTCAAACCGGCGGACCTGCGTGGCAGCGCGACCGGCGTGTTCGCCGGCGCCATCTACCACGACTACGCCTCGCAGCTGCAGACGATCCCCGACGACGTCGAGGGCTTCCTCGGCACCGGTACCTCGGGCTCGATGATGTCCGGGCGCATCGCCTACACCTTCGGCTTCGAGGGGCCGGCCGTGTCCGTCGACACCGCCTGCTCGTCGTCGTTGGTGGCGTTGCACATGGCGGCCCACTCGCTGCGGTCGGGCGAGTGCGAGCTGGCGCTCGCCGGCGGTGTGACCGTGATGTCCACGCCTGGTCCGTTCATCGACTTCAGCAAGCAGCAGGCCATGGCGCTCGACGGCCGCTGCAAGGCCTTCGCCGACGGCGCCGACGGCGTCAGCTGGGGCGAGGGCGTCGGCATGGTGCTGCTGGAACGCCTGTCGGACGCGCGCCGCAACGGCCACCCCGTCCTGGCCCTGCTCAAGGGTTCCGCGGTCAACCAGGACGGCGCGTCCAGCGGTCTGACCGCGCCGAACGGTCCGTCGCAGCAACGGGTGATCCGCCAGGCGCTGGCGAACGCCGGTCTGTCCACTTCGGACGTGGACGCGGTGGAGGCGCACGGCACCGGCACCCGGCTCGGCGACCCGATCGAGGCGCAGGCACTGCTCGCGACCTACGGCCAGGACCGGCGGGAGCCCTTGTGGCTGGGGTCGGTGAAGTCGAACATCGGCCACACGCAGGCAGCGGCGGGCATCGCCGGTGTCATCAAGATGGTGGAGGCGATGAACAGGGGCGTGCTGCCGCGCACCCTGCACATCGACGAGCCGTCCGGCCAGGTCGACTGGGACCGGGGCGCGATCCGGCTGCTCACCGAACAGGTCGGCTGGCCGGAGACCGGTGCGCCGCGCCGGGCGAGCGTGTCGTCGTTCGGCTTCAGCGGGACCAACGCGCACGTCGTGCTCGAGCACGTCCCCGCGCTCATCGCCACGGAAACGGAGACCAACCCGCCCGCGGTCGTGCCGCTGGTGCTGTCCGCCCGCTCCGAGGAGGCCCTGCGGGAACAGGCGAGCAGGCTCGCCGCCGGTACGGGCGCGCAGTCCCTGCTGGACGTCGGCTACTCGCTCGTCACGACCCGCCAGTCCCACGAACGGCGCGCCGTCGTGGTCGGCGCCGACCACGAGAGCGTGCTCGCCGGGCTGTCGGCGTTCGCCGCCACCGGCCAGGCAGCCGGCGTGGTCACCGGTCTGGCCGCTCCCGGCAGGCTCGCGTTCCTGTTCACCGGACAGGGTTCCCAGCGGCTGGGCATGGGCGCCGGGCTGTACGAGGCGTTCCCGGCCTTCGCCGAGGCTTACGACGAGGTCTGCGAGTTCCTGCCCGGCATCAAGGGCATCACCGACGCGGACGTGCTCGGTCAGACCAGCAACGCCCAGCCTGCGATCTTCGCTCTAGAGGTCGCGCTGTTCCGCCTGGTGCGGTCGTGGGGTGTGACGCCGGACTTCCTTGCGGGGCATTCGATCGGTGAGATCGCGGCGGCCCATGTGGCCGGGGTCCTGTCGTTGGAGGACGCGGCGAAGCTGGTGTCCGCGCGGGGCCGTCTGATGCAGGCGTTGCCCAGTGGCGGTGCGATGGTGGCCGTCCAGGCGACCGAGGACGAGGTCCGGGAACACCTGTCCGACGAGGTTTCCCTGGCCGCGGTCAACGGCCCGAACGCCGTGGTGTTGTCCGGTGCGGTGTCGCCGGTTCTGGAGGTCGCCGAGAAGTTCAAGGAACTCGGCCGCCGCACCAAGCGGCTGGCCGTCTCACACGCGTTCCACTCGGTGCTGATGGAGCCGATGCTGGACGAGTTCCGCGCGGTGGCGGAGTCGATCGAGTACCGCGAACCGACTGTTCCGATGGTGTCCACCGTGACCGGTGCCCTGGTGGGGCTGGGTGAGATCACGTCGCCGGAGTACTGGGTCGAGCACGTGCGCAAGCCGGTCCGGTTCGCCGACGGCCTGACGACGCTGGCCGGCCTGGACGTCACCCGGTTCCTGGAGATCGGTCCCGACGCCGCCCTGTCCGGGCTCGGGCAGGACACGGTCGAGGCGGTGTTCGTCCCGTCCCTGCGCAGGGACCGCGACGAGACGACCTCGCTGGTGACCGCACTGGGCACGTTGTACAGCCACGGCGTCGACGTCGGCTGGCAGGAGTACTTCGCCGGCAGCGGCGCGAAGGCCGTCGCCCTGCCGACCTACCCCTTCCGGCAGCAGCGGTTCTGGCTGCACTCCACGCCAGGGGTGGGTGACGCCCCGAGCCTGGGTCTCGGCGCGCTGGACCACCCGCTGCTCGGCGCCACCGTCACGCTCCCGGACAGCGGGGGCCTCGTGCTGACGGGCCGGCTCTCGCTGGACGCGCAGCCGTGGCTGGCCGGGCACCGGGTGATGGGTACGGTCCTGCTCCCCGGCACCGCGTTCGCCGAACTGGCCGTCCGGGCGGGCGACGAGGCCGGCTGCGACACGGTCGAGGAGCTCGTTCTCCAGGCACCACTGGTGCTCGGCACCGTGCCCCTGCAGCTCCGAGTGTCCCTTTCGGAGTCCGAAGTAGACGGTCGCCGGGCGGTGACCGTCCACTCGCGACCTGAGGGCGCCGACGACGAGTGGACCCTGCACGCCTTCGGAACGCTGGTCCGCGGCGGCGACGAGCCGGGAGAGCCGCAGACGGTGTGGCCGCCGGAGAACGCCGCACCGGTCGACCTCGACGGCTTCTACCCGAACCTCGCCGAGGCCGGACTGGACTACGGCGGGCTGTTCCGCGGCCTGCGTGCCGCGTGGCGCCGGGGTGAGGAGACGTTCGCCGAGGTCGAGCTGCCCGCCGACACCGACGTCAGCCGGTTCGGCCTGCACCCGGCCCTGCTGGACGCCGCGTTGCACGCCGTCGGGCTGTCCGGCGGCCAGGCGAGGCTGCCGTTCTCGCTGGCCGGCCTGACGTTGCACGCGGCCGGTGCGACCGCGCTGCGGGTCCGGCTCGCTCCGGCGGGATCGGGCGCGCTGTCGCTGCGGGTCGCCGACGTGACCGGCGCCCCCGTGCTCTCGGTCGACCGGCTCGCGCTGAGGGAGATCAGCGAGGAGCAGCTGCGCCCGGTCAACTCGGCGGAGCGCGATGCCCTGTTCACCGTGGACTGGGTGCCGGTCACGGCCAACGTCCGGCCACACGGCCAGGAGGACGCGTTCGTCCACGCCGTTCCCGAGGGTGCGGCCGACGTCCTGACCGTCGAGGTCCTGGAGCTGCTGCAGTCGTGGCTGGCCGAGGACCGCGAGGCCAAGCTGGTCGTGCGCACGACGCCGGGCGTTCCCGCGCACGCCGCGGTGAGCGGTCTCGTGCGCAGCGCTCAGGCCGAGCACCCCGACCGGTTCGTGCTGGTGCACGGCGACGGTGACGTCGCCGCGGCGGTCGGCACGGGTGAGCCGGAGGTTCTGCTCTCCGATGGAGAGCTGAGGGTTCCCCGGCTGGTCCGCGCCAAGGCGACCGGTCCCGACGACTGGACGTTGGACGGGACCGTTCTGGTCACCGGCGGTACCGGCGGCCTGGGCGCACTGGTCGCCCGCCGCCTCGTCGAGAACCACGGCGTCCGGAACCTGGTGCTCGTCAGCCGTTCCGGCGGCGACAGCCCCGGCGCACCCCTGCTGGTGCAGGAGCTGACCGCGCTCGGCGCCGAGGTGACGGTCGCCGCGTGCGACGTCTCCGACCGCGCCCAGCTCGAGGCCGCGCTCGCTCTCGTTCCCGTCGGCCGGCCGCTGCGTGGGATCGTGCACGCGGCCGGTGTGCTCGACGACGGTGTGCTCGACGCGATGACCCGTAAGCGCGTCGAAGCCGTGCTGCGTCCGAAGGCCGAGGCCGCCTGGCACCTGCACGAACTGACCACCGATCTCGACCTGTTCGTCACGTTCTCCTCGATCGCGGGCACGCTCGGCGCGCCGGGCCAGGCCAACTACGCCGCGGCGAACGGCTTCCTCGACGGGCTGGCGGCCCACCGCCGCGCACTGGGACTGCCGGCGACCTCCATCGCCTACGGCCTGTGGGACGAGGGCATGGGCCACGGCCAGGCCGCCGGCCCCGCCGGTTTCGCGGCACTGCCGGCCGAGGACGGCCTGGCGCTGTTCGACCTGGTCGCGCTGGGCGACGACGCGAACCCGGTCGCGATGCGACTGGACGTCGCCGCGGTCAGGGACGCAGCGAAGGCCACCGGTGTGGTCCCGCACGTCCTGCGGAGCCTCGTCAAGGTGCGCCCGCGCCGTGCCGCGCGCACGGAGGAAGGTGCCGGGCTGCGCCAGCGGCTGGGCGCGCTTCCGCAGGCCGAGCGGCTGCGGCAGCTGCTCGAGCTGATCCGCACCGAGGTCGCGCTGGTGCTGGGCCACACCAGCCCGGACGCGGTCGAGACCGACCGCGCGTTCGGTGACCTGGGCTTCGACTCGCTCACCGCGGTCGAGCTCCGCAACCGCCTCGACGCCGCCACGGGTCTGAGGCTGCCCGCCACCCTCATCTTCGACTACCCCACGCCCCTGGTGCTGGCGGAGTTCGTCCAGGCCGAGTTCCTCGACGAGCTGGCCGATCCGGCGACGCCGGCGTTCGCCCCCGTGGCACTCGCCGACGACCCGATCGCCATCGTGGGCATGGCCTGCCGCTACCCCGGTGGCGTCGGGTCACCGGAGGACCTGTGGGACCTGGTCACCCACGGCCGCGACGGCGTGACCCGCTTCCCGGAGGACCGCGGGTGGGACGTCGACGGCATCTACCACCCCGACCCCGACGCGCAGGGCAAGACCTACACGCGTGAGGGCGGGTTCCTGCACGACGCCGGCGACTTCGACCCGGAGTTCTTCGGGATCTCGCCGCGCGAGGCGCTGGCGATGGACCCGCAGCAGCGGTTGCTGCTGGAGGTCTCGTGGGAGGCGCTGGAGCACGCACGGGTGGACCCGAGCGGTCTCAAGGGCTCGCAGACCGGTGTGTTCGCCGGGTTGATGTACCACGACTACGGCGCGCGCCTCGGCGTGCTGCCCGACGGTGTCGAGGGTTTCATCGGCACCGGCACGTCCGGCAGCGTGCTGTCCGGGCGGGTGGCCTACACCCTGGGCCTGGAGGGCCCCGCCGTCACGGTCGACACGGCGTGCTCGTCCTCGCTGGTCGCCATGCACTGGGCGATGCAGGCGCTGCGCACCGGTGAGTGCTCGATGGCGCTGGCGGGCGGTGTCACCGTCATGGCCTCGCCGGACACCTTCATCGGCTTCTCCCGGCAGCGCGGTCTCGCCGTCGACGGCCGGTGCAAGTCGTTCTCGGCCGACGCCGACGGCACCGGCTGGTCCGAGGGCGTCGGTGTGCTGGTGCTGGAGCGGTTGTCCGACGCCCGGCGCAACGGTCACCGCGTCCTGGCCGTGGTCAGGGGTTCGGCGGTGAACCAGGACGGCGCGTCGAACGGCCTGACCGCCCCGAACGGTCCGTCGCAGCAGCGGGTGATCCGCCAGGCGCTGGCCAGCGCGGGCATCGCGTCGTCCACCGTGGACGTCGTCGAGGCTCACGGGACCGGCACCCCGCTGGGCGACCCGATCGAGGCCCAGGCGCTGCTCGCCACCTACGGCCAGGAGCGCGACGAGGAGCCGCTCTACCTCGGCTCGATCAAGTCGAACATCGGCCACACCCAGGCCTCGGCCGGTGTCGCCGGTGTCATCAAGATGGTTCAGGCGCTGCGGCACGGCGTGCTCCCCGCGACGCTGCACCTGCAGGAGCCGACCCCGCACGTCGACTGGGCGTCCGGTGACGTCAGCCTGCTCACCGAGCAGCGCGCCTGGCCCGAGGTCGACCGGCCGCGCCGTGCCGCCGTGTCGTCCTTCGGCATCAGCGGCACCAACGCGCACGTGATCCTGGAACAGGCTCCGGACGTGCCCGTGCCGCCGCGCGAGGACGCGGAGCTCCCCGCCGTGCCCTGGGTGCTCTCCGGACGCAGCGAGGAGGCACTGCGCGAGCAGGCTGTTCGGCTGCTCGCGGCCGACGGTCAGCACGCCGACCTCGGCCTCTCGCTGGCCACCACGCGCACCTCGCACGACCACAGGGCTGTCGTGGTCGGCTCCACCGCGCAGGAACTGCGTGCCGGTCTGGCGGCGCTGTCGGCCGGTGAGACCGCCGCGTCGGTCACGACCGGCAAGGTCCTCTCCGGACGGACGGCGGTGCTGTTCACCGGCCAGGGCTCCCAGCGGCTGGGCATGGGTTCCGGGCTGTACGAGGCATTCCCCGTCTTCGCTCAGGCCTACGACGAGGTTTGCGAATTCCTGCCCGGTATCGGGGACATCGCCGACGCGGACGTGCTTGACCAGACCAGCAACGCCCAGCCCGCGATCTTCGCGCTGGAAGTGGCGCTGTTCCGCCTGGTGCGGTCGTGGGGTGTGACGCCTGACTTCCTTGCTGGACACTCGATCGGTGAGATCGCGGCGGCGCACGTCGCCGGAGTCCTGTCGCTGGAGGACGCGGCGAAGCTGGTGTCCGCGCGAGGCCGTCTGATGCAGGCCTTGCCCGCCGGCGGTGCGATGGTCGCCGTCCAGGCGACCGAGGACGAGGTCCGGGAACACCTGTCTCCCAAGGTCTCCCTGGCCGCGGTCAACGGCCCGAACGCCGTGGTGCTGTCCGGCGCCGCGTCGCAGACCCTCAAGGTCGCCAAGAAGTTCGAGAAGCTCGGCCGCCGCACCAAGCGGCTGGCGGTCTCACACGCGTTCCACTCGGTGTTGATGGAGCCGATGCTGGACGAGTTCCGCGCGGTGGCGGAGTCGCTGACCTACACGGCACCATCGATCCCGGTCGTCTCCACGGTCACCGGGCAGCTCGTCACCGACCGGCTGACCGACCCCGCTCACTGGGTCGAGCACGTCCGGGCGACCGTGCGCTTCGCCGACACCGTCTCGTGGCTCCACGACAAGGGCGTCACGCGGTTCCTCGAGGCCGGTCCGGACGGCGTGCTGTCGGCGATGGGCGCCGACAGCGCCGACGGCCTCTTCACCTCGTTCCTGCGCAAGGACCGCGACGAGGCCACGTCCGCACTGACCGGGCTGGCCGCCGCGTACACCAGGGGTGAGCAGGTCGACTGGTCCGCGGTGTTCGCGGGCAGCGACGCCCGGATCGTGGACCTCCCGACCTCGGCCTTCCAGCACCAGCGGTTCTGGCTCGCCTCCGCCGGTGCCGGTGCGGACGTCTCCGCCGTCGGTCTCGTGCCCACCGAGCACCCGCTGCTCGGTGCGGCCGTGCCCTTCGCCGACGGTGACGGCTGGGTGTTCACGGGACGGTTGTCCCTGGCCACGCACCCGTGGCTCGCGGACCACGCCGCGCTGGGCACCGTGCTCATGCCGGGAACCGGGCTGCTGGAACTGGTCGTGCGCGCCGGCGACGAAGCCGGCTGCGGCACGGTCGAGGAGCTGACGGTCCAGGCACCGCTGCTGCTGCCCGCGTCCGGATCGCTCGACGTGCAGGTGCTCGTCGGCGCGGCCGACGGCGCCGGTCGGCGACCGGTGTCGGTGCACTCCCGTGGTGCGCATGGGGCCTGGACCGAGCACGCGGCGGGCACGTTGTCGCCCGTCACGTCCGCACCGGCGTTCGACCTGGCGGCCTGGCCCCCTGCGGGCGAGACCGTGGAGCTCGACGGCGTGTACGAGGACTTCGAGGCGGCAGGACTGGTCTACGGACCGGTGTTCCGGGGCCTGCGGGCCGCCTGGCGCGCCGGAGACGACGTCTGGGCCGAGGTCGCGCTGCCCGAGGAGGAACACGACCAGGCGAGCAGGTTCGGCCTGCACCCGGCGCTGCTCGACGCGGCGCTGCACACCATCGGGTTCACCGCGGGGGAGGGGACCCGTCTGCCGTTCTCGTTCGGCTCGGTGACCCTGCACGCGACCGGCGCGACCACGCTGCGGGTCCGGGTCACCTCGACCGGCACCGACCGGGTGTCGGTGCTCGTGGCCGACAGCACGGGCGCGCCCGTCGCGACGATCGGCTCGCTGGTCGTCCGCGCCGCCTCTGCCGAGCAGGTGCGCACGACCGACGAGCCGCTGTACGAGCTGTCCTGGGTTCCCGTGCCCGCACAGGGAACTCCGGTCGAGCACCTGCCGTTGGGGGAGGTCGGCGACGACGTTCCGGCGGCGCTGGTCCTGGACGTCGCGGCGGGTGAACCCCGGGACGTCCTGCACAGCACCTTGGCGGCGATCCAGGGGTTCCTCGCCGAGGAACGGTTCGCCGACGCACGGCTGGTCGTCGTGACCGACGAGTCGCTGTCCGGTGCGGCGGTGCGCGGCCTGGTCCGCAGCGCGGAGTCGGAGAACCCCGGCCGGTTCGTCCTCGTCCAGGGTGACGACGTCACCGCGGCGCTGGCGACCGGTGAGCCGCAGGTCCGCGTCCACAACGGAGAGACGCTGGCGCCCCGGCTCGTCCGGGCGCGCACCGCCGACCCGGCCGCGTGGGGCGAGGGCACCGTCCTCGTCACCGGCGGCACGGGTGGGATCGGCGCCGCGATCGCCCGGCACCTCGCGAAGGCGCACGGCGTCACCAAGCTGGTCCTGACCAGCCGCCGCGGCCTGGAAGCGCCGGGTGCGGCCGAACTCGCCGCCGAGCTGGGCGCGCAGGTCGAGGCGTGTGACGTCGCGGACAGGGACGCCCTGGCGGGGTTGCTGGACTCGATCCCCGACCTGACCGGGATCGTGCACGCCGCCGGTGTGCTCGACGACGGCGTGGTCACGGCACTGACGCCTGAGCGGGTGGACACCGTGCTGCGTCCCAAGGCCGAGGCGGCTCTGGCGCTGCACGAGCTGACCCGCGACCGGTCGTTGAGCCAGTTCGTCCTGCTGTCCTCGGTCTCCGGCATCCTCGGTGGTCCCGGGCAGGCGAACTACGCCGCCGCGAACGCGGTCCTCGACGCACTGGCCGAGCAGCGGGTCGCCGAAGGGCTGCCCGCCCGGTCCCTCGCCTACGGCCTGTGGGCCGACGGCATGGGCGACGGGTCCGATGTGGACCGGTTGAGTCGTGACGGTTTCGGCGCGTTGTCCGTGCAGGAGGGTCTGGCGCTGTTCGACGCCGCGCTCGCCGCGCGGACGGCGGTGCCGGTCCCGGTGAAGCTGGACCTCGCGACGTTGCAGGTCCACGCCCGCACCTCGCCGATCCCGGCGGTGCTGCGCGGCCTGGTGCGGGTGCCGCGCCTGCGCAGCGCCGTGAACGCCCAGGCGGTGTCCGCACTGCTGGAGAGCCTGTCCAGGCTCTCCGACGCCGACCAGCACACGCACGTGACGGACCTGGTCCGGGCGCGCGTCGCCGAAGTGCTGGGCCACAGCGCAACGGCCGCGGTGGAGGTGGGCCGTGCGTTCACCGAGCTGGGCTTCGACTCGCTCACGGCGGTCGAGCTGCGCAACCGGCTCGGTGAGGCGACCGGCCTGCGGCTGCCGGCGACGCTGATCTTCGACTACCCGACGCCCCTGGCGCTGGCCGAGCACGTCCGCACCGAGCTCCTCGGCGCGACGGCCACCGCGGTGGTCCCGGCGGCGCGCTCCGCCGCGTCGGACGAGCCTGTCGCGATCATCGCGATGAGCTGCCGCTACCCCGGCGGCGTCCGCTCGCCGGAGGACCTGTGGCGGTTGGTCGCCGAGGGCACCGACGCGATCACGCCGTTCCCGGCCGACCGCGGCTGGGACCTCGACGACCTGTACGACCCGGACCCCGACCGCACCGGGAAGAGCTACGCCCGCGAGGGCGGGTTCCTGCTCGACGCGGCGGACTTCGACGCCGAGTTCTTCGGCATCTCGCCCCGCGAGGCGATGACCGTCGATCCGCAGCAGCGCCTGCTGCTGGAGACCGCCCAGGAGGCCTTCGAACGCGCGGGGATCGACCCGGCGGTGCTCAAGGGCAGCCCCACCGGTGTGTTCGCCGGCGTGATGTACAACGACTACGCGTCCCGCCTGACGAGCACTCCCGACGGGTTCGAGGGCCTGCTCGGCACCGGTAGCGCGAACAGCGTCCTGTCCGGCCGGGTGGCCTACACCTTCGGGCTGGAAGGCCCCGCGGTGTCGGTGGACACCGCGTGCTCGTCGTCGCTGGTCGCACTGCACCTCGCGGCACAGGCGCTGCGGTCGGGCGACTGCGACCTGGCGCTGGCGGGCGGCGCGACGGTGATGGCCACGCCGAACCCGTTCATCGAGTTCTCCCGGCAGCGCGGTCTGGCCGCCGACGGGCGGTGCAAACCGTTCGCCGCGGCGGCGGACGGCACCGGCTGGTCGGAGGGCGCGGGCTTCCTGCTCCTGGAGCGGTTGTCCGACGCCCAGCGCAACGGTCACCGCATCCTGGCCGTGGTCAGGGGTTCCGCGGTGAACCAGGACGGCGCGTCGAACGGCCTGACCGCTCCGAACGGCCCGTCCCAGGTTCGTGTCATCCGCCAGGCCCTCGCGGCCGCCGGACTGTCCACTGTGGATGTCGACGCGCTCGAGGCGCACGGCACCGGCACCGCGCTGGGCGACCCGATCGAGGCGCAGGCGGTGCTGGCCACCTACGGCCAGGACCGGGACGTGCCGCTGGTGCTCGGCTCGGTCAAGTCGAACATCGGCCACACCCAGGCCGCGGCCGGTGTCGCCGGGATCATCAAGATGGTCGAGGCGATGCGGCACGGGGTCATCCCGGCAAGCCTGCACATCGACTCGCCGTCCCCGCACGTGGACTGGGCCGAGGGCGCGGTCGAGCTGGCGACCGAGGCCCGGCCGTGGGCGCGGCACGACCGCCCCCGTCGTGCGGCCGTGTCGGCTTTCGGCATCAGCGGCACCAACGCCCACGTCATCCTCGAACAGGGGCCGGACACCCCGTCGGCCGCGCGAGAGGTCAAGGCACCGGCGCTGCTCCCGTACGTCCTTTCCGGACGGACGGAGAACGCCCTGCGGGCGCAGGCGGAGCGTCTGCTCAACGCCGAGCTCGCGGAACCGGTGGACGTCGCGTACTCCTTGGTCACCAGCCGCACCGTGCACGAACGGCGAGCCGTCGTGACGGGTGGCCCCGCCGACCTGCGTGCCGGGCTCGCCGCCCTGGCGGACGGGCACCCCGCGGCGAACGTGACGACCGACCGTGCCGTGGGCGGCAAGCTCGCCGTGCTGTTCACGGGACAGGGTTCCCAGCGGCTGGGGATGGGTCGTGAGCTGTACGCGGCTTTCCCCGTCTTCGCCGAGGCTTATGACGAGATCGCGGCGTTGTTGCCGGGCATCCGGGAGATCGACGACGCCGAGGTGCTCAACCAGACGGGCAACGCCCAGCCCGCGTTGTTCGCGCTGGAAGTCGCGTTGTACCGGCTGGTCGAGTCGTGGGGCGTGCGACCGGACTTCCTGGCCGGCCACTCCATCGGCGAGCTGAGCGCGGCGCACGTCGCCGGGGTGTTGTCCCTGCGGGACGCGGCCACGCTCGTCGAGGCGCGCGGACGGCTGATGCAGGCACTGCCCACCGGCGGCGCCATGGTGGCCGTCGAGGCCACCGAGGACGAGGTGTGCGAGCACCTCACCGCCGAGGTCGGCCTGGCCGCCGTCAACGGTCCGTCCGCCGTCGTGCTGTCCGGTGTGGAGGCTCCGACACTGGCTGTGGCCGAGAGCTTCCGCGCCCGAGGTCGCCGGACCAAGCGGCTTCCGGTCTCGCACGCCTTCCACTCGGTGCTGATGGACCCGATGCTCGCCGAGTTCGAGGAGGTCGCGCGCTCACTGGACTACCGGGAGCCCGCGATCCCGGTCGTGTCGAACGTGACCGGCCGGCCGGCGACCGAGCTGACCGACCCGCGGTACTGGGTCCGGCACGTGCGCGACACCGTTCGCTTCGCCGACGGCGTCCGTGCGCTGGAAGCCGCGGGCGTCAACAAATTCGTCGAGCTGGGTCCGGACGGTGTGCTGTCCGCGATGGGCCACGACTGCGCGGGCGACGCGGCGTTGTTCGTCCCGTTGCTGCGCAAGGACCGCGCCGAGCGGCAGTCCGCGGAAGCCGCCTTCGGCCGGTTGGTGGCGGCGGGCGTGACCGTGGACTGGGAGGCGTTCTTCGCGGGCACCGGTGCCCGGCGCACCGAGCTCCCGACCTACGCCTTCCAGCGCGAGCGCTATTGGCTCGAGAGCGGTCCGGCGACCGGCGACGCCGCCGGGCTCGGACTCACGACGACCGAGCACCCGTTGCTCGGCGCGACCGTGTCGACGCCGGACGGGGACGGGCTGATCTGCTTCGGCAGGCTCTCCCGCGCCGCCCAGCCGTGGCTCGCGGACCACACCGTGCTCGGTGCGGTCCTGGTCCCCGGCGCGGCCCTGGTCGAGATGGCCGTCCGGGCGGGCGACGAGCTCGGCTGTCCGAGGGTGGCGGAGCTGACCCTGGCGGCGCCGATGGTGCTGCCCGACCAGGGCGGACTGGCCGTCCAGGTCGTCGTCGGAGCAACGGCGGAGGACGGCGGGCGCGAGGTCGCGGTGTACTCGAGGCGGGCGGACGCCTCCGTCGAGGAACCGTGGACGCAGCACGCGACGGGTGTGCTCACGCCGGACGAGAGCCGCCCCCCGGCAGCGGGCGCGTGGCCGCCCGCGGACGCCGAGGTCCTCGACCTCGAAGGCCTCTACTCCGACCTGGAGGTCACGGGCCTGAGCTACGGCCCTGTGTTCCAGGGCCTCACCTCGGCCTGGCTGCGGGACGCGGAGATCTTCGCCGACGTGGTGCTGCCGGAAGCGGCGCACGGTGACGTGCCCCGGTTCGGCATCCACCCGGCGTTGCTCGACGCGGCCCTGCACCCCATCGGGCTGCTCGGCTTCGACGGAGAGGCGACCGCGCGTCTGCCGTTCCTCTGGCGCGACGTCTCGCTGCACGCCACGAACGCGACCGCGGTGCGCGTGACGGTCACCCCCACCGGCGCCGACTCGGTCCGGCTGGAACTCACCGACACCGCGGGCGCACCGGTGCTCACCGTCGGATCCCTGCTGCTGCGCGAAGTGTCGAAGGAGCAGCTCGGTCAACCGTCCACTGCGGACTGGCTGTTCCGGGCGGACTGGGTCCCGGTCGCGGGTGGCGGTGCGCCGGTCGCCTGGGCCTACCACGACGAGGCCGGGCAGACCGAGCCACCGGTGACGGTGCTCAGGGTGCAACCGCCCGCGGAGGCGGTTCCGCGCGCCGTGCACGACGTGCTGGCGAGCACGCTCGCCACCGTCCAGGCATGGCTGGCGGACGAGCGCGCCGCGGACGGCAAGCTCGTCGTGCTCACCCACCACGCGGTGCGGGTGCGCGACGGCGACGAGGTCAGCCCGGTCACGGCCTCGGCCTGGGGCCTCATCCGCAGTGCCCAGTCGGAGAACCCCGGCCGGTTGGTGCTGCTGGACGCCTCCGAGCAGGACGTGGAACTGGCGGTCGCGAACCTCGGCGACGAGACGCAACTGGCGGTGCGCGACGGCGTCGTGCACGCCTGCCGCCTGCTTCGTGCGAGCAGCGCGCCGGAACTGGTCCCGCCGCCGGGCGAGCGCTTCTGGCGGTTGGGCTCACCGAGCGGGGAGAACCTGGACCAGTTCACGTTCGAGCCCTTCCCGGACGCCGCCGCACCACTGGCCGCACACGAGGTCCGGATCGGCGTCCGTGCCGCGGGCGCCAGCTCCGGTGAGGCCGGGATGCTCGGCCTCGAAGCCGCGGGCGTCGTCGTGGAGGTGGGGGAGGGCGTCACGGACCTCCGCGCCGGCGATGCGGTGATGGGCTTGGTGCACAACGGTTTCGGCCCGGTCGTCCGCACCGATCGCGCGCTCGTCACCAAGGTTCCCCACTGGTGGACGTTCGAGCAGGCGGCCTCCGTGCCCAGGGCGTTCCTGACCGCCTGGTACGCGCTGAACGACCTGGCCGGTCTGTCCGCGGGAGAGGCGGTGCTGATCAACGCCGCGGCCGGCGACGTCGGCATGGCCGCCACCCAGATCGCCCGCCACCTCGGCGCGGAGGTCTACGGCACGACCGGTGAGGGACAGCTGGACGTCCTGCGCGCGGCGGGCCTGCCCGACAGCCACGTCGCCTCCTCACGGACCCCCGGCTTCGAGAAGCGGTTCCTGGCCTCCAGCAACGGCCGCGGCGTCGACGTCGTCCTCGACCCGCTCTCCGGTGAGGCCACCGACGCGTCGGCCCGGCTGTTGCCGCGCGGTGGGCGATGGGTGGAAATGGGGAAGCCCGATCTTCGCCCGGCGAGCGATTTCGCAGGGCAGTATCCAGGTGTGACTTACCGGGTGTGCGACGTCGAAGACGCTGGCACCGAACGGATCGCGGCGATGTGGGAGGAGCTGATCACGATGTTCGAGTCGGGCTTGCTCAACCCGCTGCCGGTCCGCTCCTGGGACGTCCGCGAGGCTCCCGAGGCGGCTCGCTTCCTCGGTCGCGCCGAGCACACGGGCAAGGTCGTGCTGACCGTGCCGCGAGTGCTCGACACGAGCGGAACGGTCCTCGTGACCGGCGGTACCGGTGGCCTCGGCGCTGTTCTGGCCCGGCACCTGGTCACCGCGCTCGGCGTGCGGGACCTCGTTCTCGCAGGCCGGCGCGGCGCGGACGCGCCGGGTGCGGCGGACCTGGTCCGCGAACTGACCGGGCTGGGTGCCGAGGTCCGCGTCGCCGCGTGCGACGCGGCCAACAGGTCCGAACTGGAACTCCTGCTGGACAGCATCCCGGTGCTGACCGGTGTGGTCCACGCGGCCGGCGTGCTCGACGACGGCCTGTTCACCTCGCTGACGTCGGACCGGCTGGACACCGTCCTGCGCCCCAAGGTGAACGCGGCCTGGAACCTGCACGAGCTGACCCTGGGACGCGACCTGACGATGTTCGTCCTCTTCTCCTCGGCCGCGGGAGTCCTGGGCACGCCGGGTCAGGCGAACTACGCCGCGGCGAACACCTTCCTCGACGCGCTCGCCGAACACCGGCGTTCACTGGGCCTGCCCGCGTCGTCCCTGGCCTACGGCCTCTGGGCCGACGGCATGGGTTCGGCGACGGACGCCGGCCGGATGGCACGAGAGGGTTTCGGTGCGCTCACCGCGACCGAGGGCCTGGCGCTGTTCGACCTGGCCACGTCCATGGTGGCACCGGCGACGGTGCCGATGAAGCTCGACGTGGCCAGGCTCAGGGCGCTCGCCGAGACCGCCTCGGTGCCGCCACTGCTGCGGGTGCTGGTGCCGCCGCAGCGCGCCCGCCGGTCGGCTTCGGCCGACACCGCGGGACAGGCGGACGAACTGAGGCGGCGCCTGGCCGGGCTGTCGCAGGCCGATGCCCGGCAGGCGTTGCTCGCCGTGGTCCGCCGACAGGCGGCAGCCGTGCTCGGTCACGCGGGACCGGACACGATCGAACCGGACAGGGCGTTCACCGACCTGGGCTTCGACTCGCTGACCGCGGTCGAGCTGCGCAACCAGCTCGGCGAGGTCACCGGCCTGCGCCTGCCCGCGACGCTGATCTTCGACTACCCGACTCCGGACGCCATGTCGGAGTTCCTGCAGACCGAAGTGGTACCCGCGGCCGCCACCGAAGTCTCCGGTGTGGACAGCGAGATCACCCACCTGGAGGCGGCGCTGTCGGCGCTCGACCCGGCGGCCACCGACGGGGCACGGGTGGAAACGAGGCTGCGCCAGCTGGTCGCGCTGTGGCGGGACAAGACCCGTGCCGGCTCGGACGACCGCGCGGACCTTGAGGCGGCCACCCTGGACGACATGTTCTCCCTGCTCGACAACGAACTCTGACCCGTTTCGACCTTTCCGTTCGTGGCAGCGTCCACACAGGACGCTGCCACAAGGAGGAATCGGCATGACCAGCGACGACCGGACGCTCGACTACTTGAAGCGGTTGACCACCGAACTCCGCGACACCAGGCGTCGCCTGGACGAGGTCCAGGAGAGCGCGTCCGAGTCGCTGGCCGTCATCGGGATGGCCTGCCGGTACCCCGGCGGGATCGCCTCGCCGGAGGACCTGTGGCGGCTGGTGGCGCAGGGCGGTGACGGCGTGACGAGCTTCCCGGACAACCGGGGCTGGGACGCCGCCTCGCTCCACCACCCCGACCCGGACCACCGCGGCACCACCTACACCACCGCGGGCGGCTTCCTGCACGACGCGGACCGGTTCGACGCGGAACTGTTCGGGATCTCGCCACGCGAGGCGCTGGCCATGGACCCGCAGCAGCGCCTGCTGCTCGAGGTCACGTGGGAAGCGCTGGAACGCGCCGGAATCGCCCCCGCCTCGCTGAGGGGGAGCGCTACCGGGGTGTTCGCCGGAGCGATGCGCACGGAGTACGTGTCCGGTTTGACGTCGGTGTCCGAGGACGTCGAGGGTTTCGTGGGCACCGGCTCGTCCAACAGCGTGCTGTCGGGCCGGGTGTCCTACACGTTCGGCCTGGAAGGGCCGGCGGTGACCATCGACACCGCGTGTTCGTCCTCTTTGGTCGCACTGCACCTGGCCGGGCACGCCCTGCGCACCGGTGAGTGCTCGCTGGCCCTGGTCGGCGGGGTCACCGTGATGTCCACGCCGGAGACGTTCGTCGAGTTCTCCCGCCAGCGCGGGCTGGCCGTCGACGGGCGGTGCAAGGCTTTCGCGGCCGCGGCCGACGGCACGGGGTGGTCCGAGGGCGCCGGTGTGCTGCTGCTGGAACGGTTGTCCGACGCCCGCCGCAACGGGCACCGCGTGCTCGCGATCGTCCGCGGTTCGGCGGTCAACCAGGACGGGGCCTCCAACGGGCTCACCGCTCCCAGCGGCCCGTCCCAGCAACGGGTGATCCGCCAGGCGCTGGCGAACGCTCGTCTGTCCACATCGGACGTCGACCTCGTCGAGGCGCACGGCACGGGTACCCGGCTCGGTGACCCGATCGAGGCGCAGGCGTTGCTGGCCACCTACGGCCAGGACCGGGACGAGCCGCTGTACCTGGGGTCCATCAAGTCCAACATCGGTCATTCCCAGGCGGCCGCCGGAGTCGCCGGAATCATCAAGGTCGTCGAGGCCATGAGGCACGGGGTGCTGCCGCGCACGCTCCACGTCGACGAGCCGTCGCCCCACGTCGACTGGACGGCGGGCGCCGTGGAACTGCTCACCGGCGAGCGCCCCTGGCCCGCTGTCGACCGGCCGCGCCGCGCCGCGGTGTCGTCGTTCGGCCTGAGCGGCACCAACGCCCACGTCATCCTCGAGCAGGTCCTGGAGGAGCAGGAGGACGTCGAACGGACGCCTCCGGCGGTGTTGCCGTGGGTGTTGTCGGCCAAGAACGAGAGCGGCCTGCGAGCGCAGGCGTCCCGCGTCCTCGACGCCGTGGGAGGAGCCGATCCGCTCGACGTCGCCTGCTCGCTCGCGACCACCCGGTCCACGCTCGACCGGCGGGCCGCGGTGATCGGCTCGACCCGTGCCGACCTCGTGGCCGGTCTGACCGCGCTGGCGGAGGGTTCGCCCTCGCCCGCCGTCGTGTCGGGCACCCCGCTGATCGGGCGCACGGCGTTCCTGTTCACCGGGCAGAGCAGCCAGCGCTGCGGCATGGGTCGCGAGCTCTACCAAGCCTTCCCCGCCTACGCCGAGGCGTTCGACGCGGTGGCGGCGGCGCTGGACGAGCACCTGGACCGGTCGCTCGCCGGCGTGGTCTTCGGCGACGACCAGGACCTGCTCGACCGCATGGGGTACCTG
Source organism: Lentzea flaviverrucosa (assembly GCF_003350445.1). Taxonomy (NCBI): domain Bacteria; kingdom Bacillati; phylum Actinomycetota; class Actinomycetes; order Pseudonocardiales; family Pseudonocardiaceae; genus Lentzea; species Lentzea flaviverrucosa. The sequence continues at coordinate 102,119 of NZ_QQAU01000003.1, forward strand.
CAACCGGCTCTGTTCGCCGTCGAGGTAGCGCTGTTCCGGCTGCTGGAGTCCTGGGGCGTGCGTCCCGACTTCGTCGCCGGCCACTCCATCGGTGAGCTCACGGCCGCGCACGTGGCCGGTGTCTGGACGCTGCCGGACGCGGCGAAGATGGTCGCCGCCCGCGGCAGGCTCATGGAGGCGCTGCCCTCCGGCGGTGCCATGGTGAGCGTTCAGGCCTCGGAGGAAGAGGTGCACGCCGCGCTCGTCGACGGCGTCGAGATCGGTGCGGTCAACGGTCCGGACGCGGTGGTGTTGTCCGGCGACGAGAACGCGGTCCTCGCGGTGGCGGAGTCGTTCGCCGAGCGCGGCCGCAAGACCAAGCGGCTGCGCATGACGCACGCGTGCCATTCGGCGCGCATGGACGGCATGCTCGCCGAGTTCACCGCGGTCGCCCAGAGCGTCTCCTACGGTGCCGCGCGCATCCCGGTGGTGTCCAACGTGACCGGCAAGCTGGCCGGCACCGACGAGGTCACCGAGCCGGGGTACTGGCCGCGGCACGTCCGGCAGTCCGTCCGGTTCGCGGACTCGATCACCTGGCTCCGCTCCGAGGGGGTCTCGAGGTTCGTCGAACTGGGACCCGACTCGGTGCTGACCGCCATGCTCGCCCGCGTTCTGCCCGACGAGGACGTGCTGGCCGTGCCGATGTTGCGCGGCGGCCGTTCCGAGCCGGTGACGGCGACGACCGCCCTCGCCGCGCTGCACGTGCGCGGCGGGCGCGTGGACTGGCGGACGTTCTACGAACGCACCGGGGCTCGTGCGGCGGAGTTGCCCACCTACGCGTTCCAGCACGACAGCTACTGGCTGAAGTCCGCGGGCAGCGCGGGAGATCCGGCCGGGCTGGGCCTGGCCGACGCCCGCCACCCGTTGCTGGGTGCGTCGGTGGCACTGGCCGACGACTCCGGGCTCGTCCTCACCGGCCGGGTCTCGCTCCCGACCCACCCGTGGCTCGCGGACCACGTCGTCGCGGGCACCGCGATCCTGCCGGGAACGGCACTGGTCGAGCTGGCGCTCCGCGCGGGCGACGAGTCCGGCTGCCCGCACCTGGAGGAGCTCACCCTGCACGAGCCGGTGTTCCTGGACGGCGCACGCGACCTGCAGGTCGTGCTGGCCGCGCCGGACGAGTCGGGCCGCCGGCCGGTGTCCCTGCACTCCCGCGCAGGTGAAGGCAGCTGGGTCCAGCACGCCTCCGGCACGCTGACCCCGTCGGCCGCGGCACCGGACTTCGACCTCGCCGAGTGGCCCCCGCGCGGTGCCTCCGCCGTCGACCTGGGCGACTTGTACGAAGCGTTCGCCCGCAACGGCCTGGAGTACGGGACGGTGTTCCGCGGCCTGCGGGCGGCCTGGCGCCTCGGCGACGAGGTCTACGCGGAGCTGCGGCTGCCCGAGGAAGGCGAGGCGCAGAAGGACGCGGAGAAGTTCGGCCTGCACCCGGCACTGCTCGACGCCTGCCTGCACGCCATCGGCCTCACCACGGACGAGGACTCCGGTCCCCGGGTTCCCTACCTGTGGCAGGACGTCGCCCTGCACGCGATCGGCGCCACCACGCTGCGGTTGCGGCTGACCCCCGGCCAGTCGGACGCGGTCACGCTCCGGGTCGCGGACGGCGTCGGCGCGCCGGTGGCCACCATCGGTGCGCTCCTGCTGCGCCAGATCAGCGCCGACCAGTTCAAGACGGCCGAACCGGGTGGACTGGACTCGCTCTTCCACCTCGACTGGACACCGCTCTCCATCTCCGGTGAGCACGACGTCGAGTGGGCCTTCGCCGACGAACTGGACGACGAGGTCCCGCCCCCGCCGGCCGTCGTGCTCCCGGTCCGCACGGGAGCGGCCGACGTGGCGGGCACCGCACTGGCGGAGACCAACCGGGTCCTCGCCGTGCTCCAGCGCTGGAACGCCGAGGAGCGCCTGCAGGCTTCCACCCTGGTGGTGCTCACCCGCGACGCGGCCGGCACGGACCAGGTCGACCCGGCGGCCGCCGCGGTCTGGGGTCTGGTGCGCTCGGCCCAGTCCGAGTACCCCGGCCGGTACGTGCTGATCGACACCGACGCCGAGCCGACCTCCGCACAGCTGGCGGCGGCCCTGTCCACCGGCGAGCCGCAGCTGCTCCTCCGCGGCGGTGAGTTCGCCGCGCCGCGCCTGGCCCCACTGCCTGCGGCGGACGAGCTCGTCGTTCCGGCCGGTCCGGCCTGGCGACTGGGCATGACCGGCCGCGGCACCGTGGACAACCTGCGCCTGGAGCCGTACCCGCAGGCACTGGAACCGCTGGCGGCCAACGACGTCCGGATCGCCGTCGCCGCAGCGGGCCTGAACTTCCGCGACGTGCTCAACGTGCTCGGCATGTTCGACGGCGAGCCCGGCCCCCTCGGCAACGAGGTGGCGGGCGTGGTGGTCGAGGTCGGATCCGGCGTGACGGACCTGGTGGCCGGTGAGGCCGTGATGGGCGTGGCGGCCGGTGGCGTCGGCACGGTCACCGTCGCGCCCCGCGCCTACGTGACTCGGGTTCCCGACGGCTGGTCGTTCGAGACCGCGGCCTCGGTCCCGCTGGTGTTCCTGACCGCGTACTACGGGCTCAAGGAGCTGGCCGGGCTCAGCGCGGGCGAGTCGGTGCTGATCCACGCGGGCGCCGGCGGCGTCGGCATGGCCGCCGTGCAGATCGCCCGGCACCTCGGCGCGGAGGTCTACGCCACGGCGAGCGCCGGCAAGCAGCACGTGCTGCGCGAGGCAGGGCTCGACGACGGCCACATCGCCGACTCCCGCACGCTCGACTTCGAGCAGCACTTCACGACCACCAGCGGTGGGCGCGGCGTCGACGTCGTGCTGGACGCGCTGACCGGTGACTTCGTCGACGCCTCGCTGCGGCTGCTGCCGCGCGGCGGCCGGTTCATGGAGATGGGCAAGGCCGGGCTGCGCGACCCGGACGAGGTCGCCGCGCGGCATCCCGGAGTCCTCTACCGGCCCTTCGACCTGATCGAGGCCGAGCTGGAGCTGCTCGCCCGGATGTGGTCCGAGGTGGTCGAGCTGTTCGACCGCGGTGTGCTCACGCCGTTGCCGACCCGTGTCTGGGACGTGCGGCGCGCCCCGGAGGCGTTCCGCTTCCTCAGCCAGGCCAAGCACATCGGCAAGCTGGTGCTGACGATCCCCGGCGGTCCCGAGCCGGACGGCACCGTGCTGATCACCGGCGGCACCGGCGACCTCGGCGGCCTGCTCGCCAGGCACCTGGTGACCGAGCACGGTGTCCGGCACCTGGTCCTGACCAGCCGTCGCGGCCCGGACGCGCCGGGTGCCACCGAGCTGGTCGCCGACCTGACCGGTTTGGGTGCCGCGGTCACCGTCGTCGCCTGCGACCTCGCCTCCCGCGACGCCGTGGCGGACCTGCTGAGCGCCATCCCGGACCGGCACCCGCTGACCGGTGTCGTGCACGCGGCGGGCGTTCTCGACGACGGCCTGGTCGACGCGCTCACCCCGGAGCGGGTGGACCGCGTCTTCGCACCCAAGGTCCACGCGGCCACCCACCTGCACGAGCTGACCCGGCACCTGCCACTGCGCTGGTTCGTCCTGTTCTCCTCGGCCGCCGGGGTGCTGGGCAACGCGGGACAGGCCAACTACGCCGCGGCCAACAGCTTCCTCGACGCCCTGGCCGTCCGCCGCCGCGCCGACGGCCTGGCCGCCCACTCGATCGCGTGGGGCCTGTGGGCGGGCGGCATGGGCGACCGGCTCGGCGAGGAGGGCGAGGAACGCCTGCGCCGCGCTGGTTTCCCGCCCATCACCTCCGCCGAGGGCATGGCGATGTTCGACATCGCCGTCGGCACCGCGCACCCGGTCCTGCTCGCACTGCGGGTCGACCGCGCCACGGTCCGCGCCAGCGCCTCGGACGCGTCCATGTCCCCGTTGCTGCGCAGCCTGGTCGGCGCTCCCGGCCGCGTGCGGGCCCGGGCGGCCGCCGCGCAACAGGACGGCGAACTGCTCCGCAAGCTCGCCGAGCTGACCGCGGCCCAGCGGGACGAGTTCCTGCTCGACCTGGTCCGGCGGGAGGCCGCACTGGTGCTGGGCAGGGCGGGCGCGGACAGCGTCGAGCCCGCCCGCGGTTTCAGCGACCTCGGGTTCGACTCGCTGACGTCGGTCGAGTTCCGCAACCGGCTGAGCGCCGCCACCGGGCTGCGACTGTCGTCCACGCTGGTCTTCGACTACCCCAGCCCGGCCGCGCTGTCCGCGTTCCTGCACACCGAACTGGCCGGCGACGCCGCACCGGCGAACACCGCGCTGATCGACCAGATAGGCCGGCTGGAGGCGATGCTCGCCGGCACCGATCCGGACGACACCGAGGTCGACCGGCGTCTGCAGCGCCTGCTGTCCGACTGGACGGCCAAGCGCTCGGACTCCTCCGGGAGCGATCTCGACACCGCGACCCCGGACACCATCCTCGCGCTGATCGACCACGAGTTCGGCACGCGCTGACCAGCCCCGGCCGTCATAGGAGCCATCACCGATGCCCACCGAAGAGCAGTACGTCGACTACCTCAAGCGAATGGCGGCTGACCTGCGGGAGAGCCGTCGGCAGCTGCGGGAGTCCGAGGAACGCCAGGCCGAGCCGATCGCGATCATCGCGATGAGCTGCCGCTATCCCGGCGAGGTCCGTTCGCCGCAGCAGCTGTGGGACCTCGTCAGCACCGAGGGCGACGCCGTCTCGCCGTTCCCGACCAACCGCGGCTGGGACCTGGACGGGCTCTACGACCCGGACCCGGAGCGGCAGGGCACGACCTACGTCCGCGAGAGCGGCTTCCTGCACGACGCCGACGAGTTCGACGCCGAGCTGTTCGGCATCTCGCCGCGCGAGGCCGAGGCGACCGACCCGCAGCAGCGGCTGCTGCTGGAGACCGCGTGGGAGGCCGTCGAGAGCGCCGGCATCGACCCGGCCTCGCTCAAGGGCAGCGCGACCGGCGTGTTCGCCGGTGTCACGAACACCGAGTACGCCACCCGGCTCACCGAGGTGCCGGGGGAGTACGAGGGGTACCTCGCCACCGGAACCCTGGGCAGCGTGGTGTCCGGGCGGATCTCCTACGTGCTGGGCCTGCAGGGGCCGTCGGTGTCGATCGACACGGCTTGCTCGTCGTCACTGGTGGCGTTGCACCTGGCCGCCCACTCGCTGCGGACGGGGGAGTCCACCCTGGCCCTGGCCGGCGGGGTGACGGTCATGGCCAGCCCCGGCCCGTTCGTCGACTTCTCCCGCCAGCGAGGGCTGGCCGCGAACGGCCGGTGCAAGCCGTTCGCCGACGGCGCCGACGGCACGAACTGGGCCGAGGGCGCGGGCATGCTGGTGCTCGAGCGGTTGTCCGACGCCCGGCGCAACGGCCACCCGGTGCTGGCCGTGATCCGCGGCAGCGCGGTCAACTCCGACGGTGCGTCCCACGGCCTGACCGCCCCGAACGGCCCGTCACAGCAGCGGGTGATCCGCCAGGCGCTGGCCGGCGCGCGGCTGTCGCCGGCGGACGTGGACGCGGTCGAGGCGCACGGCACCGGCACGAAGCTCGGTGACCCCATCGAGGCGCAGGCCCTGCTGGCCACCTACGGCCAGGACCGCACCGAGCCGCTGTGGATCGGGTCGGTCAAGTCCAACATCGGGCACACGCAGTGCGCCGCGGGTGTCGCCGGGGTCATCAAGATGGTCGAGGCGATGCGGCACGGCGTCCTCCCGGCGAGCCTGCACGTCGACCGGCCGTCCGGGCACGTCGACTGGTCGGCCGGAACGATCTCGCTGCTCTCCGAGCGGCGGCCGTGGCCGGAGGTGGACAGGCCGCGCCGCGCGGGGGTGTCCTCGTTCGGCATCAGCGGCACCAACGCCCACGTCATCCTGGAGCAGGCACCGGAAGAGCCGCTGCCGCCCCGCGACGTCCAGGCACCGGCCGTGGTGCCCTACGTCCTGTCGGGTGCGTCTCCCGCCGCGGTGCGCGCCCGGGCCGCGGCGCTGCTGTCCAGTGTGGACGAAGTCCCGAACGAGCCCGTGGACATCGCGCTGTCGCTGGCCATCACCCGCGCGGCGATGGACCACCGTGCCGTCGTCGTGGGTGCCGGCCCCGAGGAGCTGGCCGCCGGACTGCGCGCCGTCGCCGACGGCGACGCCGGAGCGATCACCGGGTTCGCCACCACCGGAAAGCTGGCCGTGTTGTTCAGCGGTCAGGGTTCGCAGCAGATCGGCATGGGCCGCGAGCTGCACGGCGCCTTCCCGGTGTTCGCCACCGCGTTCGACGAGGCCTGCGAGTACCTGCCGGGTGTGCGCGAGGTGGTGTTCGGCGACGACGCCGAGCGGCTGAACCGCACCGAGTTCGCCCAGCCCGCCCTGTTCGCCTTCGAGGTGGCGCTGTTCCGCCTGGTCACCTCGTGGGGTGTGGTCCCCGACCTCCTCGCGGGCCACTCGATCGGGGAGTTCGCCGCCGCCCACGTCGCGGGTGTGTTCTCCCTCGCCGACGCGGCACGGCTCGTGCTGGCCCGAGGTCGCCTGATGCAGACGCTCCCCGTCGGTGGAGCGATGGTGGCGGTCGAGGCGACCGAGGACGAGGTCCGCCCGCACCTCAGCGACGACGTGTGCCTGGCCGCGGTCAACGGCCCGCGTGCGGTGGTCCTGTCCGGAGCCGAGGAAGCCACTCTCGCGGTGGCGGAGCGGTTCGCCGACCGCCGCACGACGCGGCTGAAGGTCTCGCACGCCTTCCACTCCAGCCTGATGGACCCCGTGCTGGCGGAGTTCGCGGAGATCGCCCGTGCGGTCACCTACGGCGAGCCCACCATCCCGGTGGTCTCCACGCTGACCGGTGAGCTCGCCGAGCGGCTGACCGACCCGGCGTACTGGGTCGAGCACGCCCGCGAGGCGGTGCGGTTCGCCGATGCCCTCGAGACCTCGCGGAAGCGCGGCGTGACCGCGTTCCTGGAGCTGGGACCGGACGCCCCGCTGACCGCGATGGGCCGTTCCGCCCTGGCCGACGGCGTGGTGTTCGCCGCCGCGCAGCGCAAGGACCGCGAGCCGATCGAGACGCTCGTCCGCGCGCTCGCGGCGATGCACGTCAACGGTGTCGCCGTCGACTGGGCCGCCTACCTCGGCGGTACCGGTGCTCGCACCGTCTCCCTGCCGACGTACCCGTTCCAGCGCCGCCGCTACTGGCTGGAGGACGCCGGAGACGGCACCGCCGGCGCCGGCGGCGAGGACGACCGGTTCTGGTCCGTCGTGGCGAGCGGTGACGTCGAGGAGCTGGCCGCCGAGCTGGAGCTGCCGAACACGCAGGTCTCTCTCGGTGACGTCCTGCCGGCATTGGCGCGCTGGCGCACCTCCCGTGCGAGCGAGTCCGAAGTGGACGCCTTGGGATACCACGTGCGGTGGAAGCCGTTCACGCCGAAGTCGGCGGCGGCGTCCGGACGGTGGCTGCTGGTGTCCTCGTCGCGGTCCGGCGACTGGACCGACGCCGCCGCGGCGGCACTACAAGGAGTCCACGTCGAACGCGTGGTGCTCGACGCACCCGACCGAGCCTCCGTGGCGGTCGCACTGGACGGTGTCCAGGCGTTCGACGGTGTGCTCTCCCTGGTCGCGCTCGACGAGCACGAGATCGACGGCCTGTCCTTCGGTGCTGAAGCGACCCTGTCGCTGGTGCAGGAACTGGCAGCCCGTGAACTAGGCACTCCTCTGTGGACAGTGACGCGGCAGGCCGTGGCGACCGGTCCGCACGAGGCGCCCGCCTCCGCGGTCCAGGCCCAGCTCTGGGGATTCGGCAGGGCGGCCGCGCTGGAACACCCGCGGTTGTGGGGTGGACTGGTCGACGTTCCGGCCGAGCCGTCCGACCGTGTCAGCGCACTTCTCGGTGCGGTGGTCACGGGATCCCGCGGCGAGGACCAGGTCGCGATCCGCACGGCGGGTGCGTTCGGCCGTCGCCTGGCGCACGCCGAGAACACCGAGCCGGCGCGCTCCTGGAAGCCCCGGGGCACCGTCCTGGTGACCGGCGGTACCGGCGGTCTCGGTGGAGTGGTCGCCCGCTGGCTGGCCGAGGCGGGCGCGGACCACGTGGTGCTGGTCTCCCGGACCGGCGGGAACGCGCCGGGCGCGGAGTTCCTGCGGGAAGACTTGGGCGACAAGGTCTCCATCGTCGGCTGCGACGTCGCCGACCGCGACGCGCTCGAGAACGTCGTCGGCGAGTTCCGCGACGACCTGCGCGCCGTGTTCCACCTCGCGGGAGTCCTCGAGATCGGGCAGATCGAGACGATAGGCCGCGAGTCCTACACGGACGCGTTGCGCGCCAAGGTCTCCGGCACTCGGAACCTCGAAGAGGTCACCGAGGGGCTCGACCTGGACGCCTTCGTGTTGTTCTCCTCGATCGCCGCGTCCGTCGGCAACCCCGCGCAGAGCGTGTACGGCGCCGCGAACGCCTACCTGGAAGCTGTCGCCCAGCAGCGCCGGTTCCGCGGCCTGCCCGCCACCTCCGTCGCCTGGGGGCGCTGGGGCGAGGTCGGCATGGGCGTCAGCGGACAGGCCGACCAGTTGCTCAGCGACCTCGGCGTGCCCGCCATGGCACCGGAACTGGGTGTCGCCGCGCTGCGGCGCGCGCTCGGCCGCGAGGAGACCGCGCTGACCGTGGCGGCGTTCGAGTGGCTGAAGTTCGCACCCCCGTTCGCCGCGCTGCGACCGAGCCCCCTGCTCGCCGACCTGCCCGAGGTCGCGGCGATCGCCGAGGCCGACGCGCGGCGCGCGGAGGAGGGCGTCGAGGTCACCACGGCGTGGCGGACGCGGCTCGCCGGCATGCCCCAGGCCGAGCGCGAGCGCGTGCTGCACCAGCTCGTGCTCACCCACACCTCCGCCGTGCTGGGCCACGAGGACGAGGTCAGCGCCCAGCAGCTGTTCACCAAGCTGGGCATCGACTCGCTCACCGCGGTCGAGCTGCGCGGCCGGCTCAACGTCGAGACCGGGCTCGCGCTCCCGCCCACCATCGTCTTCGACCACCCGAGCCCGGCCGCCCTGGCCGCACACCTGCTCGCCGAGCTCGGCCCGCAGGAGCAGCCCTCGGCGACGAAGGCCGCCGTCCGCGCGAACACCGCGCAGGGCCAGGAGATCGCCGTCGTCGGCATGTCCTGCCGCTTCGCGGGTGGCAGCGACACGGTCGAGGACTACTGGCAGAACCTCATGCAGGGCAAGGACCTGGTCAGCCTGGCTCCGGAGAACCGGTGGAACGCCGCCGACTACCTCGACCCCGACCGCACCGCGCCGGGCAAGGCCTACACCCAGCACGGCGCGTTCGTCACCGACATCGCGGGCTGGGACGCCGCGTTCTTCGGGCTCTCGCCGCAGGAGGCACGCCGCACCGATCCGAGCTTCCGGCTGCTCATGGAGCTCGTCTGGGAGGCGCTGGAGGACTCCTCGCTGACCGCGGAAGAGCTGCGCGGCAGCCGCACCGGCGTGTTCGCCGGGCTGATCGACACCATCCAGTACAGCATGCGCCAGCTGGAGGCCGACGGCGCCGAGGCCTCGGACGACCCGTACTTCGGCCTGGGCAGCTCGCTGTCCGCGGCCGCCGGCCGGATCGCGCACCAGCTCGACCTGCGCGGTCCCTGCCTGACCGTGGACACCGCGTGCTCCTCCGCGCTGAGCGCCATGCACCTGGCCGTGCAGAGCCTGCGCCGCGGCGAGTGCGACATCGCGATCGTCGGCGCCTCCTCCACGATGATCAACCCGGAGGTGTTCGTCCAGTCCTGCAAGATGAGCATGCTCGCCGCCGACGGCCGCACGAAGACCTTCGACGAGTCCGCCGACGGGTACGTGATCGGTGAGGGCGGCGGCGTGGTCGTCCTGCGCCGCACCCAGGACGTCGCGCCGGGGCAACGCACCCGTGCGCTGATCCGCGGCACGGCGACCAACCAGGACGGCCGCAGCAACGGTCTCACCGCGCCCAACCGGGCCGCGCAGATCGCCGTCATCCGTGCCGCTCACGCCGACGCGGGCGTGCGGACCGACGACATCGGCTACGTCGAGGCGCACGGCTCCGGCACGCAGCTCGGCGACGCCATCGAGTTCACCGCCCTGCAGGAGGTCTTCGGCGAGCGCTCCGCGCCGGAACCGCTGTACGTGGGCGCGGTCAAGTCCAACGTCGGCCACACCCTGGCCGCCGCCGGGATGGCCGGTCTGGTCAAGACCGTGCTCGCGCTGGAACACGGCGAGATCCCGGCCAACCTGCACATGAGCACTCCCAACTCGGTCGTCACCCTGGACGGCCCCGTCCGGCCCGTGCAGACCGCGAGGTCCTTCCCCGCGGACGCCGGCGGCGTGCTGCGGGCGGGCGTCAGCTCGTTCGGCTGGTCGGGCTCGAACGTCCACTTCGTACTGGAGCGCGCGCCGCAGGGCTCGATGCCGCGATCGGGACCGCCGTGGCAGCTGCTCACGGTGTCCGGGCACAACGAGTCCAGCCTGCGCGCGAACGCCGTGGCGCTGGCCGATCACCTGGAATTCCACCCGGAGCTGGAACTGGCCGACGTCGCGCACACCACCCAGTCCGGGCGCAGCGCGCTGCCGGTGCGGACCGCCCTGCCGGTGCGCGACACCGCCGACGCCATCGCGTCCCTGCGCGCGGGCGTGACCGGTTCGGTGGTCGAGGACAAGCGCCGCTTCGGTCTGTTCCTCCCCGCGGCCCTGGGTTCCTGGCGCGGCGCCACGGAGGAGCTGTACCGCACCGAATCGGCGTTCAGCGCCGCGATCGACGAGTGTGCCGGCCTGCTCAACGGGCGGGTGGACCTGCTGGGCGCGCTGTACGGCGAGGCCGATGGCGACGAGCGGGCGGCCGTGTTCGCGGTCGAGTACGGCCTGGCCCGGTTGTTCGGCTCGCTGAACCTGGTCCCCGCCGTCGTGCTGGGTGCCGGGGTGGGGGAGTGCGTCGCCGCGGTCGTCGGCGGAATGCTGTCGTTGGCCGACGGTCTGGCACTGGCCCTGGACGGAACGGTTCCCACCGAGCCCGCGGAGCCCACGATCACCGTCGTGTCGCCGCGCACCGGCGCCGTGCTGACAGCGGCCGAGGTGTCCGGCGCCGCCTACTGGGCGGGGCAGTCCGACCGGATCGCCGACGGCCTGCAGGTGCTGGGCCGGCATGCCGAAGTGCTCGTCGAGGTCGGTCCGGCCGAGGCGAGCGGATCCCGGACGGTCAGCCTGCCGCTGGAGCAGGGTCGCCGGTCGTGGCTTGCCGCGCTCGGTGCGCTGTGGGAGCAGGGCGTGCCGGTGGACTGGGCGAGCGGCGCCGGTGCGGAACGAGTGTTCGTCCCGCTGCCCGCGTACCGCTTCCAGCGCACCCGCTACTGGCCGGAGTTCCCGGCGAACGCCACCAGCGCCCCTGCGGCGCCCACGGCCAACACCGGAATGCCGTCGTACGACGGCCTGAAGGCCCACGTGCCCACCTGGCGGCGCGACAACAGCCGCCCGCTGCCCGCCGCGGCCGGACCGCTGGTGCTCCTCGCCGAACCGGGCGGGTTCGCCGACAGGTTCGCCGCGCTGGCAAGGGAAGCCGGGCACGAGGTCGTCCACGCGCACACCCGGCCGCAGGACCAGGAGGACTACCGCGCTCTGCTGGCGGGCACCACCGGTGAGCCGCTGCGGATCGTGCACGCCTACGGCCTCACCGACACCAGTCAGGAAAGCGGCTTCTACAGCCTGATGCGACTCGGCAAGGCCATCGGCACAGAGTGCGCGGGCAGGCGGGTCGAGCTGATCAGCCTCGCGGCCAACGGGTTCGAGGTCCTCGACGGCGACGCCAAGGACCCGCACGCCGCGACCATCGCGGCGATCACGCCCGCCCTCGCCGCGGAGTACCCCCTGCTGCGGTCGCAGTACGCCGATCTCGGCCCGGACGGCGACCACGCCCGCCAGGCGCTGCGCGAGCTCGACGGCCTGGCAGCGTCCACTTCGGACACCGTGGACGGTGTCGCCGTGGCCGCGTGGCGGCACGGCCGTCGCTGGGTGCGCGACTTCGAGGTGGTCGGGCTGCCGGAGGTCGCCGACTCCGAGGCCTGGCGTCCCGGTGGCGTTTACCTCATCACCGGCGGTCTGGGCGAGCTCGGCCTGGCACTGGCGCGGCGGCTGGCCCCGCTCGGCACCAGGCTCGCGCTGGCCGGCCGGAAGGGGTTGCCACCGGAGGAGACCTGGGACTCCTGGATCGCGGAGAAGGGCGTCAACGACAAGACCAGCGGCGTGCTCATGGCCGTGGCGGAGCTGCGTGCCCTGGGCGCCGAGGTGTTCGTCGCCCAGGCCGACGTCAGCGACCCCGCACAGGTCGTGTCGCTGGTGCGGGAGGTTCGGGCGCACTTCGGTGAACTGCACGGCGTCGTGCACGCGGCGGGCGTCGCGGGTGGCGGACTGCTGCAGACCAAGACCGAGGAGCAGGCGGCCGCGGTGCTCGCGCCGAAGGTGGCGGGCACGCTGGCCCTGGCCGACGCGCTGCGCGACGACCCGGTGGAACTGCTGGTGCTCTACTCGTCGGTGGCGAGCCTGACCGTCGGCGTCGGCGCGACCGACTACGCGGCGGCCAACGCCTTCCTCGACTCCTTCGCGGTGGTGGAGGCCAACACGGGAGGGGTCGCCAAGCGCGTCGTCTCGGTGGCGTGGGGACCGTGGCAGCTCGACCCCTGGACGTCGGCGGGCCTCGCCGGCTCGGCCGAGATGCAGGAGGGCTCCAAGCGGTTCCGCGAGGAGTTCGGCATCCCGACCGAGGAGGGGACGGAACTGCTGTCCCGCATCGTGGCCTCCGGTGAGACGCAGGTGGCCGTGCTGTCGCTGGAGCTCTCCGACGCCCTGGCCGCACTGGCCCAGCTCGACTCCTTCGACGCCCTGGTGGGCGGCGCGGCGGTCGACCTGACCGACGGCAAGCGCTATCCGCGGCCGGAGCTGCGCACTCCCTACGTGGCCCCGAGCACGCCGGCCCAGCAGCAGGTGGCCGAGATCTGGCAGGCCTGTCTGGGTCTGGAGCAGGTGGGCGTCGACGACAAGTTCTTCGACCTCGGCGGCACCTCCCTGATCGGCCTGGTCGTGATCGGCCGCATCGGCAAGGAACTCGGCGTCGAGCTGGCGCCCGCGATGTTGTTCGAGAAGCCGACCATCGCCGAGTTCGCGACCCTGCTCGCCCAGCCGGAAGCGGCCGCGGCACCGGACCTCGCGGACGTGGCCGAGGACGCCTCCGCCCGCGGTGAACGCCGCCGGGCGCGCGCCGGAAACCTGCGCCGGCGCCAGACCGGAACCCGAAGGTGAGGAAGAGATGACCTCGCAGGAACGCGACAACAGCAACGACATCGCGATCGTGGGCATGGCCGGGAACTTTCCCGGCGCTGCTGACGTCGGCAGGTTCTGGGCCGACCTGTGCGCGGGGCGGGACGGGATCACGAGGATGAGCCCGGACGAGCTGCTGGCGGCCGGCGTGCCGCAGCAGCTGGTGGACGATCCCGCCTTCGTCGCCGCGTCGGGCGTGCTGTCCGATGTGGACCGGTTCGACGCCGACTTCTTCGGCTTCAGCAGGCCCGAGGCCGAACTGGCCGACCCGCAGCACCGCCTGTTCCTCGAGTGCTCCTGGCACGCGCTCGAGGACGCGGGCGTCGACCCCGGCCGCTTCGACGGCCTGGTCGGGGTGTTCGCCGGCGGTGCGCCGAGCACGTACCTGCTGTCCAACCTGCTGCAGAACGACGACGCGGTGCTCGGCTACGGGCCCGACCACCTCGTCCTGCAGAACGAGAAGGACCTGCTCCCGTCGCGGGTCTCCTACGCGCTCGACCTCACCGGGCCGTCGGTGAGCGTCCAGAGCTGCAGCTCGACCGCGCTCGCCGCGGTCACCGCCGGCTGCGGCAGCCTGCTCTCCGGTGAGTCGGACCTGGTCGTCGCGGGAGCGGTCTCGGTGATCGTCCCGCAGTACCCCGGCTACCTCTACCACCGCGGCGGCGAGTTCTCCCCGGACGGCGTCAGCCGCGTCCTCGACGCCGGTGCCAACGGCAAGATCCCCGGTGACGGCGTCGGCGTGGTCGTGCTGCGCAGGCTCGAGGACGCGCAGGCCGACGGGGACCGGATCTACGCGGTCATCCGCGGCTGGGCCGCGCTGCACGAGGGCAGGAAGGGCCGCCAGGGGTTCGGCGTGCCCGGTGTGCCGGGGCAGACCGCCGTGATGGCCGAGGCGCTGGCCGTCGCGGGAGTCGAGCCCGCCGAGATCGACCACGTCGAGGTGACCGCGATGGGCACGCCCTTCGGTGACGCCGTGGAGGTCATGGCGCTGCAGGAGGTCTTCGGCGTGGACGGCGTCGAGCGGGTCACCCTCGGCTCGACCGACGGCAACCTCGGCCACATCAACCAGGCCGGTGGGATCGCCCGCCTGATCAAGGCGGCTCTCGCGCTGCACCACGAGAAGATGCCGCCCGCCGTGAACTTCTCCGCGCCCAACCCGCAGCTGGCCGCCGCCGCGGACAAGCTCGCGGTGGTGACGGAGCTGACCGAGTGGCCACGAGGCGAACGCCCACGGCTCGCCGGCGTCAACGCGCACGGTTACGGCGGCGCGGACGTCCACGTCGTCATCGAGGAAGCCCCGGTCGAGGACGACGTGCGACCGCCCGCGCGTCCGCACCAGCTGCTGGTCTGGTCGGCCCGCACGGCCGAAGCGGCCGACGCCGCGACGGCGAAGCTGGCCGCAGACGCCGAGCAGTGGACGAACCTGGCCGACGCCGCCTACACGTTGCAGGTCGGCCGCAGGGCGTTCGAGCACCGGCGGATGGCCGTGGTCTCGTCGAGCGCCGACGCGGCGCAGGCGCTGACCTCGCCGACCCGTGTGCTCACCGAAACCGGTGTGAGCACACGGCGAGCGGGATTCCTGCTGGCCGGGGTGGGGGAGCAGTACGACGGCATGGCCGGCGGGCTGTACTCCTCCGAACCGGTGTTCCGCGCGGCGATCGACGAGTGCGCGGAGCTGTTCCACGGGCACCTCGGCTTCGACCCGGTCGCCGGCCTGGTCGGTGCCAGGAAAGCGGGTGGCGGAGGCCTGGCCGCCCTGCTCGGCCGAGCGGCGGACGCCGAACCCGGCGGGTCCGCGGACACCGCCGTCGTCCAGCCCGGCGTCTTCGCCGTCGACTACGCGCTGGGCAGGCTGATGACGGCCTGGGGCGTGCAGCCCTCGGTGCTCGCGGGGTACAGCGTCGGCGAGTTCGCCGCGGCGGCGCTCGGGGGCAGCCTGACCCTCCAGGAGGCCACCGCCCTGGTCGCCACGAGGGCCAAGCTGATCTCGGCGCTGCCGGCCGGGGCGATGGCCGCCGTGCCGCTGTCGGAGAGCGAGCTCACCGCGTTGGTGGGTGACCTCGCGGTCTTCTCCGTCGACGTCGCCGCGGTCAACGGTCCCCGCATGATCGTGGTCTCGGGTTCTCCCGAGGGCGTCGTCCAGCTCACCGAGAAGCTCGCCGCCGAAGGGGTGCCCGCGAGGCCGCTGCGGACCACGCACGCGTTCCACTCGCGTTCCCTGCGGCCGGCGGCGGCGGAACTCACCGCGTGGGCCAGGCTGAACCTCGAGCCCCGCGCCCCCGAGACCCCGTACCTGTCCAACGTCACCGGGCTGCCGATCACCGAGAGGCAGCTGAAGGACCCCGGCTACTGGGCCGAGCACATGTGCCGCCCGGTGCAGTTCGCCACCATGATCGCCCACCTGGCCTTGGAACGGCCGGACACCGCGTTCGTCGAACTCGGTGCGGGACAGTCGATGGGGTCGATGTTCCGGGGGCACCCGGACTTCCCCCAGAAGTCCTGGGCGCACCTCGTGCCCACCCTGCCCGGTGAGGCAGATCCCAGGCAGGACACCGAATCGGCGGCCGACGCGCTCGGCAGGCTCTGGCTGTCCGGTGTGGACGTCGACTGGCAGTCCTACCAGGACGGTCGCGGGGCCAGGAAGACGACCCTGCCCGGATACGCCTTCCAGCGCGACCGCTACTGGCTCGAGCCCACGGCCTCCGGGTCAGGAACCACGGTTCCGAGGGGCGCCCGAGCGTCCGCCGAGTAGGCCAGTCAGACCGGCGACACCGCCCCCGCGCCGACGCGAGCGCGTGGGTGGTGCGACCGACCCGATTTCTTTCCCCATGAGCAGCAGTGCAGTCGAGGAGCAGCGATGACGAACGTTGGAGTTGTCGGAGCCGGAGTGATGGGCATCGGCGTCGCACAGGACCTGGCCCAGAAGGGACACAGCGTGGTCCTGGTGGACAACAACCCGGACGCGCTGGACGAGGCGCTCGCCCGGATCGAACTGGAGTGCCGGATGAGCCGGATGCTCGGCGGCCCGCCGGTCGACGCCGAGGCGGTGCTGGCGTCGATCACCGCCGGCACCTCGCTCGAACTGCTCGCCGAGACCGAGGTGGTGATCGAGAACATCACCGAGGACTGGGGGCTCAAGAGCGCGCTGTACGCGCAGCTCGACGTCGTCTGCAAGGCGGACACCGTGTTCGTGGCGAACACGTCGGCGATCCCGATCACCAAGCTCGCCGCCCTGACCTCGCGCCCGGACAAGGTGATGGGCGTGCACTTCATGAACCCGGTGCCGATGAAGGCCGCGTGCGAGTTCATCCCCGGCTACCACACCAGCGAGCAGACCAAGGACACCGTGCGCGCGCTGCTGGACTCGATGGGCAAGAAGGCCATCCCGGTCAACGACTCCCCGGGTTTCGTGTCCAACCGCGTGCTCATGTTGACGGTCAACGAAGCGGCTTTCCTGGTCCACGAGGGCGTCGCCGACGCGAAGACCGTCGACGAGGTGTTCCGCAGCTGCTTCGGCCACCCGATGGGACCGCTGGAAACGGCCGACCTCATCGGGGTCGACACCATCCTGTACAGCGTCGAGGTGCTCTACGAGCAGTTCAACGACAGCAAGTACCGCCCCTGCCCGCTGCTCAAGAAGATGACCGACGCCGGTCTGCACGGGCGCAAGAGCGGCGAGGGCTTCTACGTCTACCAGAGCATGGGCTGATCTCGCCCCCTGTTCCCGCGTTCCAGTCGAGAAAGGTCCAGTCATGTCGAACGACGCCCGCACTCAGATCCGCACCTTCATCACGACCAAGTTCCCGGACGTGACGTTCTCCGACGAGGAGGACATCTTCGCGCTCGGTTTCGTGAACTCCCTGTTCGCGATGGAGCTGGTCATGTTCATCGAGAAGGCGTTCGGTACCCGCATCCCGAACGAGGAGCTCCACCTGGGCAACTTCCGGTCCGTCGCGCTGATGGCCGACCTGGTGGCGCGGCAGACGTCCGCCGCCGTGGGCTGAGCGGAGCGGTGATGAAAGCGGAGACGCGGAGCGGACCGGCCGGCCTCGCCGAGGTCCGGCGGTTCGTCGATCTGGAGATCGCGCCGCACGCCAACACCTTCGAGAGGGCGGAGCGGATCCCGCGGGAAGTCCTGTCGCGGGTGGCCGAACTGGGGCTGTGGGCACCTTTCCTGCCCTCTGAGTTCGGCGGCGCTGCCATGGACATGGTCACGCTCGGCCGGGTGCACGAGGAGGTCGGCCGGGGCTGTTCCTCCCTGCGCAGCCTCCTGACCGTGCACACGATGATCAGCGCGTCGGTGCACCGCTGGGGAGACCAGGCCCAGCAGGAGAAGTGGCTGCAGGCGCTCGCCCGTGGTGAGAAGCTCGGCGCGTTCTGCCTGACCGAACCCGACCGCAGTGGCAGCGACGCCACCGCGGAGGGCACCACGGCGGTGCGGGACCAGGACGGCTGGATCCTCAACGGCACGAAGAAGTGGATCACCGGCGGGCAGGTCGCGGACCTCTTCATGGTGTTCGCGTCGACCGGCGGTGGCATGTCCACCTTCCTGGTCGAGGCGGATCAGCCGGGCGTCCGGGTCACTCCGCTGCCGCACGTGTCGGGCACCACGGCGAGCATGCTCGCCCAGATCGAGTTCACCGACGTGCGCCTGGAGCCGTCCGCACTGCTCGGCCCGCAGGGCTGGGCCGCGGGAACGGTCATGACCAACGCGCTGGGCCTGGGCCGCTACAGCGTGGCGTGCGGTGCCGTCGGCATCATCCAGGCCGCGATCGAGGCGTGCGCTGCGTACACGACGGCCCGGTCCGCCGGCGGCGTTCAGTTGCGCGACCTGCCGCACGTGCGGCAGATGATGAGCGGCATGGTGACCGCCCGCGACGCGGGACGGCTGTTGTGCGAGAGGGCGGGCGCGCTCAACGACGCGGGCGACCCGGCGACGATCATGGCCACGTGGGTGGCCAAGTACCACGCCTCCAGGGCGGCCGTGCAGGCCGCGGGCGACGCCGTCCAGATCCACGGTGCCAACGGGTTCAGCCCCGACTACCCGGTCGCGCGGTTGTACCGCGACAGCAAGGTCACCGAGGTCATCGAAGGCAGCACCCAGGTGCAGGAGCTGACGATCGCGGCCGAGGCATATCGAGAGGTGGCGCAGTGACGCAGACGGACATCGCCGCTCCGGCCAAGCCGAAGCGCGGCCGCATCAAATGTGTGGTGTGGGACCTGGACAACACGCTGTGGGACGGCACCCTGCTCGAGGACGGCGCGGTGCGCGTGCGTCCCGAGGTCGTGGAGGAGATCAAACGCCTCGACGCTCTGGGTGTTCTGCACTCGGTGGCCAGCCGCAACGACCACGACGCCGCCATGGCGCGGTTGAAGGCGGAAGGCCTCGACGAGTACTTCCTGTACCCGCAGATCAACTGGAACCCCAAGTCCCAGTCGGTCGAGCGGATCGCCAAGGAGCTCAACATCGGGCTGGACGCCGTCGCGTTCGTCGACGACCAGCCGTTCGAGCTGGAAGAGGTCACGCACGCGCTGCCCGCGGTGAAGACGGTCGACACCGCGCGGATCGCCGAGGAACTGGCCTCGGAGGAGTTCCAGCCGAGGTTCGTCACCGACGAGTCCCGCGTGCGCCGCGACCTCTACCGCGCGGCTGTGGTGCGTGACCAGGCCGAGCTCGACTACGAGGGCACCAACGAGGCGTTCCTGTCCACATTGGACATGGTCTTCACGATCAACCGGGCCAGGCAGGAGGACCTGCAGCGCGCGGAGGAGCTGACCGTCCGCACCAACCAGCTGAACTCGACCGGTCGCACGTACTCCTACGACGAGCTCGACGCGCTGCGCACCTCGCCCGACCACCTGCTGCTGGTCGCGTCGCTGACCGACAAGTACGGCAGCTACGGCAAGATCGGTCTCGCGCTCGTGGAGCGCGGGCAACCCGCGTGGCACCTCCGGATGATGCTGATGTCGTGCCGCGTGATGGCCCGCGGTGTCGGCACGGTGCTGCTCAACCACGTGATGCGGCTGGCGAAGGCGGACGGTGCCAGGTTGCGCGCGGACTTCGTCGAGACCGGGCGGAACCGGGTGATGTACGTGACCTACGCGTTCGCGGGCTTCGGCGAGATCGCCCGTGACGACAACCGCCTGGTGCTGGAGTCGAGCCTCGACCAGATCCAGCCGCCTCCCGCGTACCTTGAGGTGAACGTCGAATGACCACGGCGAGCATCACCCGGCATTGGCTTCCCTACGGCATCACCGGAACCGGGACACGGTTGTTCTGCTTCCCGCACGCGGGTGCCAGCGCGGCGGTGTACGCCGGCTGGCGTGCCGCCGGGCAGGACGACCTGGCGATCTGTCCGGTGCAGCTCCCCGGTCGCGCCGCCCGCGGGCGGGAAACCCCGCACCAGGATCCCGGCGCACTGGCCGACGACGTGCTCAGCGGGCTGGGCACCGAGTTCACCGGCGACTACGCCCTGTTCGGGCACAGCGTCGGCGCACTGGTCGCCTACCTGGTCGCCCGGCGCATCGTCGAGCAGGGCGGGCCGCCACCCCGGCACCTGTTCGTGTCGGGCCGACCGGCGCCGCAACTGCCCAACACCCGCAGGGAACTGCGCGCGCTGCCCACCGACGACCTCGTCAAGGAGCTGCGGGCGCTCGGCGGCCTCCCGGACGTCCTGCTGAAGGAGCGCTCGCTGCTGGAGATGTTCCTGCCGCTGCTGCGCGCGGACCTGACGGTGAACGAGACCTACCAGCACGTCCCCGGACCGCCGTTGCCGATTCCCCTGACGGTGCTCGGCGGGATCGAAGACCCCCGCGCCGAGCACGCCGAACTGGCCGCGTGGCAGGAGCTGTCCGCGGACTCGGCGCTGTTCACCTACCCCGGTGGCCATTTCTACCTCGACGATCGAGTGCCGGAGATCCTGGAAGTCGTCCGCAGGAGGATGGCCGCCTGAGCGGCCGGCCCTCGTCACCGGAGCAGTGAGGACGTCGCAGGCGAAGTTCACGACCCGTAGCGAAGGGACCCAGCATGACCGAGGGTGTGCAGACCAACAGCGTGAGCACCACGGCTGTCGTCGCTGACGGCAGTTCCGGCCACCTCGTCGACGCGGTGCTGCACGGCGGCCCCGCCGACCTGCCGCAGGCGACGCGAGCACAGCGGGTGCGCCGCGAGGAGAAGAAGGTCAAGATCCCGCACTACGGCGGGCACGAGCACTTCGAACGGGACGGCGCCACGCTCGACGGGCGCGCCGAGGTGGTGTTCCGCTGGATCGGACGCACACGCGTCGCCGAGTGAGACGGAGCGCCACGTCGCCGCCGATGCCGCAGGCCTCACCACCTGCGGCATCGGCGGCTCAGTGCACGGTCGCCCTGATCAGCGATGTGCGGGACCCTAGGGCGTGTCCCGTAAGTCTCGACCGCGACTCTCATCGAACGGACTTGCGGGACACGCCCTAGAAACCTGTCAGCTCCCTGGCGTTCCAGGAGTGAGGCACCGCCGCGTCCTCCAGTGGAGGGCGAGCGATGTTGGTGACGTAGTTCGACATCGCCGAAATCGCCACCGCTGTGATCACTTCCAGCACCTGCGCGCTGGTGAAGCCCGCCGCCTGGAAGGCCGCCACCTCCGCCTCGTCCACCTGTCCGCGCAGCTCGATCACTGACTGGGTGAACGAGGACAACGCAGCCATTCGCCGATTCTTCGGCAGCATGCCCTGGCGGATCGCCTCGACCGCGGACGGCTCGACACCCTCTGCGAGAGCCTCCATCGTGTGGAATGCGACCGCCCACTCGCTGCGGTTCGCGACCGCGTTGGACAGCAACAGGACCTGCTGCTCGTCCGGAGCGAAAGTCCCCTCGTCGCGGAAATGACCGCAGGCGGAGAAGAACGTGTTGACCAGCGCCGGCGAGTCCGCCATCAGGGCGACATCCGCGGGTACGAACCCGCACGCGTCGCGGAGAACCTCGAACTGTTCTTCTGCCGATTCGGCGATGTCGCCGGCGTTCCGCGTGTGGTAACTGATCATGCTTGATTCTCCGAGTTCCGTGGGCAGGGGTCTGCACGCAACTTCGACCAGGCGGTCCGAAAGTTGCCGGTTCGGCTCACGGTCTGATGAAACACCCATGAGACGTGACTGCCGATACCGCACGCTTGTGAGAATTTGCCCGGGTTTTGCCCGGTTCACGATGCCGGTCGATCAGAGACTGTCCGGACAACGCCGAAACCCAGCGGCGTCGTTCGGTACCGCTGGGCTCGGGGGGGGGGGGCATCAGTGCCCTGTGCTACGTGGATTTCGCGAGTGCGAGCTGCTCCAGCTCTTTGCGGTTCGGCTTTCCGTTCCGGTTCAACGGGAACCGCTCGAGCACGCTCACCCGGTTCGGCTGTTCGTACTTCGGCAGGACGGTGTTGATCAGCTCGCGCCAGTGGGCCGGATCGCGCTGCTGCTCGTCCTCCACGTAGAACACGAGCGTCGAGCCACGCCGGTCGCACGGCAACGCCACGATCATCGCGACGCAGCCGTGCGCGGCCAGCGTGTGTTCGATGATCTCGGGGTGCAACGTGTAGCCGTTGCGGTGCACGGCCGTCTTGCGGCCGGCCACGAACAGGTTCCCATCGGGGTCGAGGTAGCCGAAGTCGTTGGTGGCGTACCACCCTCGCGCTACCGGCGTCACCGTGCCCTCCGGCCCGAGGTACCCCTCCATCAGGTCGGGGTCGAGCACCTCGATCTCACCGATCTGGCCTGCGGGGAGTTCCCCGCCGTCCTCTCCGCGGATCCGCACCGAGATGCCGTCGACCGGCCGTCCCGTGCCGACCGGGTTGTCCGGCGTCGCGAACGCGACGTTGCCCATCTCGGTGCTGCCGTAGGAGTCCAGCAACGGCAGGCCGTACACCTCGAACGCCTGCCGGGACAGGGCCGGGTCGAGTGGCGCGGCACCGCTGCACAGCATGCGGACTTCGCTGAAGGTGTCGGCGAACGCACCGCGCCTGTCCACGATGTTCAGGATGCTCTTGTAGGTCGCCGGTGTCGCGTCGACCACGGTCGCGCCCACCATTCCGGCGAGCCGCAGCGCGCGGTCGAGCCGGCGGTACGGGGCGATGACCAGTGAGCACCGCACGAGCCAGGCGATGAGGATCATCGAGATGCCGTACTGGTGGTTGAACGGCAGCAGGGGGAGCAGGACGTCGTCGGAACGGTGTCCGACGAGGTCCGCGTTCCGCCGCAGGTTCTTCAGGAACCGGGCGCCGTTCTTCACGACTCCCTTGGGTTCGCCGGTCGAGCCGGACGACCACATGATGATGCTGTCCGGCAGCTCGCACCACGCCGAGAAGTCCAGCGTCGCGTCGGCCGGTGCACGGCCACAGGCGCCGACCGCGAGCTCGTAGCAGTGGACGATCTCCTGGTGATCCGAAATGGGGGCGTCGTCGTCGACGATGACCATCTTCACCGATGACCGAGTGCAGGCCTGTGCGGTGTCGTCGGACTTCTGCTGGTGGTCGACGAGCACCACCGAGGCGCCCACGTGCATCAGCGCCAAAAGCGTGCTGAGATAGGAAACGGAATTGTCGACCTTCAGCAACACGCGGTCGCCCAGGCCGAGTCCTCGGCCGCGCAGCACGTCTGCCGCGGAAAGAGCGCGCTGTTCGAGCTCTTCGAAAGTGAGAGTGACGTCCGGGGCGAACAATTTTGCCGACATTCGGATCAAACTCCTCCCAAACGACTATTGCAAAAGAGGATATTGCATGAAACTCCACCTCCCGCCCACTGCGCGGTAACCGCAGAACTGATCGGTGCTTTCCTCGGCCGCTGTTTTGCGGAGAATTGGGCGACTCCGCGGATCTACGCCGTGCCACCGTTCGACGCGCCCGCGGCCGACAGCGAGTTCTCCGCCGTGATCTTCTGCAGCACGGCCAGCGCCTTGCTCTCCCACAGCGTGAGCCGCAGTTCGTGGAACGTCGTCGTCGCCTGCTCCACGATGGCGATCGCGTAGAACGTGTCCCCGCGCTGGGACACCAGCTGGGCGAGGTCGAGCTGGATCCGCGCGGCCCCGAACCGGTCGAGGTTCTCCTCGCACAGCCGAATCGCGCGCCGCAACAGCCGCCCGGCCTCCGCGAACATGCGCATGCGGCCGTGGATCAGGCCGAGTGAGTGCAGCGCGTAGCTCTCGCCCACGGTGTCACCCGAGCGCTGCACCATCGTGAGCACCGACGTGATGAGCTGCTGCGCCCGCTCGTACCGCCCCTGTGCGAGCATCGCCCCGCCGAGCCGGTACAGCACCTGGGCTTCGACTCGCGGACTGGAGACCTCCCGGCACATGCCGAGGGCGTCGCCCAGCTGGCTGAACGCCAGTTCGTGTTCACCGCGGTCGAGCGACAGCTGCGCGAGGTGCGACACGACGTGGGCCTGGCCGATGACGTCGCCCACCCGCTTGAAGCCGGCCAGCGACTCCTCGAAGATCTGCCGCGAGACCTCGGGGCGTCCTTCGTTGTACTCCAGCAGCCCGAGGTTGCGGCGCGTCAACGCCAGCCCGTGGGTGTCGCCGAGCTCGGTGAACAGTTCCAGCGCGGGCTCCAGAGCGGCGCGGGAGGCGTCCATGCGCCGCTGGCTGTGGTGCAGTGAACCGAGCGAGCACAGCAGGGCCGCGGTGCCGCGCGTGTTGCCGGCCTCGCGCACGGCGTCCAGGGCGCGTTCGTGGGTGTGCTGCCAGTCGTCGAAGCAACTGCGGGTCTCGAACAACGTCACGAGCGTCATCGCCAGGTCCCAGCAGAGCTCGTCCAGGCCCGCGTCCGCGGCCTGCAGAACGGCTGCGCAGAGGTTCGCGCGCTCGCTTTCCAGCCAGCCCATCGGATCCTGCAGCACCTGGTCGACGTACGGCGCGTGGGGCTGCCAGCGCCTCCCTTGGCCGTGCAGCAGGGTGAAGTCGCCGCCGTAAAGGCGTTGGTGTGCTTGTTCGGCCATCGAGAGCCAGCCTCCGGCGACCCGTTCCACGGACGCCAGTTGCGTGGCCGGGGCCTCGTGTGCGGCGAGCTGCTCTTTGGCGTACAGGCGAATCAGGTCGTGGAAGCGGTACCGCGGCAGGCCTGTGACGTCGTTGCCCACCACGTCCAGCAGCTGTGCGTCGACGAGGCGCTCGACGAGGTCGAAACCGTGGCGGGGGTCGTCGGTGAGAGCCGTGGCCGTCCAGACGGGCAGGCTTTCGGTTTCGAGCAACGACATCAGCCGCATCACCCGGCGCGCGTCAGGTCCGAGGCCGTCGTAGGTGAGCGACAGGCTGGCGCGCACGACCATGTCGCCGTGCGCGAGTTCGTCGAGGCGATGGCGTTCGTCCGCGAGACGGCCGACCATCGAGGCGAGGGACCAGTGCGGGCGGGCGGCGAGGCGCGCGCCGATGATCCGCAGCGCCAGTGGGAGCCCTCCCACGACCTCTGTCAACGCTTCTGCGGCGACCGGTTCGCTTTCGAGGCGTTGCGTGCCGATGATGCGCCCCAGCAGTTCCCGCGCGTCGTCGGAGTTCATGAAGTCGACCTCGACCAAATGAGATCCGGCGAGACCGGTCAGGCGGGCCCTGCTCGTGACTATGACGCCGCACGTCGGCGAGCCCGGAAGCAGCTGGTGCACCTGCGACTCGCTGCCCGCGTCGTCCAGGACGACCAGCACGCGCCGGTTCGCGAGCATGCTGCGGTACATGTCCGCTCGTTCGTCGACGCCATCGGGCAATGCCGATCCCGCGGCGCCCAGAGCGGAGAGGAAGCGGCCGAGGACTTCGGCCGGCGTGGCCGGTTGGGCCTGGGTGCCGCGCAGGTCGCAGTAGAGCTGACCGTCAGGGTAGGTGTCGGCGGCGACGCGGTGGGCCACGTGGACGGCGAGAGCGCTCTTGCCGATGCCCGCCTTGCCGGCGATGTTCACCACGTGCATCGTCATGTGGTCGCCGGACAGCACGTTCTCGGCACGCGCCACCACGTCCTGGCGGCCGATGAAGTCCGAGGTGGTGGCCGGGAGCTGGTGCGGTGACACGACGTTGTGCGCGGCGGCCAGAGCCGGTCCGTCCTGGTCGAGTCGCAGCACCTTGTCGTCGGTGAGGATCGCCGTCTCGAGCCTGCGCAGGTGGTCGCTCGGTTCGAGGCCGAGGCGTTCGATGAACAGGTCCCGGCCCGCCCGGTAGACCTCGAGAGCTTCGGACTGCCGCCCGGAGCGGTAGAGCGCGAGCATCAAGTGCCCCCGCGGGCGTTCTCTCAGCGGGTTCTCGGTCACCATGCTCTGCAATTCGTCGACGAGGGCGTGGTGGCGGCCGAGCGACAATTCGATTTCGACGCAGTTCTCCAGCGCGGACAGGCGTTTCTCGTCGAGTCGCAGTGCTTTGTTCTGCAACGTGGCACCGGCCCCGCTGAGTGCCGGTCCGCGCCACAGGGCCAATGCCGAGCGCAGAACCGTCGCAGCCTCTTCCGGGCGGCCCTGGCGCACGGCGAGGTCGGAGATGGCGACGCGGCGTTCGAACAGGAAGACGTCGATCTTGTCTGCGGCGACTCGCAGCAGGTAGCCCGGTTGGCGGGTCTCGATCTGGGCGTCGACACCGGCACTCTTGAACTCCCGCCGGAGCGCGGACACGCAGATCTGGATCTGTGCTCGCGCGGTCGACGGCGGGGTGTGCTCCCACACGGCGTCGATCAGCTGGTCCATGCCGACGACGCGATTGGCTTCGAGCAGCAATGCGCTCAGGACGGTCCTCTGACGTCGCGGTGGCATCGATATCTGCTCTATTGAGCCGACTACCTCGATCGTGCCCAGTAGCTTGAAGATCAGTCCCTCGTCAGAGGCGAGGCTCATGGTCGGCGACCCCTCGTGCCTTTATCTACAATACGTCGGTCGCTTGGCCTTCTTCTGATCAGGACAGTCGATGTCGCGCAGATATTCCCGCGAGGGTCCTCCAGGGGGTGAACCTGCTGTGAGTGATCCTCGCATCCAGCATGTGACCTGTACGAAGTTAACCAGGTACGCGAAAGCTGTCAAGATCTTCTTGTGTATCAATACGCGATCCACCAGAATGCGCCCGCTCTCGGCGTGCATCTCACTTGGACATGATCATCTTCTACATGTCACCTCATATTAACTTGTGTGCACCTATCCAAAACTCGTCACCACCGAGGTCGGCTTCGTGGTAATTGTGCGGCGTAGCGCCAGGTGGCCTGAGCGTCTCATCGTCGCTGGATCGCGCGGCACGAGGTGCTCGCTCGAATCGTAAACGTTTCCGGTCGTTGCATGTGCTGCAACGCATTCTCCGGATTGAGGCCGACGGTGTGTATCGGCAGCGCATTGACTGGTGGGTCAGTTATTCGAGTGTCTCATCGGCTTGCTGACCACCCTCATCACGGCCAATTGATACGCGATGGGCACGCACGATAGAACGACGATGGGCGGCACTTCTAACTTCGTTCTCAAGCGCCGCCAGGAGGTGCTGCACCACAACTCGGGCCGAGACCCGATCAGCTAATAGGAGACCGACATGTTCCGCAAAGCGACCGCAGTCGCCCTGGTTCTCTCCGCCGTCCCGGCGGTACTGGCGATGACCTTCCTCGCCGGCAGCGCGCAGGCCGACGACGCCCGGCGGGGTGATGGCGCCGGGTGCGCCGCCCGGTGGACTCACATCGCCTCCGACGGAGACACGCCCTGGGGATCGGTCACATCCACCGACACCCCGTGGGGACGGTCCATCCCGGCTTCTGGCCACTCGTTCGACGGAGACGCTTCGGGGTGCGGCGACACCCCCTGGGGCTGACCTGTCCTCCGCGTCCGGACAACCATGATGGAGGCCAGAACCATGCGATTCCACCTGCTGGGCTCACTGGAAGTTCTCGACGGCGACTTACCCGTGCCTCTGGGCGGCGTCAAACAGCGTGCGGCTCTGGGATTCCTGCTGTTGCAGGCCAACCGGGTGGTGGCGACGAGCAAGTTGCTGCACGCGTTGTGGCCGCGGGACGTCCCGCCCACGGCGCGCAAGATGCTCCAGAACGCCGTCTCGGGGCTGCGGGGCGTTCTCGCGTCGCACGGCGGTGGCCCCGACGGAGCGCCGATGCTGCTGACCCACGCGCCGGGGTACCTGCTGCGCGTGGACCAGAACTCCCTCGACCTGTCGCGCTTCCAGCAGCTGGCCGAACAGGGGAGGGGTGAGCTCGCCGCGGGCAACTGGCCCGCGGCCGCGAAGGTGCTCCGCGGCGCACTGGGCCTGTGGCGCGGACCGGTGCTCGCGGACCTCGCCGAGACCGGGATCAACTGGCCGGAGCTGACCGCCATCAAGGACTGGAAGCTGGCGGTGCAGGAGGACTGCTTCGAGGCGGAGCTCGCCTGCGGCAGGCACGGCGAGATCATCGGAGAGCTCGAGTCGCTGATCGAGCTGGAGCCGTACCGCGAACGGCTGGGAGGCCAGCTGATGCTCGCGCTGTACCGGTGCGGCCGGCAGGTGGACGCGCTGAGCGTCTACCGCCGCACGCGGGCGGCGCTGGTGGCGGAGCTCGGACTCGAACCAGGTCGCGAGCTGCAGGAGCTCGAGCGCGCGATCCTCGACCACATGCCCACGCTGGATCTTCCGTCGTCGGTGCAACGCAGGCACCTGCTCGCCGTCGGTCAGGACCCCGCTCCGGTGCGTGCGCCGGTCGCGATCACGCGGCCCACCGCCGTGGAGCCCGTCGCTCCGGCGGTCGTCGTGGACGCGCCGGACCTGGCGACCGCGGAGCGGAAGCTCGTGAGCGTCGTGATGGTGTCCGCCCAGCTCGGTCTCGCGGCCGGTGACGGTGACCCGGAGGACGTCGACGCGGTGCACCAGGAAGTCGCCTCCGTCGTCTCCGCCGAAGTGTCCCGGCTGGGTGGTGTCGTCGGCGGCAGCGTCGGATCCGTGTTCCTGGCCCTGTTCGGTGCGCCCAGGACCGCCGAGGACGACGCGGATCGCGCCGTGCGTGCCTCCGTCGCCATCCGCGACCGGCTGCACGCCGTCGCCGAGGTGCAGATCGGGGTGGCGACCGGCAACGCTCTCGTGCGCCTGCCTTCGTCGGGCGTGCCCACCGCCAGCGGTGTCCTGCTCGACCAGTGCCGTCAACTGATGGCGATGGCACCACTGGGTGCGGTGCGTGCGTGCGACTCGACCCGTGACGCCGCCGATTCCGTGATCTGGGAGGACGACAGCGCCCCGGCGGGAGGCTGGCAGGCGATCTCGTGCGTGTCACCGCGTGGTGCGACCCGCCGCCCGCAGGCCGCCGTGCCGTTCGTGGAACGCGAGCGCGAGTTGCTGGTGCTGCAAGGGCTTCTCGACGAGGTCCGCACGCGTCGCCGCCCGCACTTCGTGACCGTGCTCGGCGAGGCGGGCATGGGCAAGACGCGGCTCGTCAACGAGCTCGCCACGTCGAGCACGACAGCTTTCCGCGGCACCGCGACGGCTTTCGGCGACGACCACGGCTACGGGCCGTTGGCCGACGTCGTGAGCGGGTTCTCCTCCTTCCCGACCCTGCACGCCGACCTCGTGAGGCTGGTCGGTGCCGGTGAACTCGCCGACCGGCTGCACGCGAGCCTGGCCTGGCTGGATGATCCCGGCACCGAGGTGCGGCCGGACTTCCCGGCGTGGCGGCGGTTCCTGGAGGAGGTCGCGGAATCCGAACCGCTGATCGTGCTGCTGGAGGACGTGCACTGGGCGAACGACGTGGTGCTCGACTTCGTGGAGGAGCTGAGTGAGAACGCCGGTTCCGTGCCGTTGCTGGTGATCGCGACCGCGCGACCGGAGCTGCTGCAGCGTCGGCCTTCGTGGTTCGGCGGCAAGCGCAACGCCACCACGATCAGCCTGGAGCCGTTGTCCCACAACGGAACTCGTCGACTGCTGGACTCGCTGCTGCAGGCACGGGAGTTGCCGTCCGAACTGTGGCAGGTGCTCGTGTCGTGCGCCAGCGGCAACCCGCTGTTCGCCACCGAGTACGCCGGCATGGTCGCGGACCTGTGCACGCCTTTGCTGCAGAACGAGATCTCGCTGCCGGTGCCGTCCTCGGTGCGCGGGGTGCTGACCACCCAGCTCGACTCGCTGCCGATCGAGGTGAAGGCGGTTCTGCAGGACGCCGCACTCACCGGTGATCTCGTCTCACCCAGCTCGGTGGCCGCGACGGGTCAGCGCGACGCCTTCGAGGTCGCCAAGGCGCTGGAGTTGCTGGAACAGCGGGATTTCTTGCGCCGTCAGGGCCGCAACAGCGAGACCGGCGAGATCGAGTACGGGTTCCGGCACCTGCTCGTGCGCGACGTCGTCACCGAGCAGATCCCCCGTGCCGAGCGGGCGTCGAAGCACGAACGGGCGCGGGCGTGGTTCGACCGGCTGGGGCTCGACCTCACCGGTCGCCGGGCTGGATGACCCGCCGAAACGCTGAACGCCGGGCCGCGTCCCACCCCAGCGCGACCCGGCGTTCAGCTCTGTCCTCGCCGTTGACCACCTGGAGCAGGTGGTCAACGGCTTTTTGTTCGCGGGGGCCGGCTGGTTCAAGCGCTGGTCCGCTCAGCCAGCGACTGCACGTTCCGCCGCAGAACGTCCGTCAGGAGGTCCGGCGTCGTGCGCTGCGGGTGCAGGACCGCCTGCATGGTGAGTCCGTCGAGCAGTGCGCTCAACCGGAGGCACTCGATGCCGAGATCCGCCCCCGCGGGCACTGCGCCCTGGCCGATGGCCTGCTCGAGGATCCTGGTGATCAAGCAGCAGGTGAGCTCATGGTGCTCATCCGCGACCGCGTGGAGCGCAGGCTGCGTCCGCGCGGCACCGGCGAAGGCCAGCCAGGCGCCCATGTCCTCCCTGCGCGCCCGGTCGAGTGGAAGGAGCTCGGCCAGCAGCTCCGCGACCAGAGCGGTGCTGCTGAGACCGTCGGCGGGCAGCCGGCCGAGGCGGGTGGCCACTCGCTGCCTGATGCGCCGGCCGAGCTCGCGCATGCTGAAGGCCACCAGCTCTTCGTGGCTCTCGAAGTAGTGCCGGATGGCTCCGACGGAGAGTCCGGTCTCACCCGCGAGGTTGCGCAGGGAGGCGCCTTCGACGCCCGTTCGGATCATGATCCGAACCACGGCGTCGCCGACGGCCTTCCGCCGCTCTCCTGGGATCACTACCTTCGGCATGGTTTCCTTCGTGGCCGTTGCTGTCGATTCTCGAAGAACTGCTCAGGTGCCGAGTGCGGAGTCCGGTTCGCGCACCGGCTCCTGCTCGATGACCTTGGGGACTCCGCGCAGGTACCTCGAAACGACGAGGGCGAGGAGGACCGTGATGGCGGCGCTGAAGATCATGCTCGTCCGGATGCCGCTGAGGTACGCCTCGTTGGCGGCCGTCTGGACGGCGGTGGCGGCCGGCTCCGGCAGACCGGTGGCGACGGCCGCGCTGAACGACTCGTGGACCCGCTCGGCGACCTCCCGCGGAACACCCTGGGGTACGGCGAGCTGCGCTCGGTAGATCCCGGAGAGAACGCTGCCCACGATGGCGATTCCGAGCGAACCGCCCAGCTCGTACGCGGTCACCGAGATCGCGGCGGCGGCGCCGGCGCGATCCCGGGGGACAGTGCCGAGGATCGTGTCACCGGTGACCGTCAGGGTGAGCCCCGCGCCCGCACCGACCGCGATCTGCGCGACGACGACCAAGCCGTACGGCGAATGCACCTGGACGGTGCCGAGCATGCCGAAACCGATCGCGATGAGGACCAGCCCCAGTGCCACCGCGTTCCCGCGGCCGAGTCTGTTGATCGCGGTCGCGGCGAGCAGGCCGCCCGCCACCACGGCTGCCAGCGCTCCCGGCACGTAGGCGAATCCCGCCTTCAGCGGCGTCCATTCGAGGACCAGCTGGAAGTACTGGCTGATGATGAAACCGAACGCGGACAAGGTGAACACCGCGATCAGGTTCGATCCCACGGACGCGGTGAACTCCCGGCTGCGGAACAGCCGCAGGTCGATCAGCGGAACGGGCAGCCGCAGCTGGCGCCGCGCGAACAGTCCCAACGCGATGATCCCCAGGACCAGCGCGCCCAGCACGTCCGGGTGCCACAGACCCATGTGGAAGACGGACTTGACCGTGTAGACCACCGCGACCACGCCGACCACGGACAGCAGCACGCTGGCGAGGTCCAGCGGCAGTCGTTGCGGCGCGCGGGACTCCGGTATGAACTTGGCCGCGGCGAGGATCAACAGGGCGATCGGGACGTTCACCAGGAACACCGAACCCCACCAGAACTGGTTCAGCAGAACCCCGCCGAGGATGGGTCCGACCGCGAAACCCGCCGCGGAAACGCCCGCGCTGGCACCCACCGCGGCCGTGCGAGCCCGTTGCGTCGTGAAGACGACACGCAACAAGGACGTCGTCGCGGGCAAGATCGCCGCTCCTGCCACGCCCAGCAAAGCCCGCGCGGCGATCAGCAGTTCGGCGGTCGGCGCATACGCCGTCAGCACGGAGGCCACCGCGAACGCGATGACACCGCACACCAGCATCCTCCGCCGCCCCACCCGGTCGCCCAGGTTGCCCATGGTGACCAGAAGGCCTGCCATCGTGAACCCGTAGATGTCGACGATCCACAGCATCGACACGCTGGAAGCGCCGAGCTGAACGGTCAGCTCGGGCACCGCCAGGTACAGCACGGTCATGTCCACCGTGACGATCAGCTGCGCGAGGCACGACACGAAGATCGTCGCGTAGCCCGCCGCCCGGCTGTTCATGCGACGACTGTCGCGACACGATGGCGGCAAGAAGTTCGAACACACACGTGGTGCCCGTGCGATCCTTTGCGTCGCTCGGCTCGGCACATCTGCAACTCCGGAGTTGTCTAGGTCCAAGGCACGCGGTCGCGCCGAGGATTCGCTGGTCTTTCTTGAAGTGCAAGCAGAACGCGTTCATCCCGGTCTAGAACCCGTCGGACATCAGAACCCCACAGGACGGAACTCAGCCGAAGATGTCGTCGAGGAATCCCCACTTGTCCTTTTTCTTCTTCTTTCCGCGAGAGTCCCTGCTCTCGCCGAAGAAGTCGTCGTCGTCGCCCCAGAAGTCGTCCTTCTTCTTGTGGGACGGCGGCGCCTGGTGGTGCGGTGCCGACATCGGTGCAGGCTGGTAGGGCGGCGGGGCCGCCGCGGAAGAGGAAGCCTGACGGAACTCGGCAGACTGCAGGTGGGCGCGGTAGGACAGCAGGATCTGCTCCAACTCACCGTTGTCGAGGTAGATGCCCCGGCAGTTCTCGCACTGCTCGAGGTGAATGCCGTCCCGGTCGAAGGTGTGCATGGCGTGTTGACATTTCGGGCAGATCATGGGGCGAGGATAGGACGACTCACCCACGGGGACCCCATTCGTCCGCCCGTGGTGGTAACTGTCCGGTAATCGCGCGCCCATCCGTCGCACATGACGAGCCGGCTCTTGCGCAGTGAGTCCGGGTCCGGGCGTCTCGGTCAGCGGAATGTCTGTCGAAAGGCAGACGCGCCGGCCTGCTCGGGCTGGTCGAATCGGTGCATGAAAGCGCTGATGACACTCGTGGCCGCGGTCGGTGTGCTCGCAGGAGGCGCAGCGCCTGCCACCGCTGCCGAGGGCGTGACGTGGCGGGAGTGCCATGACGGGCTGCGGTGCGGCGAAGTCCTGGTTCCCGCCGACTGGACCCGTCCGGCCGGCGGCACCCGGATCACCTTGCCGCTGCTGAAGATCCCGGCTCGGGAGCAGAAGGCCGGTGTCCTCCTGCTCAACCCCGGTGGCCCGGGGGCGGCCATCGCCAACTTCGCGTTTCCGGGCTACCGCGACCAGTTCGCCGACCTCGCGGCGCGGTTCGACGTCGTGGTGTTCGACCCGCGTGGCATGGGCGTCGCCTGTCCGAGCGCGAATCCTGTTCCGCTGCCCTCACCGGTGACCGAGTCCGCCCACAGCGAGTACGCCGCCGCCAACGGCCGGTTCGCGTCGGACTGCGCCGAGGCGATGAGCGCGTACCGGGGGCGTCTCAACGCTCGTCAGGTCGCGCACGACATGGACGCCGTCCGGCGTGCGCTGGGCGAGCGCCGGCTCAACTACTTCGGCAACTCCTACGGCACGGTGTACGGGCAGATGTACGCGGAGCTGTTCGGCCATCGGGTCGGGCGGATGTACCTGGACAGCGTGCTGGACCACACCCGGCGCGATCCGGCTGAGTGGGCTCGGGCCGGTGCCGTCGCGGCGGAGGGCAACCTCCACCGGATGGCGCGGTGGTGCGCGGCCGACGCCGGTTGCGCACTGCACGGCAGGGACGTGATCGCCGTGTGGGACCGCGTCCTGTCCACGCCCGGCCTGGAGGTGTCCGCGGTCCTCCGGTGGGCCGCGGCGCGGATCGGCAACGACAGGGGCTGGCCCGCGTTGACCACCGGACTCGCGCAGCTGCAGGCCGGCGACACGACGGCGATCACCCCGCGACCCGGTCCGTCCGACCTCGGTCTCGCGCGGACGGCGTTCTGCGCCGACTTCCCGTTCCCGCGCGATTTCCGGGCCGTGGAGCAGGTGGAGGACCGGTTGCGGACGGCCGCGCCCCGCCTGGGCTGGGCCGCCGCACCGTGGCGGGTTTCCGGGCACTGCTCGGGTGTGCCCGGGGAAGGGCTCAACCCGCCGGCCACGCTGTCCGCGATGCCGAACGTGCTGGTGGCGAACGGCGAGCACGATCCGTTGACCCCCGCCGAGCACGGCCGCCGGGTCGCCGCTCAGCTCGGAGGCGCGTACCTGCCCGTGGAGGGCAACCACGGGCTTTACCTCAACGGCAACGCCTGCGTCCGCGATCACGTGCACCGCTACTTGCTGGCCGGGGAGCTGCCCGCGCCGGACGCGCGGTGCGGCACGCCCGTCTGAGCTGGCCGTGTACAACTGGGTGATGGCTGACCGCCGGGTGTCCGGTTCCACCGGCCGCCCGGCGGGACCGTGCTCGTTCCCGAGGCGCACGCGGGCGTTCCCGGAGCGGCTTCGCGACACCATCGGAGGCGACGCGTTGCTCGCCGGTGCTGCCGTGGTCGTCGTGTCGGTGCTCGGACTGGTCGAACACCGCTCCACGAGTCCGGCCGTCATGCTCGCCGCATCGGTCTCGGTGGCGGTCCCTTTGCTGCTGCGCCGTCGTTTTCCCTTGGTCACGGCCTTCGCATGCGCCGTGATCGTGATCGTCATCGCCGTGCCGGACTGGTCCGGGCGCCTGGTCGCCATGGCCGCGTTCGGTTCCGCCGCGTACCACCGTCTCCGGCCTGCGGTGTTCGTTCTGGCCGTGGGGTGGTTCCTCGTCCTGTCCGTGGCCGGAGTGCGCTCACCGACGGCAGCGTCCTGGACGGACCTGCTCCTCCTCGGCGTCGCGCCGGTCGCCGCCGGTCACGCCCTGCGCGGGCACCGCGACCGCGCCGACCACGCTGAACGCCTCTACCGGGAGGAGACCCGCAGCGTGATCGCCGAGGAGCACGCCCGCATCGCCCGCGAGGTGCACGACGCGGTCGGCCACCACCTCACCGTGATCCGGATGCAGGCCAACGCCGTCCGGCACGTCGCCCGCTCCCTGCCGCCCACCGCAGACCGGGCGCTGGCCTCGATCGCCGAGATCTCGGCCACCGCGCTCACCGAGGTCCGCGACGTCCTGGCCGCACTGCCCACGCACGGCACCACGCTGACCGACCTGGACGCCCTCGTGAACCACGTGACCGGCCCGGACCGCACCGTGACCCTCACCAGGGACGGCCCGCCGCCGGACGGCCTGCCGCCACTGGTCGAGCACGCCGGTTATCGACTGGCGCAGGAGGCGCTCACCAACGCCCTGCGCCACTCCGACGCGACCAGGGTGGACCTGCACCTCCAGCACACGCCGGACGCCGTCGTGATCACCGTGACGGACAACGGTTCCACCACGCCCGGACCGACGGCCGACGGCTCCGGCCTGCGCGGCATCCGGGAACGGACCCGGCTGCTGGGCGGAACCCTGCGGATCGAGCCGAACCGGCCCAGCGGCTGGCTCGTCGAAGCCCGGCTTCCGCTGGGGGAGGAGCGGTGATCCGCACGCTGATCGCCGACGACCAGGAGCCCGCGCGGTGGGCACTGCGCCTGGTCCTCGACGCCGAACCGGACATCGAAGTGGTCGACGAGGCCGTGGACGGCGCCGAAGCCGTCGACAAGGCCCGGTCGCTGTGCCTGGACGTGGTGGTGCTCGACCTGCGGATGCCGCGGATGGACGGGGTGGCGGCCATCCGCCGGATCACCGAGTCGGTCACCCCCGCGCCCGCCGTGGTCGCGCTGACCACGTTCGACGTCGACGAGTACCTGTTCGGCGCGCTTCAGGCGGGCGCGGCGGGCTTCGTGCTCAAGGACAGCGAACCGGCGCTGCTCGTCGAGGCGGTGCGCGCGGCGTCGAAGGGGCAGGGCCTGATCGACCCGCAGGTCACCCGCCGTGCCATCCGACGATTCGCGCAGACCGCGCCCCGGCCCGCACCGACCGGGCTGACCCTGCTCACCCCACGCGAACTGGAGGTGCTGAAGCACGTGGCGCGCGGGCTCAGCAACGCCGAGATCGCCCGTGCCCTGACCGTCGGTGAGGGCACGGTCAAGACCCACGTGGCGCGTGCGCTCGCCAAACTCGGCCTGCGCACCCGCGTGCACCTGGTGATCTACGCCTACGAGCACGCCATCGTGAGCACCACCTGATAGGCGGTCCCACCACCTCCACGGTGCCCGATGTGAGTGGTGCAGCCGAAGCCCGGCCGGACCTGCGAGCAGATCACCGCGAGCGCGACGCCGTGCCGTGGGGGTCGGCCTCGATCAGCGCTTCGGCCGCAGCAGCGGAGCCTCCTGCCGCAGCACCGACTCGTGTGCGCGTTTCAGCGCAGGTCCGGGGAGCAGCCCCAGATCGCGGTCGAGCCGGTCGCGGATCCGCTGGTAGGCGAAGATCGCGTCGGCCTGCCTGCCGTTGCTCGCCAGGACGAGGATCAGCCGCGCGTGCAGTTCCTCGTGCCAAGGCTCGCTTTCGGCCAGGTCGGCGAGCCACGGCAGGACACCGGCCCCGCAGTCGGCGAATGCCCGGTCCGCGAACGCCACGGTGGTCGCAATTCGCTGCTGTTGCAGAGAAAGCGCTCGCGAGTGCTGGCGCAACGCCTCGGGCAGGTCCGCGAGCACCGGGCCGCGCCACAGGCCGAGCGCGTCGACGAAGGCTCGGAGGTCACCGCCGTTGCGGGCCCTGGCGGACTGCTCGGCGAACCTGCACACGTCGACCTGGTCCAGATCGACGTTCAGCCGGTAGCCGGAGCTCAGTGTCTCGATCGCGGTGTCTCCCAGGTGCCGCCGCAGCCGCGACACGATCGCGTACAACAGCTCTCGGTGGGTCACGGGCGGCGCGTGTCCCCACAGAACGTCCACGATCTCCGCGTGGGACACGATCCCTGTGGGCTGCAACGCGAGCAGGCCGACCAGAGCGCGTTGCTGCGGTGATCTGATCAGCAGAACGCCGCCCCTGCGCACGACCAGCGGGCCCAGCAAGTCGATGGCGAGCGTTCTCGTCGCGGGTGGACCCAGCACGGCGAACAGCCGGCGCACTGACTCGTGCCGGGGCTGCACGACGTGGCCCAGTTCGATGTGGCGAATGGTCCGCACTGACACCCCGCTGAGCCGCGCCAGCTCGCTCTGGGTCAGTCCACTGTTCTTCCGCTGCTCGCGCAGCGCGGCCCTGAGTGCCGCAGCGTCGTACTCCGTCACCTTCGATCCCCCCAGACCGGCAACTCCGATTGCCCATCCTGCCCCAGGAACGCCCCGAAGCAACTGTTCCGCGCGGTACGGACGACCAACCTCGCGCCAACGTTCCGGCCAACCTCCCGTGGGTAGCGTCAGTCCGCGGAACCGACCACAGAAGGAGTTCGCTTGAAGACCTGGAAGATCACAGCGGCGCTCGTGATGGCCGCGGCCGTCATCGCCGGAACCGGACTGCCGGCATCGGCGAGCGAGTTCGGGGCACTGGGAACGCGGGTGACCGTGGTGCGGGACACCACCCTGTACGCGGCCCCCGGCCTCAGCACACCTCGCGTCGGCACGGCCTGGGCCGGAGACGACACGACCGCGTACTGCCGTCAGCAGGACAGCAACGGCCAGTTGATGGTCCTCGGCGCCAACCGCCCGGGACGCAACGGTGTGCAATGGGCCAACACCGCCGGCTTCCTCTGGCCGTACGACCTCTCCGGGGTTCCGACGAGCCTGCTCACCTGCACGGCGTTCGCCCCGTTCCAGGCGAGGATCGACACCGGCCTGTACTCCGCTCCCGGTCTGAGCACGCCGCGGACCGGCACGGTCTGGGCACAGGGGCGGTTGTTCGCGGTCTGCAAGACGCTCGACAGCAACGGCCGGCGCATGGTGCTGAGCGTCGGCGAGTCCGGCCGCACGGGCGTCCAGTGGGCCAACACGACGGGCTACGTCGCGGACATCGACATCGTGGGGTCGACCAACGCGGTGTCCGACTGCTGAACCAGTTGACCCGCGACGACATCACGACGTCCGACCACGAAGCCTTGGGGGCCGCATGAGGATCTGGAAGACCGCGACCGCGGTGACCGCACTGGCGGCGGCACTCACCGGCGTCCCGGCGCAGGCCGCGGCGGCACCCGAGCCGGGTGTGCTGGGGATCGGCAGGACCGTGTTCCCGATCCGGGACACCGGCCTGTACTCGGCTCCCGGCCTCAGCACTCCCCGATCCGGGACGGCGTGGGTGGGCAACGAGGTGGCCGCCCTCTGCACGGCGCGCGACAGCAACGGCGCCGTGATGGCGCTGGCCATCAACAAATCCGGGCGCAACGGCGTGCAGTGGTCCAACACCGCCGGCTACATCTGGCAGGCCGACTTCAGCGGCGACATGACCCTCCTGCTGTCCTGCGACTTCAACGACAGGTTCTACCCGCGGCGTGACGCCGCCATGTACTCAGGCCCCGGCTTGAGCACACCCAGGATCGGCACCGCGTGGTTCGATCGGCAGGTGATCGGGATGTGCAGGACCACCGACAACGTCGGCAACCGGATGGTGCTGAGCATTCAGGTCGCCGGTCAGAACGGCGTGCAGTGGGCCTACACCGCCGGCTACATCTGGGACGTTGACATCCAGGGCAACACCAGCGACCTGCTCAACTGCGTCTGATCCACTGCATGGCACGGTTCCCCGTCGCCACCGCCACCGCCCCGCCGGTGGCGGTGGCCTTGAGCCGTAGATCACCGGCGAGCCGTCTTTCTCATTGTTGCGGAGAACTCCGCCTGACGTCGTTGTGGGACGACGGTGTGACCGAACTCGTCGCCACCGACCTGATCGGCAGCAGGCGCCGTCACGTGACGTGCAACTCGTGCGCTAGATGCAAATGATTGTCATGAGCTAACGTCGCCGTGTCAACGCTCTCATGACGACAGGAAGCTCACATGCACCTCCGCGCGCCGCTGGCCGCCGTCGGACTGTCCGCCGTCTCGGTCCTCCTCGCCGGGTGCTTCGCCGCCGGGGCCGGGCAGACAGCCGGGTCGTCCGGAGAGAGCCGGATCAAGCTGGCCATGATGCAGCCGCCGCGTTCCGGCCTGTCGCCGTTCAGCGACGACGCGTTCAAGCTGTCCCGCTGGTCCACCGCGGAGACGCTGGTGACGCTGGACGGCAACGGCGACGCCCGCCCAGGGCTCGCCACCGAGTGGCGGCGCACCTCGGACACCGCCTGGGAGTTCACCGTCCGGCCGGGGGTGAGCTTTCACGACGGCAGCGTGCTGACGGCCGCGGTCGCCGCGAACACCCTCACCAGGTCGTCGAAGGCGGTGCCGAAGCCGCGCATCCTCGACGGCGTCGCGCTGACCGCGGCCGTGCAGGGTGAGAAACTGGTCGTCACCACCGGCACGCCCGATCCCTTGCTGCCGCAGCGTTTGTCGTCACCTCAACTGTCCATCCTGGCGGAGAGCGCGTACGCGGCGGACGGCAAGGCCACCCCGGTGGGCACCGGCAGCGGGCCGTTCCGGCTCGTGCAGGTCAACGGCACCACCAGCGCCACCCTCGACCGTTACGACGGCTACTGGGGTGACAAGGCGAAGGCCGCGGGCATCGACGTGTCGTTCGTGCCGGACGGCACCGCGCGCGCGGCGGCGATCCGCAGCGGCGAGGCGCACATCGCCGAAGCGGTTCCGGTGTCCCAGGCCGCGCTGCTCGACGCGCAGACCATCAGCGAGGTGCCGATGCCTCGCACCAACACGCTGTACCTCAACACCAAGTCCGGGCCGTTCGCCGATCACGCGCTGCGCGCCGCGGTCCGGGAGACGATCAACCGCGGCCAGGTCGTCAGCACCGTCTACGAGAACCGCGCCGACGTCGCCAAGGGACTGCTCGGCCCGGCGCTGCCGTGGACGGTCGAGGCCAGGAAGGAGCTGACCGGCGCCGTCGCCGCCGGCCGGGCGAACGGCGCCACGATCACGTTGGCGACCTTCACCGACCGTGCCGAGCTGCCCGAGGTCGCTTCCCTTGTGCAGCAGCAACTCCAGGACGCCGGCTTCAAGGTGGACCAGGTCGTGCGCGAGTACGCCCACATCGAGCAGGACATGCTGGCCGGCGAGTTCGACGCGTTCATCCTGTCCAGGGCGACCGTGCTCGACTCCGGTGACCCCGTCGCCTACCTGAAGTCGGACTTCACCTGCGGCGGCTCGTTCAACATCGCGCGGCTGTGCGACGAGAACGTCGACCAGGCCGTGCGCAGGGCCGAGGCCGCCGAAGCCGGCGACCAGCGTCGTGCGGCGATCCTCGAGGCCGAGGCGGCCGTGCTGCGGACCGACGCCGCCATCCCGATGCTGCACGAGCGGGTGATCCAGGGCGACGCCACGTCGGTCGCCGACTCGGTGAAGGACCCGCGCGAACGCGCGCTCATCACCTCCGCCACGCACGTGAAGTGATGACGGAGTCGTTGCGCGTCCTGGCTTCCCGGTTCGCCGCGCTCGCGCTGATCACCGCCGTGGTCGGCCTCCTGCCCTGGCTGTCCGGGCGTGATCCGGCGTTGTCGGTCCTGCGGGCGTTGTCGGCCGAGCAGGAGCCGACCCGGGAGGCCCTGGACGCGGTCCGCCGGCAGCTCGGCCTCGACGCCGGTCCTGTCACCGTGCTCACGCGCTGGGTGTCCGGACTGCTGCGAGGCGACCTGGGCCGGTCGTGGATCAACGGCGCCGAGGTGCTGCCGAGCGTCCTGTCCGGTCTCGGAGTCTCCGTGACGCTGATGAGCGCGGCACTGGTCGTCGTCCTCGTGGTGGCCTCGGCCCTGTGCCTGCCGACCCTGGTGCGAGGCGCTCGTGGCGACGCGACCGCCACGACCGGAGGTGCGGGCGCCGCACTGGCCGCGCTGCCGGAGTTCCTGCTCGCCGCGGTGCTGCTGGTGTCACTGTCGGTGTGGCTGGGCTGGTTCCCACCGTACGGCTGGGACGGTCCGCTCCACCTCGTGCTGCCTGCGCTCGCACTCGGCATTCCCGGGGGCGCCGTGCTGGGCACGCTGCTCAACGACGCGCTTCCGGCGGTCTTCCAGGAACCGTGGGTGGCGGTCTGGAGGTCGTGGGGCTGTACCCGCTCGGTTCTCGTCCGAGGAGCCCTCCGCCGTGCCCTGCCGCCGTTGCTGCCTCAAGCGGGCTTGGCGGTGGTCGGCCTGACCGGTGGCGCCGTGGCGGTGGAAGCGGTCTTCGCGGTACCCGGCATCGGACGCGCGGCGTTGGGAGCGGCCCGAGCGCAGGACGTGCCGATGCTGCAGGGATGCGTGCTCGCGCTTCTGCTGCTCGGCCTGCTGACCGGCTCGGTCGTCGCCGCAATCCGCCGGCGGATGCTGGGTCCCGCGCTGCGGGACGCCGCGCTGTCGTTGCCCCCGCATTCGCGGTGGGTGCCGAACAGACTGCACGTCGCCATTGCGCTGGGGGCCACCGCGCTGATGGCGTCGGTGATCGGATGGGGTCTGCTGCGGGACCCTCTGCGGATCAACGCCGCGGCCCGGCTGGCGTCGCCGACCTGGGCACATCCGCTGGGCACGGACGGCCTCGGTCGTGACGTCCTGGCACGGATCGCGCACGGCGCACCGTCGACGATCGGCGTCGCCGCCGCGGTCTGCGCCTGTTCGTACGTGGTCGCCCTGGCCGTCGGCTTCCTGCCGAACATCGCCCGCGGCACCGCGGAGGCGGCGAACGCGGTGCCGCCCGTGATCGCCGGCATCCTCGTCGCCGCGGTGCTGGGCCCCGGCACGTTCGGCGCCTCGCTGGCCGTCGCCCTGGTCTCGTGGCCCGCCCTCGCCGCGCACGCCGCCGCACTGGTGGAACAAACGCGTGCGGCCACCTACGTGAACGCCCACCGCGCGCTCGGCGCGTCACCGTCCCGCATCGAGCTCCGCCACGTGCTCCCGGCCGTCGCCGGTCCCGTCGCCCGCAACGCCGTCCTCCGGCTGCCCGGCATCGCACTGGCGTT
Source organism: Lentzea flaviverrucosa (assembly GCF_003350445.1). Classification (NCBI taxonomy): domain Bacteria; kingdom Bacillati; phylum Actinomycetota; class Actinomycetes; order Pseudonocardiales; family Pseudonocardiaceae; genus Lentzea; species Lentzea flaviverrucosa. The sequence goes on from NZ_QQAU01000003.1 coordinate 143,842, forward strand.
GGCCTCACTGGGGTTCCTCGGCCTCGGAGCCCAGCCGCCCGCCCCGGAGTGGGGCCTGGTGCTCGCGGAGTCGCTGCCCTACGTCGAACGGGCGCCCTTGGCGGCGCTGAGCCCTGCGGTGATGCTGCTGCTCGTCGCCGTCCTCGCGATGTCGTTGTCCGCTCTGGCTTCCTGGAAGCACTTACTTCGTTCCCAGCGCAGACAGCCGGTCTGAACCGAGAGCCCGTCGGCTCGTCACGCCCGGAGCCCCGCCCAGGCCGGCGATGTCGAAGATGATGGGGGAATGCCGTCCGGTCAGGGTTTCTCCGGAGCCGTCGCCCAGCCTGCCCACCGCTCGTTCTGTTCGGTGACGGTGTAGTACTCGTAGACGTCGTCGTCGCGCGCCGCCCCGCACACGAGGTTCTTGCGGGACACGATGGTGTGGTTCAGACCGCCTTCCTGGGTCTCCCGGTCGAGGACGTACCGAGGCTGCAGCACCAGCGCGCGCAAACGCGACTGTTCCTTGACGTCCGTGACCCAGGCGCGGTGACAGTCGCCGCGTTCTGCCTCGGTGGCGACACGACGTTCGGCGAGCGGGGTGCGCAGCCGGTCGCCGCGGGCGTAGTGAGCGCGGAAGTGCAGGCGCAGCAGGGGTTTCGTGTACGGCACCGAGCGGGAGTGCTCGAACTGCGCACCGGGATCCACCCAGCCACGACCGATCGGAACGACCCTCGGGCAGTCGCGTGCTTCGGGTTCGGGGAGTTCGCTGTCGCTCTCGCAGAGGTAGAGCGCGGTCTGGAGGATCTCCGCGCGGACCTGGGAGGAGTTCTTCATCGTGACGGTGACGCGCCAGTGCCTGGAGTTGTCGACGGCGGTCACGAGGGCGGCGTTGAGCTGGGAGGTCACGCTGACCGCGTTCTGCGACGGCAGGTAGGACGTGCTCTGCCAGAACGCGAAGACGGGACCGACGGCGAGCACCGCGACCGCGGCGGTGCCCTTGCTCGCCTTCGGGATGACGAGCCGCCACTGCGGGAAGCTCCTCCAGAGCAGAATGCCGCCGAACACGAGAGCGGCGCCCGCGATAGCGACCACCGGCAGCTCCAGGTCCAATGACGAGAACGCCTGCAGCCCCACCGCGGACGCGAGCGACAGCGAAGCGGCCGCGGCGTAGGGGGTGACGCGCGTCCAGATCGAGCCGAGCACGAACCCGGCACAGCTCAGGACCGCCAGCAACGCGCATGCCACGTCGGCCAGCAGAGCCGGGCCGCTGACCGCGGCGACGGTGTCCTCCATGAGGAAGAGCACAGCGAGCGCGGCGCCAGGCGCGAGCAGGAACACTCTTCCCACGACTTCGAACACACGCTTCATTCCAGGCCATCGCGGCAGGCCAGTGCGTTGTTACCGTGCCTTCTGCCGTTCACCTTCCAGCCGCGTCACGTGTCGTCAGCTGTTGCGCAGGACGCGGTAGGCGAGCCGGGGTGAGAGCCGCATGAGCGTTCGAAGCAGGCGGACCTTGCCGATGTGGATCTCGTCGGAGTCGCGGCGGATGCCGGCGATCACCGCTGCGGCGGCGTCAGCGGCACTGATCTTGCCGCTGCCGCGCCCGAGGGTCATGTCGGTGTCGACCAGCGGCATCACCGCGTCGATCACCCGGACGTGGGGTGCGGAGTCCTGGCACTGGTAGCGCAGCGCACGGCTGAAGGTGCGCACCGCTGCTTTCGTGGCGCAGTAGACCGGCGCCGAGCGTTTCGGTGCCAGCGCGAGGCCGCTCGTGATCGTGACGATCGCCGCGGAAGGGTGCCGGCGCAGGTGGGGGAGCAGCCCGGTGGCGAGCGCGACGACGGCGTCGAGGTTGACGGCGATCTCGCGGCGGAGAACCGGCCGCAGCGCCGTGGGGTCGTCGGCGAAGAAGTCGGTGAGCGTCTGCACGCCGGCGTTGTTGATCACCACGGAGATGTCGGGATGCCGTTCGGCGACGTCGCGGACGAAGGTGTCGACCGCCGCCGGGTCGGCCAGGTCGACGGGCCAGGCGTGGACGAGGTCGCCGTGTTCGGCAGCCAGTGACGTGAGGTGGTCGCGGTCGCGCCCGACCGCCACCACCCGCGCGCCGCCCGCGACCAGTTGGCGGGTGAGCTCGCGGCCGATGCCGCGTGTCGCGCCCGTGACGAGAGCCGTGGTTCCGGTGAGGTTCATGCTCTTGTCTCCTTCGCCGGCTGGCGGGTGAACGCGGACCGGTAGGCGGCGGGTGTCATGGCGGTGCGGCGTTTGAACTCGCGGGTGAGGTGGGGCTGGTCGGCGTAGCCGCAGGCGAAGCCGACGATGCCGAGTGGGTGCGTGGTGTTCATGAGCAGGTCTGCGGCGGCGTCGGCACGGGCGGTGGCGAGCAGAGCGGTGAACCCGCCGGCGGGCTGCAGGGTGCGCTGGAGGGTGCGTGCCGACATGCCGAACCGTGCCGCCAGTTCGCGCAACGTCCAGCCGCGGGCGAGATCGCCCGTGAGGACGTGGCGTGCGCGCGAGGCCACATCGGTGCCGGCGACCTGCGCAGGCGCCTCTGGTGAACGTCCGGACCAGGCGAAACGCCAGAGCGCGGTGCCGCGACCGGCCTCAGGAGGCGTGAGAACGCCGTCGTCGTAGACCACCTGGTGGTGCGGTTCGAGCGTGACGACGACCCCGCGGGTGCCGATCGCCGTCATCAGCGCCGCCAGCACCCCGAGCACGAGCACGTCCTCGGCTGGCTCCGGCCGGGTTCCGGACCGTCCGACGTGCTCGGCGACGAGCTGATCAGCACCCGCCGCACGGACGACCACGCGATGACGGGAGTGGACGAAGCGCTCGAGCCGGCTCCACCGGTCGAACAGGTCGGAGGGCGTGCCGGCGGCCGTGAGGGCCGAGATGGCCGGATCGGGCGGTAGCTGTGGGAGGTACTGCCCGACGCGCAGCAGCGGGAGCAGGCCGTGCGTCCGCGTGACCTCCGTCAGCAGCCGGCGCTTCGCGGCGAGCGGCACGAGCGCGCCGGCCGGTGCGAGAGCCGGGACCGCGATTCCTTCCGCGGTGAGTGCGTGCCGCACCGCGGCGACCAGGACCGCGCTCGCGAACTCGTCCACCGTTCTCCTTCAGTTCCGATTGCCACGGGAGAACGCTAAGCCAGGTCGCGCGCTCGTGTCTTGAAGGATCGCGCCAGGCTTGAGGTGGGGTCGGATCCTGAGACAAGGCCGGCAGATCCACAATGGACTCTTCGTGCCCGGCCTCGTCGGGCTGGTGGTCCGTCTCATCTGGACCGGGGCTGTGGAAGCGCTTTCACCCTTCTGCGATCATGTTGCGCCATGGATCGCTACGAACAGTTCCGCAGCGCGGCAATCGATCGAGGCATTCCCGAGGACGAGGTCGGCAGGTTCGCCGAGCACCTCCGGTTCGCGGTGTGGGCGTGGCCGGGCGAGGACGGGGAGGAACCCGTCGGACAGATGGGTGGTCTTCCCCGCTTACCGGTGGGCGAGGAATGGCCGGGTGGCGGGTACCCGCTGCCGTTCATCGGTTCCGTCGACTGCGCGGCCTTGCCACGGGCCGAAGGGCTCGGTCTGCCGGCCGACGGATCGCTGTTGTTCTTCCTGCACCACGAGGAGGACATGGACGAACATCCCTCTCCCGCCAACTCACGGGTCCTGTACGTTCCCGCGGGCACGGAGACGGAGGTGGCGGCACCGCCGCCCGACCACGACTCCAGGACGTTCTTCTGCGAGGAAATCCCGTTCCTCATCCCCGAACAACGGATCACGGCGCGGGTGCGGCCGGAGCTGTCGGACTGGATCGAGGACCGCGACAGCCAGTTCGCGGCGGAAGACGTCAAACAGCTGGTCGACGAGCTGAAGCACATCGACCAGCTGTGCGGGGTCGTCGGCGAGCTCTGGCCGGAGGAGGGCGACCGCTACCGCAGCACGCTCCAGATCGGCGGGTACTGCCGCAACGTCGGCAGTTCGGACGACCCGCACTCGCAGATGTCCTTCGACAGCGTCCAGAACCGGCGGGCAGCGGGCACGGACCTGTCGGCCGATGAGCGGCGACGCCTGCAGCGCGAAGAACAGCACCGGCTGGTGCGGGAATGGCTGCCGCTCGCCCAGTTCCCCACGCAGAGCGACGTCTACTACGGGTGCTTCCTGCTCCGCGCCGAAGACCTGGCTGAGAAGCGCTTCGACCAGATGCGCTCCTACACGATGTTCACCGAGTAGGACCGGACGGCCGGCCGGGTCCAGGAGCCACGCGAAGTGCCTCCGGGGCCCGGTCTGGTGGCCGGCCGAGTCCCCATCGGTCAGCACTTCAGGCAATGGACCAAGCAGTCCCGCGACCGCCTGAAATAGACCCCTTGACTATTCCGGCCCATGCGGCCGATAAGAGGCGCTTGCAAGCTGTGTGATTACTGGGCAATGGGAGGAAGGTGGCGTTTCGTGTAATAGCTTCGGTTTCGTTAGCCGTGCGGGACTTCCAGCGGAGCAACGAACCAGGAGTGTTCGGCCATGGGCGAAACTGGCATCATCGGAGGCACCTCGAGCCTCGTTCGTGAACCCGTTGTGGACGCTTTCGCCGGTCTGCGGGCCCCGCGCCGCGCAGCCCAGGCACGTGCCATGGGCATGTACCCGTTCTTCAAGGCCATGGCCCGGCACAGCGGCGGCACCGTGGTCGTGGACGGCGAGCAGTACGTCCTCACCGGTTCCAACGACTACCTGGGTCTGACCCAGGACGAACGGGTGCGTCAGGCCGCGCGTGCCGCCGTGGACGACTTCGGCATGTCCTGTTCGGGATCGCGGTTCCTGACCGGCACTCTCGAGCTCCACGAGACCCTTGAGGCCGAACTGGCGGACTTCCTCGGAAAGGAGTCCGCACTGGTGTTCAGCGCCGGCTTCCTTTCGACCGCCTCGGCCGTTTCGACGCTGGGCGGACAGCGCAACGTCCTGTACTTCGACCGCGAGAACCACGCGAGTCTGATCGACGGTTCGCGGCTGAAGGCGAACCGCCCGCGACGCTTCGAGCACAACGACGCCGCTGATCTCGAGCGGCTCCTCAAAGAGGACGAAGGCCTGCCGGGCGGACGCGTCGTCTACACCGAAGGCGTCTTCTCGATGTCCGGCCACATCGGCGCGATCCCCGAGGTCGTGGAGGTCGCCCAGCGGTACGGCGCGCGGGTGGTGTGCGACGACGCGCACGCGACCGGCGTGCTCGGGCCGCGCGGCGAAGGGTCGCACGTCCACTTCGACCTGACTGACGACGTCGACGTCGTGGCGGGCACGTTCTCGAAGGCGTTCGCGTCGGTCGGCGGGTTCCTGGCCGGCACGGCCGACGTCATCGACTACGTCAAGCACACCGCGCGGCTGCTCATCTTCAGCACCGCTCTGCCCGCTCCGAACATCGCCGCCAGTCTCGCGGCGTTGCGCATCATCCGTTCCGAGCCCGAGCACCGCGAGCAGATGTGGTCCAAGGTCGACTTCATGCGCCAGAACCTCCTGGGTCTGGGCTTCGACCTGCTCGGCTCCAACAGCCCGATCATCCCCGTGCTCGTCGGGGACGAGAGCACCGCTTTCCAGTTCTGGCGCGGGTTGTGGGACGAGAAGGTCTTCGCCACGCCGGCCGTCCCTCCGGCCGTGCCCGACGGACGCAGCCTCATCCGCACCAGTTTCAACAGCGCCCACGCACCCGAGCACCTGGAACGCACGCTGGAGGCGTTCGAGAAGGTGGGTCGTGCGTTGCGGGTGATCTCTTGACGCGCCGCTTGTCGATCAGCACGGTGCCGGTGCCGCGCTGGCTGGAGTCGCGGGTGCTGCGCGGCGGAACCGCGCAGCCCGAGCACCTGGCCGCACCGCCGCCGGGCTCGGGGCTGCGGGCCGTTCCCGGTGACCCCGGCCTTCCCGTGGTCGGCCACGGGCTCGAGTGGATGCGGTACGGCCCGCAGTTCGAACGCGCCAGGGTGACGCGGTACGGACCGGTGTCGTGGATGAAGGCGTTCGGCATCAAGATGGCGATGGTAGGGGGCGCCGACGCCACCCAGGCCGTGCTCACCAACAAGGACAAGGCGTTCTCGCAGTCCGGGTGGAACCTGTTCTTCGACCCGTTCTTCCGGCGTGGCCTGCTGTTGCTCGACGACGAACACCTGCAGCACCGGCGGATCATGCAGCAGGCCTTCACCCGGCCCCGGCTCGCCGCCTACGCGGAGGTCGCCGGCCAGGTCGCCCGCGCGGGACTCGCCGACCTGCCGGCCCGGTTCGCCGTCCACCCGTTGATGGCCCGGCTCACCATGGACATCGGGTCGCAGGTGTTCATGGCGAGCGCCCCCGGCACGAACGAGCCGGTGCTGCGGGCGTTCAAGGCCGCGGTCGACGGCACCACCGCACTGGCACGGTTTCCCGTGCCGGGTGGGAAGTGGCAGGCGGGACTGCGCGGCAGGAGGATGCTCGAGGAACACTTCACGGCCGGCCTGCCCGCCAAACGGCACAGCGACGGCAGCGATCTGTTCTCGGTGCTTGCCTCCGCACGCGACGAGGACGGCCAGCGGTTCACCGACACCGAGGTCGTCGACCACATGATCTTCCTGATGCTGGCCGCGCTCGACACCTCGGCCACCACGGTGACGGCGGCGATGTACCACCTGGCCCGCCGGCCGGAGTGGCAGGAACGGGCCCGTGCCGAGTCCGTCGCCCTGGGGCCCGCACCGGACATCGACGGGCTCGACCGGCTGACCACGCTCGACCTGGTGGTGAAGGAGTCGCTGCGCCTGGTCGCGCCCCTGCCCACCTACGTGCGCAGGACGATCCGCGACGTCGACCTCACGGGCTACCACCTGCCGGCCGGCACGACCACGGTCGTCATGCCCGCCGCCAACCACTACGACCCGGCGTACTGGCGCGACCCCGACGCGTTCGACCCGGACCGGTTCGCCGAACCGCGCAGGGAGGACCGGGCACACCGGTTCGCGTGGCTGCCCTTCGGCGGTGGTGCGCACAAATGCATCGGGATGGTGCTGGGCTTCCTGGAGGTCAAGACGATCCTGCACGAGTTGTTGCTGCGCCACCGGTGGCGGCTGCCGGAGGGCTACCGGATGCGGTGGGACTGGTCGAACGCCCCGTTCCCGGTCGACGGTCTCCCCGTCCACCTCGACCGCAGCACCTGACGCGTCCGGCACTGCGAAGGAGGTTTCGATGAGAGTGGCGATACTCGCGCACGGTTCGCGAGGAGACATCCAGCCGATGGTGGCGCTCGGCGACGAACTGCGGCGCCGGGGGCACTCGGTGGTGATGACGGTGAACGAGAACCTCGCGGCGTGGGCCGCACGTGCCGGCATCGACGTCGTCCCGATGAAGCCGGACATGAGCGCGTTCCTGGGCTCCGACACAGCGCGGAACAACATGGCACGCGGGAAGGTCCTCACGTTCCTCAAGGCGTTGGGCTTGGAGGAACGCGAGGCGAACCGGTCGATCATCGACGCGTGCATCACCGCGGCCGAAGGCGCCGACCTGGTGATCTCGACGATCATGACCGCATACCGCGGCGAGTGCCTCGCGAAGGCGCTCGGTGTCCCGCACCGCACGTCCTCCCTCTATCCGGTCCTCGATGCGGGAAACCACGCGAGCTTCCTCTCACCTGTCCGCGACCTGCGACTGCGCTGGCTGAACCTGGCCAGCTGGCGCCTGCTGGACATCGGCTTCTGGCAGGAGAACAAACCGAACGTCGACGAGATGTGCGACGTGCTCGGCATCGCGAGGTTCAAGCGCCGCCCGCGCGTGGAGCTGATCCCGTCGGTGGCGATGTACAGCGGGGACGTCGCGTCGAGGCCGGAGGAATGGCACGAGCGGCACGAGATCGTCGGGTGGCAGGCACTCTCCGCCGACCTGCGGGCCCGCCTCGGCGAAGACGTGCCGCCCGGCCTGGACGCCTGGCTGGACGCCGGCAGCGCACCGATCTTCTTCGGCTTCGGCTCAACGCCGGTGGCCGACCCTTCGGCCATGTTGCACGACATCGCCCGGTTGACGCGAGAGCGGGGCGTACGGGGGCTGATCTGCGCCGGATGGAGCGATTTCGGTGCCGACGGCGCCGAGCTGCCGGACCACCTGCACCTCGCGAACAACGTCGACTTCGACGCGGTGCTGCCGAGGTGCCGGGCCGCCGTCCATCACGGCGGGTCTGGCACGACCGCGTCCGTCCTGCGCGCAGGACTGCCGTCCGTCATCGCCGGAGTGCTCGCCGACCAGGCCTACTGGGCGTGGCGCATCGAGAAGCTGGGTGCCGGCGTGCGCCTGCCGTTCCACAAGATCACGGCGGACCGGCTCGGCGCCGCCCTGGACGCGGCGCTGGAACGTACTGCCCAGGCGAAGGAACTCGGCGCACGGGTCTCGGCGAACACCGTGCGGACGACTGCCGCGGACGTCGTCGAGCGCTGGGCCGCGGAGCTGGGCATCCAGCCTGAGGTCACGACACCCGAAGCCCTCGGAAGGTCGTCCGGATCTGGCCGGTGAGGACGTCGGGCTGCTCCAGGGCGGCGAAGTGGCCTCCTCGCTCGAGCTGGTCGTAGTGCACCACCGTCTCGTAGCGCCGCTCGACCCAGCGCCGGGATGCCTGCACGGCCTCGCCGGGGAAGACGCTGAACCCGGCGGGGACGGGATTCGGTCGCCCCGCGGTCCCCGGCGCGGTGCCGGCCCGGCTTTCCTCCCAGTACAGGCGGGCGGAGGACGCCGCGGCGTTGGGGAGCCAGTAGAGCATGACGTCGTCGAGGATCTCGTCGCGGTCGATGACCTCTTCGGGGTTGCCGCCGCTGTCGGTGACGTCCTGGAAGAGCGTGTAGATCCAGGCGGCGAGTCCGGCGGGGGAGTCCGCGAGCGAGTAGCCGATCGTCTGCGGCCGGGTGGCCTGTTCCCGCGCGTACGCGCTGAGTTCGTCCTGGTAGCGCTGAGCGCGCGCGATCATCCGTTGCTCCTCCGCGGTCGCGGCGCTCAGCTCCTGCTCGGTGGGGAACACCAGTGGCAGGTTGAAGTGCACGCCCAGGCACCGCTCGGGTGCCTTGCGGGCGATCTGCTCGACGACGGCCGAACCCCAGTCACCGCCCTGGGCGAACCAGGTGTCGTGGCCCAGGCGCCGCATGAGGGTGATCCACGCGTCGGCGACGCGGGAGGTGTTCCAGCCGGTCGTCGTGGGCTTGCCGGAGAACCCGAAGCCCGGCATGGAGGGGATCACCACGTGGAACGCGTCGCGGGCGTCGCCGCCGTGTGCCACCGGATCGGTCAGCGGGCCGACCAGGTGCCGGAACTCCAGGACCGAGCCGGGCCAGCCGTGGCACAGCAGCAGCGGGACGGCGTCCGGCTCGGCCGACCGGACGTGCAGGAAGTGGACGTCGATCCCGTCGATGACGGTGCGGGACGAGCCGAGGTCGTTGATGACCTTCTCGGTGCGCCGCCAGTCGTAGCCGGTGGCCCAGTGGTCGCAGAGAGCGCGGACGCGGTCCAGCTGCGGACCCTGGCTCCCGTCCGGAACCGTCTCGCGGTCCGGCCACCGGGTGGCGGCCAGGCGGCTGCGCAGGTCCAGCAGTTCGGCGTCGGGGACGGCGATCGTGAACGGCTCGACCACGTCGTCGGCGGAAGGGGATGTCACTCGTGGCTCCTGGGGTCGTCGGAAGGGGAACGGTGCGAGCGTAGCCCATAAGTGGAAGAAATCTTCAACTTGGAATTTCTCTTCCACTTGTCTACTCTCGGCCTGTGACCGAAGCGCCTCCTCCTCTGCGTCGTGACGCCGAGCGCAATCGCCAGTTGTTGTTGCGCACGGCCTACGACCTCATGGCCTCGCAAGGGCTGGACGTCTCGTACGAGGACATCGCGCGGGCCGCCGGCACCGGGATGGGCACGATCTACCGGCGGTTCCCGCAACGGCAGGACCTGCTGGACGCCCTGTTCAGCGAGCACATCGACACGGTGATCGACTTGGCGGAGCAGGCTTCGCGCCACGACGACGCCTGGGCGGGGCTCACCTGGTTCCTCGAGCGGCAACTGGAGATCGAGGCGCAGAGCCGGGGGCTGGGGGAGCTGCTGCGCAGCCGCAACCAGGCCACCGCCCTGGTGCAGCGCGCGCACGAGCGGATGACCCCACTGGTGGCCGACCTCGTCGACCGGGCCGTCCGCGCGGGTCAGCTGCCGGCAGGGGCGACCCCCGCCGACTTCGCCGCGGTGCACGTGATGGTGGGCAGCGTCATGGACGCCTCCCGCGCTCACACCCCAGGGCTGTGGCGGCGCGCTCTGCGGATCGCGCTGGCGGGAGTGCGGCACGCCGACCTGTCCGGCGACCAGCCGGACGAGGCGGTCATCGACCGCTTCTACAACGACCAGACGTGAAGGCCGAGAACATGACAGCGCTGCCCGACGACCTGATCGCGGTCCTCAACGCCAAGTCCATCTGCTTCGTGACCACGCTCATGCCCGACGGGTCGCCGCAGATCTCCCAGACCTGGGCGGGCACCGACGGTGAACACGTGCTCATCAACACCGTGGACACCCACCAGAAGACCCGCAACCTCCAGCGCGATCCCCGCATCGCCATCGGCATCGCCGACCCGGCGGCGCCTTCGCGGTACTGGGCTCTGCGCGGCAGCGTCGTGGCCATGACGACCGAGGGCGCCCGTGAGCACATCGACGAGCTGTCCCAGAAGTACATCGGCCGGCCCTACCCCGGTTTCGGCGGCGGTCCGCAGCAGCGGGTCCTGCTCACCATCGAGGTCGACCGGGTGCACACGCCCTGACCGGCAGCGCGGGCCTGGCGTGCGTGCAGGACGGACTTCACCGCAGCCGGTGTGACTTCGAGCCGGAGCTGTATCTCCGCCGGGGTGCCGATGACTTCTCAGGTGGAGGTCACGGCAGCTCCGGGGGGCGGACATGCCGCAGTTGCGCATCCACTTCACCGATCGGGACTTCGGGCGCACGCGGTTGAGGCTGAAACCCGACCTGATGTGGGAGATCGTCAGCAGCGCGCAGGTCCTGCAGCACAGGGACGGCGACCTGTCGTTCGGTGCGTGGCGCCGCAGTGTGCGCGAACTCGCCGCACACGATCCGGGGCTGCGAACGGCGCTGCACACCGTGGTGACGGTGGCGCCGCACGCGGCCTACTTCCCGGATCTGCTCACCCCACCGGAAGAGCTGTGCGGCATCGACCAGTGCGTTGACGCGGTCCTGTCGACGGAGCCGGACCGCCTGCGCGCGGAGATCGATCTGATTCGCCCCGCGTCGGGGCCGGAGGCGAGCTGGCTGGACGACCTCGCCAGGGGGAGATCCCCAGCCCTTCAGCAGTTGCGTGACGCCTTGCGCGTGTACTTCAGGTCCGTGATCGCGCCGCACCTGCCGACGATCGAGGAAGGGCTGTGCTCCGACGTGGCGCCCTGGATCCAGCGGTACCTGCACGACGGCCCGGAGGGGTTGCTGGCCGCGCTGGGGCCCGGCACGCGGTGGGACCCGCCCGTGCTGTTCGTCGACTACCCCGTCGACCGGGACCTGCACCTGAACGGCAGGGGCCTGGTGCTGATCCCGTGCTACTTCGTCCTGTACCACCCGGTGGCCCTGGCGGATCCCCAGCTGCCACCCGCGCTGGCGTTCCCCATTCGCACCGAGTCACGGCTCCTGGCGGCCGGGCGAGCCGGCGGCGACCACCTGACTGCGTTGCTGGGCTCCACCAGGGCGTCGATCCTGCGGGCGGTGGTCGGCGGGAGCACCACCACCAGGCTCGCGAAGCTGGTGGGCGTCGCCCCGGCCACGGTGAGCCACCACACCGGCGTCCTGCGCGAGGCCGGTCTCATCGCCACGGAGCGCGAGGAGAACTTCGCCCGCCATCTGATCACGCCTCTGGGGCTGAGGGTGCTCGCCGCCGGTCCCTGAGCGCGGCGGTCAGCGTTCGCCTCCTCGACCTGCCGGAGGGCCACCCCGCCGTTGAGCGCACTCTGTCGGTGCGGCGGAGCAGCCCTCCACGACATCGGCTAGGAGTTCCAGCACTCGTTGTTGGAACTCACCCAGCGGTGTGACCTGACGACGTACTGAGGGCCGGGCACGAACTGCTGGCCCTGGGGTACGTAGTACAGCGCGTGGCTGTAGTTCGCGTTGGCGTACAGGCAGACACCGCTGAAACTGGAGCTGGTGCCCCTGTTGTAGATGGCCTTCACCGTCTGACTGGACGACCAGCTGCACACGACGGGCGTGTTCCACCAGTCGTTGTCCCTGTTCAGCCAACTGCAGCGGTTGCGGCTGCCATCGGTGACGGGCCAGACGCAGAGATTGCCCGAGGAACAGGTCAGAGCCTGCGGCGTGACACCGGAATCGGGCGTCTGCACCCAGCCCGTCGTGGCGGACCGCGCCGTGGCGGTGTCGGCAGGGCCGGTGCCGGCGGTGGCGGTGCTCGCCAGGCCTGCCATGGCTCCGAGAACAACCAGCAGCACACACAATGTCTTTCTCATCTTGCCCCCTGAGATCGATGTGCGGGACGGCGGAGTATGCCGAGACCGCCACGCGCGGGGAGGGTCCTTCGAACGTGGTCGAAGCCCTTCCACTCCACAGGGACTAACTGCGCCGACATGGAGACTTCTCGTAACTCGAGGGCGTCATGGTCCTGCGGAACTCACGCACTCAGGCGTCGCGCTGGTCCAGGCCGTCCTGCCAACGCTGTCGGCGTTGGCTCGCGGTCTGTTCCCACCACGGGGTGCCGCGCTCGCCCAGGGCGATCTTCGCGAGGTGGACTCGTGCGCGAGCGTCACGCTCCGCCTCGGCGTCTTCAGCGCGGCGGGCGGCGCTGATGTCCCGGCGAGCTGCCATCAACAGGCTGCGCAGCCGTGCCGCCGGCTCGGGCGGGATCTCGGGATCAGTGGCCCGCCACCGCCGTCCGTCGATCACCACGAAATGCCCGTCTGACGTGTGCTCCGGTTCAGCCATCACATCAGGATTGCACCGGTTGGGCTGTTGGGCGTAGTCAGAGGAGTGCCACGGCGATGAGCTGTGCGGTGAGCGCGGGTCCGATCTTGACCAGCGGTGGCGTGCGCGGCAATGTGCAGTCCGGAGTGCCGATCGAGCTGTTCCGAGACCGGACGTGCGGTGAGCGGTTCCCAGGGGGTGGGTGTGGCGCAGCCGAAGGTTCTGGTGGTCCGCGGCGGGTGGGAAGGCCACCAGCCGGTGAAGGCCACCGAGTTGTTCATCCCGTTCCTGGAAGACGGCGGTTATGCCGTGCGGGTCGAGGAGTCGACCGAGGTGTACGCCGACGCCGCCGAGATGGCGCGCACCGACCTGGTCGTGCAGTGCGTGTCGATGTCGCAGATCACCACCGAGCAGCTGGCGGGGCTGCGCGCGGCGGTCGAGGCCGGCACCGGTTTCACCGGCTGGCACGGTGGCATCGCGGACTCGTTCCGCGCGTCGTCGGACTACCTGCACTTGGTGGGCGGCCAGTTCGTCACGCACCCCGGCAAGGAGCCGTGCGAGCGCCAGGGCGAGCAGGAGGACAACTACCTGCCGCACACGGTGAACATCACCGCGCTCGGCCGGGAGCATCCGATCACCGCGGGCATCGAGGACTTCGAGCTTGTCACCGAGCAGTACTGGGTGCTGCACGACGATCTGGTCGACGTGCTGGCCACCACGACCCACCCGACCCAGCCGTGGCACCCGTGGCACCGGCCGGTCACCTGCCCGGCGATCTGGACCCGCCGGTGGGGTGCCGGGAGGATCGTGGTGACGACGCCGGGGCACAGCCTGGACGTGCTGGAGCATCCCAGCGTCCGCGCCGTCATCACGAGGGGGATGTTGTGGGCGACCCGCACCGCGTCGGCATCGTAGGTCTCGGGTTCATCTCCCGCGCATATCTGGACACGCTCGGCAGCCACCCCGGGGTGCGCGTCACCGCGGTCGCCGACCTCGACCCCACCCGCTCGGCCGCTGTCGCCGCAGAGCTCCCGGGCACCGAGGCGGTCAGCGTCGAGCGCCTGCTCGGCGGTGCGGACGTCGACACGGTGCTCAACCTGACCGTTCCCGCGGCCCATGCCGAGATCGCGTTCCGCGCGATCGACGCGGGCAAGAACGTCTACGGCGAGAAACCGCTCGCCGTCACGTTGCCGGACGGCCGGGCGATCATCGACCGGGCCGCCGCGTCCGGTGTCCTCGTCGGGTGCGCGCCGGACACCGTTCTCGGGACGGGCACGCAGACCGCGCGGGCGGCGATCGACAACGGGCTCATCGGACGCCCGCTCTCCGCATCGGCCGTGATGGTCACGCCGGGGCACGAACGCTGGCACCCCAACCCCGACTTCTACTACACCGCGGGCGGCGGTCCACTGCTGGACATGGGGCCGTACTACATCACCGCGCTGATCCACCTGCTCGGCCCGGTGCGCACGGTGCTGGGCGCAGCCAGCCGCCTGCGCGCCGAGCGCGTCATCGGTTCCGGCGCGCGGATGGGCCACCGGATCCCGGTCGAGGTCGACAGCCACGTCTCCGGCGTGTTCGAACACGCCAACGGTGCGCTTTCCACCATCACGACCAGTTTCGACGGGGTGGCCACCACCGCCGCGCCGATCGAGGTGCACGGTGAAATCGGCACGCTCGCGGTTCCGGACCCGAACCACTTCGACGGCGAGACCCGTCTCTTCCCGCTCGGCGGCACCGGATGGCGAACCCTTCCGCCCAGCGCGGGCTACGCGGGCGCAGGGCGGGGAATCGGCCTCATCGACCTCGTCACCGCGGGCGGGCAGCGGCGGGCCCCGCGAGCCGGCGGTGGCCTCGCGCTGCACGTGCTCGAGACGATGACCGCCCTGCTCCGAGCGGCGGACGAGGGGCGGCGGATCGAGCTGACGACCACGGTGGAGCGGCCACTGCCGGTGCCGCTCACAGCCGTGGACGAGTGGTCCCTCAGCCGTTGACGAAGCTGTCGTCGATGGGCGTCCGCTGCGTTCCGGGGGAGAACGTCGGCGGCGATGGCGCTGTCACGTCACTTCAGTCGAGGGCGTGGTCGCGGCCGGCTCGCAGGATCTCGTCGGACAACGATGGCTGGACGTGGCGCACCGCGCGGGCGAGCACCATCGTCCCGACCAGTTCGCCGAGAAGGCGGATGGCCCTGCGGCGGGCCTGGTCCGGGTCGGGCGTCTGCCCCTTCGCCTCGGCTTCGCGCAGGAACTCGGCGGTGAAGCCGGCGAAGTAGCCCTCGAGGCCCTCGGCGTACGCGCGCTGCACCGCTTCGCTCTGCCGCCCGGCATCGGTGACCAGGGCGCTGGAGGGACAGCCGCCGTCCTCGGCATCCCGGTGGGCGGCGGAGAGATATCGGGCGACGACCCGCTCCAGCGGGGAGCCGGCCTCGTCATGACCGTCCTCGATCTCCTGTGCCAGTGCCCCGTGTGACGCGGCGAACGAGGTACCGCACACCTCCACGGCCAGGTCGTTCTTGGACGCGAAGTGGTTGTAGAAGCCGCCGTGGGTCAGGCCCGCTTCCTTCATGAGCTCCGCGATGCCGACCGCGTCGATGCCCTGTGAGCGGAACATCCGGCCTGCGGCCTCGACGATGTTCTGCCGGTTGCGGACTTTGTCTTCCTTGGTGATCCGCGGCATGGCCGGCTCCCCAGCTCTTGACTGTTTCAATGATGGACCTCATCATAACAGGGGCTTACGATGATGAGCGTCATCATTGCTGAGGGAGGGCCCATGCGCACCATCACCTACGAACAGCAGGGACCCGCCGCACAGGTGCTGCGCCTGCAGGAGCGGCCGGCACCGGCGGCACCCACCGCCGGGCAGGTGCTGGTGCGGGTGCTGGCCCGGCCGGTCCACCCGGGTGACCTGGCCGGCGTGGAGGGCTTTCCGGGTCTGCCGCAGCAGCGGTTCGCCACGCCGCAGGTACCCGGTCTGGAGGGGACGGGAGTCGTCGAGGCGCTCGGTGAGGGCGTGCCGGGACTGGTGTCCGGTCAGCGCGTGGCGTTCTTCCCGGTACCGGGCGCCTGGAGCGAGCTCGTCACGGTGCCTGCCGAACTGGTCGTGCCCGTGCCCCATGCGGTCAGTGCGGAGACAGCGGCAGTGCTGCTGGTCAACCCGATCACGCTGCTGACGTTGCTGCGGGCGGTCGAGGACGCTGGGAAAGGACAGCCGGGACCGGTCGTCCAGACGGCCGCCGGTTCGTCGATCGGCAAGCTCGTCAGCGCCGCGGCGCTGCGGCACGGCTTCCCGCTGGTCAACCTGGTCCGCAGCGCCGCGGGGGCGCGGGAGTTGCGGCAACGCTTTCCAGCACTGCCGGCGATCTCGACCAGCGACGCGGACTGGCGCACCCAGGTGCGGGACGCGGTCGGCGGCAGCGGGGCGCAGGTCGTCCTCTACGCGGTGGGTGGATCACTCACCGGCGACCTGACCGCGCTGCTGGCCGACGGCGGCACGTTGATCTCCTACGGCGCCCTCGGTTCCGGGGGCACCGTGCTGGAGTCGCTGGCGCCGGCCCCGCGAGAACTGACGGTGCGAGGCGTGTCGGTGGGCCGATGGCTGCTGACCCGCACCCCCGCGGAGCGTGCCGAGGACGTCGCCTTCGCCATCGACCTGGCCGAGACCGCCCCGGAACTGTTCGAGGTCGCCGGCCGCTACGACCTGGCCGACTTCGCAGAGGCCGTCGACCACGTCCGCCGCCCCGGCAAGAGCGGCACCGTCCTGCTCACCGGTCCCGCCTCCTGAACCCGACGAAGGACATCACCATGAAGATCGGATCCATCGGCGCCGGGAACGTCGCCCAGGCCATCGCCCGGCACGCGGCGGGCCAGGGCCACCAGGTCGTGCTGAGCAACAGCCGCGGCCCCGCCTCGCTGACCGCCGTCGCGGAACGACTAGGGCCACACGTCACCGCCGGTACGCGCGAGGAAGCGGCCTCGGCGGAGCTCGTCGTGCTCGCGGTGGGCTGGCCCCGGGTGCCGGACGCGGTGGCCGGCCTGCCGCCGTTCGGCGGCCGCATCGTCATCGACACCACCAACCAGTTCCTCTCCCCGCCCCCGCGGGCCGAGATAGCCGACCTCGGCCCGCTGACCGGCAGCGAGCACGTCGCCTCACTGCTGCCGGGTGCCCGCGTGGTGAAGGCGTTCAACAGCCTCCACGGCCAGTACATCGCCGCCGATCCGCGTCATGACGCCGGACGCCAGGTGCTGTTCCTGGCCGGTGACGACGCCGATGCCAAGACCACCGTCATCGAGCTGACCACGAGTTTCGGGTTCGCTCCCGTCGACCTCGGCCCGCTGCGCGAGGGCGGACGCCTCATGCAGCTCGGCGGCCCGCTCTCGGGCCTCCACGTCCTCAAGCAGGACTGAACAGGGCCCACGCCCACCGTCGTTCCCGACAAGGAAGATCCTGATGACCAGCCAGCTGCGCACCTCCACCGCCCAGCCCCTGCTGAGGCCGGTCCGCCTCGGCGCGCTCGACCTGCCCAACCGCGTGATCATGGCCCCGATGACCAGAGCCCGAGCCCGCAACGCCGGCCTGGCCCCCACCGACCTGCACGCCACCTACTACGCGCAGCGCGCGGGTGCCGGCGTGATCATCACCGAGGGCACCTGGGTCAACACCGACGCGATCGGCTTCATCGACGTCCCCGGCATCTACACCGAGGAACAGACCACGGGCTGGAAGAAGGTGACCGACGCCGTTCACCGAGCGGGCGGGCGGATCATCTCCCAGCTCGGTCACCTCGGCGCGATGTCCCACCCCGACCACCTCGGCGGCCGCCTGCCCGCGGGCCCGTCCGCGATCAACCCCGGAGAGCAGTCCTTCACCCCGGCCGGACCGAAGGACACCGTCACCCCGCGAGCGTTCACCGCCGCCGAGATCGCCGCCACCGTCAGCGACTACCGCCAGGCCGCCGAGAACGCCCGCCGCGCCGGGTTCGACGGCCTGGAGATCCACGCCCAGGGCCAGCACCTGATTCCCCAGTTCCTCAACCCCCGCCTCAACCAGCGCACCGACGCCTACGGCGGCAGCAGCGAGAAGCGAGCACGGTTCCTGCTGGACGTCCTGGACGCCGTGAGCGACGTGTGGGGCAGCGACCGCATCGGCGTGAAGCTCTCTCCACACTGGACCAGCGGAACCGCGTTCACCGGGGACGAGGACACACTCGCCGACTACGACCGGCTGCTCACCAGGCTCAACGACAACGACCTCGCCTACCTCCACCTCGTGGGCTCACCCGGCACGACAGAGGAACGCATCCGCCAGTTCGCCCGCTTCCGCTCCCACTACCGGGGCGACATCATCGCCAACCTCGGCTTCACCCAGACCCTGGCCAACGAGGTCCTGGACCACGAGATCGCCGACGCCGTCTCCTTCGGTGCCCCGTTCATCGCCAACCCCGACCTGGTCGAACGGTTCGCCCATGGCCACCCGCTGGCCGAGAGCGACCGCGCCACCCACTACGGCGGTCACGCCGAGGGCTACACGGACTACCCCGCCTTCACCCCCGCCGACCGCTCCTGAGCGCGGGGACAAAGGACACCTTGGTGGGCTGAGATGGGAGCCGGACACGTTGTGGGGGCAGATCCGGCTCATCACCGGCCCAGCTGTTCGCATTCGAAGGCGAGCCACTCGCGCGGACATCGGTTCCGCACGAGCGGCTTCGGCCGGGCGAACCCAACCAGGATTTGGCGAGGAGGCCTACAGCGCCATGTCGCTTTGATCAGCCCCGAGGCTCGTCCTCGATCACGCCGACCAGCTCCGGGTCTTCCGGAGGGGGCATGTGACGGATGCTGTCACTGCCCTTGTGGTCGTGAGCGCGGGAGTACCGGGAATCCAGCACCCTTCCCAACTTGTGCGCCGCCCCGGCGTACGCGTCGTCCACGGTGGTCGCGTGGTGGGTCACAGCGACCGGCTGTTTGCCTCCCGGCCGCGCTTCGATGACGCACTTCTTGTCTTCAGGCTTGCTGCCCCCGTCCTCACTGAGGTGCACTTCCACGCGGGTCAACCATCCGCTGAACCGGGACAGGCTGGTCTCCAGGTCGGTGGTCACAAAGGTGGCGAGTCGTTCGCCACCGTGGATGTTGTGGTCGGTGTTGACCTGGACCTGCATGAGCACCCTCCGGAACGGGATGGAAATGATTCTGGTCGGTACCACGGGAGCGGTCGGTTCAAACGCGGCGGCGTGCCAGAACTCCGCACATGCGCTGGTTCTGCTCGGCCGGTCCTCTGCGGCCAAGGACATCGAGTTGCCGGCGTTGCGTGGGAGCGTTGCCGGACGTCTTCTGCTCACCACGCTGCCGCGCCGGCGAAAGACGTCGGTGCGGGCTTGTAACCGAGGCGCGTTCGGGCGGCTGTGATGTCAAGAGTGCGCTCGCTGGCCAGGTGGCTGATGGCGTACCTCGTCAGGCGGGGAGGCTTGGCTCGACCCGCCAGCCGCCAGGCAGGCTCGACCACCGCTGCCAGAGACCAGGCGAGTCCCAGGGGGAGGTAGCGGATCCGGACGTCCAGGCCACGTTCCCGCATCAGGTCCCGGACTGCGCTTTCCAGCACGACCGGCGAAGAGTCCGCCACGTTGTAGACGCCGGGGTGGCCGGTGCAGGCCAGCAGGCTGGCTTGTGCGAGGTTGTCGATCGACGTGAGCGACTGCAGCGCCTGCCCGTCGCCCGCGAGGAACAAGGTCCGGCCGCGGATCGCGCTCAGGACCCGTGGAAGCAGAGTCGGGTCGCCTGGGCCGTAGACGGCGTGGGGGCGGAGGACGACGCTGTTCGGGCGTGCCAGCACCAGTCCCTCCGCCTCGGCCTTCGTCGCACCATAAGCGGTGAGGTAGCGACTCACCGGGGCGGTGGACTCGATCGCCGAGATGGTCGGCTTGAACGGGTCGTACACGCTCGCCGACGACATGTGCACGAACCGTGCATCGGGGAAGGTCTCCAGGACGCTTCGCGTACCGGAGACGTTCACCCGCCGGATCTCCGCGGGAGAACCCCAGTCGGTCACGGCAGCGGCGCAATGCACCACGGCGTCGACGACTGGCGGATCGATCAGCGGCCCCGCCGTGATGTCCCAGGAACGTGACCCGTAGCCGTGCACCTGCCAACCCCGTGCTTCGGCGGCACGGCACACCGCCCCACCCACGAAGCCGGTCGCCCCCGTCACCGCGAGCCGCATCAGCGAGCCAGGCTCGCGCGGAGGGCGGATCGGTCGATCTTCCTGGTGCGGCCCGACAGCGGCAGTTCCGGCAGGACCACGACCTCGTCGGGCAGCGCGTAGACGTCGATCAGGTCTGGCAGCGAGGCCTGGACCCGCGCGGCCAGTCCGGGGCCGGCGTCAGGGGCGGGCACGAGTGCCAGCACGATCCGCTCGTCGCCGATCTCGTCCGGCACGCCGATCATGACGGCGGCCGCGACTCCCGGCAGGCGGGTGATGGCCGGTTCGTACAAGCCGGGGTACACGTTGGTCCCCTTGCGGAGGATCATGTCCTTCTTCCGGCCGGTGAGCACGATCAAGTCGCCCTCCAGACGAGCCAGGTCACCGGTGGCGTGCTCTGCCATCGGTGGCGATCCCAGATAACCGCGGCACAGGTTGGGTCCGGACACCATGAGCTCCCCGTCCTCGGCGACGCGCGCTCGCACGCCCGGAAGCGGCCGGCCGAGGAGGTCGCCGTCGTGCGCGAGCTTCTCCTCGGCGGTCGCGATCGCCACTGGCAGGATCTCGGTCATGCCGTACACGGCGAGCAGTTCGACCCCTGGCAGCGCGGCTCGGGCACGTCGCAGCAGAGGTGGCAGGACCGGTGCGGAACCCAGCAACACCTGGCGCAGCGACCGTGGCAACGCAACTCCGCTGTCGAGGATCGCGGCCAGGTCGGAAGGCACCAGGAAGGTGTGGGTGGCGCCCTCCAGGCCGGCCGCGAGCGCGGCGGGCTCGGCGGCAGGCGCGAACCCGTAAGGCGGCATGGACCAGTGTCCACCCGCGATGAGCGCGGGTAGTCCCAGCATCATCTGGTCGGTGTGCACTCGGGCGTCCGGACCCAGTTCGCATCGCGTCGCCAGCACGTTCAGCGCGGCCGCGAGTGAACCCCTGGTGTGCACAACGGCTTTCGGCTCTGCCGTGGTGCCCGAGGTGAACACGACCACGGCGTCCTGGTCTGGTCGGGGGTCGGGCAGTGGAGCGTCGGCAACTGGTTTCGCGAGCGTCCGGGTGGACACCGCGCGCAGTGGCACACCGGGCAGCCATGGCCCGGACCTGATGTACCGCACCGGTAAGGAGGTGTAGTCCGGTAGGAGCACGCCCCTGCGACGAGCCAAGGCGCGCACCGGGCCGGGTGCGCTCGCCGCGTACAGCAGGGACTCGGCCGCCACCCACCCCGGTCCTGCCAGTTCAGTGCGCCTCGTGAAGAGCTCCTGCCCGCCGCCGGGGTCGACGAACACCACCGTGCCGCCGGCCGCGACCGTTCCGAGAGCCAGGACGATCGCGTCGGGCCCTGGTCGCACCGAGAACAGCATCCGGCTTCCAGGCGAGAAGCCCCTCGAGCGCAACCGGTGCGCTGTGCCGAGTACTCGGCCGGCCAGCTCGGCGTAGGTCGTCGTCCTCCCACGTCCGTCGGTCAGCGCGGGGCTCCGGCTGTGGCGCCTGGCCGCCTGCAACACACCGATCACAAGGTCGTCAGCCACGGCGCACCACCAGTCTCGAGTAACAGGGGATCAGCACCCGCCGGGCGGCGCTTCGGTCCACAACGGACAAAGGGGCCGCGTCGAGCACGGCGCCGAGCACAGCACGGATCTCGGCTTGAGCCAGTGGCATGCCCAGGCAGAAGTGCGGTCCCGCGCCGAACCACAGCTGCCTGATCTGCGGCGGGTGCCGGCGCTCTGGATCGAAGGGGCCCAACGCGTTGGCCGCCGAGATCGTCGCGATCACCACTCGGTCGCCGGACCGCACCCGCACCCGGCCGATCCGGGAGTCCGCGGCCACGCTGCGCAGCATCACCGGCGAAGGCACGGTCACCCGCAGCGCCTCGGCGATCGCGTCGTCGACCCGGTTCCTGTCAGCGGCCAGCCGGTCCAGCCAGCCGAAGTCGTGCAGCAACGCCACCAGCCGCGGGACGTACGACACCAATGTCTCGGTCCCCGTGAGCACGAACGCCGCTACCGCGCCGAGTGCCTCCTCCTCGGTCAGTCCGAGCTGCCGCATCCGGCCTGGCACGGTCGCCGGGTCGCCGTCGGCCCACGCCCGCGCTGCCGGCCGGGTGAGCACACCCAGCGACTGCCGGCACCGCAGCACCTGCGCCGGCGTCAGCGACCGGCGGCCCAGCCGGATCGTCGACGTGATCGCGGTTCCTGCCACGTGTGCCGCCACCGCCTCGGAGACTTCCAGTCCGACCAGTTCGCAGATCACCGCGCCCACCAGCCGCCGCACGACGGCCACCAGGTCGACCGGACGGCCGGCTCTCAGAGCATTCCGCAACTCTTCCACCGGTGCGTCGAGGACCGCCCCGCACAGATCGGACACGCTGCGCGGGGTGAACAACCCGGACAGCTTGCGCCGAAGGTCGCCGTGCGCCGCGCCTTCCATGTTCAGCAACACGGTCGGGCCCACCACAGGCGTCCACAGGTCCGCAGGTGACCCAGGGCCGGTCTTGGTGAAATGCGCCGGGTCGTTGAGCACTTCCTTCGCGAGAGCAGCGTCGCTGACCACGACCCCCACCCGCGGTACGCGGACCACCGGTCCGATGCGGCCGACCGCGCGGACCAAGGGGTAGGCGACCGGGTGCGCGGCCAGGTGGAGCCTCGACTCCCAGTTCATCGGATGTCCACGACGTCTGGTCGATAGCGGTGGTCGGCGTACCAGGCGAGCGTTCTGCGCAACCCCCACGCCCGCGCCCGCCGCGACGAGCCGTGGACGACGACGTCCCGCCGCCGCCCGTACGCCTTGGTGTGCAGGCGAACCGCGTTGACGAGGGCGCGGTCCTCGTGCAGGTCTTCGATCTTCGACCGCGGGAATCCACCGGCGAGCACGTACAACTCGGCCGTGATCGCCATGTTGCAGCCGGGCGTCATCACGTACGGCCCCAGGTAGCGGGGATCCCGGTTGCCTGACCTCACCTTGCCGAACGCCGAAGCGACCTCGACGGCGACGATGAGCACCCACCGCGTGACAGCCCGAACCCCTTCGTCCTCGCGCGGCAGGAGCTGTCCTGACACCAGTCGAAGTCCGCTGCCCAGCGCGGCCTTGATCCGAACCGTCCAGTCCGGTGCCGGCAGGCAGTCGGCATCCGTGCGTGCCAGCCATCGCGCCCCTTGGGCAACGGCGTGGCGCATCCCGGTGTCCGCCGCCGCGCCGGTGCCCTTCTGCGGCTCGTGCACGACTTCCAGCCGCAGCAACGGATTCTCCCTGTGGAACCGCTGCACCAGGTCCACCGTGGAATCGGTCGAGCCGTTGTCCACCACGACCAGCGTGAAGTCCTGGTCTTCCTGCGCCGCAAGAGATCTCAGCGTCGCGACGATGGAGCGTTCCTCGTTGTAAGCCGGCACGACCACCCACAGGCTCACAGCCGCACCACCACGAGACCGAGGCTCACTCCACCGGCCAGGCCCACCAGCGCGACGAGATCGCCGGGACCGCAACGGCCCATGCGCTGCGCGGTGACGAGTTGCAGGGGCAGGCTCGCGGATGCCACGTTGCCGTGCTCGGGCAGCGTCACCACCAGCTTGTCGCGCGGCACGCCCGCGCGCTCGGCGAAGATCTCCAGGTAGGGCAACGACACCTGGTGCACGCATGCCACCGCGAAGTCGTCCCACGTCAGATCGAGCCCGCGGAGGGCGTCGTCGAGGACGTCGCGGCCCAGGTGCAGGAACGCGTCCTTGAGCCGCGGACCGTCCATGTCGAAGTAGGTGAACTCCGGATCGCGCGGATGCCGAGATCCGCCGCCGGGAAGTGTGCCGACGTCCCACCACGTCGAATCCGCGGTGAACGCACTGCCCAGCACGCCGGCATCACCGGCGGTGAGCAGCACGGCCGCGCCCGCGTCGGACAGCGTGTACCCGGGGAAGGCACGTCGGAACTGCGCTGCGTTCGCCACGTCCCAGCGCACAGCCCGCGACGGTGACTCACCGCTTGCGACCAGAACGGTGCGGTAACGACCCGACGCGATCAAGGCGTCGGCGACCTCGATCGCGTTGAGCACGCTGTTGCACGCGTTCTTGACGTCCATCACGGGGCAGCGCAGCTCGAGCTTCGCCGCGACGATGTGGGCGGTCGCCGGCTCCACCATGTCCTGACTGGCGGAAGCGAACAGCAGCAGGTCGATGTCCGCCGGCTCGGATCCGGTGTCCGCCAACAGCTTGCGTGCTGCCGCCACCGCCAGGTCAGATGCCTGCTCGTCATCGCGCATCACGTGCCGTGACCGAATACCGGTCAACCGGCCTATGAGCCCAGGCGGCGGGGTGAACGGTCCCAAACGCCGCTCCACCTCGTCTGTGCTCAGCCGCGTCTCGGGCAGATGCACGGCCACACCGGCCAACCGTGTACTCACTCCCGCACCTCCTGTGTGCACGTTATATGCGGTAGCTCGGAGCGACGTCGGTAGAACTACTCGGATGACGAGGCAGGTGTGATGGCGGAGGTGCGGGACGGGTTGTGGTCAATCCGCTTGAGCGCTGGCTTCGCGTCCCGACTCGGTGACGCCGGGGCAAACCATGCGGTGTGCCGACAGCATGGGTGCCCCCTATGCGCTGTGCCTGGCGTGGTTCTACAACCG
This sequence comes from Lentzea flaviverrucosa, assembly GCF_003350445.1. Lineage (NCBI taxonomy): Bacteria > Bacillati > Actinomycetota > Actinomycetes > Pseudonocardiales > Pseudonocardiaceae > Lentzea > Lentzea flaviverrucosa. The sequence continues at coordinate 168,526 of NZ_QQAU01000003.1, forward strand.
GTTGCTCGGTGTGCGGCAACCGTGGTGGCGCTGACACAGCCGAGTCCGTGCTCGGCTACCGGTGGGGAAAGTCTCTGGTTCCAACGTGTCGGTCTGCTGGGTGTGCAGCGGATGCAGGGCGCGGGTCTCGTCCAGCCACAGGAAGGCGTCGTAGCGTCCGCCGAGCCTGGTGGGCACGTAGTTGCGCACGTGATCGTGCTCGGGGTCGTACACGACGCCGATGGCGCGGTGGGGGAGATCGGTGGTGAGCAGGTCGGGGCGGTCGCCGCGGGAAACACCGTCAGAGCCCGTTCAGGGGCACTCGCGTGCAGCGCGTGTTCGAGCGAACCGGGCCGTGCTTCCGGGACGGACATCTCGCGCACTGGCGCGCCCCACGAGCTTGCCGCGACGACAGTGCCGTGGTGGCTGGCGAAGCCGATCAGCGCCACCTGGTCGTCGCCGTGGCGTTCGCGGGCGAGCTGGCCGATGTTGATCCTGCAGGACACCGCCATGGTTGTGGCGGGCGTCCCCGACGTGGGTGTTGTGCGCCCACACCACCGCATTGGAACCGATGCCGTAGTGCAGCAGCCGGTGCAGCGGCTCGTTCACGCAGCCGCACCAGCAGATCGACCACTTCGTTCTCGCAGTCGGCCGGGACGAGACGGGTGGCCATCGCGTAGTTCCGGGCGCTCTCGCAGTAGGGCTCGAAGCAGTGGTAGGCGGGGACGTCGGTGGGGTCGTGCTCGCGGAGGTGGACCATGATCTCGCGCAGCGACTCCCACAGCGAATACACGTCCAGCCCGTGAAAGCCCCCGCTCGTCCACCGCGCAGTTGTGGCGGCGCAGCCAGCGGGTGAAGTCGACGACCTCCTCGTTGGCCCACATCCACGTCGGCCACCGGTCGTACGCGAGCAGCGCCGCACGTGGATCTTCGGCGCATCGGGGGAGCAGCGCACTGCGCGGTCGACCCGGTTGCAGTCCGGCCAGTCACCCTCCACAGCGACGAACGAGAAGGCCTTCTCGGTGATCAACCGCGGGGTCAGGGCGGCGCGCCACCGGTAGAACTCGAGGTGTCGTGGCTGGCCTCGCTGTTCATGACCACTCGAGCGTCACCGATGCGGTCCAGTAGCTGGTCGAAGTCGTCGGGATCGATCAACGGCGCGCAGAGTGCCGCGACCTCGTCATCGAAGCGGTCGGTCACCGGTTGCGCGTCGGGTGCCTCCTCGTCAGGCCGGTGACCGTTCATCGGGACCTCCATCGGCGGTTCGGCCAGACCAAGGCCGTCCACCGCTGTCGCCGAGCCTGCGACTACGCGCGGAGGACCGGGCAGCGCACGTTGCTCGTCACCGGTCCCGTCCACGGTGCGCCGGCCGTGTACGCGAACCTGTGGCTGGAGGGCACGCACGCCGAACTGGACCCGGCGTTGGGCCTGGACGAAGCGGGTCTGGTCGAACTGGTGCGCCGGTTCTCCTGGCCCGGCGGCTTCCCCAGCCACCTCTCACCCGAGGTGCCCGGCGTGATCCACGAGGGCGGCGAGCTGGGCTACGCGCTGGCCACCGCGTTCGGCGCGGCCCTGGACAAGCCGGACCTGTTGGTCGCCTGCTTGGTCGGTGACGGCGAGGCGGGGACGGGACCCACCGCGGGCTCGTGGCACGCGAACAAGTACCTCGACCCGCGCGGACGGCGCTGTGCTGCCGGTGCTGCACCTAACGGCTACAAGATCTCCTCACCCACCATCTGCGGCTGCATGAGCGATGAAAAGCTGACCGCGTACTTCAGCGGCGCGGGCTGGTCGCAGGACCGTCTCGGCGGGGTGACCTGCATGGACGTAATTCTCGGCACGCACAGGGTCGGTCTTGCGTTCGCGACGTCCTCACTGAGCACCTCAGCCAGGAAGTCCACTTCGGACCCGTCGTGACGCATCCTCCACACAGGACTACGCAGCACCCGCTGGACTTGATGCGGATGCTGGCGATCACCTCAGCCGCCGTGTGCCCCGGAGCCCGGAACGACCAGTCCGCTCTCGTAGGCCGCGACGACAGCCTGAGCACGGGTGGTCAGGTTCAGCTTCCGCATCGTGTGCTTCACGTGTGTCTTGACCGTTGCTTCGCTGATGGCGAGCCGGTTCGCGATCTCCTCGTTGGTCGATCCGGTTCCGAGCAGTCGCAGGATCTCGGTTTCCCGTGGCGTGAGTTCGGGCAGCCGGGTGTTCGCCTGGAGCTCGACACGGTGACGTTGTGCGTAGGTCTGGATCAGCCGCAGGGTGATGGCCGGCGAGATGAGCATCTCTCCTATCGCGACCGTGCGCACCGCCGCGATGATCCGATCGGGAGGTGTGTCCTTCATGATGAACCCGGCGGCTCCATCGGTCAGCGCCGTGTAGACGTACTCGGGGATGTCGAAGGTCGTCAACACGACAACCTGGGTTTCCGGACGCATCGCGAGGATGCGCCGGGTGGCGCTGAGCCCGTCCATGACCGGCATCTTGATGTCCATGAGAACGACGTCGGGTCCCAGCTCGGCGACCAACGCCACGGCTCGTTCACCGTCTGGTGCCTCGCCGACGGGTTCGATGCCGGGTGCGGCGTTGAGCAACGCCATGAGAGCGTGGCGAACGAGGTACTGGTCGTCGACCACCAGAACGCGGATTGCCATCACATCTCTCCAGCACGTGGATTCGGTCTGAGTTCGGAAATCAAGCCTCGTCCGGAATCGGCAGGCGCAACACGACCTGGAACCCTCGGGGAGAGTGGTGTCGGGCGTCCAGGATGCCACCGTAGAGTTCGGCGCGCTCACGCATCCCTTGGATGCCATGCGATTTCGCCTTGGCGCTGGAAGGTCTTGGCGCGCCGTCATCGGTGATGGTCAACACCAGTTCGTGTGCGCGGTAGTCGAGCACTACCTCCACGGCTGCGGGACCCGCGTGCTTGAGGACGTTGGTCAGGGACTCCTGCGCGACGCGATAGGCGCAGAGGTCCTGCCCAGGAGGCAAGGCGCGCGGTGTTCCCCTCACCACGAGTCCGACGGTGAGGCCGGCGTCGCGCGTGCGGTCCACCAAACCTGGGAGATCGTCGAGGCCTGGGCTCGCGAGTTGTACGTCCGGGAACTCGTTCTCGTTCTCCACCCGCAGCACGTCGAGCAGCCTGCGCATCTCGGTGAGGCCTTGTCGGCAGGACTCGGAGACAGTTGAGATCGCGGTACGCGCGGTAGCGGGATCGGACGTGATGGTGTATTCGGCCACCCCGGCCTGCAGAGAGATCACGGACATGTGGTGCGCGACGATGTCGTGCAACTCCCGTGCGATCCGCACTCGTTCGTCGGCGGCCGCGCGGCCTGCTCGCTCGGCTGCTTCCTCAGCGCGCTTGGCCCATTTCTTGGAGCTCTCGCCGAGCATCCAGGCGATGAACAGGATCAGGACGGTCTGCACGGCCTCCGGCCATTTCAGTGTCGCCTCACCGACGTACTCGGGCGCCAGCAGGCAGAACGCGGACGCCGCTGCCATGATCGCGGCGATCCGTGAGCTGCGCACGTTGGCGACTGTGAACACGCCGATGAGCACGCCGAGCCCTCTGTTGCCCACGGCGCCATAACCGAGAAATGCGTAGGCGACCGTGGAACCGAGAATTACGCACAACGATGTCACCGGCACGACATGACGAACCGCCACCGGCGCCACCGTGAGCGCGGCGAGCGACAAATCCACGAACGTGAGTTCGGCGCCGAAGTATCCCACTTGATTGGCCAGCGTGAGGACCGTGGCCACCAGGGCGAGAAGAACGTCCGCCCACGCCGGTCGGGGAAGCTTGCGCACCGGCGGGACCCTACCAGGGGATTCTTGCTCAGAAACAGAAGAGATCCGCCCTACCACCAGAAGGGTAGGGCAGACGACCAACAAGGATGACGACATCGCGCCGATGCCTTCTTACGGTGATGGCCATGAGGACGAAAACGAGCGCACTGGTGGTGCTGGTCGCAATCTCGTTCGTGGCCGGATGTTCGCCGGCCGGCGCCGAGCACGACGGGAAAGACGCGACCCGGGTCTCTTTGCAGAAAGCGGCCGACGCGTTGGTGTCGAAAGGCACCCCCGGCGTTCTCACCGAGTTGCGCACGCCCAATGGTGCCGTGAAGGTCCGCAGCGGAGAAGGCGACACCGACGCGAAGACACCGGTCCCGTGGGACGCCCACTTCCGCATCGCGAGCTTCAGCAAGACCTTTGTGGCGACCACGCTGCTCCAGCTCGTCGGCGAACACCGCCTGGCGCTCGACGACACCGTCGAGAAGTGGTTGCCCGGAGTCGTGACCGGTAACGGGAACGACGGCAGCAAGATCACCGTTCGTCAGCTGCTCCAGCACACCAGCGGCATTCCCGAGTACATCGCCAGTGTGCCGGTGTTCACCGAGAGCGACTTCCTCCAACACCGGTTCGACAAGCACTCCCCGGCAGACCTCGTCGCCCTCGCGATGCGTCAGACACCCACCTTCGCGCCCGGTGCCGGCTGGAGCTACTCCAACACCAACTACGTGCTGGCCGGAATGATCATCGGCGAGGTGACCGGCCAGGACTGGCGCACCGCCGTCGACGAGCGGATCATCAAGCGCCTGGGCCTGCGGAACACGTCGACCCCCGGACACTCGACTGTGCTGCCGCATCCCCACGCGACCGCGTACGAGCGCTTCCCGGAGGACGTCACAGCGGACCCGCTGCGCTTCGGAAAGCCCGTCGACGTCACGGAACTGAACCCGTCCTACGCCGAAGCGGCAGGCGAACTGGTCAGCACCACCAACGACGCGCTGGTCTTCCTCCAAGCCCTGATCTCGGGCGAACTCCTCGCTCCCGCGGAACTGGCCGAGATGCAGAAGACGGTGCCGGCGCCGAGCCTGCAGTCGGTGTGGCCGGATGCGCGCTATGGACTGGGCATCGCCTGGATTCCCACCGCTTGCGGCGGGTACTGGTCACACGCGGGCGACATCCAGGGCTTCCAGACCCGCAACGGGATCACGCCCGACGGCAAGCGCGGTGTCATCGTCTCGATGAACACCGACTCGGTGATCCCGGAGGAGTCGTCCACTCCGCCGACGCCGCTCGAGGACCCGTCTTTCGACCTGGTCAAGAACGCGCTTTGTGAGCGCAGGTAGCACGGCGAAGCCGACACGCCGGCTCATTTCGAACTGATCACCGAAGCCTGCTCCCGTCCCATGTGGACGGGCCTGTCCGAGATCTGTGAGGCATCAATGACGCGTTCGAGTTCTGGCAGCCCTGACAACGACGTTGCCGTCGTGGGTCTGGGCCTGCGGTTGGCCGGTGGCATCTGTGAACCGGCGGACTTCTGGGCCCGCTTGATCGCGGCACGCAGTGAGGTCGGGAACCTTCCCCGCGATCGGTGGTCGTCGTACCGGGCACACGGCCCCGCGGCCGTCGCCGCGGTGAATCGAGCTGTGCGCCGCGCCGCCTACTTGGAGGACGCCGCGAACTTCGACGCCGAGTTCTTCGGCATCACACCCAAAGAAGCGGTTCTGATGGACCCGCAGCAGCGTCTGGTGCTGGAAGTGGTGTGGGAAGCACTGGAACACGCCGGTGTTCCGCCTCTTTCGCTCGCCGGCACCAACACTGCCGTGCTGATCGGCGTGGGTGGCGGTGAGTACGGGCAGTCGCTGCTGAGCGATCCCGAGCGGATCGGCCCGTGGAGCAGCATCGGCGGGGCTTACTGCGCCGTCGCGAACCGGGTTTCGTACTTCCTCGACCTGCACGGACCCAGCCTGGCGCTGGACTCCGCGTGTTCGTCCTCGCTCGCGGCGATCCACTTCGGACGGCATGCGCTGCTCTCGGGGGAGTGCGACGTCGTGATCGCGGGCGGGGTGAACCTGATCGCCGCGCCCGCGCAGACCCTGTCGCTGGGCGCGTCGGGAGCGTTGTCGGCCGATGGCAGGAGCAAGCCGTTCTCCGCTTCGGCCGACGGGTACGGGCGAGGTGAGGGTGCGGGTGTCGTGGTGCTCAAGAGGCTGGACCACGCCCGGCGCGACGGCGACAACGTTCTGGCTGTCGTTCGCGCGAGTGCGGTCCGGCAGGACGGCCGCACCAATGGGATCATGGCGCCCAACGGGGCCGCGCAGCAGGAGATGCTCCGATCCGTCTACGCCCAGGCTGGCATCGATCCGTCCTCTGTGGACTATCTGGAAGCGCACGGCACCGGTACGCCCCTCGGTGATCCGACGGAGGCGGCCGCGGCCGCAGCGGTCTTCGGAGCCGGCAGGGCGCCGGACTCGCCTCTGCTCGTCGGGTCGGTGAAGGGCAACGTGGGGCACCTCGAGGCGGGTGCCGGAGTGGTCGGCATCATCAAGACGGTGCTGGCCATGCGCGCCGGTGTCCTCCCGCCCACGGTCGGAGCGCGCGACGGCATCAACGCGGAGGTCGAGGCAGAGCAGTCGATCAGGGTGGTGGCCGAGCCGACGGCCTGGCCCGAGGTCGCGGGCAAACCGAAGCTGGCTGGTGTGTCGAGCTTCGGGTACGGGGGCACCATCGCGCACGTCTGCCTGGCGGAAGGTGACCCGCTGCAACCGGAAGTCGAGCGGGGCGTTACCGACGACCCGTCCCTGCTCGTGCTGTCCGCTGCCACCCAGGAGGCGCTCGCTCCGACGGTGAGCAGGCTCGCGGACGCGTTGGAGGCGGGGGATCAGGACGTCAGTGCGGTGGCGGCCACGCTGGCGTTGCACAGGTCGCACCTGCCGTGGCGGACCGCCGTGGTCGCCGCCGATCGCGGTGAGGCGGTCGATCGCCTCCGTGCGTGGTCCGCGACCGGAAAGGTGCCGGGGGTGGTGCGCGGCCGGGCGACCGAGCAGGCTGCGGGGCCGGTGTTCGTCTTCTCCGGGCACGGTTCGCAGTGGGCGGGCATGGGACGTGAGCTGCTCCGCTCGAGCAAGCCGTTCGCGTCCCTGTGCGAGCGGCTCGACCCGATCTTCCGCGAAGAGGCCGGGTACTCGCTGATCGCCGAACTCGAAGAGGGGGACTGCACCCGGACGGACCGCATCCAGGCGACTTTGTTCGCGATGCACCTGGGCCTCGCCGAGGTGTGGCGGTCCTGGGGTGTCGAACCGGTGGCGGCACTCGGTCATTCCATGGGCGAGATCGCCGCGGCGGTGACCGCGGGAGTGTGGAGCGCGGAAGACGGCGCCCGGTTCTCCTGCAGGCGCGCGAACCTGATCAAGACCGTGGCGGGCCGCGGTGCCATGGTCCTGCTCGACGTGCCGTTCGACGAGCTGGAGGAACGGCTTGCGGGCAAGACCGGCTTGGCCGCGGCGATCGAACCAGCTCGCGGGTGGTCCGTGCTGGCCGGTGACGTGGCCGCGGTGCAGGAGTACGCGGCACTGCTCGCCGGCGAGGGCCGCGTGGTTCGCCGGGTGGCCTCCGACGTCGCCTTCCACAGCCCGCACATGGACGAACTCCTCGACGACCTCGGCGCCGCTGTGCACGGGCTGTCGATCAGCTCACCGTCTTTGCGGCTGTACGGCACGATTCTCGACGATCCGCGTTCTGACGCGCCGCGGGATTCTGGCTACTGGCAGCAGAACCTCAGGCGCCCGGTGCGGTTCGCGGCAGGCGTGGAAGCCGCGGTCCACGATGGACACCACCACTTCCTGGAGATCTCGCCGCACCCCGTTGTCGTCCACAACATCGCCCAGATCGCGGAATCACTGTCCGTGCCCGCGGTCACCGCGGCGCACTCGTTGCGTCGTGAACAGCCGGTGCTCGCGGAGATGACCGAACAGCTGGGCAGGCTGCACTGTGCCGGAGTCCGGGTCGACTGGCGGGCCCACTGGCCCCGCTCGGCAGCGGTCGCGTTGCCGCGCACGGCGTGGCAGCACAACCGGTACTGGCTTCCCGAGGCACCGGCGGACCGCGGTGCGGGAGGCCACGACCCGGGGTCCTTCACCTTGCTCGGTGCCCGGATGGCGGCCGCCACCGCGCCGCCCTCGACCGTGTGGCAGACGAACCTGGCCCCCGAAAACAGGCCGTACGACGCACCGCACACCGTGCACGGGGTGGACATAGTTCCTGCCTCTGTGCTGTTCTGCACGCTCGCCGACGCCATCGCGGGCGAAGCAGACGGGCCACGTCATCTCCGTGACCTCGTCCTGAGCACTCCTCTGCCGGCCGAGCAGAACCGCGCCGTCCAGGTCGTCTGCCAGGACGGCAGGGCGGTGCTGTCCTCCCGTCTGGAGGAGGCGTCCGAGGAGACGGCCTGGACCACGCACACCTCCGCTCGCGACGGCGGTGCCGCCATGCTGCGCGCCGACTCGGTCGAGGTGCTCGAAGACCCGGTACTCCCGATCGTTCCCATCGGCGCTGATGGGGTGCTCGAGCTGCTCCGGCCCCTCGGGGTGTCCGGTCTGGCCTTCGACTGGCAGGTGGATCACCTCCGCCACGACGACGACGTGGTGCACGCGAGCGTGTCGATGCCTGGTCGTGCGCCCCACTGGGCGGTGGTTCTCGATGCCGCCACCACGTTGTCCTCGCTGCCGCTGGCCCGGCAACGCATCTACCGCATGCCCGCCTCCGTCGAGTCGGTCGAGTGGACCGGTCCTGCTCCGTCCTCGGCCCACCTGGTCGCACGCCTGCGCAGCGGCACCGTCGACACCATCGACCTGGACCTGCGAGGGGCCGACGGGCAGTCGGCTGCCAGAGTCACCGGACTCCGGTTCGGCGTTCTCGACGCGGACCAGACGTTGCTCGCCGACCCGCGGACCCTGGTGCACGGCCTGTCCTGGCAACCGCTGGAAGTCGCGGCTGTCGAGACGCCCGCGGCCACCGTCACGCTGGTCTCGACCGAGCGGTCGGCGATCGCCGAACGGCTCGCGGAGCACCTGGTGCGGGCCGGCCTGGGGTGCACGATCGTCGGAGCCGCAGACGCCATCCCGGTGCCCATTGGTGACGAGCCGCACCACGTGTTGTACCTGACCCCGGTCCCCGGACGGGGACACGAGTACGACGCGACCGTCCAACACCTGACCGATCTCGCCGCTGTGACGCAGTCCGTGGTCAAGGCCGACCGGCCGGGAACCAGGTTGTGGGTCCTCACGCGGGAGGCGTTGGCCTGCGCCAGCCCCGCCGCCCTCACACATCGGCCCTTGTGGGGAGCCGCACGGGTGATCGCTGCCGAGCACCCGGAGTTGCGCGGTGGCGTGCTGGATCTGGGGGAGTGCGACGACGCCGCGTTCGAACTGCTGGCGAGAGTCCTGCACGAACCCCCGGCGGAGGACTGGCTGGTCATCCAGAACGGTGGGCTGCTCGCCGGTCGCGTCGTGCCTCGTCCGGACCGCGTCCGCACGTCCCCGGTGGGCCTGCGACCCGACGCCACCTATGTGGTGACCGGTGGTCTCGGAGCTCTCGGCCTGCAGGCGGCGCGTCACCTCTCTTCCCGGGGTGCCCGCCGACTGGTCCTGACCAACAGGCGGGGACTGCCTCCGCGGTCCACCTGGGACGAGCAGCAGGACGCCGCGACCCGGCACGCGATCGGTGTTGTCGAGGAGCTCGAGAGCCAGGGGGTGACCGTTCTCCCGCTGGCCCTCGACGTGACCGACGCCGACGCCGCACGGGCGATGCTGACGCCCGACTTCCTGCGCATGCCGCCCGTCGCGGGCGTGGTTCACACGGCCGGAGCCGTGCACGGCCGCCTGGTGGACGACCTGGACGAGGAGTCGATCCGGGAGACGCTGCACGCCAAGGTGCTCGGGGCGCTGGTGCTGCACGAGCTGTTCCCGCCGGGCAGCATCGACGAGATGGTGCTGTTCTCCTCCACCGCACCGCTGGTCGTGTTGCCCGGCTGCACCGCCTACGCCGCGGCCAACTCGTTCCTGGACGGCCTGGCCGCACACCGGCGGCACCGAGGTGGTGACACCACCTCGATCGCCTGGACGGTCTGGCGTGACACCGGCATGGGCAAGCTCACCGCCGACGGACTTCACAGCATGGTGGCCCAAGGCTTCGGTGACATCACCCCGTCCGAGGCGCTGCGTGTGTGGAACTGCCTGCACACCACGGATGACGGCTACGCACTGGTGGTCAGGCCGACCACGCCGCCGCCAGGAGGACGCCGCGCGCTGTTCGAACACGTCCGGGACCCCCAGAACGGCAAGCCGGGCGAGGAAACGGCGACCGAGTCGGTCACCCTCCTGCGCGAACTGCCCGCGGACGAGGTGTTCGACGCGGCGATGGCCGTGATCCAGAGCGTGGTGGCGGCTGAAACCGGTGTGCCGGAGCACCGGATCGAACCCGAACGACCGTTTTCGGACATCGGCCTGGACTCGGTCATGGGCATCGCCATTCGGGGAAAGCTTCAGCAGAGCACCGGAATCGAGCTACCCGCCGGCATTCTCTGGACCCATCCCACGCCAGCGGCTCTGACGCGCTACCTCAGCGCGATGGCGGCGCGCTGAGTTCCTGGCCACGAGATCGTGCCTGGGCAGGAGTTCCCACGGAATCCCGGTGCGCTGTCCTCAGATTGCGCGTGGAGCGTCCACTGTTGCTTCAGTGTAGACCGAAAACAAAGTTCTCGCGCAGTGGGCGACGAGTGGGTCACGCGTCCGTATAGTGCTGAAAGGCCTGCTGGGCAGCAGTTTCCATGTCGTCGACAGCATCCTCGGGGTGCGGTCGAAGCGCGGGAGAGGCTTATCGTGCAGGACTGAATCTTCGTGCGGCTGACCGGGGAACGTCTTATCGGTGGCAGGTGGGCGTCCCCCGGAAATCGAATCGAATTGAGACGATGGGGGCCGATGATTTGGCTTTCTTCCTGAAGATCGGCGGACTCGTGACGCTTCGTTGACATCGTTCTGGCGGCTCGGCCATCATGGGAAACACCATGCAAGATCAATGCGAAGGGCAGTTCCACTTCTCGCCCGCAGGTGCTCGCCAATTGAGATGATTACGTCTCGTCTCGATTCTTTGTCGGGTGGCGAAGAGTTTCAAGACAACGATGACATGGGTCGTTGCCGGTCCGGACAACACGCATAGGAGAGTTCGGCGTGTCTCAAAGGAATCTGGAAGACAACCTCGATCGCTCACGCGTGCCCGGCATCAGGGTGGTCGCACCACCGCACGGTCGGGAGGCCGAGCTGCGCGTGGTCGAGGACGTGATCTCCACGATCGAGGCGGGCGCGCGGGCCAACGTCGTCGTGCTGCAGTCCGATCAGGGTTCCGGGAAGACGTGGTTGCTGGAGAGGGTCGCGGCGCTGGCGGCACGGCGTGGGTTCGCCGTTGTGGACGGCATGTCGCCGTCCGTCGCCACCGGCCGGCCCGTCTCGCTGGTCGGCGGTCGCACCGTGCGGGGCGAGGACGACCGCATCGCCGTGCTCGCGGCCGGGTGTGAGGCGCAGGTCTGCGGTCGTCTGCGGAACGAGCCCGTGCTGGTGGTCCTGGACGACGTGCACTGGGTGGAACCGGCGTTGTTGCACGCGATCGGCCTGGTGATGGCCAAGCTCGGTGCGGCACCCGTGTTGTGGGTGTTCGCGCTGGACACGGCGCACGCGGAGTCGGCGAACGGCCAGCTGCTGCACTCGCTGGTCCGCCGGCAGCGCGTGCAGCGGCTCGGCCCTCTGGAGCGGTTGTCCGGCGCCGCCGTGGTCAGTCTGGTCCAAGGCCTGACCGGGGCCACGCCCGATCCGGACGTCATCGCGTTGTGCGAGAGTGTGGGCGGCGAACCCCAGTCCGTCGTGGACCTCGTGCTCGCCCTGCGGCAGGAGCAGTCACTCGTCGTCAACGGCGGTGTGGTCGAGCTCGCGGACGGTGCGTTGACGACGGACGTGCCGTCGAGGGTCGAGGCCGAACCAGGCGCGCGGCTGCCGGCGGCCTTCGTGCGCATGGTCCGTTCCCGGCTGGGGCGGCTGTCGCTGCGGTGCCGGGAGGTGTTGCAGGTCGCGGCGGTGCTCGGCGACAGGTTCCCCCCGCAGGACCTCGCCGAGATGCTGGGCGAACGGACTTCGCACCTGCTGGGACCCTTGCAGGAGGCCATTCGCGCCGGCGTGATCGACAGTGACGGGGACGAGTTCACCTTCCACCGCGAACCCGTGTGGCTGGTCGTCCTCGGCACCGTGCCCGCGTTGTTGCGCTCGTTGCTGCACCGGCAGGCGGCCACGATGCTGGTCGAGCAGGGACGTGCCGACGCCGCCGCCGTGCACGTGGTCCACTTCGTCAAGCCGGGCGACGAGGACGCGCTCCGGATCATCCGCGACGCCGCGGCCGGATTGCTTCCCACCGCACCGCGGACCGCCGCCGCGCTCGCGATCCGCGGCCTGGAGATCGCGCCGCCCGGCAGCGACGACCGGCTGGTCCTGGCGACCTCTGCCGTCGCCGCGCTGGTGCGGATGGGCAACCTCGGTGCCGCGGTGGACCTCGCGACGGAACAGCTCGGCACGTGCGGCGAGAGCGCGTCCTCCTCGCTGCGGACCTGGCTCGCGACGGCGTTGATGCTGCGCGGTGACGAGTCGGCGGCGCAGGGCGTGCTCGCCGGCGGGGGAGACACCCGCGATCCGTTGCCGGACCTCTTGCTGCTCAACACCTTCTCCGGTGAGGAACGACGTGAGGTCGTCGCGATGGCGGAGCGGGTGCTGGCCGAACCCGGCTCCCACGGCGACGCGGTGCGGGCGGCCGCGCTCACCGTTCGCGCGCGGGTGAGGTGGCGGGAGGGCGAGTTGAGCGAGGCGCTGGCGACCGCGGAGGAGGCCATCGCGGTGCAACCGGGCCTGCCCGAGGTCTGCCAGGTGGATCCGCTGTGGATGCGGGCGTGGATGCTCACGAGGGTGCGCAGGCTCGATGACGCCTTCGAGACGGCGGAGCAGGCGCGTCGAGTGATCGACGAGCACAACCTGGGTGTGCTCGTGTCCCTCCCGCTGGCCCTGCGGGCGGAGGTGCGTCTGGTCCAGGGTGACCTGGCCGCCGCGGAGGCCGACGCGACAGCGGGTCTGCGGGCGGCGGAACGAGCCGGCACGTCCGTGTACGAACCGCAGTTGCGGGCGGTGCTGGTGATGGTGTCGCTGCGGCGAGGTGATCTGGCGGCGGCGACGCGGCACCTGCGCCGCCTGGAGGACCGCGTGCCCGGTGGGCCGCCGGTTCTGTTGCGGTGCCTGCTGTCCGCGCTGCTCACCGCCGCCGGGCGCGGAGTGCGCGAGGCGATGGGGGAGCTGCGGGAGGTGGTCGGGGACGCGTGCTCACGCCGGCGGCTCGTCCTGGAGGACCCGTCGTCGACGTCGTGGGTGGTGCGCACGGCGCTGGGCGCGGGGGAGGCCGACCACGCCGAGCTGGTGGTCGTGACAGCCGAGGAGATCGCCGCGGGCAACCCCGGGCACTCCGCGTTCGCCGCGGCGGCCCGGCACGGCCGGGCGCTGCTCGAGGACGACGTCACGGGCCTCGCCGGTCTGGAGGACCTCTACGGCGAGGACGTCTGGGCAGCGGCGTCGCTGGTCGAGGACAGGGGGTCGATGCTGCGCGCCGAGGACCGCGATCGAGCCATGTCCGAGCTCGACCAGGCGATGGAGCGTTACGACGACCTGGGCGCGGCGTGGGACGCGGCAAGGGTGCGGCGCAAGCTCCGCCGGCTGGGGGTACGGCGGCGGCACTGGAACCACGAGACCCGTCCCGACTCCGGCTGGGAGAGCCTCACCACCGCTGAGGGAAAGGTCGCGGCACTCGTCGCGCAGGGCATGACCAACCAGCAGGTGGCCACGGGGTTGTTCGTCTCCCCGCACACCGTCGGGTTCCACCTCCGGCAGATCTACCGCAAACTGGGCATCAGGTCGCGTGTCGACCTGGCCCGCATCGCTCCGTGAGCCGTCATCCCGACCTGGTCACGACGACACTGTGCGGACCGTGGAAGACGATGTCGTGCGGGAACTTCACACTGTCCACCGCGTAGTCGCCCAGCGCCGGGAGGAGCGCGCCGAGCCCGATCTCCAGCTCGGCGCGCGCCAGCGCGGCGCCGAGGCAGTAGTGGATGCCGAGGCCGAAGCCCGTGTTGCGGCCACCGGCACGACGCAGGTCGAGCGAATCCGGTGCGGCGAACCGGGCGGGGTCGCGGTTCGCCGCACCGAGCATCACCATCACCTTGCTGCCGGCCGGAATCGTCACGCCCGCGACGTCGGCGTCGCGGTGCGCCCAGCGCCCGACGGCCTGCACGGGCGGGTCGAAGCGCACCAGTTCCTCGACGGCCGCGGCGGTGACGCCGCGGCGCAGCTCCGCCCGCGCCTCGGGCCGCGACGCCAGTGCCAGCACCGACTTGCTCAGCACGTTGGTCGTCGTCTCGTGCCCGGCGGTCATCAGGTGCACGCAGGTACCGACGATCTCGTCCGACGACACCGGCTCGCCACGGGTCTGGGCCGACACCATCAGCGACACCAGGTCGTCACCGGGCTCGAACCGCAGCGTCCGCACCAGCGCGAGGAAGTAGTCCCGCAGCTCCTGAGCGGCACGGTCGGCGACGGCGTGCGCGTCCGGGTTCGCCGCGGCCCTGACGCTGCTCGCCTCCTGCAGGTCGACCGCTCTGTCCCGCAGCCACCCCGCGTCCTCGCGCGGTACGCCGAGCAGTTCGGAGATGACCAGGATCGGCAGGGGCGCGGAGAACCTCTCCACCAGGTCGAACGTCACCGGCAGGTCGGTGAGCAGGGTTCGGGCGATCTCGGCGATCCGCGGACGGAGGTTCCTCACCACGGCGGGTGAGAACTCCTTGTTCAGCACCGATCGCAGCTCGGTGTGCCGCGGTGGGTCGAGGAAGACCAGCCAGTTCTCCACGAGCGTGCGCAATGCCGACGGCACCGACACGGGGCTCCCGCCGCCCGACGGCGAGCGGCGGCCGAAGGCGGAACCGGTCAGCACCTCGACCGCGGCGTCGTGGCCGAACACGTACCAGGTGCCGTCGGCGAGGTGCAGGGGACCGTTCGCCAGGTAGCGGGCGAACACCGGGAAGGGGTTGTGCAGGTCCTCGTCCGTCCAGTTCTTCAGGGAGAACGGCTTCAACGCGCACCTCCGCGCACGGTGTCCGCGATCGTCCCGGCGTCCGCGGGCAGCTCGGTTCCCCGCCAGGCCACGTGCCCGTCCGGCCGCACCAGGACGAACGGCCGTTCGTAGGCGTGCGCGATCTCCGGCGAGTCCAGGCACTCCGCGCGGAACGGGATCCCCCGCGACTCGAACGCCTTCGCGAACGGCGCCAGGCGTGCGGAGTTCTCGAAGTGCACCAGCACGAACCCGTCTCCGAAGAGGTCCAGAGTGGACACGCCGTCCTTCACCCACGCGTGCGGTGCGCGGGACCCCGGCCGGCTGTTCGGCCTGCGGTCCTGCAGGTTCTCCGCCGTCGGGTCGTCGACTACCAGCGCCGATCCGGCATAGGTGAAACCGAGGTGGATCTCCGGCGCGTCGAACTCGCGGGCCACCCCGCCGCGCTGGAGCCCTTCGCTGATCTTCGACCGCATCGCCGCGCCCTGCTCGGTGTCGTCGTTCAGGAACGGCGGCACCTCGCGGCGCATCGCCCGTTCCAGGTTGCGGTTCGCCTCCTCCAGGCCCTCGAACGCGACCGGCTGACGCTCCCGCGTGTAGCTGTCGAGCAGGTCCGGGCCCGCCCACCCGCGCAGCTCGGCCGCGAGCTTCCAACCGAGGTCCGCGGCACCGCAGATGCCGGTGTTCATGCCGAACCCACCCGACGGCGACAGCGTGTGCGCGGCGTCCCCGACGAGGAAGACCCGGCCGGAGCGGAAGTCCTCGGCGACCCGGTGCACCAGGTGCCACTCGTTGTCGGACACCACCTCCACCGGCGTGTCGAACACGATCGCCCTGCGCACCAAGGTCTCGGCCTCCTGCAACGACTCGGGTGAGCCCTGCAGCCCGACCGTCATCCGGTACAGCTCCCGGCCGTCCAGCGCGCGGACCGGGAAGCGCAGTGCGGAGGAGATCATGAGGTAGTAGAAGTTGGCGGCCTGGTCGCCGAGCCGCTCGCGCAGTTCGGGCGCGCGGAACAGGACGTTGCGGAAGACCAGCGCGTCGTGGACGGCGGGAGCCGCGATGCCGAGGTGCTTGCGGATCGGCGAGCTCGCGCCGTCGCAGGCGATCAGGTACTGCGCGCGCACCTCGGTGCCGTCGCTCAGCACCGCGTGAACGCCGGTGTCGTCCTGCGTGAACGACTCCAGGCGCGTGCTCATCCGCACCGGTCCGTCGGGGTGGACGCCCAGAGCCCCGCGCATCAGCGGACCGAGCCAGTGCTGCGGGCAGATCGCGTCCGGCTCCGGGGTGTGCCGGAAGTCCGGTCTGGTGCCCATCGTGTGGCGGGGGAGGCGGTAGAGCTCGTGTCCGCCGATCCTGGTGGTCCACACGCAGTCGAGCGGGTGGTCCTCGGGCCAGCCGGAGTGGCGGACGGCGTCCGCGACACCCCAGCGGCGGAAGAACTCCATGGACCGGGGCCCGATGCTGGACACCTTGGGATGACCGACCGTGCCGTCGCCGGCCTCGACCAGGACGAAGTCCACGCCACGCGAGCGCAGTTCCAGCGCGGTGGCCATGCCGGTCGGCCCGCCGCCGACGATGATCACTTCGGTCTCGAGCACGTCGTTCTCCACCGGGTTCATGCCGCGCCACCCCGCATGCGCCGGTACCCGGTCGCCACGAGCGGGCGTTCGGCCGGAGCGGCGGCGTGGACGTCCTGTGCCGCCGCGAGGCCGGACTCGATCGCACCCTCGATCCACGCCGGGTAGGTCGAGCAGTGCTCGCCGGCGAAGAACAACGTGCCCTGCGGCTTGGCCGCCAGCGCCCGTTCCTCCTCGGCCGTCGCGGCGTCCTTGCTCCACCGCACCGACGCGGCGCCCATGCTGGAGAAGTCCTCGCCCCAGGCCTGGGTCACCACGTCGAGCACCATTCCCGGCCTCTTCAGCTCGGGGTGGATCCTGCTGAGCTCGTCGAGCACGACGCGTTCCCGCTCCTGCGGCGAGAACCGCGTCAGCGCGTCGGAGTCCGGGCCGATCGTGTAGCTCGCGAGCAGGGCCGCGCCGAGTCGCGGGTCGCTCTCGACCGGTGGGTAGTAGGTCTGGCGCACCAGGCCGCCGGTGAACGAGCCACCGCCGCTGATGCCGTCGCCCTCCCAGAACGCGTCCTGGCAGTGCACCGCGATCTTGGTGGCGGGCCAGTACTGCATGTCGTGCACGGTCGCGACCTTGTCGTCGTCCAGCCCGCTGAGGTTCATCCGCCGCACGACCGAGAACGGCACGGTGCACAGCACGTAGTCGCAGTGGCTCGCGACGACGTTCAGGCCGCGCCGCGTCTCGACCACCACGCCGTCGGGCCGTACGTGCAGCCCGACGACCTGGCGGCCGCGGTGGACCGGGCCGCGCAGGCTCCCGGCCAGCCTGACGGTGATCTGGTCCATCCCGCCTTCGAGCCGGAACAGCGCCGACGACGTCTCGACGGTGATGTCGTCGAAGAAGTGCGCGAGACGGCTGCTCCCGGCGAACTTCGGGTTGCCCGCGAAGAACCGGTTGACGTCGAGCCTTTCGACGCCGCCGGTGCTCACGAAGAACGGCCGCACGTCGATGCCGTCGAGCAGGTCGAGCAGTTCCAGGTTCAGGTCGCTGTGCAGGTTCGTGCGGAACGCGCCGGGCGCCACGGCGGTCACGCTCGCGGTCAGCCAGGTCGCCGCGAGCACGGACTCCTCGCGGTACTCGCCGGGAGGCAGGCCGCGGCGGAACTCCTCGACGAGCACCGAGGTCGCGTCGCGCACTCGCAGGTGCCCGGTGCAGGTCTCCAGGTAGCTGGAGTCGTCGGAGAACAGCGTGCGGAACTGCCGCACCCTGTCGCTCAGCCCCAGCAGGTCGATCCACTGCATGGTTCGGTGGTGCGAGGCGGGGATGCGCATGGCGCCGAGCTCGGCGAGCGGGCCCCTGCCGACGAACGAGTGCGTGCGCACCCGGCCACCGACCTCCAGCCGCGCCTCCAGCACCTCGACGCTGTGGCCGAGGCGTTCCAGCTCGTGCGCCGCCACCAGGCCCGCGACGCCCGCGCCGAGGACGGTCACCCGCTTCGGGCGTTGCGGCCAGTGTTGTCCGCCCGAGAGGACGTTCGTGTGCACCGGACTCATGAACGGAATCGTGCCGCCGGCGGCCCTGCGCCCACATCCCCCGCAACACCTGTGGCTCAAGTGGTTCCGCGTGCCCAACCCACTCGCCGGAGCAGTTCACACCGCGCGACAGAACGGTTTCCGGCGGCCAGGGGTCTTCCACGCCGTCCACGCAGGACACTGGCGCCACACTCTTCCGAGGAGGCCCGTCATGCCAGTGCCCACCGTCGACGTCGTCCCGCGAACGACAACGGTGCGGGGACACGACGGCCTGAAGCTGGCCGCGACCGCTGTGGTGCCCGTCGGTGAACCACGTTGCACGGCCCTGCTGCTGCACGGCGAAGGTGCCGACCGCGACCAGGGCGGGTTCTACGGCCGCCTGGCCTCGGAGCTGGCCGGGCACGGCGTGGCCTCCCTGCGCGTCGACCTTCCCGGACACGGTGACAGCGAAGGCGCGCAGGAGGAGCTGAGCCTGTCCGGGCTGCTGAACGTCATCAGCGCGGGGCTGACCCACCTGCGCGAGAACGTGGCACCAGGTCCGGCGGCGCTCGTCGCGACCGGGCTGACCGGCGGTGTCGCCGCCGGCTACGCCGCCCGGCGGGGCGACGAGGTGGAGAACCTCGTGCTGTACAACCCGCTGATCGACTACCAGGAGCACTTCGCCGACGCGAACCCCGCGTGGTCGGGAGGATTCCTCGGCGCGGAGGCCGGCCGCGCGCTGCTCGCCGACGGGCACCTGCGTGTCTCGGACACCTTCGTGGTCGGGCGCGCGATGCTCAACGAGGTCTTCTGGCTGCAGCCGCGCGG
This sequence comes from Lentzea flaviverrucosa, assembly GCF_003350445.1. Taxonomy (NCBI): domain Bacteria; kingdom Bacillati; phylum Actinomycetota; class Actinomycetes; order Pseudonocardiales; family Pseudonocardiaceae; genus Lentzea; species Lentzea flaviverrucosa. The sequence continues at coordinate 187,388 of NZ_QQAU01000003.1, forward strand.
GGTGCTGCCGGTGATCACCGCGCCGACCCTCGTCGTGCACCGCGCCGGCCCGTCGGGTGCACCGGTGTCGTCCTCGCGCAGCGCGGTGGAGGCGCTCACGTGCCCGAGCCGCCTGGTGGAGATCGGGCCACCGGTGGAGGCGCACTGGCAGGCCCCGGCGATCCGGGTGACGACGGAGTGGCTCCTGCGCTCACGCTGACGCGCAACGAGAACTGGCCTCTCACCGCAACCGGTGAGAGGCCAGTTCTCGTTGCGCGTCAAGCGATCTGCGGCCAGGACGCGTACCGGCGCAGCCCGTAGAGCAGCGGCTGGGAGGCTGAGCGGTGCACGACCGTGTGGACCTTGCCGAACACCACCACGTGCGTGCCGGTGCGGTGCATGTGGTCCACCACGCAGTCCGCCGCCGCGTGCGCGTCGTCCACCAGGTGCGGCCCGCCGAGGGACGTGGGACGTTCCCACGCCACCTGCCGGAAGCGGTCCGGGTCACCCGACGAGAACAGCTCCGCGGCCGGACGCGCCTCGTGGTGCAACAGGTTCACCGTGAAGGAACCGGTGCGCGCCAACGCGTCCAGCGTCGGGCTGCTGTACCGCAGGCACACCAGCAACGTCGGCGGGTCCACCGACACGCTCGACAGCGAAGACAGGGTCATCCCCCACGGCTCACCGTCCTGACCGAAGGTCGTCACCACGGCCACACCGGTCGGGAAAGCGGCCATGAGCCCGCGGAACTGTTCTGTCACACCAAGACCTCCTCCCGTGCCGCCCCGGCGCGCCGGGTGATCACGTCCAGCAGCGGACCCGTGAGCGCGGTGGTCACCAGCGCCATCACCAGCAGCGCGACGAACAGCCCCGGCGTGAGCAGACCGGCGGTGAACGCGATCTGGAGCACCACGATCTCGGTGAGCCCGCGCGTGTTGACGAGCACGCCGATCCGCAGCGACGTGACCGCGTCCTCGCCGCCCCAGCGCGCCCCGGCGTACCCGCCGCCGATCTTGCCGATGATGCCGAGCGCGAGCGCCAGGGCGACGCCGATCCACGGGAACGCCGACACCCCGCTGGTGGACAGCGTCGTCCCCGCCACCACGAAGAACACCGGCACGAACGCCCTGCCCACCCGGCTGACCAGTGCGACGACCCGCGACCACGCCTCGTCGCGCGGCACCACCACGCCGGCCAGGAACGCGCCGAAGATCGCCGTGAGCCCGAGGGAGTGCACCGCCGTGCCCGCGGCGAGTGCCACCACCGCGAGGACGAGAGCGGTCGTGCGCGGCCTTTCCACCGCGACGCTCCCGACGCGCTCCGACCCGAGCGCCCGGCGACCGAGCCACGCGATCACCACGCCCACGCCGATGGTCGCGAACGCGAGCCACACGCCACCGAGGCCACCCGCGGTCAGACCCAGCGCCACGGTCAGCAGCAGCCAGGCCGGCGTGTCGATCAGCACCGACGCCATCATCGACAGCCCGGAGGCGCGCCCCAGGTCCGACCGCTCCTCCAGGATGCGCGCGAGCACGGGCACCGCCGTGACGGACATGGCCACCGCGAGCACCAGCACCAGCGCGGCCGTCGGAGCGGTGCCGCGCACCTCGGCGGGCGCGAGCCAGACGGCCCAGGCGGCGAAGGCGAGACCGGTCAGCAACGGCAGCGCGAAGGCGCCGGCCGTGATCCGGCCGAGCGCCTTGCAGCGCCACCCGCCCGTGACACCGCGGTCGAGGTGGTGCACCACACCGATGAGGAAGAGCACCAGCCCGGCCTCGCCGATCTGTTCGAGCACAGCGGTGACGTCGGCCGGCAGGACCGCGGTGAAGAGGCTCTTGCCGAACGCGGCCAGCAGCACCGGCCCGAGCAGGACGCTCAACGCGATCTCACCGATCACGGTGGGCATCCGCAGCGCCCGTGCCATCACCCGGCCGAGCGCCGCGACCGCGAAGAACGCGGCCAGGAGCGCGACGAGGTGGATCCCGTTCAGCACCACCGCGCTCACCTCGCGCGGTGCAACTGGGCGAAGTACTCGTACTGCGTGGGCAGCGTGCGGGCGAGCTCGGCGGCCTGCTCGCCCACGAGCTTGAACTCGTGCTGGGCAGGCGCGGCGTCCATGAGTCCGAGCGCGGGCGACGACTTCAGGTCGAGGCCGCCGAGGCCGAGCAGCATGCAGACGTAGGAGTAGGACTCGAACCCGTGGTAGTGCGGGAAGACCGACTCGTTGTCGGGCAGCCGGGTCTGCCAGCGCTCCAGCCGCTCGGCCAGACCGTCGGGGAGAGCACGGGTCTTGGTGTCCTTCCAGTACTGGTTGTCCTGGCGCTTGGCGGCGTAGTAGTGGACGACGAGGAACTCCCGCACGCCGTCCATCACGTTGTTGACGAGCTTGTTGTAGGCCGTGCGCAGCCCGTCGTCCCAGCGCTCGTCCGGGAAGTGCTTCACCAGCTGCTCGATGGCGTGCTGGATGAAGAAGATGCCGGTCGACTCCAGCGGCTCGACGAAGCCGCTCGACAACCCGACCGCCACGCAGTTGTTCACCCAGTGCCGATTGCTGCGGCCGATGCGCATCTTGATGTGGTTCGCGTCAGCGTGCTCGGCGGCCGGCCCCACGAAAGCCCGCAACGTGCGTTCGGCCTCCTCCGGGGAGATGTAGTCACCGGCGTAGACGTAGCCGGTGCCGATGCGGTCGAACAGCGGGATCGTCCAGATCCAGCCGGCCTCCTGCGCGGTGGCCGTCGTGCACGGCCGCAGTCCCCGGTTCTCCATGTCCTGCGGCACGCGCAACGCCACCGCGCTGTCGTTGGGCAGGGAGTCCTGGTAGGACTGGAACGGCTCGGCGAGCGCCTTGCCCAGCAACAGGCTGCGGAAACCGGTGCAGTCGATGAACAGGTCGCCGGTGAGGTTCCCGCTCTCCTTGGTGACCACGTGGCTGATCCAGCCGCGGTCGTCCAGCGCCACGTCCTGCACGTCGTCGAGGACGTGCTTCACACCCCGCGCGACCGCGTAGTCGCGGAGGTAGTTCGCGACCAGCGCCGCGTCGAAGTGGTAGGCGTAGGGGAACTGGGTGGTCTGCTCGGTCAGCGTCGTGCGGTAGGCGCTGCGCCCGCCCAGGCCACCCTCGAACAGCTCGCCGTTCAGCTGCCGCGGTGACTTCAGGTCGTCGCACAGCGTGCCGACCAGGAAGCAGTCCTTGTCGAACCGGTCGGACCTGGGTTCGCGCAACCACCAGTCCGTCAGGGGGAAGCCGTCGACGACCCGTTGACGCTCGAACGGGTGGTAGAAGTGGTGTCCCGGCTCGCGCCAGTTCTCGAACCGGATGGCGAGCTTGTAGGTGGCGTTGCAGGCGGGCATCCACTCCTTCTCCTCGAGACCGAGGTACTCGAAGAAGTGCCGGACGGTGCTGAACGTCGCCTCGCCGACGCCGATCGCGCCGACGCGCTTCGACTCGACGAGCGTCACGCCGACCCGGTCGCCGAACGCGGCTGTCAGGTAGGACGCGGTCATCCAGCCGGCCGTTCCGCCGCCGACCACCACTACGTTCTTCAACATCTTCGGCCATACCTCCGGTTCGTGGTTACGCGGCTACGGCGTGGATCAGGCTCTGCGGGGACGAGGTCGGCGTGACCTCGGCGCGACGCAGGCCGGAAGCCCGGAACAGGGCGTCGTACTGGTCGAGGTCGCGCTCGCGGCCCGCGTTGACGGCGAGCATCCCGAGGTCGAGCAGCGGGGCGAACCCCGGTTCTCCCAGCGGTCCCAGCGGCATCTCGACGACGACCACCCGTCCGCCGGGGCGGAGCGCCCTGCGGCAGTTGGTGAGGATCTCCACGCACGACTCGTCTGCCCAGTTGTGCAGCACGGCCTTGAGCAGGAACAGGTCGCCCTCGGGCACCGAGTCGAAGAACGAGCCACCGGTGAACGTGCAGCGGCCGGCGAGACCTGCTTTCTCCGCCTCGGCCACCGCGGTCGCCTCGACGGTCGGGAGGTCGAACACCACGCCCCGCAGGTCGGGGTTCGCCTTCATCAACGGGTGCAGCAGCGCGCCGTTCGCACCACCGACGTCCACCGCCGTGGTGAGACCCGTGGTGTCGAGCAGCGCGCCGATCTCGCGCGACAGGCCGTCGGTCAGTTCGGTCATGGAGTGGGAGAACCGCTCCCACTCCTGCGGCTGGGACTGGAAGTACGTCCAGATGTCGCTGCCCAGCGCGGCCTTCGTCTGCGGCTCACCCGTGCGCACCGCGTCCGGGAACCGGCCCCAGGACAGCCAGTGTCCCGGTGAGCCGTGCACGATCGCGATGTCGCGGAACGAGCCCGGCACGCCCTCGCGCAGCGTCTCCAGCAACGGCGTGCTGGTGAACCGGCCTTCGTCGTGGGCCACGAGTCCCTGCGAGGCGCAGGCACGCAACAGCCGCAGCGTCGTGTCGGCGCCGGCACCCGTCCGCGCCGCGAGTTCCTCCAGGGTCAGCGCGTTCCCGGCGAGGTGATCGGCGATCCTGAGCTCGGCGACGGCGTGCACGACCTGGGTGATCCAGTACCCCGTGATCATCTGCATCATCCGTGCCTGCGGCGGCATTCCCGGTGCGGTCATCGGACGGTTCCCTCCGGCGCTTTCTCTTGTGTGCGAACGTGTTCCGGCCGGAAACCGAGTCCGATGACGCGGCTCATCAGCCACTGGGCGACGCCGAGCTTCTCGAAGACCTTCGGCGCCGGCGGCGCACCGGACCCGTCGAGCGCCGCGTCGATGCCGAACTTCTGAGTCGCGCGCTGCAGGCCCTGCGACAACGCGACCGCGCGCTTGCGGCGTCGGCGGACCCGCGCCAGCAGGTCGTCGTCGAAGATCCGGCCCTCCTGGGCCCGCAGCAGCTCGGCGGTGAGGATGTTCGAGGTGGCCACGGCGTCCTGCACCGCGAGGTTCACACCGAACCCCGCGACCGGGGACATCGCGTGCGCCGCGTCGCCGATGAACAGCAGGCCCGGCTCGTGCCACCGCTCCAGCCGGTCGATCCGCGCCTCCAACGGACTCAGCTGGTCCAAGGAGAACACCTCGTGCGCCCGGTCGGCGAGGAACGGCACCAGCTCGCAGAGGTCTGCCCGGAACTTGTCGAGCCCCTCCACCCGCACCTTCTCCATGCCGCCGGTGGACGTCTCGTACGACATCTGCCAGTAGGTGCGGCGGTCGGTCGCGCCGAAGATCTTGCCGTTGCCGATCCGCACGCAGATGCCCTCGTCGGGATCGGTGTCCCTGCGGGAGATCCTGAAGAAGATGACGTCGAGTGACCGGCCGATCAGCGTCGGCACGAACCCCGCGTCCCGCCGGATCACCGAGTGCCGCCCGTCGGCGGCGACCACGAGCGTGGACCGGATCTGCCGCTCGCCCTCCGGCCCGCGCACGCGCAGTCCGGCGACCCGTCCGTCCTCGTCCCGCACGACGCCCAGCGCCTCGGTGTTCATCAGCAGGCGGAAGCCGGGATACCGCTTCGCCTCCGCGGTGATGAGGTCGAGGAAGTCCCACTGCGGCACGAACGCCATGTACGGGTAGCGGACTTTCAACCGGCGGAAGTCGGCGATGTCGATCCGCTTGCCTTGCTGCACGACGCCGATCGTGCTGACCTTCTGGTGGGGGAGCGCGTGGAACTTCTCGACGAGCCCGAGCTCGTCGAGGATCTGCAGGGTCGCCGGGTGCACGGTGTCGCCGCGGAAGTCGCGGTGGAAGTCGGCGTGCTTCTCCAGCACCACGACGTCCACCCCGGAACGTGCCAGCAGCAGCCCGAGCACGGCACCGGCCGGGCCGCCGCCCGCGATGCACACTGTCGTCTTCTCAGCCATCACAGGTCTTTCAGGTCCATGGTGCGCAACGAGTCACCGATGAAGGCCAGCAGGTCGCCCACGGTCGGGGTGAGGCCGAAGCCGACGCACTTGCGGGCCAGATCAGCCACCTCGTCGAACTCGCGGGCCATCCACTCGACCGCGACGTCGGGCCGGGAGATGTACTCGGGGCGGGAGTCGAGCTCGAACGACGGGCCCGCGGTGCGGCCGGGCCGTCCGGACGGCAACGTGACGATCAGCTCGCCGAGCGGCCGCAGTACGCCGGTCATGATGTCCAGCGAGAAGTTCATCAACCGGCTGCGGCGCAACGACTTGTCGGGGCTGTAGCCGAAGTGCTGCACCATCAGCTGCATCGCCATGAAGTACGAGCGGTTGAACGCCTTCATGGCGATCCGGGCCGGTTCGTGCGTCACGTGGTCCATCGCGGCGTTGCCCGGCTTGAGCGTCGGGTTGCGCATGACCGGGTAGGCGGGGTTCCACGGGATCCTGCGGTCGTTCGGGCCTTTCGCCCGTTCGGCGATGAGCATCTCGGAGATGCGCAGGAACGTGTCGAAGTGCGACTCCTCCTCCGGCAGCGTCGAGGGGATCTGGCCGCCCTCGCCGTGCTCGGTGACGAAGTCGATGGCGAACACCGCGCTCGCCACGTCGTCGACCTCGAGCTGGTAGTCGGGGTGCGCGGCGTTGACGGACTCGCGCATGAACAGGTGGTGGGCGCCACCGCCACGACCCTTCTTCACGAGGAACACGCCCGGCACGGCCTGAACGCCCTCGCGGATCGCCGCGTACAGCTCGCTCAGCGACCCGTACTGGTACGGCTCCCCGTCCGCGCGCAGGACCGTGGAGTCGTTGCCCTCGATCTCCTCGATCAGGTCGTGCGGCTGTTCCAGCGCCACGAACCGTTGCACGCTCGCCAGGTTCAGCGCCTCCAGCGAGAACTCCAGTGGGACGCAGGTGGTGCTGTTGAACGTGCCGAAGTCGAGCTCGGGCAGGTGGAACGGCCGGCCCATCGCCATCAGGATGTTGTTGATCGCGAGGAAGTGCATCATCTCCTCGCGGGCGACGGACATCAGGCTGCCGCGGATGCCGTTGCTCCACGTCTCGGTGCCCTCACCGCACGCCGTGAGCAGCTGCTCCTCGGTCCACTCGCCGCGCTGGACGAGCTTCCTGCCGGCGCCGTGGGTCGGCACGCTGTAGGCCGCGTACAGGTACTGCACCATGGTGGCCAGCTCGATCGCCGCTGCCTGGTAGAGCGCGTGCAGCAGCTGGTCCTTCGTCGTGATGGTGCCGAGTTCTCGCCGCTGTGGCACGAAAGTCGGCGGCGTCTGCCGTTGGGCGTCGTCGGCGAGCAGGTAGCGCAGCAACATCCGGATCTGCGGTGCGCTCATGTCGCGCGTCGGGGGCATGTAGAACGTCCTGCCCTTGTGCTCGGGCGCGGACACGTGCCAGATGAGACGGGCGTAGGGCTCGACCTTGAACTCGTCGGCGAGGCTCAGCACCTCGGACCGCATGAACGAGTACTGGAGTTCGTAGTAGGCGAGTGCTTCGCGGTACACCGTGCTGAACGTGATGTCCTCGTCCGGCAGGTCGTCGAGGTGCCAGTGGTTCGGCAGCACCCGCACCGCGACGGAGCCGACCGCCGACCAGTAGCCCTGCTCGTCGTCGTTGTCGTAGCGCTCGGCCGCCGTGGTGCCCTGCGGTTCCGGCGTGGGCTCCGGCCGGAGCAGGACCCTCGTCGCGCCGCCCCGCACACCCTTGAGCGTGATGGTGCCGCGGCCGTGCTCGTCGGTCGAGAGCACCTGTTCGGCCTGGTAGCCGGCCTGTCCGGTGGGCAGGAACGCGACGAGCTGAGCGCTGTCGCGGTCGCCTGCGAGTGGCAGAGCGGCGGGGTTCACGTACTGCCGGACGTGGACCTGGTCGACACGTGCGGGGACACCGCGCACGTATGAGCGGACGGGGATCTCGACGGCGTGGTCCTCGCCGGTCCTGGTGTTCTCGTGCTCCAGGAACAACGCGGCCTCGTCGGACTCGACGACGGTCTCCTCCTCGCGCGACAGCACGGTGCCCTCGCCGTCGGTGATCACCAGCGCCTCGGCCGGGTTGCCGGTCGCACCGTCCACCCGTGCCGCCACGACGACGCCCGACGTGCGCGAGTCCGTTGTGGACGGAATGGTCGCGAGCAGCGTGCCGCAGGTCGTGCGCACCTCCAGGTCGGTGTCCGGGTGCGCGGTGACGAGGTTCGCGGTGACGTGGTCGTCGCTGACGTGCACGGAGAGGTTGTGCAGCGCGGAACGCGTGGTGCGCGGGGTGAGCAGCCGCCCGGCCGGGTAGCTGCGCAGCTCGTCGCGGTACCAGGCCGCGACGGTCCCGCGCAGCTGCCAGACGTCGGGCTGACCCTCGCCTGTGTGCTTCTGGTCGCTGAGCGCGAACTGGACCACCAGGCCGTCCGCGTCGTTCTCGACCACCTCGCGCAGCCGTGTGAGCACGGGGGAGTCCGCGACACCGCTGAGCCAGTGCAGCCCTTCGGCCTTGTCGACGGCGAACTGGTGCAGCACGGTGTGGAACTGGTTCCAGCGAGGCGGGCACATGCCGTTGACGTCACCGGTGACGAGGTACGGCACGTCGTGCGAGCGGCCCGACCTGCCCAGCGCGAGCTGGCCGACCATCAGCGTCGTGGTCCAGTTGGAGGCCGGGTCGACGTCGAACACGCGCGACCGGTTGGCGGTGCCCGCGGTGTAGTCGCAGAAGTGGCCCCAGAGATCGAGCTGCCGTCCCGTCACCAGGTCGTCGGAGCGCACCTCGCCGGGAGCGAGTTCGGTGGCGACGACCTTCGCGTCGACCCAGAAGTGGCCGTTGCCCGCGAAGTTGTGGCCCTTGGCGTCCGCGAGGAAGTCGTAGTACTCCTGGACGGGGCGGTCGGTGTCGAACACGCCCTGGTCGTCGATGGCCTGGTTGGTCTCGAGGTCGAGCCAGCCCGCCCGCGGCCCGGTGGGCAGGCGGGTGATGGCCGTGCCCGCGAAGTGCAGGCGGGGGAGGTGGAAGACGCTCATGCGTTGTCCCAGACGGCCGCGCTCATCGTGGGGATGAGGTCCCTGGTGATCCGCACGCCGGGCAGCGCCCGCTCGTACTGGGACCGGAACTCCGAGTCGGTGAGGGGCATCGCGGCGGCGCTCATCTCGAGCCAGCGCGGGTGCAGCATCATCCGGATCGAGTCGCACGCGGCCTCGACGTCGCGGGAGACGTCGTAGATGATCTTGCCGGTCTGGAACGCGTAAGCGCTCTGCTCGGCGGGGGCCGCCGCGTCGTCGGGCTGCGTCACGTCGACGACCACCAGCCTGCCGCCGGGAGCGACGAGCTCGCGCAGCACGGGCAGCACCTCGTCCGCGGGTCCCATGTGGAACACCGCGTTGACCGACATCACGAGGTCGAACCGGCCGTCCCGCTCGGGTGTCAGGTCGACGGCGTCGCGGCACTCGTACCGCACCGGCACCCGCGTCCGCTTCGTGGCCGCGATGTCGAGCATCTTCCGCGACACGTCGACGCCGACCACGTCGTCGTACCGCTCGGCGAGCATGCCGCAGTTGTTGCCGCTGCCGCAGCCGGCGTCCAGTGCGCGGGAACCGGCGGGCAGCTGCTCGACGAGCCACGACCGCACCGGACTCGTGGCGGCGTCGCGGATGAGCGTGAAGCGCTCGTACAGTTCGGCCAGGTCGTCGAAAAACGCTTCCGGTGCGGTACTCATCGAGGTCCCTCGGCTTCCGGCAGTCCGGCCATGTGATCGCTTCCACCATCGGGTGTCCGGCCGCCGCGGAGATAGGACGGCGCCGAGAACCTGCGCGGTCGCGCGGGGTGATCGTCCGATCACGCTCCACGTCGGGCGATGTGGTGGCTCGCCGCACGTCGCGATACTGCGTTCGCACACTCGCCGACGTGAATGAGGGAGCCGATGCGCGACGAACGCGACTGCGACGTCCTGGTGGTGGGTGCCGGGCCGACCGGCCTGTGCACCGCGCTGATGCTCACGCAGCACGGAGTGCGCGTGCGGATCGTCGACTCCAAGCCCGGTCCCGTCGAGCAGGCACGCGCCGCCATCGTGCACGCCCGCACGCTGGAGCTCTTCGACCGGCTCGGCGTCGCGGAGGCCGCGGTCGCGCGAGGCCTGCCGATCACCGACGTTGCCATCCACGAGGCCGGCCGGCACGTGGGGGACATGCCGCTCGCGGGAGAGGGCACCGGCGACCGGACGCGTTTCCCCTTCGCCCTCGCGCTCGAACAGTTCGAGACCGAGCGGGTGCTGGTGGAGGCTTTGAAGGAACACCACGTCGAGGTCGAGTGGAACACCGCGGTCGTGGAGCTGGCCGACACCGGCGCGCTCGTCGGCGTCACCACCGCGGAGGGCCGGTCGATCACCGCGCGCTGGCTGGTCGGCGCCGACGGGGCGAGCAGCGCGGTGCGCGGGTTCGTCGGCCAGTCGTTCGACGGCGAGACCTACGACCAGGCGGGCATGCTGGCGGACGTCACCCTGGACGTCGACCTGGGCGTGCGCGGTATGCGTCTCAACCTGACCCGAGGCGGGTTCGTCGGAATCCTGCCGCTGGCGTCCGGCCGCTGCCGGCTCTTCGGCGTGGTGCCGAGGGAACTGGAGCAGGCGCCGTCCCAGAAGAACCCGTCGCACGAGGCCTACGCACCCTTGGCGCCTGCTGACCTGCAGAAGTGGTTCGACGGCTACTTCAAGGTGGATGCCCGGTTGAAGGAGGTCGTCTGGGCGTCGATGTTCCGCTTCCACAGCCGGATCGCCCCGCGGTTCCGCGTGGGCAGCGTCTTCCTCGCGGGCGACGCCGCACACATCCACAACCCTGCCGGCGGCCAGGGTCTCAACCTCGGCGTCGGTGACGCGGTCAACCTCGCCTGGAAACTGGCGCAGGTGGTGAACGGCGAAGCGCCCGAGCGGCTGCTCGACACCTACGAGTCAGAACGCCGCCCGATCGCCCGCACCGTGCTCAAGCGCACCGACCTGGGCTTCAAGCTGGAGACCGGGAACAGCGCCGTGGCGGTCTGGATGCGCGCTCACGTCGCGACCCGCGTCGTCGGTGCGGTGTCCCGGCTCGCCCCGATCCGCCGGATGTTCTTCCACATGTTCTCCCAGCTGTGGATCAGGTACCGCAACTCGCCAGCGGTCGGTCCCGGCACCGGTCCGCTCAGGCCGGGTGACCGGGCGCCGTACGCCGAGATCAGGCCGACCCGCGACGGCGCGAGCAGCGTGCTCGACCTGACCCACGGCTCCGGCTACCACGTCCTGCTGTTCGGAGCCCAGTCGCTCGACACCGACCGGCTCGCCGCGAGCCTCGACGACCGCTACACCGTGGCGATCACCACCCACGTGATCCCACCGGAAGAGGAAGCCGCCCACCGCGCGTACCAGGTGAGCGGTCCGCTGCTGGTGCTGGTCCGCCCGGACGGCCACGTCGCCGCGGTGGCGGAACCAGGGTCACCGGGCGTCACCGACTTCCTGGACACCGTCCTGACTCGTGTGAAGGCACCCGCCTGAGCCCCACCCAGCGTCACCACCACGGGGACGCCGATCCCATACCGCACGACCCAGTGGGTTCGTTTCCCGGCTGTGTTCCCCGATCTCGCGGATCTCCACACTGGCCCCATGACGCAGACAGGTCAGACCGACGAGTCCCGCGGGTTCGAGGACCCGGAGTACTGGAACTTCATGTACGACGAGGGGACCGCTCCGTGGCTCATCGGCGGGCCACAACCCGCGATCGTCGAACTGGAGGCCGCCGGTCTCGTCCGCGGCCGGGTCCTCGAACCCGGCTGCGGCTCCGGTGAGCACACCATCCTGTTCACCAGGCTGGGCTACGAGTCCCTCGGAGTCGACCTGTCGCCGAGCGCCATCGACTACGCCCGCCGCACCGCCACCGAACGAGGCGTGCCCGCAGCTCGCTTCGAGGTGGCCAACATGCTCCACCCGGAACACCACCCGTTCCTCGCGGGCGGCTTCGACACCGTCGTCGACGTGGCCCTCTTCCACGGCTTCGGCGCCTACGGAGATCCCGGCGCGGCCAAGGCCTACGCCGACGTCCTGCACGCGCTGACCAATCCCGGAGCGCTGGTGCACATCCTCGCCCACTCCGACGCGGCGCCGGGCTTGAGCTCCAGCATCAGCGACGACGTCATCCGCGAGACCTTCACCGGCGGCTGGGAGGTCGAGAGCATCGAAGCAGCCCACTACCAGGGTTTCATCACCGAGCAGATCTCCGAGGTGGCCGTCCAGCGAGGACTGCCCGCCCATGGCGAGGTGCAGCTCGCGGCGTGGCTGGGCCGGGTCCGCCGGCTCTGAGGCCTGATCGCGCGGTGGTCAGCGGTATCCGCTGACCACCGCGGTGCTCCTCCAGATCTGGACAGTCGCACACAGAGAGTGATTGGATCAATGCGCACGGTTTTTACAACGTTGTAACCTGTGGATTGGACGAGACGTGACGTCAAAGATCGTCTTAGCGGCCTTGGCCCTCTCACTGCTCGGCAGCGTGCCCGCTGTGGCCTCGTCCGCGGCGGCCGTGCCCGACTTCTCGACAGCGGAGGCCGGCAACCCGTTCGTGGACGGGTGGTACGCCGACCCGGACGTCGCGGTCTACGACAACAAGTACTGGGTCTTTCCCACGTCGTCGCGACCGTACGACGAGCAGACGTACCTCGACGCCTTCTCCTCGACCGACCTCGTCAACTGGACCAAACACCCCAACGTCCTCACCACCGCGAACGTCTCCTGGGCACGCCGAGCCGTCTGGGCGCCCGCTCCCGTGCAGCGAAACGGCAAGTACTACCTGTACTTCGGCGCGAACGACATCCAGAGCAACTCCGAACTGGGCGGCATCGGCGTCGCGGTCGCCGACCGGCCGGAGGGCCCGTACCGGGATGCGATCGGCAAGCCGTTGATCGCCCAGTTCGTCAACGGCGCGCAGCCCATCGACCAGGACGTGTTCATCGACACCGATGGTCAGGCGTACATGTACTACGGCGGCTGGGGACACGCCAACGTGGTCAAGCTCAACGCGGACATGACCAGCCTCGGCCAGTTCGCCGACGGCAGCACGTACAAGGAGATCACCCCGGCGAACTTCACCGAGGGTTCGCAGATGTTCAAGCGCAACGGCAAGTACTACTTCATGTGGTCCGAGGACGGCTGGACCGGGCCGAACTACGCCGTGTCGTACGCGATCTCCGAGTCCCCAACCGGACCGTTCGCCAAGATCAGCCGCGTGCTGGGCCAGGACGCCGCCGTGGCAAGGGGTTCCGGCCACAACTCGGTGATCAACGTGCCCGGCACGGACATCTGGTACATCGTCTACCACCGGCGCCCGCTGAGCCGCTCGGGCGCCAACGACCGGCAGGTCGCCTACGACCGGATGACCTTCAACGCCGACGGCACCATCCAGCCGGTGACCATGCGGGTGAAGGACGACTTCGACGACAACAACGCCGTCGGCTGGACCAACCACGGCGGCACCTGGTCGGCGACCGGGGGCCGGTACGAGACCGGTACCTCGTTCGGCGGGAAGTCGTTGCTGGACACGAACTTCTCGAACTTCGTGCAGGACGCCGACGTCATCCCGAAGTCCGCCGCCGGCGACAGCGGGGTCGTGTTCCGCGTGTCGCAGGCGACCACCGGGACGGACGCCTACCGCGGCTACTACGCCGGGATCACCGGTAGCGGACGGGTCGTGCTCGGCAAGGCCGACAACAACTGGACGCAGCTCGCGTCAGCCGCCGTGACCGTCCGGCCGAACACCCGGCACCACCTGCGGGTGGAGGCGATCGGCTCGGCCATCAAGGTGTACGTCGGCGACATGGCCACGCCGAGGATCTCCGTGACCGACACCAGCTTCTCCAGTGGTGCCAACGGTGTGCGAGTCTTCAACACGGCTGCCGGCTTCGACGACTTCGCGGTCGCGCACCGATGATGCTCACCTGGGGCCGGTGCGGGGCAACTTCGCCGCCAGGGCCCTGAAGTACGGCAGGGACGACCACGCCTGGTGATCGCTGCTGACGTGCAGGCGGTGCTTGGCCCGGCTGACCGCGACGTTGAGCAGGTCGGGTTCGCTCGTCGCCCACCGGCGGGCGCCATGCAGCCGGTGGGCAGGACGTCGGAGAGGAACAGCACCTGCTCGTCGGTCAGGTCCGCCTCGATCTTCACCCAACGTGGTCAGGGCAAGGGGAGGCCGGCACGCCGATGACGTTGTTCAGCGCGCAGACCGTCTCGGTGTAGTGATCCACGAGTATCGCCGTGCCGCTCGACCTGCGCGGACGGGGTTCTCGGCCCGTACAGCGCCGAGGCGACCGTGAAGCCACGGTCGGCGTCAACCGTCGACGACATCCCGGAGCCGCACCGCCAAGCCGAGCGTGGCTGGCAGGACTTCCGAACAGAGAGGGCGCACCCACGTCGGGTGCGCCCTCTCTGTGTCCTGGGAGGCGTTGACCTACACATGAGACCGATCAATCTTGACCTGGCCGACCTGCGGCTAGGTAGATGAGTCGTATCAATAAGTCCAGTTGACCGCCCTGAACAGGCACTCTACCGGCCCGTCTGATTCGTTCGCCTTCAACATGTACTACCTATTGACCGCCACGCGCACCGAGCCCTACCTTGAGAACCGTTGCCTGAGCAGGCCTGCACCGGCAGCCACATCCACGCCCGTCAGAACTGTGCCGGGCGTGTCCGCCTCATGAACAGAGCATTGGTCCACTGTGGACTGTGCGTTGGCCGCCGCCAGCATTGAGAACTCTTCGCCAGGACAGGAGCTCAAGCATGGCACGAGTTTTGGTGCCGGCCGTGGCCGCGGTCGTGCTCGCCGTTGTCGGGGTGACGACCCCGATCCCGGCGGCTGGTTCCGCCGCTCCGGTGCCGGACGTGAACGGCGTCGCCGCGGACGTGAACGGGGTCGCCGCGGGCAACGCCGCGATCGGGTCCGTCGATCTGGCCGGCAGGTGGAGCTTCACGCCGGCGGGCCGACCGGCCACGACGATCACCGTGCCCGGTGGAGGCTGGTACAAGCAGGGCTTCACCGACGTGTCCGAGGCGACGTACTCGCGCACCATCACCGTGCCCGACTCGGGGCAGCCGCAGTCGGCGTGGATCGAGTTCGGCGCGGTGAACCACCAGGCGACCCTGTCGGTCGACGGGCGGGTCGTCGCCACCCAGACGACCGCGTTCACCCCGTCGAACTTCGACATCACCGCTGTCGCGGCGCCGGGCACCACGCACACGATCAGCGTGAACGTGAAGGGCCGCAACGCGTTGAAGACGCCGGCGGGCAAGTACCTGGTTCCCGACGCCGCCAGCTGGTCCGAGGCGGTGCCGCAGGGCATCTTCCGTTCGGCGTTCCTGCGCGTGTACCCGGCCGTGCACGTGAGCGACGCCTTCGTTCGCACCTCGGTGACAGACCAGAGCCTCACCTATGACGTGTCGGTCACCAACACCTCCGGCAGCGCCCGCACCGTGACCCTCGGTGGCACGCTCGCCTCGGACAACGGCGCGAACTTCAGCTACCCCGCCCTGCCCAGCCGCACGGTCACCGTCGCGGCCCGATCCACCGCGACGGTGACGGTCGGGCCGGTGGCGTGGTCTCTCGGCTCCGCGTCGTACTGGTGGCCGAACGTGCCGTACCGCCAGGGATATCGCGCTCAGTTGCACAGGCTGTCGGTGCACGCGTCCACCGACGACGGCCGCACCAGCGACGCCACGTACCGGTTCGGGTTCCGGGAAAGCACGCAGAACGGCGAGCACTACCGCCTCAACGGTGTGCGGCTGAACGTGCGCGGCGACAACCTGCAGGGCGCCGACTACGACCGGATCAACAACGGCGGCAAGGGCGACGCCTACCACACGCTGCCGGGCTTCCTCCCGCCGTCGACCGGCAACGGCGGCTGGCCGCAGGCGGTCGACAACTACCAGCGGCTCAACTACAACGTCGTCCGGATCCACCAGGAGCCGGCCAGCCCGTACATGCTCGACACGGCCGACGAACTCGGCCTGATGATCATCGACGAGACCGCCATCCGCGGCTCCGGCGGACCACAGGACTTCAACGCCGGTCGCGCCAACATGGTGGCCCACGCCCGCGCGCTGGTCCTGCGCGACCGCAACCATCCCGCGATCATCCGCTGGAGCCAGGTGAACGAGCCGAACGGCGGCGAGTTCGACTCCGAGCAGTTCCAGCGGGAGCTGTACGCGGCCATGAACGGCGCCGACGGCACCAGGCCGATCATCGCCGAGCTGGGCACCGGCGGGTCGCCCAACCAGTATCCCAGCATGACGCAGGCCAACTTCAACCTCATCCCGCACTACCTCGACGGCTTCGGCCGCTACGGCGAGCAGACCTGGTCCGTGGCCGGTCGGCCGGACGGCGAGGGCGAGTTCATCTGGCCGGCGTGCAACACGAAGCAGGGCTTCGAGTGGTTCGCCACCGCGACCGCCGCCAAGCGCGGCAAGGACACCAGCGACATACGGCCGTACACGCTGCTGTCCGCCTGGGCGAGCGTCATCCCCGGCGTGCGGACCACGGACTTCATCCCGGAGGAGGGTGGCCGCCCCGTCTACGGCGTGGACAACCTGCCCGACCCGTGGAGCAACGCCCAGATCCAGCGGGTCCAGGCCGGGTTCAACCCGGTCGCCGCGATCGACCTGCCCTACTGGTCGGCCTCCGGTGCGTCCGACGCGAACGGCAGCTTCCCGCTACCGTCGGCCGTTCCCGGTTACGCCGCCAACACCAGGGTCGACCGCAACGTCACCGTCTTCAACGACACCCTCACCGGCACCGCCGTGGACTTCGCCTGGAGTGCCCGGCTGGACAGCCCCACCGGCGCGGTGATCGCCTCCGGCAGCACGACCCTCACCATCCCGCTGGGGTCGCGCGTGAGCCAGCCCGTGTCCTTCACGACTCCTGCCAGCGGCTCACGGGTGTACCTCGTCCTGTCCACCGCCAAGTCCGGCACAACCACGTTCACCGACACGGCCGAGTACTTCACCCTGGGCGCCGGCCAGGGCCCGACGCCGGGTAAGTACCGCATCGTCAACCGCAACAGCGGCAAGCCGCTGACCATCGCCGGCAACTCCACCGCCGACGGCGCCAAAGCCGTGCAGCAGACCGGAAACGCGACCTGGACCGTCAGCACCGGCCCGAACGGAGCCTTCAGCCTGCGCTACGACGCGACCGGCAAGGTGCTCGACGTCAACGGTTCCTCTTCCACCACCGGATTGCAGCTGCAGCAGTGGACCTCGAACGGCGGCACCAACCAGCAATGGTTCCTGCGGCCGGCGGCCGGCGGTTTCTTCACCATCGTCAACGTCGGCAACGGTCTCGCGGCTGACGTCTACGGAGCGTCCACAAGCGACGGTGCGCAGGTCGTGCAATGGACTGCCAACGGCGGCGCCAACCAGCAATGGCAACTCGTGCCGCAGTCCTGACCTGACGAGCTGCGGCGCACGGGCGGTGCTCGGTTTGGCGATCCAGGCCGAGGCGGCCACGACGTCCGGATCGAGAGTGCCGCGCGTGGCGCCGGCTCGGGTGGTTTCGGCTGTTCCAGCTCCTCGCGCGTGAAGTGCCGGGTCTTCGCGTCGCGGGTCAGGGCTGACAACTGTGGCAGATGTCTGCCACAGCTCCCCGGTGTCGCCCAGCTTGCTGGAAGGTGACTTTGGTTCGCGAGCGGGGTGGTCCGAGGCTGCCGCTGGGCGCTCGTCCCCGCCGCGGACCGGTGCTCCGCCACGGCCTGTCTGTTCGCGAACGAGCGAAGGGAAGAGCAGGGTGAAAACAGCAGTCATTGTCAGAGCGTCGTTGTTGGCCGTTGCGGTGCTGGTGTCCGCCGCACTGTTGCCGGCCACGGCAGACCGGTCGCGTGCCTCGGCCGCCGTCCAGGAAACGTATTACGTCGCTCCTGAGGGAAATGATGCCAATCCGGGGACGATCACGGCCCCGTTCAGGACCTTGCCGCGTGCTCGGGACGCTGTTCGCGCGGTGAACGCGAACATGTCTGGGGACATCCACGTTCACCTTCGCGGCGGGAACTACCCGATGGCCGGCACCGTCGACTTCACGCCGAGCGACTCAGGCACGAACGGCTACAGGGTCATCTATTCGGCATACCAGAACGAGACGCCGGTGCTGAGCGGTGGCGTGCTGGTGACCGGTTGGACGCAGCACGGCGGCAACATCTGGAAGGCGCCACTCGATCGCGGCAACAAGCTGCGGGCGCTCTACGTCAACGACAAGCGCGCTTTCATGGCCGCCAAGACGATCAACTCGCAAGGGTGCTACGGCACGTACAGCATCAACGCCGGTCAGGCTCCATGGGCGTTGGAGTCGGGCTCGCAATGTGACGGTGCCAAGTACGGACTGACCGATCTACCCGCCATCTCCCGTAATCCTGACGACATCGAAGTCGAGACGGCGACGACCTGGCAGACGGCCATCGCAGGAGTCCGCCAGATCACCACCAGCAGTGACGGCGCCAACCGCGTTGCGCTGTTTCAGCAACCGGGCGCGGCCATTGCGCAGGGCGCGTTCAACGGCAACTTCCAGTCCGGCGGAAGTCACAAGTTCATGAACGCCTACGAGTTCCTGGACGCGCCGGGCGAGTTCTACTTCGACAAGTCGAGTCGAACGGTGTATTACTACAAGGCCGACTCGGAGAACATGGCGACTGCGACGGTCCATGCGCCGAACAACGTGCCCACCCTGCTTCGGGTGTCCGGCACGTCCACGACCAACCACGCGCGCAACATCACGTTCTCCGGCATCACGGTGCAGCACTCGGACTGGAACCTCTTCACCGTGGCCGGCTCCGCGTTCAAGCAGGCCCAGCAGGGCAACCTCGGCAACACCGTGTACGCCAAGGGCAACTTCCACGTCTACTACTACCGCAACGTCGACACCGCGCCGGGCATCATCCAACTGGAGAACGCCGACGGGATAAGGCTGCTCCGCAACCGGGTGCAGCACACCGGTGTCGACGGGATCAACATGGTCAACGACGTGCAGAACACGCAGTTGATCGGGAACTACACGAACGACGTAGCCGGGTCCGCGATCACCGTGGGTCATCCGCAGCACGTCTACATCGGGGACCACACACCGACGAACCGCGAGAAGTACTCCGCGCAAGTCGAAGGACTTCCGAAGAACATCGAGATCAAGAACAACTATCTTCACGACAGTGCGGTCTTGTTCAACGGGCACAGTCCCATCTCGGCGTACTTCGCCGACACCCTGACCGTGCAGCACAACCGGATCGAAAAAGCTCCGTGGAACGGCATCACGCTCGGCTGGGGATGGTGGAACTTCGACGGCTCATCAGGTTCCATCGCACCCAACCGGCCGACGACCACGGCACGGAACAACAACATCAGCTACAACCACATCATCGACACGGTTCAGCGCCTCAACGACACGGCCCCCATCTACACCCTCGGCGGCCAGCCGGGAACCACGATCACCAACAACTACCTCCAGGGCGTCCCGTCCGGGCACAAGTACGGACTTCACCCGGACGAGGGCTCGGCGTACATGACTTTCCGCGACAACGTCCTGAGCGTGGACAAGAACGTCACGTGGCTCATCAACTCCGACGACTTCGGACGCAAACACGACCTGAGCATCACGCAGACGTACGGTCCGATCAACAAGGTGTCCAACAAGAATCTGCCGAACAGCACCATCCAGGACATCCTCGTCTCCTCCGACTACGTCTGGCCGGCGGCCGCGCACGGCATCGCCGTGAACTCCGGACTGGAGGACGCATACCGGGACGTCATCCCGTTGAGCAATCTCTCCCGGCCGGACTACGCCCTGCCGGACAGCACGTTCGTCGGCGCCGGCGTGTCGTCGGTTCCGATCCGGAGCATCGGCGACGGGACCAGCACCGTCTGGCTGGCTCCGCTGGGTACGACGACCTTCGCCGCCGGCCCGACGATGACCAGGGCGAGCGGGACGGCGACGACGATCGACGTCCCGGCCACCGCCGGTGACTACCGGCTCTACGTGCTCGACGCGCGAGGAAGTCGGTCAGCAGAGTCGAAATCGCTCGTTCGGCGGCAGGGTGGCGGTGGTCAGCAGGGTGGCTCGATCGTGGGCGGCCAGTCCGGCCGGTGCCTCGACATCGGCGGCGCGAGCACGGCCAACGGCACACAGGCACAGTTGTGGGACTGCCACGGCGGCACCAACCAGCGCTTCACCCACACCTCGGCCAAGCAGTTGCAGGTATACGGCAACAAGTGTCTGGCCGCCAGCAACGGGGGTACTGGCAACGGCACCGCAGTGGTGATCTGGGACTGCAACAGCCAGACCAGCCAGCAGTGGAACGTGAACGCCAACGGTACGATCACGGGTGTGCAGTCGGGGCTGTGCCTGGACGCCAACGGCGCCGGCACTGCGAACGGGACCAGAACCATCCTCTGGACCTGCAACGGCGCCGGCAACCAGCAGTGGAGCCTGCGCACCTGAACCACTTGAAGGACGCTGTGCCGCTGGTCTCCCCGCGGCACAGCGTCCTTCGTCGAGGATCACTCACCATCCCTTGTGGACCTTCCGTCCTGGTGAGTTTCGTGTCACCTCCACCTGGTGAACGGGATCGCATCAGACTGATCAATAGTTCATCAATTGATCGGCGTGTGCATCGATGAGTCATACCAATATTGCTGGTGCGCGCGGAAGGTCGGCGGGGTGAGTGGGCTGTCTCCCGCTGTGCGGACCACGGACCGCGGTCTGGTCGCGACCGCAAGCCTGTCGAGAACGGGTTGTTCGCTGGTAGGGCTAGGTGACTCGGCTGAGCGACCTCGCCTTGCGCCCTGTAGAGCAATCTGACTCATTCGGGCAACATGTATGACCTATTGACCGGGTCTGTCCCACGCTCTACCGTGGATATGGTCCGACTGATTGTTCGCTGGTCACCAAACGAATCGCGCGTGTCGGCGCGCTCCCTGCCCTCGATTCGAGGAGTACCTGTGACAACGCTGTCTCGTACTCTGCCCAGACCTTTGTGTTCGACGCGGTGGCGCTGCCTGTGATCACCACCAGACGCACTTCGCCGCGAGGTCCGCGACCAGCCGACCGGCTGGCGCGTGTGGCTCGCTGAGCGGGCCGCCGAGCTCGCCGGCCGGGGCCGCCGGCATCCGTCTTCTCCGGTCCGCCCGGGACCATGTCCGCTTTCCCGGATGGGCGAGGGTCAGCGAGCACCCTGCGGCCACAGCCGCGAACAGCCCTCGAGCCATGCCTGAGCTCCTTGTCCGCCCGCCCGGCGCTGATGGTTCAGGTCGCGTTTCCGCTCTGCTGCACGGGTTTCGCGCCGTCGGCGGTGGAGTTGTGAACGGATCCTCATCCTGCGCTACGACGCGGCAGGCGAGGTGCTCGACGTCAACGGCTCCTCTTCCATCGCGGGTCTGCAGCTCCAGCGGTGGACTGCGAACGGCGGCACCAACCAGCAATGGCAGCTCTTGCTGAAGAACTGAAGAAAACCGCACAGGGAAGGAGGAAGGCGCATGGCACGAGTGCTGACGCTGGTGGGGGACGCGGCGGAGGAGCTCGATTCGATGTACCCGTTGTTCCGGCTGCGTGAGGACGACCACGAGGTGGTCGTTGCCGCGCCCACGACACGTCCGGTGCAGCTGGTGGTGCACGACTTCGAACCGGGGTATGACGCCTACACGGAGAAGCCAGGTCGTCGGTTGCCCGTGGACCTGGCGTTCGCGGACGTGCGTCCGGAGGAGTACGAGGCGCTGGTGATTCCGGGTGGCCGGGCACCGGAGTACATCCGCACTGACCCGGACGTGGCCCGCATCGTCGCGTACTTCTTCGCTCACGAACTTCCGGTCGGCACGATCTGCCACGGCCCGCAGATCCCGGCCGCACTGGGACTCCTGCGCGGTCGCACGACCGCCGCGTACCCGCCGCTGAAGGTCGACGTGGAGCTGGCCGGCGCCACCTTCGTCGACGGGCCGGACGTCGTGGACGGCGCGATGGTGTCCTGCCGCGGCTGGCCCGACCTGCCCCGGTGGTCGCGTGCGTTTCTCCAGGTACTGGCGAAGTCGGGTGTTCCGACCGGATGAATGTCCAGAATGGACGGACATGCCAGTACTGGTCGGGAGGTGCTGCGTCGAACGCCGATCAAGGGGAAAGTTGGCTGACATGTGACACCGCCACGACCTTGACCGCGCGAAAGCCGGTTCACTAGTTTGACGGTTCGGAAGACTGAATTCCCTGCTGTCGCGGCAATTCTCGGGCGCGGAGGACTCAATGGCGAGCTCGTCCAGGCGCGACCGCGCCGGGGTTCACCCGCGGACAGGAGTGACCGGATGACGGTCGCGTCGACTCCGCTGCTGTCGGTCAGAGGGTGTGTGAATCGCTTTCCCGGCGTGATGGCGTTGCAGGGCCTGGACTTCGCGGTTCGCGCGGATGAGGCGCACTGTCTGCTCAGGCAGAACGGGGCGGGCGAGTCCGTGCTGACCAAGGTGCTGTCCGGGGCGCTCCGGCCGGACGAAGGTGAGATCCGCTGGCCGGGTGAGACCGTGGAGTCCGGCACTCCGGCCAAACTGTCCACAATGGACTCGCGCCTGCCGCGGCCCGGTCCTTGGCGGGGATGGGACTTCGTCTCCACCGGGCATGGTGACGTGCCGTGGGAGCGCACGTTCCGGATGCTCGGCACCATCGGCTGCGCTGGGCCGATCAGCGTCGACCGGGAGGACGCGGGAACGGACCGGCTCGTCGGGCGTCCGAGGCACTGGAGTTCACTCGCCGCAACGCTGTGGACCCGCGGTCGGCGGCGTTCGGATCGGGCGGCAGAGGGGTCGGCTGATGAGAGGAGACGGTCGTGGCCGAACGAATCGGCTTGTGGTTGAACGGTGCCAGGGGATCGGTGGCGACCACCGCCGTGAGCGGGCTGGTGGCGTTGCGCGCGGGTCTCGTGCCGCCTGTCGGCTGCGTCACCGAGCTGCTGGACGCAAACCTGGCACCGTGGGACGCGTTCGTGGTCGGCGGGCACGACGTCGTGACCACGCCGCTGGCGAAGCGGGTCGAGTCCCTGGTGCGCGACGGCGTGCTGTCGCACGACGTGATGGGATGTATCGCCGGCGGGCTGGATGCCGCGGACGCGGAGATCCGGCCCGGTTACGACCCGGCGGCGCCGTCCCCGAGTCAGGCCGACGCCGCCCGGCGACTGGCCGGGGACATCGCCGACTTCCGCGCCCGGCACGAGCTGGCCCGCGTCGTGGTGGTGAACGTGGCGTCGACCGAGCCACCCGTGCGGGTCGAGCACGACTCGCTCGCCGCGCTGGAGGAAGCGCTCGCCGTGCCGGGAAACGTCGTGCTGCCGCCGAGTTCTCTCGTCGCCTACGCCGCTTTCCAAGCGGGGTGCGCCTTCGTGGACTTCACGCCGTCCACCGGGGTCGCGCTGCCCGCGCTGGACGAGCTGGCGCGGTCGAACGCCCTGCCCTACGCGGGCAGGGACGGCAAGACGGGGGAGACACTGGTCCGGGCAGCGCTCGCACCGATGTTCACGTCGCGAGCGCTGCGCGTGCTGTCCTGGACGGGCACGAACCTGCTCGGCGGGGGTGACGGGGCCACGCTGGAGGACCCGGCGCACGCGGAGAGCAAGCTGGCGTCCAAGACCAGGGGGCTGGCGGCGTTGCTGGGTGAGGACGTGACCGCGCCTTTGCACATCGACCACGTACCCGATTTCGGCGAACGCAAGACGGCGTGGGATCACGTGTCGTTCGAGGGGTTTCTCGGCGCGCGGATGTCGCTGCAACTGACCTGGAACGGCCTGGACTCGTCCCTGGCCGCCCCGCTGGTGCTCGACCTCGCCCGCCTGATGGCCGCCGCCCACGCGGCGGGCCGGACCGGTGTCCAGGGCGCGCTCGCGTTCTTCTTCAAGGACCCGTTGGGCAGCGACGAGCACCGGCTCGCGGAACAGGCCCGAGAACTCCACGAGTGGGCCCGAACCCTGGGCACCCGCTGACAGGTCGATCCACCAGGTTGGACTCCGCTGCGCAACCCTTTCCCTGCGAAGGAGCAGGCGTGAACACCACCACGAAGACAAGGCGAGGCCGCCCTCGATTGATCCTGCCGCTGCTCGCGGCCCTGCTGCCCTTCCTCGCACTGGCCGTGCCGGCGCGGGCTGCGGACGAGTCCATCGCCGTCGACTTCTCCACGGGCGCCGGCGTCCCGAGCCACCGGGCGTCGGGCTGGATCTACGGCATGACCGAGAACGCGTCCGGGCCCGCGGACAGCTTCTACCGCGACGTGAAGTTCCGGTACATGCGCGCGGGCGGTGCCCAGCTCGACAGCCCGGGCGGCTGGGTGTCCGGGAAGTACGACCGCCGGTGGAACTCGACCCGTGCCCAGCTGCTGCGGACCCGCGCACTGGGCGGCGAGTTCGTGTTGCTGCCGCACGACCTGTGGGGCGCCGACGGGTTCGGGATCTCCCGTTTTCCCGGTGACAACGGAAACTGGACCGACTACGACAACTTCCTCACCCGCCTGATCGGCGACGTGCGGGCCACCGGTGTCCCCGTCCAGTGGGACATCTGGAACGAGCCCAACATCACGATCTTCTGGAACCGGCCGCAGTCCCAGTACTTCGAGCTGTGGCGCCGCACGTACCAGCGCATCCGGGCGGAGTTCCCGACCCAGTTGATCGTCGGGCCGAGTTGCGCCTGCACGCCGTCCACCGGCGGCTGGTGGCCGCAGTACCTGGACTTCGTGCGCTCCACCAACACCGTGCCCGACATCATCAGCTGGCACTCGTTGCCCGGCGATCCCGTGTCGAACGTGCAGGTGGCGAACCAGACGCTCGACTCGCGCGGCATTCCGCACCCGCGGCCGTACCAGATCAACGAGTACGGCGCGTCGAACGAGCAGAATCCCGGCGACGGTTCGTGGTACATCTCGAGGCTGGAACGGGCGGGAGCGGACGGCCTGCGCGCCAACTGGGCCAGCGCCGGCAACCTGCACAACGACCTCGGCAACCTGCTCGTGCGCAACTCTGCCGGGCAGCACCAGCCGAAGGGGGAGTGGTGGGTCTACCGCTTCTACGGCTCGCAGACCGGCCAGATCACCACGGTCACGCCGAGCCAGAACTACGACGGGTTCGCGACGAAAGCACCGGGTGAAGCCAAGGTCCTGGTCGGCGGCGGTCGCACGACGGGCAACATCGCGGTCGACCTGCGGCGCCTGGACGCCACCGAGGGCGTTGTGAAGAACAACCAGGTACGCGTGCTCGCCGAGCGCATTCCGCACAACAACGGCGGAGCCGTCTCGGGCCCCGTGACCGCCATCGACACGATCGTGACGCTGAACAACAACGGCACCACCGTGAACCTGCCGCACTCGAACATCGACGAGTCCTTCACCATCACGATCCTGCCGCCTGTGGGCACTCCTGGCGGGGCCTTCCAGTCCACCGCGATCGCCCAGCACTCACAGCACTGCCTGACCAACCCGGGCCGCGGCACGGCCGACGGCACCCGGCAGCAGCAGGTCACGTGCGGCACCGCCGACGAGCAGCGGTGGAACTTCAGCCCGGTGACCGGAGCGGCCGACACCTTCACGGTCACCAACCAGCAGTCGGGCAAGTGCCTGGACGTCAACGGAGTGTCCGCAGCGGATGGTGCCGCGGTCATCCAGTGGAACTGCAACGGCGGAGCCAACCAGCAGTTCACCCTGCGGAAGGTCACCCACGCGGGAAGTGCTCCTTCAGACTTCCAGCTCGTCGCCCGGCACAGCGGCAAGTGCGTCGCGGTCGCCGGCGCCTCCACCGCGTCGGGTGCCCTGCTCGACCAGCGGACCTGCAACCCCGTGAACCAGGGCAGCCCGCTCAACCAGACCTGGCGCCTGCCCGGCCGCCAGACCACCTAGCACCAACTCGGCCCGCACTTCCGGCAACGGGAGGGCGGGCCGACTTCGACCCTCTTCTGGGAGCGCTCCCAGTCGGATCGGCCGACAGACACCTTCAACGGAGAAGGACGATCATGGCCTCGTACCTCCAGTCCTCGGCGCCGCAGCCGGGTCTTCGCGCGTTCCTCGCTCGTCTCGGCCGACGCCGCGACGCTCGCACCGGATCTGCCTCCGACGCACCCGCTCACCCGGACCTGCCCGCCGTGCCACTGATCCGGCCCTCCACCGCGAACCCCGCATCAGCGCGTCAACGAGACCGAAGGTATGACCTGCAATGAGAAACCGACTCACCGCGGTGCTCTCCGCCGCGCTTCTGACCGTGGCCGGCGCCGTGGCCGTCTCGGCCGGCACCGCGCCGCCGGCCGCCGCGCACACCGTCAACCCGGCCGACTTCCAGCAGGTCGAGCTGGCCAAGGGCGTCGCCGAGATGGGCGAGCCCATGTCGATGACCGTGCTGCCGGACCGCTCGGTGCTGCACACGTCCCGCAACGGCACGCTGCGCCGCACCACGGCGGCCGGTGCCACGAGCGTGATCGCGAACATTCCCGTCTACACCCACGACGAGGAGGGGCTGCAGGGCATCGCGGCGGACCCCGGCTTCGCGACCAACCGGCACATCTACCTCTACTACTCGCCACCGTTGTCGACACCTGCCGGTGACGCGCCGTCCAGCGGGACCAACTTCTCCCAGTGGAACGGCGTGAACAGGCTGTCCCGGTTCACCCTGAACGCCGACTTCACGCTCAACACGGCGAGCCAGGTGACCGTGCTGGACGTGCCGACGAGCCGGGGGATCTGCTGCCACGTCGGCGGTGACATCGAGTTCGACGCAGCGGGCAACCTGTACCTGTCCACCGGCGACGACACCAACCCGTTCGACTCCGGTGGCTACACGCCGATCGACGAGCGCTCGGGCCGCAACCCCGCGTACGACGCGCAACGCAGCGCGGGCAACACCAACGACCTGCGCGGCAAGGTGCTGCGGATCAAGGTGAACGCCGACGGGTCCTACTCGATCCCGGCGGGCAACCTGTTCGCGCCGGGAACGGCCCGCACGCGGCCGGAGATCTACGCCATGGGCCTGCGCAACCCGTTCCGGTTCAACGTGGACCCGGCCACCGGCACGATCTACCTCGGTGACTACGGACCTGACGCCGGCTCGACCACCTCCAGCCGCGGACCGGCCGGGCAGGTGGAGTTCAACCGGATCACCTCGGCGGGCAACTACGGGTGGCCGTACTGCACGGGCACGAACACCACCGATGAGACCTATGTGGACTACACCTTCCCGTCCGGACCGTCGGGCAGCCGGTTCAACTGCGCCGCGCCGGTCAACAACTCGCCGAACAACACCGGCCTGACGAACCTGCCCGCCGCGCGCCCGGCGTGGATCAAGTACGACAACTGCTCCTTCGCCGCGTTCGGCTGCGGGTCGGAGTCCCCGATGAGCGCGCCCGTGTACCGCTACGACGCGAACAACCCGTCGACGGTCAAGTTCCCGGCCTCGCTGGACGGGCACGTGTTCGCCACCGAGTTCGGCCGGCGCTGGATCAAGACCATCGACGTCAACCCCGACGGTTCCGCCGGGCAGGTCGGCGACTTCCCCTGGCGCGGCACCCAGGTCATGGACGCGGGCTTCGGCCCGGACGGCGCGCTCTACGTGCTGGACTACGGCACCGGCTGGGGCAACGGTGACGCGAGCTCCGCGCTCTACCGCATCGAGTACATCGGGGCGGCGGGCAACCGCGCGCCGACGGCACGAGCGTCCGCCAACCGCCTGTCCGGCGCCGCGCCGCTGACCGTGGACTTCTCGTCGGCCGGGTCCTCGGACCCGGAGAACGGCGCGCTGACCTACTCGTGGAACTTCGGGGACGGCAGCACGTCCACGGCGGCGAACCCGAGCCACACCTTCACCGCCAACGGCCAGTACACCGTCACGCTCACGGTGAGGGACCCGGCCGGGCTCACCGGCAGCACGAACGTGGTCGTCACCGTCGGCAACACCGCGCCCGTGGTCACTTTGCACACCCCGGTCAACGGAAGCCTGTTCAGCTTCGGCGACAGCGTCCCCTACACGATCACGGTGTCCGACGCCGAGGACGGGACGATCGACTGCGCGCAGGTGAAGCTGTCCTACATCCTCGGCCACGACAGCCACGGCCACCCGATCACCTCGCGCAACGGCTGTTCGGGCACCATCCAGATCCCGGTGGACGGTGAACACGACACGGCGGCGAACATCTACGCCGTCTTCGACGCCGAGTACACCGACAAGGGTGCGAACGGCGTGCCGCCCGCGACCACCCACGCCCAGAACGTTCTCCAGCCCCGGCACCGGCAGGCCGAGCACTACACGACGCAGTCGGGCACCGGCCTGTTCGACAAGACGCCGGCCGAGGGCGGCCGCACCGTCGGCGACATCCACAACGGCGACTGGATCGCGTTCGACAACTACAACCTCACCGGCGCGAACCGGTTCACCGCGCGCGTGTCCTCCGCGGGAGCGGGCGGCACGATCACGGTGCGCAGCGGTTCCCAGACCGGTCCGGCGCTGGCCACGCTGACCGTGCCGGTGACCGGGGGATGGGACACGTTCCGCGAGGTCTCCACCGCGCTGACGAACGTGCCCACGACCACCGGCAGGCTGTACCTGACGTTCGCCGGCAGCGGCACCGGTTACCTGTTCGACGTGGACGCCTTCACGTTCGACACGTCCTCGGGTGGTGGCGGTCGCACCGGCCCGATCACCGGGGCGGCGTCCGGCAAGTGCGCCGACGTCACCGGCGGCACCAGCGCGGACGGCACGCGGATCCAGCTGTACACCTGCAACAGCGGCACGAACCAGCAGTGGACGGTCGACGGGACCACGTTGCGGGCGTTGGGCAAGTGCATGGACGTCGCGAACGGTGGCACCGCCGACGGCGGCGCCGTGCAGCTGGGGACCTGCAACGGCGCCACGAGCCAGAACTGGACCGCCGGAGCCAACGGTTCCGCGGTCAACACGAAGTCCGGCAAGTGCCTCGACGCCAACGGCGCCGGCACCGCCGACGGCACGGCGCTGATCATCTGGAGCTGCCACGGCGGCACGAACCAGCGCTGGACGCTGCCATGACGACTCCGCCGCGTGCTTCGACAGCAAGGAGGACGAGATGACCTACCAGGCTTGGCGACGAGTGCTCGGCGTCGTCGCCGCGACACTCGTCGTGGGCGGGGTCGCTTCCGCACCACAGGCGGCGGCCGCGGACACACCGTACGACGTACTGGTGTTCTCCAAGACCGCGGGTTTCCGGCACGACGCGATCCCCAACGGCATCCAGCTGGTCCGCGACCTGGGCGGTGCCAACAACTTCACGGTGAGCGCGACCGAGGACGCCGCGCAGTTCACGACCGCCAACCTCGCGCAGTACGAGGCCGTGGTGTTCCTCAACACCACGGGGGACGTCCTGAACGCCACTCAGCAGAGCGCTTTCGAGTCCTACGTCCGCGGCGGCGGCGGTTACGTGGGTGTGCACTCGGCGGCCGACACCGAGTACGACTGGCCGTTCTACGGAGAACTGGTGGGCGCGTACTTCGCGTCGCACCCGGCCATCCAGCAGGCGACGATCCGGACGGAGAACCGTGCGCACGCCGCCACCGCGCACCTCTCCCCGGCCTGGGTGCGCACCGACGAGTGGTACAACTACCGCACCAACCCGCGCGCCGGCGCCCGTGTTCTGTCCACTTTGGACGAGACGACGTACTCCGGCGGGTCGATGGGCGCCGACCACCCGATCACGTGGTGCAAGCCCATGGCGAGCGGGCGCTCCTTCTACACCGGCACCGGGCACACGAGGGAGAGCTACTCCGATCCGGCGTTCCGCACGATGATCCTCGGCGGCATCCGGTACGCGGCGAACAGGACGAAGGCCGACTGCCGTGCCGAGACCGGCTACACCACCCTCTACAACGGGTCGACGACCGGGTGGACGCAGGCGGGCCCCGGCGGTTTCACCAACAGCGACGCCACGCTCACCTCGTCCGGCGGCATGGGCATGCTGTGGCACAGCGCCAAGGAGTTCCGGTCCTACTCGCTCAAGCTCGACTGGCGGCTGCCGGGGGACGACAACTCCGGTGTGGTGCTCGGGTTCCCGGCGGGCAGCACCCCGGACTCGGCTCTCGCCAACGGGTACGAGGTCCAGATCGACGCGACGGACACCGCGGACAAGACGACAGGGGCGATCTACGGGGTCAAGGCCCCCGACACCGCCGCCAGGGACGCCGCGCTGAACCCGCCCGGTGAGTGGAACACCTACGAGCTGCTCGTCGAGGGCGAACGCCTCCAGGTGTTCCTGAACGGCGTGAAGATCAACGACTTCACCAACACCGATCCGGCGAGGTCGCTCGCCTCGGGGCACATCGCGCTGCAGAACCACGGGTCCGGTGACGACGTGTCGTTCCGCAACGTCCGGATCAAGGAGCTCGGCGGCACGGTCCCGCGCACCGGGCGGATCACCGGCGGCTCCGGCAAGTGCGCGGACGTCGCCGGCGGCAGCACCGCGGACGGCACGAGGATCCAGCTGTGGACCTGCAACACCAACACGGGTCAGCAGTGGACGGTCAGCGGGAACACGTTGCGCGCCCTCAACAAGTGCATGGGCGTCGCGGGCGGGAGCACGGCCAACGGCGCGCAGGTGCAGCTGATGACGTGCAACGGCAGCGGATCACAGAACTGGACGACCGGGGCGAACGGCTCACTGGTCAACCAGCAGGCGAACAGGTGCCTGGACGCCAACGGCGGCAGTTCGGCGGACGGCACGAACCTGATCATCTGGACTTGTCACGGTGGCACCAACCAGCGCTGGACTCTGCCGTAGTGGCTTCGGGAAGGGACGAGTCATGAGATCCACAAGTGCCGCGGTGGCCGCGGTTCTCGCGGTCAGCGCACTGGTGGCGGTGGACCAGCCGTCGGCTTCGGCCGCCACGATCGACACCACCGCGTGGTACGTCCTCGTCGACCGCAACAGCGGCAAGGCGCTGGACGTCGACGGAATGTCGTCCAACGACGGGGCGCGGATCATCCAGTGGAGCCGCAACGACGGTGCCAACCAGCAGTGGCGGTTCGTGGACTCCGGCGGCGGCTATTACCGGCTGAGGTCGAGGAGCTCCGGCAAGGTCCTCGACGTCTCCGGGGCGTCCACCGCGGACAACGCGGCGGTCGTGCAATGGAGCGAGAACAACGGGACGAACCAGCAGTTCCGCGCGGACGACGCGGACGGCGGCCACGTGCGGCTGATCGCCCGGCACAGCGCCAAGGCGCTGGACGTGCGGGGAGCCTCGAGTGCGGACAACGCCGACATCGTCCAGAACACCGGCAACGGCGGTACGAGCCAGCAGTGGCAAATGGTCAAGCTGCCGGGAGGCGACCCCGGGCCAGGTCCCGGTGGCGGGTGCGGCAAGGCGCCGACGCTGCGCAACGGTACGCACACGATCCAAAGTGGAGGGAAGAGCCGCAGCTTCATCCTGAGGATCCCCGACAACTACGACAACAGCACCCGCTACCGGCTGATCTTCGGTCTGCACTGGCGCGGCGGCACGGCGGGCGATGTGGCGTCGGGTGGAAGCAGCGGTGCCTCCTGGGCGTACTACGGGCAGCAGGAGCAGTCGAGCAACAGCGCGATCCTCGTGTCCCCGCAGGGCCTGGGCAACGGCTGGGGCAATTCCGGAGGTGAGGACGTCACGTTCGTCGACGACATGATCCGGCGCATCGAAGGCGACCTGTGCGTCAACCCGGCGCAGCGTTTCGCCACGGGGTTCAGCTGGGGTGGTGGCATGAGCTACGCCCTCGCCTGCGCGCGGCCGAACGTCTTCCGTGCGGTCGCCGTCATCTCCGGCGGTGAGATCAGCGGGTGCAGCGGCGGGGGTCAGCCCGTCGCCTACTTCGGCATCCACGGCATCAGCGACAACGTGCTGGGAATCGGCTCGGGCCGGTCGTTGCGCGACCGGTTCGTCCGCAACAACGGTTGTGCCGCCCAGAACCCGCGCGAACCAGGGCCGGGCAGCAGGACCCACATCACCACCACCTACTCGTGCCGGGCCGGGTTCCCGGTGCAGTGGGCCGCCTTCGACGGTGGCCACGCGCCCGCGCCAGTGGAGGGGTGCGGTTGTGACGACGGCGCCCGGACTTGGACCAAGGTCGAGATCTGGAGGTTCTTCTCGCAGTTCCAGTGACACCGGCCGGTGCCGGTCACGCCGTGGTCCGGTCGCGGTGTGACCGGACCACGGCGGTGGCTCGTCCGTCCCAGCGACAAACCTTCCAGGAGGTGTGCAATGCAGCCTTCACCTGTCTCTTCGGCAAAGCGTGTGTGGCGTTCGAAACCAGCGGTTCGGCTCCGGGTCACCGCGGCGCTGGTGGTGTTGTCCGCGGCCACCCTGACGTGGTCCACTCCGGCGGCACCCGCCGCAGCGGCCACCACGGGTCCGTGTGACATCTACGCCGCCGGTGGTACGCCCTGTATCGCGGCCCACAGCACGACGCGGGCGCTTTACGGTTCGTACAAAGGAAATCTCTACCAAGTCAGGCGCGCGTCGGACAACACCAGCAAGGACATCGGGCTGCTGGCCGTGGGAGGCAACACCAACGCGGCGACGCAGGACACGTTCTGCGCCGGCACCTCGTGCGTCATCACGGTGGTCTACGACCAGTCCGGCCGCGGGAACGACCTGTGGTACCAGGGATCGAGCGTGGTGCCCGGCTCGCCGCAGAGCCGGCCCGCCAACGCGACCTCCGAGTCGCTGGTGATGGGTGCTGACAGGAGCAAGGCGTACTCGCTCTACATCAACCCCGGCAACAGCTACTGGCGGGACGGCAGCCGGACCGGCGTCCCGACCGGCGCCGCGCCGGAGGGCATGTACATGGTCACCAGCGGCACCCACGTCAACAGCGGCTGCTGCTTCGACTACGGCAACAGCGAGACGACCCGCAAAGCCGACGCGGCCGGTGCGATGGACGCGATCAACTTCAGCACGCAGTGCTGGTTCGGCGGGTGCGCCGGCCGTGGTCCGTGGGTCCAGGCGGATCTCGAATGGGGTCTGTTCCCCGGCGGGAGCCAGCAGTGGAACCCGAATCAGCGGGCTTTCACGGACAAGTTCGTCACGGCGATCCTGAAGAACAACGGGACCACGCGGTTCGCGCTCAAGGGCGGCAACGCCCAGGCGGGCGATCTGACCACGTTGTACGACGGCTCGCTCCCGCCCGGCTACAGCCCGATGAAGAAGCAGGGCGCCATCATCCTGGGCAGCGGTGGTGACTGCTGCAAGCCCGACGGCGGTGCCAACCTCAGCGCGGGCACCTTCTACGAGGGCGCGATGGTCGCGGGCTACCCGTCCGACGCGACCGAGAACGCCGTGCAGGCCAACATCATCGCTGCTGGGTACGGCGGTGGTGGCGGAAGCCAGCCCGTGCCCGGCGGCGCTGTGCGTGCGATGGGCGCGGGCAAGTGCCTGGAGACGCCGAACGGCACCGCGGGCACGCAGACCCGGATCTGGGACTGCTCGGGCAGCGCGGGCCAGAAGTGGGCCCGGTCCGCGTCGGGTCAGCTGACCGTGTTCGACGGCACCGCCCAGCGGTGTCTCGACGCGTACGGCCAAGGGACCACCACGGGCACGAGGGTGGCGATCTGGACGTGCAACGGCCAGCCCAACCAGCAGTGGAACGTCAACGCCAACGGCACGATCACCGGCGCGCAGTCCGGTCTTTGCCTGGACGTGTCCGGCGCATCCACGGCCAACGGTGCGCTCGTCCAGCTGTGGACGTGCAACGGCCAGTCCAACCAGCAGTGGAGCTTGACCTGATCAGCGGTCGTGAGTGCTTTCCGCCGCAGCGGCGGAAAGCACTCACGACCACCCCATCACCGACAAAGGAGTCGTGTGACGCGCACACCAGAGCCGAGGGTCCACGACACCAGCCCGGCCGCGCGCCGGACGGACGGCTTCCGCGTCGCCAACGGTGAATGCGGTGCCGTGCTGTACGGCGAGCCCGCGCTGGAGAAGGTGGCCTTCGAGGCTGGCCGGCCCGCCTACGAGTTGCGGATCTCCAGTCCCGGTATGACCGCCGTCGGCGGCTACGGCCGGATCACCGACTCCCGCACCGGCGAGGTCACCTCGACCTGGACCGACGGGCACGGCACCTGGACCCGCCGGGCCTTCGCCTCCAGAGCCGACCAGGTGATCGCCCACGAGCTGCTGCCGGCGCCCGGCCGGACGGTCAACACCACGCTGAGCGTCGACACCGCCCTCGACGGGCTGCTCGGCGGTGCGCGCTTCACGACCAGAGCCACCGTCAGCAACGGCTCGGGCTACCTCAGCCTGCGGGGCGTCGGCCGGTCGGGTCGCGGTGTCGTCGGCTGCGAGGGCATCACCAGGGTGGTGGCGTTCGGCGGCAGCGTCCTCGCGAGCGGGGCCACCCTCGTCGTCACCGGGTCGGCCAGGTTGCTCCTGCTCACCAAACTCGACCGGTACGAGTCGTCCTCGACCGGCTGGATCTTCCCCGCGCTGCGCACGGCACTGGCCGGGCTCGAGAGCGACTACGCCACCCTGTTCGCGCGGCACACGGCCGCCACAGCGGGCTGACCGGGCCACCGGCATCGAGGCTTCGGGCAACGGCCACACGCAAGCATGGCGTTCAGCCCGGTCCTTTCGTTGCAGTGTGACAATTGTCCGATGGAGAGCACCCATGGCATCGATTCCGGTTCGCCGAGCGCCGTGCTGCGCCTGCTGATGGACGGCAGGCCGCGCACCCGAGCGGAGATCGTGACCACGACCGGCCTCGCCCGCTCCACCGTGCGGGCCAGGCTGGACCTGCTCCTGGCCGCCGGACTGATGACCGGAGGCGGCACGGAGGAGTTCACCGGCGGGCGCCCCGCGAGCCGGTTCGTGTTCAACCCCGGCGCGCAGCTCGTGCTGGCGGCCGAGGTGGGCGCCACCCACGCCACGGTCGCCGTGGCCGACCTCGGGTGCCGGTTGCTCGCCGTCGAACAGGTCGGCCTCGACATCGCGGACGGACCGGAGGTGATCCTCGAGCTCCTGGTCACGACCTGGCGCGAGCTGCTGCGCGGGGTGGACACCGCGGAGATCGCCGGTGTGGGCATCGGCCTGCCGGGACCGGTCGAGCACTCCACCGGCCGGCTGAACAGCCCGCCGATCATGCCGGGCTGGGACGGGTTCGACGTACCGGCGGTGATCGGGGCTGAGTTCGGCGCGCCGGTGCTGGTCGACAACGAGGCCAACCTGATGGCGCTGGGAGAGCACACCGCCTCGCACCCGGACGTGCGGCACATGATCGTGATCAAGGCGGCGACCGGCATCGGCGCGGGTCTGATCAGCAACGGCCTGCTGCACCGCGGTGCGGCGGGTGCGGCAGGGGACCTCGGGCACATCCGCGCGCCCGACGGTGGGGACGCGCTGTGCCGCTGCGGCAACACCGGGTGCCTGGAGGCGGTCGCCGGTGGACCTGCGCTCGCGGCGAAGCTGAGGGGACTGGGACTCCCCGCGCACTCGACGGCCGACGTGGTGCACCTGGTCCGGTCCGGCAACCTCGAGGCCAGCCGCGTCGTGCGGCAGGCGGGCAGGGACATCGGCGAGGTGCTCGCCGGCTGCGTGAGCATGTTCAACCCGTCACTCGTGGTCATCGGCGGGCTGGTGGCGGAGGCGGGGGAGATGCTGCTGGCGGGGGTGCGCGAGTCGATCTACCGCCGCTCCCTGCCGCTGGCCACGGAGAACCTGAGGATCGTCGCGTCGACGGCGGGTGCGACAGCCGGAGTGCTGGGCGCCGCGGCAATGGTCGTGCAGCACGTGCTGTCGCCGGAGGTGCTGGACGCACGGCTCGGCTCAGTCGTCTCCGCGACCTCCGCCGGAGAGGTGTGACGTGCTTTTGGCATGGATAGCCATAATTTAGCTCTTTAGCGCCCTCCTTTTGCATTGACGTCGCCATATGGGTGGGCTTACGTTCAGCTGCATGTGGGACATCGGCGTCAACACATGGGTTTGGACGTCACCGCTCACCGATGACGGGTTGGCCGCGCTCGCGCCGAAGGTTCGCGAGTGGGGGTTCGACGTCATCGAACTGCCGGTGGAGCAGCCGGGCGACTGGGACCCGCGCCGCGCCGCCGACCTGCTGGCCGAGTTGAACCTCAGGGCCACCGTCTGTCTCGTCATGCCGCCGGGCCGTGAGCTGGTCGCGGCAGACACGGTCGCGGAGACCCAGGACTACCTGCGGCGGGTCGTGGACGTCGCGGCGATCGTCGGCAGCCCCGTCGCGGCGGGCCCCGCGTACAGCTCGGTCGGCCGCACCTGGCGCATCGACGACCGGCCGCGGGTGTACCGCGAGCTGCGCGCGAACCTCCGCCCCGTCGTCGAGTACGCGGCGCAGCGCGGTGTCCGCATCGCCGTGGAGCCGCTGAACCGGTACGAGACGAGCCTGCTGAACACCGTGGACCAAGCGCTGGAGGCGTTGGACGGGCTGCCTGCGCAGGGGTGCGGGCTGGCGCTCGACACCTACCACCTCAACATCGAGGAAGCGGAGCCGGTGAAGGCGATTCTCGCCGCCGGCTCGCACATCGCGCACGTCCAGGTGTGCGCGAACGACCGCGGTACGCCGGGTCGCGATCACCAGGACTGGCCCGCGTTGCTGGGCGCCCTGGGCGATGCCGGCTACCGCGGTCCGTTGTGCATCGAGTCGTTCACGCCGGACAACGCCGCCATCGCGACCGCCGCCTCGATCTGGCGGCCGCTGGCCGACTCCCCGGACGCCCTCGCCGTCGAAGGCCTGGCCTTCCTGCACGCTGCCGCCGCCGCTCTCGCCCGTTAGCCGACCGCGTCACCACCCCCGGAGGAGTGGCAATGCAACGCAGACTCAAGCGATTACTGGCGGTGTTGACCGGTGTCCTGGTGGTGATGGGGCTCGTCACGCCGACCACCCCGGCACAGGCCCACGGCCTGCACGTCCTGCTGTTCACCAAGACCGCCGCAGGGGCGTACCGGCACGACTCCATCCCGGCGGGCATCACGATGATGGAGCAGTTGGCCGCCCAACGCGGCTGGGAGATGACCAAGACCGAGGACGCGTCGGTCTTCAACGACACCACCCTCGCCACGTTCAACGTGGTCGTGATGCTGCAGACGTCGGGCATGGTGTGGGACACCGCCGCGCAGCGCACCGCCATGCAGAACTACGTGCGCAGGGGCGGGGGCGTGGTGGCGATCCACAACGCCACGGACATGAACGTCGAGCAGCAGTTCCCGTGGTGGGACCAGATGCTCGGCATGACCATGACCCAGCACTCGTCGATCGTGTCCGGCACCGCCAAGGTCGCGGACCGCAAACACCCGTCCGGGGCCGGTCTTCCCGACCGGTGGACGCGGACCGAGGAGTGGTACAACTTCAACCGCTCCGCGCGCGGTGACGTGCACGTGCTGGTCACGGCGGACGAGTCGACCTACGACGCGGGCCCGTCCAAGATGGGCTTCGACCACCCGATCTCGTGGTGCCGCAACTTCGAGGGCGGCCGGGTGTGGGCCACCGGCATGGGCCACAACGCCTCGAGCTACTCGGAACCCCTGTTCCGCCAGCACATCACCGGTGGTGTGGAGACCGCGGGCGGCATCGTGGGCGCGGACTGCGGTCCCACCGCGTGGAGCAGCTTCCAGAAGGTGCAGCTCGACAACTCCGTCATCGCGCCGAGCACGCTCGACGTCGCTCCCGACGGCCGGGTGTTCGTCAGCGAGTACAACGGCAACCTGAAGATCTACAAGCCGGACACCAGGACGAC
This sequence comes from Lentzea flaviverrucosa, assembly GCF_003350445.1. Classification (NCBI taxonomy): domain Bacteria; kingdom Bacillati; phylum Actinomycetota; class Actinomycetes; order Pseudonocardiales; family Pseudonocardiaceae; genus Lentzea; species Lentzea flaviverrucosa. Next base: position 224,940 of record NZ_QQAU01000003.1, read on the forward strand.
TGTCGTCGCGGGCACGCTCAGCGTCTACGGCCAGGGGCAGAACTCGGAGGACGGCCTGGTCGGCATGGCGCTCGACCCGGCGTTCGCCACCAACAGGTGGGTCTACCTGAACTACTCCCCGTCGGGGAGCCAGGAGATAGCCAGGATCTCCCGCTTCACCATGAACGGCGACAGGCTGGACATGGGCAGCGAGAAGATCCTGCTCACCCTGCCAGCGTCACGGAGAGAGGAGCCGGGGCACACCGGTGGCCAGCTGAACTTCGGCCCGAACGGCAACCTCTACATCAGCGTCGGCGACGACACCAACCCCAACGGTGACTCGGGCGGCTACGCGCCGATCGACGAACGTTCCGGCCGCTCGCTGTACGACGCGCAGGGCACCGCGGCCAACACCAACGACCTGCGGGGCAAGATCCTGCGCATCCACCCCGAGGCCGACGGCACCTACACCGTGCCCGCGGGCAACATGTTCGCGCCCGGCACGGCGAAGACGCGGCCCGAGATCTACGCGATGGGCTTCCGCAACGTGTTCCGGTTCAGCGTGCACCCGACCACCGGCGTGATCTACGCGGCCGACTACGGCCCGGACGCGGGCGGCGACAACGCGAACCGCGGTCCCGCGGGCTTGGTGGAGTGGAACGTGATCAAGTCGCCGGGCAACTACGGCTGGCCGTACTGCGTGGCGAACAACCTGGCCTACAACGACTGGAACTTCGCCAACAACACGTCCGGCCCGAAGTTCAACTGCGCCTCTCCGGTGAACAGCTCACCCAACAACACCGGTCTGACGACTCTGCCCGCGTCGCGGGCGGCGGACGTCTGGTACGGCAACGGCTCGAACGGCAACGCGTTCCCGGAGATGGGCCCGAGCAGCGGCGGGGAGGCGCCGATGGCGTTCCCCGCCTACCAGTACAACGCGAACAACCCGTCGCCGACGAAGTTCCCCGCCTACTTCGACCAGACGCCGTTCTTCGGCGAGTGGTCCCGCAACCGGATGTGGGAGTTCCGGCTGGACTCGTCCGGGAACCTGTTGAAAATCAACAACTTCCTGAACAACATGTCGTTCGCCTCCCCGATGGACGCGAAGTTCGGTCCTGACGGGTCGATGTACCTGCTGACCTGGGGTACGGGCTGGGACGACAACAGGCCGCTGCCCGGCTCCGGGTTGTGGCGCATCGACTACACGACCACGGGCGAACGTCTTCCGGTGGCGCAGGCCACCGCCACTCCGCCGACCGGTCCCGCGCCGCTGACGGTGCGCTTCTCCAGCGCCGGCTCCAGCGATCCCGGTGGTCTCCCGCTGACCTACCGGTGGACGTTCGGCGACGGCGGCACGTCCACGGAGCCGAACCCCACGCACACCTACACCGCCAGCGGCCGGTTCAACGCCCAGCTCACCGTCACCAACTCGGCGGGCAAGATCGGCAGCACGAACGTGACGGTGAGCGTGGGCAACACGGAGCCGGTCGTGCGGTTCACCGGTCCGGTGGACGGTGGAATGATCAACTTCGGTGACCCGGTCCCGTACACGTTGTCCGTGACCGACCAGGAGGACGGCACGATCGACTGCGGCAGGGTGGCCGTCCAGTCGAACATGGGCCACGACACGCACAAGCATCCGATCGGCTCGCCGATGACCGGCTGTTCCGGGACGCTCCAGACCACGGTCGACTCCGGGCACCAGGGGCTCAACGTGCACGTCATCGGCTCGGCTGAGTACACCGACAACGGCGCGAACGGGGTGCCGCCCCTGACCGGCAGTGCTCAGGTCGTGCTGCAGCCCAAGCAGAAGCAGGCCGAGTTCTACAACGGTTCGTCCGGCGTGAACATCGTGTCGCAGGCCGGCGCCGAGTCGGGTGCCAGGGTCGGTGACATCAGCAACAACGACTGGATCTCGTTCAAGCCGGTCAACTTCACCGGCATCAACCAGGTGTCGTTCCGGGTGTCCGCGCCGTCGGGCGGCGGGGGCACGATCGAGCTGCGCGCGGGTTCGCCGACCGGCACGCTCATCGCGTCGTCGCCGGTCAGCAGCACCGGTGGCTCGGACACCTACGCCAGCACGCCCGCGGTGAACGTGACCGCGCCTGCCGGCACCGTCGAGCTGTTCGCGGTGTTCAAGACGTCGTCGTCGACCAGCTTCGACCTCGACTCGATCACCTACGTCGGACCGGGCGCCGGCCAGCCCGGTGGTGGCACCGCGAAGGAGATCGTCGGCGCCAGTGGCAAGTGCGTCGACGTCAACGGAGCCAGCTCGACCGACGGTGCGAAGGTGCAGCTCTGGTCCTGTAACAGCGGCACCAACCAGAAGTGGACGCAGAACGGCACCACGCTGCGGTCTCTCGACAAGTGCATGGAGGTCAGCGGCAGCAGCCAGACCGACGGCGCGATCGTCCGGTTGTGGTCGTGCAACGGCTCGTCCGGGCAGAACTGGACCGCGCAGGCCGACGGCTCGATTCGCAACGGCTCGAAGTGCCTGGACGCCAACGGTGCCGGCACGGCGGACGGTACCCAGCTCATCATCTGGTCCTGCCACGGCGGGACCAACCAGAGGTGGACCTTCCGGTAGTCGAGGAGCCGGTCAGCGGTCCTTCGAGGCCGCTGACCGGATTCCCCGCGCCGACGTCGAGGAGGAACGTTGAGCAGGACCGTTCGGTCGCGCGCGACCAAGACCGCCGCCTGGGCCACGCCGCCGTCCAGGCCGACAGGGCGGGTGTGGGCCGGTTTCCTCACCGCTTTCCTGCTCGGCCTGGCGGTCGCCTTCCTGATCACCTCGGGGACCGGGCCGGACGCGACCCAGCGGCGGATCGCAGAACTGGAAAGGGAGGACGCCGCACGCGACGCCGCGCAACTCGGACCGCTGACCGACCAGGCCAAGGACACCAGGGACCGTCTGGCGCCGGTGCTCGCGGCCATGGCGCAGGCGGCTCCGGTCGACGGGGCGGCCCCTCAGGCCCCGCTCACCGCGGACGTCGTGAACGGGTGGAAGGACGTCCTCTCGGCGGCGGAGAAGTCGTACGAGCAGGCGCCTTCGGCCGGCAACGGGATCAACGTGGCGCGCGCCGGTCTGCGCACGGCCGTGCAACAGCTCGCCGCGGCGGTCAGGGGGTTCGAGACGTCACTCGGCGTGGCCGAGCCGGTCAGGAGCACCCTCGTGACGCTGGCGGGCGAGCAGCGCACGCTGGCGCTGCGCACGTGGTCGGTGGCCGCCGTCCAGCTCGACGTGATCAACATCGACGCGGGGAGGGGACACGTGCACGTCCAGCTCTCCACCGGCGGCGACACGGGCGCGATCGCTCCTGACGGTGCGCCGGAGGGACGGTGATGGTGGGTCACGTGGTGGTGCCGACGTCCGGCCCCGTCCGCCTCCTGGTCGACGCGCGCACGCTGATCGAGCCCGTGCACCGCGCCGCCGTCGACGAGCTGGGCCCGGCGCTGCGTCGCGTCGCCGGCTACCACATCGGGTGGTGGGATGCGGACGGCAGACCTTCACCGCCGGGCGGCAAGGCGCTGCGTCCCGCTCTCACCCTCGCCTGTGCCCGCGCGTTCGCCCACGGGCCTCCGGCGCCGGACGTGATCGCGGCCGCGACAGCGGTGGAGCTGATCCACGACTTCTCGCTCCTGCACGACGACGTCATGGACGGCGACGAAACGCGGCGGCACCGTCCCTCGGGCTGGGCGGCGTTCGGGACCACGGCGGCGATCCTCACCGGGGACGTCCTGGTGGGGCTCGCGCTGCGCCTGGTGCCGCCGTCCTTGACCGGTGTGCTCGCCGACGTACTGGTCGATCTGTGCGAAGGGCAGTCGGCCGACGTGGCGGCCGAGACCGCGGCGTCGGCCGACGTCGAGCAGTGCCTCACCACCGCGGCGAGGAAGACCGGTGCCCTGCTGGGGGCGGCCTGCCGCCTCGGTGCTCTCGCGGCCGGAGCCGACCCCGCCGCCGCTGACCACTGCCGGTGGTTCGGGGTACACCTCGGCGTCGCCTTCCAGCTGGTCGATGACATCCTCGGCATCTGGGGGGACCCGGCGAGGACCGGCAAGCCGGCCCACTCCGACATCAGGGCCCGACGGAGAACCCTGCCCGTCGTGGCGGCACTCGCCTCGGACACGCCGGCGGGGCGCCGGCTCGGACGGATCTACCTCTCCGACCGCGGCGCGGACGAACCCGCCCAGCGCATCGCCGAGCTCGCCGCGGAAGCGGGCGGCCGGGCGTGGGCCGAAGCCGAGGCGGACCGCCGCGTGCGGCTGGCGTTCGGTTGCCTGGACCGGGCGGACCCGCGTCCGGCCGCAGCCCTGGATCTGCGCGGTCTGGCCCGGCTGGTCACGAGCAGGGACCGCTGAATCGGGATGAAGGGCCCTTCATGACCTCACGCGCATGAAGGCCGGTCATCCGGTGTTGCCGCAGCCGCAAGGGCGTCGTCGCTGCCGGTGCCGGGGAACGAGTGCGCGTGCTCGCCCAGAGCCATCAGGTTGACCTCGTCGTCCACCAGCGCCGGCACGTCGAACTCGCCGCGGGTTCAGCCTGCTTCGGACCGCGGCACGGGTCAGGCCTGTCTCGCTCGCCAGTTCGGCACGTGTACGCGGCACGGTGTCGAGCAGCAGCCGCAGCGGCTGCCTGGAGAAGCCGCACGAGCCCGAGGTACGTCCGGCACGCGCCCGGTGAGGCAAGGAACTCCGAGTAATAGTGATGCTCATCCGTAAGACGGGACCCCTTTGGCGGAGGAGCCTCAACTTTTGATTGACACTCGCCATTAGTCGGCCCTACGTTCGCATCATGGCTGTGACCCACGTAACACAGGGGGTGGAGCACCCCGTGGCCGTCGTGCGACTGGAGGGCATCGAGAAGAGCTTCTTCGGCGTACGGGTGCTGCGCGGCGTCGATCTCTCGTTGCGCGCGGGAGAGGTGCATGCGCTGGTGGGGGAGAACGGCGCGGGCAAGTCGACGCTGCTGAAGGTGCTGGCCGGCGTCCACCGGCCGGACTCGGGCCGGATCGTGGTGCGGGACGAGGAGGTCTCGTTCGCCGCGCCGCGCGACGCGCAGGCGGCGGGCATCGCGATCATCCACCAGGAGTTCACCCTGCTCGAGCACCGCACGGTGGCCGAGAACGTCTTCCTGGGCCGGGAACCGGTGCGGCGCGGTCAGGTGGACCGGCGCGCGCTGGAGACGGAGACCCGGCGGCTGCTCGACTGGCTGGGCGAGGACGGCATCGAGCCCGGCACCGAGGTGGCCCGGTTGTCCGTGGCCCGCAAGCAGGTGGTGGAGATCGTCAAGGCGCTGTCGGCGGACGCCAGGGTCCTCGCGATGGACGAGCCCACCGCGGCGTTGGCGGACAACGAGGTCGAGCTGCTGTACGGCTTGGTGCGCAGGCTTCGGGATCGTGGTATCGCGATCCTCTACGTGTCGCACCGGATGCGTGAAGTGTTCGACCTCAGCTCACGGATCACGGTGTTGAAGGACGGTGCGTTGGTCACCTCTGCGCCGACCGCCGATCTGGACGCCGATCAGGTCGTGCGGCACATGGTCGGTCGTCCGCTGGAGGCGCTGTACCCCGAACGTGCGAGCCACCCCGGTGCGGTGCGGATCGCGTTGCGGGGAGCGGGAAACGAGCGGGTGCGGAACCTGACGTTCGACGTGCGGGCGGGGGAGATCGTGGGCCTCGCGGGGTTGCAGGGCTCTGGTCGTTCCGCGATCGCGCGGGCGATCTGGGGCGTCGAGCCGTTCACCACCGGCACCGTGGAGCTCGACGGCGTGCCGACCCGCGTCACCGGTCCGCGCACAGCCGTTCGCAAGGGCATCGGGTACGTCACCGAGGACCGCAAGGGCGAGGGCCTCGCGCTGCGTCAGTCGGTGCGGGACAACACCTTGCTGGTCCGCCGTGCGGCGTGCCGCGGTGCGGTGGCCCGCCAGACCGCGGATCTGACGCGACTGCTCGGCGAGGTGGGTGTCATCGCGCGCGGGCCGCATCAGGAAGTGCGCTACCTCTCCGGCGGCAACCAGCAGAAAGTGGTGCTGGGCAAATGGCTTGCCGTCCGTCCGCGCGTGCTGATCGTGGACGAGCCGACCCGCGGCGTCGACGTGGGCGCGAAACAGACCCTGTACCGGTTGCTGCGCGACCTGGCGGACGACGGAATGGCGATCCTCATGGTCTCCTCGGAGTTGCCGGAGCTGATCGGCATGAGCGACCGGATCCTCGTCATGCACGAAGGCGCTCTGGCAGGTGTTCTGCCCGCCGGTGCTGACGAGGAAGCCGTGATGGGACTGGCCACCGGGCACGGGGCAGTGGCGTGAGCGCCGTGAGCGAGCGGGTCCGTCGGCGCGGCGAGGCGCTGGTGCGGACGAGGACGTTCGTGATCACCCCGGTCCTGGTCGTGTATCTCGCGCTGGCCGTGCTGCTGGTGGCCGGCAGTGTGCTGGTGGGTGTGCAGGGAGGTGTGCTTCTCGACCACGGAGGCATTCTCAACATCCTGACGCGCGGCACGGTGCTCGGACTGGTCGCGATCGGGCAGACCCTGGTGATCGTCACCGGTTCTCTCGACCTGTCGGTGGCCTACCTGATCGGCCTGTGCTCCCTGGTGGCCTCCGAGACGATGGCCGGAAGCCCAGGGATGATCGTGCCGGGTGTGCTGGCGGCGCTGGGGGTCGCGGCGGTGGTCGGGCTGGTCAACGGACTGGTCATCACCGTGCTGAAGGCCAACGCGTTCATCGCCACGCTGGGCGTCGCGCTGGTGCTGCGCGGCTACCTGGAGCACAACTACACCGGTCCGGCGGGCAGCGTGCCGCGCGCGTTCCAGCACATCGGCTACGACCGGATCGGGCCGGTTCCGGTGGCGGCGCTGCTGATGTTGCTGCTCGCGGCGGCGGCGTGGTGGTACCTGCGGCGCACCCGCACCGGGTACCACATGTACGCGGTCGGCGGGGATGTCGACGTGGCCCGGCTGTCCGGCGTGCGCACCGGGCGGACGATCGTCACCGCGCACGTGCTGTGCGCGGTCATGGCCGGCCTCGCCGGGGTGTTCCTGGCCGGCCGGCTGGGTTCGGGCGCTCCGTACGTCGGTGCCGACGCCGGGTACGACCTGGAGTCGATCGCCGCCGTCGTGCTCGGCGGCACGGCCCTCGCGGGTGGACGCGGTGGTGTGGCCGGCACCATCGGTGGTGTGCTGATCCTGTCCACATTGGACACGATCTTCGACGACCTCGGGCTGGAGTCCTTCTTCAAGGACGTCGTGCGCGGCGTCGTGCTCATCGCGGCGGTGGCGCTGTACGCCCGCAGCAGGACCGCCGGACGGTCGGCATGAGGGCGCGGCCACGCCTGGCCGACGGCACCGGGCCAGTGCTGGTCGTGCTGCTGGTGCTGTTGGTGGCACTGGCGTTCGCCGGTCCCGCGTATGCCGAGCCCAGCGGCTATCTCGCGCTGCTCAAACGTGCGGCGCCACTCGTGGTGCTGGCCGTCGGGCAGTACTTCGTGATCGCGTCCGGTGGTTTCGACCTCTCCGTCGGCTCGCTGGTCACGGCCGAGGTGGTCGTCGCCGCCCGGCTGGTCGACGGTGACGACGCGAACACCTGGTGGGTGATCGCGTCGCTGCTGGGCTGCGGAATCCTCGTCGGTCTGGTCAACGGGCTGATCACGACGACACTGCTGGTGCCGTCGTTCATCGTGACCCTGGGGATGCTGCTCGTGCTCGACGGCGCGGTGTTCCTGTGGTCGGGCGGAGCACCGCGCGGCGCCCTGTCCCCGTCGTTTCGCGTCCTCGGCCGGGGCAGTGCCGACGTTCCGGTCCTCGGCCAGGTGCCGTGGTCGGTGATCGTGCTGCTGGTGGTGGTCGTCGCGGCGGCGTGGTTCATGCGCAGCGGCACCGGACGCATGCTGCTCGCGGTGGGGGACAACGAGAACGTGGTCCGGCTCGCGGGCGGCCGAGTGGATCGGCTGCGCCTGCTCGCGTTCGTGCTGTCGGCGCTGCTCGCGTCGGTCGCCGCGATCCTGCTCGCCGGGTTCGCGGGGGTGTCGGCGCAGGTCGGTGACGGCCTGGAGTTCCGAGCGATCACCGCGGTGGTGCTCGGCGGTGTCCTGCTCGGCGGTGGCCGCGGTTCGGTGGTCGCCGCGGCCGCGGGCGCGCTGTCGCTCGAAGCGCTCTTCTCCCTGTTGAACCTGCTGGGTGTCTCGGGCGCGCTCGAGTCCGCCGTGCAGGGTGTGATCATCATCGCGGCCGTGGCCTATGCCGCTCACGGAGCCGGTCTTCGGCGGATGCTGCGCCGGCCCGTTCCCCACCCCGCCTGAACCCTGCCCGTACCCCCGTCGACGAAGCCGAGGAGCAAGCTCATGAACAGGAAATGGTCCGCCGCGGCCTTGGCGGGCGCTCTCACGCTGGCCGGCTGTTCCAGCGACCTTCCCTCCGCCCCGGCCCCGGGCGGCACCTCGGAGTCCGCCAAGACGAAGTCGGAGTTCTTCGACCAGACCGAGTTCGAGCGCCAGCGGCGGTTCCGCATCGCGAAGGCGGTCGGGCTGGACTCGCAGGACGGTGCCGCGAAGCCCTGGGAGCAGGCGCTAGAACCGCAACTGGTCGACACGGCCAAGTACGCCAAGCCGGGCGGCGGCTACCACCTCTGCTTCTCCAACGCCTCGGTGGACAACCCGTGGCGGCAGGTGGGGTTCAAGACCATGAAGGAGGAGGTGAAGCTGCACCCGGAGATCACCAACTTCACCGTGCTGGACGCGGAGGCCAAGGACGACAAGCAGATCAGCGACATCCAGTCGCTGGCGTCGCGGGGGTGCAGCGCGCTGATCGTCTCGCCGAACACGACCGCCACGCTCACCCCGGCCGTGGAGGCCGCCTGCGCGACGGGCGTGCCCGTGATCGTCTTCGACCGCGGCGTCAAGACCGGCTGCCCGGTGACGTTCATCCACCCGATCGGCGGGTTCGCGTTCGGCGCGGACGGGGCCGAGTTCCTCAAGGACGAGGTGAAGCCGGGTGGCAAGGTCCTCGCGTTGCGCATCCTGCCCGGGGTCGACGTCCTGGAACAGCGCTGGGCGGCGGCGAACGAGATCTTCTCCGGCAGCCAGGTGAAGGTCGTGGGGGTCGAGTTCACCAACGGCGACGCGGCCAAGACCAAGAGCATCGTCAACGAGTACATCCAGCGCGAAGGCAAGATCGACGGTGTCTGGATGGACGCGGGCGCCACGGCGGTCGCGGCCGTGGAGGCGTTTCAGGACGCCGGCGCGGCGATCCCGCCGTTCGTCGGTGAGGACCAGCAGGACTTCCTGCGGATGTGGGCCGACGAGAAGATGACCGCGGTCGCCCCGACCTATCCGACCTACCAGTGGCGCACCCCGATCATCGCCGCCCTGCGCGTCCTCGGCGGCAAGCAGGTGCCGCGGGAGTGGGTGCTGCCGCAGCCGAAGGTCACCCAGGACACCCTCGAGGACTTCATCAAACAGGACATGCCGCCGCTGCACTACGCCATGTGCGGCTGCGAGGCCATGCCCGGCTACCCGGCGCCCTGGAAGTAGCCGTGATGATCAAGGCGTACGTGGACCTGGTGCGGGCACCGGCGGCACTCACGGTGCTGGGTGACACGCTGGTCGGCGCGGGGAAACCTCTGCGGGGCAAGGGCTTGTTGCTCCCGCTGGCGTCCGTGTCGTTGTACTGGGCGGGAATGGCGCTCAACGACTGGGCCGACCGCGACCTGGACGCGGCCGAACGGCCGGAACGGCCGATCCCGTCCGGCCGGATCAGCCCGGACGCCGCCCTGGCGGCCGCAGCCGGACTCACCGCGCTCGGCGTCGGTCTCGCCGCGGCGGCCGGCCGCAACGCGCTGCCGCTCGCCGCGGCGGTGTGGGCCTACGACACCGTGCTGAAGGCCACGCCCGCCGGGCCGTTCGCCATGGCCGCCTGCCGGGCGTTCGACGTCCTGCTGGGTGGCCGGGCCGTCCTGCCCGCCGGACTGATGGCCGCGCACACCCTCGGCGTGACCGTGTTGTCACGAGGCGAGGTGCACGGCACGACACCTGGCACGGCGAAAGCAGTGCTGACGGGCACGGTGCTGACGGCGGTCGCGGCAGGCGCCTCCACCCGGCGGTTCACCGGGATCGCGGCGGCGCTGGGCTACGCGGTCACGGTGGGGCGTGCGCAGTGGCAGGTGGTCCGGCAGCCGTCGGCCGAGTCCGTCCGCGCCGCGACGAAGGAGGGCGTCCACGGCATGGTGCTGCTCCAGTCCGCGCTGGCCGAGCACGGTGCCGCGCTGCCGCTGGTACTGCCGCTCGCTCAGGCGCTGAGCAGGAAGGTGAGTCCCACATGACGTTCCACCTCGGCTACGGCACCAACGGGTTCGCCAACCACCGGCTAGACGACGCGCTCGCCGTGATCGCCGATCTCGGCTACACGGCGGTGGCGCTCACCCTCGATCACCACCACCTGGACCCATTCGCCGACGACGTCGTCAAACAGACCGAACGGGTCGCCGCGCGCCTGCAGGAACTGGGACTGCGCGTCGTCGTGGAGACCGGCGCGCGGTACCTGCTCGACCCGTGCCGCAAGCACCACCCGACACTGGTGAGCGAGGGCCAGGCGGTACGGGTCGATTTCCTGGTGCGTGCCAAGCAGATCGCGCTGGATCTCGGCGCGGACTGCGTGTCGTTCTGGTCGGGTGTGGGATCCGCGGACGCCTGGGACCACCTGAAGTCGGGCGTCGCCGCGGTGCTGGAGAGCGGGCCGTCCGTCCCACTAGGACTGGAGCCGGAGCCGGGAATGGTCGTGGAACGGCTGGACCAGGCACTGCGGCTGCGGATCGAGCTCGGGAACCCGGACCTGCTGCGGATCACCCTCGACGTCGGGCACTGCGTCGCGGTCGAGCCGCAGGACGCGGCGGCGTGCATCAGGCAAGCCGGCGAGCTGCTCGTCAACGTGCAGCTCGACGACATGCTGCCGGATGTGCACGAGCACCTGGAGTTCGGTGAGGGACAGCTGGACCTGCCCGCCACACTCGCCGCACTGACCGGCATCGGCTACACCGGCGTCGCCGCGGTGGAGCTGCCCCGGCACAGCCACGCCGCACCGGACGTGGCGGCGCGGGCACTGCGGGCGCTGCGCGCGGCGGAGTGGCTGGCCGACGCGGAACGGGCGGTCCGCGCCGATCCCGGCGTGATCGACACCCTCTTCCCCGCGGCGGGAAGGGCGGTCGGAGCGGGACAGGACGCCGCACGGGTCCGCCTGCTCACCGCGTTCGCCGACGTGTCCGACGATCCGGTCGACGGCCTCACGAGGCTCTACCGGTACGGCACGTCCGCGGAACGGCGAGGTGTCCTGCGCGGGCTGGCCGAGATGGGGGACCGTGCTCCGGCCGCCGGGATCGCGTTGGTCGAGGACGCCCTGCGCAGCAACGAGACCGGCCTGGTCGCGGCGGCACTCGGCCCGTTCGCCACCAGGCACCTCGGCCGGCACGCGTGGCGGCACGGCGTGCTCAAGTGCCTGTTCATGGGCATTCCACTGGCCGTGGTCGACGGTCTCGACCGGCACTCGGACGCGGAGCTGCTGCGCATGGTGGCCGCGTTCGCCGACGAACGCCGCGCGGCCGGCCGTCCCGTGCCCGCCGACGCTCTCGCCCTGCTCGGAAAGGCATCGTGATGCGCATCTTCGACCCGCACATCCACATGACGTCCCGCACCACCGACGACTACGAGGCCATGCGCGACGCCGGCGTGCGAGCGCTGGTCGAGCCCGCGTTCTGGCTCGGCCAGCCCCGGACGAACGTCGGCTCGTTCATCGACTACTTCGACAGCCTGCTCGGGTGGGAGCGGTTCCGCGCCGCCCAGTTCGGCATCGCACACCACTGCGCGCTCGCCCTGAACCCCAAGGAGGCCAACGACCCCCGGTGCGCCGAGGTGCTGGACGTGCTGCCGCGCTACCTGGCCAAGGACGGTGTGGTCGCGGTCGGCGAGGTCGGGTACGACTCGATGACGCCGGAGGAGGACGACGCGTTCGCGCGCCAACTGGAACTGGCGCTGCGGTACGACCTGCCGGTCCTCGTGCACACACCGCACCGGGACAAGCAGGAGGGCACGAAGCGAACGCTGGACGTGGTCCGCGAGTCGGGCCTGGCGCCGCACCGCGTCCTGGTCGACCACCTCAACGAGACCACCGTCGCGATGGTGGCGGACGCGGGCTGCTGGATGGGGTTCTCCGTCTACCCGGACACCAAGATGGACGAGGCGCGGATGGTGGCGCTGCTCGCCGAGTACGGCACCGAGCGGATGCTGGTCAACTCCGCTGCCGACTGGGGCCGGTCCGATCCGTTGAAGACCCGCAAGACCGGCTTGGCGATGCTGGACTCCGGGTTCGCCGAGTCCGAAGTGGACACGGTGTTGTGGCGCAACCCGGTCGAGTTCTACGGCCAGAGCGGCAGGCTGGCGCTCGAACCGGTGGCGGCGGGCGCGGTCGACGTGGCCACCGGCAGCTCGGTGCTGCGGGGTGAACGGTGATCGCCTACTGCACCAACGTCCACCCCGCTCCCGACCTCGCGGGCATCCTGGTCCAGCTCGACCGGCACGCGGTCCGGGTGAGGGAGGCGCTGGAGGCGGACACGCTCGCACTGGGACTGTGGCTGCCCGCGCCGGTCGCACGGGGACTCGCGGAGGACGGCACCGCACGGCAGCACTTCCGCGCCGAACTCGCGAGCAGAGGGCTGACGGTCTCGACGCTCAACGCGTTCCCGTACGGCGACTTCCACGACGAGGTGGTCAAACACGCGGTGTACTTCCCGACGTGGACCGATCCGCGCCGCCTGCGGTACACGGTGGACTGTGCGGCCGTGCTGGCCGACCTGCTGCCCGATTCCGCGTCGTACGGCAGCATCTCGACCCTGCCGCTGGCCTGGCGGGAGCCGTGGACGGGCCGCGACGACGACCGTGCCGCTGAGGCTCTCGCCGAGCTCACCCTGTCCCTGCGCGCCGAGACCCACCGGCACGGCAGGCCGATCAGGCTGGCCGTCGAGCCGGAACCGGGCTGTGTGCTGGACACCGTCGCCGACGCGGTCGGCTGGCTGGCCGGCCGGGTCGATCCCGGCCACGTCGGGATCTGCCTGGACACCTGTCACCTCGCGGTGTCGTTCGCCGATCCGGCCGAGGCGGTCGCGTCGATCCGCGCGGCGGGGCTGGACGTGGTCAAAGTGCAGGCCTCGGCGGCACTGGAGGTGGCGGAACCGGGTACCGCGGCGGGCAGGAGGGCGGTCGCCGCGTACAGCGAACCCCGCTACCTGCACCAGGTCCGGGAGAACACCCCCGGCGGTGTCCTGGCGGCGGACGACCTGCCGGAGGCGTTCGAGACCCTGCCCGCCGAGCACCCGTGGCGCGTGCACTTCCACGTGCCGCTGCACGCTGTTCCGCCCGCACCGCTCACGTCGACCACGGACGTGCTCGTGGCCGCGGTGGCGGCGGTGGACCCCGGCACCCACGTCGAAGTGGAGACCTACACCTGGACCGTACTGCCTGGTGCGGGTGATCTCGCCGACGGCATCGCGGCGGAACTGCGCTGGGCGACGCGGCACCTGCGGACGGGGGTGGCGGTGTGAAACCGCTGGTGGTCCTCAACGTCGTCGGCATGACCCCCGCGCTCCTCGAACACATGCCCACTCTGTCCCGGCTGGGCTGGCAGGCGGAACTGGGCACGGTGCTGCCCGCCGTGACGTGCAGCGCGCAGGCCACGCTGCTCACCGGCCTCACCCCGGCACAGCACGGGATCGTCGGCAACGGCTGGTACTTCCGCGACCTGGGCGAGATCCACCTGTGGCGTCAGCACAACCGCCTCGTCGGCGGGGAGAAGCTCTGGGAGACCGCCCGTCGCGCCCATCCCGGCTACACCGCCGCCAACATCTGCTGGTGGTACGCGATGGGCGCCTCGACCGACATCACCGTGACCCCTCGGCCGATCTACCACGCGGACGGGCGCAAGTCCCCGGACTGCTACGTCCGCCCACCCGGCCTGCACGACGAACTCACCGGAGCCCTGGGCGAGTTCCCGCTCTTCCAGTACTGGGGGCCCACGGCGTCACTGGCGTCGAGCGAGTGGATCATCGGCGCCGCGCGGAAGGTCCTCGTCGAAAAGCGGCCCGACCTGTTGCTGGTCTACGTGCCACATCTGGACTACGACCTGCAGCGGTTCGGACCGTCCTCACCGCAGGCGGTCAAGGCGGCGGCAGACGTGGACCGGGCGCTGGCGCCTCTGCTGGCCGACGCGTCGGACGCCACCATCGTGGCGTTGTCGGAGTACGGCATCACCGACGCACGCCGCCCAGTCGACATCAACCGGGCGTTGCGAGCCGCAGGCCTGCTCGAGGTCTACGCACAGGCGGGCATGGAGTACCTGGATCCGTGGACGTCACGGGCGTTCGCGGTGGCCGACCACCAGATCGCGCACGTGTACGTCGCCGATCCCGCCGACCTCCCGAGGACGAGGGCGGTCCTCGCCGACCTTCCCGGTGTCGACGTGCTGTACGACCGGGACGCGCAGGCGTCCGTCGGGCTGGACCACGAGCGGTCCGGTGAACTGGTGGCGGTGGCCGAACCGGACGCCTGGTTCACCTACTACTACTGGACCGACGACCAGCGCGCACCGGACTTCGCCCGTGGTGTGGACATCCACCGCAAACCCGGCTACGACCCCGCGGAACTGTTCTTCGACCCGGCCGACCCGCTCGTCAAGGCCAGAGCCGGGGTGAACCTGGCCCGCAAGAAGCTGGGGCTGAGATACACGATGAACGTCGTGCCGCTGAACCCTTCGTGCGTGCGCGGCACGCACGGCAGACTGCCCGACCGGGCGGCGGACGGGCCGGTGCTGTTGTGCTCGGACCCGGTGGTACCGCGATCGGTCGAGCACACCGGCAGGATCACCGCGACCGAAGTCCACGCTCTCCTGCTCGAACTGCAGGGGATGACAGCGGAGGACCGCAGCCGATGATCAGCTCCCCGACCGGGGCACACCCGAATCGCGACTACTCCGTGATGGTGGCCGAGGAGCCCACGGCGGCGACCCAGCGCCTGTTGAGGCTCATGCGAACGGGCGCGTCCGACCCCGCGATCGCCCGCGAACTCGGTGTCAGCCTGCGCACCCTGTACCGGCGCATCGCCCGCCTGCAGTCGTTGCTCGGCGTGCAGTCGCGGTTCCAGCTCGGCGTGCTCGCCGCCGAGCTGGGGTGGCTCCGTCCGGGTTGAACGAGACGCCGGTCCTGAGCAGGCGGTCACCCGAACACGCGGCGCTGGATCTCCCGCCGGTAGTCCTCGAGGGTCCTGTCGACGTGCACGGCAGCGGCCGCGGCAGCAGCGTCCTCGTTCCCCTCGCGGATGGCCCGGTAGATCGCGGCGTGCTCCTCCACCGCCTCCGCGGTGTGACTGCCGACCGCGCCGTTCATCCCGATGACGTTGGACTGGCGCTGCAAGCGGCGCGCCTCACGCACCGCCGCGAGGAGGAACTGGTTGTGCGACGCGGCCGCGATGCCCAGGTGGAAGTCGTCGTCGCCGCGATCGAACAACGCCGCCTGCCCGGTGACATGCCCTTCCCGGCACAGCTCGGCGGCGACCTCGATGGCGCGCAGCTCGGCAGGGGTCGCGCGGGTGGCCGCGATCCGCGCGGCCGCGGTCTCCTGGACCCGGCGGAACTCGAAGAGCATGTAGACGTGGTCGAGGTCGGTGGGTATGAAGGAGCCACCCCACCGGGACGAACTCAGCATGCCGTCGTCGTCGGCCACGTAGAGCCCGCGCCCCTTGTGCGCACGCACCCTGCCGAGCGCCGAGAGAATTTTCACCGCCTCCCGGACCACGGTCCGGCTGGTCCCCATCCGCCCGGCGAGCTCGTTCTCGGTCGGCATGCGATCGCCGGGACGCAACTCCAGCTCCGCGATGAGCTGCAGGATCCGCTCCGCCACCAGCTCGTAGCCCGGCCGGTAGGAGGTGGGCAGTGCGTGAGCGGCTTCAGCGTCCACCGAGGGACTCCTCGTCATGAGTACGAGTTTGCTTCTGGCAACGAGAGTACAGACGCCCCGGACGAGCAGGACCGTCCATCGAACGAGGAACCAAAGCTGGAAATGCCGGCGTTCGAACGTCGTTCCGGTACGCGGACAAGCGTGCTCATTTGATGGCGTCGAGCTCGCCGGTGCATGGTCGGTGAGGCCGGCGGTGTCGTCGTTGGCTCGTGAGCTCAACGAGCGTGGGGTGGTGTGCCCGTCGGGTGCCGATCCGGAGCGGAACGCGCACAGGTCGGGGGAGCGGTGGATCGTGAGGACGGTGGCGATGATTCTGGAGAACCCGCGCTACACCGGTCGGCAGGTGTGGAACCGGAACAGCACAACCGGCCACGGGCCTGGCGGGCGGACCGGCGTCCGCGGCTCGGGAGCGCTGAGGTGGAAGCCGGTCAGCGAATGGGAGGTTTCTGAGCGGTTCGCCGCGAGGTTCTCGACCACGTTCTCATCATGGGAGAAGGCCACGCGTGTCAAGTACTCGCGACTTGCCAAGCGAAGCGTTGAGCGTCGGTGATCGATCCATGTAAAGCGCGTGGGATCGGGCATCGGCCCAGCCGAGACCGACGTGCCGCGTGACCGTGAAGCGTCCGCGAAGGTGGCGCCCAACGGGCCGTGTTCATCCCGACGACGAGCGACGCCTCGGCCAGGAACGTGCCGGGGCGTCGCTCATCTGTCTAATGTGGCCGGTACGTCACCTGACCGTTGAGCACCACCATGTCGATCTCCACCGATCCCGTGCCTCGGTTGCCCGAGGGCGCCAGCACCAGCGGAGGCTTGCCGGTGCCTTGGTGGATCACCAGGTTCACGCCCAGATGGGTCGCGATCAGATGCCCGGCCAGGTCGCGTGCGTTGCCTGCGCCGGTGTTCTCGATCGTGTCGGAGTGCATCCTCCAGTTGGAGCTCTCGATGAGCGCGCCGGTGAGGTGTGTAGTCCGCACCGGTCTGGTGGTGGTGAAGTCGGCCGCGGCCTGGCTCACCGCGACGGTGGTGGCAGCGCTGGTGAGCACCTGTGCCCGCAGTGCCGCTGGGGCCTGCCGCACGACCACGCTGACCGCCGCGTACAGGCCGTCCGCCGTGACCGGCGGTGGGACCGGCCTGTTGAGCACGTCGAGCGCCAGGTGCCGCAGGTGCCGTCGCGTCGCGCTGACGTGGTCGACGTACGGATCGCGCCGGTTCGGTTCTCCTGACACCGGACGCTCGGTCGACGGGTCGTGGGCACGGTTGCCGAACATGCCTGGGAGAGCATCGAGGTGGTCCTGAGCTCCTCGGACGCCTTCTGCGGCGAGCGTCGTCAGTGTGTGCACGTCGCCGGACTCCGCGATCTTGGTGAGTGCGACGGGGTCTCCGTCCTGCGCGAAGGAGATGACGGCGTCGTAGGCGGGGCCCTTACCGGTGGCGGCGTCGACGAGTGCGTGGACGTCGTTGTCCCCGGCCAGTGCCAAGATCGCGTTGCCGTTGCCCTGCCCGGCGAGGTGCTTCAGCCCTGAGTGGGCTTCGTTCCCCTCGTCGGACAGCATCATCAGCCCGGGCACGTCCGCGTTCTCGACCATGACCGCGAGGGCGTCCGGGTCGCCGTCCTCGGCCAGGTCGCGGAGCAGGAGACGTGCCGGGGAGTCGCCGTGGCGCGCCAGTTCGGCCGTGGCTCCCAGGTGTCCGCCGGCAGACAGGCTCCTGAGCATCTCCGCCGCGAGTTCGTTGGCAACCGGCTGGTGGGCGAGTTCGGACAGCGCTTGCACGGGTGTGCGGTCGCCGAGGTCCTCGTACTCGGCGTCGTCACCGATGCGTGCCAATCCGTCCAGTGCGTGCAGTTCGCCGTCGGACCCGAGATCGACCAGCTCCTGGTGCGCGAGGACGTCGCCTTCGCCGGCTCGCCTCGTGAGTTCGTCCAGGGAGTGCCGGTGTCCTTGTTCGGCGAGCGCGCTGATGGCGTCCAGGTCGCCGATGGCAGCGCGGGCGAACAGCGACTCGTCCGGTGCGGGGGCGTCGCCGTCCGGTGGCACGTACGACGTCTCCGGGACGATCTTCGTGGTGTCGGCGAGGTTTCGGGTGATCTGCCACAGCTCGCGTGGGCGCAGCACGGTGTCCGGCATCCACGACCGTGACATCAGGCCGCTGTCCTCGTCCCGCACGACGCGATTGGAGACTTCCGCGACCGCACTGCCGCCGGCTCCCCGGTGCCGCGCACCGGCCGGCTTGTCCTGGAAGGAGGCGGAGGACTCGTAGGCGTCGTGCAGGGCGAAGCCGTAGTGGCCGAGTTCGTGCGCCGCGTCCTGCGGGTTGAGCCCGGCGCTCCACTGGTCGTGGAAGATCTGCTCCCTCTCCGGCCACACCCGGATGTGCTGGTAGGCCTGTGCGGGGTCGTCGGTGAACTCGACCCGGACGTGGAACTGGTCGCCGTCCGGCATCCGGTAGCCCTGGTTGTACATCCGGTCGACACCGCGCAGCGTGTTCCATTCGAGCTCTGCCACCTCGTCCGGTTCCACTCCGTCCTGGACGTCGAAGTGGACCTTGAGCGTGAACTCCTTGACCCACCGTCCGGGTTCGACCTCGATGCGGCGGACGTCGTGACGAACCGGGACCGTCTGAGCCCGCAGGTCCGGCCGCACGCGACCTTGCGCGTCGGTCACCAACGGCGAATCCGTGTCGATCGCGGTCAGCTCGGTCTCGACCTGGGTGAAGGTGCCGGGGGCGTCGCTGCGCAGGTGTTCCCACTGATCGCGGTGCAGGGGGCGGGCGTCCGGGGCCATCCAGTCCGCGGTCTTGCCGGGGAAGTGCCGCCAACCCTCGTCGTCGAGCACTGTCCTCCGCTGTGCCGAGGCATCGTGTCCCGTCTCCGCGCCGCCGGATGCCGGTGGCTGTTCCGAGGGCGCGGAGACGGCGGCCTGCCGCGGTGGGGAGAACGAGCGGAAATCCGGTGCGGCCGTGCTGAAGAAGTTCTGTGTCGGCTGGTGCGTCGTCGTGCCGGGCTGATGCGTGCCGGTCGGTGTTCGTTCGTCGGGATCTGCGTCCAGCGAGTGGTCTTCGAACTCGACGCGGATCTCTGCTCGTCGAGCGTTCCAGTTGTCGCCGTCAGCTGCCGGGGTCACCTTCTCGCTGCGAAGCTCGATGCCGATGTCGTCGGCTCGCAGGGTGACGTCGTCACCCTGCAGTGAGCCGAGTGCTGCCTGGAGTTCGGTGCGGAAGATCTCCGCGGCGTTGGCGGCGCGTTGTTCGCCGGTCGCGAGTGCGCGTGGCGCGCCGCCGCGGCCGCCGAGACCGTACCCGGTGGCGATCACGGCCGGCAGCGGCATCCCGTTGTCCTGCCGCCACAAAGCCGCCCGTGCGACCTGGTTCGCGATGGCCCTCAGCCCGCCCCGCTGATCCGGCGAAACCTCCTTGCTCCTCTCGTCGAACCAGACCCGCACCGGACCGGCTGCGTGGTAGCCGCCGGCAACGGTGACAAGGGGGTTGGTGAGATTCGTGGGCACGTCGGTGTCGTAGAGCATGGCCCACTGGTCGAAGAACGTCTCGCCGGGAGCCTCGCGGTACATGCGGAAGTACCACTGGTCGCCGAACCTCGGCAGGTGCAGGACGGAGGCCATGGACTGGACCGCCGCCTTCCGCACGTCTGGAGACGGGTTGTCGCCCGCGTCTCGCAACGACATGAGCGCGGTCGCGAGATCCTTCTTCGCCCGCAGGACCTCGACCGCCGCCTCGTCGCCGTCGCGCGTGGCGGTCTCGATCTCCGAATCCAGTGCTGCCGCAGTCGACTCCAGGTGTGGGCCGTGGTGCCGGAGGTTGCTGTCCACCGCCTCGTCGAGCAGCCTCGCGGTCTTCGCCTCGCGGCGGTAGTTCTCCAGGGTGATGACGGTCCCGTCCGGGGTACGTGCCACCACAGCTGCGAAGTGGTAACCGTAGGGATGGGCGGACGTGTCCCCGCGTGCGACGTTGACCTGAAGTTCCCGCCCGCCCCCGGCACGCTCCGAGGAGATCGACGACAC
The DNA here is from genome assembly GCF_003350445.1 of Lentzea flaviverrucosa. Classification (NCBI taxonomy): domain Bacteria; kingdom Bacillati; phylum Actinomycetota; class Actinomycetes; order Pseudonocardiales; family Pseudonocardiaceae; genus Lentzea; species Lentzea flaviverrucosa. The sequence goes on from NZ_QQAU01000003.1 coordinate 244,920, forward strand.
CATGAAGGCCTCGCCAGGTCTGGCGGAGGCGTATCGGTTGACGCCGGTGCGGCGGGCGAGCTCGTCCATCCGCCGGCGCGCGCCGGCGTTGTCCTGCTCGTGGTTGAGCGCCGCGCCGTAGCGCAGTCCCGGTCGCGGTCGTCCCGGCAGGTCGACCCCGCCTTCCTCGTCCAGCTTGACGACCCAAGCCGCCGACCGAGGCCCTGCCGCTGTCAGATCGGTCTCGCCGTGCGCCAGGTCGGCCAGGTGTGCGGCGAGGTGATGGGTGCCGCTCACCTCGAGTCCGGAGGTGGTGTCGACCGGTGCGAGGACCGGGCTGCCGTCCGGTCCCCGCAACACCATCGAGTCGAACGGCCCTCCTGCCACCTCCGCCGCCATGTCCCGGCACACGTCGGGCGTGCGCCCGGCGAACCGCGGCACCACGCGGTGCAGCACCGTGCGATGCCCGTCTTCGGCCGTCACGACGACATCGGGTCCTTCGATGACGAGTGCGACGTTGCTCTTCGCCCGGTGCAACGCGACCTGGGCTCGCTCCAGCACCTCGGTGGTGGCGAAGAACTCCCGTGCCTGCAGGACGGGGGCGCCGGCACCACCCACCGAGTTGGTGCCGTTGATGGCCAGGGTGCCGTCACCCGAGGTCCGCAGCGGCGGCGCCGTGTGGGTGAGATGACCCGACGGGGTGGTGAACGCCGGAAAGCCGTCGTCCCGCACGAGTGAGTCCGGCTGGTTCGCGGTGAAGGGCACCGGGTCGCCGGTGAAGCGGTAGTTCCGGACCAGCTTCGGTTCGGGCCGGGGAGCACCGTCCCGGCCGTTCGGGAGCGCCGGTGCCTCGTCGGCGTGACGCGCCTCGACGTCCCCCCTCGCGGCGCCGCCGGAGCCCGCGGCCGGAGGCGGCGGCACGGGGTTCGTGTCCGGCACCGTCCTCGCCGGCAACGAGGCCGAAGCGCTGTTCTTCGCAGCCCACGAGGCGAACTCGTCTGGTCCCAGGAGATCGAAGTACTTCTTCTTCGGGTCGCCGACCAGATAGGCCTGTGCGCCTTCGTGACGGACCGCTTGCACGGTCACGGCGTGTTCGGTGAACCGCCCCTCCAACGTCACGGGCAGCACGCCGAGGCGGTGCACGCGCGACCAGAACTCGTCGTTCACCGCGTGCGCGATCGGTGCGGTCCTGTCCGTCGGCGTCGGATCGGCGAGCACCAGTTCGGCGACGTTGCGGTACTGCGGACTCACGCCGTTGGCCCGCCTGCCCGGCCGGTCGAATCCCAGCGGCACCGCGATCGCCGCGCTGACCGCCCAGGCCCCGCGGATCACCTTGCGGCTGAGCACGGGGACGGAGTCCGCGCCGTCAGCCGGGTCGGCGACCGCGGAGAGCTTCTGCATGGCGCGGCCCCAGTCGTCGCTCATCACCGCCCAGTCCGGCGAGGGGCCGGTCGCCCGGTCCTCCAGCAGGTCGAAGGTGGACCGCGCTTCGGCGATCCGGTCGCGCACCACCTGCTCGACGGTTCGCCCGCCCGGTTTGTCCCTCTCCGCCAGCAGGTCGGGCTCGTGGGTCACGGCGTGCCCGAGCGCCTCCTCGACTCGGTCGGCGAGCTCGCGGCCGGCGTACACCTGTGCCGCGATGGTGGGCAAGGTGGATCGCAGGCCTGTGTTGACCGCGGCGGAATCGCACGTGTTCAGGAATCGCTGCTCGTCCAGACCGATGCCGCCGAACAGCGCATCCGGCAGTCGAGGTGAGCCGAGAAGCGTGGCGAAGGTCTGGTTCGCGAGCAGATCGTTCCGTGCGTGCGGCACGAGGTTGACCAGTCCCAGCACGGCCATGCGGCGAGCCAGCGGATCCGTTGCACGGTGGGGAAGATCGGGCAGGGGGGCGCGACCTGCCTCGACGTCGTCGGCGATCGAGGCCAGTACTTCTTCCAGTTTCGCAGGCGTCAGCGGCCGGGCGGCCCGCCAGTCGTGGACGTCGCCGAGCTTCAGCTTCGTGATGTCGCCGACGAGGCGGTGCCGCACGGGAACGGCGCTTGTGGTCACGAGAGCGTCGGACATCAGCGACCGCGCACGCGCGGCCAGTTCCGGCGACGCGGTGGCTGTGGCTGCCACGACGCGGTTCACCGACTCCCGCACCGCGGGAGAGGACATCACGTCCGCGACGTGGTTCTCCACCGACCCGAGCACGGCGAGGTCGTCGAACGTGGCGATCGCCGGGGCGGGATCGAGCCCCAGGGCGGTGAACCGGTCGGCGAGTTCTCGTCGTGCCGAGTTCTCGCGCTGCTCCTGCTCCGCGGTGCGCACAGTCGTGGTGCCGGGCGAGTGATCCGTGCCGGGTGCGGGCGGAACGACGCCGGGTGTGTCGGCCTCGGCCCCGTCCTCTGGTGCGGGCGGAGGCTTCGGCGCCGCGTTGAAGTCGGCGACGGTCTGATCGGCGGTCGCTTTCTTGTCCCACCACAGCCGCTGTTTCGCGTCGGCTTCACGTCGTGCACCGTCGAGTTCGGTCTCGGCGTCCCTGACGATCTTCGCCTGGTCGTCGCGCAACGCGGAGAGCCGGTCGTGTTCGGCCTGGGCGCCCGCACGTGACTTCTCGGCGGCGGTCAGCTCCTGCCGGGCGGTGTCGACGGCCTTGCGGGCCGTGACGGCTTTCTCACGCTGACCGGTGAGCTGAGCGTGTGCTCCTGCCAGCCGCTGCTGTCCGTCTTCGAGGGCGTTGTACGCGTCGTCCGCTTCCTTTCTCTTCTGGAGCAGAACGGTTTTCGCCCTGGTGACCTCATAGCGCGCGAGCTGCAGCTGCTCGGTCAGGTCATCCACGGCGGACTCGTGCGCGGTGGTCAAGGCCTTCTCCAGAGCGGCCTGGTCGTCCGCCTTGGCGTCGGAATCGAACTGGGCCTCTCCGAGGGCGTTCTTCGCCGCCAGCGCGATGGTGCTGAGCTCGGCGATCCGCGGTGTGAGTTCCTCGATCGACGCGCGGGTGCTCGCCACCTCCGCTCGCGCGTCGCGGTGGGCGGCTTCCGCACCCGCGAGTGCGGCCTTCGCGCCGAGATGGGTTTCCACGGCGGCGTTGAGCGCCGTCTGAGCGTCGCCGTGAGGCCGGTCGGTCCTGGCGAGTACCGCGGCGGCATCGTTGATCCTGTCCTGTGCTTCGTGACGGGCGGTGTCGACCTCCTTCTCGGCTTCCCGCCAGTTGTCGGCTGCTTCCTTGAGCTCGGTGTGCGCGGTGTCGAGCTCGTCGCTGAAGGTCTTGCCCAGCAGGGACTCCGCGTCGGCCGCGGCCAGGCGCACGCCGGCCGAACCGGGTACGGCCAGGTCGACGACACCGGTCCTGCCGCCGATCGTGGCCACGGCCCGGTACTCGACGTCGAACTGGACCAGGCCGCTGCGGCTCGCCTCGCTCGCTTTGACGGCGCCGGTTGAGGTCGAGGCGAGACCACCTGACACGGCGGGGGAGTCCTCGTTCGCCTGACGGAGTTCGATTCCCGTGGTGCCGAACCGGGCGGCGTTCTGGGGATCGCCGCCCTGGACGACGGCCGCTGAGCCGGTGGCGAGACCGGCGGCGAGGTCCGTCGTGTCCGAGACCTTGGCCTCGCTGCTGGATTCGGTCGCCTTCGTCCTGACCTTGGTGTCGAGCTTGACGCCGTCGCTGAGCGCGTCCAGCCGCGGGTTGACCAGCTTGGCGTAGACCTGGAGATCCGCCTTCTGCCCGAAAGTGAGCGCCGCCTCGCGCAGGCCCGGCACGGCCAGCGGGCCGGTCAGCATGCTCGGCAGGTGGGGGTGCAGGTTCTCTGCGCTCAGCGTGGACAGCAGGCTGTTCAACGCGCCTGTTCCCTTGCCGGTGAGCCCCTGCTCGGCCCCCGCCCGGATCAGCGCCTTCACCCCGGCCTCGCGCAGGTCCTCGGCACCGCGGAGGTTCTCCACCGACGCGGTCGGCGGCAACGTCCGGGCGTCGTCCGACCGCTGCCAGCGCGCGATCGCCTCGGGGGTGGCCTGCTCGCTTCCCCTCGCGAACGCGGCGGACATGTACGGCTGTGGCGCCGGCGCGCCGACGATCTTCAGGTTGTCCGCGTGGAGGCGGACGGTCATGTCCTGCTCGCCGCTCCCGGCACGTGCGACGACCGAGTCACCGCGCTCGACGACGAGTTCGAACTCGATCGGCACCGTGTAGCGCGCCGCCGGTCCGCTTGCCGTGAGCGAGTGCCCGAACGCCTCGGCGGTGGACTCGGTGAGCGCGGTGCCGGCGGTGCCGCCGACGTTCACGGCGGCGGTCACGCCCGTGGTTCCGGAGACGTTCGGCGTCGCGCCACCGGGAGCGGCCAGGCCGGGCGCGCGGACGACGGCGCCCCAGCCGGTGCCGCGTCCGATGGCGGCGGTGTCCTTGCGCGAGCCGCTGCGGCTCTGGCTCAGGTCGGCCCCGTCGTTGACGACCCCGTCGAACCGGGGCGTGCCGGTCCTGGCTCGCAGGATGACCTGGTAGGAGTCCTTGGTGAACGTGCCTGGCTGGTGAGCCAGCAGCGGCACTCCGCCGTCGAGCGCGCTGTCGATCAGTGCGGTCACGGTGCTGGAGGAGGAGAGGTCGACGATGCGCTGGAAGTTGCTCATCGAGTCCTTGAGCACGGAATCCGGGACCAGCGAGTCGCTGCCGAACTTCTTCGTGTTCGCTCTCAGCTGCTCCGCCAGGTCGTGCACCACACCGGAGAGGTCAGGAACGCTCTCCACATCGGACAGACCGAGTGCACCGGGTTCGCCCTCGGTCACGGTGGAGGGCGGAGCCATCGCCGGGAAGTCCGGTTCGGGCACCGTCGGCCGCACGGTGGGCAGCAGGCCCAGGTCGCGCGCGACGTCCTCGGACACCCTCACGAAGACCGACCTGGGCAGGCTGACCGTGGCGCCCTCAGCGCGGGGCGTACCCGCGTGCAGGACGTTCCCGGCACGACTCTCACCCACGATGGTGGCGTTCGCGTCGAACTGGACCAGCGCCGTGCGCGCCTCGGCTGGTGTGCTGCGGCCGCGGTCGACGCTGCCGCCCACCTCCGAGGACTCCGTCCTGGTGTCCGACCAGGGCGTCACCTTGCCCGCGACTCCGGCGCCACCGGATCCGCTGGGGGCGGTGGGTGCGCCGGCGGTGGGCGGACTGGCGTTCGGCCGGACCGGGACCGTGACACCGGCGGTCAGGTCGACGGTGCGGCTGGTGGAGTACGACTCGCCGGCCTTGTAGCCCCCGGTGACGGAGTGGTCGGCACCGCTCGTGTCCGAAATGGACACGAGCGTCGGCTTGCCGAGCCGCAGGTGCACGCCGACCGCACCGCTGCGGTCGGTGACGCGGCGGTCGTACTTGAACTCGTTCTCCTGCAGGCCGGTCTCCACAAGTGTCCGCAGGTTCGCCTTGAGGTTCTCCGGGGCGAACATCCTGTCGATCTGGGCGCGCGAGGCGGTGCCGGGAACGGTCAGCGCGGAGTCGCCACCGGCGGCGCGGTTGAGCGCGTCGATCGCCTGGTCGCGCAGGGCGGCGGCGTTGGCGATCGTCTCGACGTGCAGGAACTCCGGGGCCTTCGGCCGAGCCTCCCGCGGGGCGAGGAGTTCCCTGACGGTGGGCGGGTTCTCCAGCGGTTCCGCCTCGGGATCGCCGGGCTTGAAGCCGTCTCCGGGGTCGTGGTCGAGTGCCGACGAGTCCGACACCCAGAGGTTCACCTTGCCGTCGATCCTGTCCAAGCCGTTGCCGGTGCTCGCGACGACCTGTGGCTGTGGCGCGTGGAATCCGGGTGCGCCAGGCACGATCTTGCGCACCCACGCCCGAGGGCGGGTGAACGTGGAGATCTCGACCTCGAACTCGACGTCGTGCGAGAACACCTGGGAGTCGGCGCTACCGGGGTTCGCGGAAGTGGTGGTGACCGTCGGGCCGGCCGTGGTCTTCTCCGTCCATGAAGTGCCGTAGGACGCGCTCGCCTGCGGGAGCGGGATGAGCGCGGCGACTCCCGTCTTGACCGGGATGGCCACCCGGCCCTGCACCGCGCCGGTCCAGCCCTTGGTGGTGCTGGTGCCGGCGTCCAGTTTCGGAGCGGCGGTGGTCTGGTCGTCGACCGGGCGCGCGTCCGCCTTGCCGAGGTGCTCCGGGTTGCTCACCTTCGCCCTGACGGTGACGTTGGCGTAGGTGTTGGTCGTCCTGCCGGTGTTCCTGACCTGCACCTGGACGCCGGGACCCAGCAGGCTGTCCATGGTCGCCTTCAGCGCCGCGGGGGAGAGGGCAGCGGTCAGCTTCCGCTGGTTCGCCAGTTGTTCGGCGAAGTCCGCGTACCCCTTGCCCTTGCTGCTGCGCGGATTCGCGTCCGGGTCGTTCCACGTCGGCAGGAAGCTCTCGAAACCGGGAAGTTCGCGGAGTGCCTGCTCGACCTGCTCCTGGACCTTGGTGGCGGGCACGAACTCGCCGACCTTGGCGTTGCCGGCCGCGATGCTGTCCGCGAGGTACGGCGGGGGGTACTTCGTGCCGGCGGTGTCCGGATCGGTGGTCGTGTTCCTGGTGCCGGCCGGTGTGGGCAGGCCGGCGGCACCGGCCTCGTGCAGGCCCACCCTCAGATGTGCCGTCACCGGGATCTTCACACTGCCGCCGGCGGGCGCGCGCACCTCGACCTCGGCGGTCACCTCGTACAGGCCCGTCTCGTTCTTGACCTGGACCCCCGACCTCCGGGTGACGGCCGTGCCCGCGTTCACCCCCTCCGCGGTGCGCGTGCTGTAGGAGATCGTGCCGCCGACGGCACCCACTACGGCGCCGGGAACACCGATGTTCGCCCCGCCACCCGCGGTGACGTCGAATCCGGTCTTCGTCGTGGCGGCGATGCTGCTGCCGCCGGAGAGGGTGTCCTGCAGTTGCAGCACCGAGGAGTCGTGCGTGCCGATCAGCTTCGCGTCCTTGAGCGTCGCGGTCATCTGGACCGCCGCGCCCTTGCTCGCGTGAGGGCTGATCAGGTCCGGCGATGTCACGTGACCGCCCAGCATCGCGGGCAGGTTGTCGCGGATCGACGTCGGGCTGAGGAACGTCTGCAACGCCTCGCGGCCGGGCGAGCCGATCTTCGTGATGGACGGGTGCAGCTTTGCGGCGATGTCGTCGAACGCCGACGGGTGGTCGACGACCACGGCCTCGGGCACGGCGGTCTCGACCTGCACGCCCCAGTCCGCGTCAGGCGGGGTGACGGTGCCGGAAGTGTTGCCGGAGGTGGTGATCGCGGTGAGGGCGTCGGGGATCACGAGCGTCACGTCCGGGCCCGTGGCGAGCGTGGCGAACCGCACGGGCTCGCCGTTCGCGTCGGTGAGCGTGATCTCGTAGGCGACCGGCACGGTGACGGTCTTCGCACCCTCACCCGACTTGATCGCGCGCTGCTCGGCGATCGAGGTCGTCGTCGCCTGCGACACGGCCGGTGTCGCGAACTGCGACTTGCCGCCGACCGTGGCGTACGGGCCCGTCGTCGGCCCGAACATCACCGAGCCGCCGACGTCGTTGGAGGTGGCGACGGTGTTGGTGGTGGTGGAGGACGCGGTCGCCTGGAAGTTGCGTTCGACCTTGGTGTCCGGGGAGTGCGTGCCGGGTTGGGCGGTGTCCGCGTGCATCTCGGCACGAATGTTCGCTTCGTGCCACGTTCGTCCGACCTTGACCTGGAAGTTGCGGCCGGTGCCGAGGAACGTCTCGAAGTCGTTCTCGAGCGCCTCCTTGATGCGCGTCGCGTCGCCCGGCCTGATCCCGTGCAGTTCGGCCACCACGGCGTCCGCGCCTCCCACGGCGGTGGGCGTGATCGCACCGAGCGCCTGGTTGCTCGTGAAGTAGCCGGGAAGAGCGGTTCCCGGGATCTCACCTACCGGCTGCGGTGCCACGGTGGTCATGAGGATCGGCGATGGAGGTGGCACCGCAGGAGCAGCGGGACGTGGTGGCGTCGTGCCCTCGCCGGAGCGCGGGGAGATTCCCGTGTCCGGGTCCGGTGTCCGGGACGTCGGGCTGGGCCGTGTCCGTGCGGTCGGCGGGTCCTGTGCACCGGGATCGCCGGTCGAGCCGGAGTCGCGAGAGCGGGAGCCCGGCGTGTCCAGGGATCCGTCCTCTGGCGGCCTCGGCGCGTCCAGCAGGGTGTCGGGGACCATCACCTGGCTCTTGGCGGTGTTCTCCACCAGCCACAGGTGCCGCGGCCGCAGACCTGGGTTCCTCTCGGGGTAGAGCACGTCCCGGCCCATCATGCTGCCGTCGTCCAGGTGCACGCCCGTGCTGGTGCTGTGCTGCTGGAAGACCCGCCTGCCATCCCGGTACTCGTCCGGCGCGCCGAGGTAGTGCAGGACCTCGTGGGCGAGTTCCTGCGGGCTGGAGGTGGTGTTCCAGACGGACTGGTTGATCGGGTGGTCGTCGTCGATCCGGATGGTCGTGTGCGCGTGCCAGAAGGGGGTGAACTCGAGGTTGAGGTGGAACTGGTCGCCACTGGGAAGGCGGAAGCCCTGGTTCAACAGGGAGTCCACGCCTGAGATGGCCTTGGCACTGACCTGCTCGACGAGGTCGGGGTCCACGGACGGACTCGCGTCCAGGCTCACCTTGACGGTGTACTCCTGCACGAACCTGCCGGGACTCGTCTCGATTCGGCGCAGGTCGTAGCGCACGATGCCGTCGAAGTTCTCCAGGTTCGACGGCGTGCTGCCGGTGGTGATGTCGGGAACGACCAGGTCCACCGTTCGCGACTCGGCCTGTTCGCGCCGATCCGCCCAGGTGTCCGGCGAAGCCGGGGTGTCAGGTGCGAACCACTCGGCCGTCACCGCGGGTTCGTACCGCCACGACTGGTCGGTGAGGACGTCCTTGCCCTCGTGCGACTCCGGTGTCGGTGGGGTCAGCGGAGGCGGTGCGCCACCGCTCTTCACTTCGGGGGCTTCGTGCCTGCGAGGGGGCGGTAGCGGGGGAGCGGCAGGAGGAGCCACCAGTGGGGGCGGGGAAAGGACGACCGCGGGCACGCTCGGCCGCACCTCGACGTTGATGCCGCTCTCGCTGGCCTTGGTGCTGTCGTCGAGCTGGGCCTCGCTCTCCGGGCTCACCCACTGCAGACCTGCCCAGCTGTCCTTGAGGCCCGGGTCGAACAGCGCGGAGTAGTCGCTCTTCTCCAGCAACGAGACCGGTTGCGACAGATAGCTCAGTTCCACCTGCAAGCCAAGGCCGTTCGGATCCATCACGAACTCGCTGATGACACCGTTCTGCGTGTTGAGGCCGCCGTCGACCAGGACGTTGGGACCGGTGATGTCCGGCGCCTGCTTCTTGAGCTGGGCGCGAAAGACCGTCTCCGGCAGTCCGTGGCTCCGCAGGCTGTCGAACTTCTTCGGGATGACGTCGGTGAGCGTCTTGATGAAGTCGTTGTCCGGTGGTGCGACGATGAAGCTGTTGCCGAATTCTCCCTTGCCGTACTGGATCTCCGCAGCGACGCCGACCTCGGCGCCCGGAGCCACGTTCCCCACGCGCGTCAACGCGCTGTCGACGCTTTGCTGGTCACGCAGGCGCGGCGCGAGCAACGGCATGTCAGACGGATGCATCGTCATTTCACCGACGTCGTCGAGCGACACGGAGCCGGGCCGGACATCGACGTCGACGTAGACCCCGCCAGTCCTGGCCAGCACCGCATAGCGCGCGATGTCGGACTGGAGGTTGTAGGCCTTGGCATCCGGATCTTTGGCCGCGGAATAGACGTCGTTGATCGTGGTCGCGTCCCCCGTGCGGTTCTGCACATCTGTGGAGAGGTCGTTCACCAGCGAGTCGACATCGGCCCGGATCGAGATGCCGGCGTCTTCCAGCCTCTGCTTGACGTCCTGGTTCCAGTTCGCGGAGGATCCGTCGGTCCACAGCGTGGCATTCCAGTTCAGATCGGGATCAGCCGACTTTCCGTTGCTGTCCGCGATCTTGGCGGCCCATTCGAGCATGTTCTGCACGGCTGCGTCGCTCGGCGTGCCGCCGAACCAGGCGAAGTGCAACGCCTTGGGCACCTCGACCTTGCCCCCGTCGCCTTTGGTGCTGACTGCGGCGTCGTAGTGCCGTTGGAGTTCGGCCTGCCTGTCCGAGCCCTGCAGCCGCCTGATCAGCAGACGTGCCTTGACGGGTTTGCCTTCGGCGACCGCGCGGTTGACGTGTATCTGCAGGTCCACAGTGTCCATTGTGGAAAGATTGGTGCCCTGGTGGAGCAGCTCGGCCCACGAGTCGGTGACGGTGGGTGGTGCGGCAGGGATGGTGTTCGGCTTTGGTGCCGGCTGTTCCGGCCTGTGCTTGAACAAGCCTGGGAAGTCGACGGAGAAGAACTTCTTGACGCTGGCCCGTTTGCCGTCGGGCTTCGACCTCGAACGTGCCTGGAACCGCTGTGCGGCGGTGTGCGTCCGTGGCAGAACGGCCGGATCCGGACGGCCCTGACCGTCAGGGTGTGATGGATGGGCACGGGCGCTCGGCGGAGTGTCCGGGTTCGGCGGTCGGACGCCCGGAACGTGTGGACGTGCGGGAGCTGGACGCGTCCTCGCCGCGGGAGGTGCGTCTGTGACCGGACGTGGCCTGGTCGGTTCGGGTGCCGGCGGCGGACTCGATGCAGAAGCGGGCGGTGCCTTGCTGATGGTCTTGTCCGGTGCGACCGGCCTGGGCGCGTCGAACACGCCCTTGTTCGCCCCCGGTCCTCCGTACCTGCTTCCGCTCCTCTCCTGGCCACCTGCCGCGGGGTTGGCGTTGGGCGGAGCCATCGGTGGCGGTGCGGCACCGGCGTTCGAGCCCGGCGCCGGGGTGCCCGGCATCGGGTTGGCACCACGTGCGGTGCCGTGAGGTGGGGTGGTCACCGCGTTCTGCGAGCCGGGAGTCGTGCTCGAAGTGACCGGGGTCTTGGCCGATGTGCCGTCAGGGGTGGTGCCCGGGGTCGCTCCCGGCGCGGGCGCGGGCGGTGCCTTCGTCATGGAGCCGTTGGGCCCAGGCGGTTTGGGCGCCTCGAACACGCCCTTGTTCCCACCGGAAGCACCGAACCTGTTGCCGCCGCGCTCGCTGCCGCCCGGCGAGCCGGCGGCCGGCGCGGCGCCGGGGGCAGCAGGCGGCGCGGCAGCTGTCGCGACGGACGGATTGTGCGTGGCGGCGGAAACGCCGCGCGGGCCGCCTCCGGCCGAGGGCGGTGCAACCGCACTTCGGGACCCAGGGGCCGCCTCGGCGGACTTGGCGCCGGGTGTGGCGGGGGTGTTGCCCGGAACAGCCGGCCCGCCGGTGGTGCCCTTGCCCGGTGTGCCGGAAACGCCTCCGGCAGCGGGCGGCGCGCCGGAGACACCTTTGCCCGGCGTGCCGGTGGCACCCTTGCCCGAGATGCTGGGAACGCCGCCGGACACCGGTGGGGTGCCGATGGGAACGGAGCCGGGTTTGCCGGCCGGTGTGGCGCCGCTTCCGTTGGGGGCCTTCGGGATCTGGACCGCCTTGCCGCCGCCTGAGGTGCCCTGTCGGCCGGCGGGCGTGTTCACACTGCCAGGGGTGCCGCCCCTGAAGTTCGGCACCTGCCCGGCCACCTGCCCACCAGGTGCCTTGACGCCGCCGGCGGAGCCGTTGCCGCGCTTGAGGTTCGGTGGTTGGCCGGCAGCCTGCCCACCAAGTGCCTTGACGCCGCCGGACGCGGGGCCACCGCTCCTGAGATTCGGCACCGGTGCGGCGGCTGGACCGGATGGTGTGTTGACTCCGCGCCCGGCGGAGCCGCTACCGCTCTTGATGTCGGGCGTCTTGGCGACCGGGGGACCAACGGGGGTCTTGACGCCTGCACCGGCAGGGCCGCCGCCGCCCGCGATCGATCCGGGAGCGGAAGCCTTGGGACCGCTCGGAGAACTGGACTTCGACGCCCCTGCACCGCTACCACCGGGCGGTGGCTTGGGGGCCCCTGGCGACTCGATCGACTTGAACGACGCCTTGTTGTGCTGGTCCGCGCCGACAGTCGTCTGCACGGTCGCCTTGATGCCGGACTGGACGTTGCCGAACGCCGTGGAGCCGCGTTCGGCCTGAGCGACCGCGCTGTCGGTGGACGTGTTGAGGCCGGGGACGGCGAACACGCCGATGGGGCCGAGCGCGTTTCCGCTGAAGGTGAGGCCGCGCATGCCCCCTGCGATACCGGAGAGCCGGGAGCCCAGGTCGGCTGCCTTGTTCTGCAGGCTCTGCATGCCGTGGGGGTCCATGAAGAACCCCGACCGGCCCGTCGGCCCGGCCTTGCCGGCGCTGGAACCGGGCGACGAACTCGACGGCGGGTTCGACGCGTGGTTCGAGGACGAGTTCGACGAGCTCGAATCGGTGGGTTCCTTGGCCATGGCGCGCTCTCTCCGGTGAGGGGACGGACGCGGACGGACAGCTCGAAGGCGGCCCGTCCATCGGAAGACCTAGGTGGCGTCCGGGTTCTCGGACGCGCTGAAGTGCGCGGGCTGCGAACCGCCGTCGGGTGAGGCGTTCTCACCGGCACTCGCGGCGATGGCGACACCCACGGCGAGTCCTGGCAGCCCGGCACTTCGGGCGATGTCGGCCAGCGGTGTCAGACGGGCCAGGTCGTCTTCACCCACACCACCCGAAGGCCCGCCGGACTGCTTCTGCCCGTCGCCGCGCCCGGAGCTCTCGAGCGCCTCGTCGATCTTCTTGTCGACGCTGTTCGAGGCCTTGACGCCCTCGTAGGTGATCTCGGCGACGTCAGCGGCGTTCTCGAAGCGGTCCCAGCCGTTGCCGATCTTGTTCATGATCTCGTCGAGGTCGCCGATCCGCTTGACCTGGCGGGCCAGCGCGGCGACGACACGGGCGATGCGCGAAGCGATGTTCACACCCAATGCGACCGCTTTGCCCACGGCGAAACCGATGAAGACCGGGATCGAGGCGCCGAGCGTCGGGATCATGGTGGCCGCGGCGAGGAGCGCTCCGCCGATCAACGAGCCGATCAACTGGGCGATCAGGTCTCGGACGATGTCGCGCAGCACCGTCACGAGCACGCCCATGATCGCGACGATCTTGGCCTTCGTCTCGACGGCGGAGGCGAGTTCGTCGAGCTCCTGGCCGAAGTTGCGCATGGAGCCCTCGAAACGTTCCGACGCGGCACCGGACCAGCAGTCGAACGTCGCCAGGCCTTTTCGGTGCTCCTCGGCGAGCACGCGGAGTTCGGCCGCGAGGTTCTTGGTCGCCTCGACGTTGGCCTCGATCTCCTCGGGGTTGCCCATCACCTGGTTGAGCGCATCGCGCAGGAAGGAGACGTGTTCGATCAGCCAGCCGACGCCGGCACCGAACAGGCTGCCCAGGGGGTCGATCGCGAGCATCACCGTCGACGAGGCGGCGCCGATGGCACCGAACGTGACGTCCAGCGCCTTCTCGGTCTCGGACTCGGCGTCCTTGCCGATGCTGTCGATGAGGCCGGAGTAGGCCTCGATGAACAACGAACCCTTGTACTTGTTCTCCTCGGTGATCTCCATCCCCGGAGGAGAACTGATCGGAGTCTCCGTCATCGCTGGTCCTGCTTTCCTGTCTGCGAGTTCACCACGGCTGGGACTCGTCCCCGTCCTCGTCGTCCGCTGGGCGCCGGCGGCGCACCGGTCGGCTCTCTTGAGGAGCGGGGGTGTTCACCGGTGCCCGGCGCTCGTTCGGTTCCTCGTCACCGGCGGCCGTTTCCGGCTCTTCGTCAGCGGTGATCACATGGCTGACCATCTGATAGGCCTCGGTGCCCTCACCGAGCGGTTTGAAGGCTTCGAGCACCTTGCCCGCGGCCTCCTTCTGCGCCGTCCGCGCGGTCGAGAGGATCAGCGAGGTCAGTTGTGCCGCGCCCAGTTCGACAGCGCGGTGCCCAAGAACGAGGTTCTGCAGACCGCCGTTGGGGCCTACGGTGACCGTGACGGCGCCGTCCCTGCTCGTCACGGTGGCGGTCGACGCAGCGATGTCGTCTTCCAGGGACTGGGACTTCTGCTGCAGATCTGCGAGCCTGGCTTCGAACTCTTCGACCCATCGGGTCGGGTGCGTGGCGTCCAAAGTGGATCCTTCGACGATGGCGGTTGTGTCGGCGCGCGTGGTGCGTGAGATGACCGGTGTCGGATCCGCCTCAGGTCAGGGCTGCGCCGATCCGTACGGCGATCCGGTCGTTGTCGGTCGGTGAGAGGCTCAGCCAGCCACCGGAGTTGACCATCAGGTAACGGCCCTGCGGCGTGTCGAACCAGTTGATCAGCACCTCGGAACGTTGCTGCCGGACGGTGACGCCGAACTGGCCGCCGGCGGTGCGGTTCGCCGCGAGCTCGCTCACCGCCAAAGCGTCCTGAGTGGACATTCCGGAGCGGCGTAGCGCCTCTTTCTCATCCAGCTCGGCTTTTGGTTCCTGCCAGGGACTCTCGGAGTCCTCGTCTTCGTCGTCTCGCAGCTTGACGGCGTCCTCGAGGGCCCGCAGCCGGACGGACAAGGCGTTGCCGGGACCGGGCGTGCCAGGTGGTAGCACCGCGACGATCTCGCGGGCGAGGGCCGTGGCGCGGATCGTCACCAAGCCGACCTGGTCGTCGTCGATGATCGCCAGCGCCGCACGCTCACCCGCCGCCACCGCGAGTGCACGCACGGTGCGGCCCAGACCTGCCACCGCGTCGACGGAGACCTCGTGATCGCCGAGCAGGGCGAGGAGTCCCTCCAGGCGCTCGTCGTGCAACAGCCCGCGTTCGCGCAGGCCCGCCAAGGTGTTCTGCACCAACGCTTTGCGCTCGGACTCCGTAGCGCCCTCCGTCGGCACGTCGAGCGGGTACGGCGTGCGGCCGAGTCCCAGCGACTGCCACAGCACGTCGAACTCCCTTTGAGAGAGCACGAACTCAGGAGTGATCACGTCCGTCGGCCTTCCACTGCTTCTTCGTCCTCGTGTCGCCGATCACGGCCGGTGGAAGGTCACTGCCGGGTACCTCGAAGAGGTCGCCGCCGATGATGTAACCGGCCGAGCGGTGTTCCTTGTCCTCCTCACCCCTGCCGGTGGCGGGACCTCCGGGCGGTGCGCCTCCTGTGCCACCGGTGCCCGGTACGGCGGCGGACGAGCCGCCGGGAGGTGTCATGCCCGACGGGCTGCCGGAGCGCCCCTGAACCGGGTTCACACCAGCCGAGGTGCCCGGTTGCGTCCCGGCGCCTGTCGCAGCAGAACTCGCGGCACCACCTGGTCCTCCGCCACCGAAGCCCTTCGCGGCCGAGAGAGGCCCAGCGCTGCCGCCTCCGCCCGGACCACCCGCGCCGCTCATGCCGCCCGCACCGTTCGGGTTGCCCAGGCCGCTCCCGCTACCCGCACCGTTCGCGCTCCCGCCGCCTGAGCCTCGGGGGGCTGGTGGAGTCGATGCGGGAAGCGGCGCCTCCCTGCTCGCAGCAGGATTCGGCTTCGGCACCACGTCGGGGTTCTGGCGGGAAGGGAGAACACCGTTCTGCGGAACGTGCGGCGGGGGAGTCCGGACACCGGCTTTCGGCGTCTGCGGGGTGAAACCCGCGGGGCCGGCGTTCGCGGGCAGGTGAGGCTTGTGGTCCGCGCCGCCGGTGTGGGTGACGCCGGAAGCCGGGGCCTGGGGCGAGTACGACTGTTGGTTCTGCTGCGATGGCGCGTAGGACGCTGCGGCAGTCACGTCTTGTCCGGGAACAGGTGGCGTCAAGTAGGTGTGGCCACCGGCCGGCGCGGCGGAGGAAGGGGAGTACCCGCCCGGGCCTCGACCGGCCGGGCTCGACGGGGGCAGTTCCGAGCGTTCGCCGCCGCTGGGCGACAAGGGGGAGATGACGTGGCTGTTCCCGCCTTGCGGGTGCTCGGCCACAGGTACCTCGGCGGTGTACGGGGCCGGAGCTCCGCTGAACGCGCGTAGCGCGATGGCCGGATCCTCGACCTGCCCGGTCACCGGGTTGAACGGGGCTCTGAACGCCGGTGTCGAACTGTCGATCCGCCGCGAGTCGTTCTCCATGTCGGTCATCACGGTGACGGCCTGGTCGTGCACGGCACGTGCGATGGAGTTCGCGATGGACACGTCGGCTGCGGCACGCACGAACGAGGGGATGCCGGGCTGGGAGAGGAAAGCAGCCGTGCCGGCCCAGTCGAACTCGAACGGTTCGGGCATCTGGGCACGCGCGGTCGCCATGACACGCCCCTGCTCGGTGACCTTGTCACCGACTTCGACCGCGGTCCGAGCCGTCTCGTCCACCCAGTCGGCGAGCTTTCTCATCGCGGTGCGAGCGCCGTCGGCCGCGTCACCCGTCCACTGGGACTCCGACGCGGTGACGTGCACGGTGATCTGTCGCGCGCACTCGACGAGCTCCGAGGCGTACTTCGCCCACTGGGCGCCGATCTCCCCCGACTGACCGGGATCGTTGTTGTGGTGCACGGAGTCGTAGAGCTGCTGGTGTGACTGCGCAGCCCAGTTCTGCGGATCGGTGAGCACCCGGTCGGGCTCGATCGGGACGTTCTCGGGGAGCATGGCCGGCTCACCTCTCGTTCTGGTCGGATCCGCTGTTCGACAGCCGGTGGAGTCGGGCCTGGTGCTCCTCGTCCAGTGCGGTGAAGTTCTCGATGGCTCCGACGACGGCGGACTTCGTCTGTTCCAGGACCGTGCGGTACGCGGTCATGACGCTGACGAACGAGTGCTGCTCACCGGTCGCTCTGGTGGTGAACTTCTCCCTCATCGCGTCACCTACCGCGTTCGCACCCAGAGCCGCGGGCCGAGCGATGCTGGTGTTGGCGCGGTGCAACCAGGAATCGACCTGATCGATCTGGTGTTGCAGGGCCTTGCGGAGTTCCTCTCCGGCGGAGGGGGCGATCTGCACCTGACCGGAGTTGATGCCGTCCCGCAGACGCGCGGAGGCCGGCGAGCTGCTCCCGTCGTTTGCCATGAGTTGCTCCAGATGTGCGTGGGTCCTGCGTGCGGTGGGGTTCCTCCCGGCTGGCTCGTGGCGCGCTGAGAGTCAGGCGGCGATTCCACCGTGCGGCAGTACGAACTGCCGAGCACTGTGGAGAACTGCAGTGCCCGGACGCAGAACCGCAGTTCGGTGCTGTGGATCGCGAACCAGTCGCGGTCAGCGGTAGCTGGTGACCGGTGCTCTGCGGTCGATCGGTGACCTGGTCGGCGGCAGACTTACGTCCGTTGAGGACGTCTCGCTGATCTCGCCTGTGCGAAAGGGTCGCTGCGGATTTCCGCAGTTCATCTCGGGTCAAACGTGAATAGCATTGGAACGGGAAGTTCGAAATCGAGCGGGACGAGGGCTTCGTGAACGGCTCGATTTCCACTCACTCGAGGAAGTGGAGCCGGAGATCAGCCCGAAGCCAGACGTCCTGGCCGGGATGACGGCGCCGAACAGATCGCACGGCAAGGGGAACGCATGGCTGCGAGGCTGTCGAAGGATGCAGGGAATCTGCGTGATGAGACGCCCGCCTCGCTTGGAGCCGCTGAAAAGGTGTTGACGGTACTGCAGGCGTTCGGAGCTCACGACGGTTCGGCTTCCACAGCGGAACTGGCGAGGCACACGGAGTTGCCCAAGTCGACCGTGCACCGGATGATCGGCTTTCTGCGCACCGCGGGCCTGGTGGACGTCAATGACAAGGGTTACGTGCTCACGGCCAGGATGGCCGAGCTGTCCGCTGCGGTGCCGAGCAGGTTCTCCCGTCACATGCGCGAAATGCTCATGCCGGGGTTGACTGATCTTCACGGGCAGTCCGGTGAAGCGGTGCAACTGGCAGCTCTGTCCGGTGACGTGGTTCGAACTGTGGCGTGTGTGCACGGCAGGAGATCAGCAGGATTGATGCGACTGCTGCGCAACGCCTCACCCCTGTCCTGCACGGCGGCCGGCAAGGTCCTGCTGGCCGGATCACCCCTGCTGGTGTCCAGGATCGACGCGAACCTGGAACAGCACACGTCCGCGACCATCACGTCGATCTCGCGGTTGCACGAGGAACTGGCCGGCGTGCGGAAGTTCGGAGTGGCCTTCGACCGGGGCGAATGGCGTTCCGGTCTCGCCGGTGTGGCCGCTCCGGTGTGGGGGCCGGACAGGGTGTTGCTCGGCGCCATCTCCGTGGTCGGCCCGAGTGCCAGGTTGCGGGTGGACGAAGTCGCCCCCAAGGTGCGCAAAGCGGCTGAGATCGCCACTTGGGAGATGCAGAGCGCGGCCTGCGCCTCAGCATCTGACTGAATCGTTTGCCCGACTCCCGGACCCGTCGATCCCGATCGTGTCCACCCCGACCGGGCGATTCGCCTCGGAAGAGATGACCGAACTCGACCACTGGGTCCGGCAGCTGCGGGGATCGACGTGCTCCTGTGACGCGCTGCGTGTCCCGACCTCGACGCACTGACCACGGCGGTGCGATGGCGCGCGTGCGTGGGCCGGTGTCGACTGGGCGACCTTCTTCGCCAGCCCAGGTGCCCGCCAAGCCCCCGCTCACCTGCGCGTTCCAAGGTGGTTGCGCGACACGACTGGTCGTGACACCTCACCGCCTGCGGTGCCATCTTCGCGTGGGAGTAGAGGTCCAACACGACCTCGCGCAGTTTGGCGAGCGATTCACGGAACAGAGTGCGTGCACCCGTCGGACTTTTTCAATCCGTTGTCCGTTTCACCCTGACCGTGATTCATTTGGTTGCGAACACCCGGGGTGAATTTCGGTCGCCATTTCGGGCACTGAGCGTGGTCTGTGTTCAGGGCAGAACATCGACAGGCCACCCTTTCGGCCGATAATATGATAATACGAACACGCACGGGCATTGTGGCCTTGTCTCGTAGTGAGACGGGCGAGAGCTATTCATCGGATCAGTTGAGTCGTTTACTGGGCGAACCATGCGGAGTCGCAGGGAATTAAGGCCTGAGATCGGATGATTTTGTGAGTCAGCAGCACGACTGGAGACCAGAGCAGAAGGTGGGCCGAGCCTGCCCGACTCCAGCTTGCGACTTGCCCAGGTACTTCAACTCACATCGATTCTGGCACGCGAACGTGCGTAGTCTCTGGCGCGACGAGGAACTGAACGAGGTCACGGAACTGTGCACGTCGGTGAAGTGACGAACACGCGACGGAGCTTTGTGGATGGTTCGGCAGTACAACACGGCACACAAGATTTCCTCTGACGCGCCTGGGCTCACGCAGCGGAGCGGTGAACTGGCTCGCTTGGCCAGCGCACTCGACACGGCGGAGGCGAGCGCGCCGACGGTGATGCTGTTGGAGGGCGCCACCGGGATCGGCAAGACGACACTGCTGGAGGAGGCCGCCGACGTCGCCAGGGCGCGCGGGTTCCAGGTGGCCAGTGCCGTGACGTCCAACCTCGACAAGTTCATGTCGTTCTCAGTGGTTCGGCAACTGTTCGAGGAGCTCGCCACGGAGGCCGAGTCGGATGCCCTGCGGTCGATCATCGGCGCGGGCCGCGGCGCGGCAGACAGGTCCGGGGCGGGCAAACGCACCACCGCGGGCTTCGACGAGCTGTCGGTCCACCAGACCTACTACGAGCTGTACCAACTCGTGGGCGGGCTCGCGGATCGCGGACCGGTCTGCTTGATCGTCGACGACCTGCAGTGGGCCGACGTGTCGTCGCTGCGATGGCTCAACTACCTCGTGCGCCGGGCAACCAGGCTGCCACTCGCAGTCCTGCTCAGCTGCACGACGGGGGTGTATCCCGCGGACCCGCTCCAGATCGCGGAGATGCAGATCTACGCCACGCGGGTGAAGATCGGCGGGTTCAGCACGGAGGAGCTGTCGAAGTTCATCGAGCTGATGCTCGGTCGTCAGCCCGAACCCGAGTTCATCGAAGCCTGCCACACGGCGACCGGGGGAAATCCCCTCGTGCTCCGCTACCTGCTGACGGCGATGAGGGAGGCTTCGTGCGGACCTGATGCCGACGCGCTGAAGACCCTGACCTCGTACGGGCCGCAGGAGCTGGGGGAGTCGGTGCTGGCCCGGCTCAACCGCGAGTCCAGCCAACTGGTCCAGCTCGCCAGGACGATCGCGGTGGTGGAACCGCTGGATCTCAAGCTCGCGGCCGAGGTGGCGGACATGCCGTTGCCCGCTGCTGCCGACGGCGTTCGCCAGCTGGCGCAGATGGGGCTGATGACCGATGCCGAGAAGCCGGCTTTCACCCACTCCGTGATCAAGAACGCGATCGCGAACTCGATCACTCACGCCGTCAGGGACGACCTCCACGCGCGAGCCGCCGCACTTCTGCACGAGTCCCAGGCACAAGCGGCGTTCATCGCACGGCATGTCCAGTGCACCACCTCGAAACTCGGCGGGTGGGCCGCAGACGCGTTGCGCAGGACAGCGGACGAGTTGCTGAACGACGGTGACGTGATCACGGCCGCGAGTTTCCTCTCCAGGGCACTGCAGGAAGACGTGCCGGCTGAGCTCAGGACGAAGCTGCTCATCAAGCTCGGTCGCGCCGAGACCTACTTCGACACCCGTCTTGCGACCACGCACTTCGAGCAGGCCTTGGAGAACATCGAGGAGCCCGAACTCCTCTTCGACGTCGTCTCGGTGCTGTCCGATCTGCTGCACGCCGACGGGCAGGATGAAAGCGCGCGCAGTGCGCTGCGCGAATCGATCGACAGGATCTGCGCCTCCGCACCGAAGTTCTCCGCTCAGCTGCGCCTCGTGCTCCGGGTCACCGTGCCGACCGAGAAGTCCGAGCAGGCCGACCTCGTCCCGGCCGACTTCTCCGGCGACTGGCGGCGTGCTGACGCTCGTGGGCGCAAGCTGGCGGCGCTGGTCGCGCAGGATCTGGGCAACCGCGGCGAAGACCTCGCGACATGTCGCGAGGCCGCTCTGGTCGCGTTGTCCGCAGGCGCGGTGTCGTTCATGCAGGACCCGCGGATGATGGCCGCGATCAACCAACTGATCCTGGTCGACGAGTTCGAGCTGGCCATGCGGTACGCCACTGAGGCGATCCAGGAAGCGCGGCGCCAGAAACTGGACTTGATCTCCCTTCTGGGGCACACGATGCGGTCGCGAGTGCACCGCTTCCGCGGGGCGCTGGAGCGATCGGCCGACGAAGGCAGGCTCGCGCTGGCCGAAGCCCAGCAGATGAACCTGCAGCACGACCACCCCGGTTACGCCTGGCCGTTGGACGCCCTCCTGCCCGCACTGCTGCACCTCGGTGACGTTGAAACGGCATCCGAGCTGGTCGACCCCATCGGCCTCGCCAGCCCACTGCCGGCCACCTGGCACCACACCAACCTCCTGCACCGACGCGGCCACCTGCGTTTGGAGCTGGGCGACGCCGCCGGCGCGCTCGAAGACCAGCTGGAGTGCGGGCGACGATTGACGTCGTGGGGTGCTACCAGCCCTGCGTTTCTGCCGTGGCGGGCGCACGCGGTCGTCGCGCACCTCCGCCTGGGGCAGTCACGGGAGGCACTGAACCTCGCTCTCGAGGAACTCGAGCTGGCCAAGAAGTGGACCTCGGCGTCGGCTGTGGCTCGCGCGTTGCTCAGCGTCGGCGTCGCGACCGGCGGCGCGGCGGCGTTGCCCTGGCTCATCGAGGCCGAACAGGTTCTGCGCGACGCACCGGCACTGCTGCTGCGCACGGAGGTCCTTGTCGAACTCGGGACGGCGAGATGGCACCACGGGCAGCAGGAACTCGCGCGGAACGAGCTGGCTCAGGCGAAGGACATCGCGCAGCAGTGCGGATCGCTGCCGTTGCTCGCCAAGCTCGCCGAGTTGCCACCGGAGGCGGTGGAACGGTCCGACGCCCTGTCGGCTCTGCACGTTCCCGCAGACTCTCCCCTGACACCGCACGAACACCGCGTGGCGGGCCTGGTCGCCGCGGGCGAGTCGAACGACGAGGTAGCCCGCAAGTTGTCCGTGTCCCGACGAGCCGTCGAGTTCCACCTCACGAACATCTACCGCAAGCTCGGAATCCGGCGGCGCACGCAGTTGGCCGCAGTGCTCCACTCGTCCGGCAACGGCGGGTAGGAACGGCCTCTGTCACGTTGGGCCCGTCACGAGGTACGAGGAGATGTCGCGCAACTTCTCGCGCGTCTCCTCGAACTTCCGCTCAGGCGACGAGGAGGCGACGATCCCCGCACCCGCGCGCAACCACCGCCGTCCCCTGGTCTCGTACACCGCGCGCGAGACCAAGCCGGCGTCCAGAAACCCGTCGTCCAACGCGAGCAGCACCGCGCCCGAATAGATGCCCCGTGGAGTGGCTTCTGATCGGGAGATGAACTCACACCCTGCCCTCTTCGGCGCACCCGAGGTCGCGACAGCGGGGAACAGCGCCTCCAACGCGTCCCACGAGGTCTTCCCCCCGGCCAACCGCCCGCAGAGCCGCGATGCCAGGTGCTGAACGGATCCCCGAGTCCTGAAGGCCACCAGCTCGTCCACCACCACCGAACCCGGCTCGCACACCTCGTTGAACTCGTCGAACGCGGAGCTCACCGCGATCGCGTGCGCGTACACCGCTTCCGCATCCGCTGACATCTCGGCACGCGACCGCTCGGTCTCCAGCTCGTTGCCCACGAGCGCGCGAGTCCTCGTCAGCGGCTGAGTCGACACCTTTCCGTCGGGGCGCGCCTCCAGCAGCGTCTCCGGACAGAACCCCGTCGCCGTCAGCCCTCCGATCGACAGCAGGAACGATCGTGCCGGTGCGGTGGCCGCACGCCCGGCCAGGTACGTCTCCACGAAGTCGACGGGCTCGCCCACCGGAACGCTGCGCGACAAGGTCACCTTGCGCAGTTCGGTGGAACGGATCTCCTCCAGCGCCTCCAGCGCCGCCTCGCGGTACCGACCGCTGTCGGCGTTCACGTCCACCGGGACGTCTGCACGTCGTGAAGCAGGCATGTTCGCAGGGGGAGCCGTGCGCAAGTGTTCGAGCAACGCGTGGAGCCGCGGGTCGCCGCCTCGTACGACACTCGCCCTGCCGCGCTCGATGCGCACCTCCACCTCGGGCACCACGAGATGCACGACGTCCGAGTCGCCCGCGAGGTCTGGACGACCGTTCAGAACGTGCACGGCTTCGAACGCGATCCAGCCACACGCCGTCCAATCACTCAGTGCCAGCCGCTCCAGTGCCTCGTGTGCGGCCCGCAGGGGCCCGCCGACGGTCGGCCACGATTCCTCCACCGAGTCGCGCCGAACTCGCACACGTGTCGCGTTGACCACGATCTCCACACGCACACCCCAGGCGACCGTCCAGACCGTGCCGTGCTCGTAGACGAAGTACGTGTCGAAGAACCCGGTGCGGATCAGGGAAGCGGCGAACTCGGCGGACGACCTGGGAGAGGGGTCCGTGTGAACGGCCATTACAAGCTCCTCGGCGAGCATGTGAACGATGATCAGAAATTAGGCAGTGATCGGCCCCATGCCAAGAAAGCGTGCCACGCTGGGGGACGTCCCAAGGGTTGGCACGTTTGTGTGAGCATTCGCCGAAAAAATGGTACGAGGATCTTCATGCATCCACCTGAAGCACCGCCCATGCCAGCCAGTGGATCTCTCGCATGTCAACCCCTTGTCCACAGGTGACCCACATGTCTGGGCGAAGCACGGCAGCACTGCGGACCCCTGAGGCGACAACGGTAAGCCTGCGATCTGCGGGTTCATCCCTCCGGATTCAATGGTGCGGAACTCCGTAGTTCCACGCCGCAGCACCCTTCATACGGTGAGGAGGAACCCACAGGCGAAGGGACCAGTCGTGATCACCAAGCAACCCACCGCCTTTCCGCCCCCTGCCACGGTGATGACGGTGCAGTCCCCGCGAGACTCCCGGACTTCAACGCGCACCGCGGCCACGAAGGTGTTGTCCGTGCTTCAAGCTTTCGGCTTGTGCGAAGGCGCGGCATCACTCACCGAACTCACCCGGCACGCCGATCTCCCGAAGTCCACCGTTCACCGCATGGTCGGCTTTCTGCGGTCAGAGGGCCTCGTCGAGATGATCGACAACAGGTTCCTCCTCACGGCCAAGATCACCGAGCTGTCCGGTGCCGTGCCTCTGGGCATCTCCGATCGCACCCGTGAACTACTGCTCCCCGTCCTCGCGGACCTCTACGAGACCACCCGCGAGGCCGTCCAGTTCTCCATCCGGTGCGGCACCAAGGCCCGCATCGTCGAACGCTTGCACGGCAGGCAGTCGAGCGAACTCGCGACGCGTCTGCGCGGCCCGCTTCCGCTGCACTGCACCGCCCCGGGGAAGATCCTCCTGGCCGGCGACCCCGGTCTGTTCTCCGTCCTGTGCGCCCAGGGGCTGAAGGCCCTTACTCCCGCCTCCATCACCACCGCGGAGGGTCTTCAGTCCGCGCTGACCGGCATTCGCAAGTACGGCATCGCCTTCGACCGCAGTGAGTGGCTCCCGGGCTTCACCGGCGTCGCGGCACCTGTCTGGGGGCCCGGCCCGGCTCTCATCGGCACGATTTCCGCGATCGGTCCCGTGCACCGCCTCACCCCGGACGCCATTGCGCGCCGCGTCCACCAGGCGGCCGAGACCGCGACCCGGGAACTCCACTCCACTCCCTCCGGCCACCAGGTCGCCGGATGACCCCGGCTGTCCGTCACGAACGCATTGATCGTCACGACTTCGTTGAGACACAACGGCTGTGAAGCCGGCCTTCCACGCAGATCTCGGACTTGACCACCGGAATCGACACCAAGGACCACGATTGTGCCTCCGCCGACTGCGGCGATCACCGCGATAGCCACGTGTCTTCCCGCGACGAAGGTGACCAATGCCGACCTGTCGCAGAGGCTGGACACCACGGACCACTGGATCAGGAGCAGGACGGGTATTGCGGAGAGGAGACGTGCCGCCGGAGAGAATCCGGTCCTGTCCATGGCCGCGTCCGCAGGCGCCGCCGCGCTGGAAGCGGCTGGGTGCCACGCGGTGGACCTGGTGATGCTCGCGACCTCCAGCCCTGATCGCCCGAGCCCCGCCATGGCACCACAGCTCGCGAGCCGGCTCGGCCTGGGGTTCGTGCCCGCTTTCGACATTTCGGCGGTGTGCAGCGGGTTCCTGTATGCGACCAACGTCGCTTCGTCCTTGATCCGGTCAGGCTCCTTCAGGAACATCCTCATCGTCGCCTCCGAGGCCTACTCCCGAATCCTGGATCCTGACGACCGGGCCACTTCCGTGATCTTCGGAGACGGTGCAGGCGCAGCTCTTCTGACGGCGGAGGAAACTCCGCTCGGCAGCACGGTCCTGGCCGGCGACTGGGGCAGCGACGGCAACGGATGCGATCTGATCCGGGTGGGGCCGGTCGACGACTGCGGAGATGCGGCGCGAAACTACTTCGCCATGAGCGGGCCGGAAGTCTACCTCCGTGCCATCGACACCATGTCGAAATCGGTGAAAGCCGTCTCCGAACGCTGTTCCTGGAGAGTCGACGAGATAGATGTTCTGGTGCCTCACCAGGCAAACGAACGAATCATCCACGCGGTGGCGAAGAAGCTGTCGATGTCAGCCGGCAGCGCCGTCGTCTCGCTGGAGAAGACCGGGAACACGGCAGCCGCTTCGATTCCGCTCGCCCTGGCGCACGCGATCACCGCCGGAGCATTGCGCGTCGGTGATCGCGTGGTGATGACCGCCTTCGGAGGAGGTCTCACCTGGGCGTCCACCGCAGTTCGCTGGGGAGAGGTCGAACTCGCCGAGGTCGAGCTGTGACCCGTCACGTCTCGAAGCGTGTCGAGGTGAGCGAGGCCGACGGCGTCGTGCGGTTGAGGCTGAACGGCGGACGGGACGGGAACGTGCTCGACACGAGCACGGTCGAGGAGTTGACCCGGGCGGTCGAAGACGCCTCGGAGAGGTCCGCTCGCGTTCTGGTTCTCAGCGGAGCGGGTGACTCGTTCTGCCTGGGCGCGGATCGGCGTGAGATGAAGAAGATGTTCCACACGAGCGAACTCGAGGCAACGGCCCGGCTGCTCTCGGGGAACGCATCCGAGCTCTGCCAGTCCATCGAGCGCTTTCCGGGCGTCACGATCGCCGACCTGCACGGCAAGGTGATCGGCGCGGGTCTCGTCCTCGCCCTGTGCTGCGATCTTCGCGTGGCCCACGAGAGGTCGACCTACCTGTTGCCCGAACTCGTTCTCGGCTTCCCCTTCTCCTGGGGTGGAGCGCTCTCACGCCTCCACGCCGAACTGGGGTCCTCCGTCGTGCGGGAGATGGTCATCCTCGGACGACAGCTGAGCGCGGAGGAAGCCCAGAGGAAGAACATCGTGCACTTCCACGGCAAAGCCGACGAGGTGGAGAGCACGGTGAACCGCGCGATCGCGCGGTGCAGCCGTTACCCCCCTTCCGCCGTGGCCGAGTTCAAGCGTCACCTCGATTCATGCCGGCGCGGCCTCCTGCCGGAAGGCAGCCTCGCACTGGAAGAACGAGCACTCGTGAACAAGTTCCGCAACATTCAGTGAGGAGAAGAGATGTACGAGTACCTGAGCGACCTTCTGAAGAACCGGTTCGACATGGAGGCCGTACCGAGGCCCGGACTCACCCTCGACGAGCTCGACGTCGACTCGCTCACGCGCGCTGAGCTGGGCGCCTACCTCGAGGACAACTTGGGTGCGACCATCGACGACCGGGCCATCACCGGTGACACCACCATCGACGGCCTCGCCGATCTCCTCACCTCGGCGGGCGTCGCAGCGCCATGAGCCGCCTGGTCTCGGCCTCCGAAAGCGTCGTGATCACCGGGATCGGGATGATCACACCGGCGGGGAACAACACCACCAGCAGCTGGGCGGCTGTCTGCGACGGCACCACCCGCGCGGCACCCGACGCCAGGCTGGCGTCGTCGCCGGTCACGTTGTCCTGCGCCGTGCCGGACTTCGATCCTGTCGCTCTGCTCGGCTCAGGAGCGCGCCGCATGGATCGCTTCACGCAGTTCGCGGTCGCCGCGGCTCAGGAGGCGGTCGAAGATTCGAGACACCTCCCCGGCTTCGGCGTGAACCTGCGGGCCGGCGTGGTCATGGGCACGGCTTTCGGCGGTGTCGGGACGTGGGAGGAACAGGCACAACGGCTGGCTGCCCGAGGTTCCCGGGCAGTTCACCCGCTCACGGTCCCCATGGGCATCGGCAACAGCGCCGCATCAGCGATTGCCGCGCGTTTCGGCCTGCACGGGCCGGT
Source organism: Lentzea flaviverrucosa (assembly GCF_003350445.1). Lineage (NCBI taxonomy): Bacteria > Bacillati > Actinomycetota > Actinomycetes > Pseudonocardiales > Pseudonocardiaceae > Lentzea > Lentzea flaviverrucosa. The sequence continues at coordinate 271,926 of NZ_QQAU01000003.1, forward strand.
CTTCGCCGTGACGACCGCGTGTGCCGCAGGAACCACCGCCCTGGGAGCGGCCGCCGACGCTCTGCGCTGGGGACAGTGCGACGTGGCGCTGGCCGGTGGTGCGGACGCCGCCGTCACTCCCGTGGTGGCGTCCGCGTTCGACAAGATCGGTGCCCTCTCGCGCAGGCTCGACCATCCGGGTTCCGCCTCACGACCGTTCGACCGGCAGCGGGACGGGTTCGTGCTCGGAGAGGGTGCGGCCGTTCTGGTCCTGGAACGCGAATCCGATGCCAGGGCACGCGGAGCGGTCCCGTACGCCAGAGTGCTCGGTCATGCGTCCACCTGCGACGCGTACCACCTGACATCACCAGAGCCGAGCGGGAGGTTCGCGGCGCTCGCGGTGCGCGAGGCACTCGACCGGGCCGGCGTCACCGCGGGCGAGGTCGGCTACGTCAACGCGCACGCCACCGGCACACCGGAAGGTGACGCCGTCGAGGCCCGCGTCATCTCGGAGGTGTTCGGGGCCAGCGTGATGGTGAGCTCCACCAAGGGCGTCACCGGCCACATGATGGGCGCTGCCGGAGCAGTCGAAGCCGCGTTCTCGGCCCTCGCCGTTCATCACGGGATCGTGCCGCCGACGGCCAACCTCGACGAACCCGACCCAGCGGCCGCACCACTGAACCTGGTCCGCGAGAAGGCGCAGCACGTCGGCGTCGAACTGGCCGTCAGCAACTCCTTCGGCTTCGGCGGTCACAACTCGACGGTGCTGCTCGGAAAGCCGTGATTCGTTCTCACCCACTTCTAGGTCAGGTGCTCTCGTGTGGTCGAATTCGAACGCGCAGCTTGCGCGACCGCCCGCTCAGCTGGTCAAAGCCTGGGTCAGATGTTCGAACCCGGGGGACGCACAGGCCCTCTACGACGAACTGCGCGGCTACGGTCGCGTCGTGGAACTTCCGTGGGGCGGGGCGCTGGTCCTGTCCCACCGCGGGGTGCAGCAGGCGTTCACCGATGAGCGCCTCCTGCTCCCGGACGCCACCTGGCGCGACGAGGAAACGCCGGACTGGCGCAGGAGCTTCGCCACCGTGGCGATGTGCGACAGCACGATCCAGCAGAACCCGCCCCTGCACACCGCGAGCCGGCGCCCCCTGTCCGCCGGCTTGACGGCACGCCGGGTGCGCGAACTCTACGGCATGATCGGCGACGTCGCCCAGCGCCTTTCCGCGGACCTGGTCGGCAGGCTCCGACGTGGCGAACAGGTCGACCTGGTGGGCGACTTCTCCCGGCTGCTCGCGAGTGAGACGGCTGCGAGGATGATCGGTCTACCGGTCGCCGACGCGGCACGTCTCGGTCTGTTGGCACAGCAGATCATCGCGGTGGGTGACATCGCGAGACGTCCGTCGGAGATGTCGCAGGCCGATCGCTCCGCAGTGGAGCTGAAGTCGTACCTCGAAGCGAAGTTGTCCGAGGACCACGAGTTCGAGCCTGGCAGCCTTCTGCACCAGTGGGGAGGCCGGCCGCGCGAAGAGGTCCTGATGAACTGCTACACCCTGATCGAGGCAGGGATCACGACGTCGAGCGCGCTGCTGTCGTCCGCCTTGTTCGAGGTGCTGACGAGGGACGCGACGCCGATCGAACGGTTGTCCTCTGACGCCGGCTACCGCACCGCGTTCGCGGACGAAGTGCTCAGGTGGGACCCACCGGTGAAACTGGTGTCGAGGTATGCGGCCCGACCGACCGAGATCGACGGCAGTCCGATCGCACAGGGCCAGTTCGTGCACATCGGAGTCGGCGCGGGAAGTCGGGACAGCGAGAAGTTCTCGACGCCAGGGGTGTTCGTCCCGGAGCGGAAGAGTGAGAAGAGCTTGGCGTTCGGGTTCGGGATGCACCACTGCGTGGGCGCGTCCTTGGCCAAGGTGCAGTTCGATGCAGGAATGCGATCGATATCGCCCCACGTGCCGCACATGCGGCAGGCGCAGGACGTGATCCGCAAACCTGGACCGACCTTCACCGACATCATCAGCTTGAAGGTGCGAACAGGAGCTCAGCACGCTGAAAAGTAGGCGTCGCACGGTCCACGACCCCGGCGGGGTCCGCGGAAGCGGACCCCGCCGGACTTCGTTCAGCGGCGGCTGTAGGCCGAGGCGTGCATGTTCTCCAGCTCCACCACACCGTTGGTGTACGCGGTGCGCATCAGTTCCTCCATGTCGGTGAGCATCGGCTGACGGGGGTTGGCCGGAGCGCACTGGTCGTCGAACGCGTTGAGTGCCTGCTGCGCCAACGAGTTCATGAACGGCGCCTGAGGCACCCCGGCCTCCGCGAACGAGGCGGGCAACCCCACCGCCGAGCGCAGCCGTTCGACCGCGGCGGCGTAGGAGCTCACTCCCTGCTCCGGCGTGGCGGCGGGCAGCCCGAGGGTGCGGGCGATGTGCTGGAACCGTTCTGGTGCCTGGTAGTTCTCGTACTTGGGCCAGCCGGTGAGCTTCGACGGTGGCTGCCCGTTGTAGCGGATCACATGCGGCAGCAACAACGCGTTGGTCCGGCCGTGCGCCAGGCCGAATGTCGCACCGAGCGTGTGCGACATGGCGTGCACGATGCCCAGGAATGCGCTTCCGAATGCCATGCCGGCGATCGTGGCCGCGTTGTGCATCGCTTCTCGCGCCTTCTCCGTGCCGAGCAGCACGGAGTCCTCGAGGTTCTCGAAGATCAGTTTGATCGCCTGCAGGCACAGCCCGTCGGTGAAGTCGTTGCTGTAGACCGAGACGTAGGCCTCGGTGGCGTGGGTGAGCGCGTCGAACCCGGAGTCCGCGGCGAGTCCCGCCGGGAGCGAACGCACGAGCACCGGGTCGACGATGGCCACGCTCGGGGTCAGCGCGTAGTCCGCCAGCGGGTACTTGCGGCCCGTCTCCCGGTCGGTGACCACCGCGAACGGGGTGACCTCCGACCCGCTGCCCGAAGTCGTCGGCACGCACACGAGCTTGGCGAGCTTCGGTTCAGGGAAGCGGTAGAGGCGCTTGCGGATGTCGGCGAACCGTCCCTTCGCCTCGGCGAAGTCGACCTCGGGGTGCTCGTACCACAGCCACATGAGCTTGCCGGCGTCCAACGAGGAGCCGCCACCGATGGCGACGATCGTGTCCGGCTGGAACTCGCGCATCATCTCCGCACCGCGGTGCACCGTCTGCAGCGACGGTTCGGGCTCGACGAAGTCGATCAGCTGCACCGCCACGGGTCCGGGCCTGCCGGCCAGCACGGACCGCACCTTGTCCGCGTAGCCCAGCTTGGCCACGGTGCGACCGGTCACGATGCTCACCCGGTGCACTCCGGCCATCTCGCCGAGGTAGCGGATCGAGTCCGGTTCGAAGTAGATCTTGGGTGGGACCTTGAACCACTGGATGTTGTTGTTGCGACGGGCGATGCGGCGGATGTTGAGCAGGTTCGCCGCGGTCACGTTGCCGGAGACCGAGTTCCCGCCGTAGCTGCCGCATCCGAGGGTCATCGAGGGGAGGAAGGCGTTGTAGAGGTCACCGATGCCGCCCTGCGCGGCCGGGGAGTTCCACACCACTCGCACCGCCTTGACGCCGTTGCCGAAGTCCTCGGCCAGACGTTCGTCGGCCGTGTGCACGACCGCCGTGTGACCCTTGCCGTGGAACTCCACGACGTCCGAAGCCCGCCTGATGCCTTCACGAGAACCGGCCACGCGCAGCACCGCAACGATCGGGCACGGCTTCTCCCTGGTCAGCGGTTCGTCCGGGCCGATGTCCCCGACCTCGGCGAGCAGGAGCGTAGTGTTCTCGGGCACGCTGAACCCGGCACGATCGGCGATCCAGTGCGCGGAACGGCCGGAGGCGGCCGGGTTGGTGGACACCTTGCCGTCCCTGCGCGCGTCAGGGCCGAACAGGAAGTCCTCCAGAGCGCGCTTCTCCTGGAGGGAGACCACGTGTGCGTGCCGGTCACGCAGCCTGTCCACTGCCTGGTCGTACACCTGGGTGTCGATCAGCAGAGTCTGCTCGGCGGCGCACGTCATGCCGTTGTCGAAGCTCTTCGACAGGACGATGTCGTGCGCGGCGCGAGCCAGGTCGGCGTCGGCGGCGATGAAGGCCGGAACGTTGCCCGCTCCCACACCGATCGCCGGCTTGCCCGCTGAGTGTGCGGCGCGCACGACGTCGTTGCCGCCGGTGGCCAGTACGAGCGAGACGCCGTCGTGGTTCATCAACGCCTGGGTGATCGCACGCCTGGGCGTGTCCACCCATTGCACGCAGTGAGCGGGCGCGCCGGCCGCGACTGCGGCATCACGCACGATGCGGGCGGCCTCGGCACCACAGCCGGGAGCCAGGTGGTGGAAGGCGAAGATGATCGGATTCCTGGTCTTGAGCGCGATCAGGGCCTTGAACACGACGGTCGAGGTCGGGTTGGTGACGGGCGTGATCGCACACACCACACCGACGGGTTCGGCGATCTCGACCAGGCCGGTGAGCTCGTCGCGGCGGATCTCTCCCACGGTGCGAAGGCCGGTCATGCTGTTGGTGACGTGTTCCGCGGCGAAGAGGTTCTTCACCGCCTTGTCCTCGACGACTCCGCGCTCCGTCTCGGCGACCGCCATCACGGCGAGGTCCAGATGACTGGCCGCTGCGGCACGTGCGGCCTTCGCCACGATCTGGTCGATCTGCTCCTGGTCCAGCGCGTGGAACGCCTCCAGAGCCTCCCGCGCGCCGCGGACCAAACCATTCACGAGGGGTTCCACGGCCTCGTCCTGGCCTGAGGCGGAAGACGGCGGACGATGGACGACCGGGCCGAGGGAGGCAGCAAGATCGCCGACAGTGCGGTGTTCGTAGAACACTTCCAGTTCCACAGCACCGAAATGCGTCTGCAACGTGACCGCGGCCTCGACCAGTGCGAGTGACGAGGCACCAAGACCGGCCAGCGCGCTGTCCGCTGTCAACGCCCCCTGTGGCAGTGCGAGTACGTCGGTCAGCACGTCGATCACGATTTCGAGAGCGTCGCGCTGACCGGCACTCGCGGCCTCGTCGAGTTCGCGTGCGCCCGTCGAGTTCTCTGCCAGCGCGACAAGCGTGCTCAGGCGCGGGCCCGCGTCGACCATCGCGGCCACAGGAGCTGCCGGGGAATCGGCCGTCGCAGTGGCCGACTCCGGATCGAAGCGGATCTCGGCGGCACGTTCCGCCGTCAGCAGGTAGTCGGTGCCGCCGGCCGCAGGTACTCCGTCGGCGACGCTGTCGAGAAAGCGCCGAGCAGGCTCGTTCTTGGCCGTGGGAACGTAGGGCAGGCGGATCTTCGTGGACGTGTCCGATCCGAGCGCCGCCAGGACCTGGTGCTCCACGCCCCGCCCGAGCACCCGGCAGCTGAGCAGGAAGGTGTCCACGACCAGCTCGTCGGTGTTCTGCCTGCTGATCACCGCTCCCACCACGCCGTGGTCGCCGAAGCGGTCCGTGGCGCGCACCACGTCGCACCGCATGCCCGGTTCCGCCAGCAAGGCGCGGAATTCGTTCTCCTGCCGCCGTACGGTGCTGAAGTTGAACTGGTTGGTGCGCTGGGTCATCTGCGCGACGCGCCGCAGGTCTGCATCTGTCGCGGGCGTGATGTCCACGACCAGGTTCAGGCCCGCGATGAAGTCGGCGAAGGTCAGTGAGGACCGGCGGAGTTCACCACGGTCCCGGTTGGCGTCGTAGGCGGCCGCGCGGCCGCGGTCCTCCTCCGTGACCACCAGGCGGTCGAATGCCCACACGCGGTCCAGGAACGGCTTGATGGCCTCCTGTTCGGCGGGCACGGTGAGCGCCAGCACGCCTGGGCATCCAGCGCGGACCTGGGCGACTTCGACCGGGTTGTCGTCGAGGAAGACGAAGCTGTCGAGACCGAGGTTCAGCTCCGCCGCCAGCCGCGACAGGCCGGCGGGTTTGGGATCCCACCCGATCGCCTGCGCGGCAACGTGGTCGGACCGCAACGGGAACTCGGCGCGAGCGCGGAAGACCTCGGCCACCGTCTCCGGATCGTTCTTGCTGGCGAGCGCGAGCAGCACGCCCTGCTCGCGCAGGGCGACGGCCCACTCCTGCAGGCGGCGGTGACCGTCGGTCAGCCGGATCCCTTCTGGACCGTCCTCCCCGGCCACACCTGCCCACAGCGTGTTGTCGCAATCGAGGACGAGCACCTTGAACGGTCGTGCGAGCAGGGCGTGCACCGAGCGGGCGATCCCCGTGGCCAGGGCGTCGTAGCCCGCCGGGGTGTAGGCGAGGTGCGCCATGCGGTAGCGGGCCTCGTCGTGCACGTCACCGGGATCGGTGCCACCGTGCCAGTCCTCGGCACCGAGCAGGTGCACCCCCGAGGTGTCGTGCAGGTCGTCGAAAAGCGTTCGCTGGCGCGGATCCGCGCCGACGACCGACGGGCTGGGACAGATGCGGAGCAGCAGCGGGACGCGTGTCCGAGCGGTGAACGACCGCACAGCCGCAGCGAGTTCGCGCAGGTTGCGCTCGGTCTCCTCCACCGGCCAGTCGTCGAAGCGCACCAGCACCACCGCACATCCCGACCGCACGGACCCGAGGGTGCTCGCGGGGTCGAGCAACTCTTGGAAGACCTGGCCGAACGGCGCGAGCACCGGGCGCAGGCCGAAACCGAGGCTGCGGCACCACGCGGCGACCGGCTCCGCCAGCGGGTCGGTGGTGAAGGTCGCGGCGATGGCGAGCACGCCGACGTCCGCCGCTTCGGGGTTCGCCGCCGGCGGCTCGGCAACGGGCGCGAAGGACTCCAGCACCTCGACCTGGCCTGCGGTCACCTGACCGAGTCCGGTCACCGAGGCCGCGGCGACTCCCTCGACGGCGAGCCCGTCGACGACTCCGCGCACCGTCGGTGAGAACCCCGTGTCCAGCCTCGGAGGCCGCAGGACGAGCCCGCCGAGGACGGGGTTCTCGGTGAGCGTCGCGCGCAGCAGTTCCTCGCAGCGGCGCTTCGCGTCGACGTAGTGCTGCCAGGTCGGCGCGGCGCCGGAGACCACGTCACTGGACACGAGCACGACCTGACCACCGGACACCGACAGCGGCTCGGTCAGGGCGGACAGCGGTGCGGAGACCGCGTTGACGGCCGAGGTGACGTACTCGGCGGCGCGGTCGGCGGTGTCCGGCCCCGGCAACAGCGGCTGGAAGCTCGGGAACGCGTTGAGCACCAGGAGGTCCAGCCTGCCCTCGCGAGCAAGCACGTGCTCGCGCAGCCGCGCGCACTCCGCGGGATCGGCCGCGTCGGAACGCACCGCGTGCACGCGCTCAGCAGCCGTTCCGAGACCGGCCAACAGGTCCGGCGGGAAGCCCGGCTCCCGGCGGTGGGTGACGTACACGTGTGCACCGCGCAGAGCCAGGGCGGCAGCGAACGCGGCTCCGAAGCCGCGACTACCACCCGTGAGCACGGCGACCTTGCCCGTCAGGACGACGTCCGGGCCGCCGACGAGGGCGGCGGCCAGGGCGTGCGCGTCCGGTTCGGACGGGACAGCCCTTGCGACGACGGCCAATTCGACGCGCCCCAGGCCAGGAAGGGCACCGCCGAACCGCACCATGTCGCGGCGCTCGTCCACGGCTGCGACCCGGATCGAGCCGTCACCGGCCGCGGCCGGGTCGAACTCGACGGTCAAGGAGGAGATGAGCGACTGCCGGCCGGGAACCTCCATGCCCGCCAGGTAACTCGCCCAGCCGAGCAGTCGTGCGACTTCTTCCCGCACCCCGCTGCGGATGTGGCCGAGCAGACCGGCGAAGTCACCGGGCCCGCTGCGGTAGGAAACCGGGATGCGTTGTCCCGCCTGGAGTTCCGCCGGTGCGCGGTCAGCCACCTCTTCGCCGCGATCTCCGGATCCCACCCGCACTTCGCCCACCTCGGCGCTGTTCGTGTCACCGAGCCCCGCGTCGACGGTCGCGACCGGCTGCCCGCTGTCGGAGATCTCGAGCCGGATGTTCCCGTTCTCCGCGGACCCCACGTCCAGTGAGTACGACTGCCCCGGGTACACCGGGGCGTGGAAGCGCGCTCGGACACGCCTCACCGACATGGCGTCCTCAGTGGACAGATGAGCTAGTGCGTGGAGGACGGTGAGCGCGCCCTGTGCCACTTCGGCGCCGAATCCGCTCCTGGCCGCGTAGTCCGGGTCCAGGTGCAACGGGTTGAGATCGCCGCACGATTCGGCGAACCAGGAGAGGTCGTCGGGAATGATGTGCACGGTGGACACGGAGGACTCCGTTTCGACGCGACTGTGATGGGGAAGAACAAGATTCGAGGCCACGCTAATGACGTCGAAGCTCAAACCCGAAGCCTGCGTTCCAGCCCTTGGGTCGACTGACAGTTTCTGAAGAAGGCCGCCGGGCAGCGTCGGATCAACGGCCCGTGAATTCAGATGGTGGCGCCACTCGCGGCATGCCAGAACACCCGAAGACAAGACTGAAGGCAGGGAAAAGCCTGCGAACTACTCGTCAGCACCGGTCAGGCAGTGGCACGGCGCTCACAGTGTCAGTCCTGTTCGCTCGTCGCGCGCGTGCTGCAGTTTGCCGGCCATCTCGGTCCAGGTCGCGTCCGCGATGAAGGTCTGGTCGTGTGCGGTCGACTGGTTGCGCCCGACGATCGTTCCGACGCCGAGGTAGTTGACCACCTTGCCTTTGTGCACGCCCAGGAAACCGGAGTCGCCCGCGAATGCGGAGACAACCTCGTTGAACGCTTCGGCGACTGTGGCGTGCTGAACTGGTGCTGTCTCCTTCAGGCTTCGCACGTAGCCACGTACGTCGAGTTCGCGGACGAGGTTGAAGAACCCACGGTGTTTCCGCGGCAGCTGGGTGCCGCGCAACTCCTGGGCGAACACGCCGAGGGCCGAGTCGTATCGCGCGCGGCCGATCAGCGCGTCGAAGAAGTGCACCAGTGGTGTCGCCGAGCCACTCGGTCCGGTGGGGTACCCAGGCGGTGGGACCGTCCAGGTGACCAGGGTCTTGGCCCAGTCGACCGGATCGCAGAAGGTCGCGCTGTTGCTGTGCGGGCTGACGCGGCGGAAGGATTTCATCGCGTCGCGGGCGCACTGGGCTGCGACCAGCAGGATCTGGGACACCTCGACATGAGCATCCGGGCCGCCCTCGCTCATCACCTGCTCCAGGCGGCACACCTCCCGCACCACCGGTGCTACCGCAGCGTTGATCTCGAAGAACGCCGAGGTGAAAACCTGCTCGGCCCGGTTGTCGTAAACCGGGATCGAGGGACGCAGGTTCTCGATCGTCGCATCCTCGATCCGGTACTCCCCGCCGGGCCCCATGCGGCCGGGGTCGCTGAAGGTGACGTTGTTGAAGACCCAGTCCTCAAGGGTCAGCCCGGTGTCGTCTCGCCCGAGTCGCCGGCACACCTGTTCCCACGGCTGCTTGATCACCGAGGGCAGCTGGTCCGGGATGTCGCGATTGCGGGACATGTACATCCGCGCGACGCCAAACCGCCAGTAGGAGTGAGCCAAGAGGCCCAGTACGGTTGCCGCCCGCTTGACCTGGTGGTCAGGAAGGTCATCTGGCCCCACGGCCAGCGGTGGCAGATCGGCGATGATCGCTTGAGCGTTCGGGGAGAAGGCCAGCTCGGGCAGGCGCGCGGCCGCTTGTTCCCAGGCCGCGTGCGGACCGGTCAACGGTGAGTTCGCCACCGTCCGAGGCATGAACCCGTGGTCGACGGTGAGATCACCGTCCAGGTGCAGGGCCGAATCTGCAGAACTGTTCGCGACGTATCGGACGAGTGAATTCGGGTCAGGCATCATTGCGCATCGCCTCGGTCGTGTTGTGGATCCAGTGCTCGATCAACGAAATGGCCTGCTCGACATGGTGTGCCGTCTCGGCACGAGACGTTCGAAGAGCGCGCGCGGCCGCTGTGCTGCAGGCGAGCACGTCGTCCAGCAGGGTGACGCAATGTTGCTGGATCCAACGTGCGTGCGAGGCAGCGGTGATCGCATCGGCCTTCGCCAGCGAAACCTCGACGAGGGCCTGAGCGTCTGTTGAGAGGTTGTCCAGCTGCTGCAGGAGCACCGGATCAGCGGTCCGATCGAGTAGGGCGGAAAACCGAAGCAGAAGTGCGCGGACGTGGTCATCCAGCATGTGACAACAGGACTGGCCGAGATAGATCAGATCATGAACGGGGTTCCGCTCGGTGTCGAACTGCACCGCGAAGGAGTTGCGCACCAGTCGGACGTAGTCGAGCAGCTCAGCGAGGGAAATCCACGCTTCGGGCAACGGGACATCGTCGATCTCAGCGACGACGAGTTGTCGTAGCTTCTTCCGGACACCAGGACGTGCATGCGCTGAAACGTGGTGGAAATCCGCAGACGCGTCTCGACCTAGGTTCGCGAGTAGTACCGCGAGTCCTCCGGGATGCCAACGCAGAAATTCGCTCAGGTCGACGACCTGGTTGTCCACCACGATGAGCGGACACGACTTATCCGATTTTTCGAGGACATCCTCCATTGACATGGCGATTCGCTCCACGCTGATGCTCCAAGCACGGTGAGTTCGGGAGGACGCTGACTGGTTTCAGGATTGATCCGGTTGCTCTGCTTCAGGTTCGCCCGGCGACGTCCGACTGCTTCGCCGCCAGGACGAAGAGCTGGTCGAGGTAGGAGTTTCCGGTGGGTTTCTTCAGTGGCCACCAGACGAAGTCGTCATGCGTGTTGTCGATCTGTGGCCGTGCGTCGTGTTCGGCGAGGGCGACGAAGGTGACGTTGACGGTATGAGTGGTGGAGTCACCGTGCGCTGAAGCCTCGAAGACGGTGGAGAAGGTTCCCAGCAGACCACACAACGTCAAGCTCAGTCCGGACTCCTGCTCAGCCGTGCGCAACGCGGCCTCGGTGAGTTGCTCGCCCTTGCGCATGCGGCCACCCTGCAACCACAGGGAACCTGCCTGAGGTTCCTGGCTGCGCCGGGTGAGCAGCACCTCGCCGTCACGGATGATGAGCGTGTCGACGCAGACGATGGGCATGCGTTCCAGAATGTCGCGATACAGCTGCTCCGGCACCCAGGCATGTTCCGCCGCAACGCGGCCGTCACGCCAGTCGAGCGCGGGCGACGTGGGCAATTTGTCCGACTGCACTGGGGTGAGCGGTCCAGCCATCGTCTTCGCCTTCCGATGATGATCGCGGTTCGTGCGGACACTGCTTTCTTGTCCGGCGCACAGGGGAGGTTCACGGTCTCCGCCGACGACGATGACGAAGTCGGCTGCCCTGAGCACATTCCCGGCGGAGGTTATGGACCGGGTGTTCACCGGACTACCTCTCGTCCCATGCGCTGGGACCGACTTCGCTCCGTCCGACCTGGACGGAATTCCATCCCGAGCGCTGGAACGGGTTCTGGGTCGTCGATGCCGGCTGTCACATACTCGCCGCATCCGATCGGCACCGAGGCACCGTCGCGAACAGCTCTCCCGATCATCGAGAACTTCTGACAGCGCCAACGGTCAGGCCGCCGGGATCCATCCAGGTGACTGCCGGCCGAGAAGTCTCGTCGGCAGCTGCACCGAGGAACGCGACAGCCCAATCCCACGAATGGAGATCCCTCATGACCGAGCAGGAATTCTGGCGCGGCAAGCGAGTGCTGGTCACCGGCGGCTGCTCGTTCATCGGGTCACACCTGGTGGAGCACCTGGTCGGTGCCGGAGCCAAGGTGCGCGTCGCCGACGACCTCAGTTCGGGACGCCTGGAGAACCTCAGTGAAGTTCCGGAGTCCAGCTGGGAGTTCGTGGAGGGCGACCTCTGCGATCCGCGGCTCGCAGCCGAGGTGATGCGAGGCGTCGACGTGGTCTTCCACCTCGCCGCGATCCACGGGGGACGGGGGTTCATCGAGCTGTACCAGGCCGCCTGCTCGCGCAACTTCGTCCTGGACGGCGTGGTCTCCCAGGCGGCGGTCGACGAGGGAGTGGAGAACTTCGTCTTCGCTTCCTCGGGCTGCGTCTACCCGGTCGACCTGCAGGCGGACGTGAACGAGGAGGTCCGGCTCACGGAACCTCAGGTGGGACCGCCCTTCCAGGCGGACGGGATCTACGGCTGGGCCAAGCTCATGACGGAACAGCGGCTCGCCGCGCTGCACGCTGAACACGGGTTCCCGTCGGTGTCGTGCCGCCTGTTCACGGTCTACGGCGAGCGTTGCCCGGAGAGTCACGCCCTGACCGCCATGGTGGGCCGGGCGTTCATCCAGCAGAAGCCCTTCGAGGTCTGGGGCGACGGGACCCAGATCCGCAACTGGACGTACGTCACGGACATCGTGCGCGGCCTGGTCCTCGCCGCGGAACGTGTCCACGACGGCAGCGCGATCAACCTCGGTACCGAGGAGCCGATCCAGGTCAAGGAAGCGGCCAGGATGATCCTCGAGTTCACCGGCCAGGCCGACACGGAGATCAAACCGCTGCCGGACAAGCCGACCGGCCCCTACAACCGGGTCGCTTCCGCGGCCATGGCGTACGAGCGGCTCGGCTGGACACCCGAGGTGTCGTTCCACACCGGCCTGAAGAGGCTCGCCGAGTGGTACTTCGAGTCGCGTCTGGCGGAGCGCATGACGACGGACGAGTTCGCCGAGCGACTGACCACGAGGTAGAGATGACCGACGCACGGCGGTTGACGCCAGGCCCGGAAATCACGACCGGAGGACACCGGGGTACGGCGTGGTCCAACTGGAGCGGTGCCGTCCGCGGGGTCGCGGACCGCCTCCTCACTCCGGGCACCACGGAACAGTTGCGCGAGGTCGTGCTCGACGACGGCGCACGCGCACGCGGCATCAGTGTGGTGGGGTCAGGGCACTCCTACGCGAATCTCGTCGCGCCGGCCGGTCGGACGCTGGTCGACCTGCGCAACCACCGGGGCGTCGTCGCCGTCGACCCGACGGCCATGACGGTCACGGTGAAGGCGGGTACGACGATGCGCGAACTGAACTGGGAACTCGCCGCTGCGGGGTTCGCGTTGCCGAACCAGAGCGCGATCGACGAACAGACGGTCGCCGGTGTCGTGGCCACAGCCACCCACGGAAGCAGTCCCAAGCAGGGCACGCTCTCCAGTCACGTCGTGTCGGCGCGGATCCTGACCGCGGACGGTCAGGTGCGCGCGATCACGCAGGACGACCCGGAGCTCGACGGCGTCCGCGTGCACCTGGGGTGTCTCGGAGTGGTGCTGGACCTCACCTTCGCGATCGTGCCCGGCCACCGGCTGCGCAAAGTCGTCGTCCGCAGGCCGCTGCCCGATGTCCTGGCCAGTCTCGACGACTTCCGGGAAGTCCACTTCGGTGGCTTCTGGTGGTACCCGCACACCTCCCAGGCGATCGTGTGGTCGGCCGCGCCGACGGACGAGCCGCACACCTCGTCGCCGGGACCGCCCGGCGCGCTGCTTTCGAAGCTGTGCAACAACTCGTGGCCGCCTCGGGTGGCGGGTGCCGCGCACTACGCGGCCGCCTTGGCTGCCAGTACGGGCGGTGTACAGGTCACGCGATGCGACGATGCCCTCCTGCACCACCTCCCGCCGCCCGTGCAGGGCACCGAGTACAGCGTCCCGTTCGGACAGGCAGCCGACGCGATCCGTGCTCTGGTCCGGGAGGTGCGCCGAGGCGGGTTGCGCATCTCCGCGCCGGTGGACGTTCGCTTCACCGCCGCGGACAGCGCCTGGCTCAGCCCGAGCAGGCGGGGCATCACCTGCCACATCGGAGTGACGCACCCGGTGCCTGCCCGAGGTTCCCGGATGTGGATCGCACCGCTTCGCGCGGTGGACTCGGTGCTGTGGAACTTCGAAGGCCGTCCGCACTGGGCCAAAGTTCACTTCAGGACAGGCCAGGAGCTGGCCGCGCGGTACCCGGAGTGGAGCCGGTTCCAGGAATTGCGCAGAGCCTGGGATCCCGACGGCGTCTTCCTCGGAAGTCATCTCCGCAATCTCTTCGAGCTCTGAAACCCGAGAGGCGGCAGCTCATGGCGATCAAGTTCGGTTACCACACCTGGTCCTACTCCAGCTTCGGCAGCTGGGTTCCCGCGTACACCTTGGACGAGACCATCAAGCGGCTGGCGCGGATCGGCTACGACGGCATCGAACTCGGCGCCGCCGCACCCCACGCCTATCCGCCGTACCTGAGCCGTGCCAGGCGACGCGAGGTACGCGGCCTGCTCGACGACCACGGCATCGAGGTCTCGGGCATCGGCCCCGCGCCCGGCGGTGGGCCGGGCTACAACCCGAGTTCTCCCGTGGCCGAGGAACGCGAGGCGACCGTGGAGCACTACCGCGCGATCAGCGAACTGTGCGCCGACTGGGGCGCCGGATCGATGGTCTACCTGCCCGGCTGGGTCGTGTTCGGCACCCGGCGGCGGCAAGCGTGGGCGTGGTCGCGCGAATGCCTGGCCCGGGTCGCCGACGACGCGGCGCAGCACGGCGTCACCGTGGTGATCGAGCCGCTCGCGGAGAACTCGAACCTGTGCGAGAGCGGCGAGGACGCCATGGAGCTGATGGAGGACATCGGACGGTCGAACGTGAAGGTGATGTTCGACTGCAACCACGTCCGCTACCGGCGGGAGTCGCTCACCGACCACGTCCACCTGATGGGAGCGGACCTGCACCAGATCCACATCTCCGACACGACGGCCACGCGGACGAGGTTGCCGGCGGGCCTGGGGGACGAGGACTGGGAAGGCCTGGTCGACGCCCTGCTCGACACGGGCTTCGACGGCTATCTCACGGCCGAGACGGGATTTCACCGCCGCGGTATCGACCCCGACCACGACGCACGGGCCGGGCTCAGCTTCCTCAAGCCGCTGGTCGAACGAAAGTGTGCCGAACGCGCCGCCGCGACGAACCTCAACCCCTGAACCACGGCCCGGCCGCCCAGCAACCCGATCGGAAGGTACCGGCACGATGGAGACAGTCGCCCTGCACACCAGGCTCAAGCCGGGCAAGGAAGACGCCTACGAGGCCGCGCACGCCCAGATTCCCGACGATCTCGATGCGGCGCTGCGTGCGGCGGGGGTGCGTTCTTGGCGGATCTGGCGCAGCGGTCTCGACCTGTTCCACGTCGTCGAGGTGGACGACTACGCGGCCATGATGGAGAAGATGCACGGGCACCCGGCCGACATCCCGTGGCAGAAGAAGATGGACGAGTTCCTCGACGCTCCACTCGACTACGACTCGGGCCGCTCGGACGCGAAGTTCGTGTGGGAGCTGCCGTGATCAACGGCCTCGGCCTCGGCGGATCCGCACTGGGAAACCTCTACCGTCCTGTGTCCGAAGTGGATGCTCGTGCCACCGTCGACGCCGCCTGGCAAGCCGGCGTCCGGTACTTCGACACCGCTCCGCACTACGGCCTCGGCCTGTCGGAACGACGGCTCGGGGCAGCGCTCGCGGATCGACCTCGTTCGGAGTTCGTCATCTCGACCAAGGTCGGCAGGCTGCTGCAGCCCTGCGACAGCGGCGGCGACGACCTGGCCAACGGCTTCGCGGTGCCCGCGACCCAGCGCCGGGTGTGGGACTTCAGCGCGGACGGGGTGCGCCGGTCGCTGGAGGCCTCGCTGGCCCGGCTCGCCCTGGACCGGATCGACCTCGTCTACGTCCACGATCCGGACGACCACGGCGAGCAGGTCCTCCGCGAGGCGTTGCCCGCCTTGTCGGAGCTGAAGGCCCAGGGCGTGATCCGCTGGATCGGCGTGGGTGTGAACCGGTGGGAGGTGGCGGAGCGGTTAGTGCCGGGGCATCCCCTGGACCACGTCATGCTGGCCGGCCGGTACACGTTGCTGGAACACGCCACGACCGCGGACTTCCTCTCGCGGTGTTCGGAACGTGGTGTTTCCGTTGTGGCAGCAGGTGTCTTCAACTCCGGACTGCTGGCCCGCAGTGAGGTCCCGGCTGACGCCACGCACGACTACACGGCGGCGCCTGCCGCGCTGGTCGAGCGCGCCCGCAGGATCGCCGAGATCTGCCGGCGGCACGGCGTCCCGCTCCCGCGAGCGGCACTGCACTTCCCGTTCGGGCATCCGGCGGTGCGGGCGATCGCGGTCGGTGCCCGGTCGGCGGCGGAGCTCACCGAGAACGTCGCGATGGCCACCGGCGAAGTGCCCGCCGGCCTCTGGTCCGACCTGCGCGCCGAAGACCTGCTCTCCTCGAACGTTCCCGTCCCTCTGTGACGGTGCGGCGAGAATGCTTCTCGATCCTTATTTCTTGGGGTGTGATGATGATTGATCTGCCGGGAAACTCCACGCGGAACGCTGTACCCGCAAGGCCTGCGAGCTGGCGGCTGCCGCAGGAGCCGACGACGGCGGGCGCGGCGTACCAGGCGGTGCAGGACGAACTGCGCCCGGACGTCCGGCCACAACTGAACCTGGCGACGTTCATCACCACCGGGATGGAACCAGAAGCGGAACGGCTGATGGCCGACTTCCTCTACAACAACACCGTCGACGGGGTGCAGCCGTTGCACACGGCCGACCTGGAGCAGCGATGCGTCGCAGCGCTCGCCGATCTGTGGCACGCGCCCGATCCTGACAGTGCGGTCGGCACGTCGACCGGCGGTTCCAGCGAGGCCTGCATGCTCGCCGGGCTGGCGATGCTCATGCTGTGGCGCTCACGCACCAGTGACTCACGCGGGCGGCCCAACCTGGTCATGAGCGCCGCCGTGCACGTCTGCTGGGCCAAGTTCTGCGCCTATTGGGACGTTGATGCGAGGCAGATCCCGGTGCGGGACGGCGGCTCCGGCATCGACCCGCACGCCGCAGCCGAGGCGTGCGACACCGACACCATCGGCGTGGTGACCGTGCTGGGCACCACCTACGACGGCTTCTACGAACCGGTGCAGCAGGTGTGCGCCGCACTGGACCGGCGGTGCGCCCGCGACGGCGTCGACGTGCAGGTGCACGTCGACGCGGCCTCTGGCGGGATGGTGGCGCCGTTCCTCGATCCCGCGCTGGTCTGGGACTTCCGGCTTCCCAGGGTGAGCTCGATCAACACGTCCGGACACAAGTACGGCCTGGTCGCTCCGGGTCTGGGGTGGGTCCTGTGGCGTGACCAGCGTGTGGTGCCCGCCGAGCTCGGGTTCTCGACCGACTACACCGGTGGCCGCCTCTCCACCCAGACCCTCACCTTCACCCGGCCCGTCGCACCGGTCGTCGCGCAGTACTACCAGTTCCTCCGGCTGGGGGCGGAGGGCTACCGGGCCGTCGTGCAACGCTGTCGCGACCTCGCCCGGTCACTGGCGGCCCACCTGGGCCAGTTCCACGAGATGCGGTTGATCTCCTCCGCCGACCACCTGCCCGTGGTCGCGTTCACGACCCACGACCACGCCGTTTTCAGCGTCACCGACCTGGCCGACCGCCTCCGCAACCGAGGCTGGCTGGTGCCCACCTACACACTCCCTCCCGACCAAGCCGACGTCACCGTCGCGAGGATCGTCTGTCGCAACGACCTCTCCGACGTCCTCGCCCGTCGGCTCGCGGACGACCTGGCCGACGCGATCACCGCACTCCGAGCCGGCTGCGGTGGATCACGCTCTCAGCGACATCGCGACGTGGTGCCGTGGGGTGCGGAGATCGCTCCAGCGCTCAACGGGGAAGGGGTGGGGACCTCGGAGCGCAAGGGACCTGCCGACTTGGTCGAACTCGTCGCGATCGACGGTGCTTCCGCGAGCCTCAGGGCGTGACCGCGGCGTTGGAGGAACCCCCGCGGAAACGTTGCGAGCACGATGAACAATGCCATCTCCAATCGAGACGCCATGTCTTGCGACCAAATAAAATTATCGTCTGGACGCATTTCTCCGGAACGAGGACTCTGTCTGTCCGTATCCAGGCGCTCCGTCCCGCCTTCCGTCACGGAAAAGTCGAGGAGAATCGATGGTTCGCACTTCCACCCTCACAACGGCCACGGTCGCGGCTCTGGTGGCCGGTCTCGTCGTGAGCGCGCCGGCCGCCCAGGCCGAGCCGGCCCGGCTGGCCGACACCCTGGGCGCACGGCTCGGAGCGGCGAGTGCCGGATCCTATGTGGACGAAAGAGGGCAACTCGTCGTCACGGTGACCGACGCGGCCGCGGCGAAGACCGCGTCCGCGGCCGGAGCGCGCGCGAAGGTCGTCAAGCACAGCGCCGCGACACTGGGCACCAGCTCCGGCGTGCTGGACCGCTCGGCGCGGATTCCCGGCACCTCCTGGGGAATCGACCCGGCCACCAACCAGGTCGTGGTGTCCGCCGACGCCACCGTCACCGGCCCCGCGCTCACCCGGCTGAAGTCCGTGGTCGACGGCCTCGGTGACACCGCGAGACTGGAGCACGTCGGAGGCTCGTTCCGGCCGGCGATCGCGGGTGGCGACGCGATCCTCGGCGGCGGCGTGCGGTGTTCGCTCGGCTTCAACGTGAAGACGCCGGGCACCAGCACCGCCTACCTGCTGACCGCCGGTCACTGCGGCAACGTCACGTCGACCTGGAGCACCTCCGGCGGCCAGGTCGTCGCGTCCAGGGTGGGAACCAGCTTCCCCGGCAACGACTACGCCCTGTTCCGCTACACCAGCGACATCAGCCGGCCCGGCGAGGTCAACCTCTACAACGGCACCCGCCGCGACATCGCCCGCGCCGGCAACCCCGTGGTCGGCCAGACCGTCGGCCGCAGCGGCAGCACCACCGGGTTCCACCGCGGCAAGGTCACCGGCCTGAACGTCACCGTGAACTACGCCGACGGCACGACCGTGACCGGCATGATCGGCACGACGGTCTGCGTCCAGGGCGGCGACAGCGGCGGCCCCCTGTTCGCCGACAACACCGCGCTCGGCCTGACCTCCGGCGGAAGCGGTGACTGCACAAGCGGCGGCCGGTCGTTCTACCAGCCCGTCACCGAAGCCCTCAGGGCCTACGGAGTCGCCGTCTACTGACCACGTCGTGGCCGGGCCGGGACATCGGCCTGGTCCGGCCACAAGGAATTTCCCGGCGCCGAGCAGCATCCCGCGACACCGAACGGTCGCCGGCTGCTGCTCGGCCAGGCGGGATCTGCCTGGCGTACGCGAACTCCCTGGACGACATGCGTCGAAATCCGATCATCACGCTGAACTGGCCCGGCGAGTACTCCGTGTAGCACGTGTCGTCGCCACACGCGATGTGGAGCGACAACGACAACACGACGAGGCTGTTCTGACACGCCAGCAGCCTCGTCGTGCTGTCAATGCCTCCGTCACCCGCCGGGAGCGATCATGACCACCTGGTGGTCCTCCGGCTGCCCGGAGAGGACGTCCATCATCGCGGCGACCGGGCCACCGTCCAGTGGGACGACGTGGGTGATGATCCGCTCGAGCGGGACCTCGCCGCCTCCGAGGAGGTCCAAGGCCGCCTCGAACGCGCCCCGGTTCTGGGCGAAGCTGCCCACGATCCGGATCTCCTTGGTGATGAGAGCGACCGAGTCCAGTTCCGCGGGCCGCTCGTTCACTCCGAGCGCGACGATCGTTCCCCGTGCCCGCAGACGTCGGGCCGACTCGGTGAGCGCGGTCACCGAGCCCACGCACTCGAACACGACGTCCGCGTCCGTGATCCGTTCGTCGACGTCCACCGCGGTGATCCCGGTCGACGACAGTCGCGCTCGCCGCACGGCGTTCGGTTCCACCACTCGCACGTCCTCGACTCCCCGCAATCGCAGCACGTGTGCCAGCAGGAAGCCGATCGTGCCGCCTCCGAGGATCGTGACGGTGTCCGCTGCCGACACTCCGGAGCGGTCGGCCGCGTGGACCGCGCACGACAGCGGTTCCGTCAGCGCGGCGTGTTCCAGTGGAACGCCGGCCGGCACCGCGTAGACGGTGTGCTCGGGGACGACGACGCTGTCCGCGTAGCCACCGGGGCGGGTGCCCAGACCGAGGGAGCTCAGCCACCAGGGCTGTACAGCGCACAGGTGGTTGTCGCCGGCACGGCAGTCGTCGCAGTCCCCGCAGCCCGCCTTCGGCCACACCACCACGGCCTGTCCCGCGCTCAGCCGCTCTCCGCCCGGGGCAGCGACGTGTCCGGAGATCTCGTGTCCGAGAACGGCGCCGGCCGGGACGAGGTGCGGCATGGCCCGCAGGTGCAGGTCGGAACCGCAGATGGCGCAGAACGCCACGTCGACGCGTACCCAGCCGGGTGCCGGCTCGCACTCCTGGACCTCCGCGAGACGCAGCCCGCGCTCCTCGGTGATGACCAGCGCCCTCATTCGCCCTCCACAGCTTTCTCGTCGGCAAGGAAAGCCCGGATCCGCGCGACCAGGACGTCTGGTTGCTCCTCGGCCGGGAAGTGCCCGCAGGAAGCGATCTGGGCACCCTCGAGCCGGGTGGCGTAGTCCCGCCACAGGTCGAGGACGGGCAGCGTCCCCACCAGTCCTTCGGCGCCCCAGGCCACGTGCACGGGCATGGTCAGACGGTGGCCCGCGACCGCGTCGGCCTCATCGGCTTCCAGATCCTCGTGGCGAGCGGCGCGGTAGTCGTCGAAGCTCGCACGAAGCGCCCCGGGCTGTGCGTAAGCCTCCGCGTAGTGCCGCAGGTCTGCTTCGTCGAACACCTCGTGCCGGAACGCTCCGGCGGCCAGCATGAACCGGACGTACTCCCGGGCCTTTCCTTCGGTGAGGAACTCGGGGAGGTCGGGAACGAGGTGGAAGAGCCAGTGCCAGTACGCGGAGCCGACGCGTGCGTCCATGTGCCGCCACATCTCCCGCGTCGGTACGACGCTCAGCAGCATCAGACGGCTGATCTCGTCCGGCCGGTCGAGCCCCCACCTGTGGGCGACGCGTGCGCCCCGGTCGTGCCCGACCACAACAGCCTGCGCGTATCCCAGCTCGTGCATGATTCCGCTGATGTCGGCCGCCATGGTCCGCTTGTCGTACCCGCCACGGGGTCGGCTGGACGCCCCGTAGCCGCGCAGATCCGGCGCGACCACCAGGTGGTCCTGCGCGAGAGCGGGCAGAACGTGACGCCAGGCGTAACCGGTCTGTGGCCATCCGTGGAGGAGCAGGACCAGCGGACCCTCTCCCGCGCGCCGCAGGCGGAAACGCAGGCCTCCCACCGCACGCGTCTCTTCTCGTACGCGCGTCACCACAGCGGTCACCTGCCCCGTGCCGAGACGGGAATGCCCACGGCTTGCGCTGCGGACGTGAATTCCGCCAGGTAACCGTCGTCGACCATGGGGGCGGTGACGAGTTCCGGCAGGGGCGCGAGCAGCTCGGCCAGGAGGTCGATCTTCTCCCGGTCGGCCGGCACGGGCCGATGCGGCTCCTGCAGCCGGTGTGCGGCGAAGTCGGCCACCAGGTCGTCGATGATCTGCTGCGGCACCTGCTGCTCGGCTTCGTGCTCCTTCAGGACGAGGTCGAGCATGCGGGCGTGAACGAGCGTGACGGCTTCGGCATGGGTGAACGATCCGTCCCGACGGCCGCGCCACGCCTCGGTCAGCTCCTTCTCGACCCGTTCGGGCAGCGTCTCAGGCGGGCGTGAGGCGAACCGGTCGAACCTCATGGCATCGCGCGCCACCTGATAGGCCATCACGGAGTTGTCACCCGCGAAGGTCACGTTGACCTCGAAGTCGGTCCGCAGGGTGACGATCTGGTTGTGGCAGTGGAACCCCTGGGAGCCGCACATCTCGCGGCACGCGGCCAGCACGTCGAGGACCAGCCAGGAACCGCACTTCCCGGTAGCGGTGAGAAGGTGCATGTTCTTGCGACCGGGGTCGGTGTGCCAGTCGCGTTCGACACCCCTGACGACGGCGCGTTCCAGCAGTCGCAGCGCGAGGCAGCGCAGTTGGACCTGGTACAGGCGGTCGAGGAACAGCGGCTCGTCCAGGAGCACCCTGCGGGCAGGCGTGCCGCGGGTTTCCCGGTGAGCGGCGAACCGCCAGGTGAGGTGGGCCGCGAGTTCGGAGGCCCGTGTCCCGGTGCTGAGCGGGAAGATGCGTTCCTGGACGAAGGTCTCGATCGATTTCACGAAGCGGGCGCCGGCATCGGGGAGCGTGCTGGAAAAGCGCCCGTCCGCATCGATGCGCGAATACCGTCCCATCAGCGCCTCACGGGGGAGCCGGACCCCCGTGAAGCGGGCACCGCCGACCTGGTTGGCTTGGATACCACCCTTCGGGTCGCAGGACAGGATGGTGATGCCGGGAAGGGGAGGACCGTTCTCCTCGTCCCGCAACGGGACGCGGAACCAGTGGTGGCCGAGGTCCTCACCCCCGATGACGAGGCGGGCCAGGACCATGCCGACGGTCGCAGCGTGTTTGATGTTTCCGATCCAGAACTTGCACGCGGCGTCCGTGGGCGTGTCGAGCGTGAAACTCCGCTCCTCACGATTCCAGGAGACCGTCGTGCGGATCTCCCGCAGGTTGGTGCCACCGCCGATCTCCGTGCAGCAGAAGGCATAGACCTGGTGCATCTGCGTGATCTCTTCGTGGTACCGGGCAACCTGCTCAGGAGAGCCGTGGTTGAACAGCGCACTCCCCGCGATGAGGTGATCGGTGATGGTCGAGGCGAGCGAGAAGTCGAAAGCGCCCGCCAGGCCCATCACCTCGCACATGGAGCGGAACGCGTGCTCCCGGGACTGGCCCATCCACATGTCATTGTCGATGAGCCCTTCTCGGAAGATCGCTTTCATCCGGTCGATGGTCAGGTCCATGTAGTCGCGCAGGGGCAGATCGTCCTGCAGCCGCGGATCGAACAAATCTTGCCGCAGGAGTTCACGCATCGTCCGCCGGTGGGCAGAGATGTCCTGTTCCGCATCTGTGGCAGTCGACCGCTCCGCCCGCGTGGCACGTGCATGTGCGGAGAGATGTTGCCCAAGAATTCCTGCAGTCGAGGTCATGTGTTCGAATCCTCTGGTTCGTGGCTGATCGATGTGCTTGGAAGCCGTCTCGAGTCGTGGCGCGGTATCGCGATCTCGCTGACAGCCGGATCTCCCGGTTGCGCTTTCATCGTCGATTCGGTCCAGGCGCGGCTGCCAGGTGACCGACTTCGTTGTCTGTGGCATCGACGGCCACCGCACCGTTGAAGTACAGCGACCTCGAACACCGGGAATCGCCGACGACCATCAAGCCGAGCCTGGGTGAGCCCCGTCCACAGGGCAGCGAGGCTCGTATTTCTCGATCAGGTGACCGGCGTGACCGAACTCGTGAAATGTGCGCGGGCTCCACGTGGTTCTAAGCAACTGCCACGCGTGGTCGTCACCTGCGGCGACAACTGAACGCAGTGGTCAGCCAGGTCGTCGAACGCTGTCGCCAGCTGGATCGTGAGACCGATGCAACTCTTCGACATCGTGTCCTGTTCGGCTAGTGGATCGGATATCTGGAGAGCACGGACGGCGGAGAAGAGTTCACGGTGTTGTTCCAATGTTGAGGAGCCTCGCGCAAATGGAACAGCTGCAGCTACGCGACCATATCGTCGCGTTTTATTCGCTGTACAGCGTCTGTCCCGCAAGTTGGGACGATCGGCGTTGAAAGAAGTACGCGCGTAAAGAAAGCTCAAGCTGCTGACCGAGGTCTGGCTCTGGGAGAGTGCCGGCGAGGTGGGTGTGGCCCTTGCAAGTTGCTGTCTGTTCGGCGGTGCTGCTTCGCAGTGAGTCAGCCAACGATGCGGAGTTTCTCGTGCTGCGGCACGAGAACGTCGTGCTTCGCCGGCAGTCGACCGGGCCAGTCCATCACGAGCCCGCAGACCGGTTCTGGTTCGCCGCGCTGTCGAGACTGGTGCATCGCTCGCGCTGGCAGGAGGTCTTTCCAGTTGCTCCTGGCACGGTGCTCGACCTGCACCGCAGCTTCATCGCCTCGAAGTAGGACTGCACAGCACATCGGCGAACCGGGCGTCCCTCCACCCAGGCGGTGATCAGGGCCTTCGTACTCCGGCTTGCCAGAGAAATCCGCGGTGGGACATCGGCGGATTCATGGAGAGCTGGTTCGGCTTGGTCATCGCCTGGGTGCCTCGACGGTCTGGGAGATCTTGCGCCGCGCGGGCATCGATCCGGCGCCGCGGCGAGGCGGCCCGACCTGGCGGGAGTTTCTGACCGCGCAGGCCGAGGGCATCATCGCGGCGGACTTCTGCCACATCGACACCGTGCTCGGCACTCGTCTGTGGCCGGTGGAAGGCTCGCGGGCACGGGCGCGCACTCCTACGCCGTCAGCGGGTAGCCGTCACTCCTGGACGATGGACGCGCCCTGCAGCCGGGCCGCGTCCTGGCCGGGGGGCGCGCCGAACATCCGCCGGTACTCGCGGCTGAACTGCGACGGGTTGTCGTACCCGACGGAGTGCCCGACCGCGGCGACGTCGTGCGGTGCGGAGACGAGCGCGGCGCGGGCACGTTGCAGCCGGATCTGCTTCTGGTACTGCAGCGGGCTCATCGCCGTCACCGTGCGGAAGTGCCGGTTGAGGGTGGAGACGCTGGTGCCGATGTCAGCGGCCAGGTCGTCGATGCGGATCACCCGGTCGTAGCGGTCCTTGATCCACTTGATGGCGCTCGCCACGAGTGCCAGCCGACTGTCGGCCGTGCCCGCCTGGCGCATCAACGCGGCCTGCGCGCTGTTCAGCAGCCTCCAGTGGATCTCGCGGCGCACGGAGGGGCCGAGCACCCGCAGGTCACGGGGCTCATCGAGGAGTCGCACCAGCCGGACGAGGGCGTCGAGCAGCTTGTCGTCGGCGACGCTCAGTGCCATGCCGGGCCCTTCGTGCTGCTTGACCGGGCTCGGCGCGCCTTCCACGAGCAGCTGCGCGATGGTCGCGGGTTCCAGCTTGAGTCCGAGGGCGAGGAACAGCTTCGAGGGGCTCGCCTCGGTGATGTGGCCGGTCAGCGGCAGGTCGACGGTCACGACCGAGATCGTGCCGGGGCCGTGCTCGAAGACGTGGTCGCCGAGCATGGTTCGTTTCGCGCCCTGCGCGACGAGGGTGAGGACCGGTTCGGTGACCGTGCCCATCGGCTCGGTCACCCGGTCGCCGGCGAACAGCAGTACGCCCGCGTTCCACAGTGGACGGCCGTAGGGTCCGGCATGCCGGACGACCAGGCGGCGCAGCTCGTCCAGGTGCGTCATGTTCGGCAGTCTTGCAGGGGTGTGCGGCGATCTGCGCGAAGTTGAGCGGATCGTGCAACGGTTCGGGTCCATCGGCCTAGGTGATCGCGTCGACGAGGCCTTGAATCGGGGTATGTCGCTTGATTCGTACATCACCCTGGGCCGCTCAGGCCTGCGCGTCAGCCCGTTCACGCTCGGCACCATGACCTTCGGCGAGGACCACGGCTGGGGGAGCAGCGAGGAGGAGTCGGCGAAGATCCTCGCGTCCTACCTGGACCGGGGCGGCAACTCGATCGACACCGCGAACCTCTACACCAACGGCCACTCCGAGAAGCTCATCGGTGACTTCTTCTCTGGACGCCCGTCCGCGCGCGACCGGGTCGTGGTCGCCACGAAGTTCTTCGGCAACCTGCACGCGGGCGACCCGAACGGCGGAGGACCGGGTCGCAAGGCGGTGGTGCACCAGCTCGAGGACTCGTTGCGCCGCCTCCGGACGGACTACGTCGACCTCTACTGGCTGCACAACTTCGACCCAGCCACCCCGGTCGAGGAGACCTTGCGCGCCCTGGACGACCAGGTGCGCCTGGGCAAGGTCCGCTACATCGGCTTCTCCGACGTGCCGGCCTGGGCGACGGCACGCGCCGCCACCCTGGCGCAGTGGCACGGCTGGTCGCCGATCATCGCCCTGCAGCTGGAACACTCGCTGCTCGAACGCACCGCGGAAGGCGAGCTCATCCCGATGGCGCAGGCCATGGGCATGGGGGTGATGCCGTGGTCGCCGTTGCGCGGTGGCTTCCTCTCGGGCAAGTACACCTCCGGTGGCGTCCCGGTCTCCGGTCGAGGCCGCGTGCCCTCGGAGGCCGACTTCGTGGTGATCGACGCCGTGAACGCGGTCGCGGCCGACCTCGGCGTTGCGGCGTCCCAGGTCGCGCTGGCCTGGCTGCGTGGACGGCCGGGGGTGAGCTCGGTCGTGATCGGTGCCCGCAGGTTCGACCAGTTCGAGACGAACCTCGACGCGCTCGGCGTGACGCTCACCGACGAGCACCGGGCCGCACTCGACGAGGTGTCGGCGCCCGCGTTGAACTTCCCGGCGGAGAACAACCGGCTGCTGGCCCCGAACCTGCAGTTCGCGGGCGCCACCGTGGACGGACGGCCGTCGATGGTGCTGCCGATGTTCGCTTCGGGAACGAGGTACTGACCATGAGCGTGGCGAGTGCGGTGCTCGGGCGGGTGTGGGGTCTTCCGCCGCGGCGTAACCGGGTGCGGGTGGACCGGGCGGTCGAGGTGCCGATGCGGGACGGGGTGCGGCTGCTCGCCGACCACTACGCGCCCGTGACCGCGGAGCGCGCACCCACGATCCTGGTTCGCTGCCCGTACGGCCGAGGCGCGCCGTACAGCCTGCTGCAGGCGCGCTTCTACGCCGAACGCGGTTACCACGTGCTGTTCCAGAGCTGTCGCGGCACGTTCGGGTCCGGCGGCGTGTTCACCCCGGCGGTGCACGAGGTGCAGGACGCGCGGGACACCGTGGCGTGGCTGCGCGAGCAGGACTGGTTCGACGGCAGGCTCGCGGCACTCGGCGGCAGCTACCTCGGGTTCACCGCCTGGGCGCTCGCCGCGGACCCGCCGCCGGAGCTGACCGCGATGGTGGTCATGATCGGCGTGCACGACCTCGGCGCCGCCATGTACCGGCAGGGGCCGTTGGAGCTTTACAACGGCCGCTCCTGGGCGGACCTCGTCGTTGGCCAGGAGTCCACCGGGCCGGTCAGGGGCCTGGTCAGAGTGCTGCGGGCGGAACGCAGGCTGGCGGGCGAGATGGCCAGGCTGCCCTTGAGCGGGACCGGCGTGCCGTGGTACGACGACTGGGCCCGGCGGCCCGACCTCACCGACCCGTACTGGGAACCGTTCCGCGTCACCGAGGCACTGCGGCGGTCCACGGTGCCGACACTGCTCATCGGCGGGTGGCACGACTTCTTCCTCAACCAGACGATCGAGCAGTACGAAGCCTTGCGCGCGCGGGACGTCGACGTCGCGATGACCATCGGACCGTGGACGCACCTGACCGTGGACAACCGGATCTCTTTGGGAGAAGGCATCTCTTGGTTCGACGAGCACACCGCTGGGCGGTCGTCGTCGGGCCGTGGCGCGCCGGTGCGCGTGTTCGTCGGTGGTGCCTGGCAGGACCATCAGGCGTGGCCGCCGCAAGACACCCGGTCGAGGTCCTGGTACCTGCACACAGGACAGCGGCTCGCCGACACTCCGTCCACTGAGGACTCGGCAGGAACGGCGTTCCGCTACGACCCGCGCAACCCGACTCCGTCCGTCGGTGGCCGGCTGATGGCGCTCAGCGGTGGTGCCAAGGACAACCGCGCGCTGGAGGCACGTCCGGACGTGCTGTTCTTCACGTCCGAACCGCTCGCCGCACCCGTCGAAGTGCACGGTTCGCCCGTCGTGGAGCTGCACGTGACCTCCGACAACGTCAACGCGAACCTCTTCGCAAGGCTCTGCGACGTGGATCCGTCCGGCTGTTCCACGAATGTCACGGACCAGATCGTGCGCTGCGCTGGTCAGGACACCGTCCGCGTCACGCTGGATCCCACTGCCCACCGGTTCGAAGTCGGTCACCAGGTGCGGCTGCAGGTCTCCGGCGGCGCCTTCCCCCGGTTCGCCCGCAGCCTCGGCACCGGTGAGGACGCCGGCACCGGCACGGCGCTGCGGGAGGCCGCCCACGTGGTGCACCACGACGCCGGACGGCCTTCGCGCATCTCGCTCCCCGTTCGCAACTAGGCGTCGTCGCCGTTGACCACCAGCACCGGCTGCCGGACGTCGGCGAGACCCGACGTCGAACTCTGTTCCCAGTTGGCCAGCGCGGTCACCTGAGCCCCGATGGCCTCGTTCGTGGCGGCGGTGTCGCGGTCGAGCGTCCGCTCATCCAGTCCCGCGAGGAACGTGTCGGCGGCCCGCTGGCTCTCTCCTCGGCAGGGAGGCCGCCTACGATCATCGACAGCGGCGTCGGCGTGACCTCCGGCAGGTACTTCGCGGCTCATAGCAGTAGTAGTTGTCGAGGCTGCGCATCGTGACCTCGTTGGGCGACCCCGGATCGAGCTCGGCGCGCGTGGTGAACCACTGCTGGGAGTCCCGCATCGGCAGTCCGACCAGTTGCCTGGGTCGGCTCCCACGACCGGGATGGTCGCGGCTGCATCACCACGTGCCCAGGCCCCGGCGGTCGGCCGTGAACACGTCCGGGCCGACGATCTGGTTGTCGACCCGGGCCAGGTTCGCGTAAAACGCGCGGCCGCTGACGAACGGTGCCTGCGCGAGCACGGTCTTCACCCGCCGGTCCATCGCCGCGACGACGTAGGCGTGTGCGCCCGAGAAACTGGTTCCCACACACCGATGCGGCCGGGGTCCACTTCGGACCGGTTCTGGGCGTGGGTGATGGCGTGCCGGCAGTCTCCGACCTAAACCCACGGGTCGATCTCGTGCCGCGGCTGTCCCGGCGCCGGCTCGGAATCGTCCAAGCCGCGGATGTCGTACACCAGCACGGCCGGTCCGGCCGTGGCGAACACCTCCGCGAACCGGTCGAGGCACATCCGCCTCGTAGAGCTCCAGCCCTGAGCCATCACGACACACGACGCACGGCGCCGGTCCGCCGGCCCCTTCGGCGTCGTAGAACCAGCCTCGCAGCAACGCTCCTTCGGCATCGAGCTCGATGTAGTGCCCCATCATCGCTCTCCCGGTCCCGGACGTCGTGCCCCAGACGGGGGAGACGTGCACCTCGGCGGCGGCGTGGGTATCGAGCCACCGCTCGGTCCGCCCGAGCGCGGCGGGCAGGATGACCCGGTCTTCCCGCCCGCGTCCCCATTACCCACGTGGTCGCATGACGCTCAGCGCGGCGTCGCCGGGCTGAGCGTCCCGCACGACGAACCCCGCCAGGCTCACGCAGTAGGCGAACCGGTGCGGCGCACACCGCATGAGCTGATGGGCCATTGCACCACCTTGCGAAAAGCCGAGCAGGCCGATCGACGGCGCCTCGATCGTCTCCAGCCACGAGAGCACATCCGGCGCCGCTGCGTTCGCCATCTGCGGCCGCGCGTCCCCGATCGGGTTCCCCGCGCAGGGAAACCACGCACAAAGCGGCGTGATCAGCCGGTGTGGATGCGTCTCGTCGTAGCTCCAGCCGTGCAGCATCACCAGCAGCGGCCGTGACTCCGTGGGTGTTCCGCTTCGGACTACAGCACCGTCGCGCGGTCCAGTCCCGGTTTCCGGTTCATCCGGCGGCGAACTCGGTCAGCGGGTCGATGTGCACCGGCGTCCATCCCAGCTCGCGCTGCGCCTTGGCAGGGGTGAGCTGCTGGTCGAGCGCGAAGGCGTCGGCGATGGGGCCCATCTGCTCGCGGGCCTGCTCGATGCTGAGGGAGACGGTCTTCCCCTCGAGCCCGGCGCCGCGGGCGCAGGCTTCGGCGACCTCCTTGGCGGTCGGGTTGGCTCCGCTCACGCCGAGGTACACCGAGCCCGTCGGGGCCGACAGCGCCGCCACGTAGAGCCGGGCGAGGTCGTCGAGGTGGATCAGGGCCCAGTGGTTGCCGCCGTCGCCGATGTACGGGATCGCGCCGTTTTCCTTGCCCGGCTGGACGAAGAAGATGTCGATCAGGCGGTTGTCTCCGCCGTGGAGCAGGCCGGGGCGCACGATGACCGGCCGTCCGCCGGCGGCGGACCTGGCCAGCACCGCGTCTTCGACGGTCTTGCGCCAGGCCACGATCGACGGCGGGTTCCACGGCGCGCACTCGTCCTGCACGCCGTCGGTGTCGCCGTAGACCCAGCTGCCGCCGGTGTGCACGTACGTGCCGCCACCGACCCCGCCCTGCATCGCGGTGGCGGCCGCCAGGTCCTCCTCTCCGCTGGTGGCCTGGGCGAGGTGGATCACGGCTTCCGCCCGCGCCGCGGCGCGGGTGAGCACGTCGAGGTCGGTCAGGGCGCCCCGGACCGCGCTCGCACCGGCCGCGGCCACGGTCGCCTCGGCGCGGTCGCTGCGGGCGAGCGCCTCGACGGTGTGCCCGGCGCGCACCAGCTCGCCGATCGTCGCGCGGCCGATGTAACCCGAGCCACCGGTGACGAAGACCCTCATGACTGTCCCTTCCTTCGCGTTCTGTTCCTCCTCCACCGTGGCCCCGGCACCCAGGGGGCGTCCAAGACCCGTTCCGCGCGCTGTGATGCCGCATCGGCATCAGCGGCCTGCGATGATGGGAGTGATCGGACCGGAAGTGGTGAGCGACGTGGACTTCGACCTGCGCAGGCTGCGGTACTTCGTCGCCGTGGCCGAAGAACTGCACTTCGGGCGGGCCGCCGCACGGCTGCACATCGCCCAGCCCGCGCTGTCGCGCCAGATCCGCGCCCTCGAGGACGCGCTGAGGACGGCGCTGTTCGTCCGTGACCGCCGGACCACGGTCCTCACCGCGGCGGGCGAACAGCTCCTCGCCGACGCCCGCGACCTGCTGGCAGCGGCAGAAGCCGCGCACCGCCGGGTCACCGCCGCGGCCGAGGCGAAGCCGGTGCTCACCGTCGGTTTCATGCCGGCATCGTGGTCACCCCGGCGGTGCGAGTGCTGGTCCGCCACCGGCCGGACGTCAGCGTCCGGCTGATGCGCACGAGCTGGCACGACCAGGTGGAGGTCGTCCACGACGGCCGCGTGGACGTCAGCATCGTCCGGCTGCCGGTCGACCAGCGCGGGCTGACCGTGCGGCCGCTGTTCACCGAACCCCGCGTCGTGGTGGTGCCCGCCGGTCACCGGCTGGCCGGGAAGGAGTCCGTGTCGGTCACCGAACTCGCCGACGAGCACCTGCTGCAGGACCCCGCCGCCGTCCCGGAGTGGCGGGACATCGCCCTCGAACTGCGCAAGCGGGACCGCCCCGAAGTGCCACACGTGAACAGCGTCGAAGAGAAGCTGGAACTCGTCGCCGCCGGAGCGGGGATCAGTATTCTCCCCCTGTCGACGGCGACGTTCTACAACCGCCAGGACGTCATCGGCATCCCAGTCGAGGACATCGGACCGAACCAGGTGTGCCTGGCTTGGCTCGCGACACGCCGGTCACCCCTCATCGACGCCTTCGTCGACGCCGCGGCAAGCCTGCTGCCCTGATCTCGACAAGCACGCAAGTCGGCTTGCGCGAACGCACCGCCTGGTCCCCCCGGGCGCTGCCGACCCTCGGGCCCCGAACTCAGCTCACCCGACAAGTGACTGGACGCCGCCTCTCGCCACCGTGACTACTGTCGACGGCTCTGTGCGTGCCGAGAAGTACGTCCGTGCAGGTCAGCGGTATCGGCAAGTTGCCGATCGTCATCCGGCATGATCGCGGCCGTGCTGGTCCGCTTCGCCTACCTCGCCGTCTCCCACACCTTCGCCGCGCTGTGGCTCTTGCGCATGACCTATCGGGAGAAGGACGTCGAGATCCTCGCGCTACGCCACCAACTCGCGGTCCTGCACCGGCAACTCGGCGCTCAGCGCCCACGATTGCTACCCGAGGACAGGGCGTTGCTCGCAGCCTTGCTCGTGCCCCTGGCCCGCGCGACGCTGTGCCGCCTCCGGCTCCTGGTGAGCCCGGATACGGTGCTGAGGTGGCATCGCGACGTGATCAAGCGCCGTCATGCCCGCATGAGCCTTAACCGAGGGCCTGGACGTCCGCGCACTGTCGCTTCGATCCGCCGTCTCGTCCTGCACCGGGCAACCGAGAACCCCTCGTGGGGTTATCGACGCATCCACGGCGAACTCGCGCTGCTCGGTGTCGCGATCGCCGCATCGACGGTATGGGAGATCCACAAGACTGCCGGCATCGATCCGGCCCCGCGCCGGACAACCGTAATCTGGGCTGACTTCCTGCGCTCGCAGGCGGAGGCGATCCTGGCGATGGATTTCGTCGAGACGGTCACGCTGACCGGGCAGCGCCAGTACATTCTCGCCGCCATCCACCACGCCAGCCGACGTGTGTGGATACTCGGCATCACCGCGCACCCCACTCATGCCTGGGTGACCCAGGCTATCCGCAACCTGCTCATGGACCTCGAAGACATCGGACACCTCGCGCGATCAGGTCATTATCCGTGATCGAGACGCCAAATATCCTGCGTTGATCGACGAGATCCTCGGCTCAGCGGGGACCGCTACGGTGCCGACCGGTGTCCGGGTGCCTCGCATGAACTCCATCGTCGAACGCTGGGTGAAGACGCTTCGCGCCGAACTGCTGGACCGGACGCTGATCTGGAACCACATCCACCTACGGCACGCGCTGCGCGAGTACGAGCGGCACTGCAACGAGCACCGCACCCACCGATCACTCGCCGTCGCAGCACCCTTGAGAGCCCGCCCCCAGCCTCTTGAGCCCGCCCAGATCGCACGCCTCACTATAGATCGACAGGACCGTCTCGGCGGAGTCATCCATGAGTATCGCTATGCCGCTTAACCTGCATGGATGAGGTTTTCGGCACGCACAGCCTCAGCGCTGCGAGGTCGTGTCCTGCTCCTCGGTGAGATCCTGCGGCGCGGCCCAGCTGGCGAGTATCCGCAGACAATCGGCCAGCAGGTCCTCGAATGCAACCAGGTTCTGATGGAGATGATGATGCGGTCGGCAGTTTCACCTGACTGGCGGCGTTCGTTGAAGCCTGACAGGGCCGAACATGTCTCGATGCATGGATCAAGCAGCGACGTAGTCATCTTCGTCCACGGTACTTTCGCCAACGCTGAAGACGACGAAGGACCGAGATGGTGGCAACGCAACAGCGAAAGCTGGCAATGGTTCGAGCATCATCTGCCGGAAGGCACCCGGCCGTTCGATGAGGTGATCTTTCACTGGACGGGTCGCAACAGTCAGGTCCAGCGGCTGGAGGCGAGCAATCGACTGCTGGGCTTGATGATCGAGCTGGAGCGCCAGCACAAGACCTATCACCTGGTCGGTCACAGCCATGGCGGTTCAGTCATCTGGGAAGCTCTGACTAGCGCCAACGTCACGCTGGCCGATCGGACGATGCACCCTGACCTACGTCGCGCGCTCAACTCGGAGATTCAGCTGCACGACGAACCGCTGGTCGAGCTCCGCCACGACGAGTTTGCCCCGTGGTGGTTCAAGTACAAGACGCGTTACCTGCCAAAGCCTGGCGAGTTCGCGAAGGTGCGACCGTTCATTGAGCTTCCCGGCCTGCGGAGCTGGACCACGATCGGCACGCCGTTCCTTCGGCACCTGCCCAAGAACCGGTTCATGGTACGCGGCTGGCCGCATCGCAGGTTCACGCTGAACCCTGACATGCGGGACGAGAACTGGAGGCTGCTCAGGCACTCCGGACTCCAGTTGGTGACGATGGTTCCTTTTATCCTTTTCGCACTTTTGGTTTTCTCAGGATGGTTCCGTGACATGCTTCGAGCAGCACCGAACACCTGGTACGCGAACCTGCTTACAGTTCTAGCCGCTGCTGTCTGGTTCATCTGTTTCCTGGCCCTGGGTAACCGAAGTTTCGCCTACGCATTGTTAAGCCGCGAGCACAGCGCAGTCCGCGCGATGGACCGGTTCGGTGATCGCTGGCTCGG
This sequence comes from Lentzea flaviverrucosa, assembly GCF_003350445.1. Classification (NCBI taxonomy): domain Bacteria; kingdom Bacillati; phylum Actinomycetota; class Actinomycetes; order Pseudonocardiales; family Pseudonocardiaceae; genus Lentzea; species Lentzea flaviverrucosa. The sequence continues at coordinate 305,435 of NZ_QQAU01000003.1, forward strand.
CCTCTGGTCGCCCGACGACGAGGCCATCGCCGCGTTGAAATGGCTGGCGCCTCGGCTCGGTGGCCACGACTACGAGTGGCTGTACACACCGTGGCGCGTGCGATCGGATTGCGCCGGCCCTGAAGTGCCGAAATATGTTCTCGCCGACCGGCTTCAGCCGATCGCCAAGGTCCCGATCACCGATGTGCACCTTATCCCGCACGTGCTCCTAACGGCGCCGAGCCGGGTGGCAAAACCCGTGATCCCGTTCTACAACAGGTTCCTCGCGCCATGGGCTGCGCGGCGGATCGAGACGACCTTCACGCGCAAGGCACAGGGTGCCGATCTTCCGCAGGCGCCGATGGTGTACGCCTCGCCGTGGCCGTTACCGCTCGCAAGCCCGGTCAGTGGCCTTCCCGATGAAATAGCAGCAGAACTTCGGTTCGCCGCAAACGAACAGGCGGCGCAGCTCGGCGCGGACGCCCGTAAGCTGCTGATGGTCGCAGCGCTGGAGGGCGTACCACTAGCACGCGAGGTCTACCGAGGAAACCCGTTGGTGCACACGGCGTACTTCGAGAACAAGTCTGTGCTGCGGCTGATCACACTCCACATCGCGCATGCCAACGGTCATGAACTCCCTGATGACTATCTAGCTCGGTGGCTCGTGTCGAACAAGATTGCCGTCAAAGCGCGGTTCGACGCGTTCCTCAAGACGGTGCTGACCTGAAGCTCGGTGCCACCACCTCGTGGCGACGACTTCTGAGCTGCCAAACACTGCTCAGCGGTCTACCTGCAAATCAGGCGGCTGCAGGTTCGTGAAGTTCGGAGTAGGCCAGGCGGGAGTGGTCGTCTATGGCGTTGTGCGGGTAGCTGTAGCCGGGGCCCGAGCGCTAGCCCTTCTTGCGCAGCCGATCCGAGTTGCGGTGTGCGGAGCGGCTACGCAAGCCGGCCTGCGTAGCCGTGACCCCTGTGACAGCCAGACGTTGATGATCCGCCGTTCGGTGCGTGTCGGGATCCGGTAGGGGCTCGGCCCTCGGTGTCGCCGCCAAGGCCACCTTGTCGGCGACACCGACGCTCGCCGCGGACTACCGGGTACTGAGGTTGACGCGGCCGTTCGTGTACACCTCGGCCCAGAAGCCATTGGCGATAGGGAACCGGCCGATGGCCCAGTTGAGGGCGGCCACCAGCGGCGGGCAGACGACTGAGGCCCAAGGGCCCTTGACGATCGCAGGGCACGCGGCGCCGGCGCCGATCGCGACCAACTCCGTCCGGCTGATCTTGATCCACCAGTGGTCGTGGTCGAAGCCGCCGTGCATCATCGTGGTGATGTCACCACCAGCAGTGCCGAGTTCGTGGATTTGCTGAACCGGCGCCATCTCCGTGCGGTCGCCAGTGGGGTAGGAGTCCCCGTCTAACGGGGACGCCTCGACGTGGTCGACGGCCGTACACCAGACTGCTCGATTGTGCGTTGGGGTCTGCTGCACCGTTACTGCAACGGCACTTATGTGAGTAGGTAGCCGCGTCGTCTGTAGTGGCTGAGGCGGGCTTGGTGTTGGCGTCGTCGACGCCAACACGACCAGGCCACGAGGGCTCGGCTCTGACTTTGGGTTGGTGCCGCCAGCCGGTTCATGTCGTGGCGTCGTCCAGCAGTGGTGGTGTGGACTGGTCCTCCGATAATCGATGGCAGCGCCAGCAGGCGGATCAAACCGGGACATGTCGTCTGGAGGACGAACTCGTGACACCTGGGTCGGCACAGCGTCGAATCATCGTTGTGGTGGACATTGCGGAGTTCACCCGTCCGGATCGAACCGTGGCCCACCAGCTCGCTCTGCAAAGCGGTCTTTACGACGTGTTGCGGAGTGCGTTCAGCGACATCGGCGTCGACGTCGACACGTGGGTGATCGAAGATCGCGGTGACGGTGCGCTGATCCTGATACCCAAGGATTTTCCCAAGAGCGAACTGGTCGACGTGCTCCCCGACCGGCTGGTCGCCGAGCTCCGCAGGTACAACGCGACGAAAGTCGACGCGGCCAAGATCAAGCTGCGAGTGGCGGTGCACGAGGGCGAGATCCGGAAAAACGAGCACGGATGGATGGGCGGGCAGGTCGCGCTGGCCTTCCGGATGCTGGACGAACCTGAGGCCAAGCTGGCGTTGCAGCGCTCTGACGGTGTGGTGGCCCTGATCGCGTCTGATTCGTTCTACTCCGAGACAATCCTTCGGAGGCCAGGCACCTCTCCCGAGGCCTACCGCCGAATCGACGTCCAGGTCAAGAACTTCACCGGACAAGCCTGGCTGCGGCTGGTCGGAACGGGTGAGGGTCCGGGGCGATTCCGTTGGCAGGACCCGAGCGTCGATGAGGTGACGATCCATACCTCCGGTGACGACGGCACGTCTGTCCGCGACGCGGTTGTCCACCTGCTGGAGTCAGCCGGCTACGTGATCGTTGACCGGCAGAATCCCGAGCTCGGCTCTTGGTTTCAGCGAATGTTCGTCCGGCCACTAGATCCTGATGCGGCCAAGGTGTCGGCCGCGGAGATCGCATGCGCCGTGACCAACGAGGTGAAGTCGGCGATGGTCGGCTCAGTGATCCAAGCCGGCGAAGTCCTGGTCACGTCACACCCTCAGTCGACCCGCGAGGAGCGCCTCGTCGACTCGGCGGCGCGGTTGCTGGAGGCGATTCGTGATCACGAAGAGGTGCTGGTCTACCTGCCGCCGCTCCTGCTGGTCAAGATCGGCCCGCGGGTGCTGAGCTGGGAACCCACGGACGAGGAGCGCGCGATCATCACCGCCAACCCGCACCTCCTTCATTCACCGGGGGAGCTACTGGCTTTGTTCGCCAGCACGACCAGGCAGAACGGCGCATCCGGCGGGACCTGACGGCCTACTGCCTGGATACGTTGCCACACTGCGTGTGGGGTGACAGAACTCTGCACTCGCCAGTTGAGCTGCGGTGATCGTTTGCTGTCGCCTTGACGGCATGATCCCGAACGTGGCGCTTCGGCTGTTGTACTTCGTCTTCGTTCGGCTTGTCGGTTGGCTGGTTCTGCTCGGGCGGTCCTCGGCGGCCAAAGACGTGGAGTTGCTCGTTCTGCGGCACGAGGTCGCCGTGTTGCGCCGTACCCACGGTCGTCCGCGGTTGGACTGGGCTGATCGTGCGGTGCTGGCTACGTTGGTGCGGCGCCTACCGGACTGGTTGCGGGATCATCGCTTGGTGACCCCAGGCACCGTGCTGCGGTGGCATCGGTGCCTAGTCGCGAAGAAGTGGACCTAACGAACCGGACTGGACGCCGTCCGGTCGACGGCACCGTAGTGGCGTTGATCGAGCGCATGGCGCGGGAGAACACGGGCTGGCGTTACCGCCGCATCCAAGGTGAGCTGCTCAAGCTCGGCCACCGGACGGCCGCGTCGACTGTTCGCCGTGTGCTCAAGCGGCTTCGGATACCGCCTTCGCCGACTCGGGATACCGACACGTCGTGGCGGCGGTTTCTGCGTGCTCAGGCGGCGAGCATGCTGGCGTGCGACTTCTTCCATGTCGACTGCGTTGTCACTTTGAAGCGGGTGTACGTGTTCTTCGTGATGGAGGTCGGCACCCGCTACGTCCATATCCTCGAGACCACCTCTAACCCTGACGGGCCGTGGACCACGCAGCAGGCTCGCAACCTCCTTATGACGCTTGACGATCGGGCGAACGACTTTCGATTCCTGGTTCGTGACAGAGCGGGCCAGTTCGATTCTGTTCTCGCTGACGCCGGCATCGACATCGTGAAGATTCCGCCGCGATGTCCACGGGCCAACTGCTACGCCGAGCGGTTCGTCGGCACCGTAAGGCGAGAGCTCACCGACCGGCTGCTCATCATCAACGAGCGGCACCTGATGTCAGTGCTGAACTGCTATTTGGCTCACTGCAACCACCGACGGCCACACAGCGTGGGAGCAAGCCCCACCACGAACCGAGTACCCGCTCACAGAGTCAGGTTGTGGGTTCGTTCGTCGTCGGCGAGTACTCGGCGGCTTGATCAACGAGTATGAACCCGCGGCGGCCTGAGTCGCAGATCCGACCGCCAGGCATAGTTTGGCACCCCACACGGCTCGACCTCACCAAACGCGCGGGCCTCACGACCTCCGCGGCAGGCGCGGGAAGCGGCGGCGGCGCGCTGGCAGCCGCCCGGCGACGGCGTCCGCGATGAGCGTGCCCACGGTCTCCCGGGAGCACGCCCGGTTCGCGCCGATGCCGCCGCTGGGGCCACGCTTGGCCCAGCCTACGGCGTAGGCGCCGGTCAGGCCCTCGACCCGGCCCCCGGTGTGCGGGACGGTGCCGGTGACCTCGTCGAACGGCAGGCCGGGCAGCGGTGTGCCGCGGTAGCCGACGGCCCGCACCACGCGGCCCGCGATGATCTCCACGTTGCCGTCGGGGCCGGTGGTGCGCAGGCCGCGCACCTCGGTGTTCCCGACGACCTCGACAGGAGCCGAGAGGAAGCGGAGCACGATGCGCCGCCGGTCGGTCGGTGGCGGCGCGGACCAGTCCACGACCTCCCGAGCCACGCCCTGGAGCAGTCCCGCCTTGGCCGTGGGCGCGGCCTCGTCGATCGCCTGGGTGACGCGTTCGTCCTGCGCGTCGACCACCACGTCGAAGTCGTCGTGCTCCAGCAGGGCCAGCAGCTCGGGCCGGGTGTACGCGGCGACGTCCGGGCCGCGGCGGGCGACCAGCACGACCTCGCGGACCTTGCTCGACCGGAGCCGGGCCAGGGCGTGCGGGGCGACGGACGTGCCCTCCAGCGCGGCCGGGTCGGTGGTGAGGACGCGCGCGATGTCCAGCGCCACGTTGCCGGTGCCGACCATGACAACGCGCTCGGTGGACAGGTCGACGGCGTCGGCGGGCACGTCCGGGTGGCCGTTGTACCAAGCCACGATGGTGGCCGCGGCGAGGCTGCCGGGCAGGTCCTCGCCGGGGACGCCCAGCCGGCGGGCGTCGGACGCGCCGACGGCGTAGACCACCGCGTCGTGCCGCGCGGCCAGCTCGGCGGTGGTGACGTCGCGGCCCACCTCGACGCCCAGCCGCAGGCGCAGCCGGGGGTGCGTGTGGAAGCGCGCGAACGCCGCGCCGATCTTCTTCGTGGACGGGTGGTCGGGCGCGACGCCGTAGCGGAGCAGGCCGCCCGCGACGGGCAGCCGGTCGATCAGGGTGACCCAGGCGTTGGTGTGCAGCAGCAGTTCTTGGACGGTGTACATGCCCGCGGGGCCGCTGCCCACGACCGCAACGTCCAGCGGCGTGAGGTCGGCCGGGATGGTGTGGCTGAACACCGGCGGGCCCCAGGCGTGGAAGTTCGGCGTGGGGTCCGCCGCCTCCGCGATCGGGTCGCGGTCCGCGTAGAAGTCGGCGTTGATCTTCTCGTAAACCTGGAGCGGCGCGGACAGGGCGTCCACCGGGAAGATCGCGTCCACCGGGCACGCGTCCGCGCACGCGCCGCAGTCGATGCACGTGCGCGGGTCGACGTACAGCATCTCCGTGGTGCCGAAGTCGGGCTCGTCCGGCGTCGGGTGGATGCAGTTGACCGGGCAGACCGCGACGCAGGACGCGTCGTTGCAGCAGGTCTGGGTGATCGCGAAGGCCATGGCGTCAGATCAGGTTCGCGCGCTGGTAGATCTTCGTCGCGGCCTTGGTGAGCAGGCCCGCCGAGTCCAGGAACTCCATCAGGCCGGCGCAGCTGGAGCGCAGCATCGACTTGTGGTGCTCGTTGGCGCGGGCCTCGCGGATGGCGCGCTGCGGGTCGAGGCCCGCGTTGGCGTAGACCTCGTCGCTGACCATGCTGCCGACGATGGCGTAGGACGCGCCGGCGACGACTATCGCGTTGAACTGCCTGCGCACCCACCCCGCGCCCTTGAGCCGCTCGCGGGTCTCCTCGCGGGCGAACTTCATGTGCCGGGACTCCTCGACCACGTGGATGTTGTTGATGGTGCGCACGAAGGGCACCACCCGCTCGTCGCGCATCCAGTCGCGCTGCATGACGTCGAGGACCTCTTCCGCGACCAGGATCGCCGCGTAGGCCGCCTCGCCGACCGCGAGGGTCTTAAAGGCGCGGCCCAGCTCGACCACCAGGCGGCGCGGCCGGTACGCGGGGGCGCCCAGCTTCGCCGCGCCCCGCGCGAACATGATCGAGTGCCGGCACTCGTCCGCGATCTCGGTCAGCGCCCACTGGAAGGCCGGGTCGGTCGGGTCCTTCGCGTAGAAGTCCCGCAGCACCATCTGCTGGAGGATCATCTCGAACCAGATGCCCGTGCTCGCCACCGACGCCGCCTCCTGGCGGGTCAGCTCGCGCTGCTGCTCCGGGGTCATCTCGTCCCAGTAGGCCGTGCCGTAGAGGGTGCTCCACTCCGGGCTGGCGCCGTGGTAGCTCGTGTCGAGCGGGGTCTCCCAGTCGACCTCCTGGACGGGGTCGTAGGACACGGCTTCGGACGAGTCCAGCAACCGGCGTGCGATGGCCTGGCGGCCGGACGCGCCCGCGTGGTCATGGGTGTCGACGCTGGTCATGGGGCTCCCTGATGACATATAGCTGTTACCCGGAGTTACTGATACTAACGGTAACAGAAACCTGCCCCGATCCGCGAGAGCCGAAACCGGCAGGCGGGGACGTGCTCGCACCCCGGACCGAGCGGCCGGTTCGGGGTGCGGGTGGGTCAGCGGTGGTCGGGGAGACGGGGTCTGGTCAGCCCTCGCCTGGGAGGCGGTAGACGGACACGGGGGAGCGCGACCCGGCAGTGAACGCCGCACCGGTCCAGTCCGCGTGCCTGCTCTCCAGCTCGAACCCCACCAGTCTGGCCATGAGGTCTAGTTCGGCGGGCCACGCGTAGCGGTGCGGGCTGCGGGCCAGCCCGGTCCGCCCGCCCTCGTCGAACCGGGCTCAGCTGGGGCGAACCGCCGCTGCGCCACGGACGGCTCATATGGCATGCCCTCGACCTCGGCGACCTCGACTCGCTGCGCTCCCTCGTCCGATCCCTGTCGTAGTGGACGCCGTCGTGCACGCCGCTGGCCTCCAGCGCTCGGCAGCGCTCGGCTCGCTGTCCACAGCGGATGGCGCGGACATGTGGCGGGTACACGTAGAGGCGACGACGGTGTGGGTCGATGCGGCCGTGGCACGGATGCCGCGTGGTGACCGCGTGGTGCTCATCGGTAGCCGCACGATGACCGGCGTGACTGGCAAAGCCATTACGCCGCCACCAAAGCCGCACTGGTGGGCCTCGCGCGTTCGTGGGCGGCCGAGCTCGTCGACCAGGCGGTCACGGTGAACGTAGTGGCGCCCGGTCCGACCGACACCCCGATGCTGTGCGACCCCGGCCGGGCCACCACCCCTCCACAGCTGCCGCCGATGGGCGCGTTGATCGACCCGGCTGAGATCGCGGGCACGGTTGCGTTCCTGCTCGGATTAGACGCTCGCAACATCACCGGCCAGGCGCTGGTCGTGTGCGCCGGGGCGTCACTCGGCTGACCTCAGGTCGACCAGATCTCGGACGCGAGAAAGCACCGCATGTGCCGTCGAGCCGAGATCGCCACCTTCATCCGACTGCTGGATCGGAGGTGGTGTCGGAACCGTCGCGCCGCCTGCCAAAATTTCTGATCGCTTGTCGCAGATACCGCGTGGCGACGTCGCGGCGACAACGCGTGAGTTCGACAGCGAGGCGGCGGTGGGGCGTGCGATGCGGTTCGCGATCTTGCCATGAAAGCCGCGAAGGACAGCTGCGCATCGCTGTGTCCGCAGCGGCGGGCTTGGCGCTGGTCGCCGCGAGCGCACCGCGTCCACCTGCGGAGGTCTGGGCCCGCCGGTGGACGCGTTGACCGAGTGACGACCCCTATTCGGTGAACATGGTGAACGAACGCATCTGGTCGAAGCGCTGAGCGGCGAGATCATCGGACCTGATCAGGAAGCATCCGTAGTAGAACTCGCCGTTCGTGGGGAACTGGGCGAGCGGCACCCATTCCTGGATCAACCGGTGCTCCTCTTCGCCCTGCAGGCGGAACCGCTCCTCCACCGACGTGTCGGCATCAGCTGCCAGCAGGCTCCTGGCGCCGTCGAACGCCATCTGCGCGTACGGGTTGTCCTGGCCGCCGATCTCCCGGCAGTACCCGCCGATGCGAAGCGTGCAGAAGCGGTCCTGAGACGGCCAGAGATCGTCGACGAGTTCGCACAACTGCTTCACGGCGTCCGATTCGGACTGGACATCGCGCCGCTCGATCCAGTCGGGCAGTACCGGTTGCACCCATGCGGTGAGCCTGCACTCGGGAATGAGGAACGGGATGGGCTCCATGAAGAACGTCCTGGTGTCGTGGCCGGGCGGCGGTGATGCCACCTCCGTTTCCGTGCCGGCTGGGACGTACAAGACTCGCGAGAACTCGGTGGTGGGATGTTCTTCGATGTCTTCCTCGTGGTGCAGGAAGAACAGCAGCGAACCGTCCGCCGGCAGGTCAAGCCCTTCGGCTCGCGGGAGGGCCGCGCAGTCGACGGAGCCGATGATCGGCAACGGGTACTCGTCGCCCGGCCACTCCATGCCCGCCGGTAACTCAGGAAGCCCACCGAATTGTCCGACGACCTCATCCCCGGCACCGCTTGGACCCGCCCAGATCGCGAAGCGGAGCTGGTCGGCGAACTTGTCGGCCTCGTCCTGCGGGATGCCTCGATCGATTGCGGCGCTGCGGAACTGCTCATGACGATCCATGGCGCAGCATGATCGCAGATCGGTGGAAGCGCTCTCCCTCACCGTCCACAGTGCCGGCGTCCAGCTCCGCCGATCGTCGTCATCATGATGATGTCCCGAATTCGGGTGGGCGCAGGCGCGGCTCCGCCCTTGCGTGGATACGGGAATTCCTTGTCGCAAAAGGACCTTCGGGTGGTGTCGGCGCATCCCTGTTGATCCAGGATCCGCGTTGGCGCCGGGTTCCCGGCCCGCGTCACGCATCGCCTGTTGCGCCGTGGCATCTGGGTCCGAGGCAGCGGCGTCGCGGTCGGCAATGCGTGCAAGCCGTTGGCCGCTCCCGTCGCGGGCGCCGGTCGTCACGGTCGGGCGATGCGGCGGGAGGCAGGCAGGGCAGGATGCCGGCATGGGCCACGGGAATGTTCCGCTGATGCCAATGGCAGGAGAAGCCATGGCAAGCACGGCACGGATCTCCGTCCGGAACTTCTGTCCTGACGCGGGCGGCCCGCGCGGAGAACGCCGCATTCGGTCGGGGAGCGAGCAGAACGGGCTGTTCCGGCCACCGGTCTCGCAGCGGCTCTCCGGCACTCCGGAGGTCGTGCCGTGCCGGTGGAACAAAACCCCTGAGCGGACCGCGTGACCACCTTCGCCACCCCTGCTGCGGGAGTACCGGACCGCCCGCTCCTTGACGCAGGAGGAACTCGCCGAGCGCGCCCGGCTCAGCGCGAAGGCGGTCGGGCTGCTGGAGCGCGGTGTGCTGCGCCGCCCGGAAAGTCATCGTAGCTCTGAACAATGATGTTCTCCCGGCTGCGAGCATGTTCGGGTGATCGTTTCGCTGTTGTACAAGGTGGTCTGCAAGTTGCTGTCTGTTCCGGTGGTTCTGCTTCGCAGTGAGGCAGCCAAGGATGTGGAGCTTCTAGTGCTGCGGCACGAGAACGTCGTGCTTCGTCGGCAGTTGACTGGCCGCTCCGTTACGAGCCTGCGGACCGGTTCTGGTTCGCCGCGCTGTCGAGACTGGTACATCGCTCACGCTGCCAGCGGGTCTTTCCAGTTACTCCTGGCACGTTGGTCGCATGGCACCGCAGGTTCATCGCCTCGAAGTGGGACTACACAGCACATCGGCGAACCGGGCGTCCCTCCACCTAGGCAGCGATCAGGGCGCTCGTACTCCGGCTTGCCAGAGAGAATCCGCAGTGGGGACATCGGCGTATCCATGGCGAGCTGGTTCGGCTTGGTCATCGGCTGGGTGCTTCGACGGTCTGGGAGATCTTGAACCGCGCGGGCATCGATCCGGCGCCGCGGCGGTGTGGTCCGACGTGGCGTGAGTTTCTGACTGCGCAGGCCGAGGGGATCATCGCGGCGGACTTCTTCCACGTCGACACCGTGCTCAGCGCACGTCTGTATGCGCTGGCGTGGCTCAGCTCGTGCGGTTCGTCGTGCGCAACAAGGTGGTCATGGTCAGCCTCGACCAGGTTACTGCGGCCAAGTTGTTGCCGGCGGGGTCGAGTTCGTCGCGTTTCAGGCCGATGGCTTCGTTGAGGGTGCGCTGACGGGACGCTCGGTCACCGTGTACGGCAGAGCGCAGGTGGTTTCCCAGCAACGTCGCGGCAGGGCTGAGGCGGCCGGGTTGCCCAGCCACGAGGGGAACGCCGTCTACGCTTGTGTCGCACCGACGCATCTGAATGGCAGGCGACTGGATCTTCGTACCTGACCTGTCAATCACGCAGCGTCGAGGACGGCTACAGAAGAAGGTCGAACAGGCGGAACGCCGATTCCCAGTGTTTGGTCTGCGGGTTGACCAGGGCGGGTTCGATGATCTTGAAAGTGCGGGCAAGGCCGATGCTGATCCCGCCGGCGATGTGCGGCACCTGGGCCTCGGCCTCGTCCGAGAGGGTGATGTCCGGTGGCCGCGGCGCCATCGTGTCCAGGGCGGTCTCGAGTTCGGCGAAGAGCTTGTCGAACTCGCGCATGCGTTCCTGCAGGCCCTTGGTGATCGGGAAGTCGTAGGCCTGCACCACGTCGCGGGCGTTCGTCTTCGCCGTGATGCCGGCCATCAGGTACATGTCCCGCAGTTGCTGGTCGATGAAGTCGTTGTAGCGCTTGAGGTCGTCCTTGTCGACGTCGAGGCCTGCCGTGGTGCGGAAGAAGTGCTCGAACCTGGCTACGTTCATGACCGGCACGGTTGGCTCCTAGGTTGGGGGTCCTTCGAGCATTGCGGCCGCGTGCTGCCCTCTCGACGTGCTCGCGGGACGAGATCCGGTCGTCGGGTTCACCCTGCGGGGACAGGACGTCTCGGTGTGCTGACCAACTGGAGGCCTCGTTCCTCGTTGGTGGCGGGGCGTCCGAGGACCGATCGGTACGCCGCCTCGTAGCGTCGCGCCATCAACGGGACGTCGAAGCGTTCCTCGGCGTCCGCCCGGCACCGCGCCGGACTGAGCGAGCCGACCTGGGTCAACGCACTTGCCAATTCGTCCAAGTCGTCGCACACCCAACCGGTCTCGCCGTGTTTCACCACTTCGGGCACGGAACCGCGGCGCAGTGCGACCACCGGCGTGCCGCACGCCAGTGCCTCCGCCATCACGAGGCCGAACGGCTCCTCCCACTGGATCGGGAACAGCAGGCACCTGGCCGCCGCGAGCAACGTGAGCTTGCGCTCGCGGCCCGCCTCGCCGAGCCAGTCGACGCCGTCGCCTTGCGACAGCATCGGTTTCACCACCTCGTCGAAATAGCGGATCTCGTCCGGCTCGCGGCACTTCGCCGCGATCAGCAGGCGCACCCCCGCCGCCCTGGCCGCCTCGATCGCCTCCGGAATGCCCTTCTCCGGTGAGGAGCGGCCGAGGAACAACGCGAAGTCCTCTTTGTTCTGCCGGAACGGGAACTCGGCCACGCGCACGGCGTTGTGCACCGTGGCCACCCAGTTGAGGTCCGGTGCGTGCGCGCGTTGTGCTTCGGACAGTGCTACGAGGTGCACACTTCGGCCCAGCGCCCGGTAGTACCGTCCCATCTCACCGGTCACCGGACCGTGCGCGGTGACCACGGTGGGCAGCGCACGGCCGCGGGCCAGCAGAGGGCCGGCGAGCGAGTGGTCGTGCACCAGATCGACGTCGAGGTCGGCGAGCACGTCCGGCAGTGCGGCCGCGTGCCCGACCTCCGGCATGCTCAGGCCGATGCGTTTCTCCTGTGGCACTTCGGAAAGCGATACGAACTTCGTGTTGGTGCCGTTGCGTCCGACCCCGATCAACGTCACGTGCACGGCTTGTCTGGTCAGTTGGTCGGCGAGGTCCGCGCACACGGATTCGATGCCACCGTAGGCCTTCGGTGGGACTTCGAACCACGGGGGCGCCACCATCGCGATTTTCAGTTCGTCCATTCTGGACGAGTTTCCCCAGCGCTTGCGATGAAACCATCCGGAACCTCATTCGAGAGCACTATTTCCGTTGGCAGACCGGCAACTCGGACCTCGGAGTCGACCTCGACGGTCACCCGTGCGCCGGCCAGGGGCACGTTGTCGACCGCGATCGGCAGGAAGTGCTCCGGCAACGCCGGTGCGAGGAACACCGTGCTGTCCGGTACGTCGGGTTCCAGGCGCAGCAACACCCGCAGCAGGTGCACGGGTGCCGCGGAAGCCCATGCCTGCGGCGAGCACGACGTCGGATAGGGGACCGGCCGGGAGAACTCGGTGCGGTCGAAGCCGCACAGCAGTTCGGGCAGCCGGCCGCCGAACGCCTCCGCCGCGTCGTACAGCGCGCTCGCGAGTCGTTGGGCGTGCTCGACGAACCCGTACCGCATGAGTCCTGCCGCGACGATGGTCGAGTCGTGCGGCCACACCGATCCGTTGTGGTAGCTCATCGGGTTGTACGCGCCCATGTCGGACGCGAGGGTGCGCACACCCCAGCCGGTGAACATCTCCTTCGACATCAGCGACTCCGCGACCCGGCCGGCCTTGTCCTCGTCGACGATGCCGGTCCACAGGCAATGCCCGATGTTGGACGCGACCGAGTCGACCGGTCGCTTGGCGTGGTCCAGCGCGACGGCGTAACGGCCGAGTTCGGGCAGCCAGAACGCCTCGTTGAACCTCTCCTTCAGCGTCTGGGCCCGATCCTCCCAGTACTTCGGATCGTCACCGGCGACCCTTGCGAGACCCGCCCGCGCGCGGAACGCGGCGTACACGTAGCCCTGCACCTCGCACAACGCGATCGGGCTGCTCGCGATCGTGCCGTCGGCGAAGTTGACGCCGTCCCACGAGTCCTTCCAGCCCTGGTTCACCAGTCCCCGCTCGGTGGCGCGGTGGTACTCGACGAACCCGTCACCGTCGCGGTCGCCGTAGCGGTCGATCCATTCGAGCGCTCGGTCGGCGTGCGGCAGAAGTGCGGCCATCCGGTCGTCGCCGATGCCCCATCTGCTCAGTTCGCCGAGCAGCATCACGAACAACGGTGTGGCATCCGCGGTGCCGTAGTAGACGTTGCGTCCACCGAGCGCGAGGGAGGAGTCCGCGCCGAACCGGATCTCGTGCAGGATCCTGCCGGGTTCCTCCTCGCTGTTCGGTTCCACGGTCGTGCCCTGGTGGCGCGCGAGCGTCTGTGCGGTGCCGAGCGCGAGCGTGGGGTCGATCGTCAGCGCCATCAGGGACGACAGGATCGAGTCGCGCCCGAACAGGGTCATGAACCACGGTGCTCCGGCGGCGATCACGGTGTCCTGGGGCCGTTCCGGGTCGAAGATGCGCAGTGCGCCCAGGTCCTCCCTGCTCTGCTGGAGCGTGCGCATCAGCGCCGGTGCGCCGAACACCCGGAGCACCGGCCCCGTCTCGTGCCACTGACGCGCTCGCGCCATGGGGGCCGACTGCTCGACCGGCAGGTCGAGCGGGAACATCGCGGCCGTCAGCTCACCGTCCACCACAGGCCGCGCGGTGACGCGGGTCGACCACTCACCCCTCGCGGGCACCACCGCGCGGAAGGTCAGCCGGTCCAGGTCGTACTCGGCGTGATCAGCGCTCACCCACACGCCCCGGCCGCCGCGGCTGAGCGTGAGACCGTCGTCGCGGGCCTCCGCGCCGTGACGGCGGTGGTCGGCACGCACGCGATCCTCCTTGACCTCGAACAGGTCCGCGAAGTCGGCGTGCACGTGCACGGTCAGCGTGACCGACACGTCCTGCGGTCCGTAGTTGCGCAGCACGACGTCCTCGCGCATGCCCGCGCCGATGTACCGGGTGCGTTCCACCAGCAGGGAGCTCTCGCCGTGACGGCCGAGCAGCGCTCGCCCGAGGAACGTCGTGCGGAACGGTTCCGCCGGCACCGCGGTGATCGGCTCGGCCGGTGCGCCGTCGATCCTCAGCCGCCAGCCGGACACGATCCGGGTGTCCATGAAGAACGTGCCTTGGGCCCCTTCGGCGTGGATGTCGCCGTCGTGTCCGCACACGCAGAACGACGTGCCGTTGACCAGGGTGACCGTGCCGGCCGAGAGCGCGGCGGGGTGGCCGTCGAATGCCCAGCCCCCGGTCATGTCGTCCGGGCGTGGAGATCGAGCGTCATCGTCCTGCCGCCTCTCATGATGGGCACCACAAGAGGCTGGCAAGGTTTCGGCGCAGCGCGCTTTCTCCTGCGAGGACGAACTTTCCCGCTCGCGTTGGGCCTGCGGAGTCAGGCCTCGGCGGTGACCGTGTGAGCCGGGTTTCGACGGGTAGCCGGGCGCATGTTCCCAAGAGTTCTGGCGTTCTTGTTGTTGTTGCTGGGTTTGGTCGCGTGCACGGACAACCGGTCCCCGCCACCCGCCGGCGCGGGTGAGAGCGAGGGTGCCGGTTCCTACGCCGACGTGGTCACGCGCACCGCGCCGTCCGCGGTGACCGTCCGGGTCGAGGACGGTGTGGGCAGCGGCGTCGTACTGCGTTCCGACGTCGTCGTGACCAACGAGCACGTGGTGAAGACCAACCGGCAGGTGCGCATCCGGTACGCCGACGGGCAGGAGTCCGGTGGCGAGGTGCTCGCCACGGATCCGTTGTCGGATCTCGCGGTGGTGCGCACCGAGCGGAAGAACCTGCCCGTCGCCGAGTTCAGCACCGAGTTGCCCAGGCCGGGTGACACGGTGCTCGCGATCGGGAGTCCGCTCGGGCTGGAGTTCACGGTGACGGCGGGAATCGTGTCCGGTCTGCACCGGACGTTGCCCGGCGGCCCGCAGGTCGAGCTCATCCAGACCGACGCGCCGATCTCGCCCGGCAACTCCGGCGGCGCACTGCTCGACTCGGCCGGACGTGTCATCGGCATCAACGAGGCCTACATCCCGCCCTCGCAGGGCGCGGTGTCGCTGGGGTTCGCGATTCCGTCCGGCGTGACCCTGGACGTGACGGAGAAGTTGCTGTCCGCCGGAAAGGTCGAACACCCGTACCTCGGGGCGTCGTTGGGAGACCTGACGCCGGAGATCCGCTCGCGGTTCGGGATCACCACCGAACGCGGGGCCCTGGTGCTGGAGGTCGAGCCCGCGGGGCCGGCCGAGGCCGGTGGGCTGCGCGCCGGGGACGTGGTCGTGGAGATGAAGGACCAGCAGGTCGGCGGCGTCCAGGACGTCCAGGCCGTGCTGCGGTCCTCCCGCGTCGGGGAACGGATCCCCGTCTCAGTGCGACGCGGGGACGAGTTGACCCAGTTGACGGTTGCCCTGGGCAGCCGATGAGCGTTCGGAGGCCGCTGTGCTGGAGATGACGTCTGTTGCCGCTGCTGTGATCAGGGACCTGATGGAGGGGGAGGGGCGGTCTGCGGGACTGCGGCTCGACTTCGCCGACGGTGACCTGCACGTCACGCGCGCCGCCGGTCCGGAGGAGGGCGACGAGGTGGTCACGGCTCGTTCGGGCGAACGCGTCTTCGTCACGCCGGATTCCGCGGACTACCTGGACGACAAGGTTCTCGACGCCCGCGCGGACACCGACGGCACCCCGGTCTTCGGGGTGTCGCGCCGATGAGCACTCCCGGAAGGCAGGGATCATGAAAGCCGTCGTGTACAAGAAGCCGTACGAAGTAGCCGTCGAAGAGGTCCCGGAGCCGCAGCTCCAGCATTCCAACGACGTGATCGTCCGCATCACCTCGGCCGCGATCTGCGGATCGGACCTGCACATGTACGAGGGGCGGACCGCCGCGGAACCAGGAATCGTGTTCGGGCACGAGAACATGGGTGTGGTCGAGCAGACCGGTGACGGTGTCACGGGGATCAAGCAGGGCGATCGGGTGGTGATGCCGTTCAACGTCGCATGCGGGTTCTGCGTGAACTGCGTGCGCGGCTACACGGGGTTCTGCCTCACGGTGAACCCCGGGTTCGCCGGTGGTGCTTACGGATACGTGTCCATGGGCCCGTACTCCGGTGGGCAGGCCGAGAAGCTCCGTGTGCCGTATGCGGACTTCAACTGCCTGAAACTGCCGCCGGGAACCGACCACGAGCTCGACTTCGTGTTGCTGGCCGACATCTTCCCGACCGGATACCACGGCTGCGAGCTCGCCGAGGTCACTCTCGGCGAGTCGGTCGCGGTGTTCGGCGCCGGTCCGGTCGGCCTGATGGCCGCCTACTCCGCGCTGTTGCGTGGCGCGGCGAAGGTGTTCGTCGTGGATCGCGTCCCGGAACGGCTGCGCAAGGCCGAGGAGATCGGCGCCGTGCCGATCGACTTCAGCCGGGGCAACGCCGCGCAGCAGATCGTCGAGCAGTGCGGTGATCTCGGCGGTGTGGACAAGGGCGTCGACGCCGTCGGGTACCAGGCGCACTCTGACAGCGGTACCCGGGAGGAACCGGCCGTCGTGCTGAACTCGTTGATCGAGACGGTTCGTGCGACCGGCATGCTCGGCGTGCCCGGTCTCTACGTGCCCGCCGACCCCGGCGCGCCGGACGAGCAGTCGAAGCAGGGCATGTTGCTCGTGGCGATCGGGCGCATGTTCGAAAAGGGCCTGCGCATGGGCACGGGACAGTGCGACGTGAAGCGCTACAACGCGCGGTTGCGCGACCTGATCATCGCGGGCCGGGCGAAGCCGAGCTTCGTGGTGTCGCACGAACTGTCGCTCGACGAGGCCCCGATGGCGTACGAGAAGTTCGACAAGCGGGTCGACGGATTCACCAAGGTCGTGCTGCACCCATGACCGGAAACGGTCGCTGAGTTCGTCCTCGTCTGCCCAAGCGCCGCCGCGACCGGTTCGTCGACGATTGCCTCCGTATTCGACGCGAGGAGGCGCACGTGGAGCACGACCGGTTGCGGATCGCGATGGTGTCGGTGGAGGAGCCCAGTGCCGGACAGCGTGTGCACGTGGCGGGACTGTCGGCGGCACTGGCCTGCCGCGGCCACGCTGTCACGGCCTACACCCGCCTGGAGAGCGCGCTTTCGCCGGATCGCGAGCGCACGGAGCTGGGTTACGACGTCGTGCGGCTTTCAGCCGGGCCTGTGGTGCCGATCGACGAGAACGAGATGATCTCCCAGATCGGCCGGCTCGCCGAACTCCTCGGACGCGAGTGGCGCGACGCCCCGCCCGACGTCGTGCACGCGCACGGCTGGACATCGGGATTGGCCAGCGTGCTGGCCGAGCACCGGGGGACTCCCGTGGTGCAGACGTACTACGGACTCGGCGGTTCGGTCAGGAGGTCGCTGGCGGAACGCATCGTCGGCCGCGAGGTCGCGCGGGTCGCCGCGATGTCGTCCAACGAGGTGCTCGCGCTCGTCCGCACCGGTGTCGGCCGGAGCCGGATCTCCGTCGTTCCGACCGGTGTGGACGTGCAGATGTTCACCCCGTGGGGACGAACGGCACGACGCGGCACGCGGAGCCGCATCGTGACCGCCGCGCCGCAGAGAGGTCTGGCGGATCTGGTGAAGGTGCTGTCCCACGTGGAGGACGCCGAGTTGCTGATCATCGGCGGACCGGGGAAGCGGCGGATCGGTCAGGACCCCGGACTGCGGCGGTTGCGCGCGCTCGCCGTGGACGCCGGTGTGGCGGACCGGGTCGTGTTCACCGGAGCCGTGTCACGGGAGCGGACGATTGCATTGCTGCGTTCCGCGGACGTTGTGGTGTGCGCAGCGCGGTGTGAACCGGTCGGCCACGTCTCGCTCGAGGCGATGGCGTGTGGCGTGCCCGTCGTGGCGACCGCGGTGGGCGCGTTGGCGGACTCGGTGGTCGACGGGGTGACGGGTCTGCACGTCCCGCCCGGGAGACCGCGCCTGCTGGCGAAGGCGTTGTGCGGGCTGCTCGGGGACGGCGTCCGCCGCCAGGAGCTCGGTGCCGCGGCCCGCGATCGAGCGTGCGCGCGGTACTCGTGGGACCGGATCGCGGCCGACACGCTGCGGGCGTACGAACGGGCGGGCGTGCGGACCGCCGGTCCCGCGCGGCGAGCCGGTCAGGACTCTGCTCCGCGGCGGTGAAGTCGCCGGCCGGGCGATCAGCGGTGTCTGCTGCTTCTGCTGAGCGTCTCGGACGGCGACTCGCCGAACCGCCGGCGGTACGTGCCCGCGAACCGTCCCAGATGGACGAACCCCCATGAGGCGGCCGCGTCGGTGACGGTCAAGCCAGGCGCCGCCGCGGTGAGGTCGCGGTGCACACGACCCAGCCTCACGTCGCGCAGGTTACGTCATCGGCGACACCCCGATGTTCAGTCTGAACCCGGCTTGCAGCGCCCGCGCTGAGACCGCGACCGCCGCGGCCAGGGTAGTGGTCGTCCACGCCTCGTGCGGGCTTTCCTCCAGCAGTTCGACGGCCTCGCGCACCGGCCCCCGCGGGATGTGGTGCGCTCTCTCCAGTTCCGCGCGGTGATCGTGCCGCAGCGTGAGCAGCAGGCCGTCCAGCACGAGTTGCTCCAGCGTGGCGGCCGCGAGGGGGTGGCGGCGCAGCAGTGCCGGCCCCTCGAACTCCCGCAGGAACGGGGCCAGCACGTCCAGCACGCCCTGCTGCGGTGCGGGCGCGAACGCGATCCGGCTCACCGGGCGCCCGAGCATGGCCGCGAGCCGTTGTTCCAGCGTCACCCGTTCCACCATGAGACACAGCTGCGCGCAGTCGGCGCTCCACTTGATCGACGCCGGTTCGTCCGGCAGGTACGCGACCGCCTCGGCGGGACCGGCGTCCACCGACACAGGGCCGAACGACGACCGCGCGCGGCCCTGCACCGGCATGTTGAAGTGGTACGCGAACGCGTTCGTCGTGCGCATGTCGACCTCTTGGCCGTACACGAGGTAGCCGGCCGTCAGAGAACCGAGGCGGACCGCGTTCAACCGCATGTCGAGCGGCTTCTCCCTGCCCGTGGGAGCGATCTGGTGCGGCAGGAACACACGGGTGACCGAGTCCTCCGCCTCATCGATCCGGGTCGCGCGGCTCACCGGATGGTTGAGTAGTCTCTCCACGCGTCACAGCATGCCAAACGGGTGCTTGCGCCCGTCTGCCTCATCTGCTTGCGCCGAACGACAGGTGGTCGTGGACGAGCCGGACCACCATCGCGCCCTCGCCGACCGCGGAGCCGACCCGTTTGATCGACCCGCTGCGCACGTCGCCGATCGCGAACACGCCCGGCCGGTTCGTCTCCAGCGGGAACGGCCTTCTGCCCTTGTGCCACCAGGAGTCGTCGGTGGCGACGTGTTCACCGGTGAGGACGAAGCCGTCGTCGTCCAGCGCGATCAACGACGAGAGCCAGGTCGTGCACGGCTTCGCGCCGATGAACACGAACAGCGCCCGCACCTGCAGGGCGCGCCGGTCGTGGTTGCGGTTGTCCTCCACGACGACGCCGTCGAGCTTGTCGCCACCCAGCAGCTCCACGACCTCGTGGTGCAGCAGCACCTCGATCCGGGGATGGCTCGTCACGCGGTCGACCAGGTAACGGGACATGTCCTTGTTCAGATCGCCGCCGCGCACCACCAAGTGGACCTGGGGGACCCGGTCAGCGAGGAACACGGCCGCCTGGCCGGCCGAGTTGCCCCCGCCCACGATCGCGACCGGGTTCGCCTGGCACTCGCGTGCCTCGTGGATCGTGGCGGCGTAGTACACGTCGGTCGACTCGAAGTCGGCGAGCCGGGGCAGGTCGAGCCTGCGGTAGCGCGCGCCGGTCGCGATCACCAGCGATCGCGTCCTGACCTGGGACGAGTCGTCGAAGCCCACCACGTAGTGGCCGTCGTGCGCGGAGAACGAGACCGCCTCCGCGGACACGTTCACGGGCACGCCGAACTTCCCCGCCTGCAGGACCGCGCGTTCGGTGAGGTCCGGGCCGGAGATCCCGGCCGGGAAACCCAGGTAGTTCTCGATCCGCGACGTCGTCCCGGCCTGGCCGCCGGCGGCGACCGAGTCGACGGCCACCACGCCGAGCCCGTCCGCGGCGCCGTACACGACGGCCGCGAGGCCCCCGGGACCAGCGCCGACCACGAGCAGGTCGGTGAGGTCGTCCGGCGGGGACGACGCGTGCAGACCGAGCGCCTGGGCCAGCTCCCGGTTGCCCGGGTTGCGCAGCGTCCCGCCGCCGGGCACCACGACCACGGGGATCTCGTCGACGGTCACGCCGAACCGGCGCAGCAGTTCCTCGGCGTCGCTGTCGTTGTCGGTGTCGACCAGCCGGTGGGGGATTCGGTTGCGCGCGGCGAACTCCAGCAGCCGCTTGGTGTCCGGCGAGAAGCACGAGCCGATGATCTGCAGGCCGCTACCCCTGCCGATCAGCACCGCCCGGCGCATCAGGTACGCGCGCAGGACCAGGCCTCCCAGCACCGGGTCGTTGCGCACCAGCTCGTTCAGTTCGGCCGCGGTCAGCCGGACGACCTCGCCGGGCTGTGCGACGACGGCCGTCACGAACGACGGTTGCCCTTCCAGCAGACCGAGTTCACCGAGGAACCGGCCCGGTCCGTGCACCCGCACGACCTCGCCGTCCTCCAGCACCTGCACGACACCGCTGACGATCACGAAGAAGTCGTGGTCGCGGTCGCCCTCGGCGTACAGCACTTCCCCTTCTCGTGTCGGGCGCCTTGTGCCGTGCAGCGCGATCTGGTCGATCTGGTCGCCGTCGAGGCGGGGGAAGGCACCGTGCTCGTCCGGTGTCTCCTGCGGCCCGGACGAACGCTGCTCAGACGAAAGCCTGGTGGACATAACACCACCGCCAGTTCTCGCCGGGTTCAAAAGAACGCACGATCGGATGGCCGATGCCGAAAGCGTGCCTGCGCGCGTGTTTCATCGGCGAGGAGTCGCAGCAACCGACGTGTCCGCACGTGAGGCACAGTCGCAGGTGGACCCACGGTGTGCCCGAGATGAGGCACTCACGGCAACCCTGCGGAGTCTGCGGCACGACCTCGCGCACGAGCGCGAGGTGTTCGTCCACGATCGTGGTCATCGGTCCTCCCGTGTCACGTCGTCGAGCACCAGCGACAGACCGACCCCCAGCAACCACACGTCCTTCGCCAGCGAGATGCCCTGTTCGGTCGGTCGCAGGCTGCCTTCCTGTCGCATCCCGGGCGTCTTCAGGTAGAGCCCGAGCAACGCGCCGGCGAACCCGGTGAGCGCGGCACCGGCGAGGACCGCGGGCACCAGCGGCACCAGCAGCGCCACGCCGGTCATGATCTCCCCGGCCGCGAGCAGCGTCGTGAACCGCTGGGCGTCGAGCTTGCCCAGCACCGGGTACGTGTTCGCGGCGAAGCCCTGCAAGGACTCCGCGGTCTCCTGGTCGGCGTGCAGCTTGCCGAGTCCCGAGTTGAGCACGTACGCACCGGTGGTGACGCGCACGGGAAGTTGTCGCAGCAGATATCGGCTGATCATGTCTTCACCTCCGGAACGAGAGCCTCGTCGAGCCAGGCGCGCAGCTGGGGTGCGGGCACCGCGCCGGGTTGCCGCGCGATCACCTCGCCGGCGCGCAGGATCATCAGCGTGGGTATCGATCGCACGTCGAACCGTTCTGACAGACGGGGTGCGCGGTCGACGTCCACCCGCACGAGCTTGATGTCGCCTGCCCGTTCGTGTGCGAGCTGGTCGAGCACCGGGCTGACCATCCTGCACGGCCCGCACCACGTCGCCCACATGTCGACCAGGACGGGAACCTCCGCCTGCTCGGCCACCTCGGCGAAGTCGTCGTCGAGCGCGTCGACGATCCACGGCAGCGGCCGGCCGCAGTTGCCGCACTTCGGTTTGCCCTGTGCGACAACGGGTATGCGGTTGGTCTTGCCGCAGTTCTGGCAGGCGATGTCCGTCGTCCTCATGCGACGGCCCTGCTCTCACCGGACGTGATGACGGACAGCTCGTCGTCCACCACGTCCACCCGGATCGTCGTGTTCTCCGCCAGGTCACCCGCGATCAGTGCGCGTGCGACGCGCGTCTCGACCTCGTGCGCGATGTAGCGGCGCAGCGGCCGTGCTCCGTAGACGGGGTCGAAGCCGCGCAGGGCGATGAACTCGCGGGCCGGTTCGGTGAGCTCGACGTCGATCCGGCGTTCGGCAAGGCGGGCGCCCAGCTCGGCGAACTGCAGGTCCACGATGCGTTCGATCTGTTCCAGCCGCAGCGGCGTGAACAGGACGATGTCGTCGACGCGGTTGAGGAACTCGGGCCGGAAGTGGTCGCGCAGTGACGCCAGCACGGCCCCGCGCGCGTCCGGTTTGATCTCCCCGTCGGCGGTGACGCCGTCCAGCAGGTGCTCCGAGCCGATGTTGGACGTCATGATGATGACGGTGTTGCGGAAGTCGACCGTGCGGCCCTGCGCGTCGGTGATCCGGCCGTCGTCGAGCACCTGCAGGAACGTGTTGAACACGTCCGGGTGCGCTTTCTCCATCTCGTCGAGCAGCACGACGGAGTAGGGCTTGCGCCGCACCGCTTCCGTGAGCTGGCCGCCCTCGTCGTAGCCGACATATCCGGGAGGCGCGCCGACGAGCCGCGAGACCGTGTGCTTCTCCTGGTACTCGCTCATGTCGAGACGCACCATGTTGTCCTCGCTGTCGAACAGCGCGGCCGCCAGCGTCTTCGCCAACTCGGTCTTGCCGACCCCGGTGGGGCCCAGGAAGATGAACGACCCGATCGGCTTGCGCGGGTCCTTCACCCCCGCCCGCGCACGGATGATCGCGTCGGCGACCAGCCGCACCGCGTCTTCCTGACCGATCACCCGCTCGTGCAGGATCTGGTCCAGCTTCAGCAACTTCTCCCGCTCGCCCTCCTGGAGCCGCGACACCGGGATGCCGGTCCACGCCGCGACGATCTCGGCGATCTCGTCCTCGGTCACCACTTCCTTGAGCAGCCGGTGCCCGCCCTGTTTGCCGGCGAGCCGGTCCTCCTCGGCCGCGAGCTGGGTCGCCAGTTCGGTGAGCGTGCCGTAGCGCAGTTCCGCGGCGCGGTTGAGGTCGTAGGCGCGTTCGGCCTCCTCGGCTTCGCGGCGCACGCGTTCCAGTTCGCCGCGCAGGTCCTGCACGCGCCGGATGGCCTGCCGCTCCGCCTCCCACTGCGCGGTCATGGCGTCGAGCTCGGCGCGCAGGTCGGCGAGCTCCTTGCGCAGCGCGGCCAGTCTTTGTTCGCTGGCCTGGTCGGTTTCCTTGGCCAGCGCGGCTTCCTCGATCTCCAGCCGGGTCACGCGCCGCGACGTCTCGTCCAGTTCGGCTGGCATCGAGTCGATCTCGGTGCGCAGCCGTGCGCACGCCTCGTCCACCAGGTCGATCGCCTTGTCCGGCAGGAACCTGTCGGTGATGTAGCGCCGGGACAGCACCACGGCGGACACGAGCGCGGCGTCCTGGATCTTGACACCGTGGAAGACCTCGAGGCGTTCCCGCAACCCGCGCAGGATCGAGATCGCGTCCTCCGGCGACGGCTCGGCCACGACCACGGTCTGAAACCGTCGTTCCAGCGCGGCGTCGGACTCGATGTGCTTGCGGTACTCGTCGAGCGTGGTGGCGCCGATCATGTGCAGCTCACCGCGCGCGAGCATGGGTTTGAGCATGTTGCCCGCGTCCATCGATCCCTCGGCGGCGCCCGCGCCCACGACGGTGTGCAGCTCGTCGACGAACAGCAGGATCCGTCCGTCGGCGGCCTTGACCTCGGCGAGCACGGCCTTGAGCCGTTCCTCGAACTCGCCGCGGTACTTGGCGCCGGCCATGAGGGAGCTCATGTCGAGGGAGAAGACCGTCTTGTCCCGCAGGCCTTCCGGCACGTCGCCGCGCACGATCCGCTGGGCGAGCCCTTCGACGATCGCGGTCTTGCCGACGCCGGGCTCGCCGATCAGCACAGGGTTGTTCTTCGTCTTGCGGGAGAGGATCTGGACCACCCGGCGGATCTCCGCGTCCCGGCCGATCACCGGGTCGAAGTCGCCGGTCCTGGCGTCGTTCACGAGGTCGCGGCCGTACTTCTCCAGGGCCTCGTAGGTCCCCTCCGGCGTGGCGCTGCGCACGCGTTGGTTGCCGCGGATCCTGGCCAGGCCCTCCAGGAACCGGTCCCGGGTGATGCCGTACCGCGCCAGGACCTGGCCGGCTTTGGTGCTCTCGCCCTCCTCGGCCAGTGCGAGCAGCAGGTGCTCGACGCTGACGTACTCGTCCTTGAGCCGCTTGGCTTCCCGTTCCGCGGCGTCGAGAACGCCCATCAGCCGGCGGGTGACGCTGACCTGTCCTGGTTGGACACCCGGTCCGGTCACCTTCGGGCGTCGGGAGAGCGCGGTCCGCACGTCCTCCGTCAGCGCCTGCACGTTCACGTCCGCCTGGGTGAGCAGACGCGACACCAGGCCGTCGGGCTGCTCGACCAGGGCCATCAGGAGGTGTTCGCCGTCGGTCTCGGTGTGCCCGAGCCGCTGGGCGACCTCCTGGGCGGATTGCAGCGCCTCCTGCGACTTCTGCGTCAGCCGGTTCGGGTCCACAGCCGGTTCACCTCCATGATGTCTCACTCCCGTGCACTTGTGCTTCGAGGACTCGGATCCGGTCGAGCAGGTCCAGCACGAGCCCGATCGCGTTGTAGTTGAGCGAGAGCCCGCGGCGCAGCCGCTGGATCCGCGCGATGCGGGCGGCGGTGTCCGGTGGGAACCACAGCCGTCCGCCGTCGTCCACCGCGCACTCGATCAGCCCGAGCGCGGCGAACCGGCGCACCAGGTCCGGGTGAAGTCCTGTGTGGACGGACACGCGGTCGGCGCTCAGCCTGGCCGGTTTCGTCAGGACGTACATCACGAGCCTCTCGGGTCGAAGTCGGAGACCGCGGCAAGTTCCTCGAAGAGCTCCCGTTCCCGCCTGCCGAGCTTTTTCGGGACCATGACCTTCACGACCGCGTAGAGGTCACCGGCTTTGCCTCGCGGGTTCGGCATGCCCTCACCGCGCAGCCGCAGCCGTCGGCCGCTCGACGAGCCGGCCACCACGCGGACCTTCGCCTCGCCGCCCGGTGTCGTGATCGGCACGGTGGCGCCGAGGGCCGCCTCCCACGGCGTGACCGGCAGGTCCACGACGACATCGCGGCCTTCCAGCCGGTACCGGGGGTGCGGCGCGATCCGCACCACCAGGAACAGGTCCCCGGACGTGGCACCGCCGGAGCCCTGCCCGCCCTGGCCGGACAGCCGGATGCGCTGGCCGTCCACCACACCGGGCGGGATCGTGACGTCGAGGTCGCGCCCGCCGATCGTGAGCCTGCGCGGGCCGCCGCGGTAGGCGTCCTCGACCGAGAGCGTCAGCTCGGCCTCCTGGTCGGCGCCGGGAACCGGACCGCCGCGGCCGGCACGGCGGAAGACCCCGCCGAACAGGTCCTCGAAGTCGAAGTCCTCGAACCCGCCGTGACTAGGTCCGCTCGTGTACACCGTGCGTCCCCGAGGAGCGCGTTCGCCGTAGTCCTCCGGGACGCGGCGGAAGTCCTCGCCGAACCGGTCGTACCGCTTGCGCTGCGCCGGGTCCGAGAGGACCTCGTAGGCCTCGCTGACCTCCTTGAACCGGTCCTCGGCGCCGGGGTCGTGGTTGACGTCCGGGTGGTACTGCCGCGCGAGCTTGCGGTACGCCCGCCCGATCTCGTCGTCGCCCGCGCCGCGGGGCACGCCGAGCACGTCGTAGAAGTCCGTGGCCACGCCGGCTCACTCCCGCCGGCGCGACACCGCGACCGCGGCGGGACGCAGATCGCCGTAACCCGGCCGCAGCACGCGCACGACCGTGTTCGCCGGCGCGTCCGGGTCGTCCTGCACCGTCACGACCTCGTGCACGGCCGGGTCGAACGGCACGCCGGTGGCGTCGTGGCGCGGGTAGCCGAGCCGGGCGAGCGCCTCGACGGCCTGGTCGAGGGTCGCCCGCACGCCTTCGGCGAACGCGTCGTCGGAGGCGTGCCCGAGCGCGAGTTCCAGGTTGTCGAGCACCGGTAGCCAGGCCGACGCCACTCGCCCGCGTTCGGCGGTGCGTTCGCGGTGGAGCTCCCGGTCGTGCCGCTTGCGCACGTTCTCCAGTTCCGCCATGGCACGCAGCCAGCGGTCTTCCAGCTCGGCGGTGTCCCGTTCCGGGGCCGGCGCCTGAGGAGGGGCGGGGTCGGCCCCGGAACCAGCCGCTGAGTTCGCGGCGTTCCCCTGGGTGGTCATAGTGGTCAGACCCGGTCGAAGTCGGCGTCGATGACGTCGTCGTCCGAAGCCGTGGCCGAGCTCGTGCCGGAAGACGGCGGTGGCGCGGACGACCGTGCCGCCATCAGGCCGTTCAGCACCTGGGTGAGTTCGTCGGTCAGCTCCCGCACTCGCTCCAGCGGGGCCTCGTTCTGCAACGCCTCGCGCGTCTCGGAGACCAGCATCTCGGCGCGTGCCTTCTCGTGCGCGGGCGCGTTGTCGCCGAGGTCGGACAGGGTCTTCTCGACCTGGTAGGCGATCGAGTCGAGCGTGTTGCGGGCGTCCACGGCCTCGCGCAGCCTCCGGTCCTCCGCCTGGTTCGCCTCGGCGTCGGTCACCATCCGCTCGATGTCGGACGTGTCGAGGTTCGAGCTCTCGCTGATGGTGATGCCCTGCTCCGCTCCCGTGTCCTTGTCGCGGGCGGTCACGTTGAGGATGCCGTTGGCGTCGATGTCGAAGATGACCTCGACCTGCGGTTCGCCGCGCGGTGCCGGCCTGATCCCGGTGAGCTGGAACCGGCCCAGCACGCGGTTGTCGGCCGCGCGTTCCCGTTCGCCCTGCAGCACCACGACGTCCACGGCGGGCTGGTTGTCCTCGGCGGTGGAGAACACCTCGGAACGGCGGGCCGGGATCGTCGTGTTCCGCTCGATGATCCGGGTCATCACGCCGCCGCGGGTCTCCACGCCCAGCGACAGGGGAGTCACGTCGAGCAGCAGCACGTCCTTGACCTCGCCCTTGAGCACCCCGGCCTGGACGGCGGCACCGAGTGCCACGACCTCGTCCGGGTTGACGCTCATGTTCGGGTCCTTGCCGCCGGTCAGGCGGCGGACGAGCTTTTGCACGGCCGGGATCCTGGTCGAACCGCCGACGAGGACGACCTCGTCGATGTCGTTCGCGGACACCTTGCCGTCGGCCATCGCCTGCTCGACCGGGGCGAGGCAGCGCTCCACCAGGTCGGCGGTGATCTGCTCGAACGTCGACCGCGTCACGGTCTCGGTCAGGTGCTTGGGTCCGGTGGAGTCGGCGGTGACGAACGGCAGGCTCACCTGGGTCTGGGCGACCGAGCTGAGCTCGACCTTGGCCTTCTCCGCCGCCTCGTAGAGCCGTTGCAGCGCCTGGGCGTCGTTGCGCAGGTCGATTCCGGTGTCGTTCTTGAACTTGTCCGCCAGGTGGTCGACGAGCCTGCGGTCGAAGTCGTCGCCGCCGAGGTGGGTGTCGCCGGAGGTGGAGCGCACCTCGACCACGCCATCGCCGACGTCCAGCAGGGACACGTCGAACGTGCCGCCGCCCAGGTCGAACACGAGTACGGTCTCGTGTCCCTTCCTGTCCAGGCCGTACGCCAGTGCGGCCGCCGTCGGCTCGTTGACGATCCGCAGGACCTCGAGACCCGCGATCTTGCCGGCGTCCTTGGTCGCCTGGCGTTGCGAGTCGTTGAAGTACGCGGGCACGGTGATCACCGCCTCGCGCACCTTCTCGCCGAGGTAGTTGCTCGCGTCGTCGACCAGCTTGCGCAGCACCTGTGCGCTGATCTCTTCTGGCGCGTGGAGCTTGTCGCGCACTTTGAAGCGCACCGAGTCGTTCGGTCCGGGGACGACGTCGAACGTGACCGTCTTCGCCTCCTCGTCGACCTCTTCGAAACGGCGGCCGATGAAGCGCTTGGCCGAGTAGATCGTGCCCTGGGGGTTCAGCACGGACTGGCGCTTCGCCAGCTGACCCACCAGCCGTTCGCCGCTCTCGGTGAACGCCACGACGGACGGCGTGGTCCTGGCCCCCTCGGCGTTCGCGATCACCACGGGTTGACCGCCCTCCACGACCGCGATCGCGGAGTTCGTCGTGCCCAGGTCGATCCCCACTGCCGTGGCCACTACGAAGCACCCCCGGCGGGGGTCATGCCGGCGAGCAGCCGCTGTGCCTCGTCCGCCACTTCCTCGTCCACGACCAGGTCGTACCGGCTCGGCACCATCATGGTCACGGAGCTGAAGTCGCGCCTGCCGCGCTGCAGCGCGTAGAAGACCGCGCCCATGACAGCGCCGATGAGCGCGCCGAACACCAGGCCGTACAGAGCGAGCGTGAACGCGGCGACCAGCGGGTTGATGAGGTCGAACAGCCCGAAGATCCAGCCGAAGAACAGGCCGGGGACCGCGCCGGAGGTGGCACCGTTCAGCAGGGCGCGGCCCCAGTTCACCCGGCCGACGACCTGCTCGACCATGCGGACGTCGACGCCGACGATCGCGGTCCGGCCGACCGGGAACTTGTTGTCCGACAAGTAATCGACGGCGCGCTCGGCGTCGCGGTAGTTGGTGAACGACGCGATCGTGCGCCGCTGCGACGCGCTCTGCGCGACGGCACTGCTGGTGTCAACGCGTGTATGCGCACCGCTGTGATGGGTGGTCATGGCTACCCCTCAGGCGTCGATGGTCGTCTGCTCGGAAACCTCGATCTTGCGAGGCTTGCTCGACTCGGCGATCGGGATCGTCAGCACGAGAACGCCGCGGTCGAACTCGGCGGTCAGGTCACCGGCGGCGAGCATGTCGCCGAGGAAGAACTGACGGCTGAACTCCCCGTGCGGCCGTTCGTCGATCAGCACCTCGTCGTTCTCGTGCCGCAGCGGGTCGCGCCTGGCCTTGACCATGACCACGTTGCGTTCCACGGTCACGTCGACGTCTTTTCTGTCCACGCCCGGCAGGTCGAGTGCGACGATGCACCGGTCACCGCGGCGGAACGCCTCCATCGGTAGTGCGCGTGGCGTGCGGACTGCTTGCTCGGAGAGCCGGTCGAGTTCGCGGAACGGGTCGAAACGCATCAATGTCATCTGGGCTCATGCCCTTCTGGATCTCGTGTTCCGGGGACGTGCATCGGCTCCACCCTGACGAAGGGCGTGCGTGTGGCGCGTCGCCCTGCGAGGGCGAAACCCGTCCTGTGCACTAGACCCGGCAGTACTACGGCAACGGCACTAGGCTGGGCCGCAGTCGAGTGACTGCGCGGGGGAGGCATGGCTGCGGGAACCGGAGAACTGGATGGTTGGGCTCGCGCCCAACTGTCCACTCTCTACGGCCTGTTCGTCCTGTCGATGAAGATGTTCAGCGGCAGGGATCCTCAGGAGATCCTCGCCCTCGCGGCGACTTCGGTGCCGTCACTGGGGCCGTGCACGGTAGTGGCGACCTACCTCATGACCAACGGCAGCCTCGAGCTGCAACCCGCAGGAGGGCCCGCCGATCCGTTCGTGTCCGAACTCGACGACCCCGGCTCCGGAGTGGTGCTCGCCGACGGCACGTGGCGCTGGGCGTTCCCGTTGAGAGGGACGAGCGGTCTGGCCGGCTGCCTGGTCGTGGTGGCGCGGTCGGAACCGACGGTCGACGAGATGTTCCTGCTCAAGGTGCTCGGCCAGCAGACCACCGCCGCGCTGGCGAACGCGACCCTGCACCGCGACGAGGACGCGTACGCCGACGGACTGCGCCGGTCCAACGACGAGCGGTCCGAGGTGAACGCGCAGCTGACCGCGACGGTGACCAAGTTGCGGCAACAACAACGAGTGCACGAGGTGCTGACTCGGGTGAGCGCCAGCGGTGCCGGTGAACAGGGAATCGCGGACGCGCTCAATGAACTCACCGCGCTGCCCGTGGCCATCGAGGACCAGTTCGGCAACCTGCGCGCGTGGGCAGGGCCGGGCCGTCCCGACCCCTATCCGAAACTGCCCGCGCGGCGCAGGGAGGACCTGCTTCGCCGAGCCGCCCGCCTGACCTCCCCGCTGCGAGAACGAGACCGGCTGGTCTCGCTCGTCAAACCGCACCACGAGGTGCTGGGCGTGGTCTCCCTGATCGATCCGGCGAAGACCTCGCGGGAGTACGAGACCTTCACCCTGGAGTACGGCACGGTCGTGCTCGCGTCCGAGCTCGCCCACCAGCGCAGCCTCGCCGAGGTGGAACTGCGGTTGCACCGCGAACTCGTGGACGACCTGGTGACCGGCACGGACAACGACAGCGCCTATGCACGCTCCGGCGCCCTGGGCCACGACCTGCGCGGTGCGCACCACGTCGTGATGGTGCAGTGGAGCGGCGCCCAGACCGACGGAGCGCTGTCGCACGCGTTGTCCCATGCGATCACCGAGCTCGGGTGGAAGGCGTTGTGCTCACGGCGTTCCGGCGTCGGCGTTGTGGTCGTGCGCGGCCGTCCGGACGGTGAGGCGCTGTTCCGGGCACTGGCGCAGGAGCTGGGCGACGGCACGGGCGTGGTCGCCATCGGTCGCGCCTGCGCCGCGCCGGACGGACTGCCGCAGTCGTTCAAGGAGGCCTCGCGCGCGTTGCGCATCCGGCGGTCGTCGCGCCGTCCTAGCGGTGTGGCGTCGTTCGAGCAGCTCGGCCTCTACCGGATCCTCGACACGGGGGAGAGTCGTGCGGAGATCACGTCGTTCGTGTGGGAGTGGCTGGGCGGTCTGATCGACTACGACACCAAGCGGGCCGCGGACATGGTCCGCACGCTGTCGCAGTTCCTGGAGTGCGGCGGCAACTACGACCGGACCGCGACCGCGCTGATGATCCACCGCAGCACGTTGCGGTACCGGCTGGGCAGGATGAAGGAGATCACCGGGTTCGACCTCGGTGACGTGGAGACCCGGCTGAACGTCCACGTCGCGACCCGTGCGTGGCAGGTCCTGCAGGGGCGACCGCTGGAGGGCCGGTGACGAACGCGGCGTTCGACGGCGGGACGCTCCAGGTGCACTCACACCTGTGCGTGTTCCACCACGGCCGCGCGGAACGGGACGAGCTGCTGATCCCGTTCCTGTCCGACGGCCTACGCCGCGGCGAGGCGTGCCAGTACATCGGCGTCGCGGGGGAGGCGGACGACGTCGAACAGCGACTCGGGGGTCCGCAACCGGGACTGCTGGTGCAGGAACCGGAAGTCCGGTACCAGCGCGACGACGTGCTGGACGGCGACGCGATCCTGGCCGAGCTGGACGAGTGGACGCAGCGGGAGGGAACACCGTGCCGGGTCGCGGGGGACATGCGCTGGGTGGGAAGGTCGCCGCGCAGCCCGGAACAGCTCGACGCGCTCTTCCGGTACGAGGTGAACGCGAGCCTGTGGGCGAACAGGCGTCCGGTGTACGCGTTGTGCTTCTACGACCTCGACGTGTTCGACGGTGACGTGATCGTCCCGATGGTGAAGACCCATCCGCAGATCTGGATGACCGGCGTGCTCCTCGACAACCCGTACCACCACTAGACTGCGGCGCGTTCATCTCCGGGTTCCCGACTATCCGGGTTCTCGCGGGGTACTCGGCGGCGCATGCAGGAAACCGTAGTGCTCGGCCTGCTCGCTGATCCCGGGCTGGCCACCGACATCGTCGAGGATCTCGCAGAAGAACTACCGCGGCGGCTGAGCCGCGACGTGGACGGTGACGTGGAGTGGCGAGTGGTGCCTGTGTGCGACCAGTTCGCCGCCGACGAGCACGGCACCGTGCGGCACGTCGTGCAAGCGGTGCGCGATCAGGTCGTGGAGGAACGTTGTGACCTGTGGGTGTGCCTGACGGACCTGCCGCGCAGAGACGGCACCGACCCGGTTGTCGCCGACGCGAGCTCTGACGACGGGCTGGCAGTGGCGTCACTTCCGGCGCTGGGCGGCTGGGGTCTGCGCCGCAAGACCGGTGACGTGGTCAGCGCCCTCGTGGCCGAGCTCAGGGACCGTGAGGTCCCGATGAAACGGCTCGCCCAGCGGGTCGACTCGCCCAGTGACGACATCGGTGTGCGGTTCGTGGCCCCGGGCTTTCGCGGCCGGCTGCGGCTGTTCACCGGCATGGTCAGGGCGAACCGGCCGTGGCGGCTCGCCATGGGTCTGTCCAGCGTGCTCGTCGCGGCGCTGGGCACGGGCGCGTACACGTTGATCAGCTCGACCATGTGGATGCTGGGTACCCACTCGAGCGTGGTCAGGCTGGTGGCGGCGACGCTGTTGTCGATCGCGGCGATGGTGGTGTGGCTGATCGTCACCCACGAGTTGTGGGAGCGCCCGTCCGACGCGATCGGGAGAGAACGGGCGCGGCTGTACAACCTGACCACGGTGGTCACCCTGGTGCTGGGGATCTCCACGCTGTACCTGGCGTTGTTCTTGGTGGTGCTCGTGTCGGCCGTGCTCGTGCTCGAACCTTCCGTGCTGGCACAGGAGATCGGTCATTCGCCGGCCATGCGCGACTACCTCGGCATGGCGTGGCTCGCCGCGTCGGTCGCGACCGTGGCCGGTGCGCTCGGTGCGCGGCTCGAGAGCGACGACGCGGTGCGCAACGCCGCGTACGGCTACCGCCAGCAGGAGCGCCGCGAGAAGCTCCAGGCGTGACCCCGCAGGTCCATGGCCTGCCGGGGATTTCCGTCTCGTGGACCGAAGCGTCGCACGCGTGCGGTGCGGCACCGTCCTCACCTCGAAGATCTGCCGGAGGTGAGCAATGGTGGTTCCCGTTGCGAGTGCGACCAGAGTCCGTGTGATCCGTCTGAGCGGGGAGATCGATGCGTCCACTGTGGACCTGCTGGTCCACGCGATCGAACCGCATCTGGACCTGACACAGGGGACGATCATCGTGGACCTGTGCGAAGTCACGTTCCTCGGCACCGCGGGCCTGAGAGCGCTCGTGCGGGCCGAGCGGCACGCGAACCGGATGGGGTCGAAACTCTGCCTGGTCAGCGGGAACACCGCGGTGAAGCGGTCCCTGGCGGTGCTGGACATGCTGCGCGAG
Source organism: Lentzea flaviverrucosa (assembly GCF_003350445.1). Lineage (NCBI taxonomy): Bacteria > Bacillati > Actinomycetota > Actinomycetes > Pseudonocardiales > Pseudonocardiaceae > Lentzea > Lentzea flaviverrucosa. The sequence continues at coordinate 338,305 of NZ_QQAU01000003.1, forward strand.
TGACGCCGGGTCCGGCCACCGAGCCTGCTCGCCTCGGTGGCCGGACCCGTCTGGTGCCTCAGGGCTTGAGGACGACCTTCTCGCAGTCGTCCTGCTTGTTCTTGAACATCTCGAAGCCGCGTTCCGCCTCCTCCAGCGGGAGGGTGTGGGTGATGATCCGGGTGGGATCGATCTCCCCGCGCTCGATGCGCTCCAGCAGCGGCTTCATGTAGCGCCGCACGTGGCACTGCCCCGTCCGCAGGGTCAGCGACCGGTTCATCCACGCACCGGCGGGGAACTTGTCGATCAGTCCGCCGTACACGCCGATCACCGAGACCACGCCGCCGCTGCGGCACGACATGATGGCCTGGCGCAGCACGTGCGGACGGTCGGACTCGGACCGCACGGCCTGCTTGATCCGGTCGTAGGCGGCGATGTGCGCACTGCCGTGCGTGGCTTCCAGGCCGACCGCGTCGATGCACTTGTCCGGCCCGCGCCCACCGCTCAGCTCCAGCAGCCGGGACCGCACGTCGACCTCCTCGAAGTTCACGGGCGTGTGGCCCGCCTGTTCCGCCATCCGCAGCCGGTAGGGCTCCTTGTCGATGGCGATGACCTTCGCGGCGCCGAGCATCCTGGCGCTGTCCATGGCGAACTGGCCCACCGGACCGGCACCCCAGACCGCCACCACGTCGCTGGGCTGGATGTCGCACATCTCGGCACCCATGTAGCCCGTGGGCAGGATGTCGGAGAGGAACAGCACCTGCTCGTCGGTCAGATCCGACTCGATCTTCAACGGCCCGACGTCGGCGAACGGCACCCGCGCGTACTGCGCCTGACCACCGGCGAAGCCCCCCGTCAGGTGCGAGTAGCCGAAGATTCCCGCGACCGGGTGCCCGAACATCTTCTCCGCGATCCCGGCGTTCGGGTTGGAGTTCTCGCAACACGAGTACAGCTCGGCGGCACACGCCCCGCACGCCCCGCAGGCGATCGGGAACGGCACGACGACCCGGTCCCCGACGCGCAGCCGGCCAGGATCGACGCCCGAGCCGACCTCGATCACCTCGCCCATGAACTCGTGCCCCAGGACGTCGCCGTCCTGCATGGTGGGCACGTACCCGTCGACCAGGTGCAGGTCCGAGCCGCAGATCGCGGTGGAGGTGATCCGGACGATGGCATCACGGCCGTTGAGGATCTTCGGGTCCGGCACGTCGCGGACCTCGACCTTGTTGCGGCCCGCCCAGGTGTTGGCCCTCATGCGTCCGGTCCCTTCTCCAGTTCGGCGTCCGACAACGGCTGGGCCGGGCGCTGCGGGAACTCCTTGCGGGCCCGCTTGCCCCACGGAGCACCGTCGGAGCGCATGACCTCACCGGTCTCCATCACCTGCTTGAACCGGCGCAGGTCGTCGTCGAGTTGCTGGTGCGGTTCCTCGCCGAAGTACTTGGCGACCACCTTGCCGATCGCGCCGCCCGGAATGTCGTACACGAGTCCGACGTGCACCTCCGTGCTCACACCATCCGGGGCGAGCACGAACCGGACCACACCGGCGTTGGGCACGTCCGCTTTACCGGTCGACCGCCACGCGATCTTCTCGGCGAGCACCACCTCGACGATCTCCGCGTCCCACTCGACGTTCGCACCGAACGGAGCGCTGGCAACCCAGTGGCTAGTCCGGTCACCGGTGGCACGGACCTCGTCGAGATGCGCCATGAACGTCGGCAGGTTCTCCAGTTCACGCCAGAACGCGAACACCTCCGACACGGGTTTGCGAATCGTGGTCGTAGCCGTCAGTTCCATGGATCCTCCTTCGCGTGATCCCCGCACCACAGGCACGGAGCAGCTCGCCCTGGCCAGGTGGCCCGCACGGTGATCCACAGGCACTGTCATCCCGACGAACGCCGTCGGTGGCCTGCCATCGCACGCAACGGTGGGAGATGGCCGTCTCCAACGCGATCACATCCACCACATCGCCCGAACCAGGGGGCGTCCTCCCCGAACTACCCCTGGAAAGCCCGCCTAACCAGGCACCGGCTCCAGATGCTCGGCTGCGGCTCCATGACCTGCGCATCGATGCCGCCATGCGTTTTCGAGGCGATCCCCGGAGCGCGAGACGTTCCTCGACCCTGACGCGGCTTCCGGTTCGCGGCGCGGTTCCGGCAGCCCGTCCGAGCGAGTGCCCTGGACCCGAAACCGGCACGGGGCTGCGCTGTCCGGGTGTAAATGGGCGCCCCTTCGTCACGATGCCTTCGGTGCCGGGGTCTCGGTTCTGACTGAGGGAGCTGACTGTGGCCACGCTGACGAACGCCGAACTGCTCGCTGCGTTGACAGAACCGCGCCGTCTGGCTGCATCGGTAGAGGACTCTGGCGTGCGCTTTGCGTTCTACGGCCGGATGTCGACGAGCACGTTCCAGGACGTGCAGACGTCGCGGGCGTGGCAGCGTGCGGTGTCGGATGAGTTGATCGACGGCGTTGGCTCGGTCGTCGCGGAGTTCCTCGATGTGGGTGTGTCGCGACGATGGTCGTGGCAGGACCGTCCGGAGGCTGCGGCGTTGCTGGCCGCCGCTGCGGACCCTGGTCGTGATTTCGACGCGGTCGTGGTGGGGGAGTACGAGCGGGCGTTTCACGGTGATCAGTTCCGTGAGGTTGTGTCAGGGCTGAATGCTCTGGGCGTTGCCGGAGGCGGGTGGTCCGGTGTAACTGGGTAGCCCGGTGCACGAGGCCCTGATGGTGCTGTTGGGTGCTCAGGCGCAGCGTGAGGTGGCCAAAGCGCGCCAACGAGTGCTTGCGGCGATGCGGGCGCAGACTTGAGTCCAGGGCCGGTTCCTGGGTGGTCGGCCGCCATACGGATATCGACTGGTGGATGGTGGTCGGCATCCGAATCCGGTGCAAAGTCAATGGGACCGGCGGGTGCAGGTGCTGGCACCGGACCCGGTGACAGCGCCGTGGGGTGCGGTGGATGTTCGCCGAACGTGCTCGCGGGCGGACGGTGGCGTCGTTGGCACGGGAGCTCAACGAGCGTGGCGTGGTGTGTCCGTCAGGTGCGGATCCTGAGCGGAATGCGCACAGGTCGGGGGAGCGGTGGATTGTCCGGACGGTGGCGATGATTCTGGAGAACCCGCGCTACACCGGCCGGCAAGTGTGGAACCGCAGCAGCACGATAGGCCACGGAGCAGGTGGACGTACGGGTGGCCGCGGTTCAGGAGTAGCGGTCGAAATATAAATTACTCCACGGGATCCCGAGGAATCCCGTGGAGTAAGAGAATGTCCGAGACTTGAGTCCCCATATGTAGCAAGCTTGCGCAGTTCGTGTGTTCATGCGCCATTGGATAGCTCAAACCTAATATGGAGGGCCAGTCGACGCGATTCAATCTTTCGTCGCTAAGTTTTATCGACTGGGTCTAAGAACCTCTGCGGCGGCCTGTTGGACTGCACGTTGATCTGGAATCAGGCCCACATGCGGCAAGCGCTGCTTGAGTACGAGCGGCACCACAACGACCACGGCACCGACCGATCACTCGATGGCGCGGCACCACGAGTGCCGTACGCGCCTCAATCTGCGCGGACGTAGTTTTCGGCACGCACAACCCCGGCGAGCCCGACCCCAGCCTCTTGCGCCCGCCCAGATCGAACGCCTCACCGTAGATTGACAGGAAAGTCTCGGCGGAGTCATCCGCGAGTACCGCCATGCTGCTTAACCTGCATGGATGAGGTTTTCGGCACGCGCAGAACCAGATCCTCGCGTCTCTCACCGCCTACTGCCAGCGAAATTAGCGACTCAGACACTAGGTGCCGCACACCCAGGAAACGCCTGCCTTCTCCACGTTCTCGTGAAGTTCGAGGATCGACTCAGATTCGCGCCGCATCGACGAGGAAGAGAGGATCGGCATGCCGAACCGCGAGATTGTCGAGAACTGGGTCGAGCGCTATGTGCACGCCTGGTCGACCAGCGACCGGGGTGACATCGAGGCCTTGTTCACCAATGACGCCGAGTACCACGAGCGGGGGTCTGTCAAACGAGCGGTGTAACTCGGGTTGAAGGAAACTACTTCCGTCCGGCGGCCAGGCGGCCGTCGAAGGCGATCTCGAACGCGTTGAGTGCGGGTTTCCAGCGCATGGTCCAGCGCTTGCGGCCGGTGCCGGTCGGGTCCAGGCTCATGATGGCCATGTAGACGCACTTGAGCGCGGCCTGCTCGTTGGGGAAGTGGCCGCGGGCCTTGACGGCGCGGCGGATGCGGGCGTTGACGCTCTCGATGGCGTTGGTCGAGCAGATCACCCGCCGGATCTCCGGATCGAACGCCAGGAACGGCACGAACTCGGCCCAGGCGTTGTTCCACAGCCGCACGATCGCCGGATAGCGGGCGCCCCACGCGTCGGTGAACTCGGTGAACCGCTCGCGGGCGGCGGCCTCGGTCGGCGCGGTGTAGACCGGCTTGAGGGCCTTGGCGATCGCGTCCCAGTGCTGCCGGCCCGCGTAGCGGAAACTGTTGCGCAGCAAGTGAACCACGCAAGTCTGAGTGATCGTCTGAGGCCAGACCGTGGTGATCGCGTCCGGCAGGCCGGTCAGCCCGTCGCAGACCACCATGAGCACGTCGGCCACGCCCCGGTTCTTGAGCTCGGTTAGCACATGCAGCCAGTATTTGGCGCCCTCGCCGCCATCGCCGGCCCACAACCCGAGGATGTCGCGCCGTCCTTCGCAGGTGACCGCGAGCGCGACGTAGATCGGCCGGTTGGCGACCTGACCGTCACGGATCTTGACGTGGATAGCGTCGATGAAGATCACCGGGTACACCGCGTCGAGAGGCCGGTTCTGCCATTCGATCATGCCCTCGATCACCTTGTCGGTGATCGTGGAGATGGTCTGCCGTGACACCTCGGCGCCATAGACCTCTGCCAGGTGCGCGGAGATCTCCCCGGTGGTCAATCCCTTGGCCGCCAACGAGATCACCATCTCATCCACGCCACCCAGCCGCCTCTGCCGTTTCGCGACGATCTTGGGCTCGAAGCTCGCGTCCCGGTCCCGCGGCACGTCGATCTCGACCGGGCCGACATCGGTGAGCACGGTCTTGGACCGGGTGCCGTTACGTGAGTTACCGGTCCCACGGCCGGCAGGGTCGTGCTTGTCGTAGCCGAGGTGATCGGTGATCTCGCCCTCGAGCGTGGACTCCAGCAGCCGCTTGGTCAGCTGCTGCAGCACCCCGCCCTCACCGGTCAGCTTCAACCCGCTCGCCTTGGCACTGCTCAGCAGCTGCGCGACGAGCTGCTCGTCCAGCCCATCCCGATCAGTAGCGGGCTTCGCGTCCTCGGCGTTCTCCACGCCGGACATCATGTCGGTCATCAGGTGCACTTCCATGATCGGGAGTTACACCGAACGTTTTACAGTCCCCCCACCGGAAGGGGTCCAGTCGTTGTGGCTAACTGGCAGCGGTGACGGCGTTGTGGTCGGAGCGTAGTTCGTACTCGATTGGGGTGAGGTAGCCGAGGGCGGAGTGCCGCCGGCGGCGGTTGTGGAAGATCTCGATGTAGTCGAAGATCGCGTTGGCCAGCTCCAGGCGGTCTTCCAGCGTTGGCGGTTCAGTAGCTCGATCTGCATTGATGACCAGAAGGATTCCATCATCGCGTTGTCGAGACCGTCGCCTACGGTTCCGAAGGATGGCAGGAGGCCTGCTGAGCGGATCTTTTCGCCGAAGACCCTGTGCCGTCCGGAAAGTCATCGGTGCTCTGAGCGGTGAGGTTGTACCGGCTGCGAGCATGTCTGGGTGGTCGGTTCGCTGTTGTACCGGGTGGTCTGCAAGTTGTTGTCTGTTCCGGCGGTGCTGCTTGGAGGTGAGGCGGCCAAGGATGCGGAGCTCCTGGTGCTGCGGCACGAGAACGTTGTGCTTCGTCGGCAGTTGACCGGGTCGGTTCGCTACGAGCCCGCGGACCGGTTCTGGTTTGCGGCGCTGTCGCGACTGGTGCTGCGCTCGCGCTGGCAGGAGGTCTTCCCAGTTGCCCCTGGGACGTTGCTCGGCTGGCACCGCAGGTTCATCGCCGGCAAGTGGGACTACACCGCGCGCAGGCGAACCGGGCCGAAGAGTTTTAGCGTCTTCCCGAACAGGACGGCGGTCGTGTCGCGCGGGCCGACCGGAACTGATTGCTGGAGCACGATGTCACCGGCGTCGAGGGTGTCGTCCATCATGTGGGCTGGCACGCCGACTTCCTTCTCGTCGTTGAGAAGTGCCCAGATCAACGGTAAGAAGCCCGCGTACTTCGGCAGTACCGAGTCGTGCACGTTCAACGTGCCGCGCTTGGGCAGCGCGAAGATCTGCGGCGGGCTCTTGCCGCGGTTCGATTTGCGGAGTAAGCCGCCGAGCAAGGCCTCACCTACGACGACGGGAGTTTCGAGGCGGTACCGGATGCACTCGCCAACTTCGCGGCGCCGGAGGTGCCGGTCGAGCTCGAGAAGAAGGCCACCGAGATCTATATGGATGGTGGCAACGAGATCTACCTCAAGATCGCGTCGAACTGGGACGGCGAGGACAGGCTGTTTGATATCCACGAGTTCGCCGACGTGCAGCACTTTCCAAATCTGAAGTCGACTTCTTCCTCACCTCGCCCGCCGCGAACTGGGGACTCATGGCAGCAAGGATGTGGTGGCGGTGATAAGCGTCGAGGGTACGTACGTGTGTGTGGGATCGGCCAGCAAGAAGAGCGTCTCGATGCCGCCCAGGTCGCGGTTCGCCAGGGCCAGCGTCACCTCGTGCTCCAGGACGCCCGGTGTGCGTGTGCCTCGCACGATCACACTGATGCCGGTCTGGCGGCAGTAGTCGACGAGGAGCTGCCGGCGCTGGACTCGATCGTGGCGTTGTCGAGGTCGGCGGTCATCTTCGCGAGCAGTGCCAGCCGTTGCGGCAGGGGAAGGCGGCCGGTCTTCTTCGGGTTGGTCAGGACGCACACAACGACCTTGTCGAAGAGACCCGCGGCCCGCCGGGCCACGTCGAGGTGGCCGCGGGTGGCGAGGTCGAAGGAGCCCGGGAACACGGCGCGCACGCCCACCGATGCCAGTGACGGCAACGGTTTCCGAGCCACCGGCTAGCGTTGCCGACCATGACCGACCGCGCCGACGTGCCACCCGAGGTGCTGGCTGCCCTGCGCGGCATCTGCGCCGGCCTGCCCGAGAGTTACGAGGAACCGGCCTGGGTCGGGACGAGATGGCGTATCCGGCAACGCACTGTCCTGCACGTCTTCACCGCACAGCCCGGCAGTACCGGCGCGTTCAGCCGTGCCGCCGAACTGACCGAGCCCGCGGTGGTCATGACGTTCCGGGCCCAGGCCGAGGAGTTCGATTCGCTGGTCGGTGCCGGCCACCCGTTCTTCCGCGCCGCTTGGGGAACCCAGGTCGTCGGCATGATCATCGAACCTGACGCCGACTGGACCGAGATCAAGGAGCTGCTGACCGAGAGCTACCGCGAGCTCGCCCCGGCGAAGCTCGCGCGCCTCCTTCCGTGAGCAGCGGTCGAAGTCTTCCAGCTGCCAGGCACACCCTCGCCGCCGCAGCACCCTTGCGAGCCCGACTTCAACCCCTTGAGACTGAACGGATCGAACGCCTAGCGGTACTCAGCGGAACCGTCTCGGTGGAGTCCTTCATGAGTATCGGCATGCCGCTTGACCTGTGCGGACGTACTTTTCGGCATGCACACCGCGACGACGTTGTTCAGCCCTGCCGGGACCGTGGCCCGGCCGAGATCGTTTCTGCCCCATGCGATCACGGTGCCATCGGTGCGGAATGCGAGTGCGTGCCGTGCGCCTGCGGCCACTGCTCGGACACCGGCAAGTCCATGTGGAACGGTGTGGAGTGCCAGAACTCTGCAGCCACACGCTGACCTGCGGTGATCAGGTTCTGTCATCCTGCAGGCATGATCGTGGGCGTGGCGCTGCGACTGCTGTATCTCGTCTTTGTTCGGCTCGGTTCTCGCGGACGCCGGCATTGATGTTGTGAAGATCCCGCCGAGGTGTTCGCGGGTTAACTGCCTCGCGGAACGGTTTGTCGGCACTGTCAGACGAGAGCTCACCGACCGGCTGCTGTTCGTCAACCAGCGGCACCTGACGTCAGTGCTGTACCGCTGCGTATCCCACTACGACCCGATCACCCGACCGGAGTCCCGGGCTGTAGATCCGTATGTCGTCGGCGAGTGCCTAGCGGCTTGATCAACGAGGACGAACCTGCATAAGCGTGATCCGCAGGTCAGGCACGTTGAGCCATGTTTTGGCAACAGACAGGAGAACAAGATCGTGTTTCTCCCACACCTCGCCCAGGCCACCCGGTCGGCGCGGTGGCCGGAGCCTGGGGGCAAGCTGACGGCCATGAATCGTGAGCACGACGTCGTCGTCTACGGCGCCACCGGGTTCGTTGGGGCGCTGACCGCCGCATACCTGGCCCGGCACGCCCCTGAGGGCGTACGGATCGCGATGGCCGGGCGGTCTGCGGACAAGCTCGCCGCCACCAGGGCCGGGCTGCCTGCGGCGGCGCGGGAGTGGCCGCTGGTCGTCGCCGACTCGGGGGACCCGGTCGCGCTGGCGGCGCTGGCCGCGTCGACGCGAGTGCTCGCCACCACCGTCGGCCCGTATGCGCGTTACGGGCTCCCGGTCGTCGAGGCGTGCGCGCGGGCCGGCACGCACTACGCGGATCTGACCGGCGAGGTGTTGTTCGTCCGCGCCGCGATCGACGCCGTGCACGAGCTGGCCCTGGAGTCCGGAGCCCGGATCGTGCATGCCTGCGGCTACGACTCGATCCCGTCCGACCTGGGCATGCTGTTGCTGCACGAGCGGGCCGTGGCCGACGGCGCGGATCCGCTCACCGACGTGCGGTTGGTGGCTACGGTCCGCGGCGGTTTCAGCGGCGGCACGATCGACTCGCTGCGGGCGCAGATCGAGGCCTACGAGAGCAATCCCGGCCTGCGGCGCGTCGCCGCCGATCCGCATGCGCTCAGCCCCGACCGCGCAGCAGAGCCGACGCCCGCCCAGCCCCGCGACGCGGGGGTGCCCTCCCGCGCCGCCGACGGAACGTGGCAGGCACCGTTCGTGATGGCCCCGTTCAACACCCGCATCGTGCGGCGCAGCAACGCCCTGCTCGACTGGGCCTACGGGCCGGAGCTGCGCTACAGCGAGGTCATGGGCGCGGGGCAGGGCGTCACCGGAGCGCTCATGGCGGCCGGTATCACCGGTGGGCTGGCCGGGCTGGTCGGCGCGATGTCGGTCAAGCCCGTCCGCAGCCTGCTCGACCGGGTGCTGCCCGCGCCCGGTACCGGGCCCAGCGAACAAGCTCGTGCGAAGGGCTGGTTCCGTTCGGTGCTGCACGCCACCACCAGCTCGGGGCGCCGCTACCGGGCCACCGTCGCCGGACCAGGCGATCCCGGCTACGCCGCCACGGCCGTCATGCTCGGGCAGAGCGCCCTCTGCCTGGCCCTCGACGACCTCCCGCCGCGGTCCGGCTCGCTCACGCCTGCGACGGCCATGGGCCGGCCTCTGATCGATCGCCTGCGGCTCGCCGGCCACACCTACGACATCACGAACGCCTGACCCACGCCACCTTGCGGGGTTGGGCGCCGGCAGAGGGCCAGGATGTAGATCCGTACGTCGTCGGCGAGTGCTTGGCGGCTTGATCAACGAGTACGAGCCTGCAGCAGCGTGATCCGCAGGTCAGGCATGTTGAGCCATGTTTCGGCACCCCACAGGGTGATGGGCGTGAATTTGTCCGATGCGGTGCGGTAGCTGAAGACTGGTCAGGTCGCGCCGTTCTTCGTCGCGGAGGTGTTCTCGGTCTCGGCAGCTGTCGCGGGCTCGCTCCCGACGCGTTCGCGGAAGACGACGACCACCATCGCCAGTGTCGCCGGGACGATCAGGGCCGCGGCGATGAAGAGGGTGTTCCTCGGTCCCGCCAGCGCGATCACCGGGCCGGCTGACAGGTAGCCGACGGTGTTCGCGATGATCAGAGTAGTGCCGGCCGCCGAGTAGACACGGCCCTTGTAGGCCTCCGGGGTGCGTTTCTGCACCAAGGCCATGAGGGTGATGTTCTGAACGGCCGCGCAGCCGCCACAGGTGATCCACGCGATCGCGTTGACGACGGGATGGGGGAACAGAGCTGTCACCGCGAACGCCGCCGCCATCACGCCGGTGCCGATGAGGTACGCGCGCAGCAACGCGTCGATGCCCTTGAGCCGCCTGGTCACCACGGCACCCGCCAAGACGCCGATGCCCCAGCACGTGACCACGACTCCGTAGACCACCTCGTTCTGCCGCATCACCCCGGTAACGAGGAAGATCTCGTTCGCCAGGGCGATCGTCATCGCCGTCATCGTCACGACGTGAGCCACCAGCCGGACGGTCAGCACCCTGTCCCGGCCCAGTTGCGCGAGCCCGGCGAGCGAGCGGCGCGACGTGCCCGCGAAGCGGTCGTGCACCCGAGGGTCGCGGTCGGTGCGGATGCGCGAGATGAGGAAGGCCTGCAGGAAGGACGCCGCGGCGTCGATCGCCAGCGCGACCTCGAGACCCGGTCCTGCGGCCACCACGCCACCGAGCAGCGTTCCGGCCATGGCTCCTGCTGTGCGGGCGGTGCTGACCCACGAGAACCCGCGCACACCGTCGTCCTCGGCGTTGATCCTCGCGACGAGCACGGAGGTACAGGTCGTGGCCATCGCGCCGAGCATTCCCATGATCGCCAGGCCGGCGATGATCGCGGCGGGTACCGAGGCGACCGCGACCAGCGCGGACAACGTCACTGCCTGCGCGACCAGGATGCACACGTAAAGCGGCCGGTTGCGGTAGCGGTCCACGAGCCAGCCCCCGATGGGGGTACCGAGAACGCCACCGACCGTGCCTGCCGCGAACATGATGGCAACGGCACCCGGACCAGAATCGTACAGCCGGACGGTGAGACCGACGAGGGTGAGCATCGAACTCGCGTTGGAAAGTCCAGCACCGACCGCCAGCAGGGCGAGATCGTGCCTGCCAGGAGGCTGCGGCGACGCCGCGCCGGTGGACTCAGCCTCGGCGGCCAGTTCGCTCGCCTCCTGCATCCGCACCCTCCGCCACGGCATCAATGAGCGGCTCGGCCGCATGTCCGTCCAATTCTGCTCGACGTGGCGCACGCTGTCCTCCCTGCTGCCATCCCGGCCGGGCGGCCGTCCACCCGGCGGGCCCGTCGGCGAACGCCCGCCACTGCGAATGCGGACAGAGTTCACGAATGATCGGCAACCAGCCTGCACCGCGCTTGGGCCTATTTCTGGCCAGTGCGTTCGATGAGCTGTTGGCGCGCGAGCGAAGATCGCTCCATCGACCACCTCCGCAAACAAGACCGTCCGATGGATGCAGCACAACGAACGATAGAGCTGCAACCGCCATCGCGGTCCCTGTGGTAGCGCCGACCGTCCGCTCATCGGCATGAGCGTGCGTCCGGAGCTGTCAGATTCGGTCGTGTCGCCTGCTCGCTGGTGCCGATCGGATTTCTGGGTCGGACCGGCACTGCGCGACCATCTACGCGAGCCCGCTCGTTACCTATGCTCTACTCGATCAGGATGTGAAACCGTTAGAGGGTGTTTGTGGAGCTCGCCTTACTCGCCGCTTGGTCTGAGTGGCTTAGGTTCGCCGATGCTGTCGCTCATGCGCCGACATGCCCTGGTGTCTATTTGGCTCGAACTGGGGCAGCTGGTCCGGTGGTGTATGTGGGCATGGCTGGAGAACGCCATGGTCGAGGACTTCGAGGACGCCTTGCCGTCTACGCGAGTGGCAAGGCCGCGGTGAGTGGCTTGGGTGAAGCTGCCTTCAACCGGGCGGTTGCGGACCCGTGTTGGATACGTGATCGGCTCGCGGATCTTGAAGCGGGTAAGCCAAGTACGGCACGGAGCTGGGCTCGGTCGGCGATCGACGCGGTTGACCTGTATGTGAGCTGGGCGTGCACAGCCGATCGCGCCTCAGCCGTGAACCTCGAGCGTCGAGCGCTGGAACTGCTTGCCGCCGAACCGCTGTGGAACGTTCGGCGACCGGCAGTGCGGTGATGGCCGCGACGTCGATGCTCAGCCTGATCGCTCTCGTGGTGCTCGTGGCCATCGTAGGTACGTGCCTGCTAGGTCGCCGGAGACGGCGTAGTGCGCGGTCAGTATGGACGTGACCGCCGCGATCGGATGTACCAGCAGCGCTGCTCCGGGTAGGGGGAGTGCGACGAGAAGTAGGCCGTCGCCCGCGTGAAGGTTGAAGTGCGCTTGGGCACCTGCCGGGATGAGGACTTGTCGTCGTAAATCGATCGGCCAGCTTGGCCGTTCGTCACGTGCTTTGTGGACGATGATGGCGTCGGCGACTACCGATGTGTAGGTGTGGTCGCCGGTGTTCCAGCCCAAGACAGTGAGTAGGTCGGTTGCAGGAACTCGGCCGGAGTGGTCGATTTCGCGATTGTCATGTGCAGAGAGGGCTCAGAGGCAGCGGGGACCGGCTGGGTATGGGGACGGCCGCGGGTAGCGCTGGATATTGCGGTGAGCAGGGTGGGACGAATAGTGGGGTAGGCGAGTCAGTCATGGTGCTCACCTCGTGCGGTCGGCAGGCGGGTGTGTGTCTGGTTGTTCGAGCGTGAGTGGGTGGGGTTCGCCGGTGAGCGTGGCGAGTGCGGTGGCGAGTTCGGGGAGTTGTGCGCGGGTGTAGATGCTGGTGCTGTCGTCGGGGTGGTCGTGGTGGCCGGCGTAGGCGCGGGCTATGGCGTGGCCGAAGTGGCGTTCGACCCAGGTGAGGGTGGTGTGCCGAAGCCAGTGGGTGGACACGCCTTGCACGGCTGCCCATGGCAGGTGGTCGCCGATTCGGCGCCATAGTCCGTCGTAGCGGCGGCTGGTGATCGGTGTTCCGTCGTGGTAGCGAAGCAGTTGCCCAGGTGAGGGCCTGCCGGTGCCGCGTTGATCGCGGTGGTGGATGCAGGGCACCGATCAGGGTGGGGCTGGCGGGTTGCCAGCGGATCGTGTTGTTCTTTTCCCGCAGGCGAAGCAGGCACCATTGAGGATCGACGTCGTCCTCGCGGAGTGCCAGTGCACCGCCGCGGCGACAGGCGGTCTCGGTGTGTGCAGTCGCAGGATGAGTGTGTCGAGTGGAGTGTCGTTACCTGTCGTGGCGGCGATGTCGTTGATCGCGGCCAGTTCCGGGTTGGTGAGTGCTCTGCGCAGGGAGCATTGTCGGCTGGGTTTCGGTATGGCTGCGGCGGGGTTGCTCTGCAGCGGAAGGAGTTCGTCGCGAATCGCGTGTGTGTAGATCGTGCGCATCGCGGCGAGGAGATGCTCGCCTGTGCTGTGGCCGCCGCGGTCAGTACGGCGAAGGATGCGCGTTCGCATGGTATGGCGCATCAGGATCTCGATGTCGGTGGCGTCGCACTGATCGAGTCCCCTGTCTCCGAACGCGGCGATGATCTGTGCCCAGTAGGTCGAGTAGGTGCGACGTGCTCCTGGGCCGGCAGCGAGGGCGACTTTGGGTATGTACTCGGCGAAGGTGGGGACTTGTGCGGGCTCTCGGAGAAGATCTTCGGGCGAGAGACCGAGCCGACTGAGAAGTAGCCGCGCTGCCTGGAGTGTGTCGGTGTTAGTGCTCATGGTGCGCCTCAAGGCTGTGTCAGCCGGTGTGAGACGCGAGTGAGGCTTAGCTCTGAACGTCGTGCCTGCCGTCCATTCTCGCGGCACCGGCGGGAATATGGAGCACCATCATCGTGGGGCTCGTCCTGGCTCTGCGCTTGCGTGGCAGGAGAGACGCTCGACGGTTGGCGAATCGCTGGGATGGATCGGCCAAGCGTTGGCTGTGCGGGCAGCGGATGACGCCAATGGACAGGTCGTTGTGCGGCGGCCTGCCTACGTCGCCTGGTGCGATCAAACCGGAGGTGACGACGAGTCAGAGCTGCTAGGTGTGAGCTCTGGCGCTGTGGGCGTGCCGCCTGCAAGATCAGGATTCTTGCAGGTCGACGCGGGTCCTTTGAGGACGTTTTTGCCTGTTCAATGCGTGTGGAGCTTCCGCTGCGTGTTTCCTAGGCTGATCGGCTCGGTTCCGCCTGAGGCGGCGTGCATGCTCGGCGTTGAGAGCGACGCTCTGCGCCGCTGGCATACTCCGATCGTGATCGAGTTTCCGGCGGACGTGGAGGCGTACTACCGGTGTCTGTCGGCGCAGCGGAGCTGGCCGGCGGCGACTGAAGCTGCGTTCCGGGCAAGTGTCGCGTGGTATCGGGCGTTGGAGGAGAGCTCGGAACCTCGTCAGTACTACGAGTACGTGGACCGTGAAGGCTTGGTCGAGGAAGGATCTCGCTGGCTGTGGGAGGCCATCGCGGTCAATGGCGAGACAATGGCCATCAAGCAGATTGAACTAGGTCCGTCCGGGGTTGCTCACTGCTACTGGTGGCGGCGTGTGGAGGACGATGTCGGCGGGCTCACGGATCAGCCACTCGACCTTGTTGAACCAGGTCTCTCGCCTGTTTCCCGCTCGGCGTTCTACTCGCTCTGGGACGCAATGTCGACGGGTGACGCTCGTGGGTCATCCAAACCGCCGAGTGTTGAGGGGCCTGAAGGGATGAGCGTCAGCGGTAGCAGTGGCGAGCATGATGGTCAGGTGAGAGGTTCGTGGATGACGATCCCGGCTACCAGCGTTGGCTGGATGTGCACTCGGTTCTATATGTGCTGAACGCCGAGCGTACGCCGAGGCCGTCGTACTTGGTCCTGCACCGGGCAACGTGTCACACCTTCAGCGGCGTTCTTGCTCGAGGTGCCCAGTGGACCGCGGACTACATCAAGATGTGCGGTCTTCGAGCGGATCTCGAAGCCTTCGCACGACACGACGTGGGTGGGACTGCCCGAGCCTGCTGTGATCGCCGGGGGTGTAGGTCTTCCAGACGCCACCTGCATCGGCCTAGATTCGGGTGACGTGCTTGCTGTGCAAGCCGAGCGCCTCCGCGATCACGAGTGCCGGTGTCTGGAGGACGAGTTGGCGTAGCCCGGCCACTCAGGTGGCTTATGGAGCCCTATCCGCACATCAACCTGAACCGCCGTTCGATGACGCCAGCGCGCTCGGCGGCATGAGAGTGCGTTGGACCGCCGGAGCCGTGTACAACTGCGTCTGGTTGATCTCCAAGCGGTGTCGAGAGCGCGGCACGCTCCCGCCGCGCGATGCGGCGTCGATTGGCATGCTGGTCGCGCATCAATCGGATGTAGGGCTCGACACTTCCCCCGCCAGTAGGCGAGGTTGCTGCGGGTGGTCAGGATGTGGGGGTGGCCCGGGCCCGGGCCCGGATCTGGTCGGTGAGCAGTTGTCACGTTGAGGACTCCCGCTTACTCCCCGAACGCCCCAGCCGAGGGATGTGCGCGTGCGTGGGCAAATCAGTTGCCATTGACGGATGCTAGAGCTGTGAACTGTCCATGGATCGATGTCGACCAGGCCCGTCGCCAACTGGATTGACTGACGTTCCGCCGGTAGATCCCGCCGGGCACTCACGGCGACGATAGCGCCGTGAGTGCCCGTGTCACTACTTTGCTTTGCCAGGAGGTGAGGTGCACTGCACCTGGGGAGTACCCCAAGCGTTGTTGGCGTCCTGGCCGCTACGAGTGTCGAGCAAGGTCAAGCGGATGACGCTGGTGATGTCGACGTCGATCTGCTGAGGCGCGTCGGTGATGGTCGCCTGTCTGGATGCGATCTCCACATCCTCCGCTTTGACGGCGAACCGCCCGGTTCCACCAGTCTTGGACGAGGCCGCGTCCTTGCCCACCCACACGGTCAGCCTGGTGCACTTTCCGCCAGTGAGCCACGTTCTCCGGTTGTTCGGGTCAGAGGCCGACGAAGAGTAGTAACCCTTGATGCTGCTCGGAAATGGATCCGGTCCGGTTCCGATGCTGATCGAGTTCACGGAGCTGTGCCCGTTACCGAACGACACTGGCTCGTAGGCCGTCAGCTCGTACGAGCCACCGGCACCGCGCGGAGAGCCTGTGGATCGCGTTGACGCCGCAGTGCTGGTAGTGGTGGTCGTCGTGGTCGTGTCTGGAACAAGCGACTCAGAGACGGGCGTCGTACGGTCGCCGGTCAGCGTTTGACTGGTGCTGGGGCCGACAGCTGGAGCGGCGTCGGTGGGACCGGCCGCGTTGTTGCGGCCAGTGCCCTGAGCGGATTCGCTGAACAGGAACGCCGTGCCGATGAGGCTGCCCACCAACAGGATGATCCCTGCTGCCTTCACGGGTTTTGGCGGAGCGAGTAGGCCTGCGACACCTGCGAGGAACGCGACGCACACCACCGTCACCGGTATCAACTCCGCGCCCTGCTTGACCAGGGTGACCAGGGCCGCCACGTCGGCAATCGTCCCGCATCCCGCGAGGATCCACCTTCCGTGACCGGCACCTTGGCTCTGCGTGGGCGGCGTCGTTGTCATGACTGATTTGATCGTGGCGCCTTCGGATGCGTTACAAGCCGGCGACTGACTTTGTTCGTATGGCCTGGAATTCGTGAAGTGGCGCTCGGATCTCCGTTTGCGTTTACGCGTGGTGCGGATCTGAGGGGCGCGACGAGTGCCGGACGGCTACCGCGATTCTGCGGCGCGAACCCTATGAGTGCCGAAAATACATCCGTGCAGGTTGTGAGCTTCGGCGCGTGGCTGGCGGTGCGGCAACGCTCAGAATTCGTCCGCTCATCGGCATGAGGGGACGCTGGCGGCGTCGGCTCACAGGGCGCCGTCCGGAGGGTGATTGTTCGAACGACGATGCTGGGTACGTTCGTCACCCGTACACGGCTGAGCAAACAACGCAGTACGCCGACAGGTGCCGATCAGCGAGGACAGCTCGCCAGTGGCGGTGTAGCCGCCGACCGCCAGGCGGCGGTGCCGCCCGACATCGTCGGCCAAGGGGACCACCGACGAACCGGCCTGCGCCGCCTATCCGATGCAGATGCCCTCGGTCAGCCCGAGCGTTGGGGCGGGCGCGAGGGTGCCGGTGACCGGGCTGGCCATCAGTGCGGTCGGGACCTCGTGCCCGATGTCGGCGAAGAACAGTCCGGAAATGGCGGACTGCGCTGTTTGGGTGGACGTGAGCCGGGGCTCGTCACGCGCCCGTGGGTCTGCGGTCTCGGCTCTGACCTGAGGAGCTGATGATGACCGTGCTGACGAATGTCGAATTGCTGGCTGTGGTGGCAAACCACCGAGCGGTGGCAACGTCGGTGCCCGAGGCGGGTGTGAGGTTCGCGTTCTATGGCCGGATGTCGACGAGTGAGTTTCAGGATCCGCAGACCTCGCGAGCGTGGCAGCGGGCGGTGTCTGATGAGTTGATCGATGGTGTCGGTTCTGTGGTTGTGGAGTTCTTTGACGTGGGGAGGTCACGTCGTTGGTCGTGGTGGGACCGTCCTGAGGCGTCTGCGTTGCTCGCCGCGGCTGCCCGGTCGGACCGTGTGTTCGACGCTGTGGTGATCGGTGAATACGAGCGCGCTTTCTACGGAGACCAGTTCCGCGATGTGGTCTCGCGGTTGAAGAAGCTGGGCGTCGCGGTGTGGTTACCCGAGGCTGGCGGTCCGGTCGAACTGGACAGCCCGGTTCATCAGGCGTTGATGGTGTTGCTTGGTGCGCAGGCTCAGCGGGAGGTGGCCCGTGCTCGTCAGCGTGTGCTGGCGGCGATGCGGGCGCAGGCCAGTCAGCAGGGCCGGTTCCTGGGCGGCCGTCCGCCTTACGGGTACCGCCTGGTCGACGGTGGCGCGCATCCAAATGCCCGGCATAGCGAGTGGGGTCGGCGGTTGCAGGTGCTGGCGCCGGATCCTGTGACCGCGCCGTGGGTGCGGTGGATGTTCCGTGAGCGTGCGGGTGGTCGTGCGCTGGCGTCGATCGCCCGCGAGCTGAATAACCGCGGCGTGCCATGTCCGTCGAGTGCCGACCCAGGGCGCAACTCGCACAGGACGGGCGCGCGGTGGGTGGTGACTGCGGTCGCGGCGATTCTGGATAACCCGCGGTATACGGGCCGGCAGGTGTGGAATCGGCATGGCACGCGGGGGAGGGGACCTGGAGGCCGGCGGGGTGGTCGTGCCGCGGGCCGGGTGACCCGCAACCCGGTCACGGTGTGGGAGGTGTCCGAGAAGCTCTCGCATGAGCCTCTGGTCGACGATGAAACCTTCGTGGCGGTTCATCGGATCAGGGCGCCAAGACCGGCCAAAGACGGCGGGACACGCAGATACGCGCTGGCTGGTCTGATCGTATGTGGGGTGTGTGACCGCAGGATGGACGCTCATTGGGTGCACGGCAGGCCTGCCTACCGGTGCCGCCACGGCTTCAACAGCGCGTCGACCCGGCCTCCGGATAAGCCGGCCAACACCTACGTCCGCGAGGACGTCGTGCTTCAGACGCTCCCGAGACTGATCACTGAGCGCGGGCACAATCCGGAGCCTGATCCGACAGCACAACTCCACGAGCTACAGATAGAAATCACCTGCGTAGGGTCTGATCTGAGACTAAGGCCCTGGCTGACCAGTCGAAATCACGTGCAAATTCAACGTCCAACGCAAGCGGCGCTTGCGTTGGATTGGGGATCGGGGACGCCAAAAGTGCCCTTATAAAGCAATTACCCCACTGGGAAAATAGCTCACGTGGGGTAATTCCGTGTCCGAGTCGCACACTATTCACCCATGTAGCGCTCCGTGGTCGGGAGTAGCTATCTGGCCCGCACGGTCTCTCGTAGGCCCGTCCCACATGGTCCACGTGGGACGGGCCTAAACGTTGCGCTCGCACCCGCTACTAGCAGATGTGCCTGTGCAGGCTGCGGGACAGCCCTCTCTGTCCCGTCTCCGACCCCGTGGACATCCCTGTCGAGCCCGGTAAGGGACTCCGCTCTGGGACGGCCGTTGCGGCATAGCAGCCTTGACGCAGCCTGCTGCCGCCATGAAGGCCAGACCATAGGTCTCCGATCTGGCACCCCTAACATGCCCGATCGGAGACGGACTGCTGGCAGACAACACCGCTGCAGAGCCAGGCCATTTAGCGTTTTCGACCGTGATCAGCATGTAGTTGTCTAAGGCGCGCCAGGATGCTCACCATTGATGCTGAACTGGAACGTCTGTGCGGTTGGCACCGCTGCGCACGTGCGAACTGTCGTCGAGGTAACGGCGACACGAAGCCGAGCGATCAACACTCAGCTGTAGTCAATGATTGAGGAGGATCCTAGCTGTGCGACGTCCATCTATCTTCACCATTTTGGCGTCAATAATTGCGGTGGCGTTAGCGTTGGCCAGCAACATGGCGACAAACACGGTAACTGTCAAGGAGGATTGGTGGCCGTACGCCGTCTGGTCGGCGGTAGGTTTGTTGACGATCGGAATGCTCCTCGTGGATCTGAGACGTCAACGCGCAACGGCGAATTTAGCCACCGCCCAGCCGCTGCGAAGCGAGCAAATTGCGGACGCGGCCGGTGCGTTGCGCCGTGCCAGTATCAGTTACCTTAGTGACGAGGTGCGCCAACGCGGATTACGGGATACTCCACCTATGCGAATACCGGTACTTGCCGTATCTGGACGGATCGCAGCTGGCGCTAATAGCGTCTTCGGTCGCAAGAACTCTGTGCGTAACAGGCAAAAGGCTCTGCAGTCAGGTGACGTCACTCGACTTGCGGAACTCATGGAACGAATTCCGCGTAAGCAGTTTATTTTACTTGGTCCAGCGGAGTCCGGGAAGACCACGGCGGCGTTGTTGCTCGCACTTGGCATAGCTGAACGGCGTTCTGTCGACGATAGACCGGTGCCAGTGCTTCTCCAGCTGGCGTCTTGGGATCCATTCAGAGATAGCCTAGGAGATTGGCTGCGTGATCGACTAGCAGAATTTGTTGACGACACACAGATTGTTCGTGATCTTATGGTTAGGGGCTTGGTTCTGCCAGTCCTTGACGGATTTGATGAGCTACCCATCGGAAGTCACGTCAAGGCAATCAGGATGATAAGCGAGGAATTTGGATCTACTAGACCATTCGTGCTGACGTCGAGGACTAAAGAGTTCACTGATGCAGTTGAAGCACATGGCAAGCCGTTCCCTCGTGCGTTGGTAGCTGAGTTGGGTGCGGTGGAGCGGGAGGTCGCCGAAAATTATCTCACCACTGCCGCGCCGGCGGGTGCAGGGAAATGGGCTCAGGTCCTGGATCGGATAGAGGACGCGCGCACTCCGCTTTCGATCTATCTTGTGGGCGTTCTTGCGCGAGATCCAGATGTCAATTGGGACCAAGCGCTAGGGGATAAGAAAAGCTTTCGAAGTAGCATATTTGATACATACTTGGCCGAAGTCTATCGCGATCTGGAGAAGGCCGGGAAGGCAGGTGAGCCACGATGGGCTGGCGCAGATAGGATTTTAAATCATCGTCAATGGCTGCAATTTATCGCTCACGGAATGCGCAAGCGAGGCGTGGCGGAGATCTCATGGTGGCGACTGGAAGAAGTGATGCCATCTAGGCTCTTTCGCGGCATTCTAGGTATATCGCTAATGTTTCTCGCGGCGACTCTTGTGACGGCCATCTATCCTGAATGGTGGTCAATTTCGCTGGCTGGTGCGATTGGTGGAGCGGCGGGATTCGAAGCTGGCGGTAATCGCCCTGACGTGCATGGCTTTCACTTCGCTCCGAAAAAGTTTGCTCTATCCTTTTGGTTGAATGTGAAGAAGTCCCGAAGACTGGCTTTAGGTTCGGCATTTATAGGTGTGGTTGCGGGTATAATCAAAGGCGGAACTGTCGGACATGTGGCCGTCTACTCATTGCTTTTTAGCACGGTATCCCTGCTGTTCGTTGGTGTGGTAGGGGGTGTGATTTACGGGATAGAAGACAGTTTTGTTCATGCTGTGACTAGGGATGATTTAACCGACTCGTCGAAGTCTTTAAGAAGCGATCTGCGATCTCTATTGTTTTCTTCTTCTTTTATGTTGGTACTAGTCGTGCTTGCAATTTATTTCTCGGGTTGGTCGTGGGGCTTGCTTTGTGTGTTCGTATTGGTTCTGGTTGTGGCTGCGGTGTCAAGAGGGCGTGGTGGTCGGTTCTTGATTGTTTTGCTGCTGTTTGCCTGGAGACGTGTGCCATGGCATTTCCTGAGTTTTCTCGACGACGCCCATCATCGTGGACTTCTGCGTCGATCTGGGGCGTCTTATCAGTTTCGTCATGAGAGTCTGCGAGACTATTTGGCGGATTCGTATGCTAAGTAGTCCTGCTAATTGGGCCGGCTCAGCGTTGCTGGCTGGTGTCCGGATTCCCCGCATGAATTCCGTCATCGAACGCTGGGCAAGACCCTTCGCACCAAACTATTGGACCGCACGCTGATCTGGAATCAGACCCGCCTACGGCACGCGCTGCGCGAGTACGAGCGGCACTACAACGAGCACCGCACCCACCGATCACTCGTCGGCGCGGCAGCCTTGCGGGGTCCGGCCCCAGCCTCTCGAACCCGATCAGATCGAACGCTTCGGCGTAGATCGGCAAGACCGTCTCGGCGGAGTCATCCACGAGTATCGCCAGGGTTCCTCTCCGAGTGCTCCGGACGTGCCAGCGACGCGGGCGAGGTACGTGATAACGGCGTGCGACGACCGCAACTGGTCGAAGAGGAACTCCCAGTCCTGCCTGAGAAGCGCAACGGTGGGGACGCGGCCAGAGAGGTCCGCATGCGGCATGCCGGCGGGAGGGGATGGGTGGTCGATGATGACCACTCCGGTCCAGATGATGGTCGGGCCATCGATTGTGACCTGTCTGCCGCGGCCGTTGGTCATCGTCTTGGTCTTGCTCGACAGACGGCGCGCGGGGCCTTCCACTGCTTGTGGCCGGCGACAATCTTCTTGTTCAGCCAGCTGGTCTCCTTGGCGGTGTCTGCGGGTTGGGTGTCGCGGAACTTTGACTTGGATGATGAGACCTCGGGTACCGGTGATGATCACGCCGTCGCTGATCTCGCGAACCTCGCGCCCCTTCCGCTCGACCATCGGGGACATGACGAAGTCGGGGAGTCCCCAAGTCGCTGCGGCGTCCTGGATCGCGAGCTCGGCTGCGGCCCCGTGACTGGCGTGGCGATGCAGAGGTGCTGGTGGTGGGATCGTGCGCTCGAAGATCCCTTGAGTGGTGCGAATGATCAGGGTGCGGTCTTCGGTTCCGCGCACGACGCCGACGCCAATGTCGGACTGTGCGAGTTGCTCGAGCTCTTCTTCTGTCCACCGTCGTGGGACAGCGTCCCGTCTCGCCACACCGGTGCGCGTTCCTGCGAGCCGGTGAGCGTGCGTGCGTCAGGAACCTGTGCAGCCAGCCACTCGAACGACAACGCGAACCGGATCACCACGTCGAGGACGAAATCGACGCGCTCGCTGAAGGTGTCTTCCGGAGAAATGGGCCTGTAGCCGTCCGCGAAGACGAGGTCGATGTGGGTTCCTGGAGCGCCGCTGAGGTCTGTGTCCTGCGTGTAACTGTCGATTCGGAAGTGGGCGACCTCCAGGACGTCGATGAGCTCGCCCGCCTCGGCGGGCTGCAAGCTGAGCAGTCGTCCCGGGGTGGGTACGAAGATCTGTGGTTCAACAGGCGTGGCCCATGCCCCTACCTGTGCACCTTCTTCGAGGCTCTGCGTCCAGTCGAGCAAACTGTTTCAGGCCTGACCGGAAGAGCTGCACTCGTTCGTGGTCCGGTTCCGTTCGGAACGGCTGGCAGTCGATGATCACTTGTGCTTGCGTCGCGAGGACGCCGTCGAGGCAGGACTCGTCGAGCAGTTTCTCCAACGACTCCTGCGAGTCGGCGATGGGAAAGAACCTGGGCGTTCGGAGGCTTGCAATCGTTGTTGCACCGAGAAGTTCTCGGCCGACTCGATGACCAGTGTGTCCAGGCACCCCCACAGCTCGTTGATGAAAGTCCGGAAGAACTTTGTGAGTTCCTCTCGGGCGTCGTACGGCCACATTGCGTAGACGGTGAGGCAGCCGGTGCCGTCAGCTTCCGTGACCAGGCCCTGGTCGAGGAATTCGTCGTCGAGAAGCTCGCTCCAGAAGGTGTTCAACTCTGCCTTGGCGTTCAGGGCGGAGCGGAGGTGCTCGTACGCCCGCGGGTAGGACTCACCGATCATTGAAAGAGCGTAGTCCTGGTAGGACGGCTGGCTTCCACAACCAGAAGATGCGCGCGTGGCTAGACTGCAGGTCACTGAGGCACGACACCGACCGGCACCGCCTGCCCGAGAGCGTCGAGCGGGAGCTCGACATGCGCTGGCGACCGCGGTGCCGGTCGGTCCGACGATCTACGAGGTGCTGCAGGTCTACGGGCCGACGATCAAGGAACTGATCCACGAGCAATTCGGCGATGAGATCGTGAGCGATTTCCGGAAGTAGTCGATGAGCGACGCGGCCGGGCTGTTCGAGTGTTTCGCCCTAGCTGAAGGCCAACGTACGGGAGGCAGGGAACAGCAGACTCACTCAGACCTCGAGCACTCGCCGAGCGAGGTTGGCAAGACGCTGATACTCGTCGAGGTTGTGCACCTCAACCGTCGTATGCGGGGCAGGTGTGACACTTTGTAGTCAGGGCCGCTCAGCAGTGATTGCGTGCACTCGTGCTGGCCAGGTCCAACCCATGTGCTCATTCAGCAGGACCACCAGTTCGTTCCCCGTCACTAGCTCCATTCTTGCATCAGTGGCGAATTCTTGTCGAGCCGAATTTGTGAACCCGGAAGCCGATACCACAACCCCTTTATTGACTGGCCCGTTAAAGATGGTACTCGATGCACCGGATGAGTTCTCCACAACGCTTCGTAGGTTCCGCACGTCGCGTACGCCGACGTTGCCTGACTTGCGTTTGCATTCGATTCGCAAGTACTCGCGACGCCCCATTTCTTCGCGCTTTGCTTCAATGTCGCGGCCGCCATCTCGGCTTGCGCGTGTTAGAGAAGTTTGGTAGCCAAGGTCTCGGTAGAGTTCCTCGATGAGGCGTTCGAATTGGCGTGGACTGATGTCGAAGAACGTCTTCCTGCGATCGTTGACTGCTTCCGGAATGCCGATGTACTTAGCGCGAATAATCGCCTCGATGTCAGAAAGGCCGTGAATCTCGTCATCCGAAATGTGTCGCAAGTACGCGTCGAAGTATGCGTTTAACGCCTGGATCGCCTGTCGAGGATGGTTGGGAAGTAGCTGTCCTATCCATTTAATTCCTTCTCGTGGCTCGGGTCCTTCCTTTTCGTAATATGCAAGGACTCGCTGGAAATGTGGACTCTCCTCCAGTGCCTTAAAGTAGCTTCTGGTACCTTCCGGGCTTCCATGAAGCTCAATTTCCCTGCGGTATATTTCGTGCATTTGGCGATCGGAGTAGGTGGCGCGTGGCTGGAACAGCATGGCGATCACTAGCCTCCGAACTTCGAGTTCGTCGCGATCGCCGATAGTCGTCAAGTAAAGCTCAAGCATTTCGTCATTGGGAAATCTAAGGTCGGAAAGTAGTGAAGGCTCTGTCGTCACTCGCTGGGTGATCCACTTTTCGAGTTCCGACTCGATTTCCGCCTTAGTGCTCATGGAGAACATTCCTTTGATTAGCGCTCGATCGGAAATGTGGCGCTGGCTTTGCGCTGTCTGAGGTAGTTTGTCGATGTACGAGGCGAGTCATGTCGAACGATTGCTGACGAATGGCATCCCAGGGTCAAGCGGAGCGTGGAGCCGTACGCGTTGCCTCGGAAGTGGTACCTGACGCGTTGGCGGAGGTGCTGCCTGCTCGGAGGCCCGGCCGTTCGACGGCGGGAGCTTCAGTGCGATTCCGACGTAGAGCAGCGTGCCGAACGCGCCGGCAATGCAGCCCTGAGCGGGGGACACCCGGTGGTAGTTCGTCGAAGTACCACGCGTAGACCCCAGGCCTGGCTGGGATGGCCGAATCGCGCGCCAGCACCTCGTCCCTCGAGTGCACCTGGCCTGGACTCAGCAACGGTCTCGCGCGCTCGCGGTAGGCGTCATCGTTCAACTGGAGCTCCTTGAGCGGTCAGCGGCGTTCGCGTCGAGTGGAAGGTTCCGTCCTCGCAATAGATCAGCTCCATCCCCGTGGCCTTCAGAAGGTCGATCAGGCTCGGCGCTGGCCGGGCGGGAAGGAGAACCGCGAGGCTCGCGTCGGGTCGCAGGTGGTGCTGGTAGTCGAGGAGTTGGCCGATGGCCATGCGGACGTCCTGCCTGCTGGTGGACGCCTTGGCCTCGATGATCATCGTCTGCCGGTCGTCGAAGACGTCGCAGACGAGTTCCTCGCCCGTGGGCAGCCTGCCCACGAGACAGCGCAACTCCCGTCCCAGGAACTCGCTGTACTGCTTGATCAGCCTCGCCTCGGGGTAGGTGACGGTGCGCGGTCCGCCGTTGTTGCTCGACGTCGTGTCCTCGGGAACGTCACCGACCGGCCGGGAGGTCAGCACGGTCTCGGAGCGGCGCGGGCGGTTCGTCCGGCCGCGGGCCGCGCTCGCCTCGAGCACGTGCCATTCGGCCGGAGTGAGCGGGAACGGGTTGGCGCCGCCGGGCATCCGCAGGATCCTCGCCCGCGCGAAGGCCGGGTCGGACTGGAGGCGCTGCTTGGTGATCGGTGCGTCGAACAGGTAGCGGTCGAACCGCAGGTCGACAACGTCCGCCTCCGACGGCGGTTGCTCCTTCCAGTAGGAGTCGAAGTCGGTCGTGCGGTGGACCGCTGAAGTGATCTCGCCCAGTCCGTAGACGCCGGCGGCCGCGCCGGAGATCCAGAACGCGAAGCGGTCGCCGGGCCGTAGGTCCTGGTGGTGGATGGCGACAGTCCACCGGTCGAGTTCCATCGTGTTGTCCTGATACCAGGCCCAGACGTCCCACACGGCCGGGTTGCACTGCAGGAGCCAGTACCGCGGCTGAGTCGCCTGTTCGGTTCGCAGTTCGCCGAGGCGTGCGTGCCGGTCCGCGGGAATCAGCGTGATGCTGCGCAGCGGCGCGGACAGGCCCAGCGGTGTCAACACGCGGTCGGCCGGGATCGCTGGCTCGTACTCCTGGACGTCGCCGAGCGCGACGATGTGCTCCCAGGTCGCGCCTTCCTCGTCGGCGCCCCACACGGCCCTCGCAACGTCCGCGTTGCGGAACACGTGCAGGATGGTGGCTTCGGCGAGGAAACCCATGTCGGCGTAGAAGAGGATCCGGTCGCCCGCTCGCCGGTTCCGCAATGCGACGGCCTTGGCGTTGCCGGTCGACGCGGTGGGGGTGGAGCCCCACAGCCTGGCAATCCCGTCCGGGAACAGCCGACTCAATGCGGCGAGGTCGTCGCCGAGCTCGGACGCGATGTCGGAGATCCGGACCCCGCGGCGGACGGACCGCTCGAAGTTCTGCGGCCCGTTGTGCCGCGAGCCGCCGCGGGGCTGCAAGACGAGCTGGGCGTTGGTCATGATCACGAGAATAGGGACGGGCACCGACAATTTCGGGCGCGCGTCACCGGCCGAGCACTGCGTGCAGGTAGGCCTGGGTGTCGTTGTCGGTGGAGTACAGGCGACACCCTCTGGCTCCGCGGCTGGCCAGGACCCAGTAGGTGTTCGCTGCGAGCCGGAGGTACTCGCCAGGACTCACGTCTTTCAGCGCCGGGTCGTGGCTGTACTCGGGGCGAGCCACCCAGCTGTCGCCACGGCGAACGAGGTCCGGTCCCATGATCACGCCGGCGTAGTCGTACTCGAGTCCCAGGCAGGTGTAGATGCAGCCGACCTGGTTCTCGCCGCCGGCATCCGTGGCCCAGTACTCCTTGCGCGGCGCGAGAACCATCGCACCGTCGCGGTGCGTGTCGAACGCGTTCCACGGCCGGACCCAGCTGCGCCGCGCGCCGGCCGGATCAGTCCAGCTGATCGACACGTCTGGAATCAGTGAGCGGCCGCGTGGTTTCTTCGTCCATGGCCAGCAGAAGCCTGCGGTGATCCGCACGCTGTGGCCGCCGCGGACGTGCTCGTCGGCCCAGCGCGCCAGCTCGCCTGGGTCGGCCGCGATGCCGAGGTCGTAGTCGGTGCCGTGCCACTGAGGATGCGTCTGGTCGAACAGCAGCCCTTCGAGCCAGCGGAGGTAGGGCTGCGAGCCGCCGCACCGGAACTGGCTGGTCAGGTCGAACGAGGTGAACCGCGCGCCCAGGTGGTGAGCCTGCTGCTTCAGTTCCTCGACGGTGAAGCCCTCACCGGGGTTGACGATCTGCCGTTCGTCGAGGAACAGCACGACCACCGAGGTGCGGTCCAGCAGCCCTTCGACACACCGGTTTCCGCGCTTCATGCGCTGTGCCTCGTCGACGAGCAGAACTTCCCTTACCGTGGGCCGCTGCTTGCCCAGGTAGGTCTGCAGGTTGCCGAATAGGCCCTTGGCTGCGGGGTCAGCGGCTGCCCGTTCCAGTTGCCACCGCAGGGTTCCCGACGGCGTGAGGTAGCGGGCTTCGACCCCGCGGAACATTCTCGGGATGTCCGCGAGCAGCCGTGCGGCGATGACTGTCTTGCCGGTGCCCGGCCCTCCCCGGACCACGACGAGATGCGAGGCCTTGCGTCGGTCGCGCACAGCCTTACCGATCCTGCCGAGCACGTGCAGTTGTGCGTCCTGCTGGGCCCCGACGAGAGTGAAGGACGGCTGGCCCGCCAGAACCGCCGCCAGCCGGTCGAACACGCGTCCCGAGGGCGCATGCGGCGCTGCCAGAAATCGCGCGACAGCCTCGTCGCTCGGTGCGGCCAGGTCGTTGGACAGGAGCGCCTTGGCCAACGTCGCGGGGCCGGCGGTCTCCTCGATGTCGGCTCGGCCGAGCAACGCCACATCGCGGCTGCCCTCGCTCGTACGTACCGCGTCGCGGAATTGTTCGACGGTCGCGGGTGGTGCGTTGTGCAACAGGGCGACGGCACGGAACTGGAGACGGAGCGCCCGATGGTCCAGCCAGTCGGCGAAGTAGGCGACGTACCCGGCAGCCTGGCGGCACGGGTGCGTGTACTCACGTCCCTTGACGGCGACCAGCAGCGCGTCGGCCCACTCACAGCTGTCCCACTGCTTCAGCTCGACGACGATCGCGGCAAGCCCGCCATCCTCGCGCGCGCCCAGCAACAGCGCGTCCACGCGTTGACCGGTCCCTGGCAACTCGTACTCGAGGAACAGGCGCAAGTCGCCGAGCCCAGCCCGCGTCAGCGCGCCGAGCAGCTCGGGCCAGCTGTTGCGCCAACTGGCCTTCTCCGACTTGCTGAGCTCCTCGGCTCTCGTCCGCTCGAACTCGGCGACACAACCGTCGATGAAGCCATCGAGTGACTCCTGCATGGCGGTACGTGCGCCGCTGACCGTTCCCCCGAAGACGTACATGATCTAGAGCTACCAGATCACCACAGTTCAAGCTGTGGCGGGACGGCCGAAGGATCCTGTGCATGGGCGGCCAGTGAGCCGGCCGTCCGGGAGCCGGCATTCGACCTGATCCATGGTTGGTTTGTAGTTGCTCTTCAGCGGGCTCAGACCGTGAGCTGACGCTGTCCGAAATGGCGCGGAATCCGCATTGCGTCGAGATGTGTGCTCGATAGCGGGTCCACGCGCCCAGCGGTAGACGCCATGAACGAAAAAGCGGATGAGGATTGAAAACTCCTCATCCGCTTGATCAACTCCGATGTCCGAGGACGAAGTCGCACACTATTCACCTACGTAGCCCTCCCCGGACACGAGTAGGACCGCCGTCCCGTTGAGGTGTGGGCCCGTTCCGCAGCGGTTGCGCGTGGGACGGGCCTCACGGTGTCAAGCTTGGGGAGCTGCCTGCGTAAACCGGAATATCGGGAGACGGGACGTGTGAGGCGGCACCTCGTCCCGACGGCTACTTCACCTCGCGTACTGGCAACGACAGAGACACGGGCGGAGACCTACACAGGTTTACCTGCAGTGATCACTTTCGAGCGGTACAAGATCGCAGACCTGGTTGTGGTCGGACACGCGCTGTAGACGGCTCTCCGGCGCGTCGGTTTGAACGGTCGCAGACTGCGGCGCAGAATCGAACCCGTGTTCGATCCGCCTCGGCTGACTCGTGGTCGCCGTGCGCTTGGTCGGCAGGGACGGAGGGTAGAAGGTGAGCGAGGAGCCAATTCCGGACGGTGCCAGCGGCGATCTACTGCTTGTGCAGGTTCGTGAGGCGTATGGCCGTGCCGCCTACACCCACAAGATCCATGAGAAACGGGCCGACCTCTGCTTCCAGAAGCACTGCCGGCAACGGCGGCTCCTCGTCGGACTGATGTTGACCAGCTCCGGCACGTTCTTGGTCTCGCTGCTCGGCCTTGTGCGCCTAGTCGCGGCGAATGTTATCCCGAGCTGGGGAATCTGATGATCAAGCGTCTAATAAGGTGGCAGAATCGCCGCGCAAAGCCTGGTCGAGATGCTAGCCCATCGGCGATCCGCGCAAGCTATCGGTCGACAATCTCGGCGGTATTGCGAGTGCTGCTAGTGATGCTGGGAATCCTTATGGTCTTCGGATTTCTAGTCGTCGTGCTTGGCCCTATATCGCAGTGGGCTACAGTGGGGCAAGATAAGCTTTTGGGTAAAGAGCGAGCGGATGCGATTAATGCCACTCGTCAAGTTCTCCTTGCAGCCACTGGTGGCAGTGCGGTATTAGTTGGGCTAGGATTCACTGCGCGTACGTACTTTCTATCGAAACGCGGTCAGCTGACCGACAGGTACACCAAAGCGATAGCTCAGCTAGCTTCGGAAAAGCTTGCCGAGCGTCTCGGTGGTATCTACGCGCTGGATCATCTGATGCGCGAGTCTGAGGCTGATCATGCCACAGTTGTCGCCGTACTGGCCGCATTTATTCGCGAGAATGCCGCTATCGAAATTGTCTCGAAGAGTGGCGATGTGGATGCTGAGGTTGAGTCAGAGCCGCGTCCGAGGACCGATGTACAGGCGGCGCTGACCGTTTTAGTGCGTCGTCCAGTGCGTCCCGAATCTGGATATATTGATCTTTCCAATACCGACCTTCGCGGTGCTGACTTGCGATGGGCTCGACTGCAAGGTGCGTATCTTACGCGGGCGTGGCTACAGTTTGCCAACCTGTCTTCGGCAGACCTTAAGGACTCCCACCTGCGAGGTGCTCGCTTACAGCACGCATGGCTAGTCGGTGCTGGTCTGTCCGAATCCGATCTCATCGGTGCCGAGCTGGAACAGGCTAATTTGGGTGGGGCGGAACTGAGAGGCGCGCGACTGCTTCTCGCTAACTTGAAGGGTGCGCACCTGCTTCGGGCGGATCTGAGTCGTTCCGACCTGGCAGGGGCATCGCTCGAAGGCGCTTATCTAGTTGACGCGCGTCTCGACGAGGCGAATTTGGCGGGCGGCTGGATAAGCGGCCGGGTGAAGCTTGCTTCGAAGGGGTTTCACAGCAGGGAGCGATACCTGAGCGAAGACGTCGGTGGTGCGTGCTTGAAAGATGCCAAGTTGACAAGAGCGCGACTCAACGGAGCGCGGTTGGCTACGGCCAAGTCAGGTAGGTCAGCGCCAGTGCAAGACCTAACCGTTGACCAGCTACTGGAAGCGCAAATTGACGATCTGGCAGAACTCCCCGCGGACCTACGAGATAAAGTCAATGAGCAGCGCAGTTCGAAGTGAGCAGGCCAGCGAGTTTTATTTCCTGGTTTGTGATAGGGCTAGCCAGTTCACGACGTCGTTCGATCCCGTTCTCGCGGACGCCGGCATCGACGTTCTGAAGATCCCACCGCAATGTCCGCGGTCCAACTGCTACGCGGAACGCTTTGTCGGCACCGTCAGGCGCGAGCTCACGAATCGGCTGCTGATCATCAACGAGCGGCACCTGACGTCAGTGCTAAACCGCTACCTCGCCCACTACAACCACCGGCGACCACATCGAGCGCTGCGCCATATAGCGCCATGACCTGATCACCCGACCAGAGAGCCAGGCTGTGGATCCGTACGTCGTCGGCAGGTGTTTGGCGGCTTGATCAACGAGTATGAACCGGCAGCAGCGTGATCCGCAGGTCAGGCCCGTTGAGCCGTTTTGGCACCCCACGGGGAAGCTCGGCGGGATGGATTAGGTTCGCAAGATACCGGACTGAGCTGATTCAGCAGCAATGACTTTATGTTAGAGCGATCTGAGCTAGTCGCTCAACTTGAGCGACTAGGTCCTGTGGGGAAGCTTGGAGGTCAAGGGCCCACGTCGTGATTGTGATAGACGAGTTGAGGATGCAGTGTGATGTGATCTTGGCACTGTCGCCGGCGTAGACAAGCCAAGCGTGGTTTACCTGGAGTGCGGTGCAGTACGCGAGAACTTGGTAGATATCAGAGTTCGGGTACCGTCCAGATGCGGTCTCCAGCTTGTACTTCGCGTCCACGATTACCTGAGGCACCTCATCTACAAGGTGGACGACGTCGACGGTCATAGAGATCGCTTTGTCAGTGTCAAGCTTGGCGGGGTACTGGCGTTCGGTTCGGCCTCGACCACCGTTCCACGCCTCGGTCAGCGCGGTGGTCACGAAGTCCTCAAATACCTTCTCCATGTTGACAACGAATGAGGCGATGGACAGGCCATCCTCGCCGACCTCAAACGAGAGCGTGTCTAAGACGAGTTGTGCGATCCGTAGCGCGGGATGGTAGCGAGCGTTGAGTCGGGTTGCTCTCCAATGTGGCGAGGGCGCACCGTGTGTCAGCGGGGAGACGTCCGCCAGGCGATTCAGCAGATGGCGTAGCCGAGTTCGAATCATCGGATCGACGCGGGGGACAGAGATCATGCGGCTCACTGCTGCCCGCAGCAGGCGGTTCTCGGGGATATCAACGGTGAACTCGTCGTGTGTGATCTCCACAGGCATCAGCCGGCCAGGGCGGCTAGTGATCTGGTCCCCGACTCGTATGCGGCCGCGGATCACGGTGCTTGTCGCATGCTCGGTGGTGTAGCCAAGGAGCACTCCGCGTACGAGCGCGCGTTCGACGTTGCGGCATAAAGTTTCCGCGACGGCTGCCCAGAGATCGGCGGCGGTCACACCCTCAACGTTCTCGGGTAGGAAGCCAGGATTCATGGCATATCCAAGCATGAAGAGCAGGCGAGAGATCGTGACCTTGGGTGTTACAACGACGTCAAGCCCGTGGGCGTGCACCGCACCGACTCGCTTGACCTTCGGAACCAACCGGTAAATTGAACCGCTAGGCCGGACTTCAACCAAACTGCAGTCCTGTAGATAGGCCGCCTGCGCAGGGGTGAGCGAGACCGTCGCACCTGATTGGTCGTTCTCTTTCAGAACGATCATTGGCGGTTGCGGATGGCGTTGAGGCTGAAGGTATCGTGCACTTGTCGCCGGGATTTGCTTTCATAGAAGTGCTCTTCGAGGAGCGGCAAGATGGAGTGTTCCCACACGAGGTCGAGGCCGTGGTCCGCATCTGGTTTCATCAGATAGGCAGGACCGATCTTGAACTCATGGTCCGCTCCGATCGCCTGATTGAGTTTATCGAGTAGAGATGCTCGTTCGCTGCCTTTGCCGTTTGTCTTGGCCCACCGCGACAGCACGCCGCTGACTGGTGGATGGTCTGGGTGGAGTTCGACGAACGCAAACCGGCGTCGCATGGCGGCATCCACAAGTGCAATAGAACGGTCGGCTGTGTTCATTGTACCGATTATGAACACATTCGGCGGAAGCTTGAATCGGGCGCCGGGGGAGTACTGGAGGTCAATAGCCTCGTCGCGGTACTCCAGAAGAAAATATAGCTCCCCGAACACTTTCGGCAGATTTGCGCGGTTGATCTCATCGATGATTAAGACATATGGCCTGCCCTTATCTGCCTCGGCGTCCGTGGCCAGCCGGCGCAGTGGGCCGTGTACAAGGTCGAAAGCTGCTGTCCCTCCATCGAGGCGGGGGCGGAACCCCTCAAAGAAGTCTTCATAAGTATAGGAGGGATGGAACTGTACAAGGCGGATCGCGCCAGGGTCTGTGATATGGCGCGCCAGCTCCCGAGCAACATAGGTTTTCCCGGTTCCGGGAGGTCCATACATCACGACCTGTTTACGGTGTTGCAACAGCGTAATTAGCTTCTCTAGCCAAGGTTGCTCGAAATACAATCGATCGGCCAAGTCCAGGGTCGCGGGCGGCAGTTCTACCCCGCCTGCTGGCTGAGTAACAGGTTGTGACAGGTCTGTCGCCAGACGGTTCGCGTCGCTCGCGGTGTAACCAGGAACCCGTAACCGTAAACGGATCTGCTTTGTGGAGTTGCGACCCGCCGAATTGGTGATCCTGTGTTGGGCGCCGCTCAGTTTCTTTCGAAACTGCTCGATGTCTGTCAAGTCGGCCAGCGAGACAGACTCATCCAGAATCGTGCGGTCCGCTTCGGGTAGATTCTGGACGCTGCTGGAGTCAACTATCCCGCTCACCAGTACGGCATCACGATGGCGAAGTCGACTGAGTAACAGTTCAAGAGCACGGTTGTACTGCGGATTGCGTCCGTTCGGTCTTCCAGTGGACCTGCCACTCGCGCTCTTCATGACCAATGCGAGTCCGTCACCGTCCGACTCGACCTCGAAGTCCGCGTCGAGGACCTCGCCTGTGTCATCCGTCGCCTGCACACCCTGATCATCGCTCGCGGGCATGATGAGGTTACGGGCGCGAGTCGACTTTGCCTGCAAGTGAGACGCTGTGCCGTCGCCTGCGGTCCGCCGCCACCTGCCGTGGTCGTCCATCGCGGCAAGTCGCACAGGATGTCGTCCAGCCGTTGAGGTGATGGTGCCCGATACGGTTCGCTCAACGTGTCGACACGCTGATTGTTGAAGCGCCCAGACGGCTAGATGTCATGATCGGCAGATGAGGCTCAAGCAGGGAGTTACGGCACCTGCCGCCGCGGACACGCTGGGCCGCGTGCTCACCGCGCTGGGCAATCTGCGCGGCCACCGCAACGACCCGGCCACGGCGTACCTGCGGTGGGCCGGCGACGCCGAGCGTCAGCTCCAGCAACTCTTCGTCGAACCGGATCTTGCCCAAGGCGTGCGCAGCGCGCGGTACGTGGCCATCCTGAACCTGCGGGGTGCCGCGGCCAGCGACATGAGCTTGATGCCGCTCTACCAGGAGATCGAGCATCAGTACGCGGCGCTCAGCGAGGTTCAGCAACAGTTGGCACGGCTCTTGGACCTCGCCCGGCGGCCGGGCGACCTGATCCTCGTCTACGACACCAACAGCCTCATGCACTACCAGCCCCCTAACCGCATCACGTGGTCCCGGCTCTTCGACGCACCGGGCCTCGTGCGGCTCGTGGTGCCACTCTGCGTCATCGCCGAGCTGGACGAGAAGGGCCACACCGGCAGCGCAGCGATGGCTAAGCGCGCCAGGGCAGCAAGCCGGGCCCTCCGCGAGATCACCGATGCAGTCGCGGCCGGCCGCGCGGCGAAGCTGGTGCATCCCGATACCGGCGCCGTGCTCGGGGCCACGCTCGAGGTACTCCTGGAGGAGCGCGGGCACCGGCGGCTGCCGCAAGTCGACGACGAACTTGTGGACCAGGCGGTGGTTCTGGCTGGTCTGAGCGGCACACCGGTCCGCCTGTTAACCCATGACCTCAACTTGGGGCTCCGGGCGCGGGCCGCTGGCGTCGACGCTGTCGAGCTGCCCATGGCCTTTAGACGGGACCGCGACGACGGCTGAAGCCCTCCAACCGGCATGTCTCAGGAGCCTTGGAGGACGGTCGAAGGATCCTGTGTATGCACGCCCAGCGAGCCGCCCGCCTGGGAGTCGGATTCGACCGGATCCCATGGCTGGTTTGTGATTGCCCTTCAATGGCTCGGATAGAGAGCTGACGCTCTCCAGAATGATG
The DNA here is from genome assembly GCF_003350445.1 of Lentzea flaviverrucosa. Lineage (NCBI taxonomy): Bacteria > Bacillati > Actinomycetota > Actinomycetes > Pseudonocardiales > Pseudonocardiaceae > Lentzea > Lentzea flaviverrucosa. Next base: position 372,995 of record NZ_QQAU01000003.1, read on the forward strand.
CGGTACCGCATTGCGTCGAGATGTGTGCTCGATCGCGGGCCTACGTGCCCAGCGGTAGACGCCATGAAGGAAAAAGCGGATGAGGACTGAAAAATCCTCATCCGCTTGATCAACTTCGATGTCCGAGGACGAAGTCGCACACTATTCACCCACGTAGCCCTTCCTGGCCCTGAGTAGCCTCACCTGGCCCGTTCAGTACGTGAGACCCGTCCCGCCGATGGTTGTGCGGGACGGGTCTCACGTACTGCGGCTGAGGCCGACCTGCAGGTATCTGCAAAGGGGACGAGGGACAGCCTGCTCCAGATGTGTCCCGGCGCAGAAATGAGGTGTCTAGGGCGGGTAGGTGAGAGTCGTGTTGCTGGGAGGGTTGCTGAAGTACGTGAACCGGATACGTGACAGTGCGTCTCTATCGCGTCCAACAAGTGCGTACTGCAAGCGATCCTGACCGGAGACGCTGCGGTGGCCTACCACTCCACTCAGCTGTGGATGTGCGAGCCCAGGGGCCGTCCGAGTCGGCCTCGCTCAGGTCAGGAACCTGGCTGGGGAGCAGGTGACTTGCCAACTGTCACCCTTTTGCCTGCTTGCGACCGTGGCAACAGTCAACGAGCCTCCGTTGGTTGGCCGGCAACTGAGGAGGATGTCATCACCAGCATCGAGATCGCAGTCGGAAGGATTGGTCAGGCTCTCGTGAAGCAACTTGCATTAGGTTGGTTCAATGAGAAAAAGGCAGAAAATCGGCGAGGCCGCGATCTCTCAAGTCTAATTCGATCTAGATTTCCTCTTCCTCGCCGAGAGCGAGAGGTTTTAGAAACGCTATGGCAAGTAGAAGACGAGGTGGCGCGCAAACTTGCGCCGACCTGCGCCAGACTTTCACACGGCCTTCCTCAGAACGAGGTCATTGCATCGCTTGAAGCGGTCACGGATACCTTAGAAGAGGCAGACATTTCAGATGCGGCCCTTCTTGGTCAAGATCTTGATCCAATCCGTGTATATCACGAGATTCGGCGCGGTCAGCCTTTGGCTATCGAGCGGGCCGGCCTAAGTAGCCGATCCGCAGCCTTGTACGATGCCGCTCTGCGGAGGGCATGTATAGTGCTTGTGCATCTCGCAAGAGAGCTTCCCGAGTTCCAAGCTGTTTCGGCGGTTGAATCTTTGCGGCGACTCACCTCTATTTCTGTAAAGCTGGACGAGATTCTTGATCGTCTACCTTATCGGAAGAGTAGCAGTAACGTAGAGCAGTTCTCCGCCGACTATATGAACTACATTTCGTCATCGCTTGATCGGCTTGACCTGCTTGGGTTGTCGATGCGCCACCGGCCTAAGCTTGCGCTTAGTATGGCTTACCTGAGTTTGAGTGTCACCTCAATAGATTCTGTCTCGCGTAAGTATAGAGGTAGCGGTCGCGGTCGCTCGGATATCATTGAGGATTGGCTCATTTCTTCGATTCGTGAATCCGCTAGCGGGACAATGCAAGTGGAGACAGCGCTAGCGATGTCACCGCGCGTCCTTCTGCGTGGCGAAGCAGGATCAGGGAAGACCACTCTGCTTGACTGGTTGGCAGTAACTGCGGCGCAATCCGGGTTCAAAGACGAGCTACAGGCGTGGAACAGTCATACGCCGTTCCCAATACGTCTTCGAAGCTTTTCCGATGACCCCCTTCCGGAACCAGAAGAATTTATTCTGCACGCCGCCAAACTGCTCGCGGCTGAGCAGCCAGAAGGATGGGTTCGATCTCAGCTTCATTTGGGTAATGCTTTAGTGTTGGTCGATGGAGTTGACGAAGTTCCTCCGCCTAAGAGGCGTGCAGTACGAACGTGGCTCCAAAATCTCACTACCGCTTTTCCTAAAGCTAAGTTCATCGTTACTTCTCGGCCTGCCGCCGCCGATCGGAAATGGTTGGCCGAAGAAGGTTTTACCTCAGTTATGCTAGAGCAAATGGCGCCAGGCGAAGTCATTGTATTTCTGAATCGCTGGCACGATGCTGCAAAGCATGCTCGATCGCTACCGTGCTCCCCTTCAGATTTGCCTATTGCGGAAGAAAGATTGCGACGTCAATTGGCGGCGAGGCCGCATTTGCGAGTGCTGGCCACTAATCCATTACTTTGCGCAATGTTGTGCGCCTTGAATTTAGAGCGCACTTCTGAACTGCCGCGCAACCGAATTGACTTGTACCGCAAAGCGCTGGACATGCTTCTGCATATGCGAGATAGCGAGCGGGGAATTGCGAGCTTGCTTGACACCACTGAGAAGACTGCCATACTGCGGGATCTCGCCTGGCGGCTAACCACAGGAAACCGGGCGGAAATTTCGGCAGAAACAATGCTGAGATACATTGAACTTAAGTTGCCTGCAATGCCGAATGTAGACGTATCACCTGTCGACCTGGCGCAGCACTTATTGGCTAGAAGTGGTGTAATCCGCGAGCCAACGCCGGGACGAATGGACTTTGTTCACCGAACTTTCCAGGAGTTCCTGGCTGCTGAAGAGGCTACAGAGGATCATCAGATACATACGCTAGTTGACAACGCTCATCGTGATTCATGGTGGGAAACAATTGTGATGGCGTGTGGGCACGCGAAAAGGCCGCAACTAAGTGAGCTGTTATCTGAAATACTGGCAAGAGCGGAGCGCGAGTCGCGTTACGCTCGGCGACTGAGGCTGCTTGCTTCAGCTTGCTTGGAGACAATTACGGAAATCGATCCTAGGCTTCTCGGTAGAATCGAAGGAGAAATCAAAGAACATTTAGTACCTCCGCGAAGTGCGCGGGAAACGCGATCATTAGGGGCAATCGGCCAACGTCTCATTAGATACTTGCCTACTGATCTATCTGAACTCAGCGAAACGTCAGCTCAAGCTACTGTGCGAGCGGCATGGCAATCGGGAGGAAGTGATGTCCTGCGTCGGCTTGCGCTATACAGTACAGATCCGCGAGAGGGCGTGCAGCGTGAGCTAATTGACGCGTGGCAGTATTTCGATCCGCAATCTTATGCTGTTGAGGTCTTGTCTGATGCGCCGTTGATTAGGGGGTTTATCCATGTGCGACAACTGCGTCTTGTTCCATTCTTGAGTGAGCTTCAGCGATTGTCGCGTTCTAGTATTGATTCGGGCGAGGTGGTGGATAATGTAAATTTCTTGGAAGGCGTACCGCATTTATGGGCGGTCAGTGCACAGGTTTCCAAATCCTTGGACCTCAGGCCGCTTGCGGAACATTCTGAAGTTCGCCAGATCGGCTTCTACTCGGCTAGTGGATTTACGAGCACCCAGGCTTTAGGTAAGCTGACTGATCTTGACAGCGCCACTCTTTTTAGGAAGAAGTCGTCACCCTGGCGCAGTCTGAAGATCTTGGAGAATCTAACTCCGCTTCATAATCTAACGCTCGATTTTGTCCACCGTATTTCAGATTTCTCATTTCTTTCTTCTTTGGCGCACCTTACTAACCTCAGTCTGTATGAGTTGTCCCTGCCTAGGGGGTTTGGTGAGTTTGTGCATCTGGATCAGCTTCAGAATCTGTACGTTGGCTGGACGAAGTCCATTTCGCTAAGTGGAATCGCTGACGCGCTGCCGTCTTTGAAAGTTTTGAGCCTGGTAAGTGTCAGTCGGGTAGATTTGGAGCCGCTGACGAGACTAGGCAGTCTTACCGAGTTGAAAATCGCCAAGTGTGCTGAACCTTGGGATTTGAGCCCGCTTGCTGGATTGAAGATTAAGCTTCGGCTGGATAAGAGCTTTTCGCATGACGGAATAGAGAACTTGGGAGAGGGCATCGAAATAGAGGGTGTGGAGATGTAGTATGGGGAATGACCTGTAGTGGTTCACGTTGGACACGGTCAGCTCCGTTCAGTCGCAAGATCACGCGGTGCGCGGATCAGCTGGGATGTGGTGCAGCCCGCGAGCTCGGCGAGAGGCGCCAGCGCGGTAGGGGGAGCACGACGCGGGTTAGGTCTTGTCGCGACCAACGCGAAGTCTGCCGGGCCAGTTGCTTAGTCGGACACAGGTACGCGACCCGCTCGCCCGTCACTCGCCGACGAAAGTCGCCAATGAGTCCACCGACTAGCGTCTTGCCGGCACCAGTCGGCAACTCGATCGCGCCGTCGGCCGAGTTCTGTCCGGAGTGGTTCTTGTGCCAGTCAAGCAGGACTGTGCCTTGGTGGAACCACAGCGACTCGGGGCCCTAGCCGAGCACCTGGCACTGGACGTCTCCTAAGACTGCCTCGCAGCCGAGAACGCGGAGACGACGACCAGTGCGCGCGTGTCGGACGCCAACCGTGCGACCGCTGCGGTGTAGAACTTGCGTTTGCTAGATGAGCTGGAGGTTTGCTATGTCGCCACACGCTCGCCGCACAGGCCGCGGAGGCCGCACGGGGCGGCATCACAGCAAGTCGCCTAAGGGCTTGCGCTCGTATGACGTACCTCCGGCAAGCCCAGTGATGGTGACCCGACCAGGCGGCACGGTCGACGAGCTGCCGGCAGCAGCACCGGAGAAGCATCCACCGGGGCGGCTCACGAGACGGGGACCGTCAACGTCTGTAGTCGAGCCGGTGCCCATCGAGCAGGTTAAGTCAGACCGGCCGCCGTTCGTGCCCGCGAACCAGCGCGCTGGTGCAACTCGTGGCTGGACACGGAATGGAAACGACTCTCTGCCCCGCGGCACACGCTGAACTTTGGGTAGGCAGCGATGTGGACGCCAGATCGCTGTCTGACTACTTCCGAGTCTTCCTCGCCTAGAACGTGACCACAGATGCGAGTGCAGTACTGTGTTTGCACCCGAAGGAGGGTTGATGACGCAGGACGACCGAAGTGGCAGCATCTTCGAGACACGGGCGGAGCACCTCACCCGCGGGCAGCTTGAATCATGGACGGCGTTGTCAGCTCGTGAACGGAAAGTGGTAGCCAAACTAAAGGGAACGGGAGCGAAGCTCCTGACCGGCCCACGTGGGTCAGGTAAGTCGACCTTGATGAGGCTCGCGTACTTTCAGTTGCTCGAAAGTAAAGAAGCACTTCCGGTTTACGTCAACTATGCGAAGCATCTTGCAATTGAGCCGATATTCAAGATTAGGCCGGACGCTACAGATCTGTTTCGGCAGTGGGTAATTGCAAAAGTTGTGATTGGCCTTCGCGAGGTGGCGTCCGACGCTAATCTGGATCCTGCCGTAGCCGCAGGCGTACGTGATCTCCTGGAGGGGTCTCAGAATCTGATTGAGAACCTCGAAGTAGGCGTGGTCCCGGACAGCTTTGGTCGAGTATCGCCGACGCAGCTGATATCGCAGATCAACTCTTTTGTTTCTGAGGCGGGAAGAAAACGAGCGGTTCTTCTCTTCGATGATGCCGCGCATGCATTCTCGGCCCAGCAGCAGCGAGAATTTTTTGAAATCTTCCGTCAGTTGCGAACTCGAACCGTGGCGCCGAAGGCTGCGGTATATCCCGGAGTTACGAATTACTCCGCCAACATGCATGTCGGCCATGATGCCGAAGTTTTGGAGGCGTGGTACCGCGCTGACGACCCTGCATACCTTGAAACAATGCAAGAGGTTCTTACTCGCAGACTGCCTGCGCAGATGCGCGAGGAGTTTGACGGTGACCGTGCTGAGTTGCTGAATTACTTGGCGTTGGCATCTTTTGGTATGCCTCGTAGCTTCCTGGCGATGATTCAAGAAGTCTTGGAGTATGACGAGGACGAAGGCACGCATTCGCCGCCCACGCGTCGGAGTGCCGACTCCGCTATTGAAAAGAACGTCTCCATTGTGCGGACGGTATTCGAGAGCACAGGAGAGAAGATCCCCCGGTATCTGAATCTAATTACTGAGGGCCGTCGCCTTGAGGATGCTTTTCTTGGCGCGCTGCAGAAGTTTAATTCCCCTAAGGGTATCGGGCAGAAGATCGTTACTGTCGGTGTTCGTCGGCCGATCACGAAAGAGTTCGAGCAGGTTATCGACCTGATGGCGTACGCTGGAATCATCCGTACTCTTGATTCCCAGTCTCGCGGCGCTGGGTGGGTGTACGAGCGGTACGAGGTACACGCTGGATTTGTCATTTCGTCGAACGCGCTTGCTCTTGGGCGCAACCCTGCCGCGCGCGACATTGTGACGTCACTGCTTAAGCGACCTGCTGCGGGCCTCGTTCGTGGGCGACCGGAAACTTTCCTTGGTGACGGTTACAGGGCGCGTTGCACATTGAACCTTACGCCGTGCAATAACTGCGGTGCCGCACGGGTCAGTGAGGATGCCCAGTTCTGTATGAAGTGCGGAAAGCCGCTAAGCGACAAGTCGCTCTATCACGAGATATTGCAGCGGCCTCTGAGTGACCTTCCGATTCCAGAAAAGAAGAAGAGTGCCCTTGCGAAGACAGATTTGCGCTCTGTGCAAGACGTACTGCTAGACGTTGACTACAAAGAGCTTCTGCGTGGCCACTACATTGGCGCAGTCTGGGCGAAGAGGATTTACTCCGCTGCGGAGGAGTATGTCAGTGTCTAAAACTGGTGACGTACGTGCCTGCGCTGCTGGTCCGGGTGTAGTGCTAGATGTGCAAGCTGCTTGTCAGCCGCACAAACAGAACCCGCAGGCGCCGATCGACAACTACTACGAGGCTGCTGAAGCGATCACACTTGTTGGCCAGCTAGAATTACTTGAGCAGTCACCAGTCCTGGGGCGCCTTTTGCTTCTGGGGCATGTAAGTGCAGCCGAGACCTTCTTGCGGGCTATCCTCGTAGGGCTACTCAACGTTTGCCCTCTTTCGCGCGCACATGCTGGGACTCAGATGGTTCCCTTTGCGAGCCTCGGCTACTACGGTGAAGAAGAAGTGGCGTATGGACTTTTTGACGGCACAAGTTTGGCCGGAGCAGGTGAGGTCAAGAAGGCCGTGAAGAAGTTGACGGATATTGATGTTCAGACAAGTGGTGCTTGTAATGACGTGCTGAATAAGTTTGATCAGCTTTGTCATCTTAGGCATGCGGCCGTGCACGCGCATGGGAGTATTGGAACTGCGAACGCTACAGCTCTAGGTGTAGTCAGTAGTAGTGGGCGCCTGAGTCTGGAAATAAACCTGGCGAGACTTCACGAAGCGGCAATGATTTGTCGAAGCTTCGCTCAGGAGATCAATCAGGTTTTGTTTATCAGGACGTTCGAGCGCTGGAGAAATGCTGGACTGCTGACTCGTGATTACCCAGTTGATCAGGCCACCTTTTCAAAATTATACTCGTTGTTTCGAAGCAAGAAGGATTCTGAATCGAAGAGTCTGGCGCCGAGAGCTGCGTACGACGCTCTGTTCTCGTGATGTGCAGCAGCAGGGTTAGATTGCTTATTTCTGTGTGCGCTGGGCCGCGTCGGCTAGATGAGAGTGGCCGCTTCAGTGATGAGCTCCATCGACTGGTTTTCGTCGAGAGCTATCGTCCGGAGCGCGGAGAAGCGTTCCGCCGTCTGTTCGACCTGAGCGCGGGTTTCCATATACTCGGAACGTAGGAACGTTTCTGTGTAGACCACGTCGTTGTGCTGTCGGTGCGGAAAACTCAACCACGTGAAGGGGCAGCTCATCGCCGGGTAGCCGCCAGCCGAGTGCGCTACCACCCGAAGGCTCACCTCTGGCAGCTCGCTCACCTCCATGAGGTGAAGCAGTTGCGCCTTCAGCACGCGCCTTCCGCCTACTAGCTGTCGCAGCACCGCTTCAGGGAACACTGCTTCGACGGCAAGGGGATCGTCGCCGCCTGATCGGGTTGTCCATGTTTTCCTGACACGCAAGAGCTGTGCGGCCTTGGCTGGGTCGTTCCGCCTCGTGATTGCTGCGGTGTAGTCGGCGAGCTGGAAGATGGTCGGAACAGTGTCCGTGGTGAACGTCCGCAGTCGTGTCGCGTCAGCAATGAGAAGAGGGAAGTCGTCAGTCGGGTCGAAGATGGCCGCTAGTGGCTGCTGGAACATCCTCAGGTCGGCCGCGTGTTGCGCCTGCGACATCACGAACTGCCACTCAGGTGTAGGCACCCTGTAGACGTAGCCCAGGGCCATGACGTCAACGGTCGGCGAGGGTTGTATCGCGTTCTCCATCATGGACAACTTGGCGCTGCTGAAGCCGACGAGTCGGCCCGCTTCGACGAGGCTGAGGCCGCGTTCCTCTCGCCAGTCGGCCAGCTTTGGGCCGACGGCGCGTTCAAGCGCGGTGGCCTGGAAGTCCTTAGGCATGAAGGAGTCGACACCTCATGCCTTGGTATCGTCCTGAACGAGTTCGGCTACTGGGCGGACCTTGTGATTCGTAGCGCCGACGTACAGGCGTGCCTTGAGTGAGCCGTCTCGTGGTTGCGTCAGCCGGACTTGATCGACGAGGAAGACTCCGAGGATCATGAGAACCGTGAGGAGGGCAGCCATCGGTCAGTTTCTTGCCGTGGCGACCTCCGAGGAAACTGGCGGTCCCGCCGATCACGAGGACAGCGAGAATCACAAGCGTTGCGGCGAGACTGAGTCGCCTCGGGCCGAACTGAGCGTGCCGGTCGACGTTGCACCTGATCTCCTGGACGAGGTTGTGTTTCTGGTGCCGGCCGCTCTCCAACGCCCCGTTCAGTTGCGTCGCCACGGCCTTGATCGCGGCGGACTTTAGGGCAGGTCCATTGTCCTGGTTCATCACGGTGTTCGCTCTTGTGTCGGTGTCGGTGTGCTTCGCGTCTATAGCGGCGGAAAGGGTTCGTCGTCTTCGCCGGTCACGCGTTCGGCTCCGCTGGCTTCTTGGAGGCGCACGCACAGGCGGCTGAGCCAGGCTGTTGACTCGTCCTGGTCAAGGCTGATCTTGCCGAGTGCCTGGATGACCGACTCGTAGCTGTCCGTCGCAGACTTCTCTTCGACGAAGAGGCTGGAGTTCTCGGTCGTGGCCCAGATCAGCGGCTGATACTTGGGGAACTTGAGCTGTGTGAATGGACCAGCGATGCCGGCATGCGCACCGGCTGCAGCCGGCACGATCAGGACCTTGATCCTCTTCCAGTTGGCCATGAGCATGAGGTGGCACAGCTGGGTGACGTGCACTTCGTGTCCGCCGACTTGAAGCACGAGCGCAAACTCGTGGATGTAGAAGGTGCAGTCGACGCCGTTGCGGAGCAGTTCCTGCAACTCCTGTAGCGCGCGCAACCGTTCGTCCACTTCGGTCGCCGGCACCGTTGCCGAGGCAGTCAACCAGACGCGGGCGTGGTCAGTCGTCTGGAGGAGATCTGGGATTGCATGCGGATGCCAGCTGACCAGGGACTCGGCCGCGGCGAGGTGGGTCCGGGCGGTGCGCGGTCGGATCGGCATGTGCTTGCCGTGCGGTTGCCACCAGCCATCCAGCTCTCTGTCGGGAAAGAGGTCGAGCAGGCGTTCGCGCTCGGGCTCGGGGACTCGGCAGGCGCCGAGCACCAGCACGACGTCCTGAAAGGTGATCCCACCTTTGCCGTTCACCATGTCTGAGACTTTGGCTTCCTGCCAGCCCAGCACGTCGGCAAGCTCTCGGCCGGTCATCCCCGACTGTGCGATTGCTGCTCGTATGCCTTCGCCGAACGCTCGGCCGCGCACGGTTGAGTACCTAAGAGGCATGTCCGGATTCCTCGTTCTGGAGCGAAAGCTTGGCGAGATACGCGGCACCGGGGCGCTCGTGGGTCTGGAAGCCTGTGCGGTCTCGCCGTGGTTGGTGGGTGCCTTGTCGAGCGCGTTCTCGTTGAGCTGGTTCTCACGTCGACGTGACAGCAACTCGGACCGCTGTTCGTTGGTGAACGACAACCACTTTTCGGCAAGTGCTTCGGGTGTTAGGTCGTCCATCCGAGCGCCCGGTTAGTGGCTGGGCCTCTGGTGACGGCGGCGTGCGGCTGCTCGCTGCCACCAGTCGAGGTGGTCGCCGATGATCCATGTCCATGTCGCCGCTGCCACGAGGCTGAGGGCGATCGTGATTGCGATCAACGGCGCTCCCTTCCCGGAAGGTGTGCGTTTGGGGTGTCCGGTGATGTGTCTGAGGCGGACGCGGAGTCCTCACGCCACCGGACGGTCTGACGGGTGTTGAGTGGGCGTGTCAGACTGAAATCAAGATTTCATCAGCGCTCGGTCAGCGGAACGGCCTGTGGGCGACCGGGGGACGTCCTGATGCGACCTGGCGAGTTGGGAGGGGCGATGCGGACGTTTCGCACCGTGCTTGAGCAGCGGATTTGGGAACGCCGGCTGACGCTGGAGGAGTTTGTCGAGGAAGCCGAGCTGTACGCGCGGGAGCACAGGGAGCCGGGCACGCTTGGGCTTCGGCACCTTCAGCGGCTCGTTGCTGGACGTCGGTCTGCTGACGAGCCTCTGGGCCAGGTGAAAGCGAGTACCGCACGGCTGCTGGAGAACATGTTCGGGTCGACGGTCGAGGTGTTGCTGTCTCCGCCGATGGAGGGCAGCTCTGGGGGAAGCTCAGTCGGCATATCGGCTCATCCGGGCCTGGCGGGGGCGTTCGAGTGGCTGGACGGCGCGGCTGGCTGGCTGTCAGGTTCTTCCGCGGCGAAGGTGAGTGCTGGGCTGAAGCTCGCTGACGTCGGAGTGCTCCAGGGACAGCGGGCACTGCGTGGTCGAATCAGCCGGCGGCAGATCGCGGACGCGGTGAGGCGGTACTACCGAGTCAACGACACGTTCGGGGTTCGAGGCCTGGGCTTGGACGTGGAGACTAGCGTGTTCACGCGGTCCGAATGGGGCGGCCTTGGGCTGCCGCTCGATGCTGACAATGAGCGGCTGACCCTCGTGCAGGGAGATGCGGCGGCACCCGTTTTGAGCGCGGGTTGCGCAGAGGCGGCTGTTCAGCGGCTCGTGATGGCCGCGGCTCTTGACGTGCGGTTTGCGAACCTGCCGCTGTACCGGTTGGCGGAGATCGACGTCAGTGCACGCGGCATTGGTGGGGCTGTCGACGTGGGGAGCTTTGTCGAGTACGCGCTGACAATGGACCTGCTCGAAGCGGAGTTGACGGACGCGGTGGTGAGCGGCTCTAGGGCTCTGAACCCGTTGCGGGACAAGTACTTGCCGGACATGGATGCTGTGCTCGATGTTGCCGGGCGCGTGTGTGCGGGTGGGGTTCTGTCGCTCGTGGCGATTGCGCGGCCAGCGGACCCGTTCCGCGGCGCTGCGGACTACGCGTTGATCGTCCAGACACGGTCAGACCAGGTGGTGAACGCTGCTGGGAAGCTCGCTGTCATCCCGAAAGGCTTCCACCAGCCGCTCACCGATCCTCGGGCTGATGTCCGGATCGGTGCCACGCTCCGGCGAGAGCTGGAAGAAGAGTTGTTCGGGCGCGGCGATGTGGACGTGACTGCGGGTGCCTCGCGGGTGGCCTCGCCGATGCATCCTGGGCGTTGGTCTGCGCCGATGCGGTGGTTGGAGGACGAAGCCGGCCGGATGCGGACGGAGTGCACCGGGTTCGGGCTCAATCTCGTGAGCGGAAACTATGAGTTCGCGACGCTCGTCGTGATCGAGGACGAGGGGTTCTGGCCACTATTCGGCGGGCAGCTTGAGGCGAACTGGGAGGCGTCCGGCCTGACGTTGTATTCCAGCCTGGACGGCGAACTCATCACGGACCTGGTGAAGAAGGAGGCTTGGAGCAACGAAGGGTTGTTCGCGTTGCTCCAAGGGCTCCGGCGGTTGCGTGAGGTCGGTAGCTCGCGGGTGAAGCTGCCGAGCTTTGAGGTGTCAGGTCTGTGACGGCCAGCGGACGGTCATGACGACGGAGTCCGCGAGGGCTTCCCAGGAGTGGTCGACGCCCGGTCCCCACATGATGTAGTCGCCTTGACGGCTCATGGTCTTGCTGCCGTCGGTGGTGTCTACTCGGAAGTTGCCTTCTACCAACAGGACCAGGGTCGTGCGCTGGTCGTCTGCGGTCCAATCTGGACGCTTGTCGCCGGCGGGGTGGGTTCCCCACTTCACTTCGACGTCCTTTTGGGAGCGGACGCCGATCGACGGGTCGATGAAGTGTCCGACCAGCCAGCCGCGGGTCTCCGTGCTGTCGTCCGCGGCGTTGCCGGCTTGCCAGTTGGCGGTCACCTGATCTCCCATTCGATCTCTGGCAGGTCTACGCGGCTGCCGCCGATCTCGCGGAGGCGGCGTAGGCCCTGCAGAAGGGCGAAGAGCCCTTCGTTGCTCCAAGCTACATCGTTCACGAGTTCGTCCAGGAGCTCCGCGTCGCGGCTGGAGTACTGGTGCAGACGGGTCGCTTCCCAGTTGGCTTGGACGTCTCCGCCGTAGCGCGTCCAGAACTCCTCGTCCTCGATGACGATGAGGCTGGCGAACTCGAAGTTGCCGCTCACGAGGTTGAGGCCGAAGCCTGTGCACTCCATGCGAAGGCGGCCAGGTTCGGCCAGTAGCCAGCGCATCGGCTCGGAGAGCCGGCTTGGGTGCATCGGGTCAGCATGGCGCTGTTCGCCGACGGTGTTGTCCACGTCGTCGCGGCCGAACAGTTCCTCCTCCATCTCGCGACGGAGGGTCGCACCAACCTGTGTGTCGGCGCGGAAGTCCGTTAGCGGCTGGTGGAAGCCCTTGGGGATCACGGCCAGGCGGCGGGCCGCGTTGATCACATGGCCTGATCGTTCCTGGACGAGCAGGAGGTAGTCCGGCTCGCTGCGGACCCAGTCGTCGGGGCGGGCGATGGCCGTGAGCGCGAGGGCTCCGCCTGCGCACATTCGGTCGCCGACGTTGAGCGCGGCCGTCAGGTTCGGCATGTAGGTGTCGCGGAGGGGGAGTGAGCCTCGGCTCGTCGGCTTGTCGGTTGTGAGTGCGTCAACCAGCTCGCCCTCGAGCAGGTCCATCGTCACTACGTACCCCACGAAGTCCGTCACGCCCACGGTGCCCGCGAGCTGGTGTTTGCGCATGTCCACGTCGAGCAAGCGGAACAGTGGCATGTTCACCATGCGGTGTCCCAGGGCCAGCGTTTCGGCCAGCCGTTGCGCGGCGCGGTCTGCGCTTGCCTCGTCCATCGTGATGTTGTCGGCTGGGGTTACGCTGGCGAGCTTCAGCTTGTCGTGCTTGGGGAACAGCGGGCAGTCGAGGTCCAGCCAGTCCGGGTGCGTCAGCACGGTCGTGGAGGCTGCGGTGTTCGTGCCGAACGTCGCTGAGTAGCGGCCGTGGCCGGTGGTCGAGGTGCCGTAGTAGTCCGCGAGTGCACTGGCGGTGTCTCGTTGGTTCACGCGACCGCGGAGTACTCCGCGGTCCTGAAGTGCGTGCAGATCGAGGGCTGCCAGGCGTGCGGCTACTTCGCGGCGGGCTGTGCCGGGGTCCCAGCCTGCGTGGGTGTCGAGCCAGTTCAGAGCGGCGACGATCGTCGCGTCTTCGCTGAGGCGGAGTTCGGCGTCTGCGGACGCCCCGTCCGGGAGTTCCAGCGGGCCGCCGTTGACCAGCTCGTGGAAGCGGTTGACCGCGTCAGCTGGCGCGGCCGTCAGGGCCTTGTCGAGTTCGCGCTGGAGTCCGGAGCGCGGTTTGGTGTCCGGCTTCTGGTGCCAGGAGGCCACTGTGCGAACGCCGATGCCTAGATGTTCGGCGAACGCTTCGTGGGTCATGCGCAGTGCTGCTTGGAGGCAGCGCGCTGATTGGCCGGTCCACTCGTCGTTCACGCTCATGCTCGCGCTACCCCCGGAGCGCAGAACCTGCATTGAACTTGCATTGGACATGCATGGGTTCGGGCGCCGATTCACGCTGGAATTGGTGCATGGAAATCAAAGCGCTCAACCAGCAGAAACGCACCGCGCTACCGGTTCTCGCGGACTTGCTTCGCTACCGACGCGAGGTCCGACTTCAGGTCGTCGAGGCGTTCGGTGATGTCGATCAGGCGCTGTTCGACACTGTCCAAACGCGACCAAAGCGAGTCGCCGGGGTCGGTGATCGGCTCGTCTCGCTCGGGTGGGCGGCGGCCGTGCAGCACCGCGTCGAGGTGCATCGGATGCCAGCCCATGGCTGTGGACAAGGACTCCAGCGTCCGCGGCCCCCGCCGGCGCTCCACTGTGTTGTGTTGGATCTCGCGGACGATCGCCTGGGAGACGTTCGAGCGTTCTGCTAGCTCGCGTTGACGCCAGCCGAGCTCGTTCACGCGCTCGTTGATGGCTCTGGCGACTGCCGCCCAATCCTCCGACACGTAATTCCTCCGCGTTCCGCCTCGGCGCTGATATTAGCCGCCTTGCGCTGTTTGGAGACGTGACACGGCGCATTTCGCGCTGTGCGGGATCAAGTGCGCCCTCGTGCGCGCTGAAATCAATCAATTAGAGCTGAAATCGTCAGCTCACTCTTTGAAGGGCCTATTCCTATGCGTACTTCTTTGTCTTCTGTTCACACCATCCGCGAGACCGCTTGGGTGCTCGGTATCAGCCAGGGACTCGTGTTTCGGGCGATCCGGCTCGGGCTGTTGACGGCTGAGCGCCAGTACGGCCGTCTCGTCGTCTCCGGAAGCTCGCTTCGGCGAGTGCTCTCGGAGCCGGGGGGGGGGGGGGGGGGGGGTGGGGGGGGGGGGGGGGGGGGGGGGGGGGGGGGGGGGGGGCCCGCCCCCGGGGGGGGGGGGGGGGGGGGGGGGGGGGGGGGGGGGGGGGGGGGCTTCGTGACTGATCTGCGGCTGGTCGGCATTGCCTGGTTGCTGGACCACTTGCGATGGGTGCCGATCGATGAGTTGACCGACGTCGTCGAGAGCGACGGGCTGTGCATGTGGGCGTTCACGGGCGAACCGCCGTGGGCGGACGAGGAATTGACCGATCGGGAGCTGGCTGAGCGGCAGTGCTCCGGGTGTCCCGTGCGGGACGAGTGCTTGGAACTGGAGTTGCGCACTGCTGGCGCTGAGACGGTCGTGTGTGGGGTGCGCAGCCGGAGGACGAGCGGCGCGAGGTGCACCGGCACTGGCTTCAGCGCGGTGAACGGGCCGAGAGGGGGCCGCGTTCATGAACGCCATCAGCGTCACGCCCACTCAGGTGCTGGCCGCGGTCGGTGTCCTCTTGGTTCTGGTGTTGGTCTGGCGGGCTGGTTCTCGTCGGGCGAAGGCTGCGGCGAACGCGGCGCGGACGAGCGTTCGGCTGATGTCGCTCGGTGGGCGTGTGGTCGTGAACGCCGTGCTGATCGTGATCGTTCAGTGGGTGGTCGTGACGCACGGCGGGAGCGGCTGGCTGTTGTTCGCGGTGCTTGGGGTGCCGGCGTTGCTCGCGTCGTACACGCTGACGAAGGCGCTCACGGTGACCACGTACGAGCCTCGCGGCCGTGGTGGTGATCGGAAGTGAGTGAGCCGATCGAGCGGGTTGCTGTGCAGGTGGACCGGTTGTGCTGGACCGGGATTCTGCTGGGGCTCGCGTTCACGATGACCAACGTTCAGCAGTTCGCGGCGGCTGGTGCGGCGGTGTGGTCGCTGGCCTGGTCCGCGGCGTGGCTGTTGGACCCGATGGTGTCGCTGGTGCTGCTGGCGATCCTCCGTGCCGAGCAGGTGACTGCTCGGCACGGGGTGCGGCTTGGTGGATGGGTGCGGGCTGCGAAGTGGTTCACGCTCGGGGCTACGTACGTCATGAACACCTGGAGTGCGTTCGTGGCCGGGTCTGCGGCGCTTGTGGTGTTGCACTCGGTGCCGCCGCTCGTTGTGTTCGTTGCTGCGGAGGCCGTGACGGAGCTGCGGGACAAGCTTGGGACCGCTGCTGGTGCCACGGTGGAGGCCGTGGCATCCGCTCCGCGGACGTCGTTCGCGGAGTACTTGGCGGTGGCTCGCAAGGCTCGGAAGTCGAGCGCCAAGGTCTCGCCGGCTTGGGTCCGTGAGGTCACAGGTTGTTCGCGCGGGTTGTCGTCGAAGCTGGCGGCCGCGCTGAACGGGGACCAGCGATGAGCGGCGAATTGGTGCCTGCCGAGCAGGTCTTCGAAGGTGAGCTGGTCGACGAGCGTGCGGCGCTCGTGCGGCGGGTCGAGACCACCTGGCGCTACTCGCGTGTGGTGCCTCCGGCGCTGAAGTCTCGCGAGGCGTTGAAGCTCGCCGCGAAGGATGCGCTCGCTTGGGTGCTTCGGGCTCCGCTCCGGTGTGTGAGTGCGGTCGGTCGTGGCCTGGTGGTTGCGGCGCGTGGCTGGCGGAACTGGGTTCGGGTGCGGGACTACCGCGACGCTGCCGAGCAGTCGGAGAAGCTGGCGGACAAGTTCGTTGAGATCCGCGCGTTGACGTTGTTCCGGTGGAAGGTCACCGGGACCGTGCTGCTCGCTGGTGGTGCGGTGATCACTGTGGCCTGGGTGCTCTACGGCGACTTGGTGTTGTGGAGTGTTGGAGGCGTCGGCGCGGCCGTGCTGGCGATCGTCGGGCGGGCGAAGGACGGCTCACCAGGACGGAAGTCCGTGCTCGCCGGACCACGCACGTTGACGTGGACGATGGACTCTCAGGTGCTGGTCGACGCGTTCCGGGACGCCAAGCTGATCGGGAAGGACGAGTCGCTGCGGTTGGTCGACCGCGCGTCTCGGCAGGGTGCTGGTTGGGCGATCACGGTGGATCTGCCTGCCACGCGTAAGGCGGCCGACGTCGTGAAGCATCGCGAGGACCTGGCGTCGGCGCTGGCAGTGGACGAAATCCAGCTGAGTGTCGAGCGTGTGCGCGGCAACGGCGGCCACGCCGGTCGTGTGGCGATGTGGGTGGCAGATGAGGACCCGTACGCCTCACCGCCGATCGGAACGCCGTTGCTCGCGGTCGAGCGGTGGGACGCGTGGCGGCCGGTGCCCTTCGGAACCAACGCTCGCGGCCGGCGGATCGACCTGCCGTTGGTGTGGACGTCTGTGTTGATCGGCGCGATTCCCAGGCAGGGCAAGACGATGGCCGAACGGTTGGCTGCGGCGGGGCTCATCCTCGATCCGTATGCGCGGCTGTACGTCGCCGACTTCAAGAATGGGAAGGACTGGCAGGCGGCGGAGCAAGTTGCACACCGGTTCATGGCCGGTGACGACAGCGAGCACGTGTTGGCGTTCCTGGACTGGCTCGTTGAGTTGGTCGCGGACGTTCAGCGGCGGTATCGGCGGATGCAGGACTTGGACGACGTGACGTGTCCTGAGTCGAAGGTGACTCCGGCGATGTCGCGTGATCCGTCGCTGGACATGCCGATCACGGCGTTGATCGTCGACGAGGTCCACATTGCACTGGAGGATCGCACTCCTGTTGTGGTGCAAGGGAAGAAGCTCACGGCAGGGGAGCAGATCGGCGAGCTGCTGACGTGGCTCGCAAAGAAGGCTCCGGCGGCCGGCCTGGTCCTGGTGCTCGCTACACAGCGGCCGGACAGCAACACGATTCCGTCGAAGTTGCGGGCGGTGCTCGGGTCACGATTCGCGTTGCGGGTCATGGACTGGCGGGACAGCAACATCGTGCTCGGAGAGCAGATGAACACCCGCGGGTACGACAGCAGTCGGTTGCTCCCGTCGCACAAGGGCGTCGGCATCCTGCGGCCGGACGGAGAGACGCAAGCCGGGGCCGATGTGCTCGCGCTGACCGTGCGGACGTTCTACATGCCCAACGAGGACTGGCGGGCGATCTGCGAACGAGGTCGTGCGCTCCGCGAGGCCGAAGGCACGTTGACCGGGCAGGCCGCTGGTCAGGAGACGCCGTTGGTCCATCGCGCTGAGGCCGCGCGGGAGATCAGTGGAGCGAGTCTTGACGAGATCGAGCTGCCGGAGCCGTTGGCTGCGGTCGTGGACTACCTCGGGGACGGGCTGGACGAGCGGGAGTTCGTGCCCACGGCCGAGCTGGTGGAGGCGCTGAACGTCGAGCCCACGACGTTCGGGAAGGACATGGGCGACCTTGGCTGCCGGCCCACAAGGCAGTACGTCCAGGAGGAAGAGGGCACGCGGCGGGTCCGTGGCTACCTAACGGCGAACATCCGAGCGGCGATCGTTGAAATCGGCTCGTCTGGCCTGCCGGGAGTGGACCAGCTATGACCGGCGACGATGCGGAACGCCGAGAGCTGAAGGTCAACCTTCCGGTGGAGCTACCTGTTCTCACCAGGCGAGTAAGCCGCATACTGCTAGACATCCTGTTCGAGCTGAGCGAGGCGGAGGCCCTGAACGGGCCCCCGGGAGGGAGGTGCGATGACTGTTGAAATCAGCCGGGACCCGTGGGCAACCCTCGATGACCTGTGGGGCATCGAGGTCAGCGAAGTCGTGGACGACGGCATCGGTCCGGTAGCGGGCTACGGCCGGTGCTCGACTGAGGACAACCAGGACCCTGAGACGTCGCGCGGCTGGCAGTTCGGCAACGCGGACAAGTTCGTCGGGCCGTTGGGTGGTCGGATCGTTGAGGAGTTCTTCGACATCGGCAAGTCGCGGTCCGTGCCGTGGGAACGGCGTGACGAGGCTTCGCGGTTGCTGGCAGCGCTGAAGAACCCGCACCGTGGTTGGAACGCCGTTGTGGTGGGGGAGGGGACGAGGTGCTGGTTCGGTAACCAGTTCTCGTTGATAGCTCCTCGGTTCGAGGCATACGGCGTTGACCTGTGGGTGCCGGAGTTGGGCGGGAAGTACAACCCACGTAACCCGTCGCACAAGATGCTGATGAGCGTGCTCGGTGGCATGAGCGAGTCCGAGCGCCAGCACGTGCAGGCTCGTGTTCGGGCCGCGATGGACACCCAGGTGCTCAACGAAGGACGGCACCAGGGCGGCCGAGCGCCGTACGGGTACGTCACGGTGGACGGCGGCCTGCATCCGAATCCGCGCAAATCGGCGGAGGGGTACCGGTTGCGAGTGCTCGTGATCGACGACGAGTCCGCGTGGGTAGTGCAGCGGATCTTCGCCGAGTACCTGAGCGGCAAGGGCGACCGGGCAATTGCCAACGGCCTCAACCACGATCGGATTCAGTGTCCGTCCGCGCGACGTCCGGATCAGAACAGGCATCGGCCCGCGGATGGCTGGCAAGGCAGCACGGTGCGGGCGATCCTGGAGAACCCCCGCTACACCGGCTATGCGTTCTTCGGCCGTTCCACGAAGTACGAGACGCTGCTCGATCCTGACGACGTATCAGCCGGTCACGTGGTGCGGTTCCGGAAGGCCAGTCCGGATCGAGTGGTCCGGTCGCGTAATCCGGCGCATCCGAAGATTGTGGAGATCGAGGACTTCACGACCGCTCAGCTTCTGCGGAAGTCGAAGGGCAGCCTGCGGACCGCACGGAAGACAGAGCGGTCCGGACGAGCAGTGAAACACCGCTACCTGTTCCGCGGTCGGATCCGGTGTGACATCTGCGGGCGGAAGATGGAGGGCAGCCCGCGTAAGAAGGCGATGTATTACCGGTGTCCGGCGCGCACCTTGACTCCGGGATCTCCTGTGCTCGCGTCACATCCTGGCGCGGTCTATTTGAGGGAGGACGCTCTTCAGGATGCGGTGAATGGCTGGCTGGGGAACGTCTTCGACCGGAAGAACCGCGACCGGACCGTTGCCGCGTTGATAGATTCGCAAGAGCCGGTCATCCAGATCGGTCGCGATGCCGCGAAGAAGAGGCTCGCTGAGGCGGAAGCCAAGCTGACCAGGTTTCAGAACGCGATCATGGCCGGTGTGGACCCTGCTGCGCTGGTCGAGGCGATCAACGAGGCGCAGGCCGAGAGGCTTGCGTCACGAGCAGCCCTGGACAACGTTCCAGCACCAGTTGAGGTGGATGTAGCCGAGATCTACGCGGCGATCGACTTGATAGGAGACGTCAGCGCGGCACTGAGAGGCAGCGCGCCGACGAGGTTGGAAGAGCTGTACGAAGCGATAGACCTGCAAGTTCGGTACAAGCAAAACCCCCACGAAGCTGATGTCTCCATCAACCCCGTGGGGGTGAATAACGCTCGTGTCCGAGGGGGGACTTGAACCCCCACCCCCTTTCGGGGACTAGCACCTCAAGCTAGCGCGTCTGCCATTCCGCCACCCGGACGTATTCAGTTGAGCCCCGGCTCGCGCCGTGGTGTGTGCATAGGTTACATGATCGTCAGCGCGCACCAAAATCGGGGGGACCGGGGTGTGTCTGTGCTGGTGGCGGGCTGCGGGTTAGGGTCGTTGTGTGGTTGAGGTTACTGGGTGGTTGCTTGACTCCGACCCTGCGTTGCGGTGGCAGGTCGAGCGGGATCTGGTGGGGGCGCGTGAGGCTGTGTGGCGTGCCACTCGGGCTCGGGTTGGTCGTGAGGGCTTTGGGGCTCGGTTGGTCGGGCTTCAGGGTGCCGATGGGATGTGGGGTGGTGGGGCCTTCTTTCCCGCTGGGTTCGACGGGAAGGAGGAGGGGCAGCCCTGGACGGCCACTACCTGGTCGTTGACCTCGTTGCGGGAGTGGGGGCTTGACGCGGCGGTGCTTGAGGGGACCGTTGAGCTGCTTGCGGCTGGGTGTCGGTGGGAGTACGAAGGGCTGCCCTATTGGGGTGGTGA
Organism: Lentzea flaviverrucosa; assembly: GCF_003350445.1. Classification (NCBI taxonomy): domain Bacteria; kingdom Bacillati; phylum Actinomycetota; class Actinomycetes; order Pseudonocardiales; family Pseudonocardiaceae; genus Lentzea; species Lentzea flaviverrucosa. Next base: position 393,304 of record NZ_QQAU01000003.1, read on the forward strand.
GGTGGACTGCTGCATCAACTCCTGGACCTTGGCCAACGGGGTGTGGCTTGGGGCGCCGGTTGAGGGGATTGCTGAGTGGTTCGTCGAGCATCAGCTCGAGGATGGTGGGTGGAACTGCGAGTGGGTTGAGGGGTCCGTTCGGTCTTCGTTCCACTCGACGCTCAACTCGTTGAAAGGGTTGCTGGCTCACGAGGTTGCCACTGGCGGGACTGTGGGGACTCGGGCTGCTCGGGTGCGTGGGGGCGAGTACCTGTTGGAGCGGGCGCTCTATAAGCGGTTGTCGACCGGGGTTGCTGTGGGGGAGTGGGCCTTTGAGTTCCGGTCGCCGTTTCGGTGGGGGTACAGCGTGCTCAACGCGTTGGACTACTTCCGGGCCGCCGGGGTGAAGGATCCTCGGATGGCTGAGGCTGTTGAGGTGGTTCGGGCTGCTCGGCAGGCGGATGGGACCTGGTTGCAGGGTGGGCGGCATCCTGGGCGCGTGTGGTTCGAGATCGATGTTGAGAAGGGGGTGCCGTCCAAGTGGCTCACCTTTTACGCGATGAGGGTTCTTCGGTGGTGGGAGAGTTAGATCCAGCCCTTTGCCCTGGCGAAGCGGGCTGCTTCGTGGCGGTTCGAGGCGCCGGTTTTGCCCACTGCTGAGGAGAGGTAGTTGCGGACCGTGCCTGGGGAGAGGGAGGCGCGGCGGGCTATTTCCTCGATGGGGGCGCCTTCCAGTGCTAGTTCCAGGACGTCTGCTTCTCGTGGGGTCAGGGGGCTGTCGCCTGCGCTGATGGCCTCGGCGGCCAGGGCCGGGTCCACGTAGCGGCCTCCTGTGTGGACGGTTCTGACCACTGTGGCCAGGACGTCCGAGGAGACGGTTTTGGGCAGGAAGCCTCGTACTCCTGCTGCCAGTGCGCGTTTCAGGTGGCCTGGGCGGCCGTGGCTGGTGACGATCATGGTGGAGCACGTCGGCAGCTCGAGGGCCAGGGACTGGGCTACCGCCACGCCGTCGAGGTCTGGCATTTGCAGGTCGATCACTGCCACGTCCGGGCGGACCACTCGGGCGGTGGCTATGGCTTCGGCGCCGGTGGCTGCTTGGGCTACTACCTCGAGGTCGTCTTCCAGTGACAACAAGGCTGCCATGGCGCCTCGGATCAGGTGTTCGTCGTCGGCCAGGAGGATGCGGATCACGGGAGCTCCACGGTGAGGACGAAGCGGTTGGGGGCTTCCGGGGTCGCTGTCACGGAGCCGCCGAGGGCCGCTACGCGTTCGTGCAGGCCTGTCAGGCCGCTGCCGAAGCGGAACGGGTCCGGCGGGACGCCGTCGTTCGTCATCGTGAGGACCTTGCCGCGCAACGTGATCGTGCACGTCTTGGCCTCGCTGTGGCGCAGGACGTTGGTCACGCCCTCGCGGACCGCCCAGCCCAGGGCGCCGGCCGGTTCGCCGTCGAACGTCACGTCGCCTATCACCCGGCAGTCGATGCCCGCGGAGGCCAGGAGTGAGCGGGCGCCCGCGAGTTCCACCGAGAGGTCGGCTGTGCGGTAGCCGCTGACCACGGCGCGGAGTTCGTCCAGGGAGTCCTGGGCGATCTGGCGGACCTCGAGCATCTCGTCCACCGCCGACGAGGAACGGCCGCGGCGGGCCAGTTGGGCTGCCAGGTCGGCCTTCAGGGCCACGGCGGAGAGGTTGCGGCCCACCACGTCGTGCAGGTCGCGGGCGAAGCGGAGGCGTTCCTCGGCCACGGCCAGGTTCGCGCGGACCTCGCGGGAGCGGTCTAGCTCCCAGACGATCGCGAGCATCCAGAGGGTCGAGCGGAACGCGGCCACCAGGAACTGCAGCATGAGGGTGATGAACAGGGCGTGGCCCGGCGGTGCGGTGAGCAGCATCCAGACGCCGCCCGCCGCGGCCGCCAGCACGACGTAGCGCGGGCGGAGCACGGCGGACAGGGTCGTGATCGCCAGGACCAGGAAGATCACCGAGATGCCGTCGCCCGGGCTGTCGGACTTGCCGGGCAACGGATCCGGGTACGTCAGGGCGCCGGCGGCCAGCACCGCGCAGGTGGCGACCAGGAAGGTCGTCAGCAGGGTGCGCGGGAACGGCCCCCGGCCGAGGTGGTGCTCGATGCCGAGGTGGACCAGGCGGCAGCTCAGGGCCACGTAGATCAGCACCACCGCGGTGAGCACGACCAGGGCGGCGGCGCTGATCTCCGAGGCGAGGCTGGTGAGCAGCAGCGGTGGTAGGAACACGTAACTGAGGTAGAACGTGTAGCGGACGAACAGGTCGAACCGCGCCGCGCTGCCACGCGACCGCCACCAGCCGAGCAAGTTCACCTCCGCGGATCCCACCTGAACCACCGCTGCACAGCGTAGGTCCCCAGGACGATCCACACCGCCAGGACGATCAACGGCTTCAGCACGGGGCCGTCGGCCCACCCGGCGCGCAGCAGTTCGAGCACCGGCGTCAGCGGCAGGTACTCCAGCACCGAGGCGAGCACCTCGGGCAGCACCGAGAGCGGGAAAATCAGGCCGGAGCCCACCATGCACGCCATCAGCACCGGCAACGACGTCACCTGCGCCATCTCCACGGTCCGGGTGAACGCCGAGGACGCCGCCGCGAGCAGCACGAACACCGCGATGCCGCCGAGCACGCCGAGCAGCAGGAACCACGGCCGCGTCGGCAGCGACACGCCGGTGATCACCCCGACGACCACGGTGTAGAGCACCATCTGGCCCAAGGCCACCACGACGGACGGCAGGGCGGCGCCGGCCAGGATCTCCGGATCGGTCAGCTCGCCGACGCGCAGCCGCTTGAGCACCAGCTCCTCACGCCGCGCGACGAACGTGGTCACGAGGTTGTAGTACACCGCCATCAGCAGCGCGAACCCGATCAGCCCGACGACCAGCGGCACGCCGTCGGCGTCCACCGAGTACAGCACCGGCGCCAGCAGCAACGGCAGCAGCAACGAGTTGAACAGCGCCGTTCGGTTGCGCCAGAACAACTTCAGCTCGGCCTGTCCCACAGCCACGGCCCTCATGCCGCCTCCTCCGCGATCGCCAGGAACGCCTCTTCGAGCGACGCCGACCGGGCGTCCAATCCGGACAGTTCGACGTTGTTGTGCTGAGCCCACACCAGGAGCTCGTGCAGGGTGGACTGCAGTTCGTTGGTCCGCACGGTCACGCGCCCCGACGACTCCACGTCGGCGACGACGGGCAGCGCGATCCCCGGCGGCGGCACGAACGAGATGCGCGACGGGTAGGCGTCCACCACCTCGGACACCGTTCCCTGCGCCACGATCCGGCCGCGGTGCATGATCGCCAGCCGGTCGGCCAGCGCCTGCGCCTCCTCCAGGTAGTGCGTGGTCAGCAGCACGGTCACGCCCTCGCGCAAGAGGGCGCGGATGAGCTCCCACGTGTTGCGCCGGCTCTCCGGGTCGAGTCCGGTCGTCGGCTCGTCGAGGAACAACACCTCCGGCTTGCCCAGCAACGCCAGGGCCAGGTCCAGCCGCCGCCGCTCACCGCCGGACAGCTGCTTCACCCGCACCGCCGCCCGATGGGCCAGGTCGACGAGGGACAACGCCTCGTCGACGGGCCGCGGCGACGTCAGCGTTCCCGCCCACATCCGGGCCGCCTCGCTCACGGTCAGGTCGGGCGGGAAGCCGCCTTCCTGCAGCATCACACCCATCCGCGGCCGGACCAGCTTGCGTTCCGCGAACGGGTCGTGGCCCAGCACGCGCACGGACCCCTCGGCCGGGCGTGAGAGCCCTTCCACCACCTCTACCGTCGAGGTCTTCCCGGCACCGTTCGTGCCGAGCAGAGCGAACATCTCGCCTCGCTCCACATCAAACGACACGCCCCGTACAGCTTCGAAACCCCCGCTGTACCGGCGAGTCAGCCCCCGCACCTCGATCGCTGTCATGCCTTGACGATCTCCGGAGAAACGGTGTGTCGGCAGTGCGGCCACACACCAGTTCCCCATGACAGATGTCATGACGCACGGACGCGCGGACTTGCCGTGATCAGATCAAGGACGTAATCTTACGACTGTGCCAAAACGCGCCGATCCCGCCGAACGGCGTCAGCAGGTGGTCGCCGCCCTCTACCGGGTGGTCGACGCCGAGGGGCTGGACGCGGCGAGCCTGCCCAGGATCGCCAGGGAACTGGGTGCCACCACGGGCCTGCTGCAGAAGTACTTCCGCAGCAAGGACGAGCTGTTGCTGTTCGCGCAGGACCAGCTCACCGAGGAGCTCACGGCGAGCGTGACGACAGTTCTGGAGCAGGAGGGGAGTCACGAGGAACGGCTGCACAAGGCGTTGTGTGCCATCGCGCTCGTGGACGATGCGCCGCGCGCACGTGTGTGGCTTGCGTTCGCTGCTCGTGCGGCTGCGAATCCTGTGCTGCTCCAACGGCACGTGGAGGGCGCACGTGTGATCAGGGATCTGTGCCGGCACGTGCTGGAAGCGGCGGGTGTGGACGGCGGGGAGGCCGTCGGGCTCGCGGCACTGGTCGACGGGGTGACGGCGCAACGGGCGCTGGAGCCGGAAGTGATGACAGGGGAGGTGGCGGCGCGCGTGATCGGCCGTCAGCTCGAACGACTGTGGGGGAGAACATGACACTGGGACTGGTGGCGGCGCTGGCGGGGCTGGCGCTGCTCGACTCGACGAGTATCGGGACGCTGTTCATCCCGATCTGGCTGATGCTCACGCCGGGGCGGCTGAAGGTGAGCAGGTTCGCCGTCTACCTCGGCACGATCACGGTCTTCTACTTCGTGGTCGGCGTTCTGATCGTGCTGGGGGCGTCGCAGGTGGTCGGCCACCTCGACGGGCCGGTCGCGCTGTGGATCCAGCTGGTGATCGGCGTCTTCCTGTTCGTGATCAGCTTCCGGTTCGACGGCAAGAAGAAGCCGGACACCGGCAAGTGGCAGAACCGGATCAACGCCAACGGGTCTGCGGCCGCGCTGGCGGGAGTCGCGGTGCTGGCGGGCGTGGTCGAACTCGCGACGATGCTGCCGTACCTCGGTGCGATCGGAATGATGAGCACCGCGGACCTCGACGCGGGGCAGATCGGGCTGCTGCTCGCCGGGTACTGCCTGGTCATGATCCTGCCGGCCCTCCTCCTGCTCGGCGCCAGGCTGGCCGTGCGGGAGAGGGTCGAGCCGTTCCTCACGAGGATCAGCACGTGGTTCGCGGAGAAGGGGGCGAGCACGACGGGCTGGATCCTCGGCATCGCCGGATTCCTGGTCGCCCGCGATGCTGTCGCCAAGCTGTTCTTCGTGTGAACCGGTTGGCCCGGTTGGCTGAACGACCCGGTTCCGTTTTCCTCCTACACTCGCCAGGATGACTGGGCTGGACGATCCGCGCAGATCGGTCCCGCGGGAGCTGGCGCCGTTGCTCCGAATGGAAGTCGCGCCCGTTTCGGTGAGCATTTTCGAGGCGATCGAGAAATCGATTCCGGAATACAGCACGTTCCGGGACAACGTGGTCGACGGAATCCGGCAGGCGTTGGTGAAGTTCGTCGACCGCATCGCCGCGCCGGATTCCGAACCCGATCCGCACGACGACATCCATCGCAAGCTCGGCGCGTGGGAGTTCAAGTCCGGGCGCAGCCTCGACAGCCTGCAGGCCGCCTACCGGATCGGCGCGAGGGTGGCGTGGCGGCACGTCTGCGGGTTCGCCGAACGGCGCGAGCTGTCGCTGCGGCTCATGTCGGTGCTGGGTGAGGCGATGTTCGCCCACGTCGACGAGCTGGTGAGCCTGTCGGTCGAGGGGTACGCGGCCGCGCAGGCGAGTGCGGCCGGCACGCTGGAACGCAAGCGGCGCAAGCTGATGGAGCTGCTCGTCGCCGACTCCGCCGGCAACTGGCAGGCGGTGCTGGACGCGGCGCGGGCGGCGGCCTGGCCGATGCCGGACCGGCTGGTGGCGGTGGCGCTCGAGCCGTCCGCCGCGCCCGCCGACGACCTGCCGGCCGACGTGCTGGTCAACTTCGAGGACACCACGCCGTACCTGCTGGTGCCGAACCCCGCCGCGGTGACGCGGTGGCTCCGCGGGGCACTGCCGGGATGGCGGGCGGCGGTCGGCCTGCCCGTGATTCCCCAGGACGCGCCCAGGTCACTGGCCTGTGCACGCCGGGTCCTCGCCCTGTCCAGGGAGGACGTGCTGCCGGACCGGCCGGTCCTCGACTGCGCCGACCACATCGTCGAACTGACCGTGCTGGCGGACGAGTTCCTGGCCCGCCAGCTCGCCGAACGGGCGCTGGCGCCGCTCGCGCCGCTGACCGACCTGCAACGCACCAAGCTCGCCGAGACGCTGCTGGTGTGGCTGTCGGCGCGGGGCGGAGCGCCCGAGGTCGCCGCCCGGCTGAAGGTGCACCCGCAGACCGTGCGTTACCGCGTCAACCAGTTGGACGAACTGTTCGGCGACCGAATGCACGACGCCGAGGAGCGGTTCAACCTCGAACTGGCACTGCGGGCGCACTATTTGTTGCTGCGCGACTGACAAAGACCAGGAAGCCATTTCGTACGCAGGTGACAAAAGCCGGTTTTCGCTTGCCTTGCCGAATCAAAGCTGGCTACTTTACTGGCGAGTAAAGCAACACCGCCTTCTTGCAGTTCAATGACGTACTTCAGGAGGTCCCTGCAGATGAAGACCGGACTTTTCACGCGCGCAGCCGCAGTTCTGATGGTTGCCGGAGCGCTGAGCGTGGCGACGGCCGGCACGAGTTCCGCCGCGACCGCCGAGCTGAGCCTCACCTATTCGTGCCAGTTCTCGGTCGCGGGCACGCACGACGTGCCGACCGTGGTCAGCTCACCGAACCTGCCGGACTCGGCCGCCGTCGGGGTGCCGACCGCGCCGGCGTCGGCGACGGTGACGTCCACCGTGTCCGATGACGTCCGCAACACGCTGTGGTGGATCGGCGGCCGTTCCGTCGACGGCACGCTCACCACGAACATCGCCGTGGACAACGCCGGCAGCGTCCAGAACCTGTCGTCGACGCTGACCATCCCGAACACGCCGGTTCCCTCGTCCGGCACGTTCCAGGTCGTCGCCAGCGGCACCTTGCCCGCGCTGACGCTGGCCAACGCCGGCACGACGTCGATCAACCTCGGCAACGCGGACCTGGCGCTGACGCCGCGCTACGACAACGGCGAGCCGACCTGGATCGGCGTCGTCCACGTCCCCTGCACCGTCGTCGCGGGCCAGCCCACCAAGTTCTACGAGTTCACGGTGGCGTAGGGCTCATCCCGTGATGGGATGAGCGCATGGAGCTGCAGCAGCTGGTGGACCAGATCGCCTCAGAGGTCACGCCAGGTGGTGCCGTAGCCGACTACATCCCCGCACTGGCCAGGATCGACCCGCACGCCTTCGGCCTCGCCGTCGCCACCCTGGACGGCGAGGTCTTCGGCGCGGGGCAGTACGACAGGCCGTTCTCGATCCAGAGCATCTCCAAGGCGTTCATGCTGGCTCTGGCCCTCGCCGAGAACGACGACGTGTGGACCCGCGTCGGCCGCGAGCCGTCCGGGTCGCCGTTCAACTCGCTGGTCCAGCTGGAGACCGAGCAGGGCATCCCGCGCAACCCGTTCATCAACGCGGGCGCGGTCGTCGTCACCGACCACCTGGGCCTCGGCGCCGCGGACCGGCTGCTCGAGTTCCTGCGGCAGGAGAGCGGCAACCCAGGCCTGGGCGTCGACCCCGAGGTCGCCAAGTCCGAGCTGGACCACAGCGACCGCAACCGAGCGCTCGCGCACTTCATGGCCTCCTACGGCAACATGCGCAATCCCGTCGACGTGGTGCTGCACGAGTACGTGCGGCAGTGTTCGATCGCGATGAGCTGCGCTGATCTCGCCCGCGCCACCCTCTTCCTCGCCCGCCACGGCGTCCGCAACGACGGCACCCGGCTGCTCGGCGTCAGCGGCGCCAAGCGCGTCAACGCCGTGATGCTCACGTGCGGCACCTACGACGCCGCCGGCCAGTTCGCCTACCGCGTCGGCCTGCCCGGCAAGAGCGGCGTCGGCGGCGGGATCATCGCCGTCGTGCCCGGGAAGTGCGCGATCTGCGTCTGGAGTCCAGCATTGGACGCACGCGGCAACTCCGTCGCGGGTCTCGACGCGCTGGACCGTTTCACGACTCTCACGGGCTGGTCGGTGTTCTGACTGGTGGTAGGAAGACGGGGTGAGCACAACGGGGAACGCACTGGCACTGGCGGAGGACGAGGTCATCACCCTCGTCAGTGAGCTGATCAGGATCGACACGACGAACACGGGTGATCCCGCGACGGTCGTGGGCGAGCGCGAGGCCGCCGAGTGGGTGGCCGAGAAGCTGTCCGAGGTCGGCTACGAGACGACCTACGTGGAGTCCGGGGCCAAGGGCCGCGGCAACGTCGTCGCGCGCCTTCAGGGCGCAGACCCCAGCCGTGGCGCACTTCTCGTGCACGGCCACCTCGACGTGGTGCCCGCCGACGCCTCGGAGTGGTCGGTGCACCCGTTCTCCGGTGCCGTGCAGGACGGGTACGTGTGGGGCCGCGGCGCCGTCGACATGAAGGACATGGTCGGCATGACACTGGCCCTGGCCCGGCACTTCAAGCGCGAGAACGTCGTGCCGCCGCGCGACATCGTGTTCGCGTTCCTCGCCGACGAGGAGGCGGGCGGCCTCTACGGCGCGAAGTGGCTGGTGGAGAACCGGCCCGAGCTGTTCGAGGGCGTCACCGAGGCGATCAGCGAGGTTGGCGGCTTCTCGATCACGCTCAAGGACGACGTCCGCGCGTACCTCGTCGAGACCGCGGAGAAGGGCATCCGCTGGCTCAAGCTGCGCGTCAAGGGCACCGCCGGGCACGGCAGCATGATCCACCGCGACAACGCCGTGGCGAAGCTCGCCGCCGCCGTCACCAAGCTCGACCAGCACCGGTGGCCGCTGATCATCCGCCCGTCCGTGCGCGAGTTCCTCGACGGCGTCACCGAGATCACCGGCCTCGAGTTCCCGGACGACGACGTCGAGGGCTCGATCGGCAAGCTCGGCGCGCTGTCGCGGATGATCGGCGCGACGCTGCGCGACACGGCGAACCCGACGATGCTCTCCGCGGGGTACAAGGCGAACGTCATCCCGTCGACCGCCGAGGCCACTGTGGACTGCCGGATCCTGCCGGGTCGCGAGGAGGCGTTCGACCGCGAGCTCGCCGAGCTCCTCGGCCCGGACGTCGAACGCGAGTGGGTCGGCCTGCCGCCGGTCGAGACGACGTTCGACGGTGCCCTGGTCGACGCGATGACGGCGTCGATCATCGCCGAGGACCCCGGCGCGCGCGTGCTGCCCTACATGCTCTCCGGCGGCACGGACGCCAAGTCGTTCCAGACGCTCGGCATCCGCAACTTCGGCTTCGCGCCGCTGAAGCTGCCCGCCGACCTCGACTTCTCCGGGCTCTTCCACGGCGTGGACGAGCGCGTGCCGGTGGACGCCCTGAAGTTCGGTGTCCGGGTCCTCGACCGATTCCTGCGCAACAGCTGAGGAGACCGCCATGTCCACTGTGGACTTGACTGGACGGGTCGCGCTGGTCACGGGCGGCGCGGGAGGGATCGGCTCCGCCGTGGCGCGCCGGCTCGCGAAGCTCGGGGCACAGGTCGCGGTGCTCGACCTCGACGCCGCCGGCGCACACCGGGTCGCGTCCGCGGTGGGCGGCATCGCCATCGCCGGTGACGTCAGCGACCCCGAGACCATGCCCGCCGCCGTGGCGCAGGTGGAGAGGGAACTCGGACGCCTCGACGTCGTGCACCTCAACGCCGGCATCGGCGGCGGCCAGGCCGGTGTGGACGACGCGCTCGACGTCGCCCGCTACCGCAAACTGGTCGGCGTCAACGTCGACCACGTCGTGTACGGGCTCTGCGCGGCCGTGCCGGCGTTGCGGCGGCAGGGCGGCGGGAAGGTCGTGATCACGGCGTCGCTGGCGGGGATCACCGCGATGCCCTCCGATCCGCTGTACACGCTGACCAAGCACGCGGTCGTCGGGTACGCGCGGGCGGCGGGCAAGGCGTTGGCAGGGGACGACATCACGGTCTCCGCACTGTGCCCCGGGTTCGTCGACACGTTGCTGCTGGGCGGGGCGAAGGAGGAGTTCGCCGCGGCCGGGTTCCCGTTGCTGACGCCTTCGGACGTCGCCGAGGCCGTGCAGTCGGTGCTGGCCGGCGGCGGGCCGGGGGAGGCGTGGATCATCCAGCCCGGCGGCAAGGCGACGGCCTACGACTTCCGCGGCGTGCCGGGCGTCGGTGGCGGGCAGCTGCCACCTCCTGTGGTGCTCGGCCGCGTTTAGGGCGTGTCCTTTCGCCGTGTCGTCTCGTTAGGACGAACAGACGACACGGCGAAAGGAACTCCGCATGGTGCGGCTGGAAGACGGAACCGAGCTCAACGTGCTGCGCGCGGGCGACCCTGATTCACCGGTGACGGTCGTGCTCGCGCACGGCTACGCCCTCGACCACCGCACCTGGCACAAGGTCGTGGAGCAGCTGAGCCCCGAGTTCCAGGTCATCGCCTACGACCACCGCGGCCACGGCGGGTCGGGCGGCGCGTCGAAGGAGACGGCCACGATCGACCAGCTCGGCGAGGACCTGGGCGAGCTGATCGAACGCGCGGTGCCGCAGGGCCACGTCGTGATCGCCGGGCACTCGATGGGCGGCATGGCGGCACTCGCGATGGCCGAACGCAGGCCGCGGCTGTTCCGGCAACGGGTGCTGGGTAACGTGTTCGTGTCCACGGCGGCGAGCGGCATGTCCGAGACGTCGCTGGCGTGGCCCAAGGCCGTCGGGAAGCTCGTGCGGGAGCTGGAACGGGCGTTCGGGCCGATCGTGCGCGCGGTGCGGGAGAAGATCGAGCCGGCCAAGACGGCGGGGCTGCGCTGGTGGCTGTTCGGCGACGAGCCGTCGGACGAGGACGTCGAGCTGACCGCGGACGTGGTGTGGGGGCACTGGCCGGAGACGATCGCGCTGTTCCGGCCGACCGTGGACCGCTACGACCGCGAGGCCGGGCTGATGGTGGCCAAGGAGAAGGCCGTCGTCGCCGTCGTGGGGGACGAGGACCGGCTGGTCCCTGAATCCGACGCGGTGAAGTTCGGCGGAACGTCGGTGATCCTGTCGGACGCGGGCCATATGCTTCCCCTCGAGCGGCCGGCCGAACTCGCGAACCTGATCCGGGAGGTCGCCGCCAAGGCATAGCTGGGGGGCTGGTGCTGCACTACCTGGAGCCGCGGACGGACGTGCCCGCGAAGGACGACTGGTCGACCCGTCTCGCGCTCGCCGACGTCCGCATCGGTGTGCGCCAGCGCGTGGAGTCGCTCTTCGCGGCCGTCGCACTCGTCGTCACCTTCTTGGTACCGGGTACACCGGGGAACACGGCGGCGCGGATCGTGCTCGGCGTGATGGTGGTGATGTCGTTGCTGGCGTTGCTGCCGAACCGGTCTGTGCGCCTTGCGCTGCGCGGCGGCCTGCTGGACGAACCGTGGCGACGCGAGGCGGCGGCGGTGGCGCGGGAGCACGAGAACGACCCCGTGCACCGCCTGCTGCTGAGCGGGCTGGTGCTCAAGGGGTGGTTCCACGACCTGATCCCGGTGGTGCTCGACCGGGGGGAGGTCTTCGTGTGCGGCCCCGACGCCGACGGCCGCGCGATGGTCAGGGCCGCCGGGTCGACGTCGATGAACAAGGCCGTGGCAGACGAGGGGCACTTCCAGGCGAGGGATCGCGAGGAGTGGGTGCTCGGCCGTCCTGGCGACGACGAGGAGGTCCGGGACGGCCTGGTCCTGTCCCGAGCACTGGTGCGCTGGTTCTGGGTCTTCCCGGCGGTGGCGCTGGTGGTCGCGGGCGTGCTGGTCGCGTTGAGCATCTCGCCGTTCGCGCCGACGGGCCTGGTCGCGGCCGCTCTCGTGGCGCCGGTGCTGCTCGACGTTCCCGCCGCGGTCGAGATAGCTCGCCGGCAGCGGGACGTGGCCCGAGCCGTGGCGACCGCGGAAACCTGGACGTCGGTGCCGGTCAGGCTGTTCCCGTGGCGGCGCGGGCATCACGTCGCCGGGATCGCGGACCTGCCGGAGGGCCGTGCGCTGGTGCGGTTCCCGGCTCCGTTGTACGACATCGTCGCGAACGTCGCCGACACCGGTGCCATGTGGGTCGCGGGCACGCATCGCGGCATCCTCGCCGTGGGAGTGCCCGGGACGGGTCAGCTGATGTTCGCCGTCGCGGACCCGGATCGGGCCGACCGGACGAGCGACCCGATGTCGTGGTGGCGAAGGACCAGCCCGCGCGACTACAGCGCGCTGCCGCACTAACCGGGAGGTCGGGTGCAGTACCTCGAACCGCGGACGGACGTGCCCGCGAAGGACGACTGGTCCACCGGGCTGATCCTGCAGGACCTGCGCTGGGGCGCGAGGACGCTGGGCGGCATCGCCGTCGTGGCGGGCGCCGGCGCGGTGACGTGCTGGCTGCTGCCGTCGACGCCGGGCAACATCGGCGCGTTCGTGGTGCTGGCGCTGATCACGCTCGTGGGCGGACTGGCGCCGCTGATGTACCGGGTGGAGACGAGGGCCGAACGGCGTGGCCTGCTGGAGCGGCCGTGGCGCCGGGTTCCGGCCGAGGTGCTGGAGAAGCACGCCGACGGGACCGACCGGCTGCTGCTCGAGGGCGTCGTGCTCAAGGGCTGGCTCGAGGACCTGCCGGACATGGTGCTGGAACGACAGGAGGTCTTCGTCTGCGGCCCGGACATCGGGGGCAGGGCCGTCCTGCGCGCCGCGGGGTTCGCGAAGATGGAGAACGCCAAGGTCGATCACGGTGAGGACGCCGCGAAGCACCCGGTTCGCAAGCGCGTGGAGCGGCCGCTCGGCAGGCCTCTGGACGACGCGGCCACCCTGCGGGCCTTCAAGGGCATGCGGTGGGGTGTGCGGGCCTGGCTGTGGTCCGCCGTGCCCGCGGTCGCCGGGGGAGTGCTCGTCCTGCTCAGCCTGTTCCCGTTCGCCCCGGCCGGGCTGGTCGTGGGCGGGCTCGTGCTGGCCTTCGGGCTGCTCGGCATCCCGACGTCGGTCGAGATCAGCCGCTGGTACCGCGACGCCGTGCAGGCGGTGCAGAACTCGGCGGGGTGGATGCCCGTCGCGATCACGTTGTTCCCGTGGCAGCCCAACCAGCACGTCGCCGGGCTCGCCGAGATGCCCGGCGGGCTCGCGCTGGTGCAGTTCGTGCTACCGGACCTCACCGTGGTCGCGAACATCGCCGACACCGGCGTCATGTGGATCGCCGGGACGCACGGGGACGTGATCGCGGTGGGCGTGCCGAGGGGGCCGGTGCTGACGTTCGCCGCGGTCCAGCCGGATCGGGACATCCCGCAGGAGGACCCGATCCCCCCGATCCTTCGGTTCCACCAGCCCGACTTCAGCGGCCTGCCGCGCTAGACCGGCGGCGTCCGGGCGGGCGGCCGAAGAGCCGCACGTGCTCGTCGACCAGCCAGTCCTTCAGCGGCGACCACTCCGGGTGGTGGTTGAGGACCAGCAGCCGGTGCATCCACCAGTTGGGGTCGTCGTGGCGGGGGAACGCGGCGAGCCACGCGGCCCGCTCGTCCGCCGTGAGGCCCCAGAGGTGCTGCAACTGGCCCTCTGCGTCCGTGTCGAGCTGGGCGGTGATGCGGCCGCCCTCCGTCTGCCATTCCGCGCGCAGTTCGCGCAGCACGGCTATCGCGCGTTCGTCACCCTCCTCGGCGGTGACGACGACTGTGTGCAGGCCCTGGGCCGCGGCATGCGCGAGCAGGGCACGGGCGGACGTTTCGTCGTGCGGCAGTGCGCTGTGAGCGACCCCGACTTCGTGCGGCACGAACTCCATGACCCAGAATCTGATCATATCGACAACCAGTTCGGTAAATTTTATTGCTTCAGTGTTGACTGAAGAGTCACCTTCGGCCGGTTGGCCGCTCCCGTTGCACGAACGTTGTTGTACGACGCCCGGACATCGACACCACACAACGTTTTCGCACTACACATACGGTGAGAGGAAAAGGTGAGGGTGTTGTTCAGCAGAGAGGCCTCGGCTCCACGCCGGGGAAGTATTGCTCCCAATGACGAGTGGACAGGTGCGCCGTCGTAGTGGCGCACACACGGGCCGCGGTGGCGTCGACGTCGATGTCCCACACGCGGACGGTGCGGTCCGCGCCGGTGGTGGCCAGGGTGCGGTTGTCGGGCGCGAAGCCCACACCCCACACCCGTTCCGTGTGACCGTGCAGCACTGCCCGGACCTGGGGGTTTCGGGGATTGCGCACGTCCCACACGCGGACCAGGTCGTCGGTCGTCCCGGCCGCGATGAGGGTGCCGTCGGGGGAGAAGGCGAGGCGCTGCAGCGGCCCGCCGTCATTGGGCAGGGAACCCAGCCTGCGCGGCTGTGCGGGATCACTGATGTCGTACAGCGCGCCGCTGGAGTCCATGTTCGCGAACGCCATGACGTTGCCGTGGATGACCACCGTCATGACCTCGTGCCGCCCGGCCTGGCCGCCACGGCGGATCGGGTTCGGGTTGTCGTCGGTGCGCAGCGCGGGGTACGCGCGGGGCGAGGCCGGGTCGCTGACGTTCCACAGCTGGAGCTCGCGGGAGCCGCTCGCGATCACGAGCGTGCGGTCGTCCTGCGAGAACTCGATCTGCCACACCGTGTCGGCCTCGGGCACGGCGAAGCTGCCCACCTTCACCGGTCGGGCGGGGTCGCTGATGTTCCAGAGCCCCACCACGCCGTTCTGCTCGGCGGCGGCGAGCGTGGTGCCGTCGTGGCTGAACGACACCGACTCGATCGCCTGGGTGCCGGTGATCGCGCTGCTCAGCAACCGCGGTCGGGCGGGGTCGCCGACGTCCCACAGGCCGCTGGCGGTGTAGGTCGAGGCGAACAGCAGCTTGCCGCCGGGGTGGACGTCGACGGTGGCCGTCTCCTCGGTGGCGGGGAGCCTGGGCAAGGTGGAGACGGGCTCGGCGTGGAGGTCCTCCTGGCGCCACAGCCTGATGTCGCCGTCGGAGGAGACGGTGGTGAAGAACTCGCCGGCCGGGTCGTAGTCGAGTTTCCAGGCCGTCTCGCGGTGGCGCGGTGGGGTGAGGTTGGCGAGGTCGAGCACGCGGACCTCGGCGTCGTTGGTGGCGGTGACCATCTGCCGGGAGTCGGCGCTGAAGGCGACCGACCACACCATGTCGGTGTGGCCGGCGATGGCGGTGGTGAGGCGGATGTCGCGCGGGTCGGTGATGTCCCAGAGGCGCGTGGTCTTGTCGCCGCCGCCGGTGGCGAGGAACCTACCGTCGGGGGAGAACGCCATCGTGTGCACGGAGAAGATGTGTCCGGGCGCGACGCCGAGCAGCACGGGGTTGCGCGGGTCGTTGGCGTCCCAGATCCGCAGGCCGCCGTTCTCGCCGCCGGTGGCGAGCAGGCCGGTGGGGGAGAAGGCGATGGCGTCGGAGGAGCCGTTGCCCATGGCGGACGTGAGCGTGAAGAGGTTCTCGCCGGTCGCGAGGTCCCAGAGCCGGGCGGTGTCGTCCCAGGAGACCGACGCGATGGTGGTGCCCGCGGCGTTCAGTGCAATGGCGTGCACGACGTTGTCGTGGGCCTTGATGGTGCGCACGAGGGTGGCGGGACCGGAGACGTCCCAGAGCCGGACGGTCCCGTCCTCGCCGCTGCTGACGAGCGTGCGGCCGTCCGGGGTGAACTGGACGGCCGCGACCTGGCCCGCGTGCCCGGTGAGGCGGGCCTTCTCCGCGGGCTTGCGCGGGTTGGACACGTCGAACATGCGGATGTTGCCGTCCCAGCCCGCCGCGGCGAGGGTGCGGCTGTCCGGGCTGAACGCCATGCCGTGGGTGGCGTCTTCACCGGCGTGCACCCGGCCGAGTTCGACCGGGTGGTAGCGGTCGGAGACGTCCCAGATGATCACGAACCTGTCGTCGGCGGCCGAGGCCATGAGCTTGTTGTCGGGGCTGAACAACGCGAACGACGTGGCCTCCGCGTGGCCCCTGGCGATGGAGATCTGGGGTCCGGCGAAGGTGCTCAGCAGGCTGTCGCGGGCGGTGGGCAGGCCGGTCAGGCGGTAGGCGGCGAGACGGAGCTGGCTCGCGAGGCCGGGGTCTCGGTCCTGCAGGCCGTTGGCCTCGGCGATGGCCTTCTGGGCGAGCGCGATGGTGCGTTGCTCGGTGGTCTGGTGTTGCGCCCGCACGGCGAACACGGTCGCGGTGGTGGCCACGAGCAGCAGCACGGCGAGCAACGCGACCGCGCGGCGCAGGTTGGTGGTGCGGCGCTTGGCGGTGGCCAGTTCGTGTTCGGCCGCGGCTTTGCTGGCGTCGAGGAACGACTTCTCCGCGTCGTTGAGCGCGTCGGGTTCGCGCTGGGCCCAGTCGGTGGCCTGGGTGAGCGACACCCCTCGGTACAGCGAGCCGTCGTCGCGGCCGTGTGACTCCCAGTCCGCGGCCGCGACGGTGAGCCGGCGGTGCACGCGCAGGTCGTCGCGTGCCTCGGCGAGCCAGTCCTTGAGGCGCGGCCAGCCGCGGATGACGGCTTCGTGGCTGATCTCCACGCTGTCGTCGTCGACGGTGAGGATGCGTGCGTCGGCGAGGTGCTCGACGACGTCGTCGGCCGCGAGTTCGGACCGTTTGACGTGCCGTTTGGTGTCCTCGGTGCCCTCACCGGGGGTGACCAGGCGCAGGAAGACCTGACGGGCCCGGAGGCGCTGCTGCTCGTCGAGGCCGGTGTAGGCGTTCTCGGCGGTGTTGGCGATGGCGCGGGCGATGCCGCCGCTCTCGTGGTAGCTGGAGAGCGTGAGGGTGTTGCCGCGCTTGCGCCGCCAGGTTTCGAGCAGCGCGTGGCTGACGTGGGGGAGGACGCCCGGTTCACCGGTGGCGTCGGCGATGAGGCGGGCGACGAGTCCGGTCTCGAGGGCGCAGCCGACCTCGACGGCGGGCTGGGTGATGGCCTTGCGCAGCTCGTCGGTGCTCATCGGGCCGACCAGGACCTGGGCGTTCTCGACGGCCCCGACGAGGTCGGGGTAGCGGGCGCAGTGGCCGTAGAAGTCGGCGCGCATGCCGATGACGGTCTGGCCCTCGCGGCGGGTCAGAGCGGCGATGAACTCGTCGCGGTGGGGGAGCGCGAAGATCTCCTCGAACTGGTCGACCACCAGCAGGCCCTCGACGTCCGGCAGCACCTCGTGGGTGCCCGGCGTGATCAGCTCACCCTGCACGCGGGCCAGCAGACCGGCCCTGAGCAGCGAGGACTTGCCCGATCCCGAGGCGCCGACGACGAGCACCGCGTCGTGGTGCTCGAGCTTGCCCAGCAGCTTGCCGACGAGCCGTTCCCGCCCGAAGAAGCGGTCGGCGTCGTGCTCGGTGAACGCCTTGAGGCCGACGTAGGGGGAGTCGCCCTCGGGGTGCCGCGGGTCGGCCTCGCCGATCTCGCGCCAGCGTTGTTCCCACATCTCCTCGTCGCCGCCGCAGGCGCGGACGAACGCGAGCGACACGGCGAGGCTGGGCAGCCGCTGGCCGCGGGCGGCGTCGGCGAGGGTGCTGGCGGAGTAGTGGCTGAGCCTGCCGAGTTCGCGGTAGCCGGGGGAGCCGGCCTTCTCGCGGAGCTTGCGCAGGTCGAACGCGAACTGTTCAACGGGCCCGGCGAACGGGTCGAGCGGTTTTTCCGGGCGGGGCATGACGGCGATTCTTTCATCCGGACAAGTTCTAGTTACCGCTATGGCTTCAGTGTTGACTGAAATAGATCATCAACCGGTGCTCACCTTCACCGGCTAGGTAAAGCGTCTCGAACGCCAGGAGGTGGGAGCCCCAGCGCTCGGTGCCGATGGCGGGAGGCAGGGACGACGCGGCGTCGTAGCGGTCTGAGAAGGCGGCGCCGGCGGTGACGGAGAGTTCGAACGCCAGCGCGGCCGCGGTGTGATCGCCCAGGTCAGCGGCCGCGCGCAGAGTGGTGGCGCGGTCGTGCGCTACCTGGTCCCAGTCGGGGTAGTGGGCCTTGGCCCGCGGGCTGAAGGCGAAGCGGATGAGGTTGCGTTCGTCGTCCAGGCCGGAGACCTCGCGGAACCGCGCGGTGCTCGCGAGGACGTCGCCGGCGGGGGAGAGCACGGCGGCCGCGGCGGGTTCGAGGGTGTCCAACATCGCCCTGACCGTGGGGCGCAGCGGCGGAGGCGGGGGAGGGGAGCAGGTCGTGCCGGCCTTGATCAGGCGGTACAGGTGGACGCGCTCGTCGGCGGTCATGGTCAGGGCGTCCGCGAGGGCGGACAGGACCTGGCCGGAGGGGGAGCGGTCGGTGCCGCGTTCGAGGCGGGTGAGGTACTCGACGCTGATGCCGGCGCGGTCGGCGAGCTCGCCGCGGCGCAGGCCGGGGGTGCGGCGGCGGCCGGTGGCCGGGGGAGTGGTGGCTTCACGGCGGGCGCGCAGGAAGCGGCCCAGTGCGTTGTCGGCCATGATCGACGAGTTTAGAGGGGCCCTGAGCCGGTCTCCCTCGGTTCGCCGCCGGCGGTGATGCTGTGGATCATGAGATATCGACTGTTCGGCCGGACCGGCCTGCGCGTCTCGGAGTTGTTGCTGGGCACGATGACGTTGCGTTCGGAGGACCTCGCGCGGCGGGTGGTCGGCACATACGCCGACGCCGGTGGGAACTTCCTCGACACCGCTTCGGCCTACGGCGAGAGCGAGGAGGTCCTGGGCGCGGTGCTGACGCGGCGGGACCGGTTCGTGCTGGCGACGAAGTACGCGCTGTCGCGGGACGCGGCGGATCCGAACGCGGGCGGGAACCACCGCAAGAACCTGGTGCTGTCGCTGGAGCAGTCGTTGCGGCGGTTGCGGACGGACTACGTGGACGTGCTGTGGGTGCACCTGTGGGACCGGCACACGCCGGTCGAGGAGACGATGCGGGCGCTCGACGACGTGGTGCGGGCGGGGAAGGTGCTCTACGTCGGGGTGTCGGACGCGCCGGCGTGGTTCGTAGCGCGGGCGAACGCGCTGGCGGAGTGGCGGGACTGGACGGCGTTCGCGGGGTTGCAGGTGCCGTACAACCTGCTCGAGCGCGATGTGGAGCGGGAGCTGCTGCCGATGGCGTCGGCGCTGGGGCTGACGGTGGCGGCGTGGGCGCCGCTGGCCGCGGGGAAGCTCTCCGGCGGCACGCAGCGGTCCGGCCCCCTGTCCGAGCGGGAGGAGGGTGGGGCGCGGGCCGTGCGGGCGGTCGCGGAGGAGCTGGGTGCGACGCCGGCTCAGGTGGCGCTGGCGTGGGTGCGCGCGTCCGGGGCGCTGCCGCTGGTGGGTGCGCGCACGCCGGAGCAGGTGCTGGATTGTCTGGGCGAGGTCGTGCTGCCGCCGGAAGCGGTCGCGCGCCTGGAGGCGGCGGCCCCGTTCGAGCGGGGCTTTCCGGCGGACTTCATCGCCGAGTGCGAGCCTGCCGCGTTCGGCGACGGGCTGGTGGTCAGATGATGAGGCCTGGCACCAGGGCGGGCTGGCGCTTGCGGCGGAGCCAGATCTTGCGGGAGCCGTCGCCGTAGAGCAGCGTTCTGGAGAGTTCCCAGCCCGCGAACTCGGCTTGGATGGCCAGCTGCGTGGTCGCGGTGCGGCGGGAGATGCCGGGCGGCAGACGCAGCGGCCGGTATTCCCAGTCCCCGTCGATCACCCCTTCGGTCATGGTGAGATCACCTGTACCCCTCCGTTGTCGCCGGACGTGACGGTGACGCGTCCGGATTCCTGGTCGACGCTGACGGTGTTGGGCTGGCGCACGGTGGGGAACCGGTGCTTCTCGGCCGGTTCTCCGGCGGCGACGTCGAGTCCCACGACCTCGTTGCGCTCGGTGAGCGTGATCCACGCGATGTCGCGCTTGGCGTCGTAGGCGATGCCGTAGGGCGTGCCGGGCATCGGGTAGCGCTGACGCATGATCAGCGGGTTGATCGAGAACGCGATGAACTCGCCGCCGCGGGTGTCGACGACGAGCAGGCGTCCGAAGCGATCGGGGACGCCGTTGGTGGCGCCGTCGCCCGCGCGCAGGCCGGCGCCCCTGCTCTCGGTGCCCTTGTCGTCGGTGGTCATCTCGAAGACCGCGCTGCGCAGCCGGTCGAGTTCGACGTTGCGGCCGTTGACCTGGAACTTCAGCGTGGTGCCGGTCTCCTGGAACGTGCCGCCGGGGGTGATGGCACCGGGCGGCGTGCCGGTCTGGGCGGGGGAGCGGGCCGGCTTGGCCGCCTCGAGGACTTCGGCGACCTGCAGCGGATCCTGCGACCCCTCGCTCTGGCCGCACGCTGTCAGAGCGGCGGTGGTCAAGATCAGAGCAGCGAGCCGGCGCAAGAGCGGTTCCTCCGTAGAACGTCGTGGTCTTCCAGCATCCACGACGTTCGGGCGAAGGTCACGCAAGGGGTGGGGTGAAACCTCGTTCGGCTGCTTGGCCGCACTTCTCTCTATAGTTTCAGTGTAGACAAAAATTAGTACTCAACCGTTGTCCCGACCTCGTGAAACATCGGTCACAACACCCGCAAGGACAGAAGAGGGTCAGGGCATGGGGCGTTCGGGGTAGCCCAGTTCGATGGCGCTGACGTCGTCCAGCGCGGCCCTGATCGCCGGGGGCAACGTCAGCTCCTCGGCTTCCAGGGAGGCGAGGAGCTGGTTCGTGTCGCGGGCGCCGACGACGGGTGCGACGACTCCGGGGCGGTCGCGGACCCAGGCCAGGGCGACGCACAGCGCGGAGGTGCCGAGGCCTTCGGCGGCGGTGGAGACGGCCTGGACGATGCGGGCGGCGCGGTCGTTGCGGTGTTGTTCGACGTAGCCGGCGAAGTGGGCGGACGCGCCGCGGGAGTCGGGTGGGGTGCCGTTGCGGTACTTGCCGGTGAGGACGCCGCGGCCGAGGGGTGCCCAGGGCAGGAGGCCGAGGCCGTGGTGGCGGGCGGCGGGGGCGACTTCGCGTTCGATGCCGCGTTCGAGCAGGGAGTACTCGACCTGGGTGGAGATCAGCGGGTAGGTGGTGGGCGTGAGTGCTGCCGTGGCGAGTTGCCAGCCGCTGTAGTTGGAGATGCCCGCGTATCTGACCTTGCCTGAGGTGATGGCGTGGTCGAGGGCGGACAGTGATTCCTCGATGGGGACGCCGGTGTCCCAGGCGTGGAGTTGCCAGAGGTCGATGTGGTCGACGCCGATGCGGCGCAGGGAGCCGTCGAGGGCGGAGAGGAGTGCGCCGCGGGAGGCGCCTCCTCCGAAGGGGCCTTCGGTGCGGCGGGCGACGGCTTTGGTGGCGAGGACGAGTTCGTCGCGGGGGACGACTTCGTCGAGGAGGGTGCCGAGGATGCGTTCGGCTTCGCCGTCGGAGTAGACGTCGGCGGTGTCGACGAGGGTGCCGCCGGCGTCGGCGTAGGCCATGAGCTGGGTGGCTGCCTCGTCCGCGTCGGTGTCGCGGCCCCACGTCATCGTGCCCAGTGCCGTCCTGGACACGCGGAGGCCGCTGCGGCCGAGGTATCGCTGTTCCACGTGCGCGATGCTAAGGGGTGATCATCGGCTGAGCCTGGCAATCGGTGTTACTGACCGGTAGGGTCTCGCCGTGTGAAGCTCGGACTGAACCTCGGATACTGGGGCGCCGGCAACGACGCCGCGAACCTTGAGCTGGCCAAAGAGGCCGACCGACTCGGTTTTTCGGTGGTGTGGGCCGCGGAGGCCTACGGCTCCGATGCGCCGACGGTGCTCGCGTGGGTGGCCGCGCAGACCGAACGCATCGACGTCGGTAGCGCGATCTTCCAGATCCCGGCGCGGACGCCGGCGATGGCCGCGATGACCGGGGCCACTTTGGACACCCTGTCGGGTGGCCGGTTCCGGATGGGTCTCGGTGTGTCGGGTCCGCAGGTGTCGGAGGGCTGGCACGGTGTGCGGTTCGACAAGCCTTTGGCGCGCACGCGTGAGTACGTGGAGATCGTGAAGAAGGCGTTGTCGCGGGAGAAGCTGCGGTACGAGGGTGAGCACTACACGCTCCCGCTTCCGGATGGTCCGGGTAAGGCGTTGCAGCTGACCGTGCACCCCGTGCGTGACCAGATTCCGATCTACCTGGCGGCTGTGGGGCCGAAGAACCTGGAGCTGACGGGGGAGATCGCGGACGGGTGGCTGGCGATCTTCTTCTCGCCGGAGTACTCGGCGGAGTCGCTGGCGTCGGTGAGGGCCGGTCGGGAGAAGGCCGGGAAGACGATGGACGGCTTCGACGTGGTGCCGACGGTGCCGTTGGTGGTGGGTGAGGACTGGAAGGCGTGTGCGGATCCGGTTCGGGCGTACACGGCGCTCTACGTCGGGGGCATGGGTTCGCGCAAGCAGAACTTCTACAACAACCTGATGGTGCGCATGGGTTTCCCGGATCAGGCCGAGGAGATCCAGGAGAAGTACCTGGCTCGTGACTACGCCGGTGCGATGGCGGCGATTCCGCTGGAGTTCCTGGACGCGACGTCGTTGCTGGGCCCGAAGGAGCGCATAGCAGACCGGATGAAGGCCCTTGCCGCGGCGGGGGTCACCACGCTGTCCGTTTCGCCGATGCTGCAAGATCTGGAGCAGGGGATCGCGGGTCTTCGGACCGCGGCCGAGGCTTTGGATCTGGCAGGAGTGGGTAGTTGAGCTGGTTGCAGGCTCTGGTCCTCGGACTGGTCCAAGGACTGACGGAATTCCTGCCGATTTCCAGCAGTGCGCACCTGCGCATCACGTCGACGCTGTTCTTCGGCAACGACGCGGGCGCTTCGTTCACCGCGGTGATCCAGTTGGGTACCGAGGTGGCGGTGTTGATCTACTTCGCCAAGGACATCGGGCGCTTCATCAGCGCCTGGTTCCGCGGTCTCTTCAGCGCGGAGGCGCGCAAGGAGAGGGATTACAAGCTCGCCTGGTACGTGATCATCGGTTCCGTGCCGATCTCGGTTCTCGGTTATCTCCTGAAGGACGAGATCCGGACGTCGGCGCGGAACCTGTGGATCACGGCGACGATGTTGATCGTGTTCGGTCTGCTGCTGGGTCTGGCGGACCACCTGGCGAAGCAGCAGCGTGACGAGTTGCGGATGAAGGACGCGATCGGGATGGGTCTGGCGCAGGCGCTGGCGCTCATCCCGGGTGTGTCTCGTTCGGGTGGCACGTTGACGGCGGGTCTGTTCCTGGGGTTGAACCGCGAGGCGGCGGCGCGGTATTCGTTCCTGCTGGCGATTCCGGCGGTGTTCGGGGCGGGGTTGTTCTCCATTCCGGACGTGCTGGAGCGTTCGGGTACGGGTGTGCAGGCGTCGATTCCGCAGATGGTCGTGGCGACGTTGATCTCGTTCGTGGTGGGGTACGCGACGATCGCGTGGTTGTTGAAGTACGTGTCGAAGCATTCGTATTCGGTGTTCGTGTGGTACCGGTTGATGCTGGGTCTGGTGCTGATGGGGCTGCTGTCGATGGGGTTGTTGCAGCCGATCTAAGGTGGGGTCGTGGCTACGGTGATCCTGCTTCGGCATGCGCGTTCGACCGCCAACGGTTCCGGTGTGCTCGCCGGGCGTTCGCTGGGTGTGGGTTTGGACGAGCGGGGGCGGGCGCAGGCGGCTGCTCTGGTGTCGCGGTTGAAGGACGTTCCGGTCAGTGCGGTGGTGTCGTCTCCTTTGCAGCGGTGTGAGGAGACGTTGGCGCCGTTGCTGGCCGATCGGTCTTTGGAGGCCGTGGCGGAGCCGGATCTGTCCGAAGTGGATTACGGGGCGTGGACCGGAAAGGCGTTGAAGGACCTGTACGACGAGCCGTTGTGGGCGGTCGTGCAGCAGCATCCTTCCGCCGCGGTGTTCCCGGACGGTGAGGGTTTGGCGCACGTTCAGGCTCGTGCGGTGGCGGCGGTGCGGGCGCATGACGCGCGTATTTCCGAGGAGCACGGTCCTGGTGCGGTGTGGGTGTTGTGCTCGCACGGTGATGTGATCAAGGCTGTGCTGGCGGATGCGTTGGGTGTGCATCTGGACGGGTTCCAGCGGATCGTGGTGGATCCGTGTTCGATCTCGGTGGTGCAGTACACGCAGACGCGGCCTTTTGTGTTGCGCTCCAACGACAACGGCGGGGATCTGTCGGGTGTGGTGCCGGTGGCGCCGCCGCAGGAGGCTCCGTCGTCGGACGCTACCGTGGGTGGCGCGACCGGGATCTGAGGTAGCGCTGTTCTGGTGCGCTGAGGGTGAGTTTGGCGGCTTTCTCGTATTCCTGGCGTGCTTGGTCGTGGTCTCCTCGCAGGTCGAGGAGGTGTGCGCGGACGGCGTGCACGCGGTGGTGGTCGAGGTCCAGTGTGGACAGTTCGTCGAGTGCTCGGTGCGGGCCGTGGACCATGGCGACGGCGACGATGCGGTTGAGTGAGACCATCGGGCCGGGTGCGGTGACGGTGAGCAGGTCGTAGAGGCCGAGAATCTCGTGCCAGTCGGTGTCGTCGGCGGTCTTGGCTTCCGCGTGGACGGCGGCGATGGCCGCTTGCAGCTGGTAGGGGCCGATCTGGGCGGTCTCGAGCGCGGTGCTGATCAGGGTGGTGCCTTCGTCGATCGCTCGGGTGTCCCAGCGGGTGCGGTCCTGTTCGGCGAGCGGGATGAGGGTGCCGTTGGTGTCGGTGCGGGCGGGGCGGCGTGCGTCGGTGAGCAGCATCAGTGCGAGCAGGCCGGTGAGTTCGCCGTCGGCCGGCCTGCGTTTGTGCAGTTGGCGGGTGAGGCGGAGGGCTTCGGCGGTGAGGTCGACGCGTACCAGGTCGTTGCCGGAGCTGGCGGTGGAGCCTTCGGTGAAGATCAGGTAGAGCACGTGCAGGACGGCGGTGAGGTCCTGCGGTGGGCGGAATTTGGCGCCGGACTGCTTGATCTTCTGCTTGGCGCGGCTGATGCGTTGTGCCACCGTCGCTTCGGGTACCAGGAACGCTCGTGCGATCTCGGCGGTGGTGAGTCCGCCGACGGCTCTGAGGGTCAGGGCGATCTGCGAGGCGGTGGTGAGGGACTCGTGGCAGCACAGGGCGAGCAGGGTGAGGGTGTCGTCCTGTGCCGGTACCGGGTCGGGTGGTGCCGGGGTGAGGGCGACGACCTTGTCCTCGCGCTGGCGGCGGGCGGTGTCGGAGCGGTACTGCTCGATCCACCTCCTCGACGCCGCTGTGATGAGCCAGCCCTTGGGGTTGTCCGGGATGCCGTCGGCCGGCCATTGCCGGGCGGCGCCGAGCAGGGCTTCCTGCACGGCGTCCTCGCAGATGTCGAACTGGCCGTGGCGGCGCACGAGCACGCCGAGGACCTGCGGCGCGAGTGTGCGCAGCAGGCCCTCCACCTCAGGGTTCACAGGCCGTCCAGCATGGACGTGTCCCAGACCGGGCGGACCTCGATGCCGTCGTTGTGGGCGTCGGGCAGCGTCGCGGCGTGGGCGATGACCTGGTCGATCGAGTCGGCTTCGACGAGGTAGAACCCGGCGAGGTACTCCTTGGCCTCGGCGAAGGGCCCGTCGGTGACGACGACCTCGCCGTTTTTGATGCTGACGCCCTTGCCGGTCTCGGGTCCGGGGAGGCCTTCGCTGACGATGAGCTCACCGGAGGCGCGGAGCCGGTCGGACAGGTCGTAGTGGTCCTTGCCGAACTGCGCCTGCTGCTCTTCGGTGAGCTTGTCCCACGCGGCCCGTGACTTCGGGTTGCTGTAGATGAGGATCAGGTACTTCACGTGCGGCCTCCCGGCTCGTGGCTGGCTGGCGGAAAGATCTTCTCACCGTCATGTCGAGACCGCGGGCCGTGTCTCGACACCGGTGTGTCAGCCGATTTCGACGGAGGGTTTCGAGATGACTCGCACGCTGGTGCAGGACGAGGTCGCCATCCGCTCGGTGTTCACCGAGCACGAGGAGGGCATGCGGCTGCGTGATCCCGCGCGGATCGTGGCGCGTTACGCCGAGGACGTGGTGACGTGCACGCTGGCGCCTCCGTTGCGCAACGCCGGGCCGGACGCGCGGGACGTGGAGTCGCTGGCGGGGTGGATGGCCGGGTTCGAGGGGCCGATCACGCTGGAGCACCGGGATCTGACGATCGTGGTGTCCGGTGACGTGGCGTTCGCGCACGGGCTGGCGCGGCTGGCGGCGGTTCCCGCCGGCTATCCCGAGGGGTTCTCCATGTGGATGCGCACCACGGTGGGGTTGCAGCGGCGTGACGGGCGGTGGCTGGTGACGCACTCGCACGACTCGGTGCCGTTCCACATGGACGGGTCGTTCCTGGCGGCGACCGATCTGGAGCCGTGATCAGCGCGCCCGGCAGGGGGTGTTCGCGACTGGATCACGGGGTGTCGAGCACGAGGAACGTGCTTCTGCGGCGGTCGGTCTCCGGGTAGACGACGGTGCCGTCGTGCCAGGTGGCGTGCGTGATGACGTCGTTGTCGAGGTAGATGTCGATCAGGTCGTCATCGGGCCACCTCCGTGGCCCGAACGGCCCGTCGCAATCGGGGTGGGCTCCGGTGAGTCCTTCGGTGACGACCCGGTGGTGGCCTGGCTCGCCCCGGTTGTCGCGCTGGCGGGGGCTCCACCGCAGGGTGTCGCCGATCTCGTAGTCGTGCAGGGTGACGTGTCCGAAGTGGAACTGCACGGTGTGGTCGGCGGTGTGCCCGCAGCGCGGGCAGGTCAGGCCGTGCAGCACCAGGTAGTTGTACATCCCCATGACGTGCAAGCGAACCAGGTGCAGTGGGTGGCCGCGACACCATTATGCCGAGGCCCGGACCGTGCAGGGGGTCGGTCCGGGCCTCGGCGCTTCTGCGGCGGCGGGGTCTACTTGACGTTCACCGCGGCCCAGGCCCGGTTGACCGCCGCGTACTCGGGCGACGAGGCGCCGTAGAGGTCGGCGGTGGCCGCGAGGGTGCCGGTGCGGGCGGCGGCGTACTTGGTGCTGGAGGTGAACTTCGTGGTCAGAGCGCGGTACCAGATCTTCTCGGCCTTGTCGCGGCCGATGCCGGTGACGGGCTGGCCGTCGGCGGTGGGGGAGTCGTAGGCGACGCCGTTGATGGTCTTCTGGCCGCTGCCCTCGGAGAGCAGGTAGAAGAAGTGGTTGGCGATGCCGGAGGAGTAGTGGACGTCGACGTTGCCGGCGCTGGAGGACCAGTAGTCGAGTGACTTGCCGTCCTTGGAGGGCTTGTCCATGTAGCGCAGCGGCTTGCCGTCGCCGCGGATGTTGATCTTCTCGCCGATGAGGTAGTCGCCTGGGTCGGTGGTGTTGGCGGCGTGGAACTCCGTGGTGGAGCCGAAGATGTCGCTGGTGGCCTCGTTGAGGCCGCCGGACTCACCGGAGTAGACCAGGCCCGCGGTGGCGGAGGTGACGCCGTGCGACATCTCGTGTGCGGCGACGTCGATGCTGGTCAGCGGGTTGCGGTTCTGGGCGCCGTCGCCGTAGGTCATGCGAAGCACGAGTCGGACCAGAAGGCGTTGCTGTAGTTGTTGCCGTAGTGGACCTTGCTCAGCGCGCCCTGGCCGTTGTTCTTGATGCCGCTGCGGCCGTGGACGGTCTTGTAGTAGTCCCAGGTCTTGGCGGCGCCGAACGCGGCGTCGACGCCCGCGGTGGCCTTGTCGGTGTAGGTGCCGTTGCCCCACTTGTTGTCGGCGTCGGTGAACAGGGTGCCGGTGCCCGTGCCGTTGTTGAGGTTGTTGACGGCCTGGTTGCCGCGGGCGGGGTCCTTGAGCTGGAACGTGGAGCCGGACTGGGTGGTGTTGAGGGCGACGGTGCCGGTGTAGGTGGACTGGCCGGTGCCTTCGGCGTGGTGGACGCCGTCGTAGGTCAGCAGCGTGTGGCCGGTGCGGGCGTCGGTGAAGGTGTGCAGTTCGCTCGGCGTCTGGTCGTCCTTGACGCTGTGGGTGACGGTCTCCCAGGCGAGCACGGGCGCGTGGTCGAGGGCGAAGACGACGAGCGTGCCGTTCGACGCGGTGGCGGGCGCGGCGGTGCCGAGGCCGGCGAGGGAGGCCTCGGACGCCTTGGTCACGTCCGTGACCCGGCCGGACTTCTGGGCGACGACGAGGTCGCCGCCGATGACCTTCAGGCCGTTGAGGGTGCGGTCGAAGCGGAGGTGGTGGGTGCCGTCGGCGTCGCGCACGACGTCGCGGGGGACGAGTTGTTCGCCGCCGGACAGGCCGAGGGCGGAGGAGATCGTCCCCGCCTGCCCGGCCGCGGCGTGCAGAGCTTCCTGTTGGGTGGGGTTCCTCGGCTGCGGTGCGGCGTTGGCTCCCAGCGTGCCCGTGGCGGCCAGAGCCGCCCCGGCCACCAGGGCGGTGGTGATGCCCAGGGTTTTGCGCTTCATGAACGCTCCTTGTTCCGGTGCAGGGGGCGTTCGCTCCGGCGTTACAGGGGTGCCGGGGTGAACACCGTGGAACAGCCCGACCATCGTCGATGACCGGGCGTGGCGATCGTATTGCTCTCAGTGCATACGACCACCCGCTCCCAGAATGCGAGATCGGTTCACGAATTGGGCTGAGTCGCTGGTCAGGACACCGGTTTTTGTCCGAATGGTGGAACAAAAGAGCAGCTCAAACGGCGTGGAAACACGACGGAAACTTCCCGGTGCGCACCTGCTTCCGGCGTAGCGCGCTGCTCCGGGTGGCGCAGCCCTACCGGAGGGGATCTTGTTTACAGTTAACTACGCAGAGTGAGAGCTGGCTCACAGATTCAGAGGCCCAGACGGGTCACGGCGTTGTCCTCGAGGGGGTTCGCGGTGCGGATGTAGCGGTGCACCGTGCGCGGGTTGGTCCACCGGCCCTGCCGCATGATCTCCCGGTCGCTCGCCCCGCCCAGCGCCGCCTGCGTCGCGAACCCCGCCCGCAGCGAATGCCCGCCGAACAACGCCGGATCCAGCCCCGCCCGCACCGCGTACCGCTTCACCAGCTCCGCCACCGCACGCCCCGACATCGCCTTCGCGCCGATGCCGCCGTGCCGGTTCACCACCGGGAACACCGGCCCCTGCCGGCTGCCCGGCTCGAAGCCGTGGCAGCGGTGCAGACCGGTCTCGGAGAGCTCCTTGCCGTCGAGCACGTCGGCCCAGTCCGCGAACGCGCACACCGGGCACGTCGGCCGCCTGCTGCCGCGCGGCAGCACCACCGACTGCTGGTGCTTGCCCGTCTGGTCGGTCTTCGTCGTCCCCAGCCGGATCAGCAGCAACGGCTCGTGCGTGCGCGGATCCACGTCCACCGTGACGTCGGAGAACTCGATCTGCGCCAGCTCACTGCGCCGCAACGCCCCCGCGAACCCCACCAGCAGCAGCAACGCGTCCCTCGCGCGCGCGGGACCGGCCTGCGGCCGTTCGTCGAGCAGCGCTTCGAGGGTGTCGAGCAGCACCGGCCGTTTGCGCCGGGGCTGCGACTTGCGCGTGCGCCGCACACCGCGCAACGTCAGCCGCACGACGTCGCTGCGCGTCGGGCTCGGCAGGCCGTTCGCCGCGTGCACCGCCGAGATCGCCGCCGACTTGCGTTCCAGCGTCGAGGCCCCGAACGCCGGCGACCCGTCCGGTTTCACCGTGTCCGCCGCGACCGCCAGGTACACCGCCACGTCCAGCGGATCGGCCGGCAACGCCTGACGGCCCTCCGCCTGGCACCACCCGGCCCACGCGATCCAGTCCGACCGGTAGGCCCGCACCGTGTTCGGCGACTGCGCGTTGCGCAGATACCCCGCCAGCGACGCCGCCTGCTCGTCGTCGAACCTCTCGCGCACCCCCGCGAGCGCGTCGACGTCGATCAGCACCGAGTGCGAGACCCTGACCAGCGCGTGCTGGACGGGTTCGGGCAGGCTCACACCCGCGATGGTAGTCCTCTGATCAACTCCACCACCTCGCCCGGCGTGAACTCCAGCCCGCTGATCCCCACGCTCACCTCGAAGCTGCACCGCCGCGGATCCGGATTCGACCGCGCGTACAGGAACAACCTGATCCCCGTCTCCTCCAGCAGGTGCTGAGCAGCCCGCTGCGCGTCGTGGCGCGAGAGGGGCAGGTGGACGTGGAACAGGGGAGTGGCCGGCACGTCCGGTGTCGTGTGCGCGAACCCGTCGGCGTTGATCGCCCGCGCCAGGGCCTGGGCGTGGTCGCGGAACTCGGCCATCCGCGGCAGGTTCACCTCCATGCCCATCAACGCGATCGCGGCCAGCGGCCACGCGTCGGCGATCGCCCCGCCCATCCGGCGCCGCCACACCGCCGCCTGCGCGATCGTCTCGGCGTCGCCGGCGAGCACCGCGCCCCGCACCCCTTCGAGTCCTTTGTAGAGCGACACGTACACCGTGTCGAACAACGCGGAGATCTCGGCGAACGTGGCGTCGTAGCCGGTCTGCGCCTCCCACAGCCGCGCGCCGTCGCAGTGCGCGGCCGCACCCGACCGCCTCGCCCACGCCGTCTGCGCCGCCAGGTCCCCGAACGCGGGCAGCACACCGCCGATGTCGCGTTGCGGCAGCTCGAACACCACCGCCGCGAGCGGCTCGCCCACCGCCTGCAGATCCTCGAGACCGAACAGTTCGTTGCGGTCGCCCGCCGGGTGGAACCGCAGGCCGTGCAGCGCGTTGTAGCCCTGGTTCTCCCACACCTGCAGGTGCGACTGCGGATGCCCGGCGAACGAGCGGCGGCCCGTCCTGTCGGCGTGCACCCGCAACGCCACCTGCTGCGCCATCGTCCCCGACGGGAAGAACAAGGCCTCGGGCTTGCCCAGCAGCGCCGCGACCCGCTGCTCCAGCTCCCGCACCGGGTCCTCCGGCCGCGTCCGCGGCGTGACCCAGTCGGCGAGACGGCGGAGGACCTCGTGCGGCGACCTGCGCGGGCCACTGTGCTGCGAGAGCGAACGACGGATGTCCATACCCGCGACACTACCTATTGCAATCAATGTGCAATAGGGCTGTTCGGCGTGGTCAGGCCGCCGCGCTCAGCCGCGCGTCCAGCTCCGCCTCGTCCGCGACGAACCACAGCTGCCGGCCCCGGTTCGACTCGTACACGAAGTCCCGCAACGCCGAGCTCGCCGCGACCTGCTCGGTGATGTCGCCGACCACCGCGACCGCGAAGCCGTACTGCTGGAACTTCTGCACCACCGCACCCGCCACCCGCGTGCGCAGCACCAGGAAGTCCTCGGACAACCGCGCCAGCGGCAACACCAGCCACCGCACGTCCTGACCCCACAATGTGCCGATCAGGTCCACAGCGGACTGCTCGCCGGTGATCAGGGGACCGTCCTCGGCGCACATCAGCACCGTCGCGCCGTGGCGCGTCTGCACAACATCAGGCATGGCACCGGAACCTAGTAGCGGCGCACACCCGATGTCGCCCCGAATACCGGCGCGCCCGGTGATCACCGGTTGCTAGGCTCGGCGTACGCGATCAGTGCGAGGAGGTGAGTCCCATCAACGCGGTCAACCCAGATGGGCGCTCCCTCCCCTTCACAGCCTGACGCCTTCGACGCGTCGCCACGGGAGCGCTCCGGCAGCCACCCGGAAGGCGACCAGCCATGCGCTTCACCTCGCACACCACCTCCGCAGACGGCATCACCGAACGCGACTTCGTCCACGACGGCGTCCCCGGCGTGCTCTGGACCCCCGGCCACGACCCCGCCGGGCTCGTGCTCAGCGCCCACGGCGGCGGCCGGCACAAACGAGCCCCCGGCATCCTCGCCCGCGCGCACCGCTGCGCCGCCGCCGGTCTCGCCGTCGTCGCCCTCGACGCACCCGGCCACGGTGACCGCGTCCGCACCGCCGAGGACGAGCGGTTCGCCATCGAGATCCGCTCCCGCATGGCCGCTGGTCAGGACGCCGGCGCGCTCGTCGCCGAGTACAACGCCCTGCAGGCCTCGCGCGCGATCCCGGAGTGGCGGTCCGTGCTCGACGCCCTGCCCGCCCTCGGTGACCGGGTCGGGTTCTGGGGCGTGTCCATGGGTAGCGCTCTCGGCATCCCGCTCGTCGCCGCCGAGCCCCGCGTCCGCGCGGCCGTGTTCGGGTTGATCGGCGCCACCGGACCGCTGGTGCGCGCGGCGGCGGCGATCACCGTCCCCGTGCGGTTCCTGCTGCAGTGCGACGACCGGCTCGTCGCGCGGGACGCCGGTCTCGCGTTGTTCGACGCCTTCGCCGCGCCTCGCAAGTCGTTGCACGCCAACCCCGGAGGGCACGGCGACGTGCCCGAGCACGAACTGGCCGGCGCGGTGACGTTCCTGGCCGGGTGACGCCCGCGAAAATGCCGGGCGCCCGCTGACGGGCCTTGGGTAGCGTCGCGCCCCATGCATGACCTCGCGGCGCTGCCCAAAGCCCACCTGCACGTGCACCTCGAAAGCACCGTGCGCACGGACACCCTCGCGGAACTCGCCGAGCACCACGGCGTCGACGTCCCCGCCGTGCAGGCCGGGGCGTTCGACGGCTTCGCGCAGTTCGCCGCCCACAACGGGGCAGTGCGGGACTGCCTGCGGCGAGCCGAGGACTTCCACCGGATCGCGTACGAGTTCTGCGCCGAGGAAGCAGCGCAGGGGACCCGGTACGCCGAAGTCACGTTCACCGCGGCAGCGCACGGAGAACGACTCGGTGATCCGGACATGCCGCTCGAGGCGGTGTTGTCCGGGCTCGCCGCAGGACAGGCCGCCCACGGCATCGAATGCCGTGTGATCGTGGACCACCCCAGGAAGCGATCGGTTGCGCGACTGCGCGACTCACTGCGGCTCGCTCTGGCGCACCCGCAGGTCGTGGCCATCGGGACGGCCGGCGCGGAGGACTACCCGCTCACCCCGTTCGCCGCCGTGTTCCGAGCCGCCCGCGAAGCCGGGGTCGGACTCGTGCACCACGCCGGGGAGTGCTGCGGAGCACCCAGTGTCGCCGAGGCCGTGACCGTCGGGCTCGCCGACCGGATCGGGCACGGTTTCCGGGCGCTCGACGACCCGGAAGTCGTCGCGCTGCTGCGGGACCGCGCCATACCGCTCGAAGCCTGCCCGTCGTCGAACGTCGCGCTGGGACTGGTCGAATCCCTCTCCTCTCATCCGCTGCCACTGCTCATGGACGCCGGGCTGACCGTCACGCTCAGCACCGACATCCCCGCCTCCACCGGCACCACGCTCACCGGCGAATACCGCCTGCTGCGCGAGCACCTCGGCTTCGACGACGACGCCCTCGCCCGCATCGCCACCAACGCCGTCGACGCGTCCTTCGCGCCGCAGGACACGAAAACCTCGCTGCGTCAGGACATCGCGGCCTGGCGGGCCGGCTCGAAACACACCAGCCCGTGCCGCGACGCCAGCAACGCCACCAGATCCAGCACCTGACGCTGCCCCGGCCACACCACGTGCACGATCACCGCGTCCACCCCCACCGTCAGCGCCTGGTCCCACGACACCGGCGACCCGGGATCAGGCGACGTGCGCCGCAACTCCCGCACGAACGCCGCCACCGCCGGCTCGAACGCGCCCAGCGGCGAGGAACGCAACTCCGCATAGCGGGCCGCCGCCTCCGGGAAGGACGCCGGGCCGGGAGCCCGCCACACCACCACGTCGACCGGAACCTCCACGGGCACGGCCATCACGCCACCTCCCCGAACAACGCACTCGTCCGCGCGACCCGCGCGCGCACCACGGCCAGGGCGGTGATGCGCCACCCCAGCCGGCCGTCCTGACCGGAGGATTCCGCCAGGGCCCAGAACGCGTTCAGGTCCATGCCGAGAACGCTAGCGAGAGGGTCTGACAATTTTTGAAGCGTCGACATCACCGCAGGTCAGAAACCACCCGATGCCGTGATTCGTCCCGCAGGCCATGAACCCGGCCGGACGTGCCGGGCCGGACGTGCCGGGCCGGGCCGGGCCGGGCGACCTGAAGAGAACACACGACCTGGAACTCGGCTGCGCCGCGAACCACGTCTCGCCGCGAAGTAGGCGATCTCACCCGCAGGCGGCAACACGAGCCGGCCGACCGGCCACTCCCGGTGTTTCCCCAGTTCAGACGCGGACGACACCGCGTGACCGACCCGCTTCCGGGAGCCCGCCACGACCGTGCCGCCACGCCGGTGACGGGGTCTGGCGGTTATTGACGCGAGCGAACCCGCACGCCCTGTCTATCCTTGAACCCAAATGGACACCCCGCACGCTGAACTGCACAAACGCCTGCCCGAGCTCATGCCGCGTGATCAACGCCGGCTCGCCAGGCGCCTCGACGGCGCACGCAAGGTCAAAGACCCCCTGGCGCGCAAGAAGATCACCGAGGAGATCGCCGCCCAGATCGACGAGGCCGCGCTCAAGGTCGCGCTGCGCAGGGAGTCCGTTCCCCAGATCAGCTACCCGGCCGAGCTGCCGGTCAGCCAGCGCAAGGACGACATCAAAGAGCTGATCGCGAACCACCAGGTCGTGATCGTCGCCGGCGAGACCGGGTCGGGCAAGACCACGCAGCTGCCCAAGATCTGCCTGGAACTGGGCCGCGGCATCACCGGCCAGATCGGCCACACCCAGCCGCGCCGCATCGCCGCGCGCACCGTCGCCGAACGCGTCGCGGAGGAGCTGGGCACCAAGCTCGGTGACACGATCGGCTACAAGGTCCGGTTCACCGACCAGTCCGGTGACGAGACGCTGGTTAAGCTCATGACCGACGGCATCCTGCTCGCCGAGATCCAGACCGACGCCACCCTGTCGCGCTACGACACGATCATCATCGACGAGGCCCACGAACGCAGCCTCAACGTCGACTTCCTGCTCGGCTACCTCAAGCAGCTCCTGCCGCGCCGCCCCGACCTCAAGGTCGTCATCACCTCCGCCACGATCGACCCGCAGCGCTTCAGCCAGCACTTCGGCGACGCCCCGGTCATCGAGGTCTCCGGCCGCACCTACCCCGTCGAGACCCGCTACCGGCCGCTGGAGGAGGACGACGACCAGACCCAGGGCATCATCAACGCCGTCCGCGAACTGCAGGCCGAAGGCCCCGGCGACGTGCTGGTGTTCCTCTCCGGTGAACGGGAGATCCGCGACACCGCCGACGCCCTCAAGCAGGAGGACCTGCGCAACACCGAGATCCTCCCGCTCTACGCGCGCCTGTCCGTGGGCGAGCAGCACCGGGTGTTCCAGCGTCACACCGGCCGCCGCGTCGTGCTCGCCACCAACGTCGCCGAGACCAGCCTCACCGTGCCGGGCATCAAGTACGTCGTGGACCCTGGCAACGCCCGCATCTCCCGCTACAGCCACCGCCTCAAGGTCCAGCGCCTGCCGATCGAGCCCATCAGCCAGGCGTCGGCGAACCAGCGCAAGGGCCGCTGCGGCCGCGTCAGCGAAGGCATCTGCATCCGCCTGTACTCCGAGGAGGACTTCGAGGCCCGCCCGGAGTTCACCGACGCGGAGATCCTGCGCACCAACCTCGCCAGCGTCATCCTGCAGATGACCAACATCGGCCTGGGCGACGTCGCGGCGTTCCCGTTCATCGACCCGCCCGACTCCCGCAACATCAACGACGGCATCGGCCTGCTCCAGGAGCTCGGCGCGATCAACGCCGCCGAGAAGAAGCTCACCGCGACCGGCCGTAAACTCGCCGCGCTGCCGGTCGACCCGCGGCTGGGCCGCATGGTCCTCGAGGCCGACACCACCGGCTGCCTCAAAGAGGTCATGATCATCGCCGCGGCGCTGTCCATCCAGGACCCCCGCGAACGCCCCGCCGACCAGCAGGAAGCCGCGACCCAGCAGCACGCGAGGTTCGTCGACAAGGAATCCGACTTCACGACGTTCCTCAACCTGTGGCAGTACCTCAAGGAACAGCAGAAGGAACTGAGCGGCAACCAGTTCCGCAAGCGCTGCAAGGCCGAGTTCCTCAACTACCTGCGCGTGCGCGAGTGGCAGGACATCTACCTGCAGCTGCGCCAGGTCGCCAAGCAGATCGGCATGCACGTCAACGACCAGCCCGGCGACCCGCGCAACATCCACATCGCGCTGCTGTCCGGGCTGCTCAGCCACATCGGCGTCCAGGACGTCCTCAAGAAGCAGGCCCCCGGCGAGAAACGGCGTCCGCTCACGGAGTTCCTCGGCGCCCGCAACGCCAAGTTCGCGATCTTCCCCGGCTCGGTGCTGGCCAAGAAGCCACCGCAGTGGGTGATGGCCGCCGAACTGGTCGAGACCAGCCGCCTGTGGGGCCGCATCGCCGCCAAGATCGAACCCGAGTGGGCAGAACGCCTCGGCGAGCACGTCGTCAAACGCCAGTACAGCGAGCCGCACTGGGAGAGCAAACGCGGCAGTGTCGTCGCCCTGGAGAAGGTCACGCTCTACGGGGTGCCGATCGTCGCCGGTCGCAAGGTCAACTACGGCCGCATCGACCCCGAGCTCTCCCGTGAGCTGTTCATCCGCCACGCGCTCGTGCAGGGGGAGTGGACCACGCACCACCGGTTCTTCCACACCAACCGCGCGCTGCTCGACGAGGTCGGCGAACTGGAGAACCGGGCACGGCGCCGCGACATCGTCGTCGACGAGGAGACGCTGTACGACTTCTACGACGAACGCGTCGCCCCCGAGGTCGTGTCCGCCCGACACTTCGACTCGTGGTGGAAGAAGCAGAAGGACAAGAACCAGCTGACCTTCACCAAGGACATGCTGGTCAACGACCGCGCCGACGTCACCCCCGACGCCTACCCCGACCAGTGGCGCCAGGGCGAGCTCACGCTGCCGCTGAGCTACCACTTCGAGCCCGGCACGAAGAACGACGGCGTCACCGTCCAGCTCCCTCTGCCCGCGCTCACCGCGCTGGACGACGACGCGTTCTCCTGGCAGATCCCCGGCCTGCGCCACGACCTCGTCGTCGCGCTCATCCGCTCGCTGCCCAAGCAGATCCGCCGCAACTTCGTGCCCGTCCCCGACGTCGCCACCGCCGTCCTCTCGCGCATCAACCCCAAGGACACCAGCCTGCTCAGCGGTGTCGAGCGGGAGCTGCGGGCGTTGACCGGCGTGACCGTGCAGCGCGAGGACTGGCAGTTCGACGCCGTTCCCGACCACCTCAAGCTCACCTTCCAGGTCGTCGACGACCAGAACCGCACCCTCGCCGAAGGCAAGGACATCGCGGCGCTGAAGGAGAAGCTGCGCGACGAGGTCCGCGCGTCGCTGAGCCAGGCCGCCGGCCACCTCGAACGCACCGGCCTGACGACGTGGGACTTCGACGCCCTGCCCAAGACCGTCGAGCAACGGCAGTCCGGCATCACCGTCACCGCCTACCCCTCGCTGCTCGACCGGGGCGACACCGTCGCGATCAAGGTCCTCGACACCCCGGGCCGGCAGGCCTACGCGCACCGCCGCGGTGTGCGCAGACTCCTGCTGCTCGGCGTCAACTCGCCCGTCAAGCACCTGCAGCGCCACCTCGACAACGCGGCCAAGCTCGCGCTCACCCGCAACCCCCACGGCGGCGTCGCCGCGCTGCTGTCGGACTGCATCATGGCCGCCGTCGACCGGCTCATGGGCGAGCCCGCCTGGGACGCCAAGTCCTACGCCGCCCAGCTCAAGAAGGTCCAGGCCGCGCTGAACGACACCACCTGGGTCGTCGTGCAGGAGGTCCGCAAGGTCCTCGAAGCCGCGCACGAGGCCGAACTGGCGCTGAGCGGTCTCAAGGGCGCACCGGACTCGGCCAACGACATCCGCGCGCACCTCAACTCGCTGGTGTACAAGGGGTTCGTCACCCGCACCGGCTACGACCGGCTGCCCGACCTGGTGCGCTACCTCAAGGGCATCGCGCGGCGCATCGAGAAGCTGCCCGAGAACCCGCGCCGTGACCTCGACTGGACGGCGCAGGTGCACCAGGTCCACGCCGAGTACCGGGAGTTGCGGGCGCAGACGCCGGCCGACGAGCCTTCGCCGGAACTCGACGAGATCCGGTGGATGATCGAGGAGCTGCGTCTGTCGTACTTCGCTCAGACCATCAAGACCCGGTACACGATCAGCGATAAGCGGATCTACAAGGCGCTGGACGCCGTGCCCTTGTAGACCTCGCTACCGTGGAACATGCACTTCCCTGGGGATTCCACATGGCAGGTGTCCTGCCGCAGCGGTAACACCTTCGCCCTCTACACCCGCGACGCACTCGGCATCAGCACACCCATCGCCGACTCGATCCCACGCCTGACCCCGCCTGTCCCGCGGATGCGCGACGCGTACGTGCCGGAGACCTTCGGGGCGGCGTGGGACCGGTGGTGGACGCAGTCCTACGACCACGGCGGCGGAGGCCGCCCGCCGGTCGGCCTGCCCCAGCAGATGCGCGCCGCCTACGCCCAGTGGTCACCGAACCAGGCCTCGCCCACACGGAGCGGGGCGCGCGACGACGCCAGAGCGGGCTTCCAGGTCGTGCTCGAGGAGATCGTCGACCAGCTCACCGGCGAACTCGGTCACCCGCCCGTCTTCGACGTCCAGCTGGTCCAGATCCCCGTCGAAGGCCAGTTCTGGCGCCGCGTCGACAAGCGCACCGCACTGGTGTCCGACGAGCTGCAGGCCTCCCGCAACGTCCTCGCGCCGCTGGAGTCGGTCCTGCGCGAGCTCTCCCAGTAGCGCGTCCCCCGTGGGGCGGAGCCGTACCGCCACCGACGTCGCACGCAGAGGCGCGGACGGCCGGTGGCGGTACGTGATCGACAACCCCTTCGGAGTCAGTCAGGCGGTTCCATGGCGCCGGTCATGATCGCCACCGCGTCCGACATCGACACCGACTTCGGGTCCACCACCGCCTTGCGCCGGCCCAGGCGCTGGATGTGGATGCGGTCGGCCACCTCGAACACGTGCGGCATGTTGT
Organism: Lentzea flaviverrucosa; assembly: GCF_003350445.1. NCBI lineage: Bacteria > Bacillati > Actinomycetota > Actinomycetes > Pseudonocardiales > Pseudonocardiaceae > Lentzea > Lentzea flaviverrucosa. The sequence continues at coordinate 431,922 of NZ_QQAU01000003.1, forward strand.
GGCTGATCAGGATGACCGGCAGGCCGCGGTCGCGGACCTGCAGGATCAGGTCCAGCACCGCGCGGGACTCCCGCACGCCCAGTGCCGCCGTCGGCTCGTCCATGATCACGACGCGGCTGCCGAACGCCGCCGCGCGTGCCACTGCGACGGCCTGGCGCTGGCCGCCCGAGAGGGTTTCCACCGCCTGGCCGGGGTTTTGGATCGTCATGATCCCCAGCGCGTCGAGCTGGCGGCGTGCCTCCTCCCGCATGCCGGCGCGGTCGAGCATCCGGAACACCGAGCCGAGCACGCCCTTGCGGCGCAGCTCCCGGCCCAGGAACAGGTTCGCGGCGATGTCGAGCGATGGGGAGACCGCCAGCGACTGGTGCACCGTCTCGATGCCCGCGTTGCGCGCGTCCAGAGGCGTCGAGAACGACACGGGGGAGCCGTCGAGCAGGACCTCGCCCTCATCGGGCACCACGGCGCCGGACAGGGCCTTGATCAGCGACGACTTGCCCGCGCCGTTGTCGCCGATGACCGCGAGGATCTCGCCCGGCAGCAGCTCCAGGTCCGAGCCCGCCAGCGCCGTCACCCTCCCGTACCGCTTGACCAGGCCCGTCGCCTGCAGGATCGGGGTGGTCATGCCTTCACCTTCCTGATCCACTGGTCCAGCGACACCGCCACGATGATCAGCACACCGACCGCCATCGTCTGCCACAGCACGTCCACCCCGGCCAGTGCGAGGCCGTTGCGGAACACGCCGACGATCAGCGCGCCGATCAGCGACCCCACCACCGCGCCGCGGCCGCCGAACAGCGACGTCCCGCCGATCACCACCGCGGTGATCGAGTCCAGGTTGTCGGTCTGGCCCGCCTGCGGGCTCGCCGAGGCGATCCGGCCGATCAGCGTCCACGCCGCCACCGCGTAGATCAGCCCCGCCGTCGCGTACACGCTCAAGAGCACCCGCGCCGTGCGGATGCCCGACAGGCGCGACGCCTCCAGGTCGTCACCCGTGGAGTAGACGTGCCGGCCCCACGCGGTGTTCTTCAGCACGAACGCCATCGCCGCCACCAGCACCACCAGCAGGATCGAGCCGTAGGTGATGCGCGTGCCGCCGACGGTGAACGTCTGCCCGGTCCACAGCAGCAGCGAGGGCATGTCCGAGCCGCGGATCGTGGCGCTGCCCGAGTACCAGAGGTTCAACGCGAAGAACACGTTCAGCGTGCCCAGCGTGACGATGAACGGCGGCAGCTTCAGCCGCGTCACCAGCATGCCGTTGAGCAGGCCGCACACCGTGCCCACCAGGAACCCCAGCAGCAGCGCGGGCAGCCCCGGCAGGCCGGTCTCCGAGGCGACCTTCGCCATCACGATCGAGGTCAGCACCATGATCGCCCCGCACGACAGGTCGATGCCCGCCGTCAGGATCACGATCGTCTGCCCCACCGCGAGCGTGCCCACCACCGCGACCTGCTGCAGGATCAGCGAGATGTTGCCCGGCGTCAGGAACCGCTCCGACAACAGCGCGAACACGATCACCGACGTCAGCAGCACCACCGCCGGGCCGATGGTCGCCTGGGCGTGCAGCACGTGCTGCACGCGTGTCAGCAGCGAGCGGTCCCGCTGCTCCACCACGGCCGTCATGGCTCAGCCCCAGCAGTTCTGCAGGCCGAACGCCGAATCCTTCGACTCCACGCCCTCGGCCGGCTGGTCGGTGATCAGCGTGACGCCGGTGTCGGTGTTCTGCGGCTTGGAGCCGTCCTTGGCGAACTTCGAGACCGCCTCCACGCCCAGCTGCGCCATCTTGAGCGGGTACTGCTGCGAGGTCGCGCCGATCACGCCCGCCTTCACGTTGTCCACGCCAGGACAGCCGCCGTCGACCGAGACGATGACGACGTCCTTCTCCTTGCCCGCCGCCTTGAGCGCCTCGTAGGCGCCCGCCGCCGCGGGCTCGTTGATCGTGTAGACCAGGTTGATCCCGGGGTCCTTCTGCAGCAGGTTCTCCATCGCCGTGCGGCCACCCTCCGGGGCGCCGTCGGTCACGTCGTGGCCCACGATCCGCGGGTCGGACTCGTCGCCGATGCGGTTCTTGTCCTTCACGTCGACGCCGAAGCCCTCCAGGAACCCCTGGTCGCGCTGCACGTCCACCGACACCTGGTTCGGGTTGAGGTCCAGCAGCGCGATCTTGGCCTGCTTGCCGTCCTTGGCGAACTTCGCCTTCGCCCACTGCCCGATCAGCAGACCGGCCTTGTAGTTGTCGGTCGCGAACGTCGCGTCGGCGGCGTTCGCCGGCTCCAGCTGCGTGTCCAGCGCGATCACCAGCAGGCCCGCCGCCCGCGCCTTGTCCACCGACGGCACGATCGCCTTCGAGTCGCTCGGCGTGATCAGGATGCCCTTCGCGCCCGAGGCGATCAGGTTCTCGATCGCGTCGACCTGCGACTGGTTGTCGCCGTCCTGCTTGCCCGCGAACGACTGCACCGTCGCCCCCGACGAGGTCGCCGCCTGCTGCGCGCCCTCCTTCATCTTCACGAAGAACGGGTTCGTGTCCGTCTTCGTCACCAGGCCCACCAGCGTCGCCGCACCGCCGGAGGACCCACCACCCCCGCACGCGGTGGCGAACACGAGCAACGCCGCTGCGCCGACAACCCCGGCCGTTCTGCGCATGACAACTCCTACGTCAACGTTGACGTAACCGGCCCTACGCGGACTCACCGCGAGTTGCGGTGGAGCGGCTACGTTTTGATGGAGTTCGGTATACCGTTGCGTCATCGTTGACGCAAGAGTCGTAGGACGTGAGCGGGGCGGGACATGGATCAGACCGGCGAGAGACGCGAACCCACGATGCGCGACGTCGCGGCGCTGGCGAAGGTCAGCATCAAGACCGTCTCGCGCGTCATCAACGACCTGCCCGGAGCGGGCGCCGAGGTCACCGACCGCGTCCGCGCCGCCGCCCGCAGCCTGGGCTACCGGCCCAACCTCACCGCCAGCAGCCTGCGCCGCTCCGACCGCCGCAGCGCCACCATCGGCGTGCTGTTCGAAGACCTCTCCAACCCCTTCGACGCCGCCCTGCTGCGCGCCGTCGAGGACCACGCCCGGCGCAGCGGTGTGCTCGTGCTCGCCGGCAGCACCGAGGACGACCACACCCTGCAACGCGAACTGCTCCTGTCGCTGTCCGCGCGCCGAGTCGACGGCGTCGTCGTCATGGCCGCCGGCGGCCACCAGGACGCCCTGCAGCACGAACGCGAACGCGGCACCCCGATGGTGCTCGTCGACCGGCCGCCCACCTTCGGCGGCACCGACTGCGTCACCACCACCAACCGCGACAGCTCCCGCGCCGCCGTGCTCGAGCTCGCCGCCCTGGGCCACCGCGACATCGCGTTCCTCGGCGACCGCAGCACCCTGTGGACCAGCCAGGAGCGCTACACCGGCTACCTCGAAGGCCTCGCCCAGGCCGGTCTCACCCTGCGCGAGGAGCTCGTGCGCACCGGCCTGCACGGCGTCGACGTCGCCGAGACCGCCACCGCCGCGCTGCTCGGCCTCGACCGGCCGCCCACGGCGCTGTTCACCGCGCAGAACCTCGTCACCGTCGGCGCCATGCGCGTGCTGCGCGCCCGTGACCTGCACCGGCGCGTCGCCGTCATCGGCTTCGACGACTTCCCGCTCGCCGACCTGCTCGACCCCGCCGTCACCGTCGTGCGCCAGGACGTCCCCGGCATCGGCCGCAGGGCCGCCGAGCTCATCCTCGCCCGCATCGACGGCGACACCTCACCGCCCGTGCACGCCGTCGTCCCCGCCGCCCTCGTGCCCCGCGGCTCCGGTGAGATCGCGCCGCTCAGCTGACCGACAGCACCGCGTCGATGACCTGCGGCCCCGACAGCAACACCTCGTCGTTGTGGTCCGCGCCGTCGATCTCGATCAGCCTCGCCCGCGCCGCCGTCGCCACCTCGCGGCTCTGCGCGGGCGGCACGATCGAGTCCCTCGTCCCCAGCAGCACCACGGTCGGAACGTCCAGGCTGGACACCCGTTCCACCACCGGGTACTTGTCCTGCAGCAGCATCTTCACCGGCAGCCACGGGTAGTGGTGCGACCCGGCCGCGGCCAGCGAGGTGAACGGTGAGCGCAGCACCATGCCCTTGGGGGCGCGGAACGTCGCGAGCTCCGCGGCCACCGCCGCGCCCAGCGACTCGCCGAAGTAGACGACCGGCCCGTCGATCAGGTCCAGCGCCGCCCGCGCGTCGAAGGTCAGGCCCTCCTCCGAGGGAAGGCCGGGGTTGCCGCCGTAGCCGCGGTAGTCGAACAGCAGCACCGACAACCCCCGCGAGGTGAGCGCCCGCGCCAGCGACACCCGGCCCTCGCGGTTGCCGCCGTTGCCCGGGAACACCACCACCGTCACCGGCGCGTCGGGCAACTCGAAGTGCCAGCCGTCGAGCATCAGGCCGTCCGCCGTCACCAGCCGGACGTCACGCCCGCCGGGCAGCACCTCGTCCGCACTCGGCAGCGGACCGGGGGAGGGGAAGTACACGAGCTTGCGCTGGAAGGTGAAGACCACGGCGACGATGGTGACAACCACCGCCAACGCGATCAACACCGCCCTCCTCATCGGACCATGATGACGGTCAGCAGCGCTTGTCGGTGAACTCCTGCCAGCCGTAGCTCGGGTCGTTGACCAGGTCGACGAACGTGCCCGAGGCCCGCGTGCACTTCGACAGCGTGTCCGTGCCCTTCGACCAGGTCGCCTGCTTGTTGCGCGTCTTCACGTACCCCGCCGGGTTCGCGCCGTCCGGGTAGATCGCCGTGCCCACCTCGAACGCCCGGCCCTTGCTGATCCACGAGTCCCACACCCACACGTACGACCAGTTCTTCCCGCAGCCCTTGAACTGCTTCACCGACGCCACGATCGAGCTCGAACTCGTGCCGGTCTGGATGTACGCGGTGCTCCCGATCTGCGTCACCGGGCCACAGCCGGGCGCCGACTCCGCGTGCGCCACCCCCGAGGACGACCCCGCCAGCACGAAAGCGGCCACCGCCGCGACAGAAACGAATCTCACGCCCCGACGGTGACCGCTCCCGGTTAGCCAGCGGTAAATCACTACAACGAGTGAACTTCTACGGCTCCGGTGCGAACGGCACCAGCACCACGGTGATGTTGTCGTGCCCGCCCGCGTCCAGCGCGACCTTCACGAACTCCTCCGGCCCGCACGGCAGCAGCGGCTGCAGGTCCTCGGGCTCGGGCCGGTAGTTGTGCAGCCCGTCCGAACACAGCAGGAACACTCCCGGCGACGTCGGCTTCAGCGTCACGACCTGCGGCTCGACCAGGCCGGCGTCCGCGCCGATCCACCGCGACAGCACGTGCGCGCGGCGGTCCGTGCGCGCCTGCTCCTCGGTCAGCACACCCTCCGACACCAGCTGCGCCGCCCACGTGTCGTCCGTCGTGAGCTGCTCGGAGCCCTCGTCCGACAGCCAGTACGCGCGCGAGTCGCCGACCCAGCCGATCGTCACCGACGACCCCGTGACCAGCGCGGACACGAAAGTGCACGACGGTGCGACACCGCGGGCACCCGGCTCCATGGGCTCGTTCTCCACCAGCTGCTCCACCGCGGAGCACGACGCGGCGACCGCGTCGACCATCGCCTGCTCGGCGTCCGCGGTGTCGATCAGAGCGTTGAGCAGCACGTCCACCGCGGCGTCGGCGGCGGCCTGCGAGGCCTGCTCCGCGCGCTCGGACGAGGCCACGCCGTCGCAGACGACGGCGGCGACACCCTTGCCCGCGACGTGGCCGAACGCCATCGAGTCCTCGTTGCGCGCCCGCCGCTTGCCGCGGTCCGACACACCCGAGACCGCGCCCAGCGCGTACTCGACCCGGTCACGCGCCGAGGGCTGGTGCCGGCCGCACTGGGTGCAGTAGTCCTCGTCGTCGATGTCGGGCGACCCGCACAGGATGCACGAGGCCTGCGCGGGACCGGTCGGTCCGCCCAGCGGCGTGCGGCGGACCAGCAGGTTGCGTCCGCACGCCTCGCAGAACCGGTCCTCCGCCGCGACGGGCGCGAAGCACTCCGGGCACTTCAGGGTGTCCATCAAACCAACGTCCTAGGCCTTACCGCGTTCGCGCGGTCCACCAATGCGATCCGTTCCTCCGGCGTAGCAGCGAACCGGGCCAGCGTGCGATAGCGCGCCTCTAGACCCAGCCGAAGCTCGTGTTCGGAGAGTGCACAGTCCAGCACCTTGCCCTCGGCGGCCTGATTGCGGGTCACGTAGTCGTACGCCGCCTCCAGCACCTCCGCTGAGAGCTGGGTGTGCGAATGGACGTCGATGTCCAAGGCGCGCAACCGTTCCCCGGCCGCGACGAGGTCCTCCGCGCCGCAGTCGCCGAGCTGCGCGCGGACCGCCGCGATCTGCGCCGCCAGGTGCTGCGACGACGTGTCCGGCACCGACAGCAGCACCTCGACGGCCCTGGCGCGGTCACCGCACGCCAGCAGCACCCGCGCCAGCCCGAACGCCGCCGACACGTACGAGTGATCCGTGTGCCACACCAGCTCGTACCAGCCCGCCGCGCCCTCGAGGTCCCCGACGGCCTCCGCGCACACGCCCAGCGCCAGCTTCGGCGCCGCCTCACCCGGCACCGCCGAGAACACCGCGTCGAACAGCCCCAGCGCGTCCCCCGGCCGCCCGTCGGCCAGCGCCGCGAGGCCCCGGTACCAGTCCGGGCGCCAGTCCTCCGCCGGGTCGAGCTCCGGCTCGTCGAACATCGACGGCGCCGTCAGCGACTCCAGCTCACGCAGCGCCGCCTCGGTGTCACCGGACTCGATCAGCACCCGCACGATCCGCAGCCGCACCTCCACCGTGACCTCCGGTGCCTTGCGCAGCCCCACCGGATCCGATGCCGTCGCCGTCGCCAGCCACGACGCGGCCGCGTCCGAGGTGCTCACGCTCGGCGCCGGCAACGCCAGCGCCACCTCGGACAGGTCGAGCGCGCCCTCCACGCCGAAGCGGCGGCGTTCCGGCGTGAACTGCCGCGACGGGCCCGGCCGCGGCACACCGTCCTCGATCGCCAGCACCTCGCGCAGCACGCCCGTGAGCTGCTCGGCCATGTCCTCCGCCGAGCAGAACCGCAGCTCCGGGTTCGGGTTCGTGGCGCGCAGCAGCAGCCGGTGGAACGAGGAGAACCGGCCCAGCAGCGGTTGCTCGCCCACCGTCGGCAGCCGGTCCTTGCAGCGGCCGCGGAAGTCGAACGGGAAGCTCATCACCGCCAGCGCGCGCCCGACGGTGTAGATGTCGGAGAACACCGACGGCCCGATCGCGCGGATCTCCGGCGCCTGGTAGCCGATCGTGCCGTAGATGGGGGAGTGGTGGTCGTCGATGCGCCGCACCGCGCCCAGGTCGATCAGCTTGAGCTGCTCCTCGGTGTGGATCATGTTGTCCGGCTTGAAGTCGCAGTACAGCAGCCCGACGCCGTGCAGGTAGCCGACCGCGGGCAGGATCTCCAGCACGTAGGCGATGGCCTGCGCCAGCGGCAACGCCTCGTCGCCGCGGCCGTCGCGGCGCCGCGACGTGATCATGTCCTTGATCGACTCGCCGCCGACGTACTCCATCACGATGTACTCGACGAGCTTGCCGCTCTCGCTGCTCTCGTGGCGGATGAAGTTGTGGATCTTCACGATGTTCGGGTGCTCGACCTCGGCCAGGAACCGCCGTTCCGCCAGCGCCGCCGCCATCGCGTCCGCGTCACCTGAGTCGAGCAGGCCCTTGAGCACCACCCACCGGTCGCTCACCGCGTGGTCGAGCGCCAGGTACAGCCACCCCAGGCCGCCGTGCGCCAGGCAGCCCAGCACCTCGTACTGGTCGTGCAGCACCTCACCCGGCGCGAGCTTCGGCGTGAACGAGTACGCGTGCCCGCACTGCGGGCAGAACCCCTCCACCCGGCCCGGCTTGCCGTCCTTGCGCCGCCCGACCTTCTTGCCGCACTTCGAGCAGAACCGCTTGGCCTCGGGGACCTCCGGGTTCTCCAGCACCGCGGTCTTGGGATCCCGGTAGGGCACCCGCGGCACCTCGACCAGCCCGGCACCGAGCCGGCCGCGGCTCATCGACCGGGCACTGCCACGGCGCGTGCGTCCCGAGTTCGACCGCGACACCTCCTGCGACACCGACCAGGGTGCCGTCCCCGGCGCCGTCGACGGCCCGGTCTCGGGCAGATCGAGCTCATCACTCATCGGCGGACCCCTCCTAGTCCCGATAACGCGCGACCGGCGGCGCCGGTGCCGGACCCAGCGGCGTCAGCCACCGCCCGTAGATCCCGCTCCACGTGCCGTCGGTGCGCATCCGCTCCAGCACGCCGTTGACGAACCGGACCAGGTCCTCCTGACCCTTGGGCACCCCGACGCCGTAGGACTCGTCGGTGAACCGCGCCCCCACGACCTCGGTGTACGGGTCCTGCGCCGCCAGCCCCGCCAGGATCGTGTCGTCGGTCGAGATCGCGTCGGTCTGGCCCTGCTGCAGCATGACCAGGCAGTCCGTCCAGTTCGGCACGCTCACCGTCGTCTTCGCCCGGTTGACCACGTTGCCCAGCGACGTCGACCCCGACGCCACGCACACCCGCTTGTCCGCGAGCCCCTCCACCCCGGTGATCCCGGAGTTGCGGCGCACCAGCACCCGCTGCCCCGCCTGGTAGTAGACCTGCGAGAAGTCCACGTCCTCGAGCCGGTCGCAGGTGATCGTCATGGTGCGGACCACGACGTCGACCGCGCCGCTCTGCAGCATCGGGATCCGCTCGGCCGACGTCACGACCTTGAACTGCACCTTCTTCTCGTCGCCGAACACGGCCTTGGCGATCTGGCGCGCCACGTCGACGTCGAAGCCCTCGATCTCGCCGGTGAAGGAGTTGCGGAACCCCATCAGGAACGAGTTCTGGTCCACCCCGGCGATCAACCGCCCCCGCTGCGCGATCTTCGCCATCGTCGACCCCGCGGGCATCTGACCGGCCTGGGGCAACGGTCCCGGCCGCAGGCTCGCCGTCGCGTCGCACGACGGCGCACCCGCCGAACTGCTCGGCGCCGCCGAGACCGTGCTCGCGTTCGCCGGCTGCGGAGCCGCCGCACTGCGCGGCACCACCTCGCTCGGCGCCGGTCCCGCCGAACACGCACCGAGCAGCAGCACCGCCGCCAGCGCCAGTCGCCTCATCGGTACTCCTTCAGGCGCTGCCACAGCCCCATCGTCGATCCCGCCGCGCTGATCAGCGCGAGCACCAGCACCCCGACCGCCGTGCCCGCCAGCGACGACCGCGCGACCGCCACCTCGTCGCTGAAGTCCTGCCGCGCCTCGCCGATCGACCGCACCAGAGACTGGTCCAGCGAGTCGAAGTGCGGGTTGCCGATCAGCGCCACCGCGTCGTTGTACTGCCCCGCGTCGTCGGCCTCGCGGATGCGCTGGTGCACCTGCTGCCACTGCCGGAACTCCCGCATCGCCTGGTCGACGGCCTCGGTGCTCTCCAGCGCCTTGGCGCGCTCGAGCAGGCCTTCGAGGCGTTCGGAGACCTCGACGAAGTTCTTCTCGTAGGACTGGCCCGCACCCCGCGCGACCAGCGTCAGCGTCTCCTCGCCGCGGGCGGTCAGCGTCGCGATCCGCGCCTGCGCCAGCACGTCGACCTTCTCCGAGGCGTCGCGCGAGTCCGCCACGTCGTTCATGACCAGCACCGACACCGTCGTCACCCACAACAACGACACCGCGGCCGCCCCCGTCGCCACCAGCAGGCCGACGTTGAGCAGCCGGTTCGTCTTGCGGGTCAGGTAGCGCTGGATCAGCACCAGTCCGATCACGAACGCCAGCGCCACCAGCACCGGCACGACCGGGAAGTTCGCCTCGTCCTGCGCGCGGGCCACCCGGTCGGTCTCCGCCCGGTACAGCTCCTGCGCCGCGGGCAGCAGCTGCGTGCGCATCAGTCCCGACGCCTCACGCAGGTACGCCGCACCCACCGGGAAACCCTGCCGGTTGTTCGAGCGCGCCGTCTCGATCAGCCCCGTGTAGACGGGCAGCTGCGCCGCGAGCGTGGCCGTGAGGTCGGGGGAGGAGGCCGTCGCGACCGACAGCGCCGCCTGCGCCTGCGCGATGTCCTTCTCATAGCGTTCGCGCAGCTGGGAGGGCTCCAGCCCGCCGGACAGGAACGCGCTCGCCGCCGTCGCGTCCGCGTCCTGCAACGCCCGGTAGACCTCCTGCGCCGCGTGCGCCAGGGGCTCCGACCGCGTCGCCAGGTCCTCCAGCGCCCGCTCCTGGCGGTTCACGCTCCACGTCGTCAGCCAGCCGCTCGCGAGACTGGCCACGACCAGCACCACCACGATCAGGCTCAGCCGCCCAGGGGTCGACCGCGCCAGGCCGGTGAACCGGCGCACCAGCGCCTGCCGGGGCTGCGAGTCGATCACCACGAGCGGGCCTCCCAGCGGTGAAGTTGATCGGCGTGGCGTAACTGTAGGCACCTCAAGGGCACCGCGTGGGAATTAACGACGCATCCCGGCAGGTGTCACTCAGCAGTTACAGCGCACGCGACCCGATCAGCCGCTCGACCCCGTCCAGGATCATCTCCAGCCCGAACTCGAACGAGTGCTCCGGGCTGAACGCGCTCTGGTGCACCTGCCCGACAGCGCCGCCCACCCGTGCCGCCACCGGGTAGCGGGCCGGGTCGAACACGGTCATCAGCACCGGCGCCGCCGCGTCCCACCACTGCTGATCCGTCAGCCCGGTCTCCTTCTCGGTCACCGCGGCCGCCGTCAGCCCCCGTGCCGCGTTCTGCACGTGGCCCAGCACCAGTTCGAGCACCGAGTCCATCTCCACGTCCGACAGGCCGATGCCGTCCAGCCCGCGCAGCTCGAAGTCGTACTTCGCCGCCACCTGCGGGCCCAGCACCGTGCGCGACGGCGCCACCTGCAGCAACCACGGATGCCGCCGGTAGAGCGCCAGGTTCTCCCGCGCCACGTAGGCGAGGTGCGCGCGCCAGCCCTGCGCGGGTTCCCGCCCGGTCGCGGCCTGCACCGTGTCGACCATGACGTCGATCAGCTCGCCCTTGCCCGGCACGTACGTGTAGAGCGACATCGTCCCCACGCCCAGCGACTCGGCCACGCGCCGCATCGACAGCGCCTTGAGCCCGTCGGCGTCGGCCAGCGCGATGCCCGCCTGAACGATGCGGTCCACGCTCAGGTCCGGCTTGCCCTTGCGCGACACGCGTTCCTGGGTGCGCCACAGCAACGCCAGCGTCCGCGCCGGGTCACCGCTGCCCGTGTGTTCGATCACGAGCCGCACACTACCGTACCGTATGGTGTACGGTACAGGGTATGTTCGTGCCTGCCGACCCGCCCAGATTCGGACAGCTCCACGGAAAACCCCTGCTCGAAGCCTTGCCCGAGGTGCTGTCCGGCGACGGCTACTGGGCGGTGGCCGCCGCGACCGCGCTCACCCTGGTCGCCCGAGGCCGGATCGTGCCCGGCGTGACGGCCGGCGGCTACGACACCTGGCGCGCCGGACCGCTCGACCACGCCGACGAGCTGCACCTGCGCCAGCTCGCCGCGCACGGCGACTACGACCTGCTGCGCCAGTTCCTCGACGCCGTCGCCGACACGCTGCCCCGCACCGGCACAGGCCCGTTCGCGGGCATCGATGCCTGTGACGTCTCCGGGCTCAAGACCTGGGCCGATGAGCAGATCACGCTGTCGCTGCGCATCGAGATCAGCGACGACCTGCGGTTCCGGGCGATCGTGCAGGTCCGTGCCGTCACCGACCCCTACCCGCGCGACGTGCGCGGCTCCGGCCGCGAGCTCGACGCCATCCGCGCCATGGCCCGCATCGACTGGCCGCCGCTGCAACGCCTGCTCGACCAGGCCGACCTCACCGACGACGAGGTCGGCGAACTGCTCGGCACCGGCATCGAGGTCCACTGGCCGCGCGAACTCGCCACCACCCTGTCCGCGAAGGCCGTCATCGGCGAACCGAGCGGCCCGCTGCACGCGGGCGACCTGCTCTCGTTCGACTGGCGGATCGCGCTCGGCGACGCGGAGCTCACCGACGCCGAGATGGACCTCGTCGCCGAGGCCTCGCGGCCGATCGTGAAGCTGCGCGACCAGTGGGTGCTGGTCGACCCGAAGCTGCGCCGCAAGGCCCGGCAGCGGCTCGACCCCATCACCGCCGCCCAGGCCGTCACCGCCGCGCTCACCGGGGTGGCGATCATCGGCGGCGAACACGTCGAGGTCGCCCCGCACAGCCTCACCACCGCCATCACGACCGTCCCGGAGTTCCCGCAGCCCGCGGCGTTGCGGGCCCGGCTGCGCGACTACCAGCTGCACGGACTGCGCTGGCTCGCCCACATGACCGGCCTCGGACTCGGCGCCTGCCTCGCCGACGACATGGGCCTGGGCAAGACCATCACGCTCATCGCCCTGCACCTGCACCGCCGCCACGACCACCCCACGCTCGTCGTCTGCCCGGCCTCGCTGCTGGGCAACTGGGAACGCGAGATCCACCGCTTCGCCCCCGGCACACCCGTCACCCGCTACCACGGTCCACAACGGACCCTCGCCACCGAAGGCGTCGTGCTCACGACCTACGGCACCATGCGCCTGGACGCCGAGGCGTTGCGCGCGCACCCGTGGGGCATGGTCGTCGCCGACGAGGCCCAGCACGTCAAGAACCCGCACTCCGGTACCGCCAAGGCACTGCGCTCGATCCCCGCCGCCGCGCGCGTCGCGTTGTCGGGCACCCCGGTCGAGAACTCGTTGTCGGAGCTGTGGTCCATCCTGGACTGGACGACACCGGGCCTGCTCGGCACGCACCGCGCGTTCCGCACCCGCTGGCCGCACCCCGACGACACGCTGGCCAAGGTCGTCCGGCCGTTCCTGCTGCGCCGCCGCAAGTCCGACCCCGGCGTCGCCCCCGAACTGCCCGCCAAGACCGAGACCGACCGCTACGTCTCCCTGAGCGTGGAGCAGGCGGCGCTGTACGAGGCGCTGACCAGGGAGACCCTCGAGCAGATCGCGTCGAGCGACGGCATGGCCCGCCGCGGCCTCGTGCTCAAGCTGCTGACCGGGCTCAAGCAGATCTGCAACCACCCCTCGCACTACCTCGGCCACCCGACGCTGGGGGGCACGTCCGGCAAGCTCGACCTGCTCGACGAACTGCTCGCCACGATCGTCGCCGAGGGCGGCTCGGCGCTGATCTTCACCCAGTACGTCGGCATGGCCCGGTTGCTGGAGCAGCACATCACCCAGCCCACGCGGTTCCTGCACGGCGGCACACCCGTGCCCCAGCGCGAGCGGATGGTCGACGACTTCCAGAACGGCCGCGCCCCCGTGTTCCTGCTCTCGCTCAAGGCCGCCGGCACCGGCCTCAACCTCACCCGCGCCGACCACGTCATCCACTTCGACCGCTGGTGGAACCCCGCCGTCGAGGACCAGGCCACCGACCGCGCCTACCGCATCGGCCAGACCAGACCCGTGCAGGTGCACAAGCTCGTCACCGAGGGCACCGTCGAGGAACGCATCGCCGCGCTGCTGCAGGACAAGCGCGACCTCGCCGACGCCGTCCTGCACGGCGGGGAGTCCGCGTTCACCGAACTCACCGACGCCGAACTGGCCGAGCTCGTCCAGCTGAGGAGCGCACCGTGACCGCACGCGGATTCGCCGCGTTCCCCAAGGTGACGCGCCGCGTCGCCACCACCTGGTGGGGCAAGGCGTGGGTGAAGGCGTTGGCGGACACCGCCCTCGACACCGGCCTGATCCGCCTGGCCCGCCGCTACGCCCACGCCGGCGTCGTCGGCCCGATCACCGTGAGCCCCGGCCGCCTGCACGCCCAGGTCCACGACGACGACACCGTCTACAGCACCACCGTCAGCCTCCCGGTGCTCTCCGAGGTCCAATGGGGACGGTTCCTCGACCGCGTCGCCGAACACGCCGGCCACATCGCCGCCCTGCTGGACAACGACATGCCGCGCGACCTCGTCCTGGCCGCGGAAGAGTCCGGAGTGGACCTGCTGCCCGGCATCGGCGACCTCGAAGCCGACTGCGACTGCGGCGGCTGGGAACTGCCGTGCCGTCACGGCGCCGCCCTGGCCCTGCAGGTCGGCTGGCTGCTCGACGCCGACCCGTTCGTCCTGCTGCTGCTCAAGGGAAAACCGGAACAGGAACTCCTCGATGCCCTGCGACGGCGCGTCGCCGGCCCCCTCGGAACCAGAACACCTGTGGTGGTTTCCGTCGAACCAGCAGGTCAACTACCCCCTCGCCCCGTACTGCCGACCACCACACCTGTGGTGCTCGCGGTCGAGCCGCCACCCGGTTTCGAAGCCGCGGACGTCGTGGCACTGATGGAGATCGCCGCATCCCGCGCACGTGCACTGCTGCGTTCGGGCACTCTCGAAGGATGATCACCGAGAAGCAGAAGATGATGACCGGCGAGCTCTACAAGGACTCCGACCCCGAACTCGTCGCGGAACGCCTCTCCGCCCAGCGGCTCGTGGACGAGTTCAACGCCACCCGCTCCGGCGACGTCATCACCAAGCTCTTCGGCTCACTCGGCGAGGGCTCGTGGGTCATGCCGCGGTTCCAGTGCGACTACGGCTACCAGATCCACATGGGCTCCAACAGCTTCCTCAACTACGACGCCATCCTCATGGACTGCGCCACCATCACCATCGGCGACGACGTCTCCATCGGCCCCCGCGCACAACTGCTCACCGCCCTGCACCCCATCGAGGACCACGAGGCCCGCCGCCAGCGCTGGGAGTCCGCCGCCCCCATCACCATCGGGAACAACGTGTGGCTCGGCGGCGGCGTCATCGTCTGCGCCGGCGTCACCATCGGCGACAACGCGGTCATCGGAGCCGGTAGCGTCGTCACGCGCGACATCCCGCCGCGCGTACTGGCCGTCGGCAATCCCTGCAAGGTGATCCGTGAGCTATGACGAACGACCGCTGGAACCGCTGGTCCTGCTGGGACTGACGGCCGTCGCCCTGATCGCGTCGGGCATCAGCCCCCACGACCGCACCACCTGGTACCTCGAAGTGGCCCCCGTCGTCATCGGCGGGGCGCTGCTCGTGGCCACCTACCGGCGGTTCCGCCTCACGCCGCTGCTGTACCGGCTGATCTTCCTGCACGCGCTGGTGCTGATCCTGGGCGGCCACTACACCTACGCGCGGGTGCCGGCCGGGTTCTGGGTGCAGGACTGGTTCGACCTCGCGCGCAACCACTACGACCGGTTCGCCCACCTCGTGCAGGGGTTCGTGCCCGCCGTGCTCGCCCGCGAGGTCCTGCTGCGCCGGACGCCGCTGCGGCCCGGTGGGTGGCTGTTCGTGCTCGTCACGTCGGTGTGCCTGGCGTTCAGCGCTTGTTATGAGTTGCTGGAGTGGGCTTCGGCGGTCATCGGTGGATCGGCTGCGGGGGACTTCCTCGGGACACAGGGCGATGTCTGGGACACGCAGTGGGACATGTTCATGGCTCTGGTGGGGGCGGTGGTCGCGCAGGTGGTGTTGAGGCGGGTGCACGACCGGGAGCTCGCGCGTGAGCGTTGAGCAAGCCATCGCGCACGTCGACGCCCTGTCGGCCGGTGGGCCGGTTTCCGGCTGTCCACACAGGACCTGCTGCGGCACGCGGACGACCGCACACCTGAGTCGGTCTCGTCAGGCTTGCCTCCGGCGGATGCCGGCGTAGCGACGTGCGACGTGACGGCAGGCTTGGAGGAGTTCGGGCGGGTGCAGGTCGGTGAGGTCGGTGTCGAAGGTGGCGAGGATCCCGGCGATGCCGGCCCAGGACCAGGCGCCGAGGGTGAGGCGGCAGTGGTCGGCGTCGAGGTGTTCGACGACGGAGCCGCCGGGCGCCCAGCGGGCCACGACGTGCGCGGGCAGGTTGAGGCGGGCGCTGCCGGTGCACTGCCAGGCCGCGGGGGTGTCACCGCGGTCGTGACTGCTCATGACGAAGTGCCCGAGGTCCTCACCAGGGGGTTCGCGCGGTGCGAAGGCACGGGTGGTGTGCCGCGGGTGCAGCCGGTCCACCCGATGTACCCGCCAGTCCTGGTCCTCCAGGTCGTAGGCGACCAGGTACCACCGTCCTGCCCACACCACGAGGTGGTGCGGCTCGAGCCGGCGGGCTGCTGCGAAGTCCGCCTCGCCGGGAGCGGCGCGCGTCCCGTCCGGGCGCAGGACTTCGGTGACGAGAACACGGCGCAGGCGCACAGCGGCGCCGACGGTGGTGAGCGCGGCGGGGTCGATCGGGGGTGCGGGGAACTCCCAGTAGTTGCGCAGAGCGGTGAGACGCAGGGATTCCATGGCCGCGCGGAGCGTGTCGGGCATGGCCTGCTGCACGGTGGCCAGGGCTCTGGCGGTGTCGTCCTGCAGGCCGAACACCGAACTGGGTGCGGTCTGCAGCGCGATGGCGATCGCCAGTGCCTGGTCGTGGTCGAACAGCAGGGGCGGCAGTGCGTGGCCGGTGCCGAGCCGGTAACCGCCGTCGGGACCGCGGACGGTCAGGACCGGGTATCCGAGTTCGCGCAAGGTGTCCAGGTCGCGTCGCACGGTGCGTTCGCTGACCGCGAGGCGGGCGGCGAGATCACGCAACCGCCACGTCCGGCGCGAGCCGAGCAGGGACAGCACTTGCAGCGCCCGGTGTGACGTACTCGCCATTGCGTCATCGTGCCAGCAGTACTGGCCATCCGGTGTCCACTACCGCAGGCACCGTCTGCGTCGGCAACTGAAGGTCGTCGAGCGGCGGAAGGGCAGTCGAGCATGCGCGTTGTGGTGGTAGGAGGAGGGATCGGTGGACTCGCTCTGGCAGCGGGAGCACGCCGGAGCGGCCATGAGGTGGCGGTGTTCGACCGCGACACCGACGTCGCCGCGACCGGCGGCTACCACATCACCCTCGACGAGCGAGCCCAGTCGGCGCTGCGGCGGCTGGTGGCGCCGCAGGTCATGCGCCGGCTGCTGGCCTCGGGTTCGGCGCTGCGCCTGCGGGACCGCGACCTGTTCTGGGACTACCGCGGCCGCGTGCTCGGACACGGCCCGGACCTGTCCGGCAGCGCGAGCATCGACGTCGACCGCATCACGCTGCGCACGCTGCTGGCGGAGGCCGTCGGCGAGGACCTCCACCTCGGGCGGGCCGTGTCAGGCGTCGGCGTCGACGAACACGGCATGCCACAGGTCACGTTCGCCGACGGCACGTCGGTCACCGCGGACCTGGTGGTCGGCGCCGACGGAACCCACTCGGTCGTGGCCCGCCACCTGGCGGCAGGCCCGACCAGCCACCCGGCCGGCATCATCGGGTTCTCCGGACGCACCCCGCGAGCCGACCTCACCGCCGCCGAGCAGCACCGGCTCGGAACACGCTCGTCGATGGCGATCGGTCCGAGGGGCGCCGCGCTCTACGTCGGGTTCCTCGACCCGGTCGGCAACGCCGCGCTCGACGCCCCCGAGCTGAGCGCGTCGATCACCACCGGCCCGACCTACATCTGGGGAGCGATGTTCCCCGAGTCCGCCCGGACCGACTTCCTGCGGGACCTGCACGGCACCGCGCTGCGAACCGCTCTGCTCGACCGGTTCCGGGACCACCGGTGGGCCGGCCACACGCTGGAGGTCATCGCGCGGACCGACCCCGGCAGCGTCGCCGCGTTCCGGTTCAACGCCGCGTCGACCCGCGCCGGCGACCTCGCCCCCTGGGCCGCGAGCCGCATCACCGCGCTCGGCGACGCCGTCCACGCCACACCACCCACCGCGGGCATGGGCGCCGGCGCGGCCATCCAGGACGCCGCCGACCTGCTCACCCAACTCGACGCCCTCCCCGACGGCACCACCACGGCCATCACCGACGCGATCGGCCGCTACGAGGCACAGCTGCGCCGGCGCGGCGGTGAGGTCCTCTCCGCCGCCATGAGCACCGTCCGGTTGATCCTGGCCACCGACACCACCCTCGGCGCCCTGGCCACCGCCGCGCTCAGCCCGGTCGTGGCCGCGGCTGCCCGGCTTCGACGGCCACCCTCCAGTCCTGTCCGGGCGGCGCCGGTACCCGATCGGAACGGCATGTGAAGCACCGCAGTCGCGTCGTCGGTGGGCTGCCCTGAGCCTCGGTTCACAGGTACATCGAGGCCAGGCGGCGCACCGCGTCCGCGATCCGCTCCCGCAGTTCCGCGGGCTCCAGCACCTCGACCTCACCGCCCAGCCGCAGCAACATGCCGGTCGCGTGCGCGACCGACTCGATCGGGATCGTCGCCACGAAGAAGCCGTCGTCGTCCGCGACGGACTCCTCCGCCGCCCGTGCCACGACCGGCAGCACGTGCGACGGGAACGCCTCCCAGCCGGCGGGCGACAGCCTGATCACCGCCGAACCCGTGTACTGCCGTGCTTGGAAGTCCTCCAACGACGCCGTCCAGTGCGCCGCGAGGTCGAACCCCTCCGGCCGCGTGAACGACTCCTCCGACACGGTGGCCGCCTGGATCTGCGACACCCGGTACGTGGAGATCCGCGTGGAGCCCTGCGCGACCAGGTACCAGCGCCCGGCCTTCAGCACGAGCCCCAGCGGCCGCAGCACGCGCGTCACCTCCTCGGGCGCGCGCCACCGCCGGTAGCTGACCTCCAGCAGCCGTTCCCGCCACACCGCGTCGGCCACGACCGCCAGCAACGGCGAACGCTCCGGGTCGTAGTACCAGGCGGGGGCATCGAGGTGGAACCGCGTGGCCATCCGCGAGGCCCGGTCGCGCATCGGCGACGGCAGCGCCGCCATCAGCTTGAGCTGCGTCGCCGCGACGGCGTCCCCGAGGCCCAGCTCCGCCGCCGGTCCCGGCAGGCCGGCCAGGAACAGCGACTCCGCCTCCTGCTCGGTCAGGCCGGTCAGCCGCGTGCGGTAGCCGTCGAGCAGCTGGTAGCCCCCGGCCGGGCCCGCGTCGCCGTACAGCGGCACCCCGGCCGCGTGCAGCGAGTCCACGTCCCGGTAGATCGTGCGGACCGACACCTCCAGCTCGTCCGCCAGCGCCTGCGCCGTCATCCGCCCCTTGCTCTGCAGCAGGAGCAGCAACGACACCAATCGACTCGCACGCACCGGCACACACTGACACAGGCTGTCAGGGTTAGCTCATACGTTCGACCCATGGCTTTCTACGAGAAGGAGCTGGCGGTCAGGGAACCGCTGGTCGTCGCAGGCAGGCACGTCAAGCGCTACGAGGTGGTCACCCCGGGGCTGGAGATCACCGACGACATCCGCGACGCCGCCTACGCGTTCCTGCCGAAGATCTACCCGGACTTCGAGGACCCGACCCCGCCCGCGACCGTGACGGTCCTGCACCGCAGCGCCGCCGGCATGTACCTCAACGCCTACAACTGGGTCTGGGACAACGTCCTGCACTGCCGCACCGCCGTGTCCGGCGACCAGCCGTTCCTCGGCTCGACCGACCCGGACCTCACGCACTTCACCGTCATCCCGAAGGACCTCATCGGCTGCGTCTGGGAGCTTCCGCCGCTCGCCCACGAACGCGCGGCGTGGGTGCGCCACGTGCTCGAACCGGACACGCCGGACTTCGAGGGCTACCTCGCCGACGTCATGGCCGAAGGGCTGGTCGGCCGATGAGCGAGGAGTGGCAGGGGGCCGCTGCCCGCTGAAAACGGATGGACGGCGGCGTTAGGTTCGCAGGCATGACCACTCCGGAATCCGTCGTGCGCGCATTGGCAGAACCCACGAGGCTGCGGGCGTTCGCCGCCGTCGTCCTCGGCGCGGGCACCCTGGCCGACGTCGCCGCCGCCTCCGGGCTGAAGGTCAAGGACGCCGGCACCGCGCTGAGCAAGCTGCGCGAGGCCGGGCTGGTCGAGGGGGAACCGGCCCGGCCCGCCGACCTCAAACCGCTCGCGGCGACGCTCACCGAGGCGATGCCCGCGGACGGGCTCGCGCCGTTCATCAGGGGCGACAAGCTCATCTCACTGCCGGTCGCCCACGACCGCCGCCGCAAGATCCTCGAACACGTCGCCGCGCAGGCCTTCACCGCGCGGACGTACTACGAGGAGAAGGAGATCAACGAGCGGCTCGCGGCGTGGTGCGACGGGGGAGAGGTCGACCACGTCACCATCCGCCGCTACCTCGTCGACTTCGGCCTGCTCGAGCGCGGCGGCGGCATGTACCAGGCTCAGCCTCTCCCGATGTAGGGCATCGTCGTCGCCATCACGGTCATGAACTGCACGTTGGCGTTCAACGGCAACTGAGCCTGGTACAGCACGGCGTCGGCCACGTGCCGCACGTCGAACGTCGGCTCGGGCTCGACCTCGAAGTTCGCCTGCAGCACACCGGCGCCCATCCGCTCGGTCATCTCCGTCGCGGCGTTGCCGATGTCGATCTGCCCGCACGCGATGCCGAACGCACGGCCCTCCAACGACAACGACTTGGTCAGCCCCGTCATCGCGTGCTTGGTCGCGTTGTAGGCCACCGCGTGCGGGCGGGGCACCGACGCCGAGATCGAGCCGTTGTTGATGATCCGGCCACCACCGTGCGTCTTCATCACCCTGAACGCCTCGCGCGCGCACAAGAAGGCGCCAGTCAGGTTCACCCCGACGACCTTCTCCCACGCGCTGAGGCTGAACTCCTCGATCGGTGTCGCGCGCACGTTCATGCCGGCGTTGTTGAACAACACGTCGACACGGCCGAAGCGCGCGACGACCGCCTCGAACAGCGCGACGACCGAGTCCTCACGCGACACATCGGCCGGCACCACGAGCGCCGAATCGGGAAAGCCCTCTCCGGTCTCGATCAACGCGGCCTCGCGCCGGCCCGCCAGCGCCACCTGGAACCCCGCCCCCAGAAGGGTTCGCGCCGCCGCGCGCCCCACCCCGGAACCCGCTCCCGTCACGACCGCGACTGCCATCGGCGATCTCCCCTCGATCCAGCGATTGCCTGAAGTGTCCCGTGTGGAGTACCTACAGGTGTGGAGTGCGAAGAGGACACCTGCCAGTTGTGCGCGGGGTCCGGAACCATGTCGTGGCAGCAACCCGTTCCCGGCCCGGAAGGCCTTGTGCTGCACGAGATGTCGCACCCGTGCCCGCGCGGGTGCTCCGGCTGGTGGAGGCTCCCGCACGGCGAACGCAGAGGCATCGTCGCAGGCAATGTCGCACGTGCCAACGAGATTCCAGCCCGTCCGTCCACCCAGGCCTGATCACCGAGCGTGAACGATGGGGGTCACCCATTATTGCCGGGAGGGTCCCTGCTTGGCGGATGCCGCCACTTGGAGTAGAAGCGGACACTGTTCTTCTGTGAAGGAGTGCAGCCGTTGCCTTGGTTCTGGGCTCAACGAGGACCGGTCCGCCTGCCGAGTCTGCGGAGGCTTGGGGCAGGTTCCGGACCGATAGCTGTCGCAGGGCCTATCTCTTCGTCATCAAGGTCGGGCCGAGGATCCGGCGGGCCAACCGCCGGGTCAGCGACTTGGCCTTGCGCTCCGCGGCCGCGGACGTGGCCGCGGTGGCCGCCGCCGGAGCGGGTGCCGCCGGAGCGGGTGCCGCCGGAGCGGGCGCTGGTGGAACGGGCGCTGGTGGAGTGGCCGCCGCGGGTGCGGGCATCACCGGGAAAACGCCCGGGATCGTCGCCGCGTCCTGCTGCGGGATCGTGATCTTCGCGAACACCTGGGTCTCCGCCTCGACATTGCCGGGCTGCTTCTGCTCGATCGGCACGCCGAAGATCTTGCCATCGGCGTCATTCACGCCTCGAATGAGGGGCAGCTCCCTCCCAGTTCGGTGACGCGCGTCACGCAGCACACTGACCTGTGACGGCCCCAGGCGGAGTGTGATGACTGAAACGACCGAGCGCGCGAACGTCGGGCCGCCCGACACGCGCCTCTGGGAGCAGATCGCGAAAGGCGACCACGCCGCGTTCACCGAGCTGTTCGAACGCCACGCCGAAGCGGTCTGGAACTACGCCTACCGCCTGACCGCGTCCTGGTCGCAGGCCGAGGACCTGCTCTCCGCGACGTTCCTGACGGCCTGGCGCAAGCGCGGCGACGCCCAGCTGGTGCGCGACTCGGCGCTGCCGTGGCTCTACACGGTGACCGCGAACCGCGCCCGCACCGAATGGCGGGCCTCGCGCAGAGCGTTGCGGCTGGTCGCGAAGCTGACCCCGCAGGACGAACGCGACCACGCCGACGAGGTCGCCGCGCGCACCGACGCCCAGCGCCGACTGGCCCAGGTGGTGACCGCCATCGCGAAGCTGCCCGCCTCCGAACGCGAGATCGCCCAGCTCTGCCTGCTCGGCGACGTGTCCACCGCCGACGCCGCCGCGCTCCTCGGCATCGCCGAGTCGAGCGTCCGCGCCCGCGTCTCCCGCACCCGCGCCCGGCTGCGCGACCTGACCCCCGAGGACAACGGATGATCGACCAGCTGCCCGAACACCGCACCATGCCCGACGACGTCCGCATGCGGGCCCGCCGGCGGCTGTCCGAGGGAATGAGCCCGGCCGCCCGCAGCGGCAGGCCGGCTCTGATCGCCGCCGGCGTCGGCGTGCTCGCCGCCGGAGCGGTCTTCGCCAGTCAGGCCCTGCTCGGCGGCTCGGCCGATCCCGCGGCCCCGCCGGTGCAGTACAACGGCGAGTTCGTCGGCAAGGACCGCAAGCTCGTCAACCACGTCGAAACCGGCAAGGTCGCCCCGGAGGCGCTGGCCCGCTGCGCCGCCGCCGCGAAGGAACACCCGCCCGCCGGGGAGTGGCAGCCGATGGCGACCAGCTCCAAGAACGGCACGGTCCTCACCGCGTTCCGCGTGCCGGCAGGCGTCTTCTTCTGCGCGAACACCGCCACCACCACGACGATCTCCGTGCCGAACCCGGCCGTGCTCGAGGGCCGCCGTCAGGTGGAGATCCTGTTCACCACGCCGAGCGGCACGATGGCGGGCCTGGTCTCCTCCGACGTCAGGTTCCTCAGCCTGTCCCAGATCGCCGACGCCGGCCGGAGCACCACGCTGCCCGCGCTGGTGGATGGTCTGTTCCTCGCTCCCAGTGGCTTCCAGAAGGCGGAGAACGGCACGAAGGCGCTGGTCGACGGCGAGGAGTTCGCTGTGCGGGGCGTGCCGAGGCCTACCACGTCCGTCGTCGACCGGCCGCTGGCGCCCGCTGTCCGCGACACCCCCGAGACCGTGCGGTTCGGCGCCTGCCTCCAAGGGCGGGCGGTTCCGGATCCCGACCATTTCGCGCACGGCCTCA
Organism: Lentzea flaviverrucosa; assembly: GCF_003350445.1. Classification (NCBI taxonomy): domain Bacteria; kingdom Bacillati; phylum Actinomycetota; class Actinomycetes; order Pseudonocardiales; family Pseudonocardiaceae; genus Lentzea; species Lentzea flaviverrucosa. The sequence continues at coordinate 455,066 of NZ_QQAU01000003.1, forward strand.
CGACCCAGGTCAGCGCCACCGACACGATCATCACGGGCCGCTTCGGCGACCTGCTGCTCTACTGCCGCGAGGCGGACCACGAACCGGCTCCCGGCTCGGTCCACGACCTCGACGACCTGACGGAGATCCGCGGCACGACCGTCGCGGCGAAGTCGGTGTTCTACGACTTCAAGCCCTTCAAGGTCAACGAGCAGGGGGAGTACTACGACGGCGGCAGCACCAGCACCGCGGCGGTCGGCCTGGTCCTCGACCCCCGCGCGGCGTCGATCACCTACACCAGCCCCGGTGCCGCGGACGTGCCCGCCACGATGGGCAACGGCACGTTCGTGCTGGCGGCCCGGCTGCTCGACCGGCACCCCGACGCCCGCGTGGTCGTGCGGGACGCCGCCGGAACCGTCCTGGAGACGATCACACCGCAGAACCCGTCGTAGCCGCTCAGCGGTAAAAGCGGTGGACGGCCGCGTCAGGATCTCCTCGTGGAAACCGGACGCCTGACGCTGCGGCCCCTCGGGCCGTCCGACCTGGACTCACTGCGCGCGCTGCACGCCGACCCCGAGGTCATGCGGTACCTGGACCCGGCACCGGCCGAGAACTACCTCGCGGCCGGCTTCCACGCGGCCGTCGAGAAGGCGACCGGCCGGTTCGCCGGCTGGTTCGAGTTCAAGGGCACGACCGAGGTCGAGCTCGGCTACCGGCTGCACCGCGCGTTCTGGGGCCTCGGCTACGCCACCGAGGGCGGGAAAGCCCTGATCGGACGCGGTTTCACCACCGGTGGTGTCCAGCGCGTCGTCGCCACCACGATGTTCGTCAACGCCGGATCGCGGCGCGTGATGGAGAAGTGCGGGCTGCGGCACGTCCGCACGTTCCACGTCGACTTCCCCGATCCGCTGCCCGGCGCGGAATACGGAGAGGTCGAGTACGCGCTGACGAAAGAGGAATGGCAGCGAGCTCAGGGGGAACGGCATGTGGCAGACGGAATCAGTTGATTTGGGTGCGTACTTAGCGCGTACGGGGGCGTCGGCGTCGAGTTCGCTGACGGAGTTGCACGAAGCGCATGTGCGCGCCATTCCGTTCGAGAACATCGACGTGATGCTCGGCCACGTGCCGTCACTCGACCTCGGTGACATCCAGGACAAGTTGCTCGGACGGCGCCGCGGCGGCTATTGCTACGAGCACCAGCTGCTGTTCACGGCCGTGCTGGAACGTCTGGGCCACACCGTGAGCAGGCAGATGAGCCGTGTGATGACCGGGCCGCGCACGCACTTCATGTCCATCGTAGACGACCAGCTCGTCGACGTCGGGTTCGGTGCCGGGATGCTGCACCCGATGCCCCTGGTCGACGGCGCGGTCGTGGACCAGGCCGGGTGGCCGCACCGCCTGCGCCGCGAGGACGGCCGCTGGGTGCTGGAGAAGCGGTCGGCGGACGGCTGGGACCTGCAACACGCGTTCGAGACAGGCATCGAGCAGCGGCCCGTCGACTACGCGGCCGCCAACTACTACGTCGCCACGCACGAACGGTCGCCGTTCAGCCGCCAGCTCGTCGTCATGCGTCTCGAACCGGGTCTGAGCCGCCGTCTCGTCGGCACTCAGTTCACCGTCGAACGCGCAGGGGAGAAACCTGAGAATTCTCAGGTGGACGACCTCCAGAAAACACTGGAATCGCTGGACATCACGCTTACCGACAGGGAGCTGAGTCACATCGGCTCAACCTTGGGAACATAAACGGAACCGCGTTCGTAGTACCAGGTGCAAGGGGATCGCAATTCGGAGGTGTTGGAAATGACCACCGCGACTCCGTTCGCCACGGGAACGAATTCCACGGGCGTCAACGCACTGCCCACCCCGCCCACGGGCTGGCCCATCGGTTCCTACGGGACCTACGAAGAGGCACAGCGGGCCGTGGACCACCTGGCGGACAACAAGTTCCCGGTCGCGGACGTCACCATCGTCGGCATCGAGCCGATGATCGTCGAACGCGTCACCGGTCGCCTGACCTGGGGCCGCGTCCTCGGCGGCGGCGCCGCGTCCGGTGCCTGGTTCGGTCTGTTCGTCGGTCTGCTGCTGGGTCTGTTCTCGACCGGCGGCGCCCTCGCCCCGATCGTCACGGGTCTGGTCGTCGGTACGGTCTTCGGCCTGGCCAGCGCCGCCACCCGGTACGCGGCCACGCGCGGCCGCCGCGACTTCGCCTCGGTCACGCAGCTCGTGGCCGGTCGTTACGACGTGCTCAGCAACCCGCGCAGCGCCGAGCGTGGCAAGGAGATGCTGACCGCGCTGGCCTGGCGCTCGTAGAACTACAGCTCCCACCACAGGAAACGCCGTTCCGATCTTCGGGGCGGCGTTTCCGCTTTACTGGCGCCATGTCGACCTGGGGGACGCACTGGTGGCGGATCGTGCCGCTCGCCGCGGGACTGCTGGTGAGCGTGGTGGCGTCGGGCATCAGCCTGTTCGGAATGGTCCCGATCGTGCTGTGGTGCGTGCTCGCACGCACCTGGCGGAGCGGGTTCGTCGTGGGGATGAGCCTGGTGGCCGTGCACGCGTGGTTCGTCGTGCCGCGCCAGCTGGGGTGGTCCGGGCCGTGGGTGCCGTCGTACATCGAGAGGTTCTGGCTCTACGCGGTGGTCACGGCGTTCGTCTGCGCCGTCGGCCTGGCCGTTCAACGTTGGCTCCTGGCCGGCCTCGGGTGGCTGTTCGCGATGATCGGGTCGGGCTTCTTCATCACCGTGGTCCTGCTGTTCGACGCGCTGGAGGCCAAGCCCCGTGACGAGGGTGTGCTTCCAGGACCGTCTGGGCTGCAGGTGGTCGAAGGTGCGGGTTACTGCGGTTCCGGCAACTGCTCCCGCGATGCGGTCATGACCGGGGACCGCGCGCCCGAGGTGGTGCGCGAGCACCTGGAGTCGCGGGGGTACATGGCCCGATCACCGGAGCGGATGTGCTGGGCGGTCGGAGTCGTGTACACGCACGAGGTGTGCGCGGACATGAGGACGATCTCCGCCGACAAGGTCGAGGTGACCTGGTACATCAACTGACGACCATTTCCGTACGACATACGGTATTGTTTCCGTATGGCCTACGGAAATGGGGTGGACGGATGGCCGCCGAACGCAGTGGCGGGGGAGACCCGGTCAGGACGCTCGCACTGCTCTGGCGCACGCCGCAGGAGCCGAAGCCGGTCGGCAGGAAGCCCAAGGTGAGCGTCGACCAGATCGTCACCGCGGCGATCGCGGTGGCCGACCGCGAGGGGCTCGGCGCGATGTCGATGGCCCGCGTCGCGCAGGAGCTGACCGTCGGCACCATGTCGCTCTACACGCACGTGCCCGGCAAGGCCGAGTTGATCGACCTCATGGCCGACGCGGTGCTGCAGGAACGCGAGCTCACACCCGAGGGCACCTGGCGTGAGCGGATCAAGCACTACGCCGACCGCACGCGTGCGGTCTACCAGGCACATCCGTGGATGCGGGACGTGTCGATGGTGCGGCCGCCGCTCGGCCCGGGACTCATGGACGGCCAGGAGTTCGTGCTGGCCGCACTCGCCGACTCTGGCCTGGAACCGCGGCAGGTGACCGTCGCGCACGTCGCGGTTGAGGGCTTCGTGCACGGCGCCGCGGCGTCCGAAGTGGACGACCAGCAGCTCGCGGCGTCGACCGGCGAGTCCGGTGACTCGTGGTGGGGCGCGCGGCAGGTGTTCTGGGACGACTACTTCGACGTCGAGCGCTACCCGGCGATGACGGCGCTGTGGAACGCCGGCGCCTACGACACCGAGGGCACGCTCGCGCAGAACATGCACCACTCGTGGAACTACGGGCTCGACAGGTTGCTGGACGGCATCGAAGGGGGCATGCGATGACGACGCTGGTCACCGGCGCGACGGGCAACGTCGGCCGGTTGGTGGTGCGGGGACTCGGCGGTCCGGTGCGGGCGATCACCCGCGACCCGGCCAAGGCGGACTTCCCTGCCCACGTGGAGACGGTGAAGGCGGACCTCGACGACCCGGACAGCATCCCGTTCGACGGCGTCGAGAAGCTCTACCTGTTCGTGCACCCGCCGACCGCGCGGGAGGTGGTCGAGCGAGCGGTGCGGGCAGGCGTGCGCAGGATCGTCACGTTGTCCTCGGGCGCGGTGACCTACGGCTACGACACCAGCCACCACCTGCCGGTCGAGCAGGCGGTCGAGGCGTCCGGCGTCGAGTGGACCCACCTGCGGCCCGGCGAGTTCGCGGTCAACAAGATCGACCTCTGGGCACCGTCGATCCGCGAGGACGGCACGATCGTGCACCCCGAACCGGACGCGTTCGGGCAGCCGATCCACGAGGCCGACATCGCCGACGTGGCGATCAAGGTGCTGCGGGAGGACGGCCACGGCGGCAGGGCCTACGACCTGTCCGGCCCGCCGCAGATCACCCAGCGGGACATGGCCCGTGACATCGGTGCCGCGATCGGCCGCACGCTGTCGTTCCGCGACGTCACCGTGGAGGAGGCGCTCGCCTACTACGTGAGCGTCGGCTGGCCTGAGGAGATCGCACGCTACGTCCTCGGCATCGCCGGCTACGAAGGCGGCGACCCCGACGACTTCGCCGACTACGAGTTCGTCGTGTCGCCCGACTACGAGAAGCTCACCGGCAGGCCGTACCGGACGTTCGCCCAGTGGGCCCGCGATCACGCCGGTGACTTCACCGCGGAATGACCCGTTCGGCCGCTGATCACCTCGTCGATTCCGGCACCTCCTCGTTCGACGTCCTCGTAGATGGCGAGCGAGGAGGCCAGGTGCGGTTCATGGTGTTCGTCAGGAGTTCGGGTCCGTTGGCGGCACTGCACGGGGACGAACTGCTGCGCGCAGGCGTGCTCCTGGACGCGGGCGACTTCGTGCCGGACGCCTGCGGGGTCTCGGGGTTCTGGCTGATCGACGTGCGCGACCGCGAGGAAGCGGTCGCGCGGATGAAGCGCATCGCCCTCCCGGCGTGCGTCGTGGAAATACGTCAGGTGGCTGTGGTCTGATTCCCCCATGGGGGCTACCTCGGTGCACCGCACCATCGACGCGGTCTGGCGGATGGAGTCGGCGAAGGTCATCGCCGCCCTGGCCCGGTACACCCGCGACGTCGGGCTCGCCGAGGAGATGGCCCAGGACGCGCTGGTCGCGGCCCTGGAGCAGTGGCCGGTCGAAGGCGTGCCGCGCAACCCCGGCGCGTGGCTGATGACCACGGCGAAGCGGCGTTCGATCGACCAGATCCGCCGGCGCGAGAACCTCAACCGCAAGGTCGAGGAGATCGGCCGCGACGTCCAGGAGGCCACGCCGGACGCCAGCGAGGGCATCGACGACGAGATCGGCGACGACCTGCTGAGCCTCATGTTCACCGCCTGCCACCCCGTCCTGGGCACCGAGGCGCGCGTCGCGCTCACGCTGAAGATGCTGGGCGGCCTCAAGACCGAGGAGATCGCCCGCGCGTTCCTGGTCAGCGACGCGACCGTGGCGCAGCGCATCGTGCGCGCGAAGAAGGCGCTCGCCGACGCCGGGGTGCCGTTCGAGGTGCCCGAAGGCCCCGAACTCGCCACCCGGCTCGCCAGCGTCCTCGAGGTCATCTACCTGATCTTCAACGAGGGCTACTCCGCCACCCAGGGCGACGACTGGCTGCGCCCCGAACTGTGCGCCGAGGCGCTGCGGCTGGGCCGCGTGCTCGCCGAGCTCGCGCCCAAGGAGGCCGAGGTCCACGGCCTGGTCGCGCTGATGGAGATCCAGGCCTCCCGCACCAAGGCCCGCACCGGCCCGAACGGCGAACCGGTGCTGCTGCTCGAGCAGGACCGGGGCCGCTGGGACTGGCTGCTCATCGGCCGCGGCCTGAAGGCCCTCGAACGCGCCGAAGCCCTCAACCAGCCACCCGGCCCCTACTACGTGCAGGCCGCCCTCGCCGCGTGCCACGGCCGTGCGCGCAGGGCCGAGGACACCGACTGGCAGCGCATCGCCACCCTCTACCAGGTGCTCGCGAGCATCTCGCCGTCCCCGATCGTCGAGCTCAACCGCGCCGTGGCGTTGTCGATGGCCTTCGGGCCCGCAGCCGGTCTCGCGCTGGTCGACGAGATCGCGGGCGAGAAGGCGTTGCAGGGCTACCACCTGCTGCCCAGCGTGCGCGGCGACTTCCTGGTGAAGCTCGGGCGCAGCGCCGAGGCCAAGGCCGAGTTCGAGAAAGCCGCCGCCCTCACCCGCAACGAACGCGAACGGACCCTGCTGCTCGAACGCGCCGCCGCCTGTTAGGTCAGCGCGAGCTTCACGCCCAGCGCGGCGAACGAGGCAGCGAAGAACCGCCGCAGCCACACCATCACCCGAGGCCGCGCCAGCACCCGGTCGCGCATCGACGCCGCGAACACCCCGTAGACGGCGAACACCGCGAACGTCAGCGCCATGAACACCGCGCTCAGCGTCACCATCTGCCCGAACCCGGTCGCGAACTGCGGCAGGAACGCCACGAAGAAGATCGTCAGCTTCGGGTTGAGCAGGTTGATCAGCACCGCCGACACCACGACCCTGCGCGCGGACGCCGGCGCCGCCGCGGTGTCCACGACCAGTTCGCTCCTGTCCCGCCACGTCGCCCACGCCAGGTAGACGAGGTACGCGACACCCAGGTACTTCACGACCTCGAACGCCAGCGCGCTCGTGTGCAACAACGCCGCCAGCCCCGTCACCGTCGCCAGCACGTGCGGCACGATCCCCAGCGTGCAGCCGAACGCGGCGATCACGCTCGCTTTGCGCCCGTGCGCGAGACCGGCGGACAACGTGTACAGCACACCGGTGCCGGGGGTGGCGACCGCGATCAACGTCGTGATCAGGAAGGCGAGGCTCATGCCGGTGAACTCTGCCGCGCAACCGGTCCAGTTGACAGAGCCACAAACCGCCCTTGAAGTTGGACCACTTCGGGTGTCGAGAACACGGCGGCGGCTCCGTCCCAGGGGCATGAGCATCAAGAGCATGCACCACGTGGGAATGACCGTCACCGACCTCGCGGCCGCCGTCGCGTTCTTCGAGGCACTGGGCATGGAGCTGGAGGGCAAGGCGCACATGGAGGGCGAGTTCGTCGACGGTGTCGTCGGACTCGACGGCTCCCGCAGCGACATCGCCATGATGAAGACCCCGGACGACCGGTACCGCATCGAGTTCAGCCAGTTCCAGACCCCGCGGAGCATCGACGGTGGCTCCCGCGCGCCGATCAACGCCCTGGGCCTGCGGCACGTCGCGTTCGTGGTCGACGACCTCGACGACACGCTCGCCCGCCTCGAACCGCACGGCGCCGAGCTGGTCAGGAACGTCGAGACCTACGAGGACATGCTGCGGACCTGCTACGTCCGCGGCCCTGAGGGCGTCCTCGTCGAGCTGTGCCAGTACTTCAGCTGAGCGCCCGCGCGTACGCCGTGGGGGAGACGCCGACGGTCTGCGTGAAGTCCCGGACGAGGTGGGCCTGGTCGCTGTAGCCGAGGTCGGCGGCCAGATGCGCCCACTCGACGTCCGCCTCGGCCCGTTCCAGCGCCTCGTGGATGCGGTACCGCAGGATGACCCACTTCGGACTCACCCCGACGTAGTCCGCGAACATCCGCTGCATCGTGCGCACCGCCACGCCGCAATCCCGTGCGAAGTCCGCCACCCGCCGGATCTCCCGGTCGTCCCGGATCCGCTGGACCAGCTCCATCGCCAGCGTCGCCTGGGCGTCGGCCACGGGTCCGAGCCCCAGCAGGAACGCGTCGAGCGCGGCCACCCGCTCGTCCTCGTCCTCCACGTCCAGAACCAGCGACGACGGGACGTCGAGCCGCACGTGCCGTCCGGTCCACTGCGACACCGGGTCGGCCAGGAACGGCCGGAACCCACCGGGCCGGAACTGCACGCCCGCCACCCGGATCCGCCCGTCGAGCACCCGGCTGAACAGCCCCAGGCCCACCCCGGCGATCTCCGGCTGGGCGAACCCGCGCTCGAAGACGATGTTCACGGACGGGTGCGGCACGACGTGCGAGGTGTACGGCGCGTCCAGCTGCCCGTCGATCAGCCAGTAGTGCTCCAGGTACGGCCGCAGCTCGGCGCACGGCATGCGCCGGCGGAACCGCACGCGGGCGAACAGCTCGCGCGCGTCGATGATCCCCCGAGTGTCACGACGTGGCCCCTGCACAGCGCGAATCCTAGTGCCGTGGCCGGCGGCCTTTGCCCCGTATTTCGGTGGTCAGACGGGTGCATCGTGGTGCCGGCCCCACGCCCTCATCCTGGTTGGATTCGGGCGTGGGGCCGGTGCCGCGAGGCGCCCTGCTGAGCGCCGGAAGACGCGGCGAAGGTTGCCGGTCACGGCACTGGGTTGGCGCGTTTCTTCAAGAGCGGCGAGACGCCCGGAAATAGGCTCGCACCCATGAAGCTCAGCGTTCTGCTCGACCGAGCCCGCGACCACGCACTGCCCGTCATCGCGAACATCACCGACGACGACCTGTCCAAGCCCACGCCGTGCGCCGACTACGACGTCCGAGCCCTGCTCGACCACCTGCTGCACGTCGTCGTGGAGTTCCAGAAGCTCGCCGCGAAGCAGGACGCCGACTTCAGCAGCACCCCGTCCTACCCGGACTGGCGCGACCGGTACCCGGCGGAGTCCGCGAAGCTCGTCGAGGCCTGGGGCCGGCCCGGTGCGACCGAGGGCATCGCCGGCAACATGAACATGCCCGCGCAGACGGTCGGCGGCCTGGCGCTGCTCGACCTCACCGTGCACGCCTCCGACCTCGCCCAGGCCACCGGTCAGCGCTTCGAACCCGACCCCGAGGTGTTCGCCGAGGTCGCCGGCCTCGTCGCCCAGATGGGACCGATGGCCGTCGAGTGGAAGGTCTTCAAGGAACCCGCCGAGGCACCGGCCGACGCGTCACCGTTCGAGCAGTTGCTGGCCACCACCGGCCGTGACCCGCGCTGGAGTGCTTGACTGGTCCCATGCTGACGATCGGGATGCTGGGCGGAATGAGCTGGGAGAGCAGCGCGGAGTACTACCGGCTGGCGAACGTACTGGTGCGCGAACACCTCGGTGGCCTGCACTCGGCGAAGGTCGTGCTGCACTCCGTCGACTTCGCCGAGGTCGAACGCATGCAGGTCGAGGGCCGCTGGGACGACGCGGGCAAGGCACTCGCCGAAGCCGCCGCGCAGGTGCAGGCCGGCGGCGCCGACTTCCTGCTGATCTGCACGAACACCATGCACAAGGTGTTCGACCAGGTCCAGGCCGCCGTCGACATCCCGGTGATCCACCTCGGCGACACGACGGCGCAGGCCATCAAGCGGGCCGGCTTCACCACGGTCGGCCTGCTCGGCACCGGCTTCACCATGGACCAGCAGTTCTACCGCGAACGCCTCGAGTCGCACGGCCTGAAGGTCCTGCTGCCGTCCGCCGAGGACCGCGCGATGGTGCACCGGGTCATCTACGACGAACTGTGCCTCGGCATCGTCCGCGAGCAGTCCCGCCGCGCCTATCAAGACGTGATCTCACGCTTCGAAGGGGCACAGGGCGTCATCCTCGGCTGCACCGAGATCGAACTGCTCATCACCCAGGCTGACGTGCAGCTTCCGGTGTTCCCGACGACCCGCCTGCACGTCGAGGCGGCCGTCGAACGGGCAATCCAGAACATTCTGTGAACATGTGATGCGGGCCACCCAGCAACGCGGCCACCGTGAGGAGTGTCTTAGTCACTGAGGGCTATTCCCTCCTCGGTGAACTAAGGGGAGTTCGCTTTGAAACGAACGCACATCGCCGCAGGTCTGACGGCTGTCGTGGTTGCCGCCACGGCAGCCGTTCCTGTTTCAGCGGCACCGCAGGAACACCAGGTACGCGCCGACGGGCTGACCACCAAGGTCACGCTCATCACCGGTGACGAGGTCACCGTCAGCAACGGCAAGGTCAACGCCAGAGGGGCGCAGGGCAGGGAAGACGTCGGGTTCCGCAGCTTCAAGGACACGCGCGGCGACCTGCACGTGGTCCCGCTCGACGTCCAGGCGGGGCTCAACTCCGGCCAGCTGGACGAGCGGCTGTTCGACGTCTCGCTGCTCGCCAGATCCGGCTACGACGACAGGTCCAGCAAGACGATTCCGCTGATCGTGCAGGGGCAGGCGATCAGCGCCGCGAACGCCGAGTCGTTGCCGAGCATCGGCGCGCACGCGATCACGATCGGCAAGGACGGCTCGTTCTGGGCCGGTGCCCGGGCGGCGGGCACCGGCAGGATCTGGCTCGACGGCAAGGTCACCGCGTCACTGGACCGCAGCGCCGCGCAGGTCGGCGCGCCCCAGGCGTGGGAGAAGGGCTTCACCGGCAAGGACGTCACCGTCGCCATCCTCGACACCGGCGTCGACGAGACCCACCCGGACCTCGCGGGCGCCGTCGTGGAGTCGAAGAACTTCTCCGACAGCGACACCACCGACGACCGCGTCGGCCACGGCACGCACGTCGCGTCCACCGTCACCGGCGACGGCAAGTACAAGGGCATCGCGCCCGACTCGAAGCTCATCAACGGCAAGGTGCTCGGCGACTTCGGCGGCGGCCGCGAGAGCGACATCATCGCCGGCATGGAGTGGGCCGCGGCCAAGGCCGAGGTCGTCAACATGAGCCTCGGCAGCTCGTGGCCCGACGAGGGCACCGACCCGATGTCGCTCGCGCTCAACCGCATCACCGAGCAGACCGGCGCGTTGTTCGTCGTCGCCGCCGGCAACTCCGGTAGCGCCATCGGCTCACCCGGCTCCGCCGACGCGGCCCTCACCGTCGGCGCCGTCAACCGTGACGACACCCTCGCCGAGTTCTCCTCGCGCGGCCCGCGCTGGATCAACAACGCCGTCAAGCCCGACATCACCGCGCCGGGCGTCGACATCGTGGCCGCGAAGGCCAAGAACGGCCAGATCGGCACGCCCGTCGGCGACGGCCACGTCGCGCTGTCCGGCACGTCGATGGCCACCCCGCACGTGGCGGGAGCGGCGGCGATCCTCGCCTCCCAGCACCCCGCCTGGAAGGCGGAGGACATCAAGGCCGCGCTGATGAACAGCGCCGAGCCCAACCCGTCGCTGACCATCTACGACCAGGGCGCCGGACGTCTCGACATCGGCCGCGCCGCGTCCGCCGGGGTCTCCACGGACCACGGCAGCATCTCGCTGGGCACCGCGCAGTGGCCGCACGACGACGACAAGCCCATCACGAAGAAGCTGACCTACCGCAACAACGGCACGTCCGACGTGACGCTCGACCTCAGCATCGCCGAGGTCAAGCCCGCCGGAGCCGGCCTGTTCAGCGTCTCGCCGGCCAAGCTCACCATCCCGGCCGGCGGCACGGCCGACGCCACGGTCACCGCCGACACCAAGGCCGCCATCGCGGACGGCGTCTACGGCGCGGTCGTCCTGTCCTCCGACGGCGTGCGCGTGCCGATCGGCGTCGTGAAGGAGGTCGAGAGCTACGACGTGAAGCTCACGTTCCTCGACCACAACGGCGCGGCGACGCAGTACTACGACTACCGGTTCGTCAGCCTCGACCAGCCGCAGGCGTACTTCCGCCACGACCCGTCCGGCACGCTCGTGCAGCGCCTGCCCAAGGGCAAGTACTTCCTCGACGGCACGATCAGCACCCGTGACCCCGACCCGACCAAGGGCGGCCTGACCACCGCGCTGACCGAACCGGCGCTGGAGGTCAGCGGCAACACCGAGATCGTGTTCGACGCACGGCAGGGCACCCAGCCGGTGATCGCGGTCGACCAGAAGGACGCCAAGGCGGCGTCCGCGGGCCTCGGGTTCCTGATGCAGGCCAACTGGGGCGAGACCGGCGGCACCTGGTACCTCAACAGCTTCGACTCGATCCGCGTCCGCCCGTCGACGACGTCGTGGCCGAAGTTCGACTTCTACGCCGAGTCCGTGATGGCCAAGCCGGACGCCAACGGCAAGTTCGACGGCAGCCCGTACCAGTACCACGTGAGGATCAGCGAGAAGACCCGCGTGCCGGCGAACCTGCAGCGTTCCGTCAAGGACCGCGAACTGGCTCGCGTCAACTCCGTCACGCACGCCCGCGTGCCGGGCTCGATCGGCCAGCGCGACAACGGCGCCTCCGGCCCGCTGCCGTTGCGGCTCAAGGAGTTCTACACGCCGGACGTCGAGTGGTCCGGCGGTCTGACCGAGTTCACGAAGCTCGGCGAGTGGCCCGCCCTCGGCTCGCAGTACTCGGTCGCACCACGGGTGTTCAAGCTCGGCCGCACCACCACCGAGCACTGGAACAGCGCCGTCTACGGCCCCGGTGTACCGCATGCCCCCGGCACTGTGCGCTTCGCCGGACGCGTGGGCAACTCGCTGCGCCTGGACCTGCCCGTGCACAGCTCGCAGGGCATGTACGGGTACTCCTCGCCGACCACCGGCCGCACCACGGTCACGCTGGACGGCAAGGTCATCTCCGACCTCCCGGAGGCCGGCTACGCCAACATCCCGAACCTGCCGGCGGAGAAGAAGCGCTACACAGTCCACACCGAGGCGACCCGCGACTCGTTCTCGTCGCAGGTGACCGCGGACTGGTCGTTTTACTCCGAGCACGTCCCCGGCGACCTCTACCAGTCGGTGCCGCTGCTGGCCGTCCGGTTCGCACCCGCGCTGGACGAGAACAACCGCGCCGGCCGCGTCGCCACCGTGCCGATCACGGTGGAACGCAACGGAACGGGCCCCGTCACGAACATCAAGGACCCTGCGGTGCAGGTGTCCTACGACGAGGGCAAGACGTGGAAGCCGGTGCCGCTGCGCAAGACGCGCGCCGGCTGGCAGATGACGCTGATCCACCCGCACGGAGCCAAGAACGTGTCGTTCAAGGCTCGGGCGGCGGACGCGGGCGGTGACGTCCAGCAGACGATCATCCGCGCGTACGACCTGAGGTGACCGCGTGAGGGGCCGGGCTTCGTGCCCGGCCCCTCACTGCTACTTCTCGTACGGTGCCAGGGTTTCCGAGTCCACGTCGGGCGCTCCCATGATCGGGTGCACCTCGATCGGCTGGTTCAGGAGCTTGCCACCGGGCCCAGGGCACGCCGAGGCCTTGCGGGCGATCTCCAGCAGCCGGTCGTGGCTGTCGACGTCGACCACCCAGTACCCGGCGATGACCTCCTTGGACTCCGCGAACGGACCGTCGACCACGACCGGCCCGTCGTCGCTGCCCCGCACCACGAACGCCCGCGCGGGGCCGCTCAGACCCTCGGACTGCAGCAGCTCACCGGAGGCGCGCAGTTCGGCGTCCAGGTCGCGCATGTAGGCGATCATGCGGTGCATGTCCTCGTCGGACCAGGCGGCGAGGCCCTCCCAGTCCTCCTGACTGCCGCCGTAGCTGACCAGCATGTACTTCACTACTTCCACTCCCCACCGGTCGCGCGGGCCTTGATCTCCTGCACGGCCCAGCTGTTGCCGTCCGGGTCGTCGAAGAAGATGAACGACCCTCCGTCCGCCTCGTTCATGCGCACGATCTCGCCGACCTCGACGCCGCGCTCGACGAGCTGCGCGCGGGCCTTCTCCAGGTCCGACACGACGAGTTGCACGCCCTTCAGCGTCCCCGGTTCGCCCTTGACGATGCCCTTGCCCATGACGATCGAGCAGCCGGAGCCGGGCGGGGTGAGCTGCAGGACGCGGGTGTCCTCGTTGAACGTCGTGTCGTGGTCGACCTTGAAACCGAGCTGCTCCTCGTAGAAGCGCTTCGACCTGTCGAGGTCCGACACCGGTACGACGACGACTTCCAGGGTCCAGTCCATGTCATTCCTCTCAGCGGCTGTCCTTCACGCACCCGTCGAAGTGCTCAGGGACTTTTCGACATGGGGTCCCGGCCCACATACCCGAGCAGCCGGTCCTGCAGCGAAGCGTCGTCGGGCACCGGGATCTCGGCGCCGTAGACCTCGATGCCGGGACCGAACGCGCCGGGTGTGCGGAAGCGTTCCATCAGGTCGGCGGGCACCGACGTCGCCGTCGCCCAGAGGCGTTCCACGTCGGCCGCGGGGATCGTCTCGTCCTGGCCGGTGGCTCGGGCGAGGTCCCAGCCGTGCAGCACCAGGTCGTCGCTGACGACCTGGTCGACGTGCTCTTCGAGTGTCATCGGGCCGGCGGGTGTGGAGACCTCGCTGCGGGCGCGGTCCGAGTCCAGGGCCTCCTGGACCTGGCGACGGGTCTCGCGGAAGTCCGTGAGCGGGTCTTCGGTGCGTGGGATCGGCTGGCCGAGCATCACGCCGTGCATGTCGATGACGTGGTCCACGACCTCAAGTGCCGTCCACTGCGCACACGGCGAGGGGTTGGTCCACGCGTCGGATTTCACCTGCGCGACCTTCGCCTCGAACGCGTCCGCCCGGACCCGGTATCTGGCCGAAATCGATGTCATGGCCTCACTCCTCGACGGCGCCGCCGATCTTGCGCAGGTGTTCGCGGAACGTCAGCCCGCTCTCCAGGTACTCGCCGAACCGCAGCTGGCCGCGCAGGGACTCACCCTGCCGCACGCGGTCCGCCTGCGCTCGTTCGACATCCCGGATACCGCGCGCCTTCTCGATGAGCGCGCCGGCATGGGACGCAGGTACGAACAGCACGCCGTCGTCGTCGCCGAACACGATGTCGTCGGACGTGACGGTCCACTGGCCGATCTCGGCCGTTGAGAGGGCCTCGGGTGCGCGGTCACGCAGGCTCAGCGGCCCCGTCGGGTTCGCGCCGAGGCTGAACACCGGCAGCCCGATCGCCCTGATGTCCTGGGTGTCGCGGTGCAGACCCCAGATGACGACGCCCGCGAGCCCGGCCTTCTGCGCCTCGAGCACGATCAGGTCGCCCACGCAGGCCTCGTCGGTGCGGGCGTCGTTGTCGACGACGAGCACGTCGCCGGGCTCGCTGCGTTCGATGGCCTCCAGGAAGACGTCGACGCTGCCCGCGTGCCGGGCGGGCAGCACGCGGCCGCCGGTCTTCGAGCCGGGGATGACCGGCGTCAGGGAGACGGTGCGGACCGGGATGTCGGCCCGGATGCACGCGTCGGCGAGGTGTGCGGTGGTGAGATCCAGAGTGGCGAGATCCATGCGCGCATTCTTACGCCGAGACCTTCTCCTCGGCGGAATCGGTGCGCAACACGCCCGCGGACAGTGCGGCGACCAGGCACAGCGCCACCGGCAGCAGGAACGCGATGTTGAGCGGCACGAAGTGCGTCAGCCAGCCGATCACCGCAGGCCCGGCCAGCACGCCGAGGTAGCCGAGCCCCGCGACGCGCGAGACGTTGACACCCGCCGCACCGGGTTCCGCGTGGCCCGCCGCGCTGAACAGCTGCGGAACCGTGCCCGACAGACCGATGCCGGCGATCGCCCAGCCCACCAGCGCCAGCCAGATCCACGGCGAGAGCGCGGCCGTCGCGATGCCCGCCGCGCCGATCACCGAGCCCCAGCGCAGCACCGCCATCGGCCCGATCTTCGCGCTGACCCGGTCCGCGAGCAGCCGCCCGACGGTCATCGTCGTGGCGAACGCGCCGTAGGCGAGAGCGGCGATCTGCGGGGACGCGTCGAGGACGTCCTGCAGGTGCAGCACGCTCCAGTCGTTCGCGGCACCCTCGCTCAGCATCACCAGCAGGGCGAGCACCGCCATGATCCAGATCCGGCGGGGGGCCTTGCGCTTGCCGGTCTGCTCGGTGGCGTGCTGCGACTCCTTCTCGGCCAGCAGGAACCTCGCGGTCACGAGGCTGACGACGACGCCGAGCACGGCCGCGGCGCCGAGGGTCGTGGCGGGGGAGAGTTCCCAGCTCAGCGTGCGGGCACCGGTCAGCGCGGCGGCCACACCGCCGAGCGACCACGTCGCGTGGAACGCCGACATCACCGGACGGTCGTAGTGCCGCTCGACCACCACGGCGTGCGCGTTCATGCTGACGTCGATCAGGCCGTTGCCGAAGCCGAAGACGAGCAGCGCCGCACCGAGCGTCCACTGGTCGACCGCCACACCGGGCAGGAACGCCGTCACGCTGCACACGACACTGGCCAGCGGCACGACCAGCTTCACGCCCACGCGGTCGGTGAACTTGCCGCCGAGCCGCATGCCGATGAACGCGCCCAGCCCGAGCAGCAGCAGCAACCGGCCGAGCTCGGCGTGACTTGTGCCCGTGCGGTCCTCGACCGTCGGGATGTGCACGAGCCACAGCCCGAGCAGGAACCCGTTGAGGGCGAAGTACGTGAAGGTGGCGACCCGCGCGGCCTTGAGAGCGTTCACTTGCATCACGCTAACGAACGATTCGCATGTTCGAAAGATTGAGTTTCGAACATCACTGATGTTCAATCACGACTGTGTCCCGACTGAAGCAGATCACCGAGGCGGTCCGCGACGCCGGCTCGCTCGGTGTGGCGGACCTGGCGTCGCTGACCGGCGCCTCCGAGATGACCATCCGCCGCGACCTGGAGGTCCTCGCAGCTCAGGGCGTCCTGGAACGCTATCGCGGCGGCGCCAGGAGCCTGCTCCTGCGCGGTTCCGAACCCCCGTTCTCGCTGCGCTCGGACGAGAACATGGCCGCCAAGCGCCGCATCGCCGCCGCCGTGGCCGCCCTGATCGCGGACGGCGAGTCGGTCGTCCTGGACAGCGGCACCACGTGCCTCGAAGTGGCCCGCCTGCTGCACGACCGACGCCTGACCGTCATGCCGTTGTCCCTGCACGCCGTGAACGCACTGTCTTCTTCTTCGACTCTGACGTTGCTCGTCCCCGGCGGCCGCCCACGCCCCGGCGAACTGGCACTCACCGGCCCGCTGACCCTGGCCTCGCTGCAGGCGCTGCGCTTCGACACCGCGGTCATCGGCTGCTGTGGCCTCTCCGCGGAACACGGCCTGACCGCCTTCGACCTGGAGGACGCCTCGGTGAAACGAGCCGCCATCACCTCGGCCCACCGCGTCATCGCCGCCGTGGACGCCTCGAAACTCACCCGCACCGCCCTGGCCCACGTGGCACCGGTGTCCTCTTTGGACGCCGTGGTCACCGACGCGGACAGCGCCGAGGCCCTGACCGCCGCCGGCGTCGCGGTGGTGACGGCATGATCGTGCTGTTCGACATGTTCGGCGTCATCGCCCGCGACCAGTCACCCGAGGTCATGGCCACGATGAGCACCGAGCCGGAGTTCTGGGACGCCTACTGGGCCCACCGCCCCGCCTACGACCGCGGCGACGTGACAGCGAGCGAGTACTGGGCCCTCGTGGGCCACCCGCCGCTGGTCGAGGAGGACGTGGCCAGCTGGAACCGCGTCGACTACGAGATGGTCGCGCTGCTGCACGAACTGCACAACGCGGGCCGGCGCATCGCGTTGCTGTCCAACATCCCCGAGGATCACGCCCAGAACTTCGAGCGCACCTACGCGTGGCTCGACCTGTTCGAGGTGCGCGCGTTCTCGTGCCGGATCGGTCACGCCAAGCCGGACCGCGCGGCCTTCGAGTGGTGCCGTGACGCGTTGGGGGACGACGACATCCTGTTCGTGGACGACCGGCTGGAGAACGTGCGGGCCGCGGAGCTTGCCGGGATGCGCGGGCACCACTTCACGGGGATCGACGGGCTGCGTCCCGTGCTACTCGGTGCTGCCAGAGATGCCTAGGAGGGCCCGGCCGGCCGTCTCCGCGAACGCCGGCCGGGCCACTGGTGCTAGACGAGCGACGACCAGTAGAACCAGAACGCCTGCAGCACCCCGCCGATGATCACCAGGTACCACAGGATCAGCACGACGCTGTGGAACTGGAACGTCGGCCGGATGTTGCGCAACGTCGTGTACCAGAAGATCGGGATCATCACCGCCCACACGACCATGCAGTACGGGCACAGCGCACCGATCTCGTACAGCGACTGAACGATCAGCCAGTGCACGAACAGCACCCCGAACGTGACCCCGACCTGCAGCCCGATCCACACCCACGACGGCAGCGACACCCCGGCCAGCAGCAGCACACCGAGAGTCGTCACCACCGCGAAGCCCGCGATGCCGAGCAACGGGTTGGGGAACCCGAACAGCTCGGCCTGCGCGGTCTTCATGATCGAGCCGCAGCTCAGCACCGGGTTGATGCTGCACGTCGGCACGTAGAACGGGTCTTTGAGCAGCGCGATCTTCTCGATCGTCAGCACGAACGACGCGACCAGGCCGACGAACCCGCCGACCGCGAGGACCCAGGCGACGATCCGGTTCACGAACGCACCTTCTCGATCGCTGCCTTCAGCGCGTCGTAGGTGGGCGCGCCGGTGAACTTGGTGCCGTTGATGAAGAACGTCGGCGTGCCGGTGACGCCTGCCTTGCTGCCCTCGGTGCGCTGGGCGAGCACGCGCTCGCGCAGCGCCGGGTCGTCCAGAGCCTTGTCGAACGCGGCCTGGTCGAGGCCGAGCTGCTGGGCGAAGCCGGTGAACGCCGCGCGCTGCGAGGTCTGCTGACCGGCCCACTCCTGCTGCGCGTCGAACATCAGCCGGAACATGTCGTCCCGCTTGCCCTGCGCGCCCGCGGCCTCGACCGCGACGGCGGCCAGTTCGGAGTTGCGGTGGCTGGGGATCGGGAAGTGCCGCACGTCGAACGTCACGCGCTCGCCGTACTCGGTCTTCAGCCTCTCCACGCCGGGGTAGGCGGCGCGGCACGACGGGCATTCGAGGTCGAGGTACTCGACGACGGTCACCCTGCCGTCGGCGGACTGGGGTGCCGCGGTGGTGTCGTTGCGGCTGAACAGGAGGAAACCGGCGACCACGACCGCCACGACGGCGACGATGATCAGGGACAGACGAGCGTTCTTGGACATGGCAGAACTCCACGTGTGGCGAAGGAAGACGGACCCGGAGAACGGGTTCGGTCTAGGCGCGCAGCACGCAGAGCTGCGTCAGCCGCACTTCCAGCCGGCGTGAAGGGGGAGACAGCACAGAGGGCAGGCGCACCAGCAGCAGCTGGAACGAGCCGGACCGCCGCAGCACGGCGAACCCGATCAGCACGGCCAGCGCCACCACCAGGCAGGCGCCGGCGACGAGAAGGCCCTCGACCAGGCCACCGTCGTCGGTCAGGTCGGCGTGGGCGACCGCGTGGGTGCTCGACGTCGGGCACTGCGCGGTCCAGGCGAACTCCGTCTCACACGGCGTGCCCTGCATCATCGCGACCCCGGCGACCAGCGCGAGCACCGCGAAGACCCGCGCGAGATACGCGCGGGTTCGCGAGCTGCGGGTGCCGGGCACTCCACCAGGGTAGCGATGATCGAAGCAGACCCCGGTGAAGGCCCCACTGGTACGGCCTAGCGCCAGAACGCCAGCCGGTGCTCGGCGGCGTAGTCGACGCGTCCGATCGCGCCCGGAGCAAGTGACTGCACGTACTGGCCCTCGGAGAACCGCGGCCACCCCGGCGTTCCGGTGCGGGCGAAGTCCGTCCACGCCTTGATCATGTGGTCGGACAGGCCGCGGTCCTTCGTGAAGTCCTCGTCGGGGAACAGGTAGTCGATGTCCGACGAGTGGTTCGCGCCGTGCAGTTCCTTGGGGAACTCCGGGTCCGTGGCCGCGTTGCGGTCAGCGAACTCGAACGCGTAGACGGGCGCCTTCTTCGCGTACAGCGTGTTCTGCTGGAACGTCGCCCGTGCCCACATGCGGTCTGTCAGCAGCGTCGCCCATGCCTGCTTCGGTGACGCGAACGCGCTGACCGGGTACTCGCGCTCGATCTCGGCCGCACGGTCGGGGAACGCCTCCCGCACGAGCCGTGAGTAGTCCTCAGCGGACATCGGGTCCGGCCGGAACAGCCCGACGAAGCTGTTGTGCTCGTCGCGCGTCGCGCCGGCCAGGATCGGCACGTCGGCGAACTCGCCCGACTCCAGCGACTCGGCCGGGAGCCGGGGGAGCGACGAGCCGCCGTAGCCGACGGACTGGAAGATGTTCATGATCTGCGGGTGGTCGAGCAGCTTCTCCACCGGCAGTCGCCGCAGGCACTCGACGTCCGTGCAGCCCAGTTCGGCGCTGATCATCCTGCCGATCTCCTGGATCTCCGGCACCGGCCGCCACGCGAGTGACGGCAACGCCTCCAGGTCCGGGAACCAGGCGCCGCGAGGCACATCCACCAAGGTGAACGAGCTGTGCATGATCGCCTTGTGGAACAAGGGCCGCTGCCCGATCAGGTGCGCGCTCACCGCGGTCGCCCCGAAGGACACCCCGAACAACGTCACGTTGCCCGGATCCCCGCCGAAGCCGGAGATGTTGCGTTGGACCCACTCCAACGCCGCGCGCTGGTCGAGCAGCCCGAACTCACCGGAGTGCTCGAGGCCCGGCAGGCCGAAGCCGCCGAACACACCCATCCGGTAGTTGAACGTCACCACGACGACATCCCCCTGCCGCGCAAGGCGTTCCGCGTCGAAGAAGTGCCCGGCCCCGATCGCGCCGTCGCCGTGCACCCACACCAGCACCGGCTTGCGGCCGGCCACCGAAGGCGTCGTGACGTTGGCGAACAGGCAGTCCTCGTCGGTGCTCTTCGTCTCTGAGTAGCTCGATCCGACCTGCGGACACGGACTGCCGGGCTGGAAAGCGTCCCGCACCCCGTTCCACGCCGCCGCGCGCACCGGCGGCTCCCAGCGAGCCGCGCGGGCGTACGGAACCCCCTGGAACCGCAGATGCCCGTCCCGCACCTCGCCCCGAACCTGCCCCGTATCGGTCGTCACGACGTCCGATGGCATGGCTTCCCCTCTCCCGCACGCGCTGAGCAGCAGTGATGCGGCAACTAGCAACGTCCCCCGACGCATGGTCAACCCCTTGTGGCCAGGTCGACGGCCGCGACCAACTCCTGCTCGCAGACGTCGAGATCGAGTGATCCGGACCGCTGCACAACGCTGTTGCGCAGCGCGAGGACGAACACGGCCATGACGTCCGGGTCGAACGCGCGGAACTCGCCGGCGTCCTGCCCCTGCCGCAGCAGGTCGGCGAGCCCTGCGTGATCGGAGTCGGCGATGCCCCCGTCCGTCACCGCCGCGTGTGCCTTGATGCGCAGGAACGCCACCATGTCCTCGCGGTGTTCGCGCAGAAACGCGATGTTGGCGACCAGGAACGCCCTCAGTTCCTGGCGGGCGCTCGCCTGGTTCATCCGCGTGCTCACGAACCCTTGGAAGCGCTCCAAGATGTCCGCGAACACGACGTCGACGAGCTCCTGCTTGTTCCTGAAGTGGTACGAGATCAGCCCCGTGCTGCTCAGCCCCGCACGCGCCGCGATGGCCTTGAACGACGTCTCCGCGTAGTCCAGCTCCGCGATCGTGGCGATCGCCGCCGCCACGATCTGCGCCCGCCGGGCCTGCTCGGTCACGGACTTTGCTCGCATGAGCAAAACTTAGCACGGCTGAGCAAAATGAGGTGCGCACGCAGTTAGGATCGGCTTGTGACCAGGAGATCTCCGCAGGAGAAGAAGGCGTTGAGCTACGCAAGGGACGCCCGCAACTGCTACGGACAGAGTGACAAGGGCTCGCGCAAGGCCATCGCCAGGAACAAGCGCGCCAACGTCCGGGCGGACCGGCGCCGCGAGCAGGTGGTGCTCGTCCAGGCCCGGCCCGATGACATCGACTCCGAACTCAAGCGCGAGCGTCTCCCGTCGAAGCGCTGGCGCAAGCTCGCCGACGCACCACTCGCCGACGTCGTGGCCGGCAAGCTGCGGCGGCGGGCTGCCGCGGGCATCATCGACGAGGAGCAGGCGGAGGCGAAGATCGCCAGGATGCCGCGGGTCAGCCGCCGGACGCCCTGAAAGCGATCAGCGCTGCCACGGCACGTCAGCCGAGGTCGGACAGGTCGAGGACGAACCGGTGGCGGACGTCACCGCGGTCGAGCCGGTCGAGGGCCTCGGCGACGCGGGCCGACGGCAGGACCTCGACGTCGGCGGTGATGCCGTGGGCGGCGCAGAACTCCAGCATGGCGGTGGTGGCGGGAAGACCCCCGCTGCCACCGGAGCTCAGCTTCTTGCGGCCGACGAGCAGGTCCATCGTCTCCAGGCTGATGGCGCCGAGGTAGCCGACCTGGCTCAACGTCCCGTCCACGGCCACCAACCTGAGGTAAGGGCCGAGGTCGTGGGCCACGGGGATGGTGTCTATCAGCACGTCGAACCGGTCGCGGGACGCCTCCACGCTCTCCGGGTCGGTGGAGACGACGACATCGCGGGCACCAAGGCGGATCGCGTCGCTCGCACGGTCGGCCGACCGGCTCACGACCGACACCTCGGCGCCCAGGGCGGCCGCGAACTTGACCGCGAGGTGGCCCAGCCCGCCCAGGCCGGCCACCGCGACGCGCGTCCCCGGACCCACTCCCAGGGCGCGCATCGGCTCCCACACCGTGATCCCCGCGCACAGCAACGGCGCCGCGGCAGCCGGGTCGAGTTCGGACGGCAGGGGATGGGCGAACCGGTCGCGGACCACGTACTCGCGGGAGAAGCCGCCCAGCGTCGTCGTCCCGTCGTGGCGGTCGGTCCCGCCGTAGGTGAGCGTGGGGAACTCGCGGCAGAAGTTCTCCTGGCCCATCGCGCACATCGTGCACACGCCGCAGGAGTCGACGATGTTGCCGACGGCGACCGGGTCACCGACCCGGAACTTGGTCACCTCGGAACCGATGTCCAGGACGACCCCGGTGAACTCGTGACCCGGCACGAGCACGCCCTTGCCATCGTGTGCGCGCAACGAGTGCAGGTCGGTGTGGCAGACGCCGCAGAAGTCCACGCGGACCGCGATGTCGTCGTGCCGCAGGTCACGGCGGGACAGCGGCACCCGGTGCAGCGCGTGTCCGTCGGCCTGCCAGCCGGTGGTGCTTCGCATGACTCTCCTTAAACAGACTGTTCGGTCTATTTGACGCTACCCCCAGAGGGACCGCAAAGTAAACCGACTGTTCTGTCAGTACAGTTCAGTCATGTCCGACCAGCAGCTGACCGCCCGTGGCGCGGCCACGCGGCAACGCATCATCGACGTGGCCACCCGTGAGTTCGCCGAGCACGGCATCGCCGGGGCCCGCATCGAACGGGTCGTCGCCGCGGCGCGCACCAACAAGGCGCAGCTCTACGCCTACTTCGGCAACAAGGAAGGGCTGTTCGACGCGATCTTCTTCGGCTCGCTGGAGCGGATCGTCAACGTCGTGCCCATCGACGCCACCGACCTGGCGGACTGGGCCGTGCGCCTCTACGACGAGTACATCGAGCGCCCCGAACTCATCCGGCTCGCGACCTGGGCCCGACTGGAACGACGCCCCACCGGCCACCTGGTCGCCGACACCGATCGCCTGGACCAGAACAAGCTGCAGGCGATCACCGACGCGCAGCAGGCGGGGCTGGTCCGCGCCGGCGACCCCTTCGACGTGATGGCCATGGTCATCGCGATGTCGATGGCGTGGTCACCGGTCAGCAACGTCTACGCGGCCACCAGCGACGAACCCGCCGAGACCCACGACCGCCGCCGGGACTTCCTGCGCGAGAGCGTCCGCCGCGCGGTCGCGCCGTCCTAGGCCAGGGGTTTGGAACTCATCCAAAGGACATGCTTTCAGGTTGACCTGCGGCGAATGGGTGGAGCCAAACGGAACGCCGCCTCTACCGTCCCCCGCATGCCTTTGCGGAGATCAACGGTGCGCGGCCGCGAGTTCGGTGACGCGATACGGGCGCTGCTGCGAGCGGCCGACCTCACCAACCGCGCCGCCGCCGAGTTGCTGGGCTGGCAGGAAGCCAAGGTCTCGGAACTGGTCAACGGCAAGGAAGGCGTGAGCGACGTCGACCTGGCCAAGTTGCTGGGCCTGCTGCGCACGCCGCCCGACGAGTTCGACCACCTGATGGCGCTGCACCACGAAACGCACCAACGAGATTGGCTGCAACCCAAGGCCGGCACCAAGGACAGAGCGCGGACGCTGCGCGAGCAGGAGCAAAAGGCGACTGGCATCACCGGTTGGTCGATGAACGTCGTGCACGGCCTGGTGCAAGCCCCCGACTACATCGCCGCCATGGTCAACTCGTCACGGCAGCTGTCCGAAGAAGAGCGCCCCGCCGCGATCCGAAACCGGATTGAGCGTCAGAACGGCGCTCTTGACGGCTATCGGACCGTCGTGCTCTTCATTCACGAGCAGGCTCTTCGTCTGCCGGTGGGGAGTCCGGATGTCATGGCAGACCAGCTTCACCACCTGCTGCGCGTGTCGGTCCGGCCCTACCTGACGATTCGAGTGATTCCCACGGCGATCGGGCCGCATGACGGTCTGTCCGGCTCGTTCGACATGCTGACCTTCAAGAAGATTCCGCCGCTCGTCTACGTGGAGAGCGAGGGAGCTACGGTGTTCCTCGAAGATCAGCCTTCGGTCGGTCTCTACGAAGACGTGCTGAAGTCACTCGGACGGACGGCGTTGGACGAGCTGCAAACCAGGAAGCTGATCACCGACATCATCGGTGAGGAGTCTTGTCATGACCTGCTGGCGGAAGAGTAGCTACAGCGCTACCGACACCAACTGCGT
The DNA here is from genome assembly GCF_003350445.1 of Lentzea flaviverrucosa. Classification (NCBI taxonomy): domain Bacteria; kingdom Bacillati; phylum Actinomycetota; class Actinomycetes; order Pseudonocardiales; family Pseudonocardiaceae; genus Lentzea; species Lentzea flaviverrucosa. The sequence continues at coordinate 479,477 of NZ_QQAU01000003.1, forward strand.
CGAGGTGGGGCGCGGCGTCGGCATCCGCGACAGCAAGGCGCCCTCCGTCGAACTCCCGCTCACGGCTCACCAGTGGGCACCGCTGCTGCGGTTGGTCAGGACTCATCCCGCGGTCTAGCTCACTCCGACGTCGGCCCACGCCCCGCGCACCACGCCCGCGACGTCGCTGCCGAACAACGCCTGCGCGGACGCGGTGGTGGCCGCGGCGGCGTCGGCGAAGTTCGAGTTCACACGCAGTTTCGTGGCGAGCGCGTCGTACCAGACCTTGCCCGCCCGGTCCCAGGCGTTGCCGCCGAGCCGGGTCGCCGCGAGGTGGAACGCCTTGTTCGGGATGCCGGAGTTGATGTGGACGCCGCCGTTGTCGTTGCGCGGGTCGCCGTCGTCGGGCAGGTCGACGTAGGAGCGCATGTGGGCGGGCTGGCGGTCGAACTGGTGGGCGCGGCCGGGGTCCTTCATCGACCGCAGCGCGACGCCCTGCAGCTGGGTGCCGAGGATGCCCGCGCCGATGAGCCAGTCGGCCTGGTCGGCGGGCTGGGCCGCCGAGTGCTGCTTGACCAGCGAGCCGAAGACGTCGGCCATCGACTCGTTGAGGGCACCCGGCTGCTTCCGGTAACGCAGGCCGGCCGTGTACTGGACGACGCCGTGCGTGATCTCGTGGCCGACGACCGTGATGTCGCGGCAGAGGGCGCCGGGCTGGAAGACCTCGCCGCTGCCGTCGCCGTAGACCATCTGCGTGCCGTCCCAGAAGGCGTTGTCGAAGCCGCGTCCGAAGTGGACGGATGAGACGAGCCTGAGGCCGTTGTCGTCGACGCTGTGGCGGCCCAACACGTCGCGGTAGAAGTCGTAGGTCCTGTCGGCGTTGTCGTAGGCGTCGTTGACGGCGGGGTCGGCCGCGGCGCCGCCGCCCTCCTTGCGGCGCAGGACGCCGGGCAGGGTGCGCTCGTCGCCGCCCCGGACGTCGTGCACGGCCTTGAACTCGCCGGCCGGGCCGCGCAACTGGGCGGCGTTGAGGTCGAGGAACTGCACGGCCTCGGTGAGCGTCTCGCGTTGCGTGCGCAGGGCGGCGGAGGCGATCAGGGTCGCGATGGTGTCGCGGAGGTCGACGTTGCCGGCTTCGGCGAGTTCGATCAGCAGGTGGGCGGGCAGGATCGAGCAGACCATGTCGTTCCCCTCTTTTCCTTCTCGTACCAGGGGAGAGGTCCGCCCCGGCGCTCGAATACACCCACCGACGGCTCGCGCAACTAAAGGTTGCGCAAGTCGGAGGTGCCGGTTAGGTTGAAGTGCAACCGATGGTTGCACTTCAAGTGAGGAGAACCGGCGTGGAACACGGAAGCATCGAACGCGAGCTGCACATCGAGGCCACCCCCGAGGTGGTCTACGAGGTGGTCAGCTCTCCCGAGCACCTGCGCGAGTGGTGGCCCGACGACGCCGAGCTCGACCCCGTGCCCGGCGGCACCGGCACGATCACCTTCGGCGACCCGGCCTCGCCGGACGCGAAGGTCGAACACCTCACGGTCGTCGAGGCCGACCCGCCCCGCCGGTTCGCGTTCCGCTGGGTGTACGACCAGGGCGCGTCGGCGGCGCCGGGCAACTCGCTGCTCGTCACGATCGACCTCGTGCCCTCCGGTGGCGGCACGCTGCTGCGCTTCAAGGAGACCGGGTTCCGCGAGCGCGGTTGGGAGGCCGCCGTGCTGGAGCAGGCCTACGCCGACCACGTCCAGGGCTGGGACCACTTCCTCCCGCGTCTCGTCGCGCGGGCCGAGCTGCTGGTCGCGCGGCCGTGAGCGCGGCGATCGACGACGACCTCTGGTCCGCGGTGGGCGACCCGACCCGCCGCCGGATGCTCGACCTGCTGCTGAGTGACGGCGGCGGCACCGCGACAACGCTGAGCGAACGGCTCCCGGTCACCCGGCAGGCGGTCGCCAAGCACCTCGGCGTGCTCGACCGCGTCGGACTGGTGCACGTGACACCGGCCGGACGCGAGCGCCGCTACGAGGTGGACGAGGCGCAACTCGCCCGCGCGGTCGCCCAGCTGACCGCGGTCGGCACCACCTGGGACGCCCGGCTGCAGCGGATCAAGCGGATCGCCGAGCGGATCCAGCGCGGCACAGCGGATCGAGAGACGGGAACGGACCAGTCATGACGACGCAGGCGCCGCGCACCGAGCGCGGCTACACCACCTCGTACACGGTCGAGCAGTCGCCGGACGAGGTCTACGCGGCCGTCCTGGACGTCCGAGCCTGGTGGACCGGCGAGGTCGAGGGACGTGCCGACGAGGTGGGCGCCGAGTTCACCTACCGGCATCCGCCGCAGCACTACAGCCGTCAGCGCGTGACCGAGCTGACGCCGGGCAGCCGCGTGGTCTGGCAGGTCACGGACAGTCTGCTGTCCTTCGTCTCGGACCCGGCCGAGTGGACCGGCAGCGAGATCGTGTTCGACATCGTCCCCGCCGACGGCGGTGCGGAGCTGAGGTTCACCCACGTCGGCCTGGTGCCGGACGTCGAGTGTTTCGGCGCGTGCTCCACGGCGTGGCTGCACTACGTCAACGGCAGCCTGCGCAGCCTGGTCACCACCGGACAGGGCCTGCCGGATCCGTGGTGACGACCGAGGAACAGGAGAACGTGATGTCCGATCTGGCCGCCAAGGCCGATCTCCTTCGTTCGCTGCACGTGCCGGGCGACCCGCTCGTGCTGCCGAACGCCTGGGACGTCGGCAGCGCCCGCGCGGTCGTCGACGCGGGCTTCCCGGTGATCGCGACGGCGAGCAACGCGATCGCCGCGGCGCTGGGCCACGACGACGGTGAAGGGGCGCCGAGGGACGAGATGATGTTCGTCGCCGCGCGCATCGTGGCGTCGGTCGACGTCCCGGTGACGGTCGACGCCGAAGCCGGGTACGGACTTGCTCCCGGCGAGCTGGTCGAGCTGCTGACCGGGATCGGTGCCGCCGGCTGCAACGTCGAGGACACCGACCACGCGAACGGCGGCCTGGTGGACGCCGGCGTGCGCGCCGCCTACATCGGGGAGATGCGTGCGGCCGCGAACCGGATCGGGGTGCCGCTGGTGATCAACGCGCGGGTCGACTCGTTCTTCCCCGCTTCGCCGTTCTCCGGGAACGAGAGGCTCATCGACGCCATCGGCAGGGCGCGGGCGTACTGGGCGGCCGGCGCGGACTGCGTGTTCGTGCCGGGAGCCGGACCCGAGGACCTCCGCGCGGTGGTCACCGAGGTCGGCGCCCCGGTGAACGCCGGGCTGCCGTTGCGGGGCGGGTCGCTGCAGGCGCTTCGTGCGGCCGGGGTCGCGCGCGTGTCGGTGGGTCCTCAGCTCTACCGCAGCGCGCTCGGCCACCTGCGCGCTGACCTCGAGCCGCTCGGCGGGTCCGCTGCGTGACGACCCGCCGAAGGTCGGTATTCGCGTAATTGCCGCCCGTGAGCGCCGTCACAGGTGCATGCTGTGTGCACCAGCTCAACCCGAGGACTGATGACCATGACGAGTGCGACCGCGGGCTCCCGCCACAACTGGGAGACCGATCTGGAGCGCTACCGGACCAGGGCGGTCCAGGTGCTCGACACGCACCTGCCCGCGACGACCGGCTGCACCGAATGCGGAGACCCGTGGCCCTGTGCCCGCGCGTGCTCCGCCGAGTTGGTGCTCGAACTCTGAGACCTACGAGCTCACCCGGTCCAGGAACGCGCTGATCCCGGACATCATCCGTTCGACCTGGTCGTCGAGTGTGATCGATTCGTGGAACCGCGAGCCCGGTCCCGCGCTCTTCTTGCCGCGCAGGTACAGCGAGCAGGCCAGGTCGGCGCAGACGTAGACGCCGACCGTGTTGCCCAGTTGTCCCGACTTGCCGGCCTTGCGCGCGCTCATCAGCGACACGCCGTCCCCGGAATGCGTGGTCAGGCACCACGAGCACATCGTCTTGCGCGCCCGTCCGGCCTGCGCGGCCCTGCGCAGGGCGATGCCGGTGAGCCGTCCGTCCAGCTCGATCACCAGGTACGAGCGGTCGGGCGCGGCCGAGTCGGTCCAGCCGAGGAAGTCCAGGTCGTCCCACGGCCGCGCGCCCAGATCCCTGGGTACGTGCATGCGCTTCGCCTCGCCCTTGGTGGAATTGACGAAGGACGCGCGGATGTCGTGTTCGGTCAGCGGCTTCATGACCAGGGACGCTAGGCTTACCTAGAGGTCCTAGGCAAATTATTAAGGACCCTAGGAAGGGTGACGGATGGCACGTGCGGGGCTCACGGCCGACCGCCTCACGCAGGCGGCGGCGGACCTGGCGGACGAGGTCGGCTTCGAGAACGTGACGGTGTCCGCGCTGGCCCGGCACTTCGGTGTGAAGGACGCCTCGCTCTACTCGCACATCCGCAACGCCCAGGACCTGCGCGTGCGCCTGGCCGTCCTCGCGCTCGCGGAACTCGCCGACCGGGTGGCGGAGTCGATCGCGGGCCGCTCGGGAAAGGACGCCCTGGTCGCGTTCGCCAACGCCTACCGCGCCTACGCCTGCGAGCACCCCGGCCGGTACTCGGCGACGCAGATGGCGCTCGACCCGGACGTGGCCGCCGAGAGCGCGGCCGGCAAGCACTCCGAGATGACGCGCGCGCTGCTGCGGGGCTACGACCTGTGGGAACCCGACCAGACCGACGCCGTGCGGCTGCTGCACAGCACTTTCCACGGGTTCGTCTCGCTGGAACGCTCCGGGGCGTTCCACAGCCACCCGCGCGGCGTCGAGGCGTCGTGGCTCAGAGCCCTGGACGCGCTGGACTCGGTACTGCGGGCGTGGCCCGCCTGAAGAAGTTGACCAGGTTGCCGTCGGGGTCGCGCACCAGCAACGAGCGGTTGCCCCACGGCATCGTGGTGGGCTCCTGGACGACCTCGGCGCCGGCCAGCTTCGCGTGCACGCCCTCCACGTCGTCGACCTCGAACTCGACGATGACGCTGCGGTTGGCACCCGGTTCGGCCGAACCGGCGGCGAACGACGCCACGGTGCGGATGCTGCCGACCGCGAGGGTGCCGGTCGAGGTCCTGATCTCGGCGAAGTCCTCGTTCGCCCAGGTCGCGTCCACTCCCGTGGCACGTTCGTAGAAGCCGGCGAGACGGGCGACGTCGGTGGTGATGATGCGGATCGATACGAAGTCCATGAGCACACGCTAGAAGCGATACCGGACAGAATCCGCCCGGTATGTGAGGGAGAATTCCGGCCATGCCCCGGCCGATCGCACGCGTGCTGTCCTTGTTGGAGCTCCTCCAATCTGGAGGCGTTCGGACGGTGGCGGAGCTCGCCTCGCGGCTTGGAGTCGACGAACGGACTGTGCGCCGGTACGTCGACCACCTTCTCGACCTCGACATACCTGTCGAGTCGGTGCGCGGACGGTACGGCGGCTACCGGCTCGCTCCCGGTTACCGGATGCCGCCGTTGATGCTCAGTGACGACGAGGCGCTGGCGGTGCTGATCGGCCTGGTCACGGGCCTGATGACGGGTACCGCGAGTGAGACGGCGGCGGCGAAGGTCCGCCGGGTGCTGCCCGCCCGGCTCGGCGGCAGGCTCGATGCCGTGCTCGGCTCGCTCGCCTTCACCAGCCCGCCCGGTTCGCCGGCCACCCCGGAGGCCGCGGTCCTGCTCACGATCGCCGACGCGGTGACCCACCACCGGCCCGTCGCCGTCCGGTACACCGCCGCCGACGGCCGGCACAGCGACCGCACGCTGCACCCGTACGGGCTCGTCGCCCACTCCGGCCGGTGGTACGTGACCGGTGCCGACCCCTCGATCGGCGAGGACCGGACGTTCCGGCTCGACCGCATCGCCTCGGCCAGGACGCTGCCCGGCTCGTTCGACCCGCCCGATGACCTCGATGCGGCGCAACGGGTCCTGACCGGGCTCGCGACCGCCCCGCACCGGCACGAGGTGACGGTGCGGATCCAGGGGTCCGCTGAGCGGATCCGCACGCGGCTTCCCGCGAGCGTCGCGGTGGTAAAGCCCCTCCCCGAGGGCTGGTCGCGCGTCGAGCTGCGGGTCGAAAGGCTCGACTGGCTGCCCGGTGTCCTCGCGTCGCTGGACCTGCCGTTCGTCATCGAGAGGCCGGACGCGCTGCGCGACCTCGTCGTGGCGCTCGCCGAGAGACTCCTGCAGTCGGCTCGTGCGGGTTCCCGGCCCGCGGACACGCTGCTTGGATGAGCTTCATGCGAGCCCTGCTGCTGTCCGCGCTCCTGATCGTGTCGTTCGCCGTGCCCGCCCACGCCACCAGCGGGTTCGTCGCGCTGCACGACGCCGATCCGACCATCCGGCACGACATCCGCTACTACACCGCGCACAACTTCGTCGGCACCCGCATCGACGGTTACCGCGCGCCCCTGTGCATCCTCACCAGGCAGGCCGCGAAGGCGTTGCGCGGCGTGCAGCGCGAGGTGCTGCGGCGGGGCTACACGCTCAAGGTCTACGACTGCTACCGCCCGCAACGCGCCGTCGACCACTTCGTGCGGTGGGCCCGCGACCTCGCCGACCAGCGGATGAAGACCGAGTTCTACCCGCGGGTCGACAAGACGCGTTTGTTCGAGGACGGCTACATCGCGGAGAAGTCCGGCCACAGCCGCGGCTCCACGCTCGACCTGACGATCGTGAAGCTGCCCCCGCGCCACCAGCGGCCGTACGTGCCGGGGGAGCGGCTGGTGAACTGCGACGCGTCCGGCCGGTTCCCCGACAACACCGTCGACATGGCCACCGGCTACGACTGCTTCGACACGCTCTCGCACACCGACGACCCGCGCGTGACCGGTCAGGCGCGGGAGAACCGTCAGCTGCTCAAGGCGGCGATGGCGCGGGCCGGGTTCCGCAACCTGCCCGAGGAGTGGTGGCACTTCACGCTCAACGACGAGCCGTTCCCGGACACCTACTTCGACTTCCCCGTCGCACGCTGACCTCAGGCGTGTGCGGCCCCGATGGGCGGAAGGGCCCTGGTCGTGTCGGCGACCTGGGTGAGCTTCGCCGTCAGGGGTGACAGCAGGGACGAGGTGATGGCCTTGTCCACGAGGCGGCGCAGGGCCAGTCCGAGCCGGGTGCGGGGGTAGGCGAACGGCACGAGCCAGCGCGGGAAGCCCTGGACGTCGTCGACGAGCGGCCGCATCCACTTCTCGTAGGCCGCGAGCCCCTCCTCGTACCGGTCCGCGGTGGTGGACAGGCACGCTGCCAGGACGTATCCGCTGACGAGCGCGAGCGAGGCGCCGCCCCCGCCCATCGGGGTCACGCACCAGCCGGCGTCACCGGCGAGGCACACCCGCCCGCGGTGCCACACGGGCATGCGGATCTGGGTGAGCTGGTCGACGTAGACGTCGGTGGAGGTGTCGAACCCGTCGAGCACGCGCCGGGCCTCCCACCCCGCGTCGGCGAAGCGCTCCCGGAACCTCGCCAGGGCGTCCGCGCGGTCGAGCCTGGTCAGGTCCGCGGCTCGGGCGTGGGCGAGCATGGCGCGGGTGGTGCCGTGGTTGTCGGGGCGGAGGTGGACCTGCCGTCCTCCGGTGGTGGTGTACCAGCGCCACCGGCTGTCGTCGGAGGCCGTGCGGGGGATCGTGCCGAAGACCATGGCGATGCCCAGGTCACGGCGGTCCACCAGATCACCGAAGAGCCGGTCTCGGGTGGCCGAGCGAACCCCCTCCGCGACGACCAGCAGGTCCGCGCTCAGCACGCGTCCCGAGGCCGTGGTGACGGTGACCGCGCCGGTGGTGTCGGCCACGTCGGTGATGGTGTCGCCGTAGGTGATCTCGACCCCTTCCGGCAGGTGCTCCAGGATCGTGCGGGCGAAGTCGCCGCGCAGCACCTCGAGCTCGGCGGTGGCGCCGTCCGGGCCGTCGGAGGGCAGCTCGGCGAGCACCCGGCCCCCCGCGTCGACGAAGACCGTGCCCGTCTCCGTGGTGTTCTGCGCCTTCACGGCCTCGGTCAGTCCCATCCGGGCGAGCACCTCGCGGGCGACGCCGCGGACGTCGACGTTCTGCCCGCCGTCGCGGAACGCCTCGGCTCGTTCCAGCACGGTCACCCGCCAGCCCGTGCGCCGCAGCCAGAAGGCGGCCGAGAGGCCGGCGATGCTCGCACCGGAGATCACCGCGTGTCGTTCAGCCATCGGGAACTCCCCTGTCAGTGGTAGCTTTGCTGCAAAGCTACTTTGACGCAAAGGCACCTGCATGACAGACGACCCGCTGACCGCGGACTGGACGTCGGCGCAGACCGCGGTGATGCACCGCCTGCGCGACTGGGTGGTCGACTTCGGCGAGCTCAACCAGCACCTCGCCGCCTGGATGCGACTGCCGGGAGCCGACGCCAACGCACTGGGCCAGATCATCTGGGCGGCCGAGGCGGACGCCCCGCTCAGCCCGGCCCAGCTGTCCCGGCAGATCGGCATGACCACGGGCGCGACCGCCATCCTGCTCAACCGGCTGGAAGCCGCCGGGCACCTCTGCCGCACGCGGGAAAGCGCCGACCGACGCCGCGTCACCCTGCGGCCCACCCCTGCCGCCCGTGATCGTGCCCGCCAGTTCCTCGGCCTCGCCGGTACCGAGATCGCGCAGGTCCTGCGCACGACACCGCCGGCCGAGCTCGCCGCCGTCGCGGCGTTCCTGGCGAGGATGACCGCGGCCGCCGACGAGGCGGTCCTGCGCCTCGGCCGGACCAGCTGACGGCCCGGGCTACAGCCGGGGCCGGGTCAGCAGCCGGGACAGCACGATCGCGCTCTCGGTCCGGTCCACGGGAGCGGTCGAACGCACGCGCTGGATGGCCTGTTCCAGGTGCGGGATGTCCCTGGCGAGCATGTAGAGCATCGCGTCGGCGGCACCGGACACCGTGCACGCCTCGATGACCTCGGGGATGTCCTCGAGCGCCTTGGTCAGCTGGGCCGGGGTGGGATTGCCCTTGCAGTAGATCTCGACGAACGCCTCGGTGTGCCACGCCAGCGCCTGCGGATCCACCAGCGCGCTGAAGCCGCGGATCGCACCGGTGGCCACCAGCCGGTCGAGGCGTCTCTTCGCGGCGGACGGTGACAGCCCTGCCGCCTTGCCGATCTCGGCGTAGGTGGCGCGGGCGTTGCGCAGCACGCACCGGATGACCGCCTGGTCGATGTCGTCCATGCCCAGAGGATCCGGCCTGCCGCAAAAAATTGCCACGCCACCGTGATCTTTGCAAAGAAACCGCTGCTAGGCGCCGGTTTCGGCGATTGTTTGCACTGCCCGGCGAACCTACTCTCCGGCTCGTGACCATCAACGATGTCGAGGCGGCGGCGCTGGCCGCAGTGGACGAGGCCGCGATCGGCCGGCTGCTGCTGGACCTGCTCGCGGTGCCGAGCGTGACGGGCAGCGACGCGGAGTCCGAACTGCAGCACGTGCTGGCCGGGCACCTGGAACGAATGGACCTGGACGTCGACCTCTGGTCCATGGACCTGCCCGAACTCCGTGCGCACGCCGACTTCCCCGGCGGCGAGGCGCCGCGCACGGAGGCGTGGGGACTAGTGGGCAACACACGCTCGCACGGCGACGGGCCGACGTTGGTCCTGCAGGGACACGTCGACGTCGTCCCGCCCGGCGACCCGGCGCAGTGGCATGGTGATCCCTTCCGCCCGCGCGTCGAGGGCGACGCCGTGCACGCCCGCGGAGCGTGCGACATGAAGGCCGGTGTGGTGGCGATCCTCGCCGCGCTGGCCGCGATCCGCGCGACTCAGACGACGCTGCGGGGCCAGGTGTCCGTGCACTTCGTCGTCAGCGAGGAGGACGGCGGGCTCGGAGCGTTCGGCACGCTGCAGCGCGGCCACACCGGCGACGCCTGCATCATCACCGAACCGACCGGCGGCGCGCTCATGATCGCCAACGGCGGGGCCCTCACCTTCCGCATCGAGGTCCCCGGCCAGGCCACGCACGGCAGCACCCGGTACGCCGGGACCAGTGCCATCGACGCCTACCTGCCGATCCACGCCGCACTCGCCCGGCTGGAAGCGCGCCGCAACACCGGCGTCGATGCGCTGATGTCCGCCTACCCCGTCGCGTACCCGCTGTCGGTCGGCACGCTGCAGGCCGGTGACTGGGCGAGCAGCGTGCCGGATCTGCTGGTGGCCGAGGGACGACTGGGCGTGGCGCTGGGGGAGGAGCCTGCCCAGGCCCGTGCCGAACTCGAGGCGTGCGTGGCCGAGGCCTGCGCCTCGGACCCGTGGCTGCGGGCCCACCCCGCCGTCGTGACGTGGCCCGGCGGTCAGTTCGCCAGCGGCCGGTTACCGGCGGGGCACCCACTCGCGGCCCTGGTCGGCGACGCGCACGCGGACGTCACCCGTGGAGCGTGCCCCACCGAGCAAGGCGCGCCGTACGGCAGTGATCTGCGTCTGTACGCGGGGGCCGGCATCCCGACCCTGCAGTACGGGCCCGGCGACGTGCGGCTCGCGCACGGTCCGCAGGAGCAGGTCTCCGTCAGCGAGGTCGTCACCGTCACCCAGGCCCTCGTGCTGGCCACGCTGCGGACGGTCTACCCGGCGGTCTGACCGCGGGCGAAGCGGTCGGTGGCGGCGATGATCGCCGCGGTCATGCTGCCACCGCCGTGCCCGGTGTCGTCGAGGACCACGAGCTCGCTTCCCGGCCAGGCGCGGTGCAGCGCCCAGGCCGTGCCGAGCGGGGCGCTGACGTCGTAGCGCCCGTGGATCAACACGGCCGGAATCCCGTGCAGCCGCTCGAGGTCACGCAGCAACTGGCGTTCTTCGAGGAAGCAGCCGTGGGACCAGTAGTGGGTCACGAGACGGGCGAAGGCCAGCTGGAACGCCGGTTCGGCGACCGAGAGGAACGGCTCGGCGTCGGGGGCCAGCGACATGTGCGTGTCCTCCCACAGGCACCACTCGTGCGCGGCCGTGGCGCGGACCTGCGGGTCGGGGTCGTGCAGGAGCCGGTTGTAGGCGGCTGCCAGGTCGCCGTCGCGTTCGGCGGAGGGCACGCCGTCGCGGAACCGGTCCCACTCGCGCGGGAAGACGCGGCCCATGTCACGGGTGATCCAGTCGGTGTCGCGGCGGTCGCCGTCGGTCACGGCCGCGAGCACCATCTCGGTCACCCTCTCCGGGTGCGCCTGCGCGTAGGCCAGAGCGAGGGTGACGCCCCAGGAGCCGCCCTCGACCAGCCAGCGCTCGATGCCCAGATGCTCCCGCAGCGCCTCGATGTCGGCGATGAGGTGCTGGGTGGTGTTCGCCGACAGGTCGACGACCGGGTCTGTGGCCGACGGGGTGCTGCGTCCGGCGTTGCGCTGGTCGAACAGGACCACGCGGTAGCGGTCTGGGTCGAACAGGGTCCGCATCCTCGGCGAGCTCCCCGATCCGGGGCCGCCGTGCAGCGCGACGGCCGGCTTGCCGTCGGGGTTGCCCAGCACCTCCCAGTACAGCGAATGGCCGTCGCCGACGTCGAGCATGCCTGACTCGTACGGCTCGCTCGGTGGATAGCGGCGTGCTTCGGACGTGCTCGTCATAGGGGCATGATCGCGTACCGGTCGCCGGCGCGGACGAGGTTGTACACGTGATGCGCACCGCGCGTGTCATTCTGCGCGCATCGTGAGGCCAGGTGGCCAGCGCGTTGGCGATCGGCGGAGGCTTCTGTCCAGGCATCGTCGACCACGTTGCTCCGTGCCCTCGACTCCCTGCTGCGTTCCCGGCCTGTGGCCTGACGTCACCGGATGCGCCACATGACCGCGCGTCCGTAGCCCGTCTCGGGAATGCTGGAGAAGCCCACGATCACACCGTGGTTGTTCACGCCTGTCGCCGAGCTCCACGTGCTGCCCGGCAACGCCCCCAGGTCGTGGATGCGGTTGTTCCGATCCCAGTACACCGCTCGCGTGGAGGCTCCTGGCGCTTCCGCGTCACCGATGATCAGACCGTTGTCGTTCATACCGCGGACGAAGCTGGATGTGCCGCCCGGCAACACCCCCAGGTCGACGGCTCGGCCGCGGTCATCCCAACGGGTGCCGTGCCAGACCGGATCGGGACCGAAGAACGCGGTGCCCGCGAGGTCGCCTCGCGCGTTCGCCGCTTCAAGTGCGCTGGCGGTCGCGTTCGGCGGCAGGTCGAGTGCCGAGATCCATCCGTGCCGGGACCAGCGCACGGCGAGGCGGTCCTGCGGGGTGGGACCTGTGGCCGTGCCCGCGATGTGGCCGTCGTTCGTGATGCTCTCCGGGAACGTGCTCCAGCCGTGCAAGCGCGGCAGTTCCGCGCTGACACCCTGGCGACTCCACATGATCGGCTGCGTGTTGCCGGGAGCGAGATCGGCGACCCCGACGATGACTCCGGCGTCGTTGATGTCGGCGGGTGCGCTGCCGGTCGCGCCGGTGGGGATGCCGAGGTCGGTGATCCGTCCGCGGCTGTCCCACCGCACGGCGTGTGTCCTGCCGTCAGCGGCGACGCTCGTGCCGATGTAGGTGCCCGTCGCGTTGCGTCCTACGACTTCGGTGGAGCCGTTGCCGAGCGACGGGAACTCGGTGATGCGGCCGGCTCGGTCCCACCGCACGGCGTGCGCGGTGTAGTTCTCGTCGCGGGCGGTGCCGATGACGACACCGTCGTCAAAGATCTTCCAGACGAGCGTCTCGATCGCACCGGGCAGGCTGGGAAGGACAGTGACGGCTCCACGGCGATCCCACTTCACCGCCCGCCACGTGCGGTCCGCGAACCCGACTGTGCCGATGATCGTTCCTTCGTCGTTGACAGCCGACGCCCCGCTGCCGATGGCGCCGGGCGGAAGCGACAGTTCAACCAGGCGCACGTCGGCGGCGTTCGCATTGCCGACGACGCTCGCGGACAGCATCATCACCGCCGCCGCCCGACCACACCGCCTGCGCAGGAGTCTCCACCGCATGCCGTTGACACACCCCTCGGCTCTGTCGTTTCGCATCGAACGATAGTTCCGCTGTCATGTGCAAGCTTCCAGAGCCGTAGGTCCCCAATGCCGACAGTGCCCGTCCCTGCCACGAGGGGCCCTGCGCATCTACGGGGGGCCGGGTCTCGGGAGGAGAGTGTGTCGTGGAAGGAGGAGGTGAGATCGATGAGGCTCGGAGTGAGGGACGTCGTCGCGACGGTTCTCGTTGCGCTCATCGCGATTCCGTACGTCGGGTACCTGATCAACGGTGAGATGCCGTTCGTCGAGGATCCGCGGGGGATGACGGCAATCGGGCTCGTGCTCGGTGTCGCGGCCTCCTCGTGATGCGGTGGGGCGAAACATTTGACGGTGTCGGCGTGGCCGAGACGGTGCTGGCGGTTCTGGTGCTGGCGCTCGGCGTCGTCACGCTGTTCCTGGCCGAGACCGCAGCCGCGGAGGTGCTGCTGGCGATGTTCATGGGCTCGATCTTGCTGATGTTGATGGTCGAACTCGCTGATCACGCCGGTGTCTTCCGTGGTGCGGTGGCGCACCGGTAGTTCGCCTGATCCACTCCCGATTCTGGTCCCCGGCAACGTCCGTTTGCCGGGGACCAGGCTTCTGCTGGTCACCGTCACGGTCACCTGCTCGCGTTCTGGACGACTGCTCACAGGGACAACGGCGTGACCGCGGGCATCGTCGGCGACGATCAGCGGACCGGCGTGTGGTCGCGCACTTCGCCGCCACGTGGACTGAGAAGCATTGCCACGTTCACCTCTCTTCTCTTCGCGCCAGGCCTCGTGAGACCGGTGCCAACTCCACTGAGGCAGGAAAACACAACGGAACTCCAAGCCTCCTGATCCTGACCGCCGATAATGTTCACTTATCGGCGGTCAGGTTTTGGGCACCCGATTGAGTAGCGTTGCGTTAGATAACGTTAGTGCACACGTAATTCTGCTACGATATCGCCGTGGAGACGAGCTGCAACTTTCCCGGCTGCGAGCGGCCTGTTTTTCGAGGTGGTGGGCCCGGCAGGCCCTCGGAGTACTGCGACCTGCCCGAGCACACGCGCTGGCGGGCATGGAGGGAGCGGCAGCGGCTGGCGGAAACCCCCGAGCAAAACCTGGAGGTCGTCACCGTGACGAATCTCCCCAGGGTCTCCGGTACCGCCAAGATCAGGGCTGAAGAGCTCCTCGACCGCTTCCGGGTGCTGTCGGAGCAGATGACGCAGACCCTCGGCCGGGCCGTCGGCGAGCTGAACGCGATGGCGGACCCGAGCGTCGCCGAAAGCCTGGTTCAAGCCGCTGAAGCCGAGGCCGCTCGTCGGGTCGCGGAGGCGCAGTCGGAACTGGCCACCGCCGAACAACGCCGGCACGAGGCCGAACGAGCCCGCAAGGCCGCCGAGGAGACCACTGAGCAGGCGGTGCGGGCGGCGGAAGAAGCCGACGACGCCGTCGACACGGCCGTGACGGAACGGGACGAGGCCCGGCAGGCCGCACGCGACGCCGTCACGCGGGCCGAGGCGGAGATCGCCGAGGTCAGGGTGCAGGCGTCGGCCCTGATCGAGGAGATCCGGGCCGAGGCCGAGCAGGTCAAGGCCGACGCCGTGAAGCACGCCGAGCAGGCGCGGCGGCAGGCGGCCAAGGAGATCGAACAGGCGCGCGCCGAAGCTCAGGCGGAGATCGCGCAGGCCCGTGCCGAGGCGCAGGCCGAGGTGGACCGCGCTCGCGCGGAGGCACAGGCGGTCGCCGAGCGGGCCGAGGCTCAGGTGGTTGCCGCGCAACAGGCTGCTGAGCAGGCGCGGGTGGAGGCGGCGGAGACCGTCGGCCGGGCCGCGAAGGCTCGTGACCTGGCGGTGGTGCGGGCGGAACGCGCTGAGCAGACCGCCGCGGACGCGCGCGCCGAGCTGGAGCGTTCACGTGCGGAGTTCGAGACGCGGTTCGCGCAGGTCAGGCAGGAGAGCGCGGAGCAGGTGGCGGCGGTGCGGCAGACGCTCGCGGTCGTGGAGGACGCGCGCGCTCAGACGTTGACCAGGGCCGAGCGCGCCGAGCGTCAGCTGGATGAGGCGGCGGAGGAACTCCGGGCGGCGCGACGGGCGAAGACCTCGTCTTGAGAGGCGGCCATCTCGCGCAACGCGGACTTGCGTTCGCGCTGGGTGAGCCGGTCGAGGTAGAGCCGGCCGTGCAGGTGGTCGGTCTCGTGTTGCAGGCAGCGGGCGAAGTAGCCCCTGCCCTCGACGACGATGGGGTTGCCGTCCTTGTCCTGGCCGCGCACGACGGCGCGGTCGGGCCGGGCCACCACGCGGTACGGGCCCGGCACCGACAGGCAGCCCTCCGGTTCCTCGAGGAGCGTGCGCTGCTCGGCGGGCAGGTCGTCGAGCACGGGGTTGAGGATGTGGCCGGTGTGCCGGGTGCCCCGTTCGTCGCGCATGTCCCACACGAACAGCTGCAGGTCGACGCCGACCTGGTTCGCGGCGATGGCGGCACCTTCGGCGACGTGGTTGGTGGCGAACATGTCGTCGATGAGCCGGGTGAGTTCGGGCGTGCCGAACTCGGTGGCCTCGCGGCAGCGGCGGGTCAGGATCTCTTCACCGACGACGGTGATGCGGCGTGGTGTGCCTCGATCGGACATGCTTTGCAAAGTAGCAGTCTTTGCAAAGTTATCGGTAGGGTGCCGTTCATGTCTCGACGGCCGCTTCCGGACCACCCCGTGCGCATCGCGTTGCTCGACCTGCTGGCCGAGCACGGCACGCTCACCTCTACCCAGGCCGCCGCACGGCTCGGGCAGAGTTCAGGCCTGTGCTCGTTCCACCTGCGCAAACTCGCCGAACTGGGCCTGATCGAGGAGGCGCCGCACCAGGGCGGCAAGGCCCGGCCGTGGCAGCTGCGGTGGGAGACCGAGGACGCGCTGGCGACGGACGAGTCGTTCAGCGCGCTCATCCACGTGACACCCGGCGAGATGGCGGAGCTCGGCGCGTCGATCCGGCGGCTGCTGTTCCGCTACCGCGACCGGGGCACGCGACCGGCCGACGCGGTCGCCGTGACGGCGGAGATCCGGTTGCTCAACGGCGACCCAGTAGGCTGATCCGCGATGGACGAGCTGAAGGGCGACTGCGCCAACTGCTTCGGGTTGTGCTGCGTCGCGCTGCCGTTCGCGAGGTCGGCGGACTTCGCGGCCACCAAGGACGCGGGCACGCCGTGCCGCAACCTGCTGGCCGATCACCGGTGCGGCATCCACGACCAGCTGCGGCCGAAGGGCTACGCCGGCTGCACGGTCTACGACTGCTTCGGCGCGGGTCAGCGGGTGTCGCAGACGGTGTTCGCCGGTGTCGACTGGCGCGTCGCCGAGCGGCAGAAGATGTTCGCGGTGTTCCCGGTGGTCCGGCAGCTGCACGAACTGCTCTGGTACCTCGCCGAGGCGCGCCGCCTCGACTCGCACGACGACCTCGCACACGCCTTCGCCGAGGTCGAGCAGCACACGGTCGCCTCGCCCGACACCATCCTGGCGCTCGACGTCGCGGAGGTCCGGGCGAAGGTGAACGTCCTGCTGCTGCGCACCAGCGAACGGCTGCGGACCAGCGCGAAGTCCTACCGGGGTGCCGACCTGATCGGCGCACGGCTGCGCAACAAGAACCTGAGCAGCGCGGACTTCCGCGGTGCGTACCTGATCGGCGCGGACCTCACGAACTCCGACCTGTCGCGGGCGGACATGATCGGCGCCGACCTGCGGGGTGCGGACCTGTCGGGTGCGGACCTGAGCACGTGCCTGTTCCTGACCCAGCCTCAGGTCAACGCCGCGCAGGGCAACGCGAAGACGAAACTGCCCGCCGCGCTGTCGCGACCCTCGCACTGGACGGCGGCGCCCGCTCAGCGCCGCTGATCTCTCCTCGGCAAGCGTGTGAGGTCACTACCAGCGGTTTTGCTTTGACTGAAAATTTAGTCAGGCGTACGTTGGAGGCTTGAACAGGCGCAACTTCGTGCAGTCGGCGGCAGCGGCCGTGAGCGGTCTGCTCGCCGGCTGCCGAGGTGACACCGGGTCGTGGGTGATGCCTGAAGAGGGGCAGCCGCATCGGCGGACGTGGATGGCGTTCGCCGCCGACGAGCGGATCTGGGGGGGCGTGACCTGCTGCCCCGGGTCCGGCGGGACCAGGCGGCGATCGCGACCACGATCGCCCGGTTCGAGCCGGTGTCGATGCTGGTGCGGGCCGGGGACCTGGAGCTGGCCCGGTCGCTGATGCCGGGTGTCGAGCTGGTGGCCGCGGAGATCGACGACCTGTGGATGCGCGACACCGGGCCGGTGTTCGTGCGCGGCGGTGGCGCGGTCGACTTCAACTTCAACGGCTGGGGCGGCAAGCAGGAACACCGCCGCGACGCGAAGGTCGCCGGGTTCGTCGCCGGCCGGGCCGGTGCCGAGCGGGTGCGCACGGACCTGGTGCTGGAGGGTGGCGCGCTGGAGGTCGACGGTGAGGGCACGGCGATCATCACCGAGAGCTGCGTGCTCAACGGCAACCGCAACCCCGGCTGGCGCAGGAGCGAGATCGAGCAGGAGCTCGCGCACCTGCTCGGGATCAGGAAGGTGATCTGGCTGCCGGGCATCGCCGGGCGGGACATCACCGACGGGCACACCGACTTCTACGCGCGGTTCGCCGGGCCCGGTGTGGTGGTGGCGGGGCTGGACAACGACCCCGAGTCGTTCGACCACGACGTGACGCGCCGCCACCTGGAGGTCCTGCGGTCGGCCACCGATGCCGCGGGCAGGTCGTTGCGGGTGGAGGTGATGGAAGGGCCGGAGACGACGCGGGTGCGTGATGACGACTTCGCGGCCGGGTACGTCAACTTCTACGTGTGCAACGGTGCGGTGGTCGGGCCCGAGTTCGGTGACCGGCGGGCCGACGCCGCGGCGAAGGCGACGATGGAGTGGTTGTTCCCCGGCCGTACGGTGGTGCAGATCGACATCGACGGCATCGCGTCGGGCGGTGGCGGCATCCACTGCACAACCCAGCAGGAACCGAAGTGAGGGCGTTGTGTCGGAGCGCAGGACCCGGATGCTCGAGGCCTCGGTGCGCGTGATCGCGCAGGACGGCGTGCGCGGGTTGCGCGTCGAGAAGCTCGCGGCCGAGGCCGGGGTGTCCACGGCGTTGATCTACTACCACTTCAAGGACCGCGCCGGGATCCTGCGTGCCGCGCTGGAGCACGTGAACCACCGGGCGCAGTCCTACACCGGTGACGTGGAGTCCGATGATCCGCGCACACGGGTCGAGCAGATGCTGCTGGGCGAGCTGCAGGACACCGCGTTCGTGCGGGAGACGAGCGTCGCGTGGGGTGAGCTGCGGGCCAGCGCGGCGTTCGACGAGGACCTGCGCGCGACGTTGCGCACGGCGACCGAGACGTGGAACGCCGACGTGGAAACCCTTGTGCGCCAAGCCAATTCGGAACTCGACGCGGCGGCGGCCGCCGAACGGCTCACCGCGCTCGTCGAGGGGTTGAGCGAGCGCTGGCACAGCGGCTCGCTGACCCTGCAACGAGCGCGCGAGCTGCTGGCCGGCGCGATCGCCCGTGAGCTCGGCTAGACCGACAGGCGCTGCTGGGCTACGGCGCGTGCGAAGCCCTCGACGTTGTCGATCATGATGTTGTGGCCGGTGTTCGGCACGGAGACGACCTGCACGCCGGACGCGGCAAGTTCGCGGCCACCGCTGGGCGGTGCGTCCTCGGGGTGCAGGAAGACGCGCGGGATCTCCAGTTCCAGCAACAGCTTGCGCATCGTGGGTGACGTGCCGCGGACGAGGTCGACGGCGCTGCGGTAGAGGGCTTCGCGGCCGGCCATGCGCATGGTGGCGGCCCAGTGCGGGCCGACGTCGCGCAGCACGCGGTCGAAGCCGTGGCTGAGGAAGTCCGCCTCGCCGTAGGCGGCGATGCCCCGGCTGCCGGGCGCACCGAGTGACGGCGTCGCGGGGTCGACGTGGGGGTCGACGAGCACGAGCGAGCGCACCATCTCGGGGTGGCGTGCGGCGAGCACGATGGCGACGGCACCGCCCATGCTGTGGCCGATGATCTCGCAGCGGCGCAGCCCGATCTTCGCGAGCGCCACGGCGAGGGCGTCCGCGTGGCCTTCCAGCGAGTAGGCGAAGCCGGCGGGCCGGTCGCTGATGCCGAAGCCGAGCATGTCCATCATGAGGCTGCGGCGCCCGGCCAGCAGTGGGTGCGCGACGGCCTCGGCGTAATAGGGAGCCGACGAGGCGCCCAGTCCGTGCAGGTAGACGCGTGCCGGTGTGGCACCCGGCACTTCGACCCAGCGGATCCGGACCCCAGGTCTGATCTCGACGGCGCGCATGTCTCTCCCGGCGGTTAATCGGTTTCAGGACCCTACCTCGCGCTCAGACGGGCCGAGCGCGGTTTCGAGAGTCCGTTCTCATCTAGTCGACGAGCCGCGCGGACACCACTGCGAGCAGCAGCGTCACGGCGGTGAACACGAAGGTGTAGCCGAATCCTATGGCGGCGTGCAGCGGGCGTGATCGCGCTCCCTCGCACAGCTGCAGCTGCCAGTACCCGGCGCCGAGGCCGAAGACCAGCCAGGGCAGCACGACGAGGGCCGGCGCGGGATTGCCCAGCAGGGCGCTGACCACGAACGGCACGGCGGAGGTGGCCACGCCGGTGGCGACGGCCATCGGCCACGGATGCGCGGTGGACTCACCGAACACGCGTCCGGCGCCGGCGGCGACCACGGCGGCGAGCAGCGCGGCGGTGATCGGGACGGCGGGCAGCCAGGCTTCGTGGGAGCCGGTGACCGGCACGAGGGCGATCGCGATCAGGAGCACGGCGGCGGTCGGTGTCAGCGGCAGCACCCGGGCACGGCGGAGGGGCACCGCGTGATGTTCGTCCCTCCCGGGGCGGACCGACAGCGACCGAACGGCGGCTTTTGGTGCGATATCGCGAAGTCAAATACCCAGGGCGGCGCGTGCGGCTGTCACGGTGGCCGTGCGCAGCTCCTCGACGGGTGTGTCGGGGAACTGCATGGTGCAGTCCTGCATGCCGCCGAACGCCAGCACCGCGCGGGCCTGCTGTTCCAGCGTCGCCTCGGGGCCGAACACGAGCCGGGTCAGGCGGGCGCGCCAGGACAGCACGACGTCGATCAGGCCGAGCTCGGCGAGTGTGGTCAGCTCGGTGAGCAGCAGCATCATGTCCTTGCGGTGGCGGTGGTGGAAGTCGAAGAAGCCCTCGATCAGCTCGACCGGTGACACGTCGTGGCGTTGCTCCATGCGCGCGAGGAAGCCTTCGCCGTCGTCGAGCAGCGGGGTGACGATGCTGCGGACGAGCTCCTCGCGTGAGGCGAAGTGGTAGTAGAGCGCGGGTTTGGTGATGCCGAGGCGGTCGGCGATCTCCTGCAGGCTGGTCTGCTGCACGCCCTGGTGTGCGAACAGTTCCCGGGCGGTCTGCAGGATCCGCTGCTTGGTGTCGCTCTGTCGTGCCACGGGCGGAATGTTACTTAACGATCGGTAAGTCGCGGTGCTACTGTCGGCCAGGTGACTTACCGACCGTTAAGTAAGGGGATGTGACGTGCGGATACTCGTTTCCGGGTCCAGCATCGCCGGTCCGATGCTCGCCTACTGGCTGGTGCGCAACGGGCACGAGGTGACGGTGGTGGAACGGTCGCCGGTGCTGCGCAAGACCGGCGGGCACGCGGTCGACCTGTTCAAGCCGGCCATGGACATCTCCGAACGCATGGGCGTGCTGCCGCGCATCGAGGCGCTCGCGACCGGGACCACACGTCTGACGTACCTGCGTGAGGGCACGCGCAAGCCGATCAGCGCCGACGTGACGAAGTTGTTCGCGGCCGCGTCGGACCGCCACGTCGAGGTCATGCGCGACGACCTGAGCGAGATCTACTACGACGCCACGCGTGCGGACGTCGAGTACGTGTTCGGCGACTCGATCACGTCCATCGGTGACGAGGTGACCTTCGAGGCCGGTGCGCCACGGCGCTTCGACCTGGTCATCGGTGCGGACGGGCTGCATTCGAACGTGCGGCGGCTCGTGTTCGGCGAGGTCGCCAAGACGTTCGTGGGTGCGTATCTGGCGGTGTTGTCCGTGCCGGAGTACTTGGGTGTGCCGGGTGAGATGGCCGGGCACATCGGGCCTGGGCGGACCGCGGCGGTGTACGGCGCACGGCACCTGGACGACGCTCGCGCGGTGTTCCTGTTCCGCTCGCCCGAGCTCTCGTACCACCACCGGGACGTGGCGCGGCAGAAGCAACTTCTGCGGGAGGCGTTCGCGGGGCTGCATCCCGAGGTGGACTCGTGGCTGGAGCACCTGGACGGCGACGGGGCGTTCTACTTCGACTCGATCACCCAGCTGCGCGAGGACACGTGGTCACGCGGGCGGGTGGCGCTGGTCGGGGACGCCGCCTACTGCCCCGGCCCGGCGATCGGCGGCAGCACGAGCCTCGCGGTGCTGGGCGCGTACGTGCTGGCGGGCGAGTTGTCCACGGGCTCGGACCACCCGGCGGCGTTCGCGCGCTACGAGGACGCGATGCGCGAGATCGTGCACGCCAGCAGGGCGTTCGCGCTCGGCACGGCGAAGACGTTGATCCCGTCCACCCGGCTGGGTGTCTCAGGACTTGTGAGAGGTGCGCAGCTGCTGACGTCGTTGCCGTCGTGGCTGATCCGACCACTGGCCAGGCTCAACTCGAAGGGCCTGCGGATGCACGACTCCATGCGCGTGAAGGACTACGGGCGTCAGGGCGCCGCGAGTGCGACGCCCTGACGCTCAGCCGGTCAGAACTGCAGGCTCCACTTGTCGAGGAACCCGGTGTCCTGGTTGGCGTTGTCGTTGACCCTCAGCTGCCAGGTGCCGTTGGCGACCTCGCTGGAGGCGTTGACGGTGTAGGTGGTGTTGATGTTGTCCGTGCCGCCGCCGGAGCGGTTGTGCAGGACGTAGACGGTGCCGTCCGGTGCCACCAGGTCCACCTTCAGGTCGCCCTGGTAGGTGTGCTTGATGTCCACGGCGACCTTGAGCGTCGACGGGGCGTTGCCCGTCAGGCCGGACGCGGTGACCGGCGAGTTGATCGTCGTGTTGTCGGCGATCTGGAAGTCCGCGGCGTTCTCGAAGAACTTGCCGCCGGGGTCGGGCGGGGTGACGCCGCAGTACTGCGCTTCCTTGCCGATGGCCTCGTACGGGCAGTCGGCGCGGTCGAGCAGCTGCAGCACGGCCTCCTTGTTGCGGGCGGTCTGCGCCGGGATCACCTCGTCGGGCGGGTAGAAGCCGCCGCCGCCGGCGCTGCCGGGGTACATCTCGAAGGTGTAGGCGAAGATGCCCTGCGTGCCCCACAGCCAGTCAGGGATCGACCCGTCGGTGATGTACAGGTCGCTGGACTGCTCGGGCGTGTAGTTGTTGGTCGACGCCATGGACTGGCCGATGGTGGCGAACGTGTTGCGCTGGTCCTGGGTCAGGCCCGGCGCGACGTCGTCGTAGGTCCAGCCCCACGGCCACAGGATGAGCTCGCTGTAGGTGTGGAAGTCGATAGCCGCGGTGATCTGCTGCTTGCCGCCGACGTTGCGGCCGCGCACGAAGTCGGCCACGACCTTCACCTCGGGCGCGGACTCCGCGCTGGGCCCGCGGTAGGTGTCGGAACCGGTGCTGCCGCTGGAACCGCCGCAGCAGCCCCACTTGTAGTTCCAGTTGCGGTTGAGGTCGGTGCCGACGTTGGCGGAACCGGCGTTGGGCTGCCGGTTCTTGCGCCACGACCGGTAGGTGCCGGTCGCGATGTCGTACTCGCCGCCGTCGGGGTTGACGTCCGGGATGATCCAGACCTCGCGGGTGTCGAGCAGGCCCTTGATCCGCGCGTCGCTCGCGTACTGGGTCGTGAACTGGTTGACCAGGTACAGCGCCATCTCGACGGTGAGGTGCTCGCGCGCGTGCTGGTGCGCGGTGAACAGCACCTCGGGCTCGTTCTCGTCGACCGCGACGTTGTCGCTGATCTTGAGCGCGAGGATGTCGCGGTTCTCGTAGGTCTTGCCGATGACCTGCTTGCTGATCAGGTTCGGGTACGCCGCGACGGCGTTGTTGATCGCCGTCGTCATCTCGGCGTAGTTGTGGTAGTTCGAGTCCGCCGCGGGGAAGTCGAACGGGCCGACGGCCGAGTTCGCCTCCATCCGCTTGGGCAGTTCGGTGACCTCGAAGCCCTGTGCCTTCAGGTTCTGGGCCTCGCGCCCGGTCGCGGTGATCACGACGATGCCGTGCTCCTCGACCGAGTCGATGGCGGCACCGGACTTGGCGAGCTTGGTGCGCTGTTCAGCGGTGCGAACGTTGCTGACCTGGTAGTTCGTCGTCGTTTCCTGGGCGCCGGGGGCCGCGCCGGTGGGCACGCCTCCCATGGCGAACACGACGCTCGCGGCGACGGTGACCCCGATCAGAGGTCTGAGATGGCTCTTTCGCATGCAGGGCAACCCTTTCGTACCACGGCAGGGACATGGCTCCGCAATGTTTAGTCCGTGTGAAGGCTCACTGTCATCCCGCCATCCGTATGGGGTTACCTGGTGGGATGACGCGCTACGACGACGTGGAGGCCTCCTCGTACCGGGTGGCCCGCGAGATCTCGCTCGAAGGGCTGGCGCCGTGGCGGGACGCGGTGGCGCCGTATCTGCTGCCAGGACGCACGGTGCTGGACCTGGGCGCGGGGACGGGTTTGTTCGTGCGGGCGTTCGGGACGTGGTTCCCGGAGGTGTCCGTGGTGGCGGTGGAACCGTCCGCGGACATGCGGCGGGCGTCGGGGTTGCCGATGCTCACCGGGGACGCCGCCGCGATTCCGGTGCCGGACGCGTCGGTGGACGTGGTGTGGATGTCGACGGTGGTGCACCACGTCCGCGACCTGGCCGCCGCCGGGGCGGAGCTGCGGCGGGTGCTGCGGCCGGGCGGTGTGGTGCTGCTGCGGTCGTTGTTCCGCGAGCGGCACGGCGGGATCGGCCTGTTCCGGTTCTTCCCCGAGGCCGTGCGGGCGCTGTCGGGGTTTCCGACGGTGGACGAGGTGGCCGGCGGCCTGGGGTTCGCGGTGCGGCGACTGGAGGCGGTGCCCCAGGTGACGGCGTCGTCGTTGGCGGACAAGGCCTCGACGCTGCGGCAGGAGGCGGACACGCTGCTGCGTGCGCTGTCGGCCGAGGAGTTCGCGGCGGGCAGGGAACGGTTGCTGGCGGCGGCCGCGGTCGAGTCCGGGCCGGTGGTGGACCACCTGGATCTGCTGGTCCTGAAAACTGCCGGTGCTGTCTGAGACGCTTCCGGGTGTGGACGAGAAGACGCTGCTGCACCGGTATCTGAACGAGGCGCGCGAGGCGTTGCTGTGGAAGCTCGATGGCCTGTCGGAGTACGACGTGCGGCGTCCGTTGACGCCGACGGGCACGAACCTGCTGGGTCTGGTGAAGCATGCGGCCGGCGTGGAGCTCAACTACTTCGGGCGCGTGTTCGACCGGCCGTTCCCCGACCCGCCGCTGTGGTCGACGGCGCAGGCGTCGCCGGCCTCGGACATGTACGCCGAGCCCGGTGAGTCCCGGGAGTCGGTCGTCGCCTTCTACGGGCGGGTGCGCGGCTACGCCGACGAGACGATCGCGGCGTTGCCGGTGGACGCGCCGGGGGTGGTGCCGTGGTGGTCGCAGAGCCGCCGCGACGTGACGTTGCGGGAGGTGCTGCTGGACGTGATCGTCGAGCTGCACCGCCACGCCGGGCACGCGGACGTGGTGCGGGAGCTGGTCGACGGCGCGGTGGGCATGCAGGACGGCAACACGAACATGCCCTCGGTGCCGGCCGGGTGGTGGGCCGGGCACCACGCCAGGCTCGAGGAAATCGCCGCCGCCTCCGACCCCGCTCTGCCAGGGTGACGGGCATGGCCTCTGACCCGAAAGCCGACCTGCACCGCTACCTGAAGGTCGCCCGCGAGGCGTTCCTGTGGAAGCTCGAAGGCCTGTCGGAGTACGACGTGCGGCGCCCGTTGACGCCCACGGGCACGAACCTGCTGGGCCTGGCCAAGCACCTGGCCGGGGTCGAGGCGGGCTACTTCGGCGACTGCCTGGGCCGCCCGTTCCCCGAGAAGCTGCCCTTCGACGTGGACGCCGACCCGAACTCGGACATGTTCGCGACCGCGGACGAGTCGCGTGAGGACGTGCTGGGGCTGTTCGCGCGGGCGACGGCGTTCGCCGACACCAGCATCGAGGAGCTGCCGCTGGACGCGCCCGGTGTGGTGCCGTGGTGGCCGGAGGAGCGCAAGTACGTGACGCTGCACCTGCTGCTGGTGCACGAGATCGCCGAGGTGAACCGGCACGCCGGGCACGCGGACGTCTTGCGCGAGGGCCTCGACGGGGTGGCCGGGCTGCGGGCGGGCAACTCGAACCTGCCGCAGCAGGACTGGCAGGCGCACTGGGACCGGGTGGAACTGGAGGCGCGCAAGGCATCAGGCCGGGCATGAGCGCACGGGTGGTGGCCGGGTGCGGGGACGCACCCCCAGGAACGTCCCGGCACCCGGCCACGATCAGCGGGCGACGCGCGCGTGCCGCGGGACGTCAGCCACGGATCTCGCCGGGCTGGAAGGCGGAGAAGTACTCGAGGACGTCGGCGACGTAGAGGTCGGGTACCTCGCTGGCCGGGAAGTGGCCGCCGCGGTCGTACTCGGTCCAGTGCTCGACCTGGTGGCCGGGATCGAGCAGCGAGCGGATGCCGGTGTCGGCGGCGAAGGTCGCGAACCCGGTGGGCGCGGTCGCGGCTTCCCAGGTGCCGGGTGAGTTCATCGACTCGTGGACGAACTCGGCCGAGGTGGCGCCGGTGCCGGTGAACCAGTAGATCGACACGGCGGTGAGCAGGGCGTCGTGGTCGACCGTCGTGGACCAGGCGTGGAACTTCTCGAAGATCCACGCCAGCAGGCCGATCGGCGAGTCGGTGAGGGAGAAGCCGATCGTCCAGGGCTTGGTGGACATGAGCTGCAGGTAGCCCAGGCCGGTGGCGACGAGGTCGTTGAACCGCCGGGCGCGCGTGAGTTCGGTCCCGCTCAGGCCGCCGAACGGGTGGGCGCTGGGGCCGTTGACGTGCATCGCGGTCACGGCCGGGGTCAGGCGGCTCATGGCGCCGGCGATGCCCGCGCCGACGTCGCCTGCCTGGATGCCGTAGCGGCGGTAGCCGAGGGAGTCCATCAGGGTGACGAACGCGGCGGCGGTGCGGGAGACCTCCCAGGTGCCGGTGACCGGGGTGGAGAACCCGAAGCCGGGGATGGACGGCACGACGACGTGGTGGTCGCGGGCGAGGTCGGCGAGCACGGCGGTGAAGTCGGCGAAGGTCGAGGGCCAGCCGTGGACGAGCAGCAGCGGCAGGGCGTCCTCGCGGGTGCTGCGGACGTGCACGAAGTGGATCGGCTGGCCGTCGATCTCGGTGACGAACTGCGGGAAGGCGTTGAGGCGGGCCTCCGCTGCGCGCCAGTCGAAACCGCCGGCCCAGTACTGCGCCAGGGAACGCAGTTCGGCGACGGGCACGCCCCTGGTCCACCCGTCGGTGCCGGCCTGGGCCGGCCAGCGTGCCGTGCTGAGGCGGTGGCGCAGGTCGGCGAGGTCGGCTTCGGGGATGTCCACGCGGAAGGGGTTCATGACTGTCACGGTAGGAGCGATTGCGGAAAGGTTCGTTCCGCGTTGTGCGGCAGGATGGTGCTCATGTTGGAGACGTCGGCACGGTTGCTGAGGCTGCTGTCGTTGCTGCAGGCCTCACGTGACTGGACGGGCCCGGACCTGGCCGAACGGCTCGGCGTGACGACGCGGACCATCCGCAAGGACGTGGACCGGCTGCGCACCCTGGGCTATCCGGTGCACGCGACGCCGGGTGCGGCGGGCGGGTACCGGCTGGGCGCGGGGGCGACGCTGCCACCGTTGCTGCTCGACGACGACGAGGCGGTGGCGGTCGCGCTGAGCCTGAGCACGCAGGACTCCGACACTGCGGGCCGGGCGCTGCGCAAGCTGGAGCAGGTGCTGCCGGGCAGGCTGCAGCACCGCGTGAGCGCGTTGCAGGAGTACACGGTCGGCACGGCCGAGGAGCTCGACCCCGAGGTGACGGTGCAGATCGTCAACGCCTGCCGGGCTCGCGAACGCCTGCGGTTCGACTACGTGAAGTTCGACGGTGAGCAGGACCGGCGCGAGGTGGAGCCGTACCGGCTCGTGCACATGCGCGGCCGCTGGTACCTGGTCGGCTGGGATCTGGGCAGACAGGACTGGCGCACGTTCCGGGCCGACCGCGTGCGCCCGCGCGTGCCGACCGGCCCGCGGTTCTCCGCGCGTGAGCTGCCGGATCTGGAGGCCCACCTGGCGAAGGGGCTGGCGACGGCGGCGTGGCGGTTCCGGGCGACCGTGACGGTGCACGCGCCGGCCGCGGAGGTGGCGGCGAAGGTCCCTGCGGCGCTGGTGGAGGCGACGGGTGAGTCGTCGTGCCGGTTGACGGCGGGCGCGGACACGGTGGAGATGCTGGCCGTGTACCTGGGCGTGCTGGGGTGCGGGTTCTCCGTCGACGGACCGCCGGAGCTGGTTCAGCACCTGGGAAAGTTGGCTGACAGGTTCCGCGAGGCGATCAATACTGCTGAGCATGGGTAAGGAATACGAGCGGATCGAGCCGCGGCTGCGGGAGTTCATCGAGAACCAGAAGGTGTTCTTCGTGGCCACCGCCCCGCTGGCGGGTGACGGGCACGTCAACCTCTCGCCCAAGGGCCGGCAGGGCACGCTGCGGATCCTCGACGACCGCACGGTGGCCTACCTGGACTTCGGTGGCAGCCACGCCGAGACGATCGCGCATCTGCGGGAGAACGGGCGCGTCACGTTGATGTGGTGTGCGTTCGAGGGCCCGCCGAACATCGTGCGCGTGCACGGCCGCGGTGAGCCGGTGTTCCGCGACGATCCGCGCTTCGCCGAGCTGGTGGCGGGGTTCGGGGAGGCGGACGGGCCGGCGTTGCGGGCGGTCGTCGTGGTGACGGCGGAGCTGGTCAGCGACACGTGCGGGTTCGCGGTGCCGTTCATGGACTACCGCTCGGAGCGCGACCTGCACGCGGACTACTTCGGCCGCAAGAGCGACGAGGAGTTCCGCGAGTACACGAACAAGAAGCCCTACAACAACGCGAGCATCGACGGCCTGCCCGCCATGGAGCTGCCACTGCCGCCCCGCTGAAAAACTCTTCGGCGGGGATGTCCAGAACGTCGTCGCGGCTCCGTCCCCCGGGCATGACGACGATGACGCAGAGCGAGATCTCCGAGGTCCTGAACCGTCCGTGCAGCAAGGAACTGCTGCACCGCGACATGCTCAGGATGGCGTACGTGGCCAAGGACGGCACGCCGCGCGCCGTGCCGATCGCGCACACCTGGAACGGTGCGCAGATCGTGCTGTGCACCTCGACGAACGCGCCGAAGCTGCACGCGCTGCGGGCCCGACCCGGTGGTGGCGCTGACGATCGACACCGAGGTGCACCCGCCGAAGATCCTGCTGATCCGCGGCACGGTGGAGCTGGACGAGGTCGACGGCATCCCGCAGGAGTACCTGCGGATGAACGGCAGCTACCAGATGAGCGCGGAGCAGCGGGTGCAGTGGGAGCGCGAGGTGCGGTCGCTCTACGACGGCATGGTGCGGATCGTGGTGACCCCGACGTGGGCGAAGCTGATCGACTTCGAGACGACGCTGCCCAGCGCGGTGCAGGAGCTCGTCGAACGCCGGTCAGCTCGACAGGAAGCGGTCTAGGACGCGCACACCGAACTCCAGGCCCTGCACGGGGACGCGTTCGTCGACGCCGTGCGCCATCGCCCGGTAGTCGAAGTCCGCGGGCAGCCGCAGTGGCGAGAAGCCGTAGTTGTGGATGCCCAGCCGGCTGAACGCCTTGGCGTCGGTGCCGCCGCCCAGGCAGTACGGCACGACGGCCGCGGCGGGGTCCTCGTCGCGCAGGGCGTCGGCCATCGCGGTGAACCAGGGCGTGTCGATGGGGGCCTCGACGGGCGGCTGGTGCTCGAGGAACTCCCGGGTCACGCCGGGCGGCAGCAGCGAGTCGATGGTGGCGACGAGCTCGTCGACGGTGCCGGGCAGGGTGCGGACGTCGAGCTGGGCGGTGGCGGTGCCGGGGATGACGTTGACCTTGTAGCCGGCCTGCAGCATCGTCGGTGTGGTCGAGCAGCGCACGGTGTTCTCGGCCAGTTTCGCGGCGGGACCGAGCCGGGCCAGCGTCGCGTCGACGTCGTCGAGGTCGACCTCCACGCCCAGTGCCTTGCCGGCGCCGACGAGGAACGCCTCGACGGTCGGGGTGAGCCGCACGGGGTGCTGGTGCGCCGCGATCCGCGCCAGGGTGGTGGCCAGCGCCGTCACCGCGTTCTGGTCGTTGCGCCGTGACCCGTGCCCGGCGCGGCCGGTGGCGGTGAGCTTCATGTGCGAGGTGCCGCGCTCGGCGGTGCCGATCGGGTAGAGCCGCACGCCGTCGACGTCGTAGGAGAACGCCCCGGACTCGCTGATCGCCGCCTGCACCCCCGCGAAGTAGGCGGCGTGGTGCTCCACGAGCCAATGCGCCCCGTAGGCGCCCTGGTCCTCTTCGTCGGCGACGAACGCCAGCACGACGTCACGGCGTGGACGGCGGCCCTCGGTGTGCCAGCGGTTGATCACGGCCAGCGTCATCGCGGCCATGTCCTTCATGTCGACCGCGCCCCGCCCGTGCACGAACCCGTCGCGGATCTCCCCGGCGAACGGGTCGAAGCTCCACTCGGCCGGGTCGGCGGGCACGACGTCGAGGTGGCACTGGACCAGCACGGCGGGCAGCGACGGGTCGGTGCCGTGGATGCGCGCGAGGACGTTGGTGCGCCGCGGGGCCGGTTCGAGCAGCATCGGCTGCACCCCGTTGTCCCGCAGCAGCGCCGCGACGTGCTCGGCGGCCTCCCGCTCACCGGCGGAGTCGCCGCCACCGCGGTTGGTGGTGTCGAAGCGGATCAGCTGCGCGCACACCTGCGCGACGTCCAGCGGCATGAATGCCACCGTATCCGGCGCCCTGGTGTGGAATTGTGACGGCCCCGTGCCGATCGGTGGAGGACACCGGTGTGAGGGGTCAGCCGTAGACGTCCTCGATCGCGGCGGCCGCGATGTGCGTGACGACCTTGAACGTCTTCATCGCCTCGGTCATCGACGCGGCGTCGAACCCGACGCGGCGCACCCCGATCAGGTCCAC
Source organism: Lentzea flaviverrucosa (assembly GCF_003350445.1). Lineage (NCBI taxonomy): Bacteria > Bacillati > Actinomycetota > Actinomycetes > Pseudonocardiales > Pseudonocardiaceae > Lentzea > Lentzea flaviverrucosa. The sequence continues at coordinate 509,512 of NZ_QQAU01000003.1, forward strand.
GGTCGGCACGATCGCGGCGGCGTCGGCCAGGTGCGAGGCGTCGAACTCGATCTCGATGCGGTGCGGTGCCACGACCCCGGCGCAACGCCCTGCGGAGGCCATCGCCGCGGTGGCCGCTTCTGTGATGTGTGAAGAAGTGACGGCGGGTGGCAGGCACACGGCCGCGTACCGCGACACGCACTCCTTGACGGCCACGGTCCACGCCGAGCCCGCGTAGGACGCGGCGTCGGAGCAGGTGAGGTCGTCACCGGTCACGAGCAGCACGGGAACGCCGTACTCGGCGGCCAGGGCGGCGTTGAGGCGGCCTTCGGAGGCGAGCACGCCGTCGAGCCACACGCCGGTGATGGAGTTCTCCAGGTAGGTGTGCGCGAGGACGCCTCGGGTGCCCGCGGCGGTGTGGTAGCCGAGAAACACCACTCCGTCCACATCGGAGTCGATACCTTGCATCATCGACAGCGGCTTGTGCCGGCCGGTGAGCAGGCGCGCCGACGCGTGGAGGTCTTCGAGCAGGAGGTTGCGTTGCGAGGAATGCGCCTCGTTGACGACCACCTGCTCCGCTCCGCCCGCGACGAGGCCGGTGACACAGGCGTTGACGTCTGCCGTGAACATGCGCCGGAACCGTTGCCACTGCTCGGTGCCGGGGACGACGTCCCCGGTCCAGGTGACTCCGGTGGCGCCTTCCATGTCCGCCGAGATCATGATCCTCACATCTCGGTAAGTTAGCGGTGGGCTGCTGGGGAAGAGGGGTTTTCGTGCGGGTGAAGTTGTGCGCGTTGCTTGCCATAGCAACGACTTTGGGGCTTTCGGCGCCTCCGGCATCGGCGCAGCAGCCGGTGGTCCTGAAGGTCGCGATCGTGCAGCAGATCGACTCGATGAACCCGTTCCTCGCGGTGTTCCAGTCGAGCACCGAGATCGGCCGGTTGATGTACGACTACCTGACCGCCTACGCGGCGGAGGACCAGTCGGTGACCGAGGGCCTGGCGAACAGGTGGGAGCCTTCACCCGACAGGCTGACGTGGACCTTCACGGTCCCCGAGGGCAAGACGTGGTCCGACGGCGTGCCGATCACGGCGCGCGACGTCGCCTTCACCTACGACCTGATGCTGACCGACGAGGTCGCGAGGACCGCGAACGGCAGCTTCGTGAGCAACTTCGCCGAGGTCACCGCGCCGGACGACCGGACGGTGGTCATCAGGACCAAGACGCCGCAGGTGACGATGCTGGCGCTGGACGTGCCGATCGTGCCCGAGCACGTGTGGTCGAAGGTCGGCAGCATCAAGGACTTCGCCAACGACAAGATGCCCGTGGTGGGGTCCGGGCCGTTCGTGCTGTCCGAGCACGTGCCGGGGCAGTTCATCAAGCTCCAGGCCAACAAGACCTACTGGCGTGGCGCGCCGAAGTACGACGAGCTGCACTTCGTGTACTTCCAGAACTCCGACGCCGCGGTGCAGGCACTGGCCAAGGGCGAGATCGACCTGGTCAACCGGATGGCACCGGCCCAGTTCGACTCGCTGCAGGGCAAGGCCGGCGTCACCCGCAACAAGGCGATGGGCCGCCGCTTCACCGAGCTGATGATCAACCCCGGCGCGCAGACCCGCACCGGCGAGCCGATCGGCGACGGCAGCCCGGTGCTGCGCGACGTGCGGGTGCGCCGGGCCCTCGCGCAGGCCATCGACCTCGACGCCCTGGTGGCGCGGGTGAACCTCGGCTACGCGGAGAAGGGCGCCGGTCTCGTGCCGCCGGTGTTCGGCAAGTACCACTGGCAGCCCTCCGCGGCCGAGGCGCGCACGTTCGACCCGGCCGCGGCCGGCGCGGCGCTCGACGCCGCCGGGTATCCGCGCAAGGCCGACGGCACCCGCTTCCCGTTGCGGCTGATCGGCCGTGCGGGCCGGGCCTACGACGAGCAGGCCAGCGAGTACCTCAAGCGGTCGATGAGCGACATCGGCGTCCCGCTCGACGTGCGGCTGGTGTCGGACAACCAGCTCAACGAGTCCACCACCGCCGCCACCTACGACCTGGCGTTCTCGGGCTGGTCGACGAACATCGACCCGGACTTCGTGCTGAGCCTGCACACCTGCGCGCAACGGCCGGGCGCCGACGGCAAGGGCGGCACCACCGACACCTACTTCTGCGACGAGACCTACGACAAGCTCTACGCCCAGCAGCTCTCGGAGTTCGACGAGGCCAGGCGCGTCGAGATCGTGAAGCAGATGCAGGCCCGCTTCTACGACCAGGTGCCCGCGGTCGTGCTCGCCTACGAGAACGCGCTGGAGGGCTACCGCTCCGACCACTTCGCGCGGTTCACCACGCAGCCCGCGCAGGGTGGCGTGATCATGGCGCAGAACGGCATGTGGGGGTACTACGGCGCCGAACCCGCGCAGCGCACCGCGCAGGCCGCGAGCACGGGCTGGACCGGGTTCGCGGTGGCCGGCGGGGTGGTCGCGGCGCTGGTGGCGGCGTTCGTGGTGCTGGCGCGGCGGCGCAGGGCGACGGCAGGGGAGCGCGAGTAAGTGCGTCTGGCCGGTCGGTTCGGTGGTGCCGCGCTCAGCTTGCTGATGGTGGCGGTGCTGGGTTTCTTCCTGTTCCGGGTGGTGCCCGGCGACCCGGTGGTCTCGATGACGCGCGGTCGTCCGACCACGGCGGCGATGCAGGCCGAGCTGCGTGCGCAGTTCGGCCTGGACCGTCCGCTGCACGAGCAGTTCTGGAGCTACTTCACCTCGCTGCTGCGCGGTGACCTGGGCACGTCGTTCACGTTCCGGCGCCCGGTCTCCGACGTCGTCCTGGAGCGGCTGGGGCCGACGTTGCTGCTGGTGGGCACGGCGACGCTGATCGCCGTGCTGCTGGGACTGTGGCTCGGGGTGCGGGCGGCGTGGCGGCGGGACTCGGTGTTCGACAAGGTCACGACGGGGGTGTCGCTGACGTTGTGGGCGGTGCCGACGTTCTGGCTGGGCATGCTGCTGATGATGCTGACGGGGGACCTGTTCCCGTCGCGGGGCATGCGCGACACCGACACGGCGCCGGACTTCGTCTCGCAGGCCCTGGACGTGGGCCACCACCTGGTGCTGCCGTCGGTAACGCTGGTCGCGGTGGTGTGCGCGGAGTACGCGCTGGTGATGCGGTCGTCGTTGCTGGAGGAGATGCACGCCCCCTACCTGATGACGGCGCGCGCCAAGGGGCTGCGCGACGACCTGGTGCGGCGCCGCCACGCCGTGCCCAACGCGGTGCTGCCGGCGATCACGCTGGTGTTCCTGCGCTTCGGGCTGGTGGTGGCCGGGGCGATCACGACGGAGACGGTGTTCTCCTGGCCGGGTCTGGGGCTGTTGTTCTACGACGCGCTGACCGGGCCGGACTACTTCCTGCTGCAGGGGCTGCTGGTGGTGACGGCGGGCGCGGTCGTGGTGATGAACCTGCTGGCCGACCTGCTGCACGGGGTCCTCGATCCACGGGTGAAGGTCGTATGAACAGGTTCGGCAGAACAGGCCTCGCTGGTGCCGGGGTCCTCGCGGTGGCGGCGCTGGTGGCGTTGGTCGCGCCGCTGCTGATCGACGCGGACTCGCTGGACGTCACACGGGTGACGGCGCAGGCGTGGCAGGCGCCCGGCGCCGGGCACTGGCTGGGCACCGACCACACGGGACGGTCGGTGGCGTTGCTGATGGCGCAGGGCACCGGGACGTCGTTGTTCGTCGGGCTGACGGCGGCGATCCTGTCGGTCGGCATCGGCACGCTCGTCGGGATCGTGAGCGGTCATTTCGGTGGTCTGCTGGCGGGGGCGTTGCTGCGGGTCACGGACTTCTTCCTGGTGCTGCCGGCGCTGGTGCTGGCGATCGCGCTGTCGACGGTGCTGCCGCGCGGGCTGGGCACGATCGTGCTGGCGATCGGGCTGACGAGCTGGCCGTCGACGGCACGGATGGTGCGGGCGCAGACGCTGACGATCGAGGCCCGGCCGTTCGTGGAACGAGCACGGGCGCTCGGAGGCGGCCACGGCCACGTCATCGCACGGCACGTGGTGCCGTCGGTGGTGCCGCTGGTGCTGGTCAACGCGACGCTGGCGGTGGCGTCGGCGATCGTGGCGGAGTCGACGCTGGCGTTCCTGGGCCTGGGGGATCCGACGCGGATCTCGTGGGGCGCGATGCTGCACCAGGCCCAGCTGCACGGGGCGGTGCCGCAGCAGGCGTGGTGGTACCTGCTGCCGCCGGGGCTGGCGATCGTGGTCGTGGTGCTGGCGTTCACCCTCGTCGGGCGGGCGCTCGAAGCCGTTGTGACGCCGAAGAGGTGAACCCGGTGCTGGAGCTGAAGAACCTCTCCGTCCACTACGGACCGAAACGCGTCGTGAGCGAGGTGGACCTGACGCTCGCGCCGGGGCAGACGCTCGGGCTGGCGGGCGAGTCGGGGTCGGGCAAGTCGACGGTGGCGATGTCGGTGCTGCGGCTGCTGCCCAAGACCGCGCGGGTCGAGGGCGAGATCCTGCTCGACGGCGACGACGTGCGGACGATGTCGTGGGGCCGGTTGCGGGCGGTGCGGTGGGCGTCGGCGTCGATCGTGTTCCAGGGCGCGATGCACTCGCTCAACCCCGTGCGCCGCGTCGGTGACCAGATCGCCGAGCCGATGCGGCTGCACGGCACCGGGGGCGGCGTGACCGAGCTGCTGGAGCAGGTGGAGCTGCCGCGGGAGAAGGCGCGGGCGTATCCGCACGAGCTCTCGGGCGGGCAGCGGCAGCGGGTGATGATCGCGATGGCGCTGGCGTGCGGGCCGCGGCTGGTGATCGCGGACGAGCCGACGACGGCGCTGGACGTGGTGGTGCAGGCGCAGGTGCTGGCGGTGCTGAAACGCCTGGTCGCCGAGCAGGACCTCGGGTTGCTGATGATCAGCCACGACCTGTCGGTGCTGGCCGAGACCTGTGACGACCTCGCGGTGATGCATCGCGGTGAGCTGGTCGAACGCGGCCGCACGCGTGAGGTGATCGCGAACCCGCGCCACCCGCACACCGCGGCGCTGACGGCGGCGTTCCCGGTGATCGGTGATCCGGCGCACCGCTGGGCCGAGCCCGCGCCGGAGCCGGAGCCGTTGCTGCAGGTGCGGGATCTGGTGGTGGACTACGGGCGCACCCGCGCGGTCGACGGGGTGGACCTGACGATCGGGCGGGGCGAGATCGTGGCGCTGGTCGGCCAGTCCGGCTCGGGCAAAACGACACTGGCCCGTACCATAATGGGGCTGCGGAAGCCGTCCTCCGGTCGGGTGATCTTCGACGGTGCTGAGGTGGCCCGCTCGGGCAGGGCGCTCAAGGCCTTCCGGCGCCAGGTGCAGCTGGTGCTGCAAGATCCGTCCAGCGCGCTCAACCCCCGGCACACGGTGTTCGACGCGGTCGCCGAGGGGCTGCGCGTGCACGGCCTGGCCGACGACCAGGAAGCGCAGGTCACGGCCGCTGTGGAACGCGCCGAGCTGCGTCCGGCGAGCCTGTACCTGGAGTCGCTGCCGCACGAGCTGTCGGGGGGTCAGCAGCAGCGGGTGGTGATCGCCGGGGCCCTGGTGCTGCAGCCCCGCCTGCTGGTGGCCGACGAGCCCGTCGCATCGCTGGACGCCTCGGTGCGGGGCGAGATCGTGGCGCTGCTGCTCCGGTTGCGCCGGGAGCTGGGCCTTGCTTCATTGATCATCACGCACGACCTAGGGCTGGCGTGGCAGATCGCCGACCGGGTCGCGGTGATGCATCAGGGGACAATCGTGGAACAAGGCTCAGTGGAAGAAGTCCTCCTCACCCCGTCTCACGACTACACGCGCGCCCTGCTGCGCGCGGTGCCGCAGGTCTGAGCGTGATCCCGCTCGAACACGCCCGGCACCGGGCCGCGCTGACGCCCGCCGAGATCGGGCGGGGCGGCGCTGAGGGCTGGGTGGCGGTCGACGAGGTGCCGGCGCTGGCGCGGCTGGCGTGGCAGGACCTGGGCCGCCCGCCCGGTGTCCTGGGTGAGCTCGCCGGGGCCAGCGAGCCCGAGCACGTGCTGGAGCTGTGCCGGATCCTGGCCTCGACCTCGCGTGCCGACACCGCCGCGGTGTGGCGGTACCTGGCCGCGGACTTCGAGCACACCGGGGAACGCTCCGACGGCAGGCAGCGGTTCCTGCTGGACAGGGCGACGCGTGGTGAGGGCATGAACTGGCACGACTACTCGGCGCTGATGGGCATTGCCCGGCCGGAGGAGGTCGACGCGGCGTTCGACCGGGGTGAGGACATGGTCGGGGTGGCGGTGATCGGCCTGGCCCTGTCGCACCCGGACCCGCTGGTGGCGTTGCGGCGGGTGGCCCGGGCGCTGGACCACAACCGCCTCGAGGTCCGCCGCCAGGGCGCGACGGCGCTGGCGCACGTGGCCCGCATCCACGGGGTGGTGTCGCGCGAATGCCTGCAGGTGCTGCGCCGCCACCCCGACGAGGTGGCCGAGGACGACCTGTGGACGTTCGTCGCGCACCGCGGGCTGCCGGCGTGGCTGTGGTGGCGGCGGATCAGGTCGCGCAGGTCAGGGGCAGGGCGGCGAGCTCCTCGCGCACGGAGGCCTCGGTTACGAGGTCGCGCTGCCCCTGGGCCCGGCGCAGCGCGTCCTCGAAGTGCCGGCGGGCCTGGACGGGATCGCCTTCGGCCTTCGCGAGGCGGCCGCGTTCCACGGCGATGTGGCAGCGCATCTGGTCGGGCCCGTACCAGCCGCCGGGGCACCGCTCCCACGCCCGGTCGCACTCCTGCCGGGCGGTGGCGTAGTCGCCGGTGACGCGGGCGAGCTCGGCCAGGCCCAGGTGGGCGCCGGCCTGCACCACGAGTGCTCCGGCACGCCGGGCCAGGGTGAGCGCGAGGCCGAAGTCGGTGCGTGCGGCGTCGAGGTCGCCGGCGAGCAGGGTGGCCTGGGCGCGGCCGATGACGGCTTCGGCGGTGTCCTCGGTGGCGCCGAGCTCGTCGAGCAGGCTCCGGCCGCGTTCGATGTGGGCCAGGGCACCCGCGGCGTCGCCTCGGGTCAGGGCGATCTCGCCGAGCTGGTTGAACGCCAGCGCCGCGCCCCAGCGGTCGCCGAGCCGCGTGAACGCCTCCGCGGCCCGTGCGAGCAGGTCGGCGCCCGCCACCGGGTCGCCTGCCATGCGTGCCACGAGACCGTCGCCGACCAGCGCGAGCGCGGCGCTCCACGGGTCGGCGCCGAGCAGCCGGTTGCGGCGGTGCCAGACCTCGGAGTCGCCGTCCGGCGCGCCCAGCGCCATGCCCCACATCATGGTCATGATCGGGTAGCGCGGCGGGTCGAGGAGCCTGTCCATCATCGCGTCGGCCTGGCGGATGCGGGCGCTCTGGTCACCGGTCGCGACGGGCCAGGCGATCAGCAGGCACAGCGCGTACTCCTGCTCGCGGCCGTGCGGCGGGGTCTCGCCGCACGCGTGCAGCACGGCGTCGGCCTGCTGGGCCGCTTCGGTGCGCAGGCCGCGGAACCAGTAGTAGGTGGCGAGCGCCGCGACGAGTTCCAGGGCGAGGGGCACGTCGTGGCGGGTGGCCCAGGTGACGGCGGCGACGAGGTTGTCGTGCTCGGCGGCGAGCCGGGCGAGCCACTGGATCTGGTCGTGGGCGCGCAGGTGCGGTTCGGCCTGCTGCGCCTGCCGCAGGAACCAGCGCGCGTGCTGTGCGGCGAGGTCCGGGGCGTGGGTGGCGCAGAACGCGCGGATGGTGTCGAGCATGCGGTAGCGGTCGTCGGCGACCTCGACGAGTGACTTGTCCGCCAACGAGGTCAGCGTGTCCACATCGGACTCGCACACGGCGGTGACGGCGTCGAGGCGGGCGCCGCCGCAGAACACGGTGAAGCGGGCGGCGAGGTCGCGTTCGGCGTCGGTGAGCAGGTCCCAGCTCCACTCCACGACGGCGTGCAGCGTGCGGTGGCGCGGCGCGGCGGTACGACTGCCCTTGGACAGCAACCGGAACCGGTCGTCCAGGCGCGCCGTGATCTCGGTCAGCGGCAGGGTGCGGACGCGGGCGGCGGCGAGCTCGATCGCCAGCGCGATCCCGTCCAGCCTGCGGCACACCTCCGCCACGACGCCCAGATCGGCGTGGAAACCCGGCTTCACGGCCTGCGCCCGGTCCAGGAACAGGCGGGTGGCTGCGGCGTCGTCCAGCGCGGCGACCGGGCTCAGCGTCTCGCCGGTGATGCCCAGCGGTTCCCGGCTCGTGGCCAGCACCCGCACGTGCGGGCACGAGGACAGCACGGAGCCGAGCACGCGGGCGGCGTCGTCGACGACGTGTTCGCAGTTGTCCACGACCAGCACGACCTCACGTGCCGCCAGCGCCGCCCGCAGCCGGAGCTCGACCCCGACCGGTCCCGCCGCCAGCAGCCCGGCCTCGCGCACCCCGAGGCCGTCGAGCAGGGCGCGGGCGACGTCGGTGGTGGCGCTGAGGTCGACGAACGCCACCTCGCCCGGTTCGCGGTGCGCGACCTCGACGGCCAGCCGCGTCTTGCCGGTGCCGCCGGGGCCGATGAGCGTGACGAGCCGGTTGTCGCGCAGCCACTTCGACACCCGCCGCAGGTCCTCGTCGCGGCCCACGAAGCTGGTGAGCTGCGCGGGCACGCCCCGGTGCGGTGCCTGGGCCCGCAGCACCTCCAGGTGCGCGGCGGCGAGCGCGGGGGAGGGATCGACGCCGAGCTCGGCGGCCAGCAGCTCCCGGCCCCGCGCGAACACCTCCAGCGCCTCGCCCTGGCGGCCGTCGTGGTGCAGCGACCGCATCAGCGCCGCCCGCAGGTCCTCCCGCAACGGGTGCTGCGCGAGCAGGTCCCGCAGCTGTGCCGTGGTCCCACCGGACAGCGTGGCGGCGATGAGCATTTCGGTCAGGTGCTGCCGTGCCACCGGTACGAACGGCGCGTCGACGTCGGCCAGCGCCGGTCCGCGCCACAACGCGAGCGCCTGCGCGGCGCGTCCGGCGGCGAGCAGCTCGGCACAGTGCAGGTGATCCACCTCGGACGATGCGGCGACGAGCCGGTAGCCCGCCGGGTGGTGCTCGACCACCAGCCCCGGCACCGCGCGCCGCAACCGCGAGATCTGCGACTGCAGGGCGTTGGCCGCCCCGGCGGGAGGGTCGGCGTACAAGCCGCCGATCAGCTGGTCGTGCCCCACGATCCGCCCAGCGTCGAGCACGAGCATCGCCAGCAGCGCACGCTGTCGCGGCGCCGCGACCTCCACACCGTCGACCAGCACCGCACCGAGCACCCCGAACCTCACAGGCCTGATTGTTCCCGAGCCGGGGGATCTACGAGGCCGGAACCGGCGCTGCTCTGAATAGGTCGACTATCGATGCATTCCGGTGACCGGGCGTATCAGCGCCACCCCGTGCGGTCTCCTTCCGTTCGGTCGGGGACGAACTCATCGAGCGGAGAAGCATGAGACCCAGCATCACGGTCGGCGCCGCGCTAGCGGCCACCGTGGCACTCGCCATCCCTGCGCACGCGGCCACCGGCAACCTGCCCGGCGGCACCAGCATCGGCGTCACCATCACCGCCCCGGCGAACAACGCCGTCGTCGTACCGGGACCGGTCACCGTCACCGGCAAGGCCAGCATCGGTACCGGCGCCGCGGTCGTCGACACCGCGCTGACCTACGTCGTGGACGTGTCCGGCTCCACCGCCGCCGGCGTGGCCGCGGGCTGCGGTGGCGACCAGAACGGCGACGGCTCGCTCAACACGGTCCTCGACTGCGAGGTCGCCGCCGTCAAGGCCCTGCACGCGAAGGCCGCGGTCGCGAACACCGTCGTCGGCAGCGTCGGCGGGGCGGTGTTCGGTTCGTCCGGCGCGACCGTCGACGTCAGCCCGGCGGCCGGCGAGCAGAAGGTCGTCGCGCCCGCCACCGACGCCAACGGCAACGGCACCACCGACGTCGTCGAAGCGCTGAGCAGCGCCCGCATCGGTGGCGTGAACCTGTTCACCAACCACAGCGTCCCGACCGGCACCAACTTCGCCGCGGGCCTGGACGCGGGCCTCGCCTCGGCCGTCGTGGCACCCCAGCAGCGCAAGCTGATGGTGTTCCTGTCCGACGGCGCCGGCAGCGGCAACGTCGACGCCGCCCTGCAGCAGGCCGTGAACGCGGGCATCAAGATCTTCACCTTCGCCGTGTCCAGCGGCTCCGGCTGCGACATCGGCCCGGACTCGCTGCGCAAGATCGCCGAGACCACCGGCGGCACCTGCACCGAGGTCCCGGACGTCTCCCAGCTGCCCGACGTCGTGCCCGGTGTCATCGCCTCCAAGCTCACGCAGCTGACGCTGAAGGTCGACGGCGGCGCGGACCTCCCGATCACCTCCATCACCCCGGCCCTGCCGCAGGACGGCCCCGCGACCGTCGACTACACCGTCGACACCCCGGCACTGGCCCCGGGCACCCACCAGCTGTGCGTCACCGCACGCGGCACCGACGGCGGCGGAGCCGGTGACGTGACCGAGTGCGTCACGGTCAAGGTCAACGCCCCGCCCGTGGTCAAGCCCGGCGGCCCCTACGCGGGCCAGGAAGGCACCGACGTCGGCCTGGCAGGCCTGGTGACCGACCCCGACGGCCCATCGCTGGGCACGGCGTGGACCGCGACCCCGCAGTCCGGGGTGGACGCGGGCGCGACCTGCTCGTTCGGCGACGCCGCCGCGCAGACCACGACGGTCAAGTGCACCGATGACGGCGTGTGGGAGCTGAAGCTGACCGCGAACGACGGCCTCAACCCGCCCGTCGCCGCGACCACCACGCTCACGCTGTCCAACGTCGCCCCGCAGGCCGCGCTGAGCGCGGACAAGACGCTCGTCACCCGTGGCACGACGGTCAACTTCACCGCGCCGTTCACCGACATCGCCACCAACGACAAGCACACCTGCACGTTCGACTTCGACGACGGCTCCCCGGTCGTGAACGGCGCCGTCGCCCAAGGCGCCGGCAGCGGTACCTGCACCGGCTCACGCACGTTCACCGCTCTGGGCGCGCACAACGTCCTGGTGACCGTGACCGACGATGACGGCGCCGCCGCCACCGCGGTCGTGAAGGTCGTCGTCTACCTGCGCGGCGAGGCGTGGGCACTCAACGCGACCGGCCTGATCACCGTCGCCAAGACCCCGCACGCCCAGTGCCCGCCCAACGAGGACAAGACCGTCGCCGCGGTCAACGTCCTGGGCCTGGCGTCGGTGAACGCCCTGCACACCGACTGCACCCTCGACGCGAACACCGGCCGCACCGTGGCCTCCGCACGGGTGGAGGGAGCGTCACTGCTCGGTGGGGTGATCAAGCTCAACGCCATCGAGGCCAAGTGTGAAAGCGACGCGAACGGCGTCACCGGCTCGTCGAAGGTCGGCACCCTCAACGGCCAGCCCATCGGCACCGGCCCCGCCACCGTCGGCATCCCCGGTGTCGCGACCGTGCACCTCAACGAGACCGCGACCGGACCGAACGGCCAGCTGATCCAGAACGCCGTCCGCGTCCGCACACTGCTCGGCCAGGAGATCATCCTGTCGGCCTGCCGCCTGGGCTGACCTCGCTGGGCTGACGCCCCTGCGGCGTCAGCCCAGTTCGTGCCCGATCGTCGCGTCCACGTGCGCCGGGACCTCGTCGTGCCGGTCACCGACCGTCGAGGTCCCGGAGGGCTCGAACAGCAGGATCCGCGCACCGTCCGGGGACGACGGCTTGTGGAACGTTCCCTTCGGCACCGTGAACACCGAGCCCTGGGGCAGCACGACCGTGCGCTCGCCGCCTGCTTCACGCAACCCGATGCGCAGCTCGCCGTCCAGGACGAGGAAGAACTCGTCGGTGTCGTCGTGCACGTGCCAGACGTGCTCGCCCCGCACCTTCGTGACGCGCACGTCGTAGTCGTTGACACGGGTGATGATCCGCGGGCTCCACAGAGCGTCGAACGAGGCCAGGGCGTCGTCCAGGGCGATGGGGTTCATGCGAACGAGCCTGTCCTGTGACACCGACCGGACGTGAGTGCTAGGAATCGCACATGCCGCAAGAATCCTCGCACCGCGTCGTCGTCATCGTCGACGAGAACTCCAACCCGTTCGAACTCGGCTGCGCCACCGAGGTCTTCGGCCTGCACCGCCCCGAGATCGGCGGCCACCTCTACGACTTCCGCCTCTGCGCACCCGAACCGCACACGGCGATGCGCGAGGGCTTCTTCACCCTCACCGGAGTCACCGGCCTGCACGCCGCCGACGACGCCGACACCCTCATCGTCCCCAACCGCCCCAACGTCGGCGCACCACGACGCCCCGAGGTCCTCGACGCCATCCGCCGCGCCCACACCCGCGGCGCACGCCTCGTCGGGTTCTGCAGCGGCGCCTTCACCCTCGCCGAAGCAGGCGTCCTCGACGGCCGCCGCGCCACCGCCCACTGGCAATGGGCCGACGACTTCCGCACCCGCTTCCCCGCCGTGCACCTCGAACCCGACGTCCTGTTCGTCGACGACGGCGACATCCTCACCTCCGCCGGCAGCGCCGCCGCCCTCGACCTCGGCCTGCACCTCGTCCGCCGCGACCACGGCGCCGAGATCGCCAGCTCCGTCAGCCGCCGCCTCGTCTTCGCCGCCCACCGCGACGGCGGCCAGCGCCAGTTCGTCGAACGCCCCGTACCCCACCTGCCCGACGAGTCACTCGCCCCCGTCCTCGCCTGGGCCCAGCACCACCTCGACACCCCGCTCACCGTGACCACGCTGGCCGCCCGCGCCGCCGTCAGCCCGGCCACCCTGCACCGCCGCTTCCAGGCACAACTCGGCACCACACCGCTCGCCTGGCTCACCGCCGAACGCATCACCCTCGCGTGCCGGCTCATCGAACTGGGGGAGCGGCGCTTCGACGTCGTCGCCCGCCGCACCGGCCTCGGCACCGCCGCCAACCTGCGCGCCCTCATGCGCCGCGAAACCGGCCTCACCCCGTCGGACTACCGGCGCCGCTTCAGCCCAGCGCCCGCAGGGTGATCCGCCGCACCACCCGCGTCTTCGCGTCCGCGTAGTCCTGCACCCGCTCCCACGTCCGCACCGCGAGCTCCCGCTTCACCCGCTCGTACTCCTCCCGATCCGCGTCGTGCGACCGCAGCCGATCCCGGAACGCCAGCATCCGATCGACCTCCACACACCAGGGGGAGAAGACGTGCATGTTCACGTTCGGCACCGCGCCCTTGAGCAACCTGTGCTCGAACCAACCCGGCTCCCGCGCCCACAGGTAGTAACCCGCCTCCACCAACGCCGGCACATAAGCGTCCTCATCACGCGAATCCGGCACCACCAGCACGATGTCGATCAACGGCTTCGCCGCCAGCCCCGGCACCGACGTCGACCCGCAGTGCTCCACCCGCACCACCCGCTCACCCAGCGCGGCCCGGATCTTCGCCTCCTCCGCCGCGTACCACCCCGGCCACGCCGGGTCGTACTCCGCCAGCACGATCGGCGCGTTGTGCGGCGGAGCCTGCGTCACGAACTCCACCTCGGCCGGTTCCTCCGGCACCGCCGCCCACGCACGTTCGAGGACCTCCAGCTCCCCACCCGGCCCACGATCCCCAGGGTTGTCGCGCAACCAGTCCCGCAACAACAACCGCCGCCACACCACGGCACACCCACGCGGATGCACGTGCACCTCGACACCCGGCCGCGTCAACACCCGATGCTCGTGCCAGGACTCCCGCACCGACACCCGAAACCCCGCGACCTCCAACGCAGGCACGTACGACGCCTCATCCGCGGGGTCGTCCACCACCAGCACCAGCTCGACCACCGACGCCGCCCCCACGTGCTCCAGCTCCGCACCCGGCAACACCGCCAGCACCCGCGCACGCTCTCGTTCGACGAGCCCGACATCCACGGCAACCCCCCAGATCGGCAGTCGGCCAGGATATCAACTCCCGAACAACTCACCCGCGCTCTCGACCCGCTCCAGCACCTCGTCCGCCGTGAACAGCAGATCCTCCACGACCTCGCAGTCCTCGACCTCGTCCCACGTCACCGGCGTCGACACCGCCGGCCGCTCCCGAGCCCGCAACGAATACGGCGCCACCGTCGTCTTCGCCGGATTGTTCTGCGACCAGTCGATGAACACCTTCCCGGTGCGCTGCGCCTTCGCCATCGTCGACACGATCAGCTCCGGATGCTCCTGCGCCAGCCGCTGCGCCACCGCCTTCGCGTACTCCGAGGTGTCCTTCGCCGGGGCATACGCGTACACCTGCATCCCCTTGTTGCCCGACGTCTTCGCCCAGCAATCCACACCGTCGTCGTCCAGCACCACCCGCACCCGCTCCGCCACCCGGCAACACTCCACCAGCGTCGCCGGCGCACCCGGATCCAGGTCGAACACCAGCAGATCAGGATCCCGCTTCCCACCCCGCGGCCCCACCGTCCACTGCGGCACGTGCAACTCCAACGCCGCCAAGTTCGCCAGCCACACCAGCGTCGCCAACTCGTCCACCATCACGTAGTTGACGGTCTCGTTGCCCTTAGTACTGCCCGGCGACTCCAACCGCATCGTGCGCACCCACTCCGGACGGTGCTCCGGCGCGTTCTTCTCGAAGAACCACTTCCCGTCCACCCCGTTCGGAAAGCGCTTCAACGTCACCGGACGGTCCTTGAGATGGGGGAGCAGCACCGGCGCGATCCGGGTGTAGTAGTCGATCACCTCACCCTTGGTGAACCCGAACCCCGGATACAGCACCTTGTCCAGGTTCGTCAGCTTCAACACCCGGTCCTCGACACGCACCGTCGCATCACTCGACAACCCGACGCACCTCCTCCGGCGTCTTGTCCGGCCGCAACCCGCGCCACGCCGGAAACCGCATCCGCCCGTCCGGCGTCCACTGCCGGAACACCACCTCAGCCACCAGCTCCGGCTCCACCCACCTCGCGCCCTTCGACCGCTCCCGCGGCATCTCCGTCACGAACGGCGACCTCTTGCGCGCCAACGCCTTCAACCGCGGCGTCAGCACCGCCAGCTCCGCGTCGCCGAACCCCGTGCCCACCGACCCCGCGAACGCCAGCCCGCCGTCCTGCGGAATACCCAGCAACAACGCCCCGACCACCCCGGCACGCTTGCCTTCACCCATCCGCCAGCCACCGATCACCACCTCCTGCGCCAGCAGGTCCGTGATCTTGCGCCACACCGGCGACCGCGTCCCCGGCTGATAAGGCGAATCCAGCCGCTTCGCGACCACACCCTCCAACCCCTGCTCACGACTCGCCGCCAGCACCGACGCCCCGTCCTCGTCATAAGACGGAGGAGTAAGCCAGTGCGCACCCCGCAGCTCGAGACCCCGCAGCAACTCACGACGCTGCCGGAAAGGCAGCTGCATCGTCGAACTGCCGTCCAGGTGCAGAAGGTCGAACAACAACAGCGTCGCCGGATACTGCCGCGCCGCCCGCCGCGCCGCCTCCGACTTCGTCACGTGCATCCGGTTCTGCAACGCGCTGAAACTCGGCCGCCCGTCCTGCAACGCGACGATCTCCCCGTCCAGCAGGGCCTCCGTCGACCCCAGCTGCTCACCCACGCCCTGCAACTCCGGATAAGCGACCGTGATGTCGTTGCCGACCCGCGACCACGCCTGAACACGCCCGCCCTCGACCCTCAAGACCGCCCGGACGCCATCCCACTTGAACTCATAAGCCCACTGATCATCATCGTCGTGGGGGAGAGGACCCGGAACAGCGAGCATCGGCTTCAGCTGCTCGGGCAACACCTGCCAGCCCGGCCGCGCCGGCGCGTGCCGGCGCTTCATCATCCAGTTCTTCCCGTCCTTCCCCGAACGGAAGAACACGAACTGACCCTGCACCCGGCCACCGTGCAGAACCACGTCCACCTCGCGGTCCGACCACTTCACCGTCTCATAGCGGCCGCGATCCCAGATGAACATCTCACCGCCGCCGTACTCACCCTTCGGGATCTCCCCGGAGAACTGCGCGTACTCCAGCGGATGGTCCTCGGTGTGCACAGCCAGCCGCACCACATCCGTCGTCGGCGGCAACCCCTTCGGCACCGCCCACGACACCAAAACCCCGTCACGCTCCAGCCGCACATCCCAATGCAGGCTGCTCGCGTGGTGCTCCTGGATCACGAACGTGTCGTTGTCGCCCTTCGGCACCACGTCCGCACTCGGAAGGGGCTCCGGCGTCCTCGCCGGATCCCTCTTGCGCCGGTACTCGTCGAGCCCGGCCATCTACGCCGACGAGGCCTTCTTCTTCGGCGGCGCCTTCTTCTCGCCCTTCCGCCCCGCCTTCGCCTTCTCCACACTGCGCTCCAGAGCCGTCATCAGATCGATGACATCGCCCTTCTCCTCGGCCTCCGGCTGCTCGGGCAACTCCGCACCCTCCGCCTTCGCCGCGATCACCTTCTCCAGCGCGTCCCGGTAGTCGTCGGTGAACGTGTCCGGATCGAAGTCACCCGCCATCGACTCCACCAGCGACGTCGCCATCTTCAACTCCTGCGGCCGCACCTCCACGTCGGAGTCCAGGAAGTCGAACTCCGCCTTGCGGATCTCGTCCGGCCACAACATCGTGTGCATCACCAGCACGTCATCCCGCGCCCGGATCGTCGCCAGCGTCTCCTTCTGCCGGATCGTGATCTTCACGACCGCCAGCTGACCGGTTTTGACGAGAGCGTCCCGCAACAGCACATAAGGCCGCGCCGCCGCCTTGTCCGGCTCCAAGTAGTACGTCTTCTGGAAGTAGATCGGATCGATCTCCTCCACCGGCACGAACTCCAGCACGTCGATCGACTTGTCGGTCTTCACCGGCAACTTCTCGAAGTCCTCGTTCTCCATGATCACCATGCGGCCGTCGTCCAGCTCATAGCCCTTGGTGATCTCCGAGTACTCCACCTCTTCACCGCACACCGAACAGACGCGCTTGTACTTGATGCGCCCGCCATCCTCACGATGCACCTGGTTGAAACGGAAGTCGTGCTCCTCGACAGCCGAGTAAAGGCGCACGGCGATCGTCACCAACCCGAAGGAGATGGCCCCACGCCACACGGATCTCATTCTCATTGGGTACCCCTGAAATGCGGTTTTCGCACCACCAGGTCACCCACTCGGCCTAACGATCCGGCAACTGAGCGACCCCCGGCCCACACGACCCCGCCGAGCGTCCCGCACCACAGTGGAGCACCGCTAGATGTCCTTGAGCGCCCGATACGTCCTGTTGCTCGCCACCGCAGCCCGCCGCTCCCGCGCCGTCGCCTCGATGTAGTTCTGACTCGTCGCCAAACTCGCATGCCCCAGCAACGCCATGATCTCGCTCGCCGACGCCCCGTCCTCCGCCAACCGCGTCGCGAACGTGTGCCGCAACGCGTGCAGGTTCGCCCCCGTCGGCACCCTGTCGTTCAACCCCGCCCACCGGAAACACGACTTCACCAGGTACTCCAGCCCACCCCGCCCGATCGGCTCCCCATGCCGATCCCGCAACAACGCCGACTCCCGGTCAAAACGCCCCTGCGGAAACCGCTGCCGGCAACTCCTCAGATACGCCTCCACGATCCGCGCCATCGGCGGCTCGATCGGAACACTGCGATCCCGGTTCCCCTTACCCCGCACGTGCAACCGCTGATCACCCTCCCGCCCCACCACACTCGCCAGCGTCAACGTGCGCATCTCAGCACTGCGCAACCCCGCCACCAGCCCCAACGCGATCACCAGCACATCCCGCTCCGGCCACGGATCACGCCCCTTGCGCGCCCCCTCCGCCGCGGCCGTCAGCAACTGCTCAGGCGTGTCCTCACCCCGCAACGGCTTCGGCACCAGCGGAGGCGTCTTGGGACGGGCCACCGCACCCATCGGATTACCGGCGATCAGGTCCTCGGCCACGCAGAACGTCAGGAACTGGTTCCACGTCGACCAGGCCCGCAGCACCGAACTCTTGGCATGGCTGTCCGCGAACACCCCGAACGCCTCACGCAGGTTCGCGCCGGTCAACTGGCCGACGACCAGGTCCTCGACGGCACAGGAGAGGGTCTCGGCCAGGAGCGTGTTCACGCCGGCCAGATCCCGCTGGTAGGCCGCCGTCGTGTGCGGCGAGTCCTTGCGAGTCCGGCGGGCGAGGAAGAAGGCGTCCTGAGCGGCGAGCACGTGCATATGGATCTTGTACCGCACACCACCGACAATCCCCGACACGGCGGCGGCCCAGGGGAGGGGAGTGCCGCTCAAGCCTCGTGCACGAGGTACGGCAGAGGAGTCCACAAGCGCAGGTCAGCGCGCGGCGTGGGGTCGTCGTCCCGGCGGCGGGGCAGCGTGGGAACGCGTCGCTGAGAGGTCGCAGCGCGGTTGGTGCACGACGGCGTGAGCGTTCGGGTCTCAGACCCTGTTCTTTGCTGGATAATGGCGATTATGCATGAAATGTCCGTTTCGCCGGGTTCTGATTCGGCTGCGGGCGACGCTGGACCAGGTGGCGTCACTTGTCGGGGATCGTGAGCGTAATGGCGCCTCGCTACGTACGTCTCTCTGACGACACGTCGGTGTCGACCGCGCTCCGGCATCGCCGTGGATCTGATGTTGTGGCGTCTGCAAGCGCAGCCGGCCTGCCCGTTGGCTGTGACTTGCAGACGCGCCAACACGGGCGTTTCGGCCCCTTCTGGCGCGATCTTCGCAGGTCGCCGTTTCGCCGATAATCTACATTATGTCAAGTAACGCGGATCTGGTTGCCTGAGACGCTCTCCCGTCGTCCGTCTGCGCCGTACGCGACTCACATCGCGTCTCCGGTGTCGCACGGCGCTTCTGTGGCCCGTGTGGCGACGCCGTTGTCGGCTGGCTTCTCGAACGCGCGGATCTCCGCCGGTTTTCCTGAGCCGGCCGAGCCGATGTCCGTGACCGCCGCTCTGGTGGCTCGTGCCCTTACGTCACCGTGGCGATAGATGGCAGGGTGCGCGCTCATGATCGATGAGTTCGCCAAGGAGTACCTGCTCGGGGATCTGCGTGAGTTGCGCGAGGTGGTGGTGTGGAAGCTGGAGGGTCTGTCCGATGTGGACGTGCGGCGTCCGCTGACGGCTTCGGGGACGAACCTGCTGGGTCTGGTGAAGCATCTGGCGTTGTCGGAGTCCCGGTATTTCGGTGAGGTGTTCGGGCGGCCGTTTCCTGAGGCGTTGCCCCGGTGGGACGACTTGGCGGCGCGTGGGCTGGACATGCGGGCGGATGAGTCCGAGTCGCGTGAGGAGATCGTGGGTCGCTATCGGCGCGTGTGGGCGCATTCGGATGCGACGGTTTCTTCTCTTGCGGTGGACTCTCCTGGTCATGTGCCGTGGTGGCCGCGTCCGGACGTGATGTTGTTCAACGTGTTGGTGCACGTGGTGACGGAGACCGCGCGGCATGCGGGTCATGCGGACATCTTGCGGGAGCAGCTCGACGGCGCGACTGGTGAGGGGCGCTGAGGCAGACTCCCCCGCATGCGTTTTGCGATCTACGTGCCTTGTTATGGCGAGACCTACGGTGATCCGGCGGTGTTGTGCTCGTTGGCCGTGGAGGCTGAGGCGGCGGGGTGGGACGGGTTCTTCATGTGGGACCACCTGGTGGCGGAGCCGTTGGTGGCTGATCCGTGGGTGACGCTGGGTGCGGTGGCGGCGCGGACGTCGCGGATCGTGCTGGGGCCGATGATCACGCCTGTCCCCCGGCGGCGTCCGTGGAAGCTGGCGGTGGAGGCGTCGACCCTGCAGCGGTTGTCGGGTGGGCGGTTGGTGCTCGGGGTGGGGATGGGGGTGCCTCGGGATTTCACGTCGTTCGGTGAGGTGTCGGATGCGCGGTCGCGTGCGGCGCGGTTGACCGAGGGCGTGGAGTTGGTGCAGGAGTTGCTCTCGGGTGAGCCGGTGGAGCATCGGGGTGCTGTGTTCGAGGTGTCCGGGGTGCGGTTGGCGCCGGTGCAGGTGCCGGTGTGGACGTCGGGGTTGTGGCCGCGGAAGGTGCCGTTCCTGGCTGCAGCGCGGTCGTCGGGGTTGTTCCCGATCATTCAGGACGGGTCGGGTGGGTTCGCGGTGGCGTCTGCTGAGCAGGCCGCGGTGATGAAGGCGGAGTTCGTGGCGGCGGGTGGGCCCGTTGATGGTGATCTGGCGATCTGGGGTGGTGGGGCGCGGCCGTCGGCGGCGCGGGTGTCGGAGTTCGAGGACGCCGGGGCGACGTGGTTGTTGCTGGACGGGTGGAAGGCGTCGCTCGGTGAGCTGCGTTCGTACGTTTCCGCTGGTCCGCCGCGTTGAGATGATCTTGTCGGGGGTGGTTGCCACACTCGGGTCATGCGTTGTGCGATCTATGTTCCTTCGTTCGGTTCGGAGCTCGGTGAGCCGTCCGTGCTGGTGTCGCTCGCGGTGGAGGCCGAGGCGGCGGGGTGGGACGGGTTCTTCCTGTGGGACCACGTGGTGGTGCCGGGTGAGCCTGTTGTCTCTGATGTCTGGGTGACGTTGGGTGCGGTGGCGGCGCGGACGTCGCGGATCGTGCTGGGGCCGTTGGTGACGTCGTTGGGGCGTCGGCGTCCGTGGAAGGTGGCGTTGGAGGCGTCGACTCTGCAGCGGTTGTCGGGTGGGCGGCTGGTGCTGGGGGTGGGTGCGGGTGTGCCGCAGGACTACTCCCCCTTCGGCGAGCGTGCGTCGCGTGCTGGGGCGTTGTCGGAGGGGGTGGAGTTGCTGCGGGCGTTGTTGTCGGGTGCGGAGGTGGAGCACCACGGTGCGTTGTTCGACGTGTCGGGTGTGCGGTTCGCGCCGGTGGAGGTGCCGATCTGGGTGGGCGGGAACTGGCCTCGGTCGGCGCCGTTCCGTGCGGCGGAGCATGCGGCGGGTGTGGTGCCGGCGACGTTCGGCCCTGAGGGCTTGGTGGTGCTCTCCCCCGCCGACGCGGCTCGGCTGAAGGCGGATTTCGTGGCGTCGGGTGGTCCGGCTGATGGTGATGTCGTGTTGTGGGGCGGCGCTGCGTTACCCGAGCCGGGCGAGTACGAGCGCGCCGGTGTGACGTGGATGCTGACCGATGGTGGTGCTCAGGGGCTGGACGAGTTGCGGGCGTTCGTGGCGGCTGGTCCCCCGCGTTCAGGTGTGTAGGCCTCGGAGCAGCGTGTCGAGGTAGCGGCGTGCGGTGGGGAGGCGGTCGGCGGGGCCTGCGCTGTGGACGTAGGTGGCGTAGGCGATGCCGCACATGAGGGGTACGAGGTCTGCGTCGTCGACGTCGGGTCTGACGGCTCCGGCGTCGCGTGCGCGGGCGAGGAGTTCGGCGCCGGTGTCGAGGATCTGTGCTTTGAGTTCGGTGGTGCGTGGGAGCACGTCGTGGGCGGTGGCGGCGACTTTGACGAGTGCGGGGTCGCTGACCTGGCTTTCGACGACCTTGGTGAGGAAGTCGGCGAACGCGGTCCAGGGGTCGTCGTGGGTGAGGCCTTGTTCGCCGCAGCCGGCGAGTGCTTCGAGGCAGGGCGTGGCGACGGTTTCGAGGAGCGCTTCGGTGGTCGGGAAGTGCCGGTAGACCGTGCCGACGCCGAGTCCTGCGCGGCGGGCGACGTCGTTGAGTTGCAGCGGGGTGCCTTCGTCGACGAGTTCTCGGGCGACGGTGAGGATGTGCTCCCAGTTGCGGGCGGCGTCCCTTCGCTGCGGCGTCATGTCCTCCAGACTAATTGGATACGCCATCCGGAACGCGGACGAGTGGTGCGTGCCTCTCGCTGAGCCTGCGCACGGCTTGCTGTACGCGTGGGTCGGCTGCGGTGCGGTTCGGTCGCACGGGGGTGACGTGGCGGCCGATGACGGTGCCGGAGGCGAGGGTGTGGTCGGTGGCGGCGAGGATCGAGGGGCGGGCGGCGGCGGAGGCGGGTCCGGAGGTGGCGCGTTCGAAGGTGCGGCGGACGAGTGGCCAGAGCAGTCGCAGGCCTGGTGACACGATCTTGGGGGTGCGCAGGGTGCCGTCGGTCATGTCGGTGGCGGCGCCGCCGGGGTCGGCCGCGAGTACGGAGACGTTGGTCTGCTTGTGGGCGAGGTCGAGGGTGTAGGCGAGGTTCGCGAGCTTGGCGCGTCCGTACCAGTGGAAGCCGTAGTAGCCGCCGGGTGGTTCGACGTCGTCGAAGTTCTTCCTGGCGGTGGTGATGGAGCCGGAGGTCACGTTGACGACGCGGCCGGTCAGCACCGGGAGCAGGGATTCGGTGAGCAGGTAGGGCGAGAGGTGGTTGACGACGAAGGTGGCTTCGACGCCGTTGATGCGGGTGTGGTCGGGGAACATGGCGCCGACGTTGTTGACCAGCACGGCCAACTCCCCTTCGGCGGCGATCCGTGGGGCGAGTGCGCGTACTTCGTCGAGCGAGGCGAGGTCGGCTTGCAGGTAGCGCGCCGGCTCCCCTGCCCCTGCGTTGATCCTCTCGACGGCTCGTGCGCCGCGTTCGGGGTTGCGCCCGACGACGGTGACGGCGTACCCCGCCGCGGCGAGCCCGAGGGCTGTCTCGAGCCCGATGCCTCCGGTTCCCGCGGTGACCACTGCTCTGGGTGCCATGACACTCCTCAATCCGGATAGCTGATCCGCTTACGTCACCGACGCTAGCACAGATGTGGATGAGCTATCCGTTTCGTGTGCGTGAGAATGCCGCAGTGGATCTCGGGGTGATCGGCCAGGCGGCAGGCATGTTCGCGGTGACGAACGTCGACGACCTGGTGCTCCTCGCGCTGTTCTTCGCGCGGGCGAAGGCGGCCTGGCAGGTGGTGACGGCCCAGTACCTGGGCTTCACCGCCATCCTGGCGCTGGCCGTGGTCGGCGCGCTGGGCGCGTCCCTGCTCCCCGCCCACTTCCGCCCGTGGCTGGGCCTCATCCCCCTGGCGCTCGGCCTCAAGGCCGCCTGGTCCCTGTGGCGCGGCGCGGATGACGAGGACGAGCCGGACGCCGCCCCCGGCGTGCTGGCGATGGCCGGCGTGACCCTGGCCAACGGCGGCGACAACATCGGCGTCTACGTGCCGGTCTTCACCGTGACGGACTCGCCGTGGGTCTACGTCGTGGTGTTCCTGCTGCTGGTGGGCGTGTGGTGCGGGACGGGTCGATTCCTGGCCTCACGTCAGGTGGTCGCCCGTGCCCTCGCCAAGTGGGGTCACGTCGCGCTGCCGGTCGTGTTGATCGTGATCGGTCTTCTGGTGTTGTTCTCGGGCTGATCAGGCGGGCCAGGCCGGCGGCGGCTGATCCGGGTCTTGGACGGCCACCGTCAGCGCCTGTGCCAGGGTCGCGAGGTCCTGCTCGGTGAGGTCTCGCTCCCCCACCCACCGCAGGACCTCGCTGCGCGAGCACACCACGACGGCGCCGGTCCGGCCGCCCAGCCGGGCGGCGGCCACGATCTCCGTCTGCCCGTTGTGCACGACCATGATCGGGTCGGGTGTGTCGGTGTAGAGCAGGTGCTCGATGTCCCGTCCGGTGATGGCCATGCTCAGTCTTGTACGGCTCGGGCGTAGCGGGCCGCAAGGGTGCGAACGTGTGCCACGAGCTCGGGTGGTGAGGTGACCTCGAAGTCGTAGCCGAGCATGCCGATCCACACGGCGAGCGTTTCGACGGAGTCGGAGCCGGTCACGAGCACGCACGACTCCGAGTCGACGGCTTCGACGGTGCCGATGGCGGCGTGGATGCGGGCGGCGACGGCGTCGGCCGGGGCGTGGACGAGGACTCGGGCCTGGAAGCGCCAGGCGGCTTGGGTGACGCGGGAGGCGACGTAGGTGGTGGCGTCGAGGTCTCGTGGGGTGAAGCGCGGGCCGTGCGGGGGCTGGGGCGGGGTGA
This sequence comes from Lentzea flaviverrucosa, assembly GCF_003350445.1. Classification (NCBI taxonomy): domain Bacteria; kingdom Bacillati; phylum Actinomycetota; class Actinomycetes; order Pseudonocardiales; family Pseudonocardiaceae; genus Lentzea; species Lentzea flaviverrucosa. The sequence goes on from NZ_QQAU01000003.1 coordinate 533,200, forward strand.
TGCGGTCCACGCGGAAGCTGCGCCAGTCCTGTTTGTCGGCGTCCCAGGCGACGAGGTACCAGCGGCGGCCCCAGTTGACGAGGCGGTGGGGTTCCACGCGGCGGCGGGTCGCGGTGCCGTCGTGGGCCTGGTAGTCGAAGCGCAGGGTGTCGCTGTCGCGGCAGGCGGCGGCGAGGACGGTGAGCAGTTCCGGGTCCAGGGCGGGGGCCGGTGAGTCGCGTGGGACGGATTCGACCTGTTCGAGGGCGGAGACGCGGTGGCGCAGGCGGGACGGGAGGACCTGTTCCAGTTTCAGCAGCGCGCGCAGGGAGACCTCTTCGAGGCCGGTGACGGCGTTGGTGCGCAGGGCCGCGGCGACGGCGACGGCCTCGTTGTCGTCGAGCAGCAGGGGTGGGAGTTCGGCGCCGGCGCCGAGGCGGTAGCCGCCGAACGACCCGGTGGTGGCGTTGACCGGGTAGCCCAGTTCGCGCAGGCGGTCGACGTCGCGGCGGACGGTGCGGGGGCTGATCCGCAGTTCGTCGGCGAGTTCGCTGCCCTGCCAGTCGCGGCGTGACTGCAGCAGGGCGAGCAGGCGCAGCAGGCGCGCCGAGGTTTCCAACATGGACGCAGACTTTAGGACAGAGACTGGCCGCAAGCGTCGTTAGCCTCGGGTTATGACGGAGATCAGGGAATTCCACATCGCGGTCGAGGACGCCGACATCGACGAGTTGCGGTTTCGTCTGGCGCGGACGCGGTGGACCGACCAGGTGCCGGGGGCCGGTGCGCGCTACGGCGACGACGTGGCGGACGTGCGGGAGATGGCCCGGTACTGGGCCGAGGAGTTCGACTGGCGGGCGGTGGAGGCGCGGCTCAACTCCTTCCCGCAGTTCGTCACCGAGGTCGACGGCACGAACGTTCACTTCCTGCACGTCACCAGCCCGAACCCGGACGCGCTGCCGCTGCTGCTGATCCACGGCTGGCCGGGCTCGGTCATGGAGTTCGTCGACGTGGTCGAGCACCTGCGCGAGGACCACCACCTGGTGATCCCCTCGATCCCCGGTTTCGGGTTCTCCGGGCCCACCACGGAGACCGGCTGGCACTCCGGGCGCATCGCCGGAGCGTTCGCGCAGCTCATGGCACGGCTGGGTTACCGGCGCTACGGGGTGCACGGCAACGACGCGGGGGCGATCATCGCGCCGGAGGTCGGGCGGGCCGACCCGGAGCACGTCGCGGGGGTGCACGTCACGCAGATCTTCTCCTTCCCCTCGGGCGACCCGGCGGAGATGGAAGGCCTGACCGAGGACGACTTCCGCCGCCTCGGGGTGCTGCAGAACTTCTGGGAGACCATGTCCGGTTACGCGAAGCTGCAGCAGTCGCGGCCGCAGAACGTGGCGTTCGCGCTCGCGGACTCCCCCGCCGGCCAGCTCGCCTGGACGATGCAGCTGATGGGCGAACCGGCCGTGACGAAGGACTTCCTGCTCGCGAACGTGGCGATCTACTGGTTCACCGCCACCGCGGGCTCCAGCGCAAGGCTGTACTACGAGGACGCGCACCGCGAGGACCAGCCGAGCGAGCCGACGACGGTGCCGATGGGCGTCGCGATCTTCCCCGACGACTTCCAGACCATCCGCCGCTTCGCCGAACGCGACCACCACACCCTCGTGCACTGGTCGGAGTTCGAGACCGGCGGGCACTACTCCGGGCACGACTCGCCCGCACTGCTGGCGAGCGACCTGAGGGTGTTCTTCGCCAAGATGTAGCCATGCCGCAGTGGATCGAGGCGGGGATCTGGGGACTGGCCGGTGGCGGCGCGCTCGTGGTGGGCGCGCTCGTCGCCTGGTTCCTGCGCGTGCCCCGCGACGTCGTGGCCGTCGTGATGGCGTTCGGCGCCGGGGTGCTGACCGCGGCGGCGGCGTTCGAGCTGATGGACGAGGCGGAGAAGACCGGCGGCCTGCTCGCCACCTCCGCCGGGTTCCTGGGTGGCGCGGTCGGTTACGTGCTGGCGAACCTGCTGCTCGCCCGGCGCGGTGCACGGCACCGCAAGCGCAGCAGCAACCAGCCGACGGAGGACGACCAGGCGGGCAGCGGCACGGCGATCGCCGTGGGAGCGCTGCTCGACGGCGTGCCCGAGTCGGTGGTGCTGGGTGTGTCGCTGCTCAGCGGCGGCGGGGTCGGGGTGGCGATGCTGGCGGCGGTGGTCATCTCGAACGTCCCCGAAGGGCTCTCCAGCGTCGCCGGCATGAAACAGGCCGGCCGCGGCCCCGGTTACGTGTTCGGGGTGTGGGGTGCGATCGCGGTGGCGAGCGGGCTGTCCGCTGCCCTGGGCAACCTGCTGCTCGACGGGGCGTCGCCGCAGCTCATCGCCGTGATCACCGCTATCGCGGCGGGGGCGATCCTGGCGATGATCGCGGACACCATGATCCCCGAGGCCTACGAGCGGGCCCGTCTCTACACCGGGCTGTGCACCACCGCCGGGTTCCTCACCGCGTTCGTGGTCGAGCGGCTGGGCTAGCGGTGTGATGATCGGCGAGTTCTACGACGTGGTGATCGACTGCCCGGACCCCGGCGCGCTCGCCGAGTTCTACCGGCAGGTCGTCGGCGGTGAGATCGCCGACTCCGACGGCGACTGGTCCACGCTCGTCACGGCGAACGGCCGGCGCCTGTCGGTCCAGCGCGTCGAGGACTGCTCGCCGCCGCGCTGGCCCGGCCAGGAACACCCCCAGCAGGTCCACCTCGACGTCATGGTCACCGATCTCGACGTCGCCGAGCCGCTCGTGCTCGCCCTGGGGGCGACGCTGCTCGAAGGCTCGTCGAAGCACGTCGGGTTCCGCGTCCACGCCGACCCCGCCGGGCACCCGTTCTGCCTGGTGACCAACTAGGCCTGTGCCGCACTAGGCCCGCCAGACCGTGGCGGCACGGGTCTCGGTGCTCTCCAGCGTCAGCGGTACCGGCACCTGGTAGCGGGCGCGGGCGGTGAACCGGTCGCGGGGCAGGTGGGCGCGGTCCGGGTCGCCGAGCAGCACCACCGCGCCCCGTGCCGCGGCCCTGCTCAGGAACGGCAGCACCAGCGCGGTGATCTCCGCGTCGTAGAACACGTCCCCGGCGAGCACCACGTCGGCGCCGTGCGCGTCGCTGTCGAGCTGGTCGCCGTCCAGGGTGTGCACCGTGACGCCGTTGGCGGCGGCGTTGAGCTGCACCGCTGCCAGTGCCAGCGGGTCGATGTCGTTGGCGGTCACCACGTCCGCACCGGCCAGTGCCGCGGCGATCGCGACCAGCCCGGAACCCGAGGCCAGGTCGAAGACCTTCTTGTCGCGCACCAGCCCGGCGTTGTCGAGCAGGTGCCGTGCCAGTGCCTGCCCTCCCGCCCACGGGAACGCCCAGAACGGCGGCTGGTCGTGGTGGGTCAGCTCCCACAGGTCCATCGCCTCGGCCGCGCTGTGCAGCAGCACCTCGGGCACCAGCGGCACGGGGGCCAGCGTCGTGTTGGCGAGCACGAAGTCGGTGAGCGTGGGCGCGGACATGACGGAGAAGCCTACGGGCAGCGCGGACACCGCTCGCAGAGGCGAAAGGCCACAGGTTCACATGCCGCCGGCCACCCGCAGGATCGCGCCCGTGGTGTACGAGGCCTCGTCCGACAGCAGCCACGCGATGGCGTTCGCGATCTCATCGGCCTCACCGGGGCGGCCCAGCGGGATGCGGGCGGCGACGCGGTCGGGGCGGCCGGGGTCGCCGGACAGGCGGTGGACGTCGGTGCGGACCGTGCCGGGCTGCACGCAGTTGACCCGGATCCCGCGCGGCGCGAGCTCCTTGGCCAGGCCGATCGTCAGCGCGTCCACGGCGGCCTTGGTGGCGGCGTAGTGCACGTACTCCCCCGGGCTGCCCAGCGTCGCCGCCCCGGACGAGACGTTCACGATCGAACCGGCGCTCATCCGCCGGGCCGCCTCTCGGGCCACGAAGATCGCGCCGACGAGGTTGACGTCCACCACGCGGCGCAAGTCCTCGGTGCGCAGCTGCGCCAGCGGGCCGGACGGGGAGGTGATGCCGGCGTTGCTCACCACACCGGTGATGTCGGCTCCGGCCGCGTCGAACAGGCGCGCCACGTCGTTCTCGTCCGCCGTGTCCGCCCGCACGGCCAGCACGCCGAGTTCCTTCTCCAGCGCGCGTGCCTCGTCCTGGGCCTGGCGGTAGCTGATCACGACCTGATGCCCGTCGCGCACGAGCTTGCGCGCGGTCGCGGCACCGATACCCCGGCTTCCCCCGGTGATCACCGTAGTCATACCGCAGACCCTATACTCGGTGCCGGATATACGGGAGCGGATATGACGTTCAAACGCACCAACCCCCTGGCCCTCGCGGTGCTGGCCCTGCTGTCGGAGCGGCCCATGCACCCCTACGAGATGGCGCAGACCATGCGGGAACGCCACCAGGAGGAGGTCATCAAGCTCAACTACGGCTCGCTGTACACGGTAGTGGAGTCACTGCACCGGCACGAGCTGATCACCGCCTCCGCCGTGCAGAAGGCCGGCAACCGCCCCGAACGCACCGTCTACGCCGTCACCGCCGCGGGCACGACCGAGCTGCACGACTGGCTGCGCGAGCTGATCGCCGTGCCCGCCAGGGAGTACCCGCGCTTCGAGGCCGGCATCTCCCTGGTCGGCCTGCTGCCCCCGGCCGACGCGCTGCAGGTCGTGGCACAGCGTGAAGCCGCGGTCGGCGAGCAGCTCACCGCCTTGGCGGTGCTGCTGGAGAAGCTCGCCGGCATGGGGCTGCCGCAGCTCGCGTGGATCGAGCTCGACTACCGGATGGCCATGCTGCGCGCCGAACGCGCCTGGCTGGCCTGGTTCGCCACCGCCACCCGCGAAGGCACCGTCGGCGGCTACCAAGACTGGGAGGACAGACACCGATGAGACTGCTGTTCGAAGTGACCGGCGTGGTGCACGCGCCGCTGGAGGACGTGCGCGCACGGATGTTCGCCGACGCCGGCGAGTCCGGGCCGCATCGGCTCGTGGACCGCGAACAAGGCGTGATCGCCTACTGGGGCGACTGGTGGTATTTCGGCGAGGACACGCTGCACCTGCACCCCGAGGGCGCGCTCGTGCGTCACCGCGTCTACAACATCGCCAGGCAGGGCAACTGGGCGCCCTACCTGGCGAACAAGATGTTCATCGGCTACCGCGCGAAATTGGAGGCGTCGATGCGGGAACGGGTGCGGCGCCTTCAGAGCTGACCGAAGCGCACGACCGCCACGAACACGGCCAGCGCGCACAACACGAGGTTGATCGGCACCGTGGCGCTCTCACCGCGGCGGATGTGCGTGATCGCGGCACCCACCTGCACCAGGGCCAGTCCGAGCGCCGCGATCGGCGTGAGGATGGGCGCGACGCCGGTCAGCCACGGCAGCACCAGCCCGATCGCGCCCGCCACCTCGACCGCGCCGATGCCCTTGACCTGCCCGGACGTGAAATCGCCCGCCCAGGCCATCCTCGGCTCGGTCAGCAGGTCCTGTTTGGTCTTGACCAGCTTGGTGAAGCCCGCCATCAGGTACAGGGCAGCCAGCACACCCGACACGATCCACACCGCGACGTTCATGAACGAGAACCTAGCCCCGCCCCGGAGGAGACAACCACCGATGATCGAACCAGCAGATCAACTAAGGGTCGCCTTAGTCATCACCCGAACGGCCGTATAGAGTGTGCAGATGAGGTGCTCGACACTCTCCGACTTCGCGGGCGAACCGCTGGCCGGCACGGCTGCGACCGCGACGGCGTGGCTGTGCCTGGAACAGCCGGGCCCGTGGGGCCGTGACGCCCTGACCGAGAGCCACCTCGACCCCGAACTGGGCGCCGAACTGCAGCGCCGCGCCGCCGGCACGGGTGTGCGCATCCTGCTGATCCGCCGCCCCGGCAGGCACGCCGACGACCACGTCCCCGCGCGGCGCCGCCTGTACCTGGCCTCGGCGAAGCCCGGCGCCTCGTGGCTGGAGCAGGCCGACCTGGCCTCACCGGAGGAAGCCCTCGAGCTCGACTTCGAGGCCCTGGGCCAGGGCCGCTCCACCGCGTTCGGCACCCCGGTCCGCGACCCGCTGCTGCTGATCTGCACGAACAGCAAACGCGACGTCTGCTGCGCGCTGTACGGCCGCCCGATCGCCACCGCGCTGCACCTGTGGGAGTGCACCCACACCGGCGGTCACCGCTTCGCGCCCACCGGCGTGCTGCTGCCCACCGGTCACCTGTACGGACGACTCGACCACCAGTTGGCGCAGCGCGTCGTCACCGAGGGCATCGTCGCCGACCGCTGCCGGGGCCGTTCCTGCTTCACCCCGCGAGGTCAGGTCGCCGAGGTCGCCGTGCGCGAGAAGATCAGCGAGCACCGCGACGTGCTCACCGTCGTGGCCGAGACCCCGGACTCCGCGACCGTGAGGCACGCCGACGGCCGGGAGTGGCGGGTGGCGCTGACCGAGCAGACCGTGCCGGCGCGGCCCGCGAGCTGCGGCAAGTCGCCGGACATCGCGATCGCGCTGGTGGCGACGGCGATCGACGAGCTGGCGAAGGTCTACCGCTAGCCTGGGGCCGGTGCCTCGGTTGATCCACCTCAACGGCCCCACCGGCGTCGGCAAGTCCACGATCGCCGCCCGCTACGCCGCCGACCACCCCGGAACGCTCGACCTCGACGCCGACGAGGTCGTCCGGCTCGTCGGCGGCTGGCGCGAGGACTTCCACGGCACCGTGGGCCTGGTCCGTCCCCTCGCTCTGGCCATGGCGGCCACCCACCTGGCCTCGGGCCACGACGTCGTGATGCCGCAGCTGATCATGCGTCACAGCGAACGCGACAAGTTCGCCGCGGCGACCCGAGCCGCGGGCGCGGACTACCTCGAGTGCGTGCTGCTCGCCGCACCCGAGACCGCGATCGACCGCTACCGGCGGCGCGAGCACCACATCGACCACGTCGTCGAAGCACTCGGCGGCACGCAAGTGATCCGGCACAGCCATGACCGCATCACCGCCTACCTGACCCCTCACGTCACCGTGATCGAGGCCGGCGGTGACGTCGACCAGACCTACGCCACGCTCACGGCGGCGCTGGCACGCCGACTAGGTTGATCGAATGGGTCCCCTGCTGAGCACGCACTCCGTCGCCGGCGACCGGCGACGCGTCCTGGGCCTCGTCACGGTCATCGTCGCGCTCGTGAGCGCCGCGATGCTGGCCCTGTCGTTCGTGATCGACCTCGGCGGCGCCGAGCGCGGGCTGATCTTGGCCCTCATGCCGCTGCTGTTCTGCACCGGATCCGCAGCCGTCCTGCTGTTCAAGCCGGGCCCGCCCGAGGTGGTCGAGCTCCACGAGGACGGCATCGTCCACGTTCTCGGCGATGTGCGGCGGTCCTGGGCGTGGGACCAGGTGCGGGCAGTCGACATCGCAGAGCACTCCAAGGCCGGCTGCATGATCCGCTTCGCCGACGGGGAGCTCCTGCACATCAGCGGGCTCACCGAGAACAGCCACGCCATCGCCGCGGCTCTGACCACGCGCTGCCTGGACGCCCGGCGGGAGCCGGTGCGCAGGAGGTACAAGAGGCGCGGGGCGGCCGTCCTGGGCGGTGTCGCGCTCGTGTGCGGCGGTGTCGCGACCTGGGCGGTCGTCGCGCAGCTGAGCGGTGATCCCTTCAAGCTGGCCCAGCCCGCGGTGGCGCTCGCGATCCCGGCGGTGATCAGCCTGACCCTGATGATCGCCGTTCTGGTGACGGGCCGGCGCTAGGCGCGGTCGCGGAGAACACGCCGATGCCCAGCGCGTACGGGTCGTCCAGGCCGACGGTGCGCAGCGTCTCCGCCGGCAGGGCGAGCAGCGAGATCGCCACCCCGAGGAAGTAGGCGTCGAGCAGGCCCGTGTCGCGCACCGTCGAGGGCAGTCCGGCGGCCTGCTGCAGCGCGGCGGCGGCCTCGGCGTTGGCGAGGACCATGCCCGAGAGCGCCTCGCGCACACCGGGACGGCGGACCGCCTCCAGGTAGAGCTCGACCATCGCGAGCATCTGCGTCGGGTCGTCGGCGACCGCGCGGCGCAGCAGGGCCGGGTAGAGCTCGGCGACGTCGGTGGCGCTGATGTCGGGCGGGGTCGTCTCGCGCAGGCGTTGCACGGCGGCGCGGTGCAGCGAGGTCATGCGGCCGGCGCAGGCGGTGAGGACGGCCTCGCGGGTCGGGAAGTAGTTCTTGGTGGTGCCGATGGGCACGCCGGCCTCGCGGTCGATCGCGCGGTGGGTCAGGCCACGGCCGCCTTCCACCGCGAGGATCTGGATCGCGGTGTCGCACAGAAGCTCACGACGGCTCACGGTCCGGGACACTAGCAAGATCACCACGGGTGTGGTGGATCGGGGCGAACGTGCTGGTCCCCGCGGTCGCGGTGACGACGCCGCGTTCGAGCACGAGGAACAGGCCGCAGACGCAGCGGACGTAGGCGACGGCGCCGTGGCAGGACACGGCGGAGGTGGCGGACCAGTGACAGGCGGGGCAGGTGGCGATCATGGGCCAAGCCTGATGTCATGGTCTAGTGCATTTCAACCCTTACGGCGGGGCTGCCGCCGAACTGGCCGCGACGCTGGTCAACGCCGACCCGGCCACGCACCTGCTCGACGTGCTGAAAGCGTCGGACTACAAGCCCCTGGGCTCTCTGGACGCACGGCAGGAACGTGACGTACGAGACTGGATCGAACGGCTGCGCATCGCCTTCCGCACGCCCACGGTGGAGCTGCTCAACGAGCTGCTGGCCCAGTCGTCCACGACGCACTACATCTCCACGCACGACGGGCGCGCCCCGCACCTGCACTACGCCCGCGAGGACGCGCCGACCGACGTGCGGCTCAAGGCGTACACGGCGGCGGGCATGGCGGCGTTGTTCTGCGAGGACGCGGGGCGCATCGGCTCGTGCGGCCGCGACGGCTGCGACACGGTGTTCGTGGACACCAGCCGCAACGGCCGGCGGCGGTTCTGCTCGACCAAATGCGCCAACCGCGTCGCCGTCGCGAACCACCGCAGCCGGGCCCAACCGGCGTGAACCGCGTCGGCGTGAACCCAGGCGGCAGGGCCCGGCGGGCTCACTTGTCGATGACGTTGTTCAGGCGCCGCGCCTTGTACTCGGAGTTGGCCTCGAGTCCGTAGGTGCGGCTGCGCCAGTCGGTGCCCCAGTCGCCGCGCTGCTCGTAGGCGAAGTAGCGGGTCCTGGTCGAGTCGGTCCACCGGTCGAAGATGACGACGTGGCGGCTGTTGCCGTCCCCGATCGCGTCGATGACCAGGTCGCCGCGCGTGAGCTGGCTCATCGAGATGGGCGAGGTCCAGGTGGTGGTGATGAGCGCCTGGGTGTTGGGCGCGTCCGGGTCCTTGTCGAGCCGGGCGGCCATCGAGGCGTAGCCGGAGCAGTCCATGCGGTAGCCGTCGGTCCACTTGCGGTTCTGGTCGTAGGGCACCCGGACGCCGTTGTTGGCCGTCAGCCAGCTGTTGGCGCGGTCGATGATCTCGTAGCGGTAGATCGGCGCCCCGGCCGCGTGGGCGGGGGCCACCAGGGTGCTCAGGGCGACGAGTGCGGCGGCCGTGATCGCGAGGACTCTCATGTGCGCTTCTCCCATTCCGTAGATCAGCTGCGGGCGCTTAGGGTCGGTTCATGGAGCTGACGGAGCTGTGTTTCGCCGGGGTGGGCAGGCAGGCCCAGGCCGTGCGGTCCGGTGAGGTGACCGCCCGCGACCTGCTCGCCGAGCACCTGCGCCGCATCGAGCGCGTCGACCCGCGGCTCAACGCGTTCCGGCTGGTCTTCGCCGAGCAGGCACTGGCCGAGGCGGAGCGGGCCGATGAGCGCAGGTCCGCGGGCGAGGACCTGCCGCTGCTGGGGGTGCCGATCGCGGTCAAGGAGGACATCGCGCTGGCGGGCCTGCCCACCACCCAGGGCACGAACGCCGCGCGCACCCCGCAGCCGGCGGACTCCGCGATCGTCACGCGGCTGCGCGCGGCCGGTGCGGTGATCATCGGCCGCACCCGCATGCCGGAGCTGGGCCTGTGGCCGTTCACCGAGAGCTCCTGGGCGGGGCCGACGCGCAACCCGTGGTCGCTCGCGCACTCCCCCGGCGGGTCCAGCGGCGGGTCGGCCGCGGCCGTGGCGGCGGGGCTGGCGGCGGCCGCGATCGGCACGGACGGCGCCGGGTCGATCCGCATCCCCGCCGCCATGACCGGCCTGTTCGGGCTCAAGCCCCAGCGCGGCCGCGTCTCGCTCTCGCCGGAACCGCAGATGCTGGGCGGTCTGGTCGTGGCGGGGCCGATCACCCGCACGGTGGCGGACTGGGCGCTGGTCGCCGACCAGATCCACGGTGCCGTCCCCGGTGACGCGCACGTCGCGCATCCGCCGCGCACGAGTTTCGTCCAGGCCGCGCGCACGGATCCGGGGCGGCTGCGGATCGGGGTGTCGCTGCGGCCGTGGGGGCCGGGCATCCCGATCGCCGACGAGGTCCGCGACGTCGTGCAGGACACCGCCGCGCTGCTCACCGACCTCGGTCATGACGTCGTGCGGCTCGATCCGCCGATGCGCGACGTCACCGCCTCCACCCAGTTCGCCGCCCGCTACGTGCACAACGCCTACCTGGCGCGCATGGGCATGGAGTTCCCGGACCTGGTCGAGCCCCGCACCCGGGCGGTCAGCGAGCTGGGCCGGCGCGTGCCGCGCGGTGTCGCACGGTGGGCGGCCAAGGACGACGCGGCGCTCACCGCGTACGCGAACCGGGTGTTCGCCTCGATCGACGTGCTGCTCACCCCGGCGCTGACCCGCCCGCCGATCCGCGTGGGCGAGTGGGACGGCCGCAACGTCGTCACGGCGCTGCTCGCGGCCGCGCACTACACCACGTTCCTGCCGCTGTGGAACATCGTCGGCAACCCCGCCGCCTCGGTTCCGGCCGGCCGCACGTCGGCGGGCCTGCCCCTGGCGGTGCAGCTCGTGGGCCGCCAGCACGACGAGTGCACGCTGCTGTCGGTGTCCGCCCAGCTGGAGCGCGCCCGGCCGTGGGCGGACCGGATCCCCTCTGGCCTCGGTCATGCGAACTAGGATATTACGAGAACGGACTATCCGAACCGGGAATGGTCAGAATCCGCGCTTGGACAACTCGTCGAGCAGTTCCCGGTCGGCCACGTGCCGCGACTTGATGTGGTCCAGGTAGTCGGCGAACGCGTCGGGCTGCAGGCCGCGTAGTTGTTCGAGCAGGTCCATGACCAGGTCCTGCTCCTCGATGCCGCGCCGGGCGAGCTCGACCTCCACGATGCGCCGGTACACCTCCACCGCGAGGCGGCTGCCGTCCTGCACGAGATGCCGCACCAGCTCCGCGCGCAGCGGCGGCCACTCGTCGGTGTGCACGACCAGCGCCCGGATCTTGAGGTACACCTCGAGGTTGGGCCGCGCGAAGAACGCCTCCCGGCAGATCTCCAGTGCGCGCTGCGGTGCGCCCCGGCGCAGGTGCTCCTCCACCGCGAGGTCGATCAGCCGCAGCGCCGCCCCGCGCCCACCCACGGCGCGCAGCCCGCGTTCCACCCAGTCCAGGGCCTCATCCGAGCGGCCGTTGTCGCGCAGCACGGTCGCGACCTGCAGGTAGTGCCAGCCCGAGGAGAGGTCCTTTCCCAGCACGAGCAGCTGCAGGTCGACGTCCTCGGTGTACTCGGCGAGCTCCTCCATGACGCGCAGCAGCGCCCAGCGGGCGCGGTCGTAGCGGCCGGTCTCACCGAACCCGATCACCGGCAGCGGTTCGAACAACGCCACCGCCCGCTCCCGGTAGCGGGCCAGGCCCTCGTCGTCGAGGGCGCCGGCGTAGGCGGCGAGACTGACGTCGGGCGCGTCGGGGTGCTGCAGCTGCAGGTCGAGCAGCCAGTCGGCCAGCCGCCGCGGGTCGGAGCCGGTCTCGGCGCACGCGCGGGCGTGGATGCCCAGCACGCGGTGGGCCAGCTCGGCCAGCTCGACGCGGTGACGGCGGCTGGTGGCGACCCCGTCGGCGAGCTGGGTGACGATCTGTTCGATCAACGCGACCAGCCGCGGTCCGGGATCGGTGACCAGCAGCGACTGCAGCTCGACCGACACGGCGGTCAGCGCCTGCCAGCGGGCCGGCCAGCCGGTGCTCTCGCTGTCGGCCTCGACCAGCGCGGAGGCCACGGTGTCGGGCAGCGAGTCCATCACAACATCATTCCCGCGTCACCCGGTCGAGTGCTACCGATGTCGCCCTAACGGATTTAAGGTTCACCCTCGGTGGTCAGATGGGGACAGTTCCGCCAGCTTCCGCGTCAGCACGGCCCGTTCGCGTTCATTGCCGCACAGCCGAATCGCCTGCTCGAGCTCGGCGCGGGCCTCGTCGAGACGGCCCAGGCGGCGCAGCAACTCCCCGCGCACGCCCGGTAGCTGGTGCGAGTCCTTGAACGCCTCGGCCGGCGCCAGCGCGTCGACGATCGGCAGGGCCGCGGCGGGCCCCTGGGCCATCGAGACGGCCACCGCCCGGTTGAGGTCCACGACCGGCGACGGGGCCAGGCGGCCCAGCCCGTCGTAGAGGGCGACGATGCGGCCCCAGTTCGTCTCCTCGACCGACGACGCCAGCGCGTGGCACTCGGCGATCGCGGCCTGCAGCCCGTAGTAGCCGTACCCGCGGCCGGCGTCGGCGGCCTTCGCGAGCGCGGCACGGCCGCGGGCGATGGCGGAGCGGTCCCAGCGGCGCCGGTCCTGGTCCTCCAGCAGCACCGTCTCGCCGTCAGGGCCCCGGCGGGCCGGGAAGCGGGCGGCGGTGAGCTCGAGCAGGGCGAGCAGGCTGTGGACCTCGGGTTCCTCCGGCATCAGCCGCGACAGGATCCGCGCGAGCCGCTGCGCCTCCCCGGCCAGGTCGAAGCGGATGACCTCGTCGCCGGAACTGGCCGACGAGCCCTCGGTGAAGATCAGGTAGACGACGCTGAGGACCTGCGCCAGCCGCGCCGGGCGCTGCGCCACCGGCGGCACCTCGAACGGCACACCCGCCGCACCGAGGGTCTTCTTCGCGCGGGTGATGCGGGCCTGCACGGTCGCCGTGGGCACCAGGAACGCCCGCGCGATCTCGTCGCTGGTCAGACCGCCGATCACCCGCAGCGTCAGCGCCACCCCGGCCTCGCGTGAGAGCACCGGGTGGCACGAGGTGAACATCAGCGCGAGGGTGTCGTCGTCGATCTGGTCCGGGTCCCACAGCACGTCGTCCGGTGCGGGCCCGGGGTCGGCGCCGGTCAGCGCACCGCCTTCGGGCAGGTGGTGCGCCATCGCGGCGTACTTCTCGTCGCGGGCGCCGCGGCGGCGGAACGCGTCGATCGCGCGCCGCCGGCCCACGGTGAGCAGCCAGCCCGCCGGGTTGTTGGGCACGCCCTCGCGCGGCCAGGTCACCAGCGCTTCGGCCAGTGCCTCCTGCGCCAGGTCCTCGGCCAGCGCGAAGTCGCCGGTGTAGCGGGTGAGCGCACCGATGATCCTCGCGGAGTCGATGCGCCACACCGCGGCTACGGCCTTGCGTCCCGTGGGGTCGCTCATACCGCCCAAACTAGATCAGAGCGGTGAGCTCAGAGCTGGCCGGTGGACTCGCGCCAGGCCCGTTCCTTCTTGATCCACTCGTTGTCCTGCGGGAACTCGTCGATCGAGGGGACGCGGCGGATCTCGGTCTTGAACCCGGCCGCGGTCATCGGCATGCGCTTGGCCCACTCGACCGCGTCCTGGATGGTCGGGACGTTGATCAGGTAGAAGCCGTTGAACAGCTCCTTGGTCTCGCCGTAGGGGCCGTCGGTGACCACGGGCGGCTCGGAGGAGAAGTCGACGACCACGCCCTCCTCGGCGGGGGCGAGACCTTCGGCGGCGACCAGGACCCCGGCCTCGATCAGCTCCTCGTTGAACTTGCCGACGGTCTCGAGCATCTGGTCGAAGTCGAGCTCACCGAGGTTGCCCCAGGCCTCGTCGGAGGTCACGCGCCAGATCAGCATGAACTTCATTTCGGTGTCTCCCAGTAGGTTCGTGCGGGTCCGTTGTGGACCCTTTCACGCCCAGGTCGAACGGCGGGGTCTTCGATCGACACACGCCCCCGAATTTCCTTGAAGTTTTCTGTTCGCGCTGGTGAGACGACTGAGCGGCCCACCCCGGTGATCGGGATGGGCCGCTCGGTGTGTCGTGCGGTCAGGCGTGCTCGCCCGGCTGGTGCAGCGACCGGGGCTGCTCGCCCTCGAAGTCGGACCGGCCCAGTTCCGGCAGCGGCGCGGCGCCGGCGACCGGGCGCGGCATGCCGCTGAGCGGGCCGGGCACCTCCTGGCGTGCCACGGCCTCCGCGGCGGCGACGGCCTCGGCGACCTTCGGATCGGACTTGAGGTCGAACCAGGCGGCGACCGACTCGTCCTCGTCCTCCGGGCGTGAGGTCTCCCCCTCCTCGGCGGCGGGCGGCTCGTAGCGGAACACGCCGTCGTCGCCGGGCGCGCCCAGCATGCGGGCGAACCCTTCGAGGGCCTTGCCGTAGTCGGACGGGATCATCCAGACCTTGTTCGCGTCGCCCTGGGCCATCTGCGGCAGCGTCTGCAGGTACTGGTAGGCCAGCACCTCCGGCGTGGGCTTGCCCGCCTTGATCGCGGCGAACACCTTCTCGATGGCCTTGGCCTGGCCCTGCGCCTGCAGGTAGCGGGCGGCACGTTCACCCTGCGCCCGCAGGATCTGCGACTGCCGCTCACCCTCCGCGGACAGGATCGCGGCCTGCTTGCCGCCCTCGGCGGCGAGGATCTGCGACTGCTTCTGGCCTTCCGCGGTCTTGATCGACGACTCGCGCTGGCCCTCGGCGGTGAGGATCATGGCGCGCTTCTCGCGGTCGGCGCGCATCTGCTTCTCCATCGAGTCCTGGATGGAGGGCGGCGGGTCGATGGACTTGAGCTCGACGCGGGCCACGCGCAGGCCCCAGCGGCCGGTCGCCTCGTCCAGCACCCCGCGCAGCTGACCGTTGATGTGGTCACGCGAGGTCAGGGTCTCTTCGAGGCTCATGCCACCGACGAGGTTGCGCAGCGTGGTGATGGTGAGCTGCTCGACACCGACGATGTAGTTGGAGATCTCGTACACCGCGGAGCGCGGTTCGGTGACCTGGAAGTACACGACGGTGTCGATGGACACGGTCAGGTTGTCCTGGGTGATCACCGGCTGGGGCGGGAACGACACGACCTGCTCGCGCAGGTCGATGCGGGCCCGCACCTTGTCGATGAAGGGGACCATGATGTTCAGGCCGGGTGCCGCGGTGTTGCGGTAGCGGCCGAGGCGTTCGATGACGGCGGCCTGCGCCTGCGGGATGACCAGCACGGATTTGACGGCGATGGTCAGCACGAAGATCGCGATGACGGCGGCGATCACAGCGGTGATCGGGTCCAACTCGGTTCACACCCTCCTGCGGGCGCTCACACCGCGGCTATCACCACGGCGACGGCGCCCGAGATCTCGACAACGGTGACGGCTTCGCCTTCTTCGACCACGGACCCGTCGAGGGTGCGCGCGCTCCAGGTGTCGCCGCCGATCTTGACCTGCCCGCCGTGCTCGGTCACCTGCGTCACCGCGACGGCCCTGCCGCCCAGCAGTGCCTCGTGGTGCATCCGGATGCCCGACCCGAGCTGCAGCCGCTTCTTGAGCAGCGGCCGGGCCGCGACGATCAGGCCCACCGACGACGCCGCGAAGACGAGCACGCTCACCAGGTCGGCGGCACCCAGTGCGGACACGCCTGCCGCGGCCAGCGCGGCGGCGCCGAGCATGACCAGCACGAAGTCACCGGAGAGAACCTCGGCGACGACGAGCAGTATCCCGACGATCAGCCAGATCAGGGCGGCCATGGCCCATGCATACACCAACGGGGACCGGCCGGGTCCGAGATTCACCGTGCTGAGCCCCGGACCGTAACGAAATCGATCAACGGGAGATGATTCCGGCGAGGGAGGCGTGATGGCGAAGGCGTTGAAGGTGCGCTCGAGGTCGGGACGGCTGGTCTCCGGACTCGTGCTCGCCGTCGCGGTCGTGGGCCTGGTGGTCGTGTTGCAGTCCGCCGCCGAGCAGCAGTCGTGGCCCAGCGCCGAGGGCACGGTCACGGAGCGGTACAAGCGCAAGAGCGCGTCGGTGGAGGTCGAGTACCCGCTGCCCGACGGACGCGTGCAGGTGGCGACGTTGCCGGAGAACGGGCCGATCCGCGAACCCGGCTCGCGGGTGACCGTGCGCTACGAGCTGCGCGACGGCCAGGTCGTCGACGCCGCGCTCGCCGACAACGACGAGGGTTTCTGGGTCATGGGCGTCATGCTGGGCGTGCTGATCGCCGGCTCGATCGGCATGAACCTGATCGCCTGGACTCCCGCGCGGCGGCCCGAGTGGATCAGCCCGGGGGCACGGTGACGAAGCCGATGAAGTCGCGCAGGGGCCGGTTCGTGTCCAGGCTCGTGCTCGCGGGCGCGGTCGTGGGCCTGGTGGTCGTGCTGCAGTCCGCCGCCGAGCAGAGGTCGTGGGCCAGTGCCGAGGCGACGGTGCTGGAGCGGCTGAAGTCCGGCAAGAGCGTGTCGCTCAAGATCGAGTACTCGCTGCCCGACGGCTCCAAGCAGGTCGAGACGCTGTCGGAGAACGGGTCCGCGCACCAGCCCGGCACCCGCGTGGCCGTGCGCTACGACCTGCGTGACGGCCGGGTCGTGGACTCCGCGCTGGCCGACAACGACCAGGCGTTCTGGGTGCTGGGCGTGATGCTGGGCGTCGTGGCGCTGGGCGCGCTCGGCATGAACCTCGTCGCGTGGGCTGCCCAGCGCCGTTCCGGGTGAGACGCGTTCAGTCCTGGGGGACGGTGACGAAGTCGATGAGCCGCTCCACGGCGCCGAGCAGGTCGGACTCGATGTCGCGGTAGCTGGACACCGCGCCGAGGACGCGCTGCCAGCCCTCCCACGTCTCGCCCCAGCCCAGCTGCGCGCACACGCCGGTCTTCCAGTCGACGCCGCGCGGCACGACCGGCCAGGCCTTGATCTTGACGGCCTGGGGTTTCACGGCCTGCCAGATGTCGACGTACGGGTGGCCGGTGACGAGCACGTTGTCGTCGCGGATCTGCTCGACGACGCGCTGTTCCTTCGAGTTCGCGACCAGGTGGTCGACCAGCACGCCCAGGCGGCGGTGCCCGGCGGTGCCGAACTCGGCGATGCGCCGCGGGAGCTCGTCGACGCCGTGCAGGGGTTCCACGACGATGCCTTCGACGCGCAGGTCGTGGCCCCAGACGCGTTCGACGAGTTCGGCGTCGTGCTTGCCCTCGACCCAGATGCGGCTGGCCTTGGCGGTCTGGGCGCGCAGGCCCTCGACCTTGACCGAGCCGGACGCGGTGATCTTCGGTTTGGGCGGCTGCGGTGCGGGCTTGATGAGGGTGACGGGTCGTCCGTCGAGGAGGAACCCCGCGGGGTTGAGCGGGAACAGGCGGTGGCGGCCGTGGCGGTCCTCCAGGACGACGTGGCCGTACTCGAACTTCACGACGGCTCCGCAGAAGCCGCTGGCGGGGTCCTCGACGACGAGGCCGGGTTCGGCCGCGATCTCGGGGACCTTCTTGCGCTTGCGGGTCGAGAGGACGTCGCGGCCGTAGTCGTGGGAACGCACGGCTGGCAACGTTAGCCGTAGAACGGTTTGAAGGCGGTGAGCCACTCGTGGACGCGGTCGAGATCGACGTCGGCGCCGTGCAGGTCGTATCCGCCGTGCACGAAGTCGAGCCAGTCGACGGCCGGGTCGCCGACGCAGGCCCGCGGGTCGATCGCGACCGGTCCGGCCGGGCCCTGCAGGACGTTGCCGGGGTGCATGTCGCCGTGCAGCAGCACCGGTGGGACGTTGTCGGCGGCGAGTTTGCGGGCGCGGTGGTGCTCGGTGGCGTAGTAGGTGCCGGTGCGGCGGGTGAGCACGGTCTCGAACAGGAAGTCGACGCGGGCTTTGAGCGGCGGGAACCCCGCCGGGTTCGCCTCGTGCAGGTGCGGCACGACCGTGGCGGGGTCGGTGGCGGGGGTGCCGGGCCGGATCCGGGCCAGCAGCAGCGCGCCGCGGGTGAGGTCGGCGTCGAGCAGGTCGACCACGGCGGGCGTGTGGGCCCAGGCGCTCAGGGCTCGTGCCTCGTGCACGGCGATGTCGTGCTCGGGGGTGAGTTTGAGGACGGCGTTGGTGCACAGGAACGTGGCGCCGGTGCCGCCGGGCATGTGGTGCAGCAGGGTGAGGCCCCAGCGGGCGGTGAGCGTGGCGACCAGGTCGGGCAGGGCGTCGATCCACCCGGTCACGCCGGTGCCGAAACGCCGGATCAGCCGGGTTCTGTCCTCGTCATCGATCACTCAACTCAGATTAGCGAGTTCGCTCCCGATTGGCGGCGGATCTGGTAGTCCGCGAGCGCTGGGCGCCACAGTCCGTTGGCGTCGAAGCACGTCGAGAGCAGCCGCAGGTCCGCCCCGTCGCCGGCGACGACGACCTTGCCGTCGACGACCCACCGGTTGACCGGCAGCAGCGGCACGGGCCACCCGGCGATGAGCAGCCGGTCGCACACCAGCCGCTGCAGCCGTCCGCCGTCGTTGTCGACGATGACGGCGGGCGTGTCGAGGTCGAGGTCGCGCACGACCGCGTGCGGGTAGCGGCGGACGCCGACGTCGGTCAGCGTCTCGGCGCCGGGTCCGATCAGGTGAACGGGCCCGAACCGGCGCGCCAGGCACGTCGCCGCCCAGGCGCCGAGTTCGGCGGTGCCGACCACGACGATTCGTTCGAAATAGGTCATGTCACCCGTGTCCCGCATTCATATTTGAATGTTTGCGCAGGTCAGAACGCCTCCCAGAACATAGGGGCACGATGATGTCCCGTCAAACCCCAGCACTGTCTCAATTGGAGGGAATGTCAATGGGCAACGAATAGTTCGCCGATGACCGCGACGGTCAGCAGGTGACGGTGATCGTGCGGGCCGGGCCGTGCTGGTCTCGAAGAACAGCACCGTGCCGTCGTAGTGCTCGGGGGCGTTGATCTCCCGGCCGGCCATCATCAGCCACGACAGGATCTCCAGGTTGCCGCCCCACGACCGGCCTTGATGGCGGGGTCGGCGAACGCGGCGTGCAGGTCGTCCGCCCGTTCCCGCGGGGGCGAGCCCATCTTGCGGGTGGCCGGGTATTCGACCGGGATGAGGCCGAAGTCCTGTTCCAGGCGCCGCAGGCCCAGTTCGTGGGGCTGGGGGAACAGGCCCGCGAGGCCGGGGAGACGATCGCGACACGGTCGCCGGGGCGGGGTTTGGGCGGGTTGATCAACTGCATGGACGCCGAGCGTAGCGACGCCGCGACGCCCTCATACCGGGCGTATTCGGGTGTTGCGGCGGTGCCGCCTCCGGGTCCCTCGGCCGCGACTGTCGCGGACGAGACTTACGGGACACGCCCTAGAACGCGGGCCAGGGGATGGCGGGCCAGTCGCCGGACGGCTCGGGGTACACCCCGGCGGCCAGCAGCTTGTCGACGCGTTCGCCCACGGCGCGGACCTCGGCGCGCGTGAGGTGCTCGTGCAGCGACTCCCCCAGGGTGCCGTCGAGCTCGGAGCGCAGGCGGCGCAGCGACTCGACGACGTGGTCGGGCAGGGGTTCGCGGGCCCAGCCCCACAGCACGGTGCGGAGTTTGGGTTCGGTGTGCAGGCAGATGCCGTGGTCGACGCCGTACACGGCGCCGTCCAGCGCGTGCAGGACGTGGCCGCCCTTGCGGTCGGCGTTGTTGACGACGACGTCGAAGGCGGACATCTCGGCGATGCGCGGGTGGTCGGCGTGCACGAGCACGGCCGGGTCGCCGAAGCGGTCGTGGGCGTGGAAGACGGGGATCCAGCCGGGTTTGACGTCGTCCACGCCGATGATGTCGACGAGCTCGTCCTCTTCGCGGGTCTCGATCCACAGCTGGACCATGCCGCTGCCGAACGGGCCGGGGCGCAGGACGGTGGGCGGCACGACGCCGAAGGACGCGGCGGAGATCAGGTAGGTGGCCACCTCGCGGCCGGCGAGCGTGCCGTCGGGGAAGTCCCACAGCGGCCGTTCGCCCCGCACGGGTTTGTAGACGCACTGGGCGTCGACGCCGTCCAGCGAGATCTTGCAGAACAAGGTCGCGTTGGAGGCGTCGACGAGGCG
The DNA here is from genome assembly GCF_003350445.1 of Lentzea flaviverrucosa. Taxonomy (NCBI): domain Bacteria; kingdom Bacillati; phylum Actinomycetota; class Actinomycetes; order Pseudonocardiales; family Pseudonocardiaceae; genus Lentzea; species Lentzea flaviverrucosa. The sequence goes on from NZ_QQAU01000003.1 coordinate 553,322, forward strand.
GCCTTCCACCTCGATGCGACCGTGTTCGAGCAACCGCAGGGCCGCGGAGGTGTCCACGTCAGTCTTCTTCGGTGCGGCGGTAGCCGTTCTGCCGGGGGCAGATGTGGCCGTCCGCGTCGAGCGGTTCGTTGCACAGCGGGCAGGGTTTGCGGCCGGCGTTGACGACGCGGTCGGCGCGGTCGGCGAAGGCACGGGCGGCGGAGGGGGACAGGAAGACCCGCACGGCGTCGGGGCCTTCCTCGGTGTCGTCGAGCACGACGGCCTCGTCGACCTCCTCCTCGGAGACCGCGAGGAGTTCGATGACGACCGCCTTGGACTCGGCGTCCCAGCCCAGTCCCATGGTGCCGACGCGGAACTCCTCCTCGACGGGCACGTCGAGGGGCTGGGTGTCGAGGTCGTCGGGCGGGGCGTCCTCGGGCACGTCGGTGCCGAAGCGGCGATGCACCTCCTCGAGCAACGAGCCGATGCGCTCGGCGAGGACCTGGACCTGCTGCTTTTCCAGGGCGACGCTGATCAACCTGCTCTGCTCGGAGGCCTGCAGGTAGAAGGTGCGGTCGCCGGGCTGCCCGACGGTTCCTGCGATGAACCGGTCGGGTGCGCGGAATACGTGAATGACACGAGCCATGGCAGATACGACCCTAGGCCACGCGGAGATCGTCGGCAGGTCCTCCCCCACCAAACACTCCGCGTATAGGGTCGGGCTGTGGTGAAGATCGCTTCGTACGGGACCTGGACCTCGCCGATCAGCGCCGGCGACACCTCGAAACCGGGGGGTGGGTTCCAGTGGGCCGACCTGCACGGCGAGCAGGTGTGGTGGGCGGAGAGCCGCCCTGCCCAGGGCGGCAGGGTGGCGTTGGTGCGTGACGGTGTGGAGGTGCTGCCCGCGCCGTGGAACGCCCGCAACCGGGTGCACGAGTACGGCGGCCGGCCGTTCGTGGTGCTGGCGCCGGACCGGGTGGCGTTCACGCATTGGGACGACCAGCGCGTGTACGTGTTCGACCCGGACTCCCCCGAGCCCAAGCCGCTGACCGAGGAACCCGGGCGCCATCACGGGGTGCGGTACTCCGACCTGTCGGCGGGCCCGGACGGCGAGGTGTGGTGCGTGCGGGAGAGCGTCACGGGTGACGCGCGCACCGACGTGCGCCGCGACCTGGTGGCGATCACCCGGTCGGGTGAGGTCCGGGTGCTGGGTGCCTCGCACCACTTCATGACCGGCCCGAAGATCAGCCCGGACGGCACCCGGTTCGCCTGGATCGGCTGGAACCACCCGCAGATGCCATGGGACGGCACCGAGCTGTGCGTCGCCGAGGTCGGTTCGGACACCCACGAGGTCGTCTCGGGCTCGGCGACGGAGGCGGTGTGCCAGTTCGAGTGGGAGGGCGACTCGCTGCTGGCGCTGACCGACCCGGACGGCTGGTGGAACCTGTTCCGCGTCTCCCCCGACGGCACGCGCACGAACCTGGCGCCGTGCGAGGAGGAGCTGGGCGGGCCGATGTGGCGGCTGGGCAACCGGTGGTTCGCGACGCTGTCGCCGGGCCGGTACCTGGTGGTGCGCTCGGGGCAGCTGGCGGTGCTCGACGAGCGGTCCGCGACGGTGACCGACGTGCAGACCGACCTGCCGACGTGGGTGCCGGACCTGTCGGTGCGCGACGGTGTGGTGGTGTGTGCGGCGGCGGGGCCGACGTCGGACTTCGCCGTGGTGCGCCTGGACCTGTCCAACGGTGAGCTGACCTACCTGACCGGCGGCGAGGAGTCGCCTGAGGCCGCGTACCTGCCGGTGCCGGTGGAGCGGATGTTCGGGGAGATCCCGGCGTACGTGTACGCGCCGTCGAACCCGGACTTCGCGGGACCCGAGGGCGAGTTGCCGCCGTACGTGGTGCACGTGCACGGCGGGCCGACGGGGCGTGCGCTGCCCAAGCTCGACAGCGACATCGCCTACCTGACCAGCCGCGGCATCGGTGTGGTGGCGGTGAACTACGGCGGCTCGACCGGGTACGGGCGGGCGTTTCGCGAGCGACTGCGCGAGCAGTGGGGTGTGGTGGACGTGCAGGACTGCGCGTTCGTCGCCCAGCAGCTGGCGGCGGAGGGCACGGCGGACCCGAAGCGGCTGGGGATCCGGGGTGGTTCGGCGGGCGGCTGGACGTCGGCGGCGTCGCTGACGTCCACGGACGTCTACCGGTGCGGCATGGTCGCGTTCCCGATCCTGGACCTGGCGGGGTGGACGTCGCAGGGCGGCGAGACGCACGACTTCGAGTCGCGCTACGTCGAGGGCCTGGTCGGGACGCTGCCGGAGGCCGCGGACCGCTACCGCGACCGGTCGCCGTCGACGAAGGCGCGTCAGGTGTCGGGGCCGGTGCTGCTGTTGCAGGGCCTGGAGGACGAGATCTGCCCGCCGGAGCAGGCGGACCGCTTCGCCGCGGACCTGGCCGGGTCCGGCATTCCGCACGCGTACCTGCGGTTCGCGGGTGAGCAGCACGGGTTCCGCATGGCCGAGAACATCAAGGCGGCGCTGGAGGCGGAGCTGTCGTTCTACGGGCAGGCGTTCGGGTTCGTGCCCGCGGGTGTGCCGGTGCTGGACCTGTCGGAGTGAGTTCGCTGTGCGCCGGGGACCGGGTCGCGCTGGTGTCACCGGCCGGCCCGGCCCTGGCTTCGAGGATCGCCGCGGGCGCGGGGGTGCTGCGGTCGTGGGGCCTTCGGGTGGTCACACCGGAGGTGGGCCCGTGGTCGTTGCCGTACCTGGCCGGGTCGGACAAGGCGCGGGCGGCGGAGTTCGTGTCGGCGTGGTGCTCGGACGTGGCGGCGGTGTTCTGCGTGCGCGGCGGCTACGGGTGCCTGCGGATGACGGACCTGGTGCCGTGGAAGGACCTGCCGCCGCGGGTGTTCGTGGGGTCCTCGGACGTGACGGTGCTGCACGCCGAGCTCAACGCGGTGGGTCAGGCCACGGTGTTCGGGCCGATGCCGGGCACCTCGGACTTCGTCGACGACCCGCTGGCCCAGGCACGGCTGCGCGAGGTGCTGTTCACCGGCACGCGGTCGTGGACGGCGGGAACGCCGGTGGTGGCGGGCACGGCGCGCGGGGTGCTCACGGGCGGCAACGCGGCGTTGCTGGCGGCGTCGGTGGGCGGGCCGCGGTGGGCGCCGCCGGTGCCGGGGGCGATCGCGTTGCTGGAGGACATCGGTGAGGAGCCCTACCGGCTGGACCGGATCCTGACGCAGTTGCTGCGGGCGGGCTGGTTCGAGCCGGTGTCGGGCATCGTGCTGGGGTCGTGGACGGACTGCGGTGACGTGTCGGCGGTGCTGGCGGACCGCCTGTCGGGGCTGGGGGTGCCGGTCCTGGGTGATTTCGGGTTCGGGCACTGCGCGGGCTCGTGGTCGTTGCCGCTGGGGGTGCCGGCGGTGCTCGACGCCGGCGCGCGGTCGCTGACGCTGGTGTGAGGCGTCAGTCGCGGGGCTGACGCTGCTGCAGGCGTGCGCCGGCGCGCAGCTGTTCGGTGTGCTGGCCGATGTCGGCGATGCGGTCGGCGAGGCCGGGCTGCCCGTCGCGCAGGCCGGGCCCGGCCTGCGCCAGCGGCGCGAGCAGGTCGGTGACGTCCTGCCCGCCCAGCGCGTGCTGCACCGCGGCGTCGTGCGGCCCGACCTGGGCGGCCAGGCTGCGCAGCACGCCGGCGTTCTTCTGCGCCCACGCGGCGACGGCCTTGTCGCCGGCGCGCCGGTCGCGTTCGGCCTGCACGCGTTCGTCGCCGGTGCCGGTCTCGCCGGTGCGGCGCACGCGCAGGTAGCGCTTCTCGGCGGCCTGGCGGCTGGCGACGCCGAGGGCCGGGGCGAGGTCGGCCCAGCTCGTGCCCAGGGCCCTGGCGGCCTCGATGAGCTGGGGCTCCCACCCGGACAGTTCGTCGCGCAGCTGCCTGAGCAGCATCAATGCCGCGAGGACCTCGGTGGCGTCGCTGGGTGAGGCGGCCGCGGACCGGACCGCGTCGTAGTCGCTCGTCATGTCATCCTCTCGACGACGCTCGTCGCTTGTCATCGTTTCGACGACATGCTACAACGGCAGGGCAGCGCATTGACAGTCCTACGAGTGATGACTGGAGGTGTCAGATGTTGATGCGCACTGACCCGTTCCGCGTGCTGGACCGGCTGACGCAGCAGGTGGCAGGGACCGCGGGCACGTGGTCGAAGCCGTCGGCGATGCCGATGGACGCCTGCCGCGACGGTGACGAGTTCGTGGTGTCCTTCGACCTGCCCGGTGTGGCGGCGGACGCGATCGAGCTCAGCGTCGAGCGCAACGTGCTGACGGTGAGGGCGGAACGGCGGCCGGTGGGCGGAGACGTCGAGATGCAGGTGTCGGAACGGCCGCAGGGCGTGTTCTCGCGGCAGCTGTTCCTGGGCGACACGCTCGACACCGACCGGATCGGCGCCCAGTACGACGCGGGCGTGCTGACGCTGCGGATCCCGATCGCGGAACGCGCGAAGCCCCGCAGGATCACGGTCTCCGCCGGCGAGGACTCGCCGAGGCAGATCGACGCGTGACTCACCCGGCGGGCGGCGGCCGTCCGGGTGACGCCCGGTAGGCTTCCGCCCGCCATGAGACCGCAGCCCCAGTGGACGGCGCTGGACGTCTACGCGTCCAACTCCGACCTGTACGCAGATCCCCGGCTGGTGCACCGGGTGGATTACCGGCGTCGCTTCAAGCGCCACCGGCCCCGGACCCCGTCGGTCGTGCTCGCCCCGCACGGCGGTGGCATCGAGGTCGGCACCTCGGAGCTGTGCCTGGCCATCGCGGGCTACCACCCCTCCACGCGGGTGCCGATCGGGCAGACCCACGACTACTGGATGTTCGAGGGCCTGCGCACCAACTCCAACGACGAGCTGCACGTCACGTCGTCGAACTGCGACGACCGGATGGCACGGCAGCTGGTGTCGGGTGCCTCGCACGCGCTGGGCCTGCACGGCTGCACGGCGGCCGCGGCGGGCCTGGAGGACCACGACCGGGCGGTGCTCGTCGGCGGCCGCGACGCGTTGCTGCGCCTGGAGCTGCTGACGCGGCTGCGGCGGGCGGGCTTCCACACGATCGACGCGGTGGACCACCCGGTGCTGGGCGGCTACGACCGGGCGAACATCGCGAACCGCACCCGCGGGCGGCAGGGCGGGCAGCTGGAGCTGACGACTCCCCTGCGTTCGGCGATGTTCGAGGAGAACACGCGGCCGGCGCGGCGGCACACGACGACCGAGGTGTTCTGGGACTTCGTGCACGCCTGCCGGGCGGCCGTGGCCGCGCGTGAGGCGCTGAACAACTGAACGCTCGACAACTGACGGCCACGCTGCTCTAGTGGTGTGGCTCGGAAGGTCGCCGGGGGAATTCGCGGTCAGACGGGTGCGTCGTGGTGTCGCCCCCACGTCGTCGTACTGGTTGCACGGGGGCATGGGGGCGGCACCACGAGGTGCCCTGCTGAGCGTGGATCACCTCGCCAACGTTGCGAGCCACACCACTAGCGTGAGCGGGGTGCGCCTCTCCCTCACCTCGGTCACGGTCGGCACGTCGCAGCCCCGGGAGCTCGCCGCGTTCTACGCGCGGCTGCTCGGCGCCACGGTCGAGACGGCGGACGACGGCTGGGCGCTGGTGCGCGTCGAGGGCGGGCTTTCGCTCGGTTTCGAGCGCGAGCGGCACTTCCGCCGGCCGGTGTGGCCGAGTGCCGCTGGTGAGCAGACGGCGTCGCAGCACCTCGACGTGCAGGTCGACGACCTCGACGCCGCTGTGCGGCACGCGGTGGCGTGCGGGGCGGTACTCGCCCAGGCCCAGCCGCAGGACACCGTGCGGGTGCTCATCGATCCCGACGGGCACCCGTTCTGCCTGTTCGTGGACTAGAGGTACCGGGCGAGCACCTCTGACGTGGGTGCCACCTCGGCCACAGGTGTCGAGGTGGCACCGCCATGTCCCTACAGGTACTTCTTGAGTTCCCTCTTGGCCAGCGACATGCGGTGGACCTCGTCGGGTCCGTCGGCCAGGCGCAGGGTGCGGGTGGCGGCCCACAGCTCGGCGAGCGGGAAGTCCTGGCTGACGCCGGCGCCGCCGTGGGCCTGGATGGCCTTGTCGAGGACCCATTCGGTCATCGACGGGGTGCCGATCTTGATGGCCTGGATCTCGGTGTGGGCGCCCTTGTTGCCGACGGTGTCCATCAGCCACGCGGTCTTGAGCACGAGCAGCCGGGCCTGTTCGATGCGGACGCGGGACTCGGCGATCCACTCGTGCACGACGCCCTGCGCGGCGATGGGCTTGCCGAACGCGACACGCGACGAGGCGCGGCGGCACATCAGCTCGAGGGCGCGTTCGGCCATGCCGATCAGGCGCATGCAGTGGTGGATGCGGCCGGGGCCCAGGCGTGCCTGGGCGATGGCGAAGCCCTCGCCTTCACCGGCGATGAGGTTGGAGGCGGGGACGCGGACGTCGGTGAACTCGATCTCGGCGTGGCCGCCGTGGGCGTGGTCGCCGTAGCCGAAGACGTGCATGGCGCGCTTGACGGTGACGCCGGGGGTGTCGCGCGGGACGAGGATCATGGCCTGCTGGCGGTGGCGTTCGGCGTCGGGGTCGGTCTTGCCCATGACGATGAAGATGGCGCAGTTGGGGTTCATCGCGCCGGAGGACCACCACTTGCGGCCGTTGATGACGTAGTCGTCGCCGTCGCGTTCGATGCGGGTGGCGATGTTGGTGGCGTCGGAGGAGGCGACCTCGGGTTCGGTCATGCAGAACGCGGAGCGGATCTCGCCGTCGAGCAGGGGCTGCAGCCACTGCTTTTTCTGCTCGTCGGTGCCGAACATGGTGAGCACTTCCATGTTCCCGGTGTCGGGGGCGGCGCAGTTCAACGCCTCCGGCGCGAGGTGCGGGCTGCGGCCGGTGATCTCGGCCAGCGGCGCGTACTGCAGGTTCGTCAGGCCCGCGCCGTGCTCGGGGTCCGGGAGGAAGAGGTTCCACAGGCCCTGGCGGCGGGCCTCGGCCTTGAGCTCTTCGAGGATCGGCTGGCGTTCCCACGGGTCGGCGGCGGCGTGCAGCTGCTGTTCGAGGACCGCTTCGGCCGGGTAGACGTGGGAGTCCATGAACGCGAGGAGCTTGGTGCGCAGTTCCTCGGTCTTGGCGTCGTAGGCGAAGTCCATTAGAGCTCCTTGTGGGCGGCGGCGAGTCCCTGCCGCACGAGGGGAACGGTGAACGCGCCGAGCTTTTCGAAGCCGGCGCCGACGGTCTTGCCACTGGCGAAGCGGAAGTGGATGCCTTCGACGATGACGGCGAGCTTGAAGTAGCCGAAGGCGATGTACCAGCCCAGGCCGGAGGTGTCGGTGCCGGTGCGGGCGGTGTAGCGGGCGACGAGCTCGTCGGCGCTGAGGAACCCGGGCAGGGAGGTGACACCTCCTGTGATGGGGTCGTTGTCGGAGCCGAGGCCCGCCCAGTAGACGTAGAGCAGGCCGAGGTCTGCGAGTGGGTCGCCCAGGGTGGCCATCTCCCAGTCCAGGACGGCGCTGATGGCGAGCGGGTCCTGGGTGACCAGGGCGTTGTCGAGGCGGTAGTCGCCGTGGATGATCGCGGCGCGCGGGGAGTCCGGGACGGTGGCGGCGAGCTTGTCGCGCAGTTCGTCGATGCCGGGCAGCTCGCGGCTGCGGGAGGCGTCGAGCTGTTTGCCCCACCGCTTGACCTGCCGTGCCATGAACCCCTCCGGGCGGCCGAAGTCCTGCAGGCCGACGGAGGCGGGGTCGACGGAGTGCAGGTCGGCGAGCACGTCGACGAGGCGTTCGGACAGGGCGCGGGCGTCGTCGGGGGTGAGCCACGGGCACTGGCCGCGTTCGCGCAGGGCGGCGCCGGGCATCTCCTGCATGAGGTAGAAGGGCGCGCCGATGACGGAGGTGTCCTCGACGAGCTGGTGGGCGGCGGGCACGGGCACCGTGGTGTCGGCGAGGGCGGAGATGACGCGGAACTCGCGGGCCATGTCGTGGGCGGTGGCCAGGACGTGGCCCAGGGGCGGGCGGCGCAGCACCCAGGTGCGGGTGCCGTCGCTGACGCGGTAGGTGAGGTTGGAGCGGCCGCCGCGGAACAGCTCGCCGGTGAGCGGGCCCGTGCCCAGGTGTGCGGCCAGTGCCTGCAGGTCGAGGCCGGGAAGGTCGGTCACAGGTTCACTCCGAGGGTGGCAAGGTGGGCGCGGGTGCTCTCCGCACTGGTGTGGCGGAAGGCGTGCATGCCGGCGGACTGGGCGGCTTCGACGTTGACGGGCGCGTCGTCGAAGAACACCGAGCGCGCGGCGGGGACGCCGACCTGCTCGAGGGTGTGCAGGTAGATGCGCTCGTCGGGTTTGCGCAGGCCGACGCGGCCGCTGATCACGACGGTGTCGAACAGCTCGAGCAGCAGGTCCTTCGGGTAACCCTCGCCCCAGCTGTTGGACAGCAGCGCGGTGTGCAGCCCGGCGGCGCGGGCCTTGCGGACGAGCTCGACCATCGCCGGGTCCGGGGTGGCGCCGCCGAACATGCGCCTCAGCAGCCCGTTCTCGTCGATGCCCGCGCCGCTGGTGGTGATCAGCTCGGCGGCGAGCAGCCGTTCGAACTCCGGCACGGTGAGCTCGCCGGTCTCCAGGCGGAACACGGGGTTGTCCGGGAGCGCGTCGCGGCCCAGCCAGTCGCGCATGATGCGGCCGTAGACCTCGCGGTCGATGGCCTCGGCGTGCAGCCAGGCGCCGACGAACTCGGGTACGGAGACGGTCAGGACGCCGCCCCAGTCGAAGATCAGCGCGTCGACGAGGGGCTGCGGCTCGGGAAGCGTTGTGTCACCCACGACCCGGAGGGTACCGACCGGTCGGTATGTCGGCAACCGGTGACGCCCGTGTCCCTCCTGCAACGTATCCGGCAACTGGTATTCGCGGGGGTGTCCGGGCACCACGGACCTCGATACGTTCGAGTCCGAAAGGGGGAAACTCATGGCAAAGATCGCAACGGCGGCACTGGCCGCCGCGATGACACTCGCCGTCATCACCACGCCCTCGGCCGCGGCCGAGGGCGACGCCCAGGTGGTGCGCACGGACAAAGGCGCCGTGCGCGGAACGGTGACCGAGCAGGTGCGGACGTTCGGGAACATCCCGTTCGCCGCGGCCCCGGTGGGTGAGAACCGGTGGCGCGACCCGCAGCCGGCGACGCCGTGGCAGGGCGTGCGGGACGCCACGACACCCGCGCCGATGTGCGCGCAGGCAGCGGGACTGGGCGCCCCGCCGTCCCTCACCGAGGACTGCCTCTACCTCAACGTCACCACCCCGGCCGGCCGCGCGCACCGGCCGCGGCCGGTGATGGTGTGGATCCACGGCGGGTCGTTCACCAGCGGCGGCGCGTCCATGTACGACGCGCGGTGGCTGGCCTCGCGCAACGACGCCGTGGTCGTCACCGTGAACTACCGGCTCGGCGTGTTCGGGTTCTTCGGCCACCCCGGCCTGCCCGGTTCGGGCACGTTCGGGCTCGCCGACCAGCAGGCGGCCCTGAAGTGGGTGCGGAACAACGCGCGGGCGTTCGGCGGCGACGCCCGCAACGTCACCGTGTTCGGCGAGTCGGCGGGCGGGTTGAGCATCTGCGCCCAGCTCGCCTCACCGCGGGCGGCAGGACTGTTCGCCAAGGCGATCATCCAGTCCGGGCCGTGCGGGATCGACTCGCCCTCCTCCACCCGGCCGGGCACGTTCGAGCACCTGTGGAAGCCTCGTGCCGAGGTGGAACGGCTCGGAGTGGGCACCGCCGGCTGCGCCGACCTCGCCTGCCTGCGGGCACAGCCGGTCGAGAAGCTGCTGCCGGTGCACGACACGTTCTCCTCCCCCGCCTACGACACGGCACTGCTGCCCGTGGACCCGGTCGTGGCACAACGCACCGGCCGCATGCACCGGGTACCGGCCATGGTGGGCACCACGCACGACGAGATGACGCTGTTCGCACCACTGGCCTTCCCCCAGCCCATCCCCGAACAGGCCTACGCCACGACACTGACCTCCCTGTTCGCCGCGAACGCGGACAAGGTCGCGGCGAGGTACCCGGTCAACGGCAACGGCGACGCCCGCGACGAGATCGCCCGGCTGCTCACCGACAAGTCGTGGTCGTGCACCGCCCAGGTCACCCGCAGGGAACTGGACAGGCACGCACGCGTGTCCGGCTACGAGTTCGCCGACCGCGACGTACCGATGTTCCTGCCCGGCATGCCACCGTTCCCCGGCGGCTACGGCGCGTTCCACGCCTCGGAGCTGCCACTGCTGTTCGACTTCGGGGTACCGCTGACACCCGCCCAGCAGCAGCTGTCGGACTACATGGTCACGGCGTGGGGGCGTTTCGCCCGCACCGGTGACCCGGGATGGCGGGCACAGGTGCAATCGCTGGCGGCCAGGAAGATCGGCCCCGCCGATTTCGCCCGCGACCACCAGTGCCGGTTCTGGTCGTCCATCCTGTAGCGCATGCCCGGCTACCGCGACCTCGCCCGCGACCGCGAGTTCCGCGCCTTGGTCGTGGCACACGTGGTGTCGGTGGCCGGAGACCAGTTCGCCAGGGTCGCGCTGACGGTGCACGTCTACGACCGCACCGCCAGCGCGAGCCTCACCGCCCTGACCTACGCCCTGACGTTCCTGCCCGACCTGATCGGCGGGCCCCTGCTCTCCGGGCTCGCCGACCGCTTCGCCCGCAAAGAGGTCATGGTCGCCGCCGACCTCGTGCGCGCGGCACTGCTGCTGCTCATGGCCGTACCCGGACTGCCCCTGTGGCTGCTCGCAGCGCTGCTGGTGCTCGTCCAACTCGCGGGCGCACCCCACGGCGCGGCACGCGCGGCGCTGCTGCCGCAGATCCTGCCCGACCAGCGCTACCCGATGGGCCAGGCCGTGCTCGGCACCCTCACCCAGGCCGCACAGGTCGCCGGGTTCGTCGGAGGCGGCGCACTGGTCGCCCTGCTCGGACCGGCACTCGTCCTCGTCGCCGACGCCACGACCTTCCTGATCGCGGCACTGCTCACCGGGGTGTTCCTGCTCGACCGGCCCGCACCCCAGAGCCCGCACGCACGCGCGTGGCCCGCGGACCTCGTCGGAGGGGCACGACTGGTGTGGGGCGACCGGCGGCTGCGCGCCCTCGTCGCACTCGCCTGCGTCTCCGGCTTCTACATCACCGGCGAAGCACTCGCCGCGCCCTACTCGGCACAGATCGGCGCCGGACCCGCCGGGGTCGGAGCGATCTTCGGCGCCTACGCCGCCGGCGCGGCGGCCGGCATGCTGCTCGTCGCACGGCTCGACGAACGCCGCCAGCTGCGGCTGATGCCGTGGCTCGCGATCGCCGCCTGCGCGGTGCTCGTCCCGGCCGCGCTGCGGCCGGGCCTGGTCGTCAGTGTCGGGTTGTTCGCTCTGTCCGGAGCGGCCAGTGCCTACCACCTGGTCGCGAACACGAGTTTCGTGCGCTCGGTTCCGGACTCCTCACGCGGGCAGGCGTTCGGTCTCGCCGTCACCGCACTGCGGGTGTCCCAAGGCGTAGGGGTGGCCTTGGCCGGCGTGGCGGCGGAACGAATCGCGGTGCACCTGGTCATCGCCGCCGCCGGAGCACTGGGCGTGCTCGCGGCAGGCGGTGCGGCGGTCGTCTGGTGGGTCAGCGGGTCTCGCTCGAACGCCAGTCGTTAGGGCGCTGCCAGTCGTTGGGACGCTGCCAGTCGTTCGGGCGGACGGGACGCGGGGAGCCGGAACGAACGATCATGACGATCTCCTTCGAAAAAAAGGGGTGCGGAAAATCGTGAGTACTACTCAGGGTGAGGTCCCCCACATGGAGCCACGACTTTGAGTTACCCGGTAGCTACAGTTGTTTCTTCCTGACGGTGGTGTGGGGGTGGCAGCGTGCCTTGGCTCGACCCGCGCCGATGGAGGTTATGGTCGCTTCCTCCGGTGGTGCTGGCCTACGTCGTGACGGTGGTCGTTCTGGCGTCCCTCGTCACGCTCGCCACCGCATGGCGTACCCCGGCCGAGGCCTTGACCTGGACCCCGTTCCTGCTGCTCGCCGGCGGTGCCGTGCTGCACCTGGAAGCGGCCCAGGGAATCGAGCGGATCCGCGAGATCTCCCGCGAGGGCTCGCCGCACGCCCACATGCAGTCCGTGTGGCTGTTCGCGGGCGTGCTCGTACTACCGACGCCGCTGCTGGTCGCGCTGATCTGCATCAGCTACCTGCACGCATGGCTTCGGGTCTACAAACGGCGGGCGGTCCTGTTCCGCAAGGTGTTCTCCGCGGCCACTGTCGTACTCGCATGCGCCGCGGCGCAACTCATTCTTCGATTCTTCTCGAACCGGCCCCTTGACGTTGACGGTCCACTCGGGCTGCTCGCGCTCACCGGCGCCGGCCTCGTCTACTGGCTCGTCAACTACGCCCTCGTCGTCGGCGCCATCGTCATGACCAACCGCGACCAGCCCGCCCGCGCCGCCCTGGGCAACGCCTCCGACCAGCTGATCATCCTCGCCTCCATCGGCCTGGGCTCCGTGCTCGCGATCATGATGACCAGCCGCCCCTGGCTCACCCCGCTGCTGCTGCTCACCGTCCTGGCCCTGCACATGGGCCTGCTGCTGCCCCAGTTCCGCGTCGCCGCCCGCACCGACTCCAAGACCGGCCTCGTCGACGCCACCTTCTGGCACGACGTCGCCGGCCGCGAGATCGAACGCGCCCGCCGCCTGCTGTCCACGGTCGGCGTGCTGATCCTCGACCTCGACCACTTCAAACAGATCAACGACACCTACGGCCACCTCGCCGGCGACAGAGTCCTGCGCGCCGTCGCCGACGCCCTCAAACACTCCGTGCGCTCCTACGACCTCGTCGGCAGGTTCGGCGGCGAGGAGTTCGCCGTCCTGCTGCCCGGCGTCAGCACCGAAGAGGTCCGCGCCACCGCCGAACGCATCCGCTTCGAGATCGCGAGCCTGCACATCGTCGCACTCGACCGCCTCGGCGAAAGCCAGGTCGTCGCCGGACTCACCGCCTCCGTGGGCGCCGCCGTGTTCCCCGACAGCGCCACCGACCTGTCCCCGCTGCTCCTCGCCGCGGACGAAGCCCTCTACCAGGCCAAGAACAACGGCCGCGACCGCGTCGCCACCGCGGCCGCCACCCGCTGACCCACCCCCGTCACGCCCCCAGGAACGCCGCGACCCGCGCCGACACCCGCTGCGGGTCCTCCACCCACGGGTAGTGCCCCACACCCTCGTGCACGTACACCGTCACGTCCGAGAACAGCTCCGCCAGCTGCACACACCGCCGCACCGGCGAGATCGGGTCCTCCGAACACGCGTACACCAGCACCGGATGCCCGAAGTCCGCCAGCGCCCGCCGCAACACCCCCGGCACGAACGCCCCCTCGGCGTTGTAACCCAGCGCCACCTCGTACTTCCACTGACCCAGCTCCGCCTCCGCATGCGCCCGCGCCCGCTCGTCCCACCGCGCGTACAGCAACGGCGACGCCGCCACCCGGTTCTCCACCGAGTCGTCCCCCGCCGCGTTGCGCGCCAGCGCCGCCGTCGCCGCCTCGAACCACGGCCGATCCTCCCGCGCCGCCAAGAACACGTCCCAGTCGCTCTGCTCCGGCGACAACCCGACACTGCGCAACGCCGGCGTCAGCAACACCAGCTTCCCCACACGATCGGGGAAGTCCGCGGCATACCCCATCGCGATCCCCGCACCGGCGGAATGCCCCAGCACGTCCACCACGTCCAGCCCCAAGTGCCGGCGCAACATCTCCACGTCCCGCACCAGCATGTCCCGCCGGTACGTGAACGAATCCACCGGCTCGTCCGAGGACCCCGTACCCCGGTTGTCCAGCACCACCAGCCGCCGCGACGCGTCCAACCCGCCCAGCGTCCCCAGGTACTCCGAAGCTCTCCCGGGACCACCCGCGAGGACCACCAGCACAGCCCCCTCACCCATCTCCCGATAAGCGAGTTCCGTGCCGTCGAACGAGGTGAAGCGTGCCATGCTGCACATCATGCCGAAGATCGCCACGGCCGACCTCGTCGACCGGCCGCAGCTGCTCGAGTTCCTCTCCACCCGACACCACGGCGTCCTGATCACCCGCCGCTCCTCCACCGACGGAGTGCAGGTCTCCCCCGTCGCCTGCGGCGTCGACACCCAAGGCCGCATCGTCATCGCGACCTACCCCCAGCGCGCCAAAGTCCGCAACGCCCGCCGCAACCCCCACGTCACCCTGTGCGTGCTCTCCGACGACTGGAACGACGCCTACGTCCAGATCGACGGCACCGCCGAAGTCCTCGACCTCCCCGAAGCACTCGACGACTTCGTCGAGTACTACCGCTGCATCGCAGGCGAACACCCCGACTGGGACGAGTACCGCGCCGCCATGCTCCGCCAGGGCAAATCCCTCATCCGCGTCACCATCGACAGCTGGGGCCCCATCGCCACCGGCGGCTTCCCACCCGAACTGGACGCATGACCCGCTAGCTGGGCGCCGGCTTCGAAGACCACGCCCCACCCCACCCTGCGGGCTGCTCCAACAGCCCGCAGGAACCGCCGTGCGGCCCCTCGATCGACGCGATCGACCCGATCCGCAACCGCGACGGTCCCGAACGCACCACACCGTCCAACTCGGACACCCGCGCTAACGCCGCTTCCATGTCGTCGACCGCGAAATACACGCTCCAGCCGGCGATCCCCTCGGAACACGAGGACATGCTGCCCGCCACCGGCCGCGGATCACCGTGCCGCGACGACGTGTACAACCCCAGACCCCGGCCCCCGGCCGCGGCCTCCCAGCCGAGCTCACGCTTCCAGTACCCGGCGCTCTCGTCCGGCGTGCTCGTCAAGTACTCGACCCAGCACGGCTCACCATGCCTCGGCGGCGGCGCCCACGGACCGTGCAACACCCGCCCGGAGTCCACAGAGGAATCATCCGTCAACCCACGCGGCTCATCACCACCGAAGAACACGTGCCAACCACGGTCCCCCGCAACGACCTGAGCCGCCAGCCGATCACCCACCCAGCCCGAGAACGACCCACCCGGCTCCGCGATCACCGTCCACCCCAGCACACCGGCGAAGAAATCCACCGACGACTCAGGCTCGGCAACACTCAACTCGAGACGACGAAGACCACAAGACGACACGGGCATCCCATCAGGCGGAAATCAGGAGCGCGCCCCATCCTCTGCTCCGACCACCTGAGACGACAATGCACCATTCGGCGGCATGCGCTCCGCACTCACCACGTCACGCAACGGCACCGGCCTGCCCAGGTGGAAACCCTGCCCCACCCGCACCCCGAGCTTGCGCAAAGCGTCCACCTGCGACGGACGCTCCACCCACTCCGCCACCGACGACAACCCCAGACCGTTCGCGATCTGCACGATCCCCGACACCAGCACCGCGTCCGCCGCGTTGGTCTCGATGCCCTTCACGAACTCACCATCGATCTTGATCCCCGTGATCGGCAGGTGCTTCAGGTGCACGAACGACCCGAACCCCGAACCGAAGTCGTCCAGCGTGATCCGGCACCCGAAACCGCGCAGCTGCGTCGCCAGCGTCACCGCCGCGTCCAGATTCGTCACCGCCGCCGTCTCCGTGATCTCCAACCCCAACCGGCCGGGAGCCACCCCCGCCGAACCGAGCTTGTCCAGCACGAAGTCCCCGAAATCAGGATCCTCCAGCGTCCGCCCCGACACGTTCACGTTGAACCGCAACAACGGATCCGGCTGCGCCACCAACGCGTCGATCGCCGTCGTCAGCACCCACCGGTCCACCTCCAGGATCAGGTTCGACCGCTCCGCCACCGGCAGGAAGTCCGCCGGACCCAGATACGGCTCCTGCCCGTCCTCCAGCCGCAACAACAACTCGTGCCCGAGCACCCGCCCCGTCGCCAACTCCACCATCGGCATGCCGTACAACGCCAGACCGCCACCCACCAGCGCCGACCGCAACCGGTCCAGCACACTGACCCGCTTCACCGTGTCCGCGTAATGGTTCGGCTCGTACACCGTCACCCGGTCCCGGCCCGCCGCCTTCGACGCGTACAACGCCAAATCCGCGTTCGCCAGCACCAGCTCCCACGAGTCACCCGGACCGAACTCCGCCAGCCCCGTGCTCACCGTGATCCGCGCCGGCGTACCGATACCCGCCAGAGGAAAACCCGCCACCGCGTCCCGCAACCCGTCAGCAACCTCCGACGCGTCCTTCGGCGACGCCCCCGGCAACACCACCGCGAACTCATCACCACCCAGACGAGCGATCAACCTGTCACCCAAACGGGACTGCAACGCACTCGCCAGCATCCGCATCACCCGGTCACCCACCGCATGACCACGCAGATCGTTGACGTCCTTGAAGTTGTCCAGGTCCAGCACCAGCAACGCACCGGAACCGTTGTTCGCCAGCTCCTGCTCCAGCGCACGCGTCAACGCCCTGCGGTTCGGCAGACCCGTCAACGGATCCTGCTCCGCCATCCGCACCAGCTCGTCATGCACCCGCGACGACTGCGTCACGTCGTGCGCCGTCCCCAGCGCCCGCAACGGCGTGCCGTCGTCCCCCACGACGACCTCACCGAAGCACTCGAACACCCGCTCCTTGCCGTCCGGCCGCAACATCCGATGCGTGTACGTGAACACCGAACCCGTCTTGAGCGCCGTGTCCAGCGTCTCCTCGATCATCGGCAGGTCGTCCGGGTGCACCAGCCGCGAGTACATCTCGAAGTCGAACGCCGTCCCCGCCGCGAACCCGAACATCTCCAGCAACGTGTCCGACCACGTCACCCGGTCCTCGCGGATCGACCACTCCCACGTACCCATCCGCCCCAGCGCCTGAGCCCGGCGCAACGCGTCCGCCTCCTGCGTCACCGTCAACTCACGATCACGCCACGCCGACACGTCCACGACCTCGTACATCAGGTCGTCACCCAGCTTCGAGCACCGCACCTCGAGCCACTTCGGCCCCGGCACCAGCACTTCCCGCACCGGAGCGGGCACCTCGGGCACCCCCGGGAGCAGCGCGGGCAACGACCGCCCGTACGCCTGCTCGACCGGAATTCCCAGCACAACACCCAACGCGCGGTTGCACCACAACAGGTTCCCGCGCGAATCCGTCACGGCATAGCCGACACCCGCTCGGTCCAGCACCGTGCGGCAGTAGGAGGTCACGCGCGTCATGATCGTCCGATCACCGGACGTAAGCAACCCGCTACGCCGGTCAGTTCGCTGATGTGCGAACGGCTATCTCAGCCGCTCCAGACCCTTCGCCGACTCCACCAGCTCCGCGGCCAGCTTCCTCAGCTCCTCGTTCTCGGCCCCGTCCTGCGCCGCCGTCACCACATCCTCCGCGGCACACCGCAGCTGGAACAACCTGTCCTGCAGATCCGCCAGCTCGGCGGTGCTCAGCACCACCGCGTCCTCCGGCAGACCACCACGCTGCAACGCCGCCCTGCGCTCGTACGCGCGCTGACGACACGGCTGTGCGCAGTACCTCCGCGGCCGGCCGATCCGCCCGCTCCCGGGCAACCGCCTCCCGCACCACGCACAGTGCCTGGGCTCATCCGCCTCCATGGAGCGCTCCATGGCGCGCGACGGTAGCGAATGCTGGTGGGTGGTCTCCAGCGACGCGCCAGAAAGCCAGACCTTCGTAGGGAACCGGACAGTACCCGCAGGGCCGTTCGTGTCGCTTTCGGGTGAGGTTTGATCGACTTCCGTTGTTTTCGCGTGTTCCTTTGCTGATTTGGTCGGTGGTCGCGTGGGGACGCCGAGACCGACAGGGTTGATTTCAGATAACACTGAAGTAATAGAAGTCAGAAAGAAAGTGTGTCGCCACCCACCGTCCACCCCAGAGCCACCACCGGAAGGCACACTCCAGCACGTGACACATCCCTACCTCACAGGCCCGCGCCCCCGCGCGTTCGCCCACCGCGGCTGGCACGTCGACGACCTCACCGGCATGGAGAACTCCCTGAGCTCCTTCCGCCGGGCCGTGCAGGAGGGCTACCGCTACATCGAGACCGACGTCCACGCCACCAGCGACGGTCACGTCGTCGTCCACCACGACCAGACCCTCGACCGCACCACCGACGCCCAAGGCGTCGTCTCCGCACTCCCCTGGACCGAGGTCCAGCACGCCCGCGTCGGCGGCCGCGAACCCATCGCCCGCCTCGCCGACGTCCTCGAAGAACTCCCCGACACGTTCTTCAACATCGACGTCAAGTCCGAGAACGCCGTCGAACCCATCATCACCCTGCTGCGCAAGGCCGGATCACTGCACCGCGTCTGCCTCGCCAGCTTCTCCGACAACCGCCTCGCCCGCCTGCGCAAGCTCGCCGGCCCCGGCCTGCTCACCTCCATGGGCCCCCGCTCCGCCGGCGCCCTCTGGGCCGCCGGCCGCATCCCCCTCGCCGGACTCGCCGTCCGCGGCCAGGTCGCCCAGGTCCCCGTCAGCCAGGGCCGCCTGCAGATCGTCGACCGCCGCTTCGTCCAGGCAGCCCACCGCAGGTCCCTCGAAGTCCACGTCTGGACCGTCGACGACGAAGCCGACATGCGAACCCTGCTCGACCTCGGCGTCGACGGCCTCGTCACCGACAGGCCCGACGTCCTGCGCGAAGTTCTCCAGTCGCGCAACAGCTGGTAACAGCTTGGGCAGTCGATCATCGGCCGTGTCGGCGGACAAGTACAGTCCGCCGACATGAAGGTCAAGGGCGACGACGCCGCCGACGCCAACAACGCCGGGCGCCGCAAGAAAGAACAACGCGGCTGGGTCTGGTACGACGTGGCGAACTCCGTGTTCCCCACGTCCGTGATCACCGTCTTCCTCTCGCTGTACCTCACGAGCATCGCGACCAACGCGGCCAAGGCGGACAACGCGCTCAACGGGGCCAACCCGTGCGCCAACGACAACGCCTTCACCAACTGCGACGTCACGATCCTCGGCCTGCAGTTCCCCTCCGGCTCGCTCTGGGGCTACCTGCTCTCCATCGCCACCGTGGTCCAGGTAATCGTGCTGCCCGTCATGGGCGCCATCGCCGACCGCACCCAGAACAAGAAGAAGATGCTCGGCTTCTTCGCCTTCACCGGCTCCGCGGCCACCATCGCGCTCGCCACCGTCGAAGGCACCAACTGGAAGCTCGGCGTCCTCCTCTTCATCATCGCGAACATCTGCTACGGCTCCAGCGTCGTCGTCTACTACGCCTTCCTGCCCGAGATCGCGACCCCCGACGAACGAGACGCCGTCTCCAGCCGCGGCTGGGCCTTCGGCTACCTCGGCGGCGGCGTCGCCCTCGCCATCCAGCTCGGCATCACGCTCTCCGCCGACTCCCTCGGCATCAGCTCGGGCGACGCCGCGCGCATCGCGTTCGTCATCTCCGGCATCTGGTGGGCGGCGTTCACGATCATCCCGCTGCGCGCCCTCACCGAGCACCAGCGCCCGCACGGCGACGAGCAGGGCACCTCGGTGATCTCCGGCGGCTTCAAGGAACTCGGCACGACCCTGAGGCAGGCCAAGGCCTTCCCGCTCACCCTCGCGTTCCTCGGCACCTACCTGATCTACACCGACGGCATCGCCACCGTCGCCAACGTCTCCGCCCAGTACGGCAGCGTCGAGCTCAAGTTCGACCAGCAGACGCTGATCACGGTGATCCTCATCGTGCAGTTCGTGGCGTTCATCGGCGGCGTCCTGCACGGCTTCGTCGCCAAGCGCATCGGCGCCAAGAAGACCATCCTCGGCTCACTCGTCGTGTGGATCGTCGTGATCACCGCGGCGTTCTTCGTCCAGGCGGGCGACGAGACGTCGTTCTACCTCGTCGCCGCGGGCATCGGCATCGTGCTCGGCGGCACCAACGCCCTGTCCCGCAGCCTGTTCAGCCAGATGGTCCCGCCCGGCCGCGAAGCCCAGTACTTCTCGCTCTACGAGGTCGGCGAGCGCTCCACCAGCTGGCTCGGCCCACTGGTCTTCGCCGGCGTCGGCCAGGCCACCGGCAGCCTGCGGCCCGCCATCCTCGCCCTGATCATCTTCTTCGTCGCGGGCTTCGTCCTGCTGATCTTCGTGCCCGTCCGCCGCGCCATCAAGGCCGTGGGCAACAAGGAACCCGTACTCGTCTAGCCCACCTGCGGCGCCGCTTTCGAGCGGCGCCGCACCGGCAACACCACCGCCAGCACCAGCAGTACCGCCAGCACGGCCCGCGACATCACGACCTCGTCCCACGCGACCGCCAGCAACACCACCGGAACCAGCTGCAGCAACGCGAACAACGACAACGCCCGCCCGAACACCGCATCACCCCGCACGAACGCGAAGACCCGCGCCCCCGCCGTGACCAGGCCGAGCAACAACAACCCGGTCCCGGCCGCGACGCCACCGACCACCCCGAGCGTCACCGCTCCCCCACCCCACCACAGCAACCTGCCTGCGGGCGGAACCGGCGCCTCACGGTGAAAACCCAGGCACAGACACGCGAACGTCACCAGCGACGGCAACTGGAACACCGTCCACATCAGCACGGCAGGCCCAGGCTGACCCAGCGCCACCACCGACAACAACGCCGGCGCCCCCGCCGCCACCTTCGCGAGCGTCCGCCGCCCGCTCAGCAAAGCCGGAAAAGCCACGAACGGCGCCAGTTCCAGCACACGCCACCACGGCACCGCCTCCGGCCCGCCGAACAGCGTGAAGACCTGCACGACCGCCGACGTCGCGTAGTACAGCCCCAGCAACAACCCGAGCATCCCCAGCGCGCGCACGACCTCGCCGCGCCACACCACCTTCGCCGGCACACTCGTCAGAGCCGCTCCCGCCGCCAGATGCGTGCGCACCGCGAGCCCGAGCACCGCCCAGGTCTCCCCCCACCCAGGCCAGCTGTGCTCCAGGTCGAGGTCGTCGTCCCGCTCGGTCAGGAAGATCCCGACCATCTCCTCCTCGCGGTCCCGCCGGTACCACCGCGGCAACACCCTCAGCAGCGTCCGGTACCGCCGCTCCAGGTTCCTCACGCCCGACCCGCCCATGCCTGGACACCCCTCCCCCGCAGCACCGCACTGGCAGCCCGCACGTTGGCGCTCAGCCGCGCGACCTCCGCCTGCAACGCCCGCACCCCGGAGTCGGTGAGCTTGTAGTAGCGCCGCAACCGCCCCTGATGAACCTCTTCCCGGTCGCGCTCGGCGAACCCGTCCGCCACCAGCCGGTCCAGCACCCCGTACAGCGTGCCGACCCGCAACACCATCCGCCCCTCGGACAGCTGTTCCACCGCCTGCACGATCGCGTAACCGTGCAACGGCTCCTCCGCCAGTGCGGTGAGCACTAGGAACGTCTGCTCGGACATGACCCGACCACTCATGTCGCTGAATATATCGCGGCGCGAGCTATATCGGGAAGCGGAACAACCGGATGAGGTTGACTTTAGTCAACACTGAAGTTATCGAGTTGCCCGAAGGACGATCTGTCCAGCGGGCTGCTGGTCGGCTGGAGGCGAGCCTGCGGTGGATGGCGGTTCTTCTTTCGGGGCACTGAATGCCGGGCGCGCCCTCCTCCAGGGCCGGCCATTCAGCGCTCCGACGCCGGGGCGATCGCGAGTGGCGGCGCACTGGAGGTCGACGGAGCCGTACTCACGCCACCGCACTCCCCTCGGCCACCGCACTCCCCTCGGCCACCGCACTCCCCTCGGCCACCGCACTCCCCTCGGCCACCGCACTCCCCTCGGCCACCGCACTCCCCTCGAGCGGGGCATCTCGCGCTGCGCGATGCCCCGCTCGAGGCAGACCGCCTCCACCACTTCGCCGTCCACCCCGACTCCCCACCCGGCGCGACACGGCCTTCCCGCGCTCCCGCCGATGCGTCTTTCTCCCCCGACGTTCCGCGCCACTCCAACCGTCCGGCCCTCAGTCGACACTGAAACTATCGAGTGACCCGAGTGAAAGTGAGGTTTGAGGCGGCCCCGCAGCGGCTATGTCGTCCCGAAACAGCAGGTCGCAAGGAAAAGACCGGAACCAGGAGGGAGGCAGACCGTGCGGATTCCTCATGATCGTGATCCAGGCACTAGGGTGACCCGCCGTGGACGCCCTTCCCGATCCGACAGACGCCCTCTCCGCTGTCCCTGTCGCTGGTTCCCGGCGCTCGACGCCGGTGGTCGGGCACCTCAAGTTCTTCTTCGGTCCCATGGACTGCGGCAAGTCGACGCTCGCGCTCCAGATCGACCACAACAACTCGCGCCAGGGTCGGCGCGGGCTGCTGCTGGTGCGGCACGACCGTTCGGGCAAGCCGCAGATCTCCAGCCGGATCGGCATCACCCGCGAGGCAGCGGAGATCAGCGACGACGATCTCCGCCAGATGGTGCGGTCGGAGTGGGCCGAGGGTCGGCGGGTGGACTACCTGATCGTCGACGAGGCCCAGTTCCTGTCACCCGAACAGGTGGAGCAGCTGGCGGAGCTCGCGGACGACGTCCAGGTCGACGTGTACTGCTTCGGGCTCGCCACGGACTTCCGCGGCGAGATGTTCCCCGGGTCTCAGCGGTTGTTCGAGCTCGCCGACGAGCTGAAGGCGATTCAGGTCGAGGTGCTGTGCTGGTGCGGGGTGCCGGGCCGGTTCAACGCGCGGGTGCGGGCCGGACGGGTGATCCGCGCCGGGGACACGGTTCTGGTCGCCGACACGGCGTCGGACACGGAACAGCACCGATCGGGTACAGAGAGCGACAATGTAACGGACAACACGGAAACTACTGTCCGCTACCAGGTGCTCTGCAGGCGTCACTTTAGGTTGGGCGACCTGGGCCCTGACGTCGCACAAAGTGGTCAGCTTCGGTTGGCATAGCGACTACCCACAGGGCCCACTGGGCCATTAGAGTGATGCATGAGCGCAGGAGCTTGATAACGCGTCACGATCCTGTGGCGATCGCATCCATTAGTAGGAAGCCTTCGTTGACGAGTGAACGACGTCACTGTGGGCGACCATGAGAGCGAACCGGAAACAAACGGAGCAATCCGGGCGTTGCACACGGTGAGCAAGCAGCCTGGGCCCCGGCCCTGAGCCGAGCGAAAGGACACCGCCATGGCCGACCGCGTTTTGCGTGGAAGCCGGCTCGGAGCAGTCAGCTACGAGACCGACCGCAACCACGATCTCGCTCCGCGCCGGGCAGCGCGGTACGCCTGCCCGAAGGGACACGACTTCGAGGTCCCCTTCTCCGACGACGCCGAGTTGCCGCCGACCTGGGAATGCCGTCTCCACGGCACCGAGTCGAAGATCATCGACGGGGTCGAGCCGGAGATCAAGAAGGTCAAGCCGCCGCGTACGCACTGGGACATGCTCCTGGAGCGCCGGTCGATCCCCGAGCTCGAAGAGCTGCTCGATGAGCGCCTCGAAGAGCTTCGCGGACGCCGTACTCGCACGGCCTGATCCACACCAGACGCGTCAAGCCGTCCCGGTCTCCCGCCGGGGCGGCTTTTTGCGCACCTCATAAGGGCGTCTAGGAGGCCCGCAAGGCTCCTGTGATCAAGTTCCGGCCCCACCACACGCCCACGGCCGCCAGCACGGCCCAGATCGACAACGCGACGATCGATCGTGGCGAGCCGAGATCGCTCAAGGCGTCGCCCAGCACCGCGGCGAGGACCGTCGAGGGCACCAGCCCGAGCGCCGTGCCGAGCGCGAAGTCCCTGCCGCGCACCGACGTCACTCCAGCGCCGTAGTTCGCCAGGGCGAACGGCAAGATCGGCAACAATCTGATCACGAGCGTCGCCTCGACTCCCCGGCGCTCGAAGACCCGTTCGAGGACCGCCAGCCGTTCCCCGAGCCGGCGTTCGACCGTCTCGCGGCCGAGGCCGCGGGAGATCGAGAACGCGATCATCGCGCCGGCCGTGAACCCCGCGATGGCGAGCGCGCTCCCCCACCCCACGCCGAACAGCAGCCCCGCCGCCGTGGCGAGGACCGGTTTCGGGAAGAACACCGCCGTGCCGAGCGCGCACACGGCCACGAACACGAACGGCGCCGCGGTCCCGGCACGGCCGACCAGGGCGCGGAGCTCCGCGCCGTCGGGCAGGTCCACGAGCTGCGCCGTGACCGCCAGCGCGACGACGAGCAGCACCAGCACGATCAGGCCCGCACGTCGCATCAGACCAAAGTACCCGGCAAGCTGGAGCGCATGACCGTGCTCCTCCCCTCCGGCGAGACCGTCCCCGCACTCGGCATGGGCACCTGGATGATGGCCGAGGACCCCGGCCGGCGCTCCGCCGAGATCGCCGCGCTGCGCACCGGCCTCGACCTCGGCCTGACCCTCGTCGACACGGCCGAGATGTACGGCTCCGGCGCGTCCGAGACGCTCGTGGGCGAGGCCGTCGCAGGCCGGCGTGACGAGGTGTTCCTGGTGTCGAAGGTGCTGCCGTCCAACGCGTCCGCCGCCGCGACCGTGCGCGCGTGCGAGGCGTCGCTGCGCCGTCTGGGCACCGACCGGCTCGACCTTTACCTGCTGCACTGGCGTGGCGGCGTGCCGCTCGCCGAGACCCTGGAGGGGTTCGCGGCGCTGCGGGACGCGGGCAAGATCCGGCACTGGGGCGTCAGCAACTTCGACCTGGACGACATGCGCGAGCTCACCGCGCTGCCGGGCCACTGCCAGACCAACCAGATCCTCTACAACCTCACCCGCCGCGGCCCCGAGCACGACCTGCTGCCGTGGCACGCCTCCACCGGCATCCCGGTCATGGCCTACTCCCCCGTCGAGCAGGGCAGGCTGCTGGACTCCCCCGCACTGGCCTCGGTCGCGGCACGGCACGACGCCACCCCCGCCCAGGTCGCGCTCGCCTGGGTGCTGCGGCTGCCGCACGTGAACGCGATCCCCAAGGCGGGCTCGCCGGATCACGTCCGGGAGAACGCGCGGGCGCTGGAGCTCCGGCTGTCCCCTGAGGACCTCGCCGACCTCGACCGCGCCTTCCCTCCTCCTGCTGGGCCTTCGCCGCTCGCCGTGCTTTAGTTCCGCGATGAGCTGGACCGACATCGAGAGCTGGATCGGCGAGCACGCCCCGGCGCTGCACGCCGCGCTGCTCCCGCCGTCGTCCGCCATGGACGTCGCGGACGCGGAGGAGTCCATCGGGTACGCGCTGCCGCCCGACGTGTCCGCGTGGTGGCGGCGGTTCGGTGGCGTCGGCGTGACGTACTCGCGTTGGCCGCTCATCCCCACGAGCTGGCAGCCGCACGGCCTGGACCGGGCGTTGCACCTGCGGACGCTGATGATGGCGGCGATCAGCGGCATCGCCTTCGCCACGCTCGGCGAGGAGAAGGACTACGAGGCCGCCGCGCTGCGGGAGCCCGCCGGAACGCCCTGCGTGGACCTCTGGCTGCCCGCGTGGCTGCCGGTCGCCGCGGACGGTTCCGGGTACGAGCTCTTCGTGGACCTGCGCGGCGGGCCGCGCAACGGGTGCGTGATGGAGTGGGGGAAGTACAGCGGCGCGGACGGCGATCCGTTGTGGCCCAGCGTGACCGCGATGTTCTCCGAGGCGTCGCGTGCGCTGCGCGGCGAGACCGGGCACCGCGTCGTGCTGGCGCACAACGACTTCCACTGGGAATGAGACGCGCATCCCACTCTCACTCCGGGCTCACGGCCCGCTCGGTAGCGTGACTCCCCGGTCCCATCAACCAGACACGAGGAAGCGAGGTGAGCGACACATGCCAGGCCACAGTAGCCAGCGCGGGTCAACTCACCTCGCACGCTCCAGTTCTGGCGTGTGACGCACACCCCTGCACACAAGGGGAGTCACACGATGCACGTCTTCGACATGACGCTGCGCATCGCCGAGAGCATGGGCCTCGGCGCGCTGATCGGTTTCGAGCGGCAGTACCGCTCACGCATGGCAGGCCTGCGGACCAACGCCCTCGTGGCCGTGGGTGCCGCGTTGTTCGTCCTGCTGTCCGCACAGGGTTTCGACGGCCAGGGCGACCCCACGCGCGTCGCCGCGCAGGTGGTGTCCGGCATCGGGTTCCTCGGCGCGGGCGTGATCCTGCGCGACGGGCTCTCGGTGCGCGGGCTGAACACCGCGGCCACGCTGTGGTGCGCGGCCGCGGTGGGCTCGCTCGCCAGTGCCGGCCTGCACGTCGTGGCGGCGGCCGGCACGGTGGCGATCATTGCGGTCAACGTCGGCCTGAGAGAACTGGGCCGGGCCGTCGACCGCAAGGACGACGAGGGCTAACGCGGCTGGTACGTCAGGCAGTTCGCGAGGTGGTCACCTGTTCCGGCACCGACTCGCACGCTCTGTGCCGTGCACTCCAGCGAGGCGTTGTGCGTGCAGTCGGTGCGGGAACAGGCGCCGACCTGCGCGACGACCTTGTCCAGGCCGCCCTTCGTGCCCAACGGGATGAAGGTGCCGCAGTCGGCGGCCCCGTTGTCACCGCGCACGGTGATCGCGAACGCGTGGCATCCGTCGTGGTTGTAAGAGCAGTCGTGCACGGTGCAATCGTGGACTGCGGGCATCGCCGGGTTCTCGAGGGTGGTCATGTCCGCTCCTGCCGTGGTGGGAAAGGTTCGGTAATCGCGACGATGCCACCACCGCAGGAGCCCCGCAATTCGAAAGGAATTAGGCGAGCCTATCCTCAAGAATCATTTCAGCCGTGGTCGAGAACGCGCCGCAGGAACCGCCGGGTGCGTTCTTCCCGCGGGTCGGAGATGACCTGACCAGGCGGTCCGTGCTCGACGATCACGCCACCGTCCAGGAACAACACCTGGTCGGCGACCCGCTCGGCGAACCGGATCTCGTGTGTGACGATGACCGTGGTCCACCCTTCCGTGGCGAGATCTTTGATCACGGCGAGCACCTCCCCCACGAGTTCCGGATCGAGTGCCGACGTGGGTTCGTCGAACAGCACGACTCGAGGTTTCAAAGCCAGCGCACGGGCAATGCCCACGCGTTGTTGCTGGCCGCCGGAAAGCTGGTACGGGTACGAATCGGCTTTGTCCGCGAGGCCCACCTGGTCCAGCAACCCCCGTGCCTCGCCCACCACCTCCTCCAGCGGGCGCTTCTGGGCGACGACCGGCCCCTCGGTGAGGTTCTGCAGGACAGTGCGGTGCGGGAAGAGGTTGTGCGACTGGAAGACCATGCCGCTGCGCGACCGCAGGCGCGCGGCCGCGGCCCGGCCCGCCTTGCCCGGTGGCAGGGCGGAGAAGTCGACCGACACGTCGTCGATGCGGACCACGCCGCGATCGGGCGTGTCGAGGGCGTTGAGCGAGCGCAGCAGGGTGGTCTTGCCGGAGCCGGACGGGCCCAGCAGGACGGTCGAGGTGCCGCGCGGGGTGCTGAAGCCGATGCCGCGCAGGACGTCCAGGTCGCCGAAGGACTTGTGCAGCCCGGAGACCTCGATGCGGATGTCGTTCATGCGATCACGTACCTGTTCAGCCTGGTCTCCAGTCGTTTCTGCGCGGCGGACAGCGCCACGCAGACCACCCAGTAGTAGAGCCCCGCGAACGAGTACAGGGCGAGGAACTCGTTGCTCTCGGCCGCGGCCAGCTGGGATTCGCGGAAGAGTTCGGTCAGCAGCACGACCGACCCCAGTGACGTGTCCTTCAGCAGCGACAGCAGCGTGTTGGACAGCGGCGGCACGGCGGTGCGGGCGGCCTGGGGCAGCACGATGCGGCGCAACGTCTGCGCGTAGCCGAAGCCGATCGTGGACGCCGCCTCGAACTGGCCGCGCGGCACGGACAGGATCGCCGAGCGGATCACCTCGGCCGCGTAGCCGGCGACGTTCAGCGAGAACGCGATGACGGCGGCGGTGAAGGGCGGGAACTTCAGGCCTATCTGCGGAAGGCCGTAGAAGACGATGAACAGCTGCAGCAGCAGCGGGGTGCCGCGGATGACCGAGATGAACGCCCGCGCGAGGCCCGACAGCACCCGGTACGGCGAGATCCGGGCCAACGCCACCAGCAACGCGAGCGCGAGTCCGATCGCGAACGACAGCGCGGTCAGCGGGACGGTGACCTTGACCAGGCCCACGAACATCGGCCATGCCGTCGAGCGCAGGACGTCCCACGTGCTGCGCGGGCCACGGCCTTCGGACAGGTCCGCCGCGCCGCCGTCCCGCACGGACACGTCGGCCTTGAAGTACTTCTCGGAGATGCCGCGCAACGTGCCGTCGGCCTTCAGCGCGTCGATCGCCTGGTTCGCCTGCGACAGCAGCGCGGCGTCGGCCTGGCGCAGTGCCAGCACCTGTTCGCTGCCCGCCTGGCCGGCGTCGCCCGCGATCTCGACGTCCTTGGAGCCGGTGGTGGCGAGGTAGTCGAGCACGGCGATGTTGTCGTTGACGATGGCGTCGACGCGGCCCTGTTGCAGCAGCGCGGCGGCCTGGGCGAACCCTTCGACGGCCTCGACCTTCGCGCCGGCGTCGCGGGCGACCTTCGCCCAGTTGCTGGTGCTGGACTGGGCGGTGGTCCTGCCGCTGAGGTCCGCGGTGGACTTGATCCGGTCGTCGCCGGTGCGCCGGACGATGACGCCGCGCGAGTAGGTGTAGGTGCTCGACAGGCCGTACTTCGCGGCGCGTTCGGGGTTGCGCGACACCTGGTTCGCGACGAGGTCGATCCGCTGGGCGTCGAGGGCGGGGAAGATCGCGTCCCACTGCGTCTCGACGAACTCCAGCCGCCAGCCCGCTTTCGCGCCGATCGCCTTGACGACCTCGATGTCGTAGCCGGTGAGTTCCTGGGTCTGGGGGTCGTGGAACGAGAACGGCGGGTAGGTGCCCTCCGTGCCGACGCGGACCAGCGGTGGCTGCTCTTGTTGCGCGTACGCCGGTGCGGGGACGACGATCACCAGCAGCAGGAGCAGCACCGCGCTCCTGAACACTTGTCGCATCCGGGCAGGGTAGAGCGAACCGGGCGGGCGGTGCTGAAGATCCACTATGCGGGACGGGGTGTGCGGCATGACCACGGTGACCACTGCGGACGGGCAGCTGGTGTCCTACGTGGACCACGGCGGGGACGGCCCGGCGGTCGTGCTGCTGCACAGCTTCCTGATGGACGCGTCGATGTGGGCGCCGCAGGTCGAGGCGCTCGGTGACCGGTACCGGCTGGTCGCGATCGACGAGCGCGGCCACGGCGCCACGCCCGCGACCGCGCCGTTCGACCACTGGGACGTCGCCCGCGACGCGCTCGCCGTGCTCGACGAGCTGAAGATCGGCAGTGCGGCTGTCGCCGGCACCAGCCAGGGCGGGTTCGTGGCGCTGCGGATGGCGTTGCTGGCACCGGAACGGGTGACGGCGCTCGTGCTGCTCGGCACGTCCGGCGAGACCGAGGACCAGCAGATCTCCGACGCCTACCAGCAGCTCGCCGAGGTCTGGATCGCACAGGGCCCGGAGACGGTGACCGAGGCCGTCGCGAAGATCTGCCTGGGCGAGTACGACCCGTCCGAGTGGACGCCGAAGTGGAGCGAGGTCGAGCCCGAGCGGCTGCGGCTGATCATGAACGCCCTGGTCGGCCGTGAGGGCGTGCTGGACCGGGTCACCGGGATCGACGTACCCGCGCTGGTGCTGCACGGCACCGCCGACCTCGCCTACCCGGTGGCGAAGGCCGAGGCACTCGTCGCGGCGCTGCCCGAGGCCGAGCCGCTCGTGCTCGTCGAGGGCGGCGCGCACTTCCTGAGCCTCACGCACGCCGCAGACGTGAACCCGCACCTGGAGCGGTTCCTCAGCGCGACCCTCTGACGGCCCAGGCCCTCGCGGTCAGGTTGATCGGGCCCTGCGCCGGGAGACGGGAGCGGAGCAGGTCGCGGACGGCGTCGCGCTGCTCCGGCGGCAGCTTCGCGGCGTAGGCGGGTGCGGCGCCGGTGCCACCGAGGAACGGTTCCCAGAAGTCGGTGAAGTCGCGGAAGACCGTGTGCACGACGATGCCCGTCACCTCGACGTCGCGCAGCCCGGCGCCGGTCCACAGGGCGCGCAAGGGCTCGGCACCGCTCACGTCGCTGAAGCGCAGTCCTTCGTCGTGCGCCGCCGCGGCGGGGTCGACGTCCTTCGCGGCGTCCCAGAACAGCCGCATCATCTGCATGCCACTCGCGTAATCCCACACGTAGGAGGCGACGCACGGAGCGACGCGGGCGAACTCCCGCACTGCCTGGGCTGCGTCGGGCACGAACGTGAGCACGAGCCCGCTGACCACGACGTCGGCGGTGCGTCCGCCCAGGTCGGTGGCATCGCCGACGGCGAACCGGGCGTCGGGGACGCGGTCCCGGGCGCGTTCCAGGAAGCCTTCGGACGGGTCCAGGCCGGTGACCGCGGCCGGCTGCGCGTGCGCCAGCACCGCCTCGGTCAGCGCGCCCGTGCCACAGCCGACGTCGAGCCACGTGCGGCCGTGCGGCACGTCCAGCCAGCGCAGGAACTCCGCCGCGACGGGCCGGCTCCACCGGCCGACGTAGCGCTCGTACGCGTCACCCAAAGCCCACACGACTCGAAGATAACCCGCCCGGCACCCCACCGGAATAAACGGGGGCTGGTCCGGTTAAGCTAGGTGATACATCAACTAGCGAGGTCGGGTGTGCTGTGAAGATCGCTGTTCTCGGTGCGGGCCACGTCGGTCCCGTCCTCGCGCGACTGGCCCTGGCGGCGGGCTACGAGGTGGGCATCGCGGGGTCGGGTGACCCGGCGCGGATCGAGATGATCACCGAGTTCCTCGCCCCCGGCGCCGTCGCGCTGCCGGCCGCCGACGCGGTCGCGAACGCGGACCTCGTCGTGCTGGCCATCCCGTGGCACCGGTTCCCCGCGCTCGAACCGGGGATGTTCGCGGGCAAGGTCGTCATCGACTCCATGAACCACTGGCCGCCCGCCGAGGCTCCCCTGGGCACGAGCGAGGAGGTCGCGCGCCGGCTGGCGGGCGCCGACGTCGTGAAGACCCTCAACCACGTCGCCTACCAGGACATGGAACCCGCCGGTGGCCGCGCCGTCGGCATCGCCGGTGACTCGCCGGACGCCGTGCGGGCCGTCGCGGAGTTCCTGGAACGCATCGGGTTCGACCCGGTGCCGGTGGGACCCCTGGCCGCGGGACGGCTGCTGGAACCCGGCAGCCCTCTATTCGGCGTCGCGGCCCGCAGGCAGGAATTCGAGAACTTCGTCAAGGAGCAGTCATGACCACCACGTTCGGACTCGACACGTTCGGCGACGTCACCCAGGACGCCTCCGGCACCCCGCTCTCGCACGCCCAGACCATCCGCAACGTCGTCGAGCAGGGCGTGCTCGCCGACCAGGTCGGCCTCGGCTTCTTCGGCATCGGCGAGCACCACACCCCGGACATGCCGCTGTCGGCGGCCGACGTGGTGCTGGCCGCGATCGCCGCCCGCACGTCGTCGATCCACCTCGGTTCGGCGGTGACGGTGCTCAGCTCGGACGACCCGGTGCGCGTGTACCAGCGCTTCTCGACGCTGAACGCCGTGTCCGGCGGCCGCGCGGAGGTCATCCTGGGCCGCGGGTCCAGTGTGGACTCGTTCCCGCTGTTCGGCTACGACCTCGCGGACTACGAGGACCTGTTCGAGGAGAAGACGCACCTGTTCGCGGAGCTGCTCAAGGGCGGCCCGATCACCTGGCAGGGCAAGACCCGAGCGGCACTGCACGAGCAGGACGTCGTGCCCTACACCGAACCGTTCCCGACGTGGATCGGTGTAGGCGGCAGCCCGCAGTCCGTGGTGCGCGCGGCCTCCTACGGCTTCTCGCTGATGCTCGCGATCATCGGCGGCCACCCCGGCCGGTTCGCGCCGTTCTCGGAGCTCTACCGGCACGCGCTGGAGAAGTTCGGCCGCGACCCGCTGCCGATCGGCATCCACTCCCCCGGTCACGTGGCACCGACCGACGAACAGGCGCGGGAGGAGTTCTGGCCGCACTACCTCGACATGATCGGCCGGCTCGGCAAGACGCGGGGGTTCGCCACCCCGACGCCGGAGTCGTACGCGCACGAGGTGGGGCCGCACGGCGCGCTGTTCGTCGGGTCGCCGGAGACGGTCGCGGAGAAGATGGCGCGCACCATGAAGAAGCTCGACGCCAGCCGGTTCGACCTGAAGTACGGGATCGGCGGGCTGCCGCACGAGTCGCTGATGCGGACGATCGAGCTGTACGGGACGAAGGTCGTGCCTTTGGTGCAGGACATGCTCGCCTGAGGTGAGCGGGGGCCGTCGCGGCCCCCGCTCCACGCGTCACTTCTTGGAGCTCGCGATCTCGCAGTCCTTGGCGTGCTCAAGGCCGAGCGTGATCGACGCGGCGTCGTTGTTCGGGCCGCCCAGCGCGTAGCTGACCATCTCCGCGCCCGGTTCGTTGTGCACCTCGACGTAACGGACTCCCTTGCCGCGCAGGCATTGCACGACGCGGTTGGCGAAGTCGACCGCCTCCGGGTTGGAGGAGTCCTTCTCCCACGGGGGCAGCGGGGTCTTCGACTCGCACGCCTGGAGCGCCTTGTCGAGCTCCTCCTTGGTGGGCTGCGGGTGACCGCTGCCCTCGGCGGCGCGGCCCTTCTTGTCCAGGCCGTGGCTCGCCATGCACTGGTCGTACGGGACGTTGAGGGCCTCGAGGTCCTCCGGGGTCATGTCGAGACGTTCGCGGGGGCGTTGTTCCTGGGCGGCCGACGTCGCGGCCGCACTGCTCGGCGGCGTCGAGATCGAGGCGACCTGGGGCTGTGCCTCGGGTTTGGAGCACGCGGCCAGGAGCAGCAGGAGGGTCAGGGCGGCCTTCTTCATCGTGGGTCTTCCTTTCGTCACGCGGCGAGCGCCTGGGTCGGGGTGAGCCGGGAGGCGCGGATGGAGGGGTAGAGACCGGCGGCGGCGCCCACGACGAACGCGGCGAGCACGCCCGCGGCCAGCACTTCGAGCGGGATGACGAGCGGCCAGCGGTGCAGCGTCGCGTAACCCGCGACGCCCAGTGCCCCCAGCGCGGTGCCCGCCAGCCCGCCCAGGCCGGAGAGCAGGACCGCCTCGGTCAGGAACTGCGCGCGGATGTGGCCGCGGGTGGCTCCGAGGGCGCGGCGCAGGCCGATCTCGCTGCGGCGTTCGAGCACGGAGATCACCATCGTGTTCGCCACGCCGACGCCGCCGACGAGCAGTGCGACGCCCGCGAGGCCGAGGAACAACGCGCTGTAGGAGTTCTGCGTGGCGCGTTTCGCCGCCAGCGCGTCGGACGGGCGGCTCACCTGCACCAGGCCGGGGATCTCGCCGTGGAGCGTGGCGGGCAGGATCGCGCGGACGTCCTCCATGGACTCCTCGCGGGCCTTCACGTAGACGACGGTCGGGTGGCCGTCGAAGCCCAGGTGCGTGCGGGCCGCGTCCCAGCCGACGAGCACCGAGCGTTCCACGTCGGGGGCCAGTGGCATGGGGCCGAGCACGCCGGTCACGGTGAACCACCTCTCCCCCACGAAGATCGCCGGACGGTCGCCCGCGTCGGGGATGCCGAGTCGCTGGGCGGCGACGTGGCCCAGGGCGACGCCCGGGAAGTCCGGCCGCGACAGGAACTCCCCGCTCTGGACGTGGCCGTTCACGGTGTCCAGCAGGCCGGGGGTGGCGGCGAGGACGGTGATGTCGGAGCTGTGGCCGGGGTCGAGGAGGTCGTTGCGGCGGACTCGGGTGTGGGTGTTGGCGACGGCCGCGGCGGCGGTCACCGGGCCGATGCGCTGGACCATCGCGACGGACGACTCGGGCAGCAGGACGGGGTCGTCCTGGCGCGGGGTGGGCTGGGCGCGCAGGAGGTTGGTGCCCAGGGCGGTCAGTTCGTCGAGCAGTGCCTGCTGGCTGGAGGCAGGGATGCCGGTGACCACGACGACGGTGGCGATGCCCAGGGCGATGCCGAGGGCGGACAGCGCGGCGCGGAGTCGTCGGGTGCGCATGCCCAGGGAGCCGAGGGCGAGCAGGTCGGCGGGCGAGAGGCGGCTCATCCGGTGAGGCCGTTCAGGCTCGGGAACGTGACGGTGGGCTGGTCTCCTGTGTCCGCGACGATCCGGCCGTCCCGCAGTTCCACCCGGCGGGGCAGCGATGCGGCGATGTCGCGGTCGTGCGTGATCAGCGCGATGGTCGTCCCCTGTCCGTTGAGCTCGCGCAGCAGATCCAGCACCGCGAGCCCGGTGACCGTGTCGAGCGCCCCGGTCGGCTCGTCGGCCAGCACCAGGGCCGGGTTGTTCACCACGGCACGCGCGATGGCGACGCGCTGGCGTTCACCGCCGGACAACTGCTGCGGCTTGTGGTCGGTGCGGTGGCCGAGGCCGACGCGGTTCAGGGCCTCCACGGCGAGCGGGCGTCGGTCCTTGCGGCGCACACCGGCGTAGAGGAGGCCGGTGGCCACGTTCTCGGTCGCGGTGAGGCCGTCGGACAGGTGGAACTGCTGGAACACGAACCCCAGCCGGCTGCCGCGCAACGCTGACAGGCGTCGGTCCGGCAGGAGGGACACGTCCTGGCCGTCGATCTCCACGGTGCCGGACGAGGGCAGGTCCAGGGTGCCGACGAGGTGCAGCAGCGTGGACTTGCCGGAGCCGGACGGTCCCACGATCGCGAGCAGCTCACCCGAGGCGACCTGCAGCGACACGTCGTCGAGCGCCGTCACGCCGCCGGGGTACCGCTTGGTCACCGAGCGCAGGGCGAGCACCGGGGTCACTGGGCCGTCACCACTTCCAGGCCGTCCGCGATGCCGTCACCGGAGATCTCGACCTTGTCCTGCGAGTAGAGACCGGTCTTGACCGCCTTCAGGCCGCCGGAGGGCAGCTGCACGGCGTAACCGCCCTCCTTCAGCGCCACCAGCGCGGCCAGCGGCACGGTCAGGACGCCGGTGCGGCTCTCGGTGGTCACCATGAGGCGGACCGGCGCGGTGTCCAGGTCGGCGACGTCCTCCGGGTTGTCCGGCGTGACCACGACGTCGGCCTTCGGGCCGCCGCCGCTCTCGGCAGGAGCGGCCACCTGGGTCAGCGAGGTCACCTTGGCGGGGACCGGCCGGTTGTCCGGACGCATGATCGTGACCGGCAGGTCCGCCTTCAGCACCCCCGCCTCGGTCACCGGCACCTGCAACGTGACCAGGCGCGTGGTGGGGGTGACCTCGAACAGCTCCTCCGTGGCCTGCTCGCCGAGCTGGGCCTTCACGGTGCCGACGCGCATCGGGCGGTCCAGGACGAGCACACGGCCCGGCGCCAGGGTGCCGGTCTGCTCGACGCCGAGGGCCTTCTGCCACTTCTTGAGCGCCTCGACGACTCGCGGGGTGAACTCGGCCTTGGTGACGTCCTTGGGGCGGGTGCCGACCTGATAGCCCAGGGCGGCGAGGTTGTCCATCACCACCGCCACGTCCGACCCCTTGAGACCGGGCGTGTCCAGCGCGCGGAACAGGGGCGTCGCACCGAAGAAGACGACGACGGGCTGGTCGTCGACGCGGTAGAGCTCCTTGCCGAGCTCGGTGGCCTGGCCGGTGGCGGGCAGCTTCGTGACGATGCCCGCGGCGCCCTTCACCGGGCGGGCGGCGCCGAAGCCGAGCTGGGCCTGCAGCGTGCGGGTGTTCGTGAGGTCTCCCTTCCTCACGGTCGTGGTCTGCACCGCCGGTGGCGGGGCCGCGGCGGGCTCCGGCGGCCGGGCCCGCACCACCAGCACCACGGCGATGACGACCACGACGAGCACCGCGGCCCCGATGACTGTCCTGCGCATGCCGTGGATCTTCGGAGGCACTTGTGAGGATCCTGTGTCGAACCGGTGATCGCCGTGAGGGCGTCCATATGATCGGCCGGTGAGCGCTCTCATCCTGGTCGCGGAGGACGACGAGAACCAGGCCGAGCTGGTCCGCCGCTACCTCGAGCAGGACCACCACCGGGTGCTCGTGGTCCACGACGGACGGGACGCGCTCGACGTGGTCCGCGCGCACGGCCCCGCTCTCGTGGTGCTGGACCTGATGTTGCCGGGCCTGGGCGGGCTGGACGTGTGCCGGGCGTTGCGGGCCGAGTCGGACGTGCTGGTGCTGATGCTCACGGCACGGTCCACTGAGGACGACCTGTTGCACGGGCTCGGGCTCGGCGCGGACGACTACATGACCAAGCCGTTCAGCCCGCGCGAACTGGTGGCCCGCGTGCGGACGTTGCTGCGGCGCGTACCCGTGGCGAGACCGGAGCCGGTGCTGCAGGTCGGGCCGATCGTGGTCGACCAGCTGCGGCACGAGGTGCGGGTGCGCGGCGAGGCGGTCGAGTGCACGCCCGGTGAGTTCGGGCTGCTGGAGGTGCTGGCGTCCGAAGTGGACAGGGTGTTCAGCCGCGAGCAGCTGCTGCGGCGGATGCACGGCCTCGACAGCTTCCTGACCGCCCGGACGATCGACACGCACGTGAAGAACCTGCGCCGCAAGATCGAGACCGATCCGCGCGCGCCCGCGCACCTCGTGACCGTCTACGGGATCGGCTACAAGCTCACGGCCGGACGCGCTGATGCGCCGTAGCGTCTTCACGCGCCTGCTCGTCGTGGCGGTGCTGATCGCGGTGTGCTCGATCGCCGCGACGGCGTGGCTGGCGACGCAGCTGACCCAGGCGTCGATCGCCCGCGAGCAGGGCCGTGAGCTCGCCTCGGACCACAGGATCTACACGACGTTGCTCGACTACGCGGCCGGCCACCGCGACTGGTCCGAAGTGGACGGTTACGTCGAGGGACTGGTGTCGCAGCACCCTGGCCGGCGCGTCGCGCTGGTCACCAAGGACGGCCGCACGGTCGCCGACCTGGGCGGGAGTGGCGGCCAGCTGCCGTCCGGGGCCGCGGCCGTGGTGGACCCGCTGGCCGTCGACCCGGTCCTGGTGCCCGGCGCGCCCGCCGACCGGATCGACAAGCGGGTGCTGGGGCCGTTCCGCACGCCGATCGACTTCCGCGACCGGGAGGACCGGACCGGGGCGCTGTACTGCCTGCGGCTGGTCAGGAAGGAGCAGGCCCGGCTGGACTGCCGGGAGCGGGACCTGCCGTTCGACACCGCGGCCGACTTCTTCGCGCTGCTCGACCTGGAGGACCTGGCCAACGCCTGCCTGGCACGCCGCTCGTTGCCACCGGTGGACCTCGACCCCGACTTCACCCCGGCGCGCAAGCAGTCCTCGGGCGTGCCGCCGCCGGACGAACCGGCCGTCGCCGCGTGCGTGGCCGCGTCGCGCAGAGAACAGCTCGCCCCGTACGTGGCGCCGCCGGTCCTGCTGTACCTGACGAACCCGGCGGGCACGCCGACCACCGCGATCTCGCTGTCGGGCAACGGCTGGCAGGTCGTGGGAGCCGCGGCGGCGGTGCTGCTGGCGGCGATCGGGGTGGCGGCGTTCGCGGGGGCCCGCATCACCCGGCCGCTGCGGGCGTTGACGGCCGCGGCGACGCACCTGTCCGGCGGGAGCGACATCCCGCCGGTGCCGGTGCGCGGGCAGGACGAGATCGCGGGGCTCACCAGGGCGTTCAACACGATGGCGGCGAACAGGGCCCACCTGGAACGGGCGCGCAAGGAGATGGTCGGCGACGTCGCGCACGAACTGCGGACGCCGTTGAGCAACATCCGCGGCTGGCTGGAGGCGGCCGAGGACGGGGTGAGCGACCTCGATCCGGCACTGGTGGCGTTGCTGCTGAAGGAAGCGCTTGTGCTGCAGCACGTGGTGGACGACCTGCAGGACCTCGCCGTCGCCGACGCGGGCTCGTTGCGCCTGACACTCGAACGGCTCACCGTCGCGACCGCGTTGGAGCAGCTCCAAGCCGCGCACGAGGCAAGAGCCGCACAAGCCGGCGTCACTCTTACCGTGTCCGCCGACCCCTCGCTCACCGTCCGCGCCGATGCCCTGCGGTTGCGGCAGATCTTCGACAACCTCGTCTCGAACGCGCTGCGCCACGTGCCCGCCGGCGGGTCGGTGGCGGTGGAGGGCACGGCCGGGAACGGCGAGGTCGTGATCACCGTGACCGACACCGGTCCGGGCATCGCGCCGGACGACCTGCCGCACGTGTTCGACCGGTTCTGGCGCGCGGACAAGTCCCGCAGCCGCAGCACGGGCGGCAGCGGACTGGGGCTCGCGATCGTCCGCAAGCTCGCCGAGGCGCACGGCGGAACGGTCGATGTGACCAGCGCGACAGGCGTCGGAACCACGTTCCGCGTCCGATTGCCGGAACTCAGCTGATACACCCAGCGTTAGCTCGCTGGAGAGGAAACCGGTGATTGTTCCCATGCCCACGAGCGCGCCCCGTCGCACGGGCTCGTTCGTACTGACCGAAGACGTGACCGTCCGGGTGACCGGGCAGGCGCGCACCGCGGCGGCGATGCTGCGCGAGCACGTCTTCCGGGAGACCGGCTACCTGCTGGCGGAGTCGCCCGACGGCATGCTGATGGTGTCGCACGACCCGGCCATGCGCGGGCTCGGCCCCGAGGGGTACGCGCTGCTGGTCAGCAACGACGCCATCATGCTGCGCGCGGGCACCCAGGCCGGGCTGCGGCACGGCGTGCAGACGTTCCGGCAGCTGATGACCCGCGACGGCACGGTCCGCGCTGCCGACGTGCGCGACTCCCCCGCGTTCGCGTGGCGCGGGGTGTCGAGCGCGCTGCTCCCGCCCGCCGAGATGCGCAGGGCGATCGACCGGATGGCCGCCTACAAGCTCAACGTCCTGCACGTCTTCCCCGACGGTGACCCCGACGCGCTGCGCGACCTCGTCGAATACGGCCGCGACCACGGCATCACCGTGGTGCCCGAGCTCGGTCCGGCGACGGTGGAGTTGCTGGAGCTGTTCCCGAGCCGCTGGGTGCACATCGGTACCGCCAAGCTGACGACGAAGTTCGCCGGTCTGCTCGAACGCCACGGCAAGCTGCCGGTGCGCTGGCACGACGGCGACGCGGCCGTTCTCGGCCCGCACGGCAAGCTCGCGGAGGGCGACGACGTGCTGCGCGCCATCGCGACCGCGGGCTGGGTGGGCGAACTGCGCACCGCCTCGGCCGTGGCACCCGCCTGGTAGGTCGTTCACAGTCGTCGCGTGATCGCAGGTCACGCGACGACCGCGGTTCACATGTTTATCTTTGACCAGCGGGCGCTCAGTGGGCGCCGAAGCCGTCCGACCGGGGAAGTTGCGCCACCCCAAGCCTTCTCGGCGCGTCCGTGAACCTGTCCGTTGGCTGTTGGCTCCTGAATCGACGCTGATCACGTGCGATCGTGGCTGTCGTGCGGGCCTCAACGAAGTCGCGGGCAGTCCACCGGTTCCGGCTGTTGCTCGTGGACGACGACCGGGAGCTGGTGGAGTTGCTAGCCGCGGTGCTGCGCGGTGAGGGGTACGACGTCGACATCGCCTTCGACGGGCAACGCGGACTGCACCTCGCCCTCACCCGGCCCTACGACATCGTCGTGATCGACCGCGTCCTGCCGGTCGTCGACGGGCTGGACCTGTTGTCCCGGTTGCGTTCCCGGTCCGTGCGGACGCAGGCCCTGATGCTCACCGCGATGGGGTCGGTGCACGACCGGATCGACGGCCTCGACGCCGGCGCCGACGACTACCTCGCCAAGCCGTTCGACCTGGGCGAGCTGACCGCGCGACTGCGGGCGCTGTGCCGGCGGGCGGCGGAACTGGCCGCGGTGCTGCGCATCGGCGCCGGCCGCCTGGAGCTCGAACAGCACCAGGTCGTGCTGCCCGACGGCGAGAAGGTGCCGCTCACCACCAGGGAGTTCGCACTGCTGCGGGTGCTCGCCACGCACCCGGAGACGGTGCACACGCGGGCGGCGTTGCGGCGCACGGTGTTCTGCGACGCGCCATCCCAGTCCATTGTGGACACCTACGTGCACTACCTGCGTTCGAAGGTAGGACGTTCGGTCGTGCAGACCGTTCAGGGCATCGGTTACCGGTTGGGGGCGCTGTGAGGTCGTGGGCGGAGGCGGAGCGGGCGGAGGTCCGCCGGGCGCGGCTGCGGGTCAGCGTGCTGGTGGGCCTGGCGATCACGCTGATGATCGCGTTCGTCGGCGCGATCGCGTACGTCGTCATCGCGCACGCGCAGGAAACCCAGGTGTCGCGCGAACTCCGCTACAACGCCCTGTACGGCGTGCCGGGCATCGCCCCCCGCTGCGCGTGGGTGTTCGTGCTGGAGGACGGCGTCCTGCACGAGGGTGATCTGCAGGTACCCGGCGGGTTCCCCCTGCGGGACGACATCGACGCGGTCCACAGCTCGGGCACCGCCCTGCCCCGTGACGTCACCGCGAACGGCACGCAGTACCGGGTGCTCACCGCACCGGGCGCGGACGGCACGACGGTGCAGGCGGTGTTCGACATGCGCTACCAGCTGGCCGACCGCGCGCACCTGCTGCAGGCACTGGTGATCGCGTTGGTCTGCGGCCTGCTCGTGGCAGCGCTGATCGGCCTGGGCATCAGCCGCCGCACAGTCGGCCCACTGGCGGAAGCGCTGGCGAGACAACGCCGGTTCGTCACCGACGCGAGCCACGAACTGCGCACCCCGATAGCCCGCGCCTACCTGCGCGCCCAGCTGCTCGCCTCCCACCTGCCCGCCGACCAGCGCACCGACCTCGACGCACTGGCCAGGTCGATCCGCGGCCTCGCCGACGTGGTGGACGACCTGCTCGCCTCCGCGCAGCTCCCACAACGCCTCGACGGCCGGCCCGTGGACCTGGCCGATGTCGCGGAAGCCGCGGTGGTGGGCGAGACCGAACGCGCTGCCGAGCGGCGGATCACCTTGGCCCTGGACCACCCCGGACACCCGGTGGTGGTGCACGGGATCGAAACCGGGCTGCGGCGGGCCGTCGACGAGCTGCTGGCCAACGCCGTCCGGCACACGCCGGAGGGCGGGCGGATCTCGGTGGCCGTGCGGGTCGGCGGTGGGATGGCGGAGCTCGTCGTGTCCGATGACGGCGAGGGGTTCGAGGCCGGTGAGGCGGAGCGGTTGTTCGCCCGGTTCCACCGGGGTGCGGGTGAGGGGCGGTTCGGGCTGGGGCTCGCGCTGGTGCGGGAGATCGTGACCGGGCACGGTGGGACGGTCGAGGCCGTGGGGCGGCCTGGGCTGGGAGCTCGGTTCACGCTGCGGATTCCGGTGGTGGGGCAAGTCGGCGTGACGGCTGGGCAGCAGAGTGGTGGCAGCGTGGCAGCGGTGGTGTGACGCGGCAGCGGTCGCGTGGCAGCGGTGGCGGTCGCTGGGGCGGTCACGTGGCCGCCGCCCGGCGAGAGCCTTCGGCACCACCCAGGCGACGCCACCACCGCTCACCTCACCAGCGCTCCCCCTCGAACGCCGCCGCACTCCCCTCACCACTGCCGGCTGACCACCACCTCCGCCGCCACCCGGACGTCCTCGTCCAGCGGGCGGTCCGGGTCCACCGGCTCGATGGCCGAGGCCAGCGCGTCCAGCAACGCCGCGCACCGGGGTGCGGTCGGGCGGCGGCCACCCACGTGCACGGCCTGGCGCAGGCCCAGGGCGAGTGAGCCGCACAGCAGGCGCAGCAGTTCCGCGAGGTCGTAGGCGCGCAACGCGGCCTGTGTGCCGAACGGGACCACGTCCTGGTTGTGCAGGTTGGTCGGCAGGCTCTGCGTGCTGGCCGGCAGGACGCCGCGGCGGATCTCGGCGACGAACGCCGTTGTGGCCAGTTGGACGCCTTGCAAGCCGTGTTGCTGGCCTGGTCCGGCGGCGAGCATGGGTGGGAGGCCGGTGTTGCGGACCGGGTCGACGAGCAGGTCGAGCTGGCGTTCGGCCAGGTTGCCGAGTGAGGCCGTGACCATGGCGACGACGTCGGCGGCGAAGGCCGCGGGCTGGCCGAAGAAGTTGCCGCCGTGGGCGATCAGGTCGTCTTCGGGGAAGAACAGCGGGTTGTCGCTGACACCGCCCAGGTCCGCGGCGACGACGCTGTCGGCGTAGCGCAGGGCGTCCTCGGCGGCGCCGAGGAGCTGGGGTGCGCAGCGGATGCTGTACGGCTCCTGCAGAGCGCGCAGGCCGCTGGGTGTGGTGCCGCCGAGCATGGAGCGCATCCACCCCGCCACCGTCACGGCACCGGGGTGGCCGAACGCGGAGATCAGGCGCGGGTCGGTGAAGCCGGGATCGGCGCCGACGACGTCGACCAGCAGGCACGTCAGGTCGGTCAAAGCGACGTGTGAGGCTCGCACGGACGACAGGGCGAGGGCCAGCGCCGCCGTCGTGACGGAGGTGCCGTTGACCAGGGCCAGGGCGTCGCGGCCGTCCAATTGCAACGGCGAGAGTCCTGCGGAGGAAAGAGCATCGGCCGCGGGGCGGCGGACGCCGTCGAGGTAGGCGTGCCCGCGGCCGCGCAACGCCTGGGCGGCGTACGCGAGCGGGATGAGGTCTCCGCTGGCGCCGACGGAGCCGTAGCGCGGGATGGCCGGGACGAACGTCGTCGCGAACATCGCGGACAGGCCCTCGACGACGTGCGCGGAGACGCCGGACAGGCCCTGCGCCAGGGACCAGGTGCGCACGAGCAGTGAGGCTCTGGCGATGTCCAGGGGCAGGTCGGGGCCTTGGCCCGCGCCGAGGTGTGCGAGGGTGTTGTCGCATTGATCGGCTTCGGAGGACCTGCCCGCGAAGCCCACCAGGGCGCCGAACCCGGTCTTGGCGCCGTACACCGGGCGCTCGTCGTCGGCCAGGACCGTGCGCAGGTAGGCGCGGCCTCGTTCGACTCGGTCGAGCACGTCGGCGCCGACGAGAACGGGGAGCGGCCCGGAAGCGCGCTGAAGGTGCGGAACGGTCAAGGGCGAACCCAGGTCCACGGACGTGTCTGAGGCGGTCGTGGTCACCGCACGGACGGTAGGCAGCCGATCTCAGAAAGTTCTGAGATCGCGTGGGTAGCTTCCCCGTCCATGGCTCACGACTACCTGATCATCGGCGCGGGACCGGCCGGTTTGCAGCTCGCCGCACTGCTCGAGCGGGACGGTCGCGAC
The DNA here is from genome assembly GCF_003350445.1 of Lentzea flaviverrucosa. Taxonomy (NCBI): domain Bacteria; kingdom Bacillati; phylum Actinomycetota; class Actinomycetes; order Pseudonocardiales; family Pseudonocardiaceae; genus Lentzea; species Lentzea flaviverrucosa. Next base: position 596,095 of record NZ_QQAU01000003.1, read on the forward strand.
TACGCCGTCCTGGAGCGCGGCAGCGGGGCCGGCACGTTCTTCACCCGCTACCCGCGGCACCGCAAGCTCATCTCCATCAACAAGGTCCACACCGGATCCACCGATCCCGAGCAGCGGATGCGGATGGACTGGAACTCCCTGCTGCTCGACGACCCCGAGCTCCTCTTCACCCGCTACACGCCCCGGTACTTCCCGGACGCCGACGACATCGTCCGCTACTTCCAGGACTGCGCGGCGGGCCTGAAGGTCCACTACGACATCGATGTCACGAGCATCGCGCGCGACGACGACGGGTTCGCGGTCACCGACCACAGTGGACTGACCTGGCACGCGAAGAACCTCGTGATGGCCACCGGGGTGTCCCAGCCGCACGTGCCGCCGATCCCCGGCATCGAGCACGCCGAGCGCTACGACACCTTCGACACGGACCCGGAGTCGTTCACCGGCCAGCGGGTGCTGGTGATCGGCAAGGGCAACTCGGGCTTCGAGACCGCCGACGCGCTGGTCGAGCACGCCGCCGTCATCCACGTCGCCGGGCCGCGCTCGGTGAAGCTGGCCTGGCAGACGCACTACGTCGGGCACCTGCGGGCGGTGAACAACAACTTCCTCGACACCTACCAGCTCAAGTCCGAGAACGCGGTCATCGACGGCAGTGTCGAACGCGTCGAGCGACGGCCCGAGGGCGGGTTCCGGATCCAGTTCCGCTACGCGCGCTCGGTCGAGAGGACCCGCGAGCTGGAGTACGACCGCGTCATCGCGTGCACCGGATTCCGGTTCGACTCCTCGATCTTCGCGGAGGACTGCCGGCCGGCGCTGGTCATCAAGGACCGCTTCCCGCAGCTGACCTCGGCGTTCGAGTCGACGACCGTCCCCGGCCTGTACTTCGCCGGCACGATCACCCAGTCGCGGGACTTCAAGAAGTCGACCAGCGGGTTCATCCACGGCTTCCGCTACGGCGCCCGCGCGCTGCACCGCGTGCTGAGCGCCCGCAACCACAGCACCCCCTGGCAGGGCACCGATCTGGAGCTCTCACCCGAAGCGATCAGCGAGGCCGTCATCGCCAGGGTGAACAGGTCTTCGTGCCTGTGGCAGCAGTTCGCGGTCATGGGCGACGTCGTGAGCGTCGACGGCGACACCGCCCGGTACTCCGAGGAGGTGCCGGTCGCGTTCGTGGCGGACGGCGGTCTCGGCCCGGCCGAGCACCGGTTCGTGGCGACGCTGGAGTACGGGCCGGAGCACGACACCGTCGACCCGTTCGACATCAGCATCCCCCGTGTCGCCGAGAACGACCCCGTGACCGCGGCAGACGCGAGCTACCTGCACCCGGTCGTCCGCCACTACCGGCACGGCGTGCTCGCGGCGACGCACCACCTGGCGGAGAACCTGGAGAACCACTGGGACCTGCCGGAGGTCCACCAGCAGCCGCTCGGCGTGTTCGTGAAGGAATGCCTTGCCGGCGCGTGACACCGAGCCGTTCCCGCGGGCCGTGCTCGACGTGCTCGGCGCCGCCGCGGACCGGCCGGTGTTCGAGCACGGCACCCGCGTGGTGACCGGCGCGGAGTTGCTCGACATGGTCGCGCGCATCGCGAACGGGTTGCGCGGCAAGGGACTTGGCCCCGGGGACGGCGTCGCCCTGCTGCTCGGCGTGACCGCGGAGGCGTTCGCGACGATCCTGGCGGCCCACGCCGTGGGCGCGCGGGTGGCCGGGGTGCGGCCGGGGTTGACGGACGCGCAGGTCGAGCACCTGCTGAGCCTGGACATCAAGCTGGTGCTGCGGGACGCCGACCTCGCGGACCTGCTCGCCTCCTCCCCCGCACCCCTGCGCTGCGACGGCCGTCCCGGCGACATCGCCCGGCTCATCCACACCAGCGGCAGCACGGGCGCTCCGAAGGCCTGCGCCCAGACGTACGCGTCCATGACCGACGCCTGGACCGCCCGTCCCGCTGCCTGGCCTCCCGCGATCCGGGAGCTGGCGGCACGGCTCGACCGGTACCTCGTGTTCGGATCCCTGTCGAGCCAGGTGATGTTCGAGTACGCGGTCCTCACCCTCACGGCCGGTGGCACGGTCGTCGTCGCGGACAACCCCGCCGACGCGATCACCCGCCTCAAGGCCACCGCACGCGTGATCACCGTGCCCGGCCTGGCGAAACTCGTCGCCTCCCAGAAACGCGACCCCGCCGACCTGTCGACCCTGCGAGCCCTGCTGGTGTCCGGCTCTCCCCTGACCCCCGATCGGCACCGCGAGGCACTGGACACCCTGGGACCGGTTCTGTTCCACGGCTACGGGCAGACCGAGACCGGGATGATCTCGATGGCCACGCCGGACGATCCTCCTGGCACGGTCGGCAGACCGCCGGTGGACGTGGAACTGCGCGACGGCGAGCTGTTCGTCCGCACACCGGGCCAGGCCTGCGGCTACTGGGGCAACCCGGAGGAGTCCGCCGAGGTCTTCGTCGACGGCTGGGTCCGCACCCGCGACCTCGGCCGGTTCGACGCCTTCGGCTACCTGCGCCTGACCGGCCGGGCCCGCGACGTCGTCATCGTCAACGCGAACCTGCACTACATCGGCCCGATCGAGCAGGCGATCGCCGAGCACCCGGACGTCGCCGAGGCCTACGTCGTCGCGGTACCGGACGACGAGACCGGCGAGGCCGTGCACGCCTTCGTGGTCCCCCAAGCCGATCGCGTTCCCGGGCTCGGCGAGCTCCAGGCGCTCGTGACCGGACGGCTGGGCGCGGCCTGCGCTCCCGTGCGGGTCACCGCGATCTCCGAACCACCCGTCGCTCCCAGCGGCAAACCCGACAAGCGTCAGCTGACTGCGTGAAGGAGAACGTCGTGTCCAGCGAGGTAACGACCGAGTGTCTCGTGATCGGCGCCGGTCCGGCAGGGCTGCAGGCGTCCTACCTGCTCAAACAGGCGGGACGTGACCACCTGGTGCTGGAGTCCGGCCAGGCCGCGGGGACGTTCTTCACCCGCTTCCCCCGGCACCGGCAGCTGATCTCCATCAACAAGATCCACACCGGCTGGGACGACCCCGAGCTGAACCTGCGCGTCGACTGGAACTCGTTGCTCTCCGACGATCCCGCGCTGCTGTTCACCGGCTACACCCCGCGCTACTTCCCGAACGCCGACGACATGGTCCGCTACCTCGGCGACTTCGCCGTCAAGAACGACCTGCCGGTCCGCTACGACACCAAGGTCGTCACGGTGACGCGGCCGGACGACTTCGTGGTGCGTGACCAGCACGGCGGCACCTACCGCGCGAAGCGGGTCATCGTGGCGACGGGCGTCTCGCAGCCGTACACGCCGGACATCGAGGGTGTCGAGCACGCCGAGCACTACTACGACGTCTCCGTCGACCCGCAGGACTTCACGAACAAGAAGGTGCTGATCATCGGGCGCGGCAACTCGGCGTTCGAGACCGCCGACGCCCTCGTCGAGACAGCCTCGGTCATCCACGTCGCCGGGCCCGGTTCGCTGAAGCTGGCGTGGCAGACGCACTTCGTCGGCCACCTGCGGGCCGTGAACAACAACTTCCTCGACACCTACCAGCTCAAGTCGCAGAACGCCGTGCTGGACGGGCACATCAGGGGCATCCGCCGCGACGGCGACGACTACCTGGTGAAGGTCAGCTTCCAGCGGGTCGACGAGGTGGTCAAGGAGATCCGCTACGACCGGGTGATCCTCGCGACCGGGTTCCGGTTCGACGCCTCGATCTTCGCCCCGGAGTGCCGGCCGCAGCTCACCATCAACTCGCGCTTCCCGGACCAGACCGCGGCATGGGAGTCGGTGAACGTCCCGGACCTGTTCTTCGCGGGAACGATCACGCAGATGCGCGACTTCAAGAAGTCGACCAGCGGGTTCATCCACGGCTTCCGCTACGGCGTGCGCGCCCTGCACCGGATCGCGGAACAGCGCTACCACGGCGTCGACTGGCCCAGCCGCTCCGTCGACCCCACGCCCGAGGCAGTCACCGAGGCGGTCGTCGAACGGGTCAACCGGACCTCCGCGCTGTGGCAGCTGTTCTCGTTCCTCGCCGACGCCGTGCTGACCGGCGAGGACGGCTCGGTGCGCTACGTCGAGGAGGTGCCGGTCGCGCACCTGCACGAGGCCGTGGAACGCGGCGAGTTCGGCGACGTCGCCTCGTACCTGACGGTGACGCTGGAGTACGGCGAGGACCACGACAAGGTCAACCCGTTCGACATCACCGCCGGCCGCACCTCGCAGGACGACACCAGCGGGCTCGACGGCCGCTACCTGCACCCGGTGGTGCGGCGGTTCCGCGCCGGCGTGCTCGTCGACGAGCACCACATCACCGAGAACCTCGAGAACGAGTGGGACAGCGAGGCCGTGCACAAGGCGCCGCTGCGGGAGTACCTGAGGTGAACCCGGTGCTCGCGGAACTGCACGACAAGGCACGCGCGGTGCTCGACCCCGTCCACTACGACTTCTTCGCGGGCGGGGTCGGGGACGAGGTCGTGCTCGCGGACAACGAGGCCGCCTTCCGGCGCCTCGCCCTGCTGCCGAGGGTGTTGCGGGGCAACGAGATCAGCGACGAGTTCCCCGTGCTGATCTCGCCCACCGCGTTCCACCGGCTCGCCCACCCCGACGGTGAACTGGCCACGGCGCGGGCGGCGGGCGCGACGACGCTCGTGTCGAGCATGGCCTCGACCGTGCCCATCGCCGGTGTCGTGGCGGCCGCCGGCGGGCCGGTGTGGTTCCAGCTCTACGTCCAGCCCGACATGGACGTCACGGAAGCCCTGGTGCGGCGCGCGGAACGGTCGGGCTGCGCGGCGTTGGTCGTGACGGTCGACTCCCCTGTCTTCGGCCGTCACCGGCGAGACATCGCGCACGGCTTCCACGACCTGCCCGCCGGTCTCGCCGCGGAGAACATGCGCGATCTGGCCGGGGAGGCCCTGCGGAACATCGAGATGTCGCCGGCGGTGTCGTGGGAGCACCTCGACCGGATCCGGGACATGACGACGCTTCCGTTGTGGGTGAAGGGGATCCTGCACCCGCGGGACGCGGTGCTCGCGGTCGGGCACGGCGTGGCGGGCATCGTCGTGTCCAACCACGGCGGACGCCAGCTCGACCTCGTGCCGGCGTCGCTCGACGCGTTGCCCGCCGTGGTCGACGCGGTGGCCGGACGGGTCCCGGTCGTGCTCGACGGCGGTGTCCGCAGTGGAGGGGACATCGCGCTGGCGCTGGCACTGGGAGCGTCGGCCGTCGGCATCGGCAGGCCCGTGCTGTGGGGCCTGGCGGCGGACGGCGAGCAGGGCGTGCGGCGGGTGCTCGACGTGCTGCGCGACGAGTTCCGGCACGTCCTGGCGATGTGCGGCGGCGAACTGTCCAGGGACATGGTGGTGGCCCGGTGCTGAACTGGTTGCCCGCACGGGTGGTCGCGTTGCGCGCCAAGGTGTTCGAGAAGGTCAACGGCGACAACGCCATCACCTTCCCCAACGACCAGGTCGGCCCCGAACGCTTCCAGGAGCTCTACAGCCACCCCGCCGCGAACGGCCGCAGCAGGGGCGCCGGGCTCTCGGACCTGTTCTGGTACTGGCTCTCCCCCGGTCCCGAGGTGCACCAGGAGCACCTGGAGGCCGGGCCGCGCTACGACGACGTGGCCCGCGCGACCCGCACGTTCCTCTCGGGGTCGAGCGAGAGCCTGGCGGCGGCCGCGACGCGGTGCACCGCGAAGGTGCTGGACGAGGTGATCACCGGCCGGGTCACCTCCGTGCGGTTGCGCGAGCTGATGATGCCGGTGTGGGCCGAGTACTTCTACGAGCTGGTGTTCGGCGAACCGTGCCCGCGCCACGCGCGTGACCTGATCGTCGCGCACGCCACCGACGTCGTGACCTCGTTGAAGTGCACGGGTTTGCGCCATCCCGCCCGCCGTGCCCGGCTCACGCGCTACCTGCGGGTCCGGCTCGCGGACGTCGTGCACCCGCTGCCGCGGACGTTGTCGGAGACCGAGCAGGTGCACTACCTGCAGGGCACCTACTTCAACACCGCCGTCGTGCAGATGGCCGAGGCGATGGCGCACCTGCTGCTCGCACTGGCCCAGCACCCCGAAGCGATCCGGCGCGTCGACGACGACCGGTACTTCGCCCACGTCCTCGACGAGACCTTCCGGCTCTACCCGTTGTTCGGCATCGCCCACCGCATCACGACCGCCGACGTCGAACTGGACGACCGCACGTTCTTCCCCGCCGGTTCGGTGCTGTGCTTCAACTACCCCGCCTACCACGCCACCGGCTACGACGACCCCGACGCGTTCGACCCCGGCCGCTGGGAGACGACGGCGGCGCGCAACGAACACCACATCCCGTTCGGCGTCGCCGCCAACCGCCCCTGCCCGGCGTGGCGCCTGTCCCCGATCGTGATGCGCGCGTCCGCCCGGGAGGTGCTGCGCCGCGTCACCCCGCACTCCTCCGTCACGCACACCCGCTCGTTGCCCAGCCGCGGACCGTGCCTGCTCGTCCGCGACGGCCCGGTACCGCGTTCCAGGCTGGCGCTGATGCGCGTGCGCGACCGCTGGGAGGACGTCTGGCGCAGCGTCGTCCAGCTCGTGCTCGGCACCGCCATGGTGCTGCACGCCCACCGGCTCCGGCCTGCCGGGCGCTACTTCGACACGCACGACACGCAGGGTTGCCCGGTCCGGCACTGACCCCAGGAGATCCACGGTGAACCAGATCCACTTCGCGTTGCAGGTCTTCGCCGCGCTGGCGGTCGTGCTCGCCGCGACCACCGTCTGCGGACGGCTCGCCATGCTGGTCAAACAACCCAGGGTCGTCGGCGAGATGGTCGCCGGCGTCCTGCTCGGCCCCGCGCTGCTCGGCGCCGTCGCCCCCGGCGTGCAGGCCCAGCTCTTCCCCGCCGACGTCAAGAGCACCCTGTACGTCCTCAGCACGATCGGCCTGACGTTCTACATGTTCCTCGTCGGGTCCTCTTTGGACCACGGCCTCACCACGGGAGCCAACGCGCGCAAGGCGTCCGTGCTCGCCGTCTCCGGCATCGTGCCCACGTTCCTGCTCGGCGCGGGCGCGGCACTGCTCTTCTTCGACTCGCTGAGCCCCGAGGGGTCCAGCCTGTGGGTGTTCATGCTGTTCGTCGGCGGCGCCCTGTCGATCACCGCGTTCCCGATGCTCGCCCGGATCCTGCAGGAACGCGGCATCGCCAACACCCCCATCGGCGGCCTCACCCTGGTCGCCGCCGCGATCGACGACGCCGTGGCGTGGGCGTTCCTCGCGCTGATCATCGCCGTGGGCGCGTCCGGCAGCCCGTCCGGCGCCCTGCGCACCATCCTCGGCGCGGCGCTCTTCGCGGTGCTGATGCTCACGGTGGGCCGCAAGCTGCTGGCCAAGCTCGGTGAACGAGCCGAACGCGACGGCGAGCTCAGCCGCGACATGGTGGCCGTGATCCTGCTGCTCGTCCTGCTCGCAGGCTGGTACACCGACCTCATCGGCGTGTTCTCGGTGTTCGGCGGCTTCATCACCGGCCTCGCGATGCCCAAGTCACCGGTCGTGCGCCACGAGCTGGAGACCAAGCTCTCCGACCTCAACTCCATCCTGCTGCTGCCGGTGTTCTTCGCGTTCAGCGGCCTCAACACGCGGCTGGACGGCTTCGGCTCGGGCGGCGCGCTGTGGTTCCCGCTCGCGGTGATCATGCTGGCCGCGTTCGCCGGCAAGTACCTCGGCTGCGGACTCGTGGTCCGCGCGCAGGGTTACTCGTGGCGCTACGCCTCCGCGGTCGGCGGCCTGATGAACGCCCGCGGGCTGATGATCCTCATCTTCATCAACATCGGCCTCGCCTACGACCTGGTGACACCGGAGATGTTCGCGATCCTCGTCGCCGTCGCGATCGTCACCACGGCCGCGGCGATGCCGATCTACCGGGCGTCGCTGCCCGACCACCTCGAGGCCGGAGCCGACGTCAGGACCCCGTCACCAGTGCGCTGAGCCGCTCGACGACGGCGGCCGGGGCCGGCATGTCCGCGATCTCGGCCGCCACCCGCACGGCGACCTCCCGTGCCGACGGGTCGTCGAGCAGACGGCCCGCCGCGCTCATGACGGCGTCCGCGGTGATCTCCTGGCCGACGAGCTTCGCACCCGCGCCGGTCTCGGCCAGCACGTCGGCGTTCACGAACTGGTCGGCGCCCTGCGGCAGCACCAGTTGCGGCAGCCCGGCAGCGAGCGCGCCGAGCACCGTGCCCGTTCCGCCGTGGTGCACCACGAGTCCGGCCCGCCGGAGCACCTCCGCCTGCGGCACGAAACCGGCGACGTGCACGTTCGCCGGCACGTCACCGAGCGACGCGGGATCACCCGGTCCGACGGCCACCAGGACGTTCACCGGCAGCCGGGCGAGGCCGTCGACCGCCCTGCGGAGCACGTCCGTCGTACCGAACGACACCGTGCCGAGCGTCAGGTACACCAACGGTTTCGTCGAACCGAACTCGGGCATCGGCACGTCCAGGTCGAACGCCGCCGGCCGCTGCCGCAGCACGGTGGGCAGCGCCGCGACGACCGGATCGCGCACGGTGTCCGGCCACAGGTCGATCGCGACGTCGCCCAGCATCAGGTCGGCGGGTGCGGCACCCTCCCACATCCACGCCATCTCCTCCGCTGCCATCCGCTGGATCGCGGGAGGCATCGAGCGGCCGATCACGTGCGCGACGAACGGGATCCCAGCGTCGCGCGCCGCCTTGGCGGCACCGGTGTCGCTCTGCTCGTAGACGACCAGGTCGGGCCGGATCCTCGGCAGGAGCGCGCCGAGGTCCCTGACCGTCGCCCGCGGCACCAGGTCCGCGAACATCGTGATCAGCAACCGCGGGACGTCCGCGTCGCCGTGCCGCCTGCGGGCCTCCGCCTCGGCCTCGGCGATCGAGATGCCCGACGGGTGGGCCTCGAAGCCCAGCGCACGCGCCTTCTCCACGAAGCCCGCACCGGTCGCGAACACGACCTCGTGCCCGGCCCGCTGTGCCGCGCGCGCCAGCGGGATCAGCGGGAACAGGTGGCCGTAGGCGGGACGGCACGAGAAGAGGATGCGCACCTCGTCGAGGCTAACGATCTTCTGGCACCGCACACCGCCGAAGCTTGATTTTGGTCAACACTGAAGTCATAGAGCTAAACAATACCGACGGTGAACGCCGCCCTGCGCAGCTTGCCGCCGTGGACGAACTCCAGGAACAGCCGGTACTCGCCGCGATCGGCGAACACCGCCTGGAAGCTCAGCTCGCCGTTGTCCAACGGGATCCCCGCCAGCTCGACCGGGTGCAGGTGCGTGGCCGACAGCAGCATGGTGTGGAAGCCGGTCATGTGCCCGTTGGCGCCGAGGTGCGGCTCCAACGAGCTCACCGGCTTGCCGTCCGGCCCGCGGATCGACAGCCGGAGCACGTGCGTGCTCATCGGCTTGGGCCGGCCCTCGTCCACGCGCACCACGGTGTAGCCGTCGGTGGTGGTCGCGCCGGCCTCGGGGGCGGGAACCGGGACCACCGTCGTGTCACCGGGAACGCTGAACGGCACGCCCAGCACCACCGGGTGGCGGGGGTCCTGCGTGTCGAGCGGCACGAACTCGGCGAACATCCGGTAGACGCCGCCGTCGGGCAACGAGAGCTCGGTGCGCCAGGTGTCTCCGTCCAGGACGGGGTGCAGGTGCTCGAAGACGAACATGTCCTCGCGCACGGAGAAGAAGTGCATCTGCTTGGTCTGGTCGTCGAGGAACCTGGTGACGGGTTTGTTCGTGCTGTCGAGGATGCGGAACGCCACCGGCACCGCCGTGCCTCGCGTGCCGGGCGTGGTGACCGGCTCGAAGCGGTAGCCGCTCTCCACATCGGACAGACCGTCGCTGTGCGCGGCGGGGACCACGGCGCCCATGTTCTGGTGCTGCATCGGCGGTGCGGACCGGGCGAACACCATGATTCCGCCGCCCGCCACGACCGCGACGGCGAGCAGGGCGAACATCCAGTCGACGAGGCTGAGCTTGCGCATGACAACTCCTCGCAGCGCGGGTGGGCGGCGACGGCCGCCCACCCGCGTCAGGGTCAGAACTGAAGGCTCCACGCGTCGATGTAGCCGACGTCGGAGCTGGCCACGTCCTGCACCTTGAGCTGCCAGGAGCCGACGGCGTCCTCAGCCGCGGCGTTGACCTCGTAGGTGGTCAGCACGTTGTCACCGGAGTCGTTGCCGGACCCCTTGAGGCGGAACGAGGTCCCGTCCGGCGCGACCAGGTCGACCACCAGGTCCCCGCGGTACGGGTGCTTGATGTCGACGTTGACCTTCAGCGCCGCCGGGGCCTTGCCGGACACGCCGGAGACCGAGACGGAGGACGTGACCGCCGCTCCCCTGTCCGGGATCTGCACGTCCGCGGTGTTCTCGAACTTGCCGCCCACCGGCGGCGGCTCGACGGCCCCGAGGTTGGGCTTGACCACGACCAGGCCCTGCTCGATGCCGTTCACCAGGACGATGCCGCTGGCGAAGTACGGGTAGTTGCTCCACGCCCCGTTGAACTTCGCCTCGTTCGCCGCCGGGTAGATGTCGAAGAACCCGGCCTCCGTCAGCTGCGCCGAGGCGACACCGCTGACGTCGAGGATGCGCAACCCGGCCTGGTAGTTGGCCTGGTAGGAGTACTTGCCCTTGATGTACTGGTTGTGGTCGATCGCGGTGGCCGGCGAGTTGTAGACGCCCGTGTGCACCGGGTTCGCGAGGCTCGCCAGGTCCCAGATGTAGGTCTTGGTGCGCTTGTCGGTGCCGCGCGACTCGTCCAGCTCGTCGTCGAGCAGGAAGTACCGCTGGTCCTCGGTCAGCCAGCCCTGGTGCGAGTACTGCGCGCCGGAGTAGGCCTTGCGCGAGATCTGGACCGGCCTGGTCTTGTCGGTCACGTCGACGATCGTCAGCGTGTCCTCGTTGGAGTTGAAGCAGATCTCCCGGCCGCGGTAGGTCGCGTCCGGTCCGCGGTAGACGACGCACTGGTTGTCGTGCGTGTAGCCGTCCTGGGAGACGCAGCCCGCGTTCTTCGGCGACTTCGGCGTGCGGATGTCGACCATGTGCGGGCCGCCGCTGCACGTGTTGGAGCCGATCGCGTACGCGTACCCGGTCTCCTCGTTGATGGCGATGTTGTGCGCCGGCCCGAAGTCCTTGTACAGGGCGTCGGCGGTGAACGTCTGCGGTGTGGTGATCGTCCGCAGGCGGGTCAGGTCGAACACCTGCATGCCGTGGCCGGTGATGAAGTCGGCGACGATGAAGGCGTGGTCCTTGTAGACCTTCATGTCGCGCCACGAGCTGCTGCCGCCGTTGGACGGCAGGTTGCCCAGGAACTTCGGTGCCGTCGGCGTGCTGACGTCGACGAACGCGGTGCCGTTGGTGCGGCCGACGACCGCGTACTCCTTGCCGGAGGACGGGTCGGTCCAGCCCCAGATGTCGTTGCCGTTGCCACCGCCCATCGCGGACAGGGGCAGCACGCTGAGCAGGTCGACGTTCTTGCAGGGGTAGATGTCGGCCTTGCCGTTGACGCACGGCACGCCGGCGGCCTGGCCGGAGACGGCGTGACGGTCGGCGGGCAGGTGGTCGGCCAGGAACGTCCTGGCGGCGGCCTGGCCCTCCGCGGTGTTGGGGTCGTGGGCTGAGGCGCCCGTCATCGAGAGGGCGACCGCTGAGACCGTCAAGACGGCCAGCGCCCCCATGCGCAGGGATTTCATGTAGTTGGACTCCTTCGCACCGGGAAGCAGGGGGTTCCCGGTCACCAACAGACGGTAGAAGCGGCAGGTACTCCCCGTGAAGCGTCGTTCGTCTGGTTCGGGGTGGAATGTCGATCAGCTCGATACGCTCGGCCCATGGACAGCAGCCGCCAGAACCGCGTGCGCCAGGCGTTCGACGACTTCTTCGCGCCGGGTGAGCCGAAGTCGGGGAGCTGGGTGCTGGACCTGTTCCAGCGCACGGCGGAGACGGTGCCCGCCTACCGGAAGCTCCTGCGCGACAACGGGATCGAGCCGGCCACGATCCGGACGTTCGAGGACTTCCAGCGGTTGCCGCTGCTCGACAAGGCGGGCTACCACGAGCGGTACCCGCTGCCGGAGCTGTGCCGCGACGGGAAGCTCGACAACTGCGACATGATCGCCGTGTCGTCGGGGTCGAGCGGCAGGCCGACGATCTGGCCGCGCGGTGTCGAGGACGAGCTGCACGTGGCGCGCCGGTTCGAGCAGGTGCTGGTGGACGGGTTCCACGCGGACGAGCGCAGGACGCTGGCCGTGGTGTGCTTCCCGCTCGGCACGTGGGTGGGCGGCCTGTTCACGCAGGCGTGCGTCCGGCACCTCGCGGCCAAGGGCTGCCCGATCACGGTGGTGGCGCCGGGCAACAACAAGGCCGAGATCCTGCGGGTGCTCCCCGAACTGGCGCCGCACTTCGAGCAGGTCGTGCTGCTGGGCTACCCGCCGTTCGTGAAGGACGTCGTCGACACCGGGCTCGCGCAGGGCGTCGACTGGCCCGCGTACCGGATCAAGCTGGTACTGGCCGGTGAGGTGTTCAGCGAGCAGTGGCGCGACCTGGTGTCGCGGCGCGCCGGCATCGCGGACCCCGTCACCGACGTCGCTTCCCTCTACGGCACAGCGGACTCCGGCGTGCTGGGCAACGAGACCGCGTTGTCGGCGAGCATCCGCGGGTTCTTCGCCGCCCACCCGGACAAGGCCCGGGAGGTCTTCGGGGACTCGCGACTGCCGACGCTCGTGCAGTACGACCCGGCGAGCCGGTTCTTCGAGGTGCACGACGGCACGCTGGTGTTCACCGCCGACGGCGGGATCCCGCTGATCCGCTACCGGATCGCCGACGAGGGCGGGGTCCTCGGGCACGCGGAGCTGCTGGAGTACTGCGCCCGCAACGGTTTCACTCCCCCGGCCGGGCCGGAGCTGCCGTTCGTGTTCCTGTTCGGGCGGTCGCTGTTCACGGTGTCGTTCTTCGGCGCGAACGTCTACCCGGAGAACGTGGCGGTCGGCCTGGAGCAGCCCGGCATCAGCGACGTGGTGACGGGGAAGTTCGTGATCGAGTCGGTCGAGGACGACGATCGCGACCGGCTGTTGCGGATCACCGTCGAGACCGCGCCGGGCGCCACGGCGGACGCGGCGGTGATCGCGGAGGCGGTCCGGGCCCAGCTTCTGCGGCTCAACAGCGAGTACGCCCACTACGTCCCGGCCGAACGGCAGACGCCCGAAGTCGTGCTGCGTCCGCACGGCGATCCGGAGTACTTCCCGGCCGGGGTGAAACACAGGTACACCCGACGACCCTGAAAAGCGCTATTGCGCCACGGAGCAATAGCTTTTCTCCGCTTCCCCTCCCTGCTTAAAGTGGCGCCCGGCGGAATTAATTTTGGGTTAGGGAGGAATCCTTTGAGGTTCGTTCGGCGTATTTTGCTGGCGTTGATGCCACTCGCCATGCTCTTCACCGTCGCTCTCGCTGCCCCGAGCGCGCAGGCGGAGGCACCGGTCGCCGAGGCCGCCGCCGTGGGCGCGGCCTTCGACTCCGAGACCGGCCAGGCGCTCGCCGCCTGGGACTGCAACACCGGCAACATCTGCTTCTGGGACGGCTTCGGCGGCAAGGGCAGCCGCTGCATGTGGGACGTGGCGGACTCGGACTGGACCTCGGGCACCTACAAGTGCTCCTGGGCCACGGACCGGGAGGTCAAGTCCGTCTACAACCGCGGCACGTCCTCCGCCAAGGGCGTCAGGTTCTACCGCAACACCGGCTACAACGGATCGATCGGCTGCACGAAGCAGGGCCAGAAGGGTGACCTCGCCGGCACCTACCAGGTCCGCTCGCACCAGTGGGTCAGCACCAGCTGCGGCTGATCATGGCCGAGTAGCACAGAACCGGACGCGGGGCACTCGCCTCGCGTCCGGTTTTCGTTGCGCGATTCGGCGGAGTGACACGCCCAGTATCGTTATGCGCGGTGACCTGGCCTGGGGAGGTTGCTGTGTTGCGCATCCATTTTTCCACTGGTGATCTGGAGCGTACGCAGGTAGCGGAAAGGGTGGATCCACTCTGGGAAATGGTGTTCAGCTGGCTTCGGCTGACCGAACTGGACAGCGGGTTGTTGCTGCAGCCGTGGCTTCGTCACGTCCGCCGCAACGGGGACCGGCAGGTGATCACGTCCGGCGTTCGCATGCTGTCCGTGCTCGCACCGCTCGGTCCGTACTTCCCGGACTTCCTCACACCGCCCGAGGGTGCGCAAGGACTGGGGAGCGCGCTCGCCGCGATCCGGTCCACACCCCGGCACCGGCTGCGAGAGGAGTTCGGGCGGCTGGAGGAGGTGCGGCCGGTTCCGGAGTGGACGCGTCCACTGGCGGCGGGCGACGGCGAGTCCCTGATGGGTCTCACCGAGGCGCTCATCCGGTACCACCGCGAGGTGATCGAGCCGTACGGCGATCTGATCGACGAGGCGGTCGAGACCGACCGCGTGCACCGCAACGGTCTCGCGTGCGACGTCGAGGGGTTGCTGCGGGGCATGTGGCCGTTGATGAACTGGCGGGCGCCGGTGCTGGAGGTCCAGTACGCGCACGACCGGGACCTGTACCTCAACGGGCGCGGGCTGCGGCTGGTGCCGTCGTACTTCTGCCGCCGCACACCGGTCGCGTTCGCTGATCCGGGGCTGCCGCCGACCGTGGTGTACCCGTTGCACCACGACTGGACGTGGCAGCGCCAGCTCGCGAGCGGACGGCGTGAGCAGGGCGCGCTCGCGGCGTTGCTCGGCACGACCCGATCAGCGGTGCTGGCGGCCGTCGGTGCCGGGGCCACGACGACCGAACTGGCGGAACGCCTCGGCGCGTCACCGTCGTCGGTCAGCCGGCACACGACGGTGCTGCGGGAGGCGGGGTTGCTGACGACGGAAAGGCAGGGGTTGTCCGTGCTGCACCAGCGAACGCTGCTGGGGTCGGCCCTGCTCGGCAAGAACTGAGTTCGCCGCGCGCGGAACCGGTGGCGGACGTGACCGGGCCGCCGGTCCACTGGGAAGGTGGCTGCCTACGACGACATCGCGGACTGGTACGAGGAGCGGTTCCTGACCGCGCAGCGCGGCGATCCGCTCGGGATCGGCCGCACGGTCAGGGACCTGCTCGGTGACGGTGCCGGGACCTGCCTGGAGATCGGTTGCGGAACGGGCGTGCACGCCACGCTCCTGCGGGAGCTGGGGTGGACGCCCGTCGGCGTCGACCTGTCGGCGGGGATGCTGCGCCACGCCCGAGCCCGGTTGCCGGTCGTGCGGGCGGACGCGAGCCGATTGCCGTTGCGGGACGACAGCGTCCCGGCCGCGGTGGCGGTGATGGTGCACACCGACATGCCCGCCTATCCGGACGTCCTGCGCGAGGTGGCCAGGGTGCTGCGGCCGGGCGGCATGTTCGTGCACGTCGGCGTGCACCCGTGCTTCTGCGGCGGGTTCGCCGATCGCGGCGACCCCGCCGCGGTGGTGGTCCGGCCCGGCTACCTCGACGTCCACCACACCAGGGAGTCGTGGACCGATCAGGGCTTGCGGGACAAGGTCGGCGCGTCGCACTGGCCGTTGCCGACCCTGCTGAACGCCTTCCTCGACGCGGGGCTCACTCCTCGCCGGTTCGCCGAGGGCGGGACTCCGGTACCCGTCGTGCTCGCTGCCGCGACCACAAAGCCACCCCACACGCGGCCAGCGCCAAGCCCGTGAGCAGGACGTGGATCGCAGCGCCGAACCGCGTCGCGAACGTCACGTCCGTGCGCAACGGCACGGTGTCCACCATCAGGTCGTCGGTGAACATCCCGGTCGACCGCACGACGCTGCCGTCCGGCCGCACCACCGCGCTCACGCCGCTGATCGCCGCGACCACGACCGCGCGGCCGTGTTCGATCGCGCGCAGGCGTGCCATCCCGAGCTGCTGGTAGGTCATCTCGCCGCGGCCGTACCAGGCGTTGTTCGTCGGCACGACCAGGAGTTGGGCACCGTCGGCGGCGCTCTCCCGCAGGACGTAGTCGTAGGCGACCTCGTAACAGATGCCGACGCCCACTCGGGTGCCCGCGATGTCCAGCACGCCCGGTTCGGTGCCCGCGTCGAGGTCGGGCTGGTCGGCGAACGGCGTGAAGATCCGGGCGAGCGGGCGCAGCGGGATGTGCTCGGCGAACGGGACGAGCTCCTGCTTCGCGTACGACTCCCCCGCGCCGGTCTTCGGGTCCCAGGTGATGACGGAGTTCTGCCCGTCGCGCAGCGCGCTCACCAGGGTCGGCACGCCGAGGTCGGCGATGGCGGCGTCGAGCACCGGGTCGCGGTCACGGGTCCTGGTCGCGCTCTCCGGCCACACCACGAGGTCCGGCTTCGGCAATGCGCCGCCGCGGACCAGCGCGGCCAGTTCAGCGGTCTTGCGCAGGTGGTTGTCGCGCAGGGTGGCGCCCTCGGTGAGCAGTCCGAGGCCGAGGTCGGGGGCGTTGCCCTGCACGACCGCCACGGTCCGCCGGCCGGTCTGCGCCTCGATCGAGATCAACGGGCTCACGACGAGCGAGGCGACGATCGGCACCAGCGCCCAGGCGCGGGTCCACCTCGGGAACCAGGCGGCCAGGCCGAACCCGGTGAACACCACGGCGAACGTCACGAGCGGCGCGCCGCCGAGCACGGCGAGGCGCGCGAACGGCCCGTCGACCTGACCGAACGCGACGCGGCCCCACGGGAAGCCGTTGAACGGGATCAGCCCGCGCAGGGTCTCCTGCAGCACGAACAGCAGCGCCGCCCACACCGGAGCCGCCGGCAGTCGGTTGACCAGCGGGAACAGCGCGCAGACACCGCAGATGAACAACGCCATCAACGCGCTGAGCACCAGCCACGGCCACGGCCCGAAGTCGTTGCCCAGGAAGTGCTGGATCCACCACAGGTGCGGCAGGAAGAACGCGAGCCCGAACGCGAACCCGAGACCGGCGCTGCGGCGGGCGCCCGCGCCCTTCAGCGCCAGCCAGAACACCACGAACGCGGGAACGGCGAGCCACCAGAGCGTGCGCGGCGGGAAGCTCAGGGCCAGCGCGCCGCCGGCCACCGCCGCCGCGCCGTAGCGGGCGAGATCAGGCTTGCGCAACGGACACCCTCGCCCGGCGCAGGACGAGGTACGCGCCGCCGACGAGAGCGATCCCGACGACGTAGGCGCCGACCAGCTCGGGCACGCGGCCCGCGAAGTTGCCCGCGAGCGGCGGCACCAGCAGTGCGAACACCCCGGCGAGCACGGCGACCCGCGTCCGCCACGGCCCCACCGGCAGGCACGCGGCCAGCGGCAGCACGGCCCACAGCAGGTACCACGGCTGGATCACCGGCCCCAGCACCACGATCAGGCTCATCATCATTCCCAGCGAAGTCACCTCGGAGATCCGTCCGCGCAGCTGGCGGCCCAACACCACCGCCACGCCGCACAGGATCAGCACGAGCCCCGCGATCCGTGCCGAGGAGATCATCGCCTGCCCGGCCTGCGGGCCGAACACCGCACCCGCCAGATAGCCGGGCCAGTTCGTCGGAGCCATCCAGCTGTTCACCTTCGACGGCGTGCCGAGCGCCTGCACCCAGCCGAAACCGGACCCGCCGGCCAGCGATGTCACGACCGACACCACCCCGGTGGCCGCGACCATGGCGAAACCCGCCGTGACGAACCGGGCCCAGCCGCCGCCCAGCCTGCGTGCCAGTGCGGTGCCCACGACCGCGAGCGCCACCAGCGCGGGCAGCTTGACCTGCGCGCCCAGTCCGATGAGGACGACGCCGGCCGTGTACTGCCACCACTTCAGTTCGGGCAGCGCGTGCAACGCGACGACGGTGCCGGACAGCATGAGGCCGAGCATCAGCGCGTCGTTGTGGACACCGCCGATGAGATGCCACAGCACCAACGGGTTCATCACACCCAGCCACAACGCCGTGCGCTCCCGCACACCCGTCATGGCGGCGAGCCTGGGCACCGCCCACACGACGAGCAGCAGTCCCAGCGCGGCGACCAGCCGGTACAACCCGATGCCCAGGACGGGGTCGCCGCCGGTGACCTCGGTGATCGCCCGCTCGACCGCGGTGAACAACGGCCCGTACGGCGATGGCGTCTCGCGCCAGTAGACGCCGACGCGTGCCACGGCCTCCGCGCTCGCGCCGGCTGCCGGGCTGACCACGTTGGGGTCGAGCCCGTTCGCGGCTACCTCGCCCTGGGCCAGGTAGCTGAAGACGTCGGCGCTGAACAGCGGCGGCGCCACCAGCAGCGGCGCGCACCACCAGGCCAGCGTCCGGCGCAGCCATCCCGGGTCCGGCCTCGTGCGGCCGAGCAGCGCCCACGTCAGCACGACCAGACCGGCACCCGCGATCGCGACGCCCAGCGCCACCGCGCCGCCGGTTCTGGCGCTCACGGCCCAGGCACCGGCGGTGAGCAGGAGCGCACCACCGGAACCCGTCCAGCGCAGCAGTTCCGGGGTGTCGGTGGTGACGGCGGTCGGCCAGCGGTAGGTGACGGTCTGCACGGTGGAGACAGTGCTTTCCGGACGGATCGTCACGCGTCCGACTGTGGTCGCGTTCCCACGTACTACCTGAGGATGATCTTTTTTAAACCGGCGTCTCAGCTCAACTTCCGGCGAAGTCGTGCGTCATCCACACGGTTCCCTTGGCGTCGCGGATCACGACGATGCCGATGCGGGTGGACGACTTGCTCAGGATGTTCTTGCGGTGGCCGTCGTTCGGCGGCTTCTCGTCGATCATGCCCTGGGTCAGGCCGAGCGCCATCTTGGAGATCGCCTCGACGTTGTCCTTGACCGGGCCGCCCATGCCGACGTTCTCCGCTACCGAGCTCCACTTCACGCCGGCCGCGGTGCTGCGCTCGCCGAGGCCGCTCTCACCGGCGCACTGGTGCGACAGGCCGCAGCCGTTGCTCATCATGGCCCTGGTGTGCCGGTCGGCCGCGGTGACCAGCGCCGGGTCGACCGTCAGCGGTGCCAGGCCGGCCTTCGACCTGGTCTCGTTGATCAGCGCCAGGACGCGTTCCTCCGGCGTGGCGGCGCGGACGGGCTCGGGCGGCGCTGTCGTCGTCGTGGTGGTGGTCGTCGTGGTCGTGGTGGACGGCGGTGCGCTCGACGTCGCGGACGTGGTCTCCGCCGGCGGCGACGAGGACGTGCTGAGGGCCAGTCCCTGCGTGGTGTTCGGCCCGGCCACGGCCGCCGGTGGGTCGGACGGCAGCAGCACCATCGTGCCGACCACACCGACGAGCGCGCACACGGCCGCGGCGCCCGCCACGGCGAGCACGGGCTTGGTGCTGGCGATGCCCGCGAGCTTGCCGAACACGCCGGCCGGTTCGGCGAGGTGCGTGGGCACCGTGCCGAGGTCGGACTCGAACGCGACGGGGTCCGGTGTGACGTCCGTGAGGGTCTCGAGCAGCCGGGGAAGGTAGGCGGCCGGGACCACGAGCAGCGCGGCGCCGGTCAGGACGCGCTCGACGGGCATCGCGTCGTCCACGCCTCGTCCACAGCGCCCGCAGTCGTCGACGTGCCGCAGGAGCCGCTTGCGCCACAACGGGTTGGGCTCGCCGTTCCAGCCCTGCGCCGCCCGGTCGAGCCCGGCGCACCGCGGCTCCACGGACAACGCGCGGACGAGGTGCCTGATCGTCTCCAGGCGGCCCTTCAGCCTGCTCACGCGCACCGTGACGGCGTGCGCGCCGAGGTCGAGCGCGTCGGTGACCTCGGCCCTGGTCAGCTGCCCGACGCGTTCGAGCGTCCACAGCGCCAGCAGTTCGCGGTCGGCCGGGTCCAGCCAGCGCGCGGCCTCGTCGACCTCGCGGCGCTGCTGGGCGAAGTGCAGCCGGGACAACGCGACCTCGACGAACTCGGCGCCCGGATCGGCCCTGTCGTACTCCTCCAGCGGGGCCGGGGCCAGGTCGCGGCGGCGGTAGTGGTCGCGGACCTGGTTGATGGTGACGGCGACCAGCCACGACCGGAACCGGTCCGGCTCCCGCAGCGCGTCGATGCCGCGGATCACGCGGACCATCGTCTCCTGCACCACGTCGTCGACGTCGGAATCGGCGTGCAGCGCCCGACCGGCGACGTTGTAGACCAGGGGCAGGCAACCCGCGACCACGGCGTCGAGCGCCGTCCGATCACCGGCCCGCGCGGCCTGCACCTGCCCCGCGTCCACCTGCCCCAGCCACTCCCGACCCGTCACTTCCGCACCCTTCGCCGACTGTCCTGTACGTCATGGGAGACCGGCGAGTCTCACCTCAGGTCACAGAAACCGGGCCGGATGGTGACCGGGGTCACACGGCGACGACCGCCACCCCGGTCCGGCCGCCGTCGACGTCCAGCACGATGCCGTGCACGAACTCGGCTTCGTCCGAGGCCAGGTACACCGCCGCGGCGGCGATCGCGTCCGGGTGCCCGGACCGTCCGGCGGGCGTGCCGCGCATCATCCCGTCGGCCATGCCGCGGGTCGTGTCGTCCCAGCCCGCCGAGGCGATGACGCCAGGCGAGATGGCGTTGACCCGGATGCCCTGCGGCCCGAACTCCGCCGCCCACGCCCGCGTGAGCGTCTCCATCGCGCCCTTGCTCGTGCTGTAGATCGCCCCGCTGGGGACGCCGAGCCTGGTGATCCACGACCCCAGGTTGAGGACCACGCCGCCGCCGGCGCCGATCATCGCGGGAGCGAGGGCCTGGGTGAGGAAGAAGGGCGCCTTCACGTTGACACCGAAGACCCGGTCGAAGGTCTCCTCGTCCGTCGTCGGGGTGGTGGAGGGCGGGTAGATGCCCGCGTTGTTCACGAGGACGTCGACGTGACCTCCCAGCAGCGCGGAGGCCTCGGCGGCGAGCGCGCGGCTCGCGTCCGGGGAGCCGTCGAGATCGGCGCGGACGAAGTCGGCCTTCCCGCCGTCCGCTCGGATCTGCGCGACCACCTCCGCTCCCCTGGTCTCGTCGCGGCCGGAAACGACGACGTGCGCACCCTCGCGGGCGAAGGCGACCACGATCGAGCGGCCGATGTTGCTGGTGGAACCGGTGACGAGGGCGGTCCTGCCCTCCAGTCGCTGTGTCATGTCCTCGACGCTACGAGCACTTTTTTGGACCGGCAAGTCCAGAAATCTAGCCTCGCAGGTAGTCGATCAACGTGTCGAGCACCGCTTCGAGGTGCCCGACGTGACCGGTCGACATGAGCACCTGGACCCCGCCCTGGATGCCCGCGATGAAGGCGGCGGCGACCCGGTCGGCGTCGACGGACTCCCGGACCAGCCCGGCCGCCTGCATGTCGCCGATCCCCTTGCGCACGTGGGCCTGCCACTGGCCCAGCAGCGTGCTGACCACCTCGTGCGCACCCGGCGTGCTGCCGACCTGCCCCATCAGCGTGCCCAGCGGGCAGTGCCGCCCCTGCGCGCGGTACCGGGCGACCACCGAGTCGCGCCACCGCTCCCAGGCCGCCCACGACGTGAGCGCGCCGAGGTGCGGCTGCTGGTCGTCGAGCACGCGGTCCGCCTCGTGGCGGGCCACGGCGAGGAAGAGCTCCTCCTTGCCGTCCGGGAAGTAGTGGAAGATCTGGCTCTTGCTCGTCCCGGTGATCGCGCGGATGTCGTCCAGCGTCACGCCCGCGGGCTCGTCGCCGCGCAGGTAGGCCGCGGCGCCCTCGATGATGCGCTGCCTGGTCGCGCGCCCCTTCGTCGTCAGTGCCATGACCCGAGCCTAAGTTTTCTGGACCGGCGAGTCCACTGTGGTTGACTGGGGAAATGCTGCCTTGGGAGGGACCGCTCGCCGGTCGGCTGGACCGGCACACCGTCGACTCGGCGCTGCTGCGCGACAACCCGCTCGGTGATCCGCACGAGCGGCCGCTGTGGGTGTACGTGCCGCCGGGCTACGACTCGGGGACCGAGCGCCACCCCACCGTCTACGTGATCCAGGGCTACACCGGGCACGTGGCGATGTGGGCGAACCGGATGCCGTTCCGCCAGCCGTTCATCGAGACGGCCGACGCGGTGTTCGCTCAAGGAGCCCCTGGCTGCATCGTCGTCTACGTCGACGCGTGGACGTCCTACGGAGGGTCGCAGTTCGTCGACTCCCCCGGCACCGGCCGCTACCACTCGTACTTGTGCGACGAGATCGTGCCGTGGGTGGACGAGCACTACCGCACGATCCCGGACCGGGAGTCGCGGGCGATCGCGGGCAAGTCCTCCGGCGGGTTCGGCGCGATGATCACGCCGATGCTGCGGCCCGACCTGTTCGGCGCGTTGGCCACGCACGCGGGTGACGCGCTCTACGAACTCTGCTACCTCGCGGACTTCGGCAAGGCCGCACGGGCGTTGCGCGGCTACGACCACGACGTCCAGAAGTGGTGGACGGACTTCACCAGCCGGACCGCGTTCACGAAGCCCGAGGACACGGACCTGCTCGGGATGTTCGGTGTCGCCGCGTGCTTCTCGGCACGGGAGGACGGGACGCCGGAACTGCCGTTCGACCCGGTCACCGGAGCGCCGGTCCCCCAGGTGTGGCAGCGCTGGCTCGACTGGGACCCGGTGCGGATGGTGGCCGGTCACGCCGAGGCGATCCGCTCGCTCAGGGCCGTGTGGATCGACGCGGGCAAACGGGACGAGTACTTCCTCGACCTGGGCGCGGAGGCGTTCCGCAAAGAGATCGCCGCGGCCGGGATTCCGGACGAGCGCGTGCACTTCGAGCTCTTCGACGCGGGACACGGCGCGATCGATCATCGCTATCCGCTGTCTTTGGCGTGGCTCGCGACTAGGCTCGCTCGATGATCGGCGAAGTGGCTCTGAGAGGCGTTGAAGACGCGGACTTGGACATGTTGTTCGAGTTCATGCGTGATCCCGAATCGGTGCGGATGGCCGCGTTCACCGCGGAGGACCCCGACGACCGTGAGGCGTTCGACGCGCACATGCGCAGGATCCGGGGCAATCCCGAGACCCTGAACCAGGTCATCCTCGGCGACGGCGTGGTCGTGGGCAGCATCGCCAGCTTCGTGATGGAGGGCGACACCGAGATCACCTACTGGGTCGACCGCGCGGTGTGGGGTCAGGGCGTCGCCGGAAGGGCGGTGGCGTTGCTGCTGGAGCAGGTGACGGTCCGGCCGCTGCACGCCCGCGTGGCCAGTGACAACCCTGCGTCGATGCGTGTGCTCACGAGGGCGGGGTTCAAGCCGGTCGGGACCGACGTCGGTTACGCGGCGGCCCGGAAGGCCGAGATCGAGGAGACGATCCTCGTCCTCAGCTGACGAACTTCTCCGTGCCCAGCACGCCGAGCAGCTGCAGCTTGTCGAACGCCTCGGTGCGCGGCGGCGCGGTCAGCACGAGCAGCGCCTGCGACTGGTCCTCGGTGAACAACGCCTGGCAGTCCACCTCGATCTCCCCGAGCTGGGGGTGGATCAGCACCTTGTGGTCCTCGAACCGCTTCGCGACCTCGTGCCGTTCCCACAGTTCGGCGAATTCCGCGCTTTCCTTCTGCAGTGCGCGAACGAGCTCACCGGCCCGTGAGCGCGGGCCCATCGAGGCGTAGGCGGCGCGCAGGTTCGCCACCTGGGTGCGGCCCTGCCGTTCGCGGTCGTGCTCGGGGTAGACGAGGCGCTCGTCCGGGTCGGTGAACCAGCGGTAGATCCCGCTGCGGGCGTACCCGGTGAAGCGCGAGGAGTCGCCGTACAGCGCCTCGGCGAACCGGTTCTGCATCAGCACCTCGCCGAGGTTCGACAGGATCAGCGCGGGCGTGTCGTCGAGCCGGTCCAGCACCCGTTGCAGCGCGGGCACCACGTGGGTGGCGCCCGTCCGGGGTGACGGGGCGTTGCGACCGGCGACGCGGAACAGGTAGTCGCGTTCGTCGTCGGTCAGCCGCAGAGCGCGGGCCAGCGCGGTCAGCATCTGCTCGCTCGGCTGCGGGCCGCGTTGCTGTTCCAGGCGCGTGTAGTAGTCGGTGGACATGGCGGCCAGCGCCGCGACCTCCTCGCGCCGCAGCCCCGGCGCCCGCCTGCGCGCGCCCACCGGCAGGCCGACGTCCTCCGGCCTGAGTTCCTCCCGGCGGCGCCTGAGGAATCCCGCGAGTTCCACCCGATCCATGAACCCCAGTATCCGGGCCCGCGCGCCGTGAACCAGGGATCGCCGATCCCCCGACAAGGGCTCTCTGCCGCACCGGCGGACACCGGCAGAAGCTCAGTGCCATGGACATCACCGGAAACACCGTCTTCATCCCCGGAGCCACCAGCGGCATCGGCCTGGCGCTCGCCCTCGCCCTGCGGGAGCGCGGCAACACCGTGGTCGTCGGCGGCCGGCGCACCGAACTGCTCGACCGGATCGCGGCCGAGCACCCCGGTGTCGAGACCGTCCGGATCGACACCGCCGACGCCGCGAGCGTCCAGGCCGCGGCCAAGGACGTCATCGCCCGCTTCCCGTCGGTCAACGTGCTGATCACCATGGCGGGTGTCATGCGCGTAGAGGACTGGCACCGCCCCGAGTCGTTCCTGGAGTCCGCCGAGGGCACCGTCACGACCAACGTCCTCGGCCCGATCCGCCTGATCGCCGCGTTCGTCGAGCACTTCCAGACGCTGCCGGACGCCACGATCATGACCGTCTCGTCCGGACTCGCCTTCGCGCCGCTGAAGATCACGCCGAGCTACAACGCGTCCAAGGCCGCGATCCACATGCTCAGCGAGACGCTGCGGCTCCAACTCGCCGACACGTCGGTGAAGGTCGTGGAGCTGGAGCCGCCGGCGGTGCGGACGGACCTGCTGCCGGGCCACGCCGAGAACGAGCACGCCATGCCGCTCAGCGAGTACGTCGCCGAGGTCATGAGCATCATCGAGACCCGGCCCGACGCCCGTGAGATCCAGGTCGAGCGCGTGAAGTTCCTGCGCTACGGCGAGGCGCGCGGCGACTACGACCAGGTGGTCGCCGCGATCAACGTCGAGGACCCGCACGGGAAGTGACGTCTCAAGGCATCTGAGACGGAGCTGCTCATCGTCGCCGCGCCGGTAGCGTGGGCCCATGCCACAGATCACCGTCGAGCACTCCGCCGAACTGGGCGAGGCCTTCGACCGCCGCGCCTTCGCCCTCGCGCTGCACCGGACCGTGGGGCCGCTGGTCAGCGCGGAGGTGCCGGCGTTCAAGACGCGGTTCCGCACGATCGAGGAGTCCGTGATCGGCGACGGCTCCCCCGCGGCGATGATCCACATCAGGATGGGGCTGCTGACGGGCCGGTCGGTCGAACTCAAGCAGGAGGTCGGGCAGGTGGTCATCGGGATCGCGCGCGATCACCTCAAGCCGGTGGAAGGGCTTCCGACCCAGGTGACGCTCGAGGTGTACGACATGGACCGCGAGCAGTACCAGAAGTTCGTTCTGTAGCACTAATGCCGCGCCGACCTGCGGAAATGCAACTCTCGCAGGTCAGTGCGGCTCCGTTCGAATTCGTTGAGGGACGTAATGACGGGGCGTTTCAGACCGACCGCAGAACGATGACGAGCACTGGTTCCGCCATCACCTGATCGACGTGCACACGGGCGCGCACCTCGGCACCTTCGACGCGCACACCGAGGACGCATACGGCGTGATTCCGGCCGGCGGCGGTGCGTGGCCGACATGCCTGGCGGACGTCTGCGTGATTGCGATTGCTGGGTGAGCGCCGGTCCGGGACGCGCTCCGTTGGGACGTCGCGAGGGATCCCCGGACCGGCATTCGTACATTCGGAGGCAGCCGCTACGGCGTTACGACCTGCCAGCCGCCTCGGCTCGGACACCGCCGAAGCATTCCGGGCACGATCAACCGGGTCTACATCGGTGCGTGACGCGATCCGGAGCGGTGTTCCACGCCCGCCCGGCCTCGAGCGACGAGGTCGTCACGCACATCCGGCCCCGCTGTGCTGACGAGGTCAGCCGGACAGCGATGCCTTGATCAGTTCGACGTCGCCGGAGGGAAGGGCGACCTGGGCGGACGCGTAGAGCTGGTAGGTGCTGCCGATGTTGCCGATGGTCCGGCTCACGGTGGCGGACCAGGTGACGGTGCGCCGGGTGCAGGACGGGTCGCAGAGGTCGCGGGTCTCGTGGCTGTCGACGCCGTCCGAGACGATGCCGACCCGGACCCACCGCGGCTCCAGCCAGTTGCCGGCGGACGGCGCGACCGTCAGCTTGGCACGCTCCTCGTAGGTGTCCCGGTAGGCGCGTTCATGCCGGTAGACGCAGAGCTTGCCGGCGGCCTCGCTGACGCACTTCTTGGCGATCTGCGTCCAGTCGCTCCAGGAGGCGGAGACGGAGAAGATGGAACTGCTGCCGAAGACCTCACCCCTGGCGGTGTAGGTCCCGGAGGAGGTCTTGACCGGAGTCCACGCCGAGGTCCACTCGGAGGTCTGCGGGGCGCAGCCGCCCGTGCAGATCTGGTTCGTGGCGCCGTCCGAGCTCCAGGTGTGGGTGGTCGGCTTCAACGAGTGACCCGCGGCGGGGGTGACGGTGACCCTGGCGCGGTAACCGTTGGTCGAACCGGTGTCGGTGACGCGCTTCTGCACCTGCGCGCAGACCGAACCGGCGATCGCGCCGCCGCCGGCGATGACGGTCACGCAGTTCTTGTCGAAGGCTTTCCAGGTGGCCGCGGCCTGGGCGGCGGGGGCGCCGGCGGATCCGCCCCCGACGACCGCAGCCGTGACGCCAAAGGCGAGTACAGCCGTTCTGAGCTTCCGCAAAGGACTTGTTCTCCCTGTTCGAGCCGCTGGTCCGGCTGAGCTGAAGTGGCGCCGCACCCCGGACCCGCTCGCCATCCGGCAGCGGTCCGCGGCGGCACGGCCCCAAACTATCAGCGCCGTCCGCCGGATGATGTGGGTCGAACAGCCGGTTGACGGCACGCCGCAGATCGTGTGCTCGGGCGGAGCCAGAGCGGACAACGACATCGCGAGGACGGCGACGAGTCCGTCCCGTCGGGTATCTCGGAGAGCTATGACGACCGGCCTCGCCCACCACCTCGCTTCTACATCCCGCGAATGTTCGTCGTGGCCGTCGGCCCGCGATCGACGCCGGCCACGGTGCTCGAACCGGCGCCCTTGTCCGACTGGCAGCCCACGCCCGTAGCAGTCGCAGCGCCACGCCCACGACGATGCCGCCCGAACGACAGAACCTGACCACGGCAGCGCAGCGAGCGAATGCAGAGTTCTGGCACCGCACACGAACACGGTGGCTACTGAAGAGCAGGCCCGATCCACCGGCGGACCAGAGCCCGCAGGCGGTCATCGGTGAGCGCCGGCGTCGAGGGGTGCTGCAGGAACGACAGGAAGAGCCGCATCAGGATCTCGGCGAGCCCCTGGAGCTCGTCGTC
Source organism: Lentzea flaviverrucosa (assembly GCF_003350445.1). Lineage (NCBI taxonomy): Bacteria > Bacillati > Actinomycetota > Actinomycetes > Pseudonocardiales > Pseudonocardiaceae > Lentzea > Lentzea flaviverrucosa. Next base: position 623,357 of record NZ_QQAU01000003.1, read on the forward strand.
GGTGGCGATCCCGGCGCCGGCCCAGTCCACGGGCACGTCGCGGAGGATGCGCGCGCCGAGCGCGAAGGACTCGGGGGAGGTCACCGCGACGGTGAAGAAGTCGGATTCGCCTGCCTGCAGGAGCAAGCCCAGGTACGGCTCCCGCGGGACCTCCAGGACGCCGAACACCACGGACTCCACGGCCACCTCGGCCGGGCTGCCGAACGAGGCGAGGTGCCGTGCCATCCGCGCGGCGAAGTCCTCGACGCCTGCCAGCGCAACGGCGCTGAGGATGTCCGCGAGGCGTGGGAAGTAGCGGTAGACGGTCTGCCGCGTCACGCCCGCCTCGGAGGCGACCACGGACATGCTGGTCTTGGCGAGCCCGACGCGGTCCACACAGGCCATCGCCGCCTTGACGATCCGGCGGCGTGCCTCGTCCTCGGTGCCGGGTGGGTTGCCCTGCCAGCCGTGGTACCCCATGCGCACCATCATCCCTGAGGGCGCCGGCTCAGACGGTGGAAGGTGCTTTCCGGTGCACGCGCCGCAGCGCCGCGAGCAACAGACCGGCCCCGAGGAAACAGGCGAGCGCGTAGAGCGCGCCTGCGATCGGTGGGCCGTCAGGAAGAGCGCTGATCCAGAACACCGCCATCCCGCCCAGGTAGACGGCTGGGTAGATCCGGACGAAGTCGGACAGCGGTTCACCGGGCCCCGGCGACCTGAGCTGCGACAGGACGATCCAGCCGCCGGCCAGCCACACCAGGGCCAGCTCGACGCCGAGAACCCAGGCCTGGGCGGTGGGGTTGCCGCTGAAGAAGCTCGACGGAATGCCCGCGATCGCCATGGTCGGTGGCGTGAGGACGCCGGCGAGCAGAACGCGCGGCACCAACGACCGCCCGCGGCGCTCGCCGACCAGGCGCACGACCAGGTAAGTCATGGCCCCCAACGAAACGGACGCGAACAGCAGCATGCTCGTCATCGGCACCGCTGCCAGCGCGGGGTGGTTGACGATGTGGTTGTCCGGGTTCCAGGACCACCACTTCAGCTGTGGTCCGATGTGGTCGAACACCTCGTAGAACACCTGGCAGGCGAAGGCGACGGCGACCGACCCGACGAGTGCGCCGCGGCGCCGGAAGATGCCGAGCGACCGCACCAGCTCGTAGGCGAGCTGACTGATCACCGGGTAGAACGCGATGATGTAGAGCGGCAACCTGTCCCACATGAACTGCACGGTGAACTGGTTGTGGGCGAAGATGAAACCGTAGATCTCGTTGAGCCCGAACCACTCCGGGAAGTACAGCGGTGGTTCGATCACCGCGAGGTACACCAGCGACGTCCACCACAGCGCCAGGTTGATCGGGTCGCCGTGGCGGTAGCGGCGCAACGCGTGCACCAGGGCGAAGACGGCGCCGCCGATGATGAGCAGCTCGAGCAGCGGCATCGTCCAGTGCACGAGATCCCACGGAGACCGCAGCGAGACCACGGGTGACACGTCGTGGCAGTCGAAGCCGAGACCGCGGGCGACGGCTTCCGCCTCCGGCCCGCACACGGCGCTCATCGCGCGGCGACCGTTGCCGCGGCACCGTCCGGCGAGTAGTCCGTGGCCGGCGGCTCCGCCTGGGGATCGAACCCGAAGGGAATCCGCTGCCGTCCCAACGCTGTCCGGATCCGGTAGCGCACGAGCGCCGCGAGCACCCTCGGGTTCCGCATCATCTCGCCCAGCGACTCGTCCATGTTGAACACCTTCGCGAAGTGCTCGTCGACCACCTCGTACTCACGCGCCGCACCGACGATGAGACTGAAAGCCGGGCCGGACATGGCCGCGAGAACGCGACGCCACCACTCCGGCACCTTCTCGGTGCCCACCGCGCACTCGTAGCCCTGGTCCCTCGCCATGGCCAGCGACCAGGGCACGGTGAGCGATTTGCGTTGCGCCACGAGGAACTGGGCGTAGAACTCCGCGTCGAGGCGTTGCGCGCGGGACAGGTGCTCGCGCAGCAACAGTGCGGACATCGCCGCAGAACTGATCCCCTGTGCGTAGAAAGGGTTGAAGGCGCAGATCGAGTCGCCGACGAACACCAGACCAGGTGTGCTCAAGCGGTCGTAGCGCCGCCACTTGTTGCCCGTCGACCGGGTCAGGTGCACCTCCGAGGTGGGTGAACACCGGTCCATCGCGGCCGCGAACAACGGCGTCCGCACCCGGCGCGCCGACTCGACGAACGCCTCGGTGGTGCGGGGCATGTCGATGCCCCACGAGCCCATGCAGGCGATGACGCGGTTCCCCTCGACGGGAAAGAAGTTCACCAGGAACTCGTGCTCGGCGGGGTGCTCCCCCTTGTCCGGGGTGGGCATGATCACCAGGTGCTGCCACCACCACGACGCCGGTCGCTCGGCCGGTGACGGCAGCTCGTACCAGCGCGAGGTGTAGGTGACCTTGGCGTCGAGCGTGCGCACCTCGGGCTCGGGCCATCCGGCGGCCACGAGCCAGCCGCTGACCGAGGACCCGCGCCCCATCGCGTCCACCACGAGGTCGGCGTCGAGGTGCTCCTCGCCGGCGGACGTGGACAGGCCGACCCCGGTGACCGCCCCGTCCCGCGTGGTGAGGCCGTGCACCGGGACACCCTCGCGAATGGTCGTGTTGGGCAGAGTTCGAACCGCGTCGCGCAACACGCGTTCGATGAGGATCCGCGACCCGTAGATCATCGTCATCGCCCCGCGCTTGCGCGCCGACCAGCCCTCCCCGTCGAGGTAGGCGGCGTCCAGAGACGGCATCAGGTGCAACCCGCCCGCGGCGATGAGCTCGTCCTCGAATCCGGGGAACAGCGCTCCGATCGCGCGCCGTCCCGAGTTCAGCAGGAAGTGCGGGTGCTTGCTCTGCGGCACGCCACGCCGGTGCTCCGCCGCGGCCGGGAGCTCGTCCCGTTCCAGCACCACCACCTGGTCGAAGTAGGGGGCGAGCGCCCCGGCGGCGCACAGACCAGCGGTGCTGCCCCCCAGTACGACGGCGGTTCTGCCCAGCGTCACGCGGACCACCCCTCGTCATTCATACAATCAGGACTCGAATGTATGAATGACGAGGGGTGGCGTCAATCCGGCTTACGGGCTACGCCGTGCCCGCGACCTTGATCCTGCCCTCGATGATCTGGGCCCTCTTCCACTCGAGGACGCCCTGCGGGCGATCGGGCAGGCACTCGCGACACTGCCCGCCACGACGGCAGCCGCATCGTGCTGACCGTCCTGCACGCACAGGGCACCGGGATCGATCTGCGGCAGATCAGCGGCACGGGCCAGTGGCAGCGCCGCGACCACCGCGCCGCGATGCCACCTGCCGACGACTTGCAGCCGAGCTCCTTGCACATCAAGAGGTTCGCGACCGAGTCCCTCGGTCTGGGAATGCTTTCCGCGACGGCCGAAAGGCCGTCACCGCTGGGACAGCCGGCGGTGGCTCCGCAACTTCGACGCGCTCCTCCGGTGAGGCCGTCGACCACGTCCCACGCGACGGTGAGCACGTCCTGCGGTGACTCGAAGAGACGCCGTTGCCATGGGCGTTCAACCGTTCGGTTGAACGCGGCGTCCATCTCCAGCGCGTTCTTCTCTCCGTCCGGATGACGCGGAAATCCTCTCGGTCACACGAGGATGGCAGTCGCCTGACCGTGTACGTCCCCCGCAGAGAGGCTTCCTCACCTTGTCAAGCTCCCTCAGCAGACGACGTGTCCTTGCCGCCGGGGCTGGCGCGGCCTTGGGCTTCAGCGCTTTCGGCGCCGCGGCTTCGCCCGACGGGGCACCCCGGCGGGCCGGAGGAGGCCAGGACGCTCGACGAGCTCTACCAGGCCGCGCTCAGGGAAGGTGGCAAGCTCGTCATCCACGCCGGCGGCGACACACCGACCCAGCAGGACGGCACCAAGGCTGCCTTCAAGGCCCGTTTCCCGGACATCGCCCTGACGTTGATCATGGACTGCAGCAAGTATTGTTCGTCATCTGAGATCCGCCGCGCCGGCGCAGTACTGCCAGAACGCGGCCACGTCCTCCGGCTTCTCCGCGGTGCCTGGCAGCAGGTGCGCCGGACGTTCACGGCGGTCGTGCCAGAAACGTCCGGCGCGGGGAGCGGGTTTCGTGGCGGCGAGCCAGACGACCGTGTCCGCGCCTTCCTCGGCGGTGCGCAGGAACGCGCCGGTCAGCCGGTGGAAACCCGGCAGCGAGCCGGCGACGCCCGGTGTGTCGGCCCAGCCGGGGTGCATGCCGTGCACGGCGATGCCATCGGCCGCGTAGCGCTTCGTCAGCAGCGGGACGAGCGTGACCTGCATGCGTTTCGTGCGGGCGTAGGCGGTCGCGCCCTTGTAGGTGCCCTCACGGTATTCGGGGTCGTCGGCGCGGAGGCGTTGGGTGTACATGCCGCCGGAGGAGACGAGCACGACCCGTGGGTCCGCGGAGGCCGCGAGCAGCGGGCGCAGCAGCTCGGTCATCAGCAGTGGGCCCAGCACGTGTGTGGCGAACGTCAGCTCGTGCCCCTCGGCGGTGACCGCGCGTTCCTGCGGCAGCACCCCGGCGTTGTGCACCAGCACGTCCACGCGGTCGATCTCCGCGGCGAACCGGCGCACGGACTCCAGGCTCGACACGTCGCAGTGCCGTACCAGGACGCTGGCGCCGGGGGCCGCGGCGACGATCTCGGCACGGGCCGTCTCGCCCTTGCGTTCGTCGCGCACCGCCAGCACCACGTCCGCGCCGAGACGGGCCAGGCCGAGTGCCGCCGCCTTGCCGATGCCCGAACCGGCTCCGGTCACGACGGCCCTGGCGCCGTGCAGCGCGCCGGGTTCCAGGTCGGACCAGCTCCTCCTGCGGAGCCGGTAGCCCCACTTCGAGTAGCCGGGGACCACGAGCCGGTCGGCCACGGTGTCGAGCACGCTGATCAGTTCGCTCACCTCTGGTGTTCGTCAGCCGAAGCGGAGCGGTTTCCTCGCGGGCTCGTCCAGCACACGTGACGCCAGCCACGCGAGCCCGTCGGCGGTGCCGGCCGGGGTGCCCGTCGGCTGGACGACGTGGCTGAGCACCGTCCTCGTCATGAGGTCGACCAGCACCTCGACCTGCTCGCCCGTCAGGCCGGTCCGGTAGGACTCGACCCGTGCCGCGAGCATCGCCTTGACGTCGGTGAGCAGGGTTTCGGCCTGGGTGGTCAGCAGCGGCACCAGTTCGGTGTCGGCGCCGTGCGTCGCCGAGGCGATGGCGCGGACCAGGAGGTTGCCGCGGGCGAGTTCGAGGACGTCGCGCACGGCGTCGTGGACGGCCTCGACGAGGTTGTCGGCGTGGCGGTCGAAGGCGGCGCTGATCGCGGTGAGGAACCGGTCGAGCTCGTGCGCCAGCATCGCGTCGGCGAGGGAGTTCTTGGAGCCGATCTCGTTGTAGACGGTCTGGCGGCTGACGCCGACCTGCTCGGCGAGCCGCGTCATCGTGACCGCGGCCCAGCCGTCGCGGGCCGTCATCTCGATCGCCGCCTCGACGATCGGCTGCCGGCGACCCGAGGCCGCCGCTGGAGAACCCATGGTCACGATCCTAGGCCGTGACCCTTCCCGGCGCGACGAAGTCGATCTTCTCGCGCACCCCGCAGTCCGGGCAGCACCAGGTGTCCGGGATGTCCGCCCACGGTGTTCCGGCGGGAAAGCCTTCGCGCGGGTCGCCCGTCTTCTCGTCGTAGACGTAACCGCAGCCGGGGCACATGCCGCCCGCGGTCGCGTCACCTCGGCTGTCGGCGGCGACGGTCGAGCCCGAGTCGGTGCCGCCGTAGCGGGCGAGCACCTTCGCGCGCTTGCCGGGCTGGATGTTGGCGCGGCCGATGTCCCCGCCGAAGTGGCCCCGCACCCGCGGGTCCATCACGCGCCGCCACAGCGGTGGGACCAGGGCCAGCAGGATCATGCCCGCGTAGCCCGTCGGCAGCACCGGGGACTCGGCGAAGTCGCGCAGCGTCTGGTAGCGCCGGGTCGGGTTGGCGTGGTGGTCGCTGTGCCGCTGCAGGTGGTAGAGCAGGACGTTCGTGGCGATGTTGTTGGAGTTCCAGCTGTGGCTGGGGTCGACCCGCTCGTACCGCCTGCGGCCCGGTGCGCCGACCATCTGCCGCAGCATCCCGTAGTGCTCCATGTAGTTCACGACCTCCAGCAGCGAGAAGCCGATCACCGCCTGGACCAGCAGGTACGGCACGATGCCGGCGCCGAGCCACACGATCATGGCCGCCCACAGCACCGCCGACATCAGCCACGCGTTGAGCACGTCGTTGCCCAGGCGGTACGGGTGCCGGTCGCGCCGCGCGTACCTCTTGCGTTCGAGCCGCCAGGCCGAGGCGATCGAGCCGAGGACGGTGCGCGGCCAGAACCGGTAGAAGCTCTCCCCCACCCTGCTGCTCGCCGGGTCCTCCGGCGTCGCGACCCGCACGTGGTGGCCGCGGTTGTGCTCGATGTAGAAGTGGCCGTAGAAGCTCTGCGCCAGCGCGATCTTCGACAGCCAGCGCTCGTGGCTCTCCTTCTTGTGGCCCAGCTCGTGCGCGGTGTTGATGCCGATGCCGCCGATGCACCCGATCGACACGGCGAGGCCGATCTTGTCCACGACGGACAGATCGCCGCGGGCGATCAGCCAGAACGCCGCCACGAACCCGACGTACTGGATCGGCAGGAACAGGTACGTGATCCAGCGGTAGTAGCGGTCGTTCTCCAGCCGTTCGATCACGTCGTCCGGCGGGTTGCTCCGGTCGAGCCCGGCGACCAGGTCGATCGCCGGGACGATGAGCAGCACCACGATCGGGCCGATCCAGAACCACACGCCCCAGCCCGTCGCGGCGTGCATCCCGATCGCCAGGAACGCCAGGGACGGCACGACCAGCCCCAGCAGCCACAGGTACCGCTTGCCGTCCGTCCACTGCTCGGTTGAGCCGACGGGCACCGTTGCCTTTTTGTCGCTCATGCCACGCTCCTCCGGGAGGTTGACAGAACGGTAGGGCACGTAAAGTCAGTTTGACAAGAGAGCGCTATTTGTAAACCGCGAGCAGGGTCGTCGCGCGCCTGCGGTAGGCGACGGCCGACACCGACACGCACACCGGCACGCCGGGGAGCACGGCGTCGAGCGCCGCGGCGATGTCGTGCACGGCCCGCTGAGGCGAGCTTCCCCGCCACACCACGACTTCCAGGTGGATCTCGGCGTCCGACGACAGCTCGGCGCTGTGCACCGCCGGGTGGCACAGGGCGGTCTGCTCCACGAGCGACAGCCTCTGGTCCTCGGTCAGGGGCGTGCGCAACTGGACGACTCGGTGGCTGGGGCTGGACAACGGGAGCTCCTCGGGGGACTCGTGCGGGGTGACAGTCAGGACCACGGTGGTTCCCGGTTCGTCACGCTCGTTCACCGAATCGAGGTACCCCGAGCAACCGCAGGTAGGCCATCAACGGCTGGGAGTGGCTGTGCAGGTTCGCGACCGGGTAGGCCTGCATCGCGGTGCCGAAGTCCGGTAGCGCCCACGTTTCGCCGGGACGGTCGCTGTCCGGCGCTAGGTAGCAGTCAGGGCCGGACAAGGTCCCCGTCCACACCTCCGGATAGGCGGCCGTGTGCGCGTGCAGGGTCATGCGCCGCCACTCGTCCCACGCCAGTTCCGGGTCGTGAAGGGAAGCCGCCCAGACCAGCGTCATGTTGACCGAGGCCCACACCTGTCCTTGCGCGCCTTCGGGAACGGGCCAGCGGTGGCGAGCGCCCAGCGGCGAACCGGCCCGGCAGGTCTCGTCGATCGTCTTGAGCAACGCACGCGCCTGGTCCGCGGTGGCGGCGCCGCAGAGGATCGCCCACGGCTGCACCTCGAGCCACAGGTCGTGGTCGCCGACGACCTTGCCGCCGGGGCCGTGCGCGCGCCGGAACCAACGGCCGTTCCACTCCCCCGCCACCAGTTCGCGGAACCCTGCCGCGCGTTGCCGTGCCTCGGAAGCCGTTGCGGCGTCACCCAAGCGTTCGGCGAGGCTCGCATAGACCGGCAGCACCCAGGCGGCCATGGCGGAGTTCAGGACCGACTCGCCGCGCTCGACCATCACCTCACGGTCCACTCCGGACTCTGTGACGGCGAGGTCGTTCCAGTCGGCGTTGAGGATCCGCACGTGCCCGTGCTCGCCGACGCCGACCTCGTCCACGAAGAAGCGGAACTGGCGCCGCAGGTTCTCGGCGAGCGCAACGGGTTCGGCGCCGTGGCAGGGGTGGTACGGCACGGGCTCGGCGAACGCGGCGAGGTCGCCGGTCACCGCCGCGTACTCGGCGGCGAGCCAGAGCGCCCACAGGTTCTGGTCGGACGGGCGGAACAGCTGCGTCCAGGGCTGCTTGCGGCCGTCGAGCGCGTACGGCAGATCGCCGTCGGGACTGCCCCAGGCACAGGTGTTGCGCAGCACCGACAAGGCGAGGTCGGGTTCGAAGTGGACCAACGGCAGCGCGTGCTGCAGCGGATCCCTTGCGGCGCCGTTGAAGCCGTGGCGGAACGAGTAAGCGGACCCCTGGTTCAGGGTGTGTCCGCCGAGCACCCCGTCCTCGCAGGCTCCACCGGTCAGGAGTGCCAGGTGCCACGCGATCTCGGCGGCCGCCTCCGGTGCGCGCGGAAGGGTGATGGACGGAAGGCGCGCACGCAGGCCCGCCAGGCTTGTCGAGTAGACGGCCTCGGGGTCGGCGGGCCCGTCGAGCAGCCCGAAGCGGAACCACTCGGTCGTCCGCTCCCCCGGCGCCAGTTCCAGCCCGGCTTCGACGGCCAGGAGCCCGGCGGTGGTCTCCGCCCGTCCGCCGCCGAAGTGCTCCAGCGCGACCACGGGTGCGTCCGGCGGAGCGTCACCTCGCACAGGCCCGAACTCGAGGTCCACCAGGCGTGGCCGCACGTCCCACTCCTCGGTCAACGTCCCGCGCACGACCTCCGCACCCCGGTTGAGCACGTCGATCTTGATCACCACCCACGGCACCGCGCCTTCCGGGCACAGCACGGTCCGCTCGACGCCGACGGAGTCCGACGCCACCGCCGTCCGGCAGAACGCCGGCCCGAACAGCTTCACCGCCGCGGAGTCCGTTGCCAGCGCACCGAAGCGGGCGATGCCCGTCCTTTCAGCGAGCCATCGGCAGCCGAGGTGCTCGTCCCACACGCCCGTCAACCCGTCGCTGTCGGCCGCCAGGGTGATCCGCCGGTTGCCCAGGTGCACCCAGTGCCTCGACGTCGGCGGGTCGATGATCGGATCCCACAGCCGGGGGCCTGCCCGGTACTCGAACGCGGGCAGGCCCTCGACTGTCGTCCATTCGCCGAACGCGCTCACAGTGGAAGCGTTGCGGCAGAACCCTCACACGGGCAATCGCCCACTCAGCGCCAGAACCTCCTGCGCCGCTCCGGCTCGGACGGTGTCCCGTCCGAGACGAACTCCCTCAGCACCTCCAGCGTCCGCGCCCACAGCTTCTCGACGTCACCGCCGGCCGTGATCTCCGCGAACAGGGCGCGCATCGGCTCGTAAGCCGGGCCGGTCCGGCCGGCGACGAGGATGCCGAGCCGGCTGGCCAGGTCGGCGAGCAGGTCACGGCGTTCCCACGACGGCAGGGACGCGTCCGCCTCCAGGCGCTGGATCTCCAGCGTCACGACCTCGCGCAGGTCCGCCGGGTCGACGGCCGGAGGTACCGGCATCGATCCGGGCGGCGGAACCGGCATCGATCCGGGCGGAGCGACCGGCGCCCCCTCAGGCGCGACCGACCGGGCACCCGAACGAGAGCGCACGGCCCGCGGTGCGGAGGGAGGCGGCGGTACCGCACCGCCGTAGGCGGGCGCGGCGGCGAACGGCGCCGGAGCAGCGGCGAACGCGGGCGCACCACCGGCGAACATCGGCATCGGACTCCCCGGAGCCTGCATCTCCCAGCCCGCGGGCTGTTCGACCGGCTGCACCACCCGGTGCACCGTCCCGTCGGTCACGACCCGCTCGTCCACCGCCACGAACGCGGTGAAGCGGCACAGCACGCCGAACCGCAGCGAGGTCTCCACGATCGACGACTCCAGCGTCCGGTCGCCGGCCGCGTACCGGTCCTCCAGGTCACGCAGTGCGGCACGGGCCCACTGCGACCGGACGGCCGGCGAGGTGTGCTGCCGCACCGCCACCGTCTCCTGCCAGTCGCCGCCGTCCCGGGTCCGGCCGTGCACCACGTAGGAGTCGGGTGCGGCGCCGCGGTACCGGCCGAAGGCGACCAGCGGCACACCCGGATAGATCGCGGTGGGCAGCCGCGGCAGGTCCGAACCCGGCGACACCACGACGTCGGTGACGACCGGCGCGCCGATCCGCCGCTGGATGTGCGTCATCGCCTCGTCCAGCCGGTCTTCGCTCTCGACGAGTTCGCACCGGCCCGCCCCGGCGGCGGCCAGCCTGCCGAGGAAGCCCGCGTTGACGGCGGTGTCGATGCCGACGGCGTGGATCCGCGTCCGGTTGATCATCGGCGCGATGTCGCGCAACATCTGGTCCTCGTTGCCGACCTGGCCGTCCGTCACCAGCACGAGGACCGGGGCGCGCTCCGGGCCCGCGTCGGCGAGCAGGGTCAGGCCCTGGCGCAGCGGCTCGTACATCTCGGTGCCGCCGCGCGCCTGCATGGCGGCCAGGTGCTCGACGGCGCGGAACCGGTGGCGGTCGGTGGCCGTGACCAGCCCGGAACCGAGCGCGTCCGGCCGTTCCACCTGGTGGTCGAAGGTGATCACGGAGAACGTGTCGTCCGCGGTCAGCGTGTCGACGATGCGGGCCGCCGCACGGCGGGCCGCCACCATCTTCCAGCCCGACATGCTGCCGGACCGGTCGAGCAGCAGCACGACGTCACGCGGCCGGACCGGGGCCTCGGACTCGGGCGGCAGCACCGTCAGCTGGTAGGTGCCCTCACCGCTGTCGTCCTCGTCGGGCACGCACACGACCGCGGAGCTGTTCCCGCTGTACGCCAGGCGCAGCACGAAGTCGCGGTCGACCCGCTCGCCCGGCGAGACCGACACGGTGTTCCCCTCGGCGACCACGGTGTGCAGGCTCGACCGCACCTCGCCGAGCTCCAGCCCGGCGGGGTCGATCTCGACGTCGATGCCGAGCCGCACGGGGTTCGGGAAGCCCGGCAGCAGCACCGGCGGCGAGATCCGCGACGCGTCCGGCACCACGTCCGTGTCCTGGGCGTGCCCGTCGCCGACGGACGGCCCGGGCAGCGGCGAGCCCGGCACGTAGCGAGGCGCCACGACGAGCGGGAACCGGAACGTGGCCGCGCCGTCCTCGAACACCAGCGGCCCCACCAGGGTCAGCTCGACGGTCACCCGTTCACCGGCGGGGATGTTGCCCACGCGCATGGTGAAGACGTCCGGACGCTCTTCCTCCACGATGGACGCTCTCTTGCCCGCCGCGATCGCGTCGTCGTACATCTGGCGGGCCTGCGCGCGTTCCTGCAGGTCGGCCTCCACCGTGCGGTCGCCGGCGGTCATCTTCATGCCGGTGACGGCGGCGCGGTCCGGCAGCGGGAACACGTAGGTCGCTTCGAGGGCGGTGTCGTGGGTGTTCACGAACCCGGTCGTCAGGACCACACGGCCGACGAGACCGGTGATGGAGGCCCGCACGCCGAGCTGCTCCAGCGGCAGGTTGCCTCGTTCGGTGCGCAGCGCGCCCAGACCCGCGTCCTCGGTCGTCCGGCCGATGCGGTCGGCTTCGGCGGCCTTCATCGGGGCGACGGAGATGGTCATGACGATTCCCTTTCGTTGAGCAGGCCGCGGGCGGCGAGCAGGTCGAGCAGTGGCCGGGCGGCGGCGGCGATGTCCGCGCGGTCGGCGGCGGTCGGCGTCCCCGGCACCAGGACGACGGCACCTCCCCCGAGCGCGACGCCGTTCAGCGCGAACGCCTCGGCGGGTGCGGGTGGCGCGGCCGGTGCGGCAGCGCGTTCTGCCGCGGGTTCGGCCCAGAACCTCGGGCGAACGGCCTCCGGAGGTGGTGCTTCACCCGTGGAGAGCAGGTGTTCCGGCACGCGGGCGATGGCCGCCAGCGTCGTGTCGGTGGCACCCGCGAGCTCGGCTTGGACGTCGGCCAGCGTCCTCCCCTGAGACTGCAGTCTCTTCACCGCCACCAGCTGGAGCAGGTGGCGCTTCTCGTACAACGCCGTGCGGCCGCGCATCGCGGACGGTCTGTCGACCAGCCCCGTCGTCGCGTACCAGCGGACGGCCCGCTTGTCGGGCACGTCGCGGACGCGGCCGTTGGGCGCGCCCGAGTACTCCGCCGTCAACGCGGCGGAGACGCGGTCCAGCAACTCGTCGAGCGTCCACACCCCCTGATACTGACACTGCAACCGTGACAGTGTCAACGTCGGAAACCTGATGATGTTCACGCGTGGTAGCCGGGTAGGGTCCGGCGCGTCCGCGCGCCCCTGCAAGCCACCCCCACATGAGGACGGAGAGCACGATTGGCTTCATTCCTGTCCTGACACGGACAGGAATTCCCACCCGCCTTGTGGCGGGTAGCGCTTACGCGCTGTGCCTCACGGCACGGGGTTCCTGTTTCACTGCCGATCGCGGAAGGGAGGGCCCTTGCCGTCTGACATCAGCTCCGCAGGCATCACCCGGGACAGCGTCTCGGGTTGCGGCTCGACCAGCCGCAAGGATGTTCTTGGCCGCGTTGAGGTCCCGGTCGTGCCGGGTGCGGCAGCCCGGACACGTCCAGTGCCGGGCGGACAAAGCAAGCTCGGCGAGCACATGCCCGCAGACCGAACAGGTCTTGCTGGACGGAAACCAGCGGTCGATCACGACCAGCGTGCGGCCGGCGCGAGCGCACTTGTACTCCAGCTGCCTGCGGAACTCGCCCCAGCCCGCGTCGGAGATGGCGCGGGACAGGTGGCGGTTGCGCACCATGTTCGTGACCGACAGGTCCTCGATCGCGATCACATCGGCCGAACGCACCAAGCCGGTGGTAATGCGGTGCAAGAAGTCCTGCCGGGCGGTGCGGACCTTGCGATGCGCGCGGGCAACCTTGGCCTTGGCCTTGCGCCGGTTGCCGCTACCACGCGCGCAGCGGGCCATCCGTCGTTGGTAGCGGGCCAGGTTCGCGGCCTTGCGGGCCAGGTGCCGCGGATTCGCGATCCGCTCACCGTCACTGGTCACCAGCAAGTCGGTCAAACCGAGATCGACCCCGACGGCATGACCGGCGGGCTCGGCCGAGACGGGCGCATCAGCGTCCACGGCGAACGCCACGTACCAGCGGCCGTCCGGCTCCCGGGACACCACCACCATCGTCGGATCCAGCGCGGCCAGGTCCACCTCGCCGAAGGACCACACGAACCGCAGCGGTGCGCTGGTCTTGGCCAGCGTCAGCACACCCTCACGCATCCGGAACGCCGAGCGGGTGTAGTGCGCGCTCTGCCGCCCGGTACGGGACTTGAACCTCGGAACACGGGCCCGCCCGGCGAAGAAGTTGCCGAACGCGGTGTGCTGATGACGCAGCGCCTGCTGCAACGGCACGCAGGACACGTCCGACAGAAACGCGAGTTCCCCGGTGCGTTTCCACCCGGTCAGCGCCGCATCGGTCTGCCGGTACGACGTGCGCACACCCTCCGTGCGGTAGCGGTGGTTCCGCTCGCTCAAGGTCTTGTTCCACACCAGACGCACACACCCGAACGTGCGATTCAACACCACAGCCTGCTCAGGAGTCGGGTAAGCCCGGCACCTGTACGCCGTTCGCACGAACCACAACCTACTGGGAGCACCATGACGACCACGACGCAGGACCGCCGGCCTGCGCACCGCGTACTTGGACCGCCCCGGACTGAAGACCATGGCCTCCGCTGGAGGCCATGGTGACCACGGACGAGGTCGGCGCCCTGACCGGCCACAGCACCGAGTTGACCCAGCTGAGGACTCAGAAAGCCAAGATCCAGTACGCGCTGGAACGCCTTCCGCGCAACTGCACGGTCGAGGACGTCCGCCGCTGGCTGCACAAGCAGGGCCAAGCGGTGCCCACCAGTTCCCACACCAGGGCGATCGTGAACGAGTGGCGTGCCGCCAACAACCTCGCCGACACGAACGGTCTTGCGCTGCTGACGCCGGAACTGATCGCCGAGCTCGACAAGGTGGAGACCTCCTCCCCCGCTCCGGAACCGGCCGCCGAGCCCGCGAAGCCCGCCGGGGCCAAGGGTTTCTACGCCGTCGCGCTGATGAGCATCGGTGTCAGCGTCGACACCTCGTGGCGGTTCTTCGAGCAGCGACTGGGCATCACCGACGTCGTGGAGCGGGTCGTCCTGTTCTCCGTGATGGAGGCGGCGCTCGTCGCGTGTGGCTGGGCGATGCGCGGTGGCGTGCGCCAGAACGGCCGTCCCGGTCCCGCCCGGCTCGTGGCGTGGGCGCTGACGGCGTTCGCCGCGTTCGCGGCCTTCAGCCTGTCCGGTCCGGTCGCCGGCACCGCCCGCGTCCTGCTCGGACCGGTTCTCGGCCTGGTGATGCTGCACCTAGCGCTCGGCATCGAGATCCGCGCCTCGCGTCAGCGCACGACCACGTGGGCTCGCGTCGGACGGGAGCTGCGCGAACGCGTGTTGTCGTTGCTGGGCCTGGGTGACGACGGCCGCGACGCCCTGGCGCGCACCCGGGACAAGGCGGCGTTGCGCGCGGCGAAGCTCGCCGTCGCCGGCCCGTGGACGCCGCGCCGGAAAGCCCGGCTGCGCAAGGCACTGCACGCCTCGCACGTCGCGCACGACCCGATGCAGCGCGACCGGATGCTGCGCGAGCTCGGGGTGCTCCAGCACGCCGACGAGCTCGCCAAGACCACCCAGCCGTCGCCGTGGTGACTCCGGTCCTCATCTCCGACACCGGGCTCGCCGCCGAGGTCGCCGCCCTGATCAACCGCGTGTACTCCGACGCGGAGAAGGGCATCTGGCTCGAAGGCCAGTCCCGGACGAGCGAAGCCGAGGTGGCGGAGCTCATCGCCACCGGGCAGATCGCGGTGGCCCGGTCGGGCGACCGCGTCGTGGGTTCCGTGCGCGTGCACGAGATCGAGGACGGTGTGGGCGAGTTCGGGATGCTGGTCGCCGCGCCGGAGGAGCGCGGCACCGGCATCGGCACCGACCTCGTGTCGTTCGCCGAGAACTGGGGTCGTGAGCGGGGCTTCGCGCAGATGCAGCTGGAGCTGCTCGTCCCGCAGACGTGGGAGCACCCGGTGAAGGAGTTCCTCCGGGGCTGGTACACGCGCATCGGTTACCGGCTCGTGCGCAAGGACGACCTGGAAACCGCCTATCCGTTCCTGGTGCCCCATCTCGCCTGCCCGTGCGACTTCCTGGTGTTTCGTAAAATCCTCGATCCCAGTAAGTGAACTCTCAACCGGTTTGGCCGGGGCGCGAGGTAGCGTCCGCCTCTCAAAGCCGAGTTGGAGGAGACGAACCGTGCGTCGTCGTATGCGTGGCACCGCCGTGGCCGCGATCGCGCTGACCAGCCTCATGGCGGTGAGCGCCTGTGCGAAGGACTCCGGTGGTGGCACCACGCCCGCCGCGTCGGGCAGTGGCTGCGAGTTCTCGGCGCCGCCCACCGCGCCCGCCACGTCGAGCACCAGCGCCGCCGACGGCAAGAAGGTCGACGGCAGCGCGTTGAAGATCGGCCTGGCCTACGACATCGGCGGCCGCGGTGACGCGTCGTTCAACGACCTGGCCGCCGCCGGGTTCGACAAGGCCATCGCGGACATGGGCGTGAAGAAGGAGAACACCCGCGAGCTGTCCGCGGCACCGAACGAGGACGAGTCCGCGAAGCAGACCCGCCTGCGCCAGCTCGCGTCCGAGGGCTTCAACCCGATCGTCGGCGTCGGCTTCGCCTACACCGAGTCGCTCAAGGTGGTCGCACCGGAGTTCCCGAACGTCGAGTTCGGCCTGGTCGACTCCGCTGTGGACGGTGTGGCGAACGTGACGCCGCTCGTCTTCGCCGAGCAGGAGGGCGCGTTCCTCGCGGGCGTCGTCGCCGCGTACCAGAGCAAGAAGTGCCACGTGGGCTTCGTCGGCGGCGTGGACATCCCGCTGATCCAGAAGTTCGAGGCGGGCTTCAACCAGGGCGCGAAGACCGCCGCGCCGAAGGTCGCGATCGACAAGAAGTACATCACCCCGGCCGGCGACTTCACCGGCTTCCAGGACCCGCCCAAGGGCCAGGAGGCGGCGAAGGGCCTGATCGACAAGGGCGCCGACGTCGTCTACCCGGCGGCGGGCGCGTCCGGCATCGGCGTGTTCGCGGCGGTGAAGGAGGCGGGCGTGCTGGCGATCGGCTGCGACGCCGACCAGTACAACCAGCCCGCGCTCGCGGCCAACCGCGACGTCATCGTGGCCTCCAGCCTCAAGCGCGTGGACGTCGCCGTCTACGACTTCTTCCACGCCGCCGCGGCGAACGACCTCGCGTCGCTGCCGAAGATCTTCGACCTGAAGTCGGACGGCATGGGCTACGCGACGTCGGGCGGCAAGATCGACGCGAAGCTGCAGGGCATCCTCGAGGGGTACAAGGCCCAGATCGTCGAGGGCAAGATCAAGGTCGCGGACGCGGTGTAGCGGCCGAACGGGCGAACCGCCGGGCACGAAGATCACCTCGATAGGTTGATCTTCGTGCTTTCCCGTGGCGGGCTGCGCGTCGTGGTCGACGCCCCGTGGTTCAACAAGGTGATCACCGCGGTGATCCTGGTCAACGCCGTCACGCTGGGTGCGGAGACCTCGCCGGAGCTGCTCGCGTCCTACGGCGACGCCCTGCACGTGGTCGACCGGCTGGCGCTGGCGGCGTTCGTCGTCGAACTGCTGCTGCGGTTCGGCGCGTACGGCAAGAGCTTCTTCCGCGATCCGTGGAACTGGTTCGACACCGTGGTCGTCGTCATCACGCTGCTGCCGGCGGCGACAGGTGCTTTCTCGGTGCTGCGCGCCCTGCGGGTCTTGCGGGTGCTGAGGCTCGTGTCCGTCGTGCCGAGCATGCGGCGGGTCGTGTCCGCGTTGCTGACCGCGTTGCCGGGCATGGCGTCCATCACCGCGTTGCTGGCGTTGGTGCTCTACGTGTCGGCCGTCATCGCGACGAAGCTGTTCGGCACCGTCGCGCCGGAGTACTTCGGGGACCTCGGCGACTCGCTGTTCACCCTGTTCCAGGTGATGACCGGCGAGGCGTGGTCGGAGGTCGCGCGGCAGGTCATGGAGGAGAAGCCGTTCGCGTGGATCTTCTTCGTCGGCTATCTCGTCGTCACCTCGTTCACGGTGCTCAACCTGTTCATCGCGGTCGCGGTCACCGCGATGCAGAGCCAGATGACCGAGGAGCACGCGGAACACGACCGCGAGGAGATGGCGGCGACGATGGAGATCCTGGCCGAGGTGCGCCGCCTCCGGGCCGACGTGGAAGCGCTGCGCGGCAAGGCGCAGGTCTGAGCCGGGAACGATCACCCGACCAGACCAGCGGTGGTACTCACCGTGTCCTTTCAGGACAGTCCCGCACCACAACAGGTGGTTTACGACCTCTACGACACTTCCGCGCACCGGACCGGGTACCTCGCTCACAGGACTTCCGAGCGAGGAGAGGCGATGCTTGAGAAAACAGGCAGGCTGCCGAGGGTTCTGCTGGCGTTCCTCCTCATCGGACTCGCCGCGCCCGCGCCCGCGGCCGAGGCGGGCGAAGGCGCTCCCGTGGGCCGCACCCAGTCCTTCTGGCTGCACCTCAACAGCACCCCGGTGTCCGACGCCACGATCGCGGTCGAGGCCAAACGCCGGGCGCACATCGTGCTCAACGCCTGGGAAGGCGACCTGCTGAAGAAGATCAAGGCGGTGAACCCCGAGGTCAAGGTGTACGTCTACAAGGACCTCTCCTCCACCCGCTCCTACGCGTGCAAGAAGGGCAGGGACGACGAGCACCTGCCCGCTGGCCTGGGGTACTGCGATGTCCGGAAGAACCACCCCGAGTGGTTCCTGGAGGACTCCCGCGGGAAGGAACTCTCCTACTCCGGCTACGAGGGCCATTGGCAGATGGACGTCGGGAACCCCGAATACCGCAAGGCCTGGGTGAGCAACGTCGTCGCCACTTCCAAAGCCACCGGGTTCGACGGCGTGTTCGTCGACAACGCCCTCTACACCTGCGACGCCTACCACTCCGGCGTGTGCCCGGCGAAATACCCGGACAACGCGTCGTTCCAGGCGGCCTACAAAGGCATGCTCGCCGAGATGAAGTGCGGTTTCGCGGCCGCGGGGCTGCTCTCGGTCGGGAACCTGACCAACGCGCGGCTGCAGGCGGGCGGGTGGGACGCGTACGGCGCCTATCTCGACGGCGCGTTCGACGAGTGGTGGCTGGCGTTCTCCAGCTCCCGGCTCCTCGAGGACTACCCGGAGGGCTGGCGCCGGCAGGTCGCGGAGATCGCCGTCAACGAGGCGAACGACAAGATGACCTGGGTGCAGCCGCACTTCGACGTGGGCGACTCGAAGGCCTTCCGGTACGCGCTGGCCAGCCTGTACATGACCACCAGCGGGCAGGCCGCGATCGCCGAGATCGCGAAGACCGACGGCTACGGGGACCCGACGCCGTGGCATCCCGAGTACGACTGGCACCTCGGGCACCCCGTCGGGGCCTACCGCGCGGTCGCGAGCAAGGTGTTCCGCCGGGACTTCACCTGCGGCATGGCGCTGGTCAACGCCAACCCGACCGGAAGCCCGGCGGTCAAGGTGCCGCTGCACCGCGCGTACCAGGACCACGAGGGCAAGACGGTCACCTCGGTGAGCCTGCCGGGCACCACCGGTGTGCTGCTGCGGGCGAACTGCCCCGCCACGGCACCAGGGGCACTGCTCCCGCCAGACCTGCTTCCACCAGACCTGTTTCCACGGCCGTAGATCAAGCGAGGCTGATCGCCGCGAGCAGCAGGTGGAGTTCCGTCTCGGCGGCGTCGTGGGCGCCGGACTCGACGAAGACCGATCGGGCCAGGGCGGTGCCGATCAGCACCAGCGTCAGCACGTCGACCTGCGCGGTGCCGACGGCGTTCGCGATGTCCCCGCGGCCGGTGGCCCGGTCGATGAGGGCGCCGAGCTCGCCGCGGACCGCCAGGTAGACGTCGTCGTGCAGGATCCGGCGCAGTTCCGGGTCGTGTGCGGCCTGGCCCATCAGCGAGAGCAGCGCGGGACCGGTCGCGGCTTCGAGGATCTTCCGCTTGCGCGCCAGGAGTTCCCGGAGATCGCTTTCGAGGGCGCCGGTGTCGATCCCGGTCAGCTCGGCCTGGGCGATGTGCCGGGCCACGGCTCCGGCGAGGGCCTGCTTGGAGGGCCAGCGGCGGTAGAGCGACGCGGTGGAGGCGCCCGCGCGCTTGGCGACGGCGGTCGTGGTGAAGGAGGCCCACCCCGACTCGGTGAGGACCTCGATCGCCGCGGTGATCAGGGCCGCGTCCACTCGCGGGTCCTTGGGGCGCCCCTGTGCCGCGTCGGCTTTCGTCGTCATCCCGTCCAGCATACTCGAGCCAAGAAACGAAAAGGATCTGTTTCGTAATGCGGTACGGTGGGGCGCATGCCCTCGACGACAGCTGACATCGCCGCGACCGTCTCCGGCGCCCGCGAGGTGTTCGACTCCGGCGCCACCCGTCCCCTGGCCGCCCGCGCCGCCGGTCTCCGGGCGTTGCGCGCGATGCTCACCGAGAACGAGGCCGCGTTCGAGGCCGCCCTGTGGAGCGACCTGCACAAGGGCTCGGGCGAGGCGCAGCTGACCGAGATCGGCGTGGTGCTCGCGGAGATCGGCCACGCGCTGCGCCACCTGCGGAGGTGGTCGCGGTCCCGGCGCGGCCCGGTGCCGCTGGGGCTGTGGCCGGCGCGAGCCCGGCTGGTGCCCGAACCGCTCGGCGTGGTGCTGGTGATCGCACCGTGGAACTACCCGATGCAGCTGCTGCTCGACCCGCTCGCCGGCGTGCTGGCCGCGGGCGACACGGCCGTCCTCAAACCGAGTGAGCTCGCGCCGGAGACGTCGGCGCTGATCGCGAGGCTCGTGCCCGCCTACTTCCCCGACGGCACCGTGCGCGTGGTGCAGGGCGGCGTCCCGGAGACCACCGAACTGCTGGCGCAGCGGTTCGACCACATCGTCTTCACGGGCAGCGGCACGGTCGGCCGGATCGTGATGCGGGCCGCGGCCGAGCACCTGACGCCGGTGACGCTGGAACTGGGCGGCAAGTCGCCCGCCTGGTTCGACGACGACGCCCACCTGGACCAGGCGGCACGGCGGCTGGTGTGGGCGAAGTTCACCAACGCGGGCCAGACGTGCGTCGCCCCCGACTACGTGATGACCACCCCCGACCGGGTCCCCGCACTCGTGGAGGCGCTCGGCAGGGCGATCGCGGACCTGTGGGGTTCGGACCCGCGGGCGAGCGCGGACTACGGCCGGATCGTGGACGAACGGCAGTTCGACCGGCTCGTGTCCCTGCTGGACGGCACGAACGTGGTGGTCGGCGGCGAGCACGACCGGACGGAGCGGTACCTCGCGCCCACCGTCGTGACGCTGAGCGGCGACCGCCCGTCCGTCGGCCCGGACGCGGCCCACCCGGTGCTGCGCGACGAGATCTTCGGCCCCGTCCTGCCGGTCGTCGCGGTCGACTCGGCCGAGCAGGCGGTCGACGTCGTCAACGCCTGGGACAAGCCCCTCGCGCTGTACGTGTTCACGTCGTCCGCCCGCACCCGCCGCCTGTTCGAGCAGCACACGTCGTCCGGTGCCGTGGTCCACGACGCGGGCCTGATCCACGTGGCGGCGAGCGGGCTGCCGTTCGGCGGCGTCGGTGCCAGCGGGATGGGCGCCTACCACGGCCAGTACTCGTGGAAGGCCTTCTCCCACCTCAAGCCCGTGCTGCGCAAGCCGCTCGCGTTCGACACGCTCCGCCTCGCCCAGCCCCCGTTCGGCGGCTTCGGAACGCGCCTCGCCCAGCGCGTGATGCGCCGCGGGTGACGTGATCATCACCGTTCCGGTCCGCTGAATCCCGTTGTTCTGCTTGGATTGCGCGGTGTTCTGGGACTGGGTCGAACGGGTGTCGTGGGTAGCGGGGATCATCAGCGCCGTCATCGCGCTCATCGCGTCGCTGATGGCGTCCCGCTCCGCCGCGCTCGCCACCCGCCAGATGACGATGCTCGTCGCGGCGGCCACGGACAAGCCGGAGCTGCTGCAGAAGCTCGAACTGGAGGCGCGCGAGCGTTCGGAGGCCGTGCAGCGCCGGGTGCGCACCGTGGTGGTGTCGACGGTGACGATGATCGCTTCCCTGGGTGCCATCGCCTTCGCCGCCGTCATGCTGGCGAACCTGCCGGACCACGTGAACACCAAGGTCGTGGGCGGTGACGCTCCCCGGACCGTGCAGGAGTGCAACGGCGGCGGGGAAGCCACGGTCTGCGCTCCCGTGCACGTGTACGAACTGGCCGCCGGGGCGAAGGTGGAGACGCGGTTCGGCGGTGTCGGCCGCACTCCGGCGCGCACGGGACACGGCGGGCTGTCGGTCGAGCTGCCCGGCTGCGAGTCCGAGGTGAGGTGGCACGTCGTGCTCGACGGCAGGACCGTCGCCGAGGGCGTGTCGCGCGATGTCCTGGTGCGCAACGAGTTCCCGATGACGAGCGACCGCGAGTACACCTTCGTCGCCGAGCGCGCGGGTGGGGACTGCGCCACCACGGAACTGCGCGTGCGCACCGGGTTCACGTTCGGCGACTAGCGTCCTGGGCGAGCATCCCGGCCAGACGGCGCGTCCTGCTCTGGGTGGCCGCGTCGAGGTCGTGGTGCGCGGTGAGGACGATCTCCGTGGCACCCGCCTCCGCGTAGGCGCGCAGCCCGGCGGCCACCGTGTCCTCGTCGCCGATCAACGCCAGGTCCGCGGGGTTCTCGGTGCCGTTGAGCGCGAGCACGCGCCGGTAGGACTCGAACTGGGTGTAGAAGGCGAGGCCGTCGGCCATCGCTCTGGGCGGTCGACAGTTCGCGGCACTCCAGGACCACTCCGGGGTGCGCGGACCGGAACCGCGCCAGCAACGACGGCAGCAGTTCGATCAGCGCCTCGCCGACGAAGCCCAGCCGCAACGAACCGGCCAGTCCGCGCGCCGCCCGTTGCGCCTCGGTCGCCCCGGTCTCGATCTGCTCCAGCACCGCCGTGCGTGCACGACGTAGACCGCACCCGCCGCCGTCGGCACCACGCCGCGCGCGGTCCGTTCGAACAGCCGGGTCCCCCGCTCCTGCTCGACCGCTCCCACCTGCCGCGACAGGGAGGGCTGGGTCATGCCGAGCGCCAGTGCCGCCCGCCGGAAGTGCCGGTGTTCCGCCACCGCCACGACGTAACGCAGTTGCCGCAGTTCCACACCCGCCGGCCGACCACGTCCGATGCCCAGTGGGCATCAGCCGATCTCACCGGCCGTCCGCGCGCCGTTCGCGGAACGCGATCATGTTCATCCGGTTGCCGCACCGCACGCTGCAGAACCGCTTCAACCCGTTGCGGGACAGGTCGAGCAGGAGCCCTGCGCAGTCGTCGGCCGCGCAGACCCGCAGGCGGTCCATCTCGTTCATCCGGATCACGTCGATGAGCGCGAGCGCCGCCTCCACCCGCATGCGTTCGGCGAGCGGCGAGGTGGGCTCGGTCGCGTGCATGTGCCAGTCGAGGTCGTCGTGCCGGACGAGGTGCGGCAGCGCCTTCGCGTCGCGCAGCATCTTGTTGACGGCCTCGACGGCGTCGTCGCGCTCCAGCGACCACACGTTCCTGAGCAGCGCGCGTGTCAGGTGGACGTCCCGCAGTTCCGCCTCGTCGCCGTCGATGCGCCCCGAGTAGTGGAACCGGCCGAGCAGGGCCAGCAACTGGTCGACGGTGGCCAGCTCGTCGTCGCCACCGCGCGACGCGGACGGGTCCGTGTTGCACAGCGCTACGACGAACGCGAGCGACTCCTCCGTGTCAGGGGCAAAACGCAAATTGACTCCTTACCGAGACCGGCCTAGCGTCAGGGTCATGAGCCAGGTTAGGCCATGACACCGTCTGGATCCGGGAGGCACGCGACCATGGGGACCCCGTCGAAGTCCACGGGCTTGATCGCAGCCGCGGTCTCGTTCATCTCGTTCGGCACCTCCGGCGCGTTCGTCAAACCGTTGCTGGAGGCAGGCTGGTCCCCCGCCGCCGCCGTCACGGCCCGCGCGCTCACCGCCGGTCTGGTGCTGCTGCCGTTCGTCATCGTCCTGATGCGCGGCCGCTGGACGTTGCTGTGGCAGGCGCGCTGGCCCGTGCTGGGCATGGGCCTGGTGGGCGTGGCGGTCACCCAGGTCCTCTACTTCGCCGCCATCCAGCGGATCCCGGTGGCGACGGCGCTGCTCATCGAATTTCTCGCCCCGCTCATCCTGGTCGGCTTCACCTGGGCGGTCAGCAGGCGCACGCCGGCACCCGTCGTCCTGATCGGCTCGGTGCTCGCGGTCGGCGGCCTGGTGCTGGTCATCGGCCCCGGCGCGATCCAGGCCGTCGACCCGATCGGCCTGGCCGCCGCCTTCGGTGCCGCCATCGGGTGTTCCGTGTACTTCGTGATCGCCGCCCGCCCCAACAACGGCCTGCCGCCGGTGGCACTCGCCGGCGCCGGCCTGCTGCTCGCCGTGCCGGTCCTGGCCCTGGTGGGAGCCACCGGCCTGCTGCCGTTCACCGCCACGTTCGGCGACGTGCCGCTGTTCGGCACCCCCACGGCCTGGTGGGTGCCGCTGCTCGTCGTCGCGGTCATCGGCACCGCGCTGGCCTACGCGAGCGGCATCACCGCCTCGGGCATCCTCGGCTCACGGCTGGCGTCGTTCATCGCACTGCTGGAGGTCGTCTCCGCCTCGCTGTTCGCCTGGCTCCTGCTGGGCGAGGGGCTCTCGCCGTTGCAGCTGCTCGGCGGCCTGCTGATCCTGGGCGGCATCGCCTCGGTCCGCGCCGAGCGCCAGAAGGTGGAACCCGTCCCCGTGCACGCCTAGGGCGTCGCCCCGCGGACCAGCAGGTGGCAGCGCCGCCCCCCAGCGGCACCGCCACCTGCTCCCCCTGTCGTGGAATCCCCCGATCCACGCTGCGAAGCCTGCCAGGGTGAACCTGAAGGGACGCTGAACGATCCTGAACCGGATTTCAGGACGCGATCATGATCGATGCGGCAGGCTGCTGCCATGCGCGTGCTCGTGGTGGAAGACGACCCCCGCCTCGCCGGCCTGCTCACCCGCGGCCTGACCGCGGAGGGGTTCGCGGTCGACGTGGAACGCACCGGCACGGACGGGTTGTGGCGGGCGCGCGAGCACCCGTACGACGTGATCGTCCTGGACATCATGCTGCCCGGTCTCAACGGGTACCGGGTCTGCCAGGCGTTGCGCGACGCGGGTGTGTGGACGCCGATCCTGATGCTCACCGCGAAGGACGGCGAGTTCGACGAGGCGGAGGGCCTCGACACCGGCGCGGACGACTACCTGACCAAGCCGTTCTCCTACGTGGTGCTGGTGGCCCGGCTCCGGGCGCTGGCCCGGCGGTCGCGCACCGCCCAGCCGGTGCTGCTGCGGGCCGGTGACCTGGTGCTCGACCCGGTCAGCCGGGAGTGCCACCGGGGCACCGCGCGGATCGACCTGAAGGCGAAGGAGTTCTCGGTGCTGAACTTCCTGCTCAGGCACGCGGGTGAGGTCGTCACCAAGTCGGAGATCATCGACGGCGTGTGGGACGCGGCGCAGGACCCCGACCCCAACCTGGTCGAGGTCTACATCAGCGCGCTGCGCCGCAAGATCGACACGCCGTTCGACCGGCGGAGCATCACCACCGTGCGCGGTGTCGGCTACAGGTTGGTGGACCGGTGAAGTCCCTGCAGGCCAGGGTGACCGTGCTGGCCACGGTGGCCACCGCGCTGCTGGTCGGCCTCGCCGGGATGCTGATGCTGGTGTCGCAGCGCGCGGAGATCGCGATGCAGACCGCGGACAGTTCGCGCGTGCACTACATGTGCTCCAGCACCCGGTGCGTACCGCTGCAGCCGTACGCGACCGCCGCCACGCCGGGGGTGCTCGTCCGGTACGCGAGCACGGAGGTGCGGCCGGCCCTGTCGCTGTGGCCGTTCGGCGACAGCGCTGCGACCCGGTCCCAGCAGGTCGGGGAAGGACCGCGCCGCGACGAGGACGAGGCCCGCGCGATCGCCTCGCGGGCGCAGGAGCAGCTCGACAGCGCCACGCTGGCCCTGCTCGCCGTGCTCGCGTCGATCACCACGCTCGTGTCCGTCACGGTGCTGGCCGCGACCAGCCGGGTGCTGCGGCCGGTGGAGACGATGCGCGCCGAGGTGGCCGAGATCAACGAGCACAACCTCACCCGGCGCGTCCCGGTGCCGTCCTCCGACAACGAGATCGCCCGGCTGGCCGCCACGCTGAACGAGACCCTCGACCGGATGCACCGCACCGTCGAGGACACCCGCAGGTTCGTCGCGGACGCCTCGCACGAGCTGCGCAGCCCGCTGGCCGCACTGCGCGCCGAGCTGGAGATCGCGCTGTCGCACCCGTACCTCGCGGACTGGCCCACCGTCGTGAAGTCGGCGCTGGAGGACGCGGAACGGCTGCAGGAGCTGACCACGGACCTGCTGCTGCTGGCCCGGCTGGACGCCGACGCGCTGGACAAGCAGGACACCGTCGACCTCACCGCCGTTGTGCGGCGCGAGGTCTCCCGCCGGGCCGCGGTCACCCTGGAGGCCGACGACCAGGTGCTCGTCCCCGGCCGGCGCGCCCAGCTGTCGCGGCTGCTCGGCAACCTGCTGGACAACGCCGAACGCCACGCGGGCACCGAGGTCGTCGTGCGCCTGCGCGGCGGCGAGACCGCCACGCTCGAGGTCATCGACGACGGCCCCGGCATCCCCGAGGCGGACCGCGAACGCGTCTTCGACCGGTTCACCAGGCTCGACGAGGCCCGCACCCGTGCCGCGGGAGGTGCAGGCCTCGGTCTCGCGATCGCCCGCCGCATCGCCACCCGGCACCACGGCACGCTCGACGCCACCGACGCCGAGGGGTTCCGCGGAATCCGTTTCGTGGCAACGATTCCCACCGGCATCCCGCAACCGAGGAAGGCCACCGCCCTGGGGCAGCAGCGCCTGGGCGACGAGGTGTGGCAGTTCCTCAACGGTTCGATCGTGCCGGCCCACGGCCACATCCCCGAACCACGCCCGGTCCCCGAGCCGGAGCTGGACTGGGCGCTCATCTTCGGCGAACACCAGCCGGTGCACGCGTGAGCCGGGGCGCCTGACACGATCACGGACATGGAACGCGTCGTCATCCTCGGCCGTGGCGGCGCGGGGAAGTCCACCCTCGCGACGGCCCTCGGCACCGCGACCGGACTCCCCGTCATCGAGCTCGACAAGCACTTCTGGGGACCGGACCTGGAGCCGACCCCGCACGACCTCTGGGCCATCGTCCAGGGCGAGCTCGCCGCCGAGGACCGGTGGATCATGGACGGTGACCTCGGCCCCCACGACGTCCTCGAGGTCCGCCTGCGCAGGGCGGACACCGTGCTGCTGCTCGACTACTCCTTCCCGCGCTGCGCCTGGCGCGCGCTGCTGAGGTCCCGCGAGAGCGCCGAGTTCTGGCGCTGGGTGTGGTCGTGGCGCCGCAGGTACCGGCCGCTCCTGCAGAACGCGATCGCGGCACACGCCGGAGAAGCACGGCTGCACGTGTTCCGGAGCCCGCGCGCGACAGCTCGTTTTCTCGCACAGCACTCGTGACACGACCGTGCCCGGCGTCCACAGTGGAGCGCCGGGCACGGGACAGGGGTGTCACGGGGTGACAGGAGCGTTGGTCAGGCCCTTCACCGCCCCGGTCACGGTGTTGGAGGCGTGCACGACGTTGGGCAGCGCCGCGCACTTCGACACCGAGGTGATGTTGATGGCGTACTGGCCCACGCCGCCGAGGTCCGAACGGTTGCCGCGCCAGGTGTTGCCGCAGCCGTTGGGCAGGGCCGGGGTGGTGCTGGTGTTGTGCGTCTCGTAGCCGTGGGCGAAGGTGCCGGGACTGCGGAACGTGCCGGTGTTGTCCTCGACCAGGTAGCCGATGCCCTTGACGTCGACCCAGGAGTCGGCCGAGTTCTGGCCGCTGATGCCCTGGCCGTCGAACGTGTTGCCGCGGATGACGCCCTCGTAGGTGCCTTCCTTGACGTCGATCGCCTCGGCCGTGACGTTCGGGCCGATCCTGTTGTTCAGCACCTGGACGCGGTCGCTGCGGTCGATGCCGCCGCTGTTGCCGTGGCAGGCCCAGTTCGAGTTGGCGGAACCGAGGTACACGCCTTCGCCGTAGCCGGGCTGGACGAGACCGGTGTCGGTGATCGTGGAGTTGCGGATGACGCCGTCGGCCGAGGAACGGCGGAAGTGGACCGCTTCCTCGTCGAGGTGGTGCACCGAGACCGCGTCGATCGTGACGTGGTGCGAGTCGTCGAGGACGATGCCCTTCTTCGACTCCCGCACGGTGAACCCGGTGAGGTTCCAGTACGGGGAGCCGAAGAGCCACAGGCCGTAGCCGGAGTCCCAGCCCGCGGTGGGCGCGGGGCAGGACGGGGCGACGCCGGTGGGACCGTCGTTGATGAGGACGGCATCGCGCGGTCCGCTGAGGGTGATGCGCTGGGACGCGGTGCCCGCCCGGCCGTTGGCGACGAACGAACCGCGGTACGTGCCCGGCGCCATCCTGATCGTCTGGCCGGGGCCGGCCGCGGCCAGCGCCGCCTGGAGCTGTGCCGCGGTGGACACGTCGACGGTGCCGCCACCGCCGCTGTCCGGGCTGGTCGTCGCGCTCACGGCGGTGCTCGCCGCCGACCTGTTGCCCGCCGCGTCCCTGGCGCGCACCGTGAAGGAGTACGCGGTGGCCGGGGACAGGCCGCTGACGGTCGCCGACGTGCCGGTGACGGTCGTGCTGACCGCGTTGCCGAGCAGCACCTCGTACCCGGTGACGCCGACGTCGTCGGTCGACGCCGTCCACGCGAGCGACACCGAACCGGACGTCACCCCGGTGGACCGCGGGCCGGTCGGCGCGGTGGGCGCCTGCGTGTCCACGGGCGGGGTGGTGCCTCCGCCGCACGGCGCAGCGTTGATCGTGCAGTTCGTCGGCAGGCTCCCGCCGGAGGCGTTGAAGCCGAACTTCGTGCTGGCACCGGGCTTGACGGCACCGTTGAAGCCCGCGTTGGTGAACTTGTGGTGCTGACCGGCGGAGGTGCGGACCGAGCTCCACGAACTGGTGACCGTGGTGCCGGACGGCAGGTCGAACTCGACCGTCCACGACGTGCTCGCGGCGTCACCGGAGTTGGTGATCGTCACGTCCGCGCCGTAACCGCCGTTCCACACCGACGTCTGGGTGACCGCCGCCTTCAGCACGGGTGCCGCGGCCTGTGCGGACGCGCCGCTGAGCAGTGCCGCGACGGTCGCGGCCACCCCGGCCAGTGCCAGTGCCCTGGTGCGCATCAGTTGCCTCCGCAGGAGTTGCCGTTCACGGTGCAGCCGGTGGGAAGACCGGTGCCCGAGGCGTTGAAGCCGAACTTCGTGCTGGCACCGGGCTTGACCGCACCGTTGAAGCCCACGTTGGTGAACTTGTGGTGCTGGCCCGTGGACGTGCGGACCGAGCTCCACGAACTGCTGACCGTGGTGCCCGACGGCAGGTCGAACTCGACCGTCCACGACGACGTCGCGGTGACGCAGCCGTTGGTCAGCGTCACGTCGGCGCCGTAACCGCTGCTCCACACCGAGGTCTGGGTGATCTTGGCGGTGAGGCACGAGCCCGGCGGCGGGGTCGTCGTCGTGGTCGTGGTGCTCGTGGTCGTCGTAGTGGTGGTGGTCGTGGTCGACGTGGTGGTGCTGGTGGGCGGGGTGCCGCTGATCGAACTGAGGAACAGCGACGCCGCCGAGTCGGTCTTCGTGGCGTCCACGCCGTGGCCGCCGGTGTAGTCGCGCTGCTCGTTGGAGGCCCAGTCGGCGATCGGCGTGCCGCCGATGTCGAGGTGCTGGTAGGCCGAGCCGTTCCAGCCGAACTGGTAGATCCGCGCGCGGTCGGCGTAGAAGCCGGTGAACGGGCCGCCGGTCGCGGTCTGCTTCGTCATGGTGTTGTTGAAGAAGACGTTGCGGGGACCGGACGCGCCGGACCACTTGACGGCCTTCTTGCCCGCGCCCCACCAGATCGGGAACCAGTTCGAGCTGTCGGGACCGCCGCCACCCTCCTCACCGCAGTTGGCGCGGCAGTTGGCCGACCGGTGGGCGTAGGGCACCCGGACGGTGTTCAGCTCGAAGAGGTTGTTGCGCTCCCAGCCGCCGTGCAGGTTCAGGTCGGAGTCGAAGTCGTTGCCGATCACGACGTTGCCCGCGGCGGACCACTGGAACGTGAAGTGCCGCAGGTTGCGGGAGGTGTTGCCGGCGTAGAGCGAGTCCCAGACGCGCGAGCCGCGGAAGTAACCGTTGCCGCCCTTGCCCTTGTTCCACGAACCGTCGAGCTCGTTGTTCACGATCTGGAGGTTCTTGGCCTCCTCGGTGACGATCGGGTGCGACCCGGTCATCTCGGCGCGGACGCCCTTCACCCACGAGTTCGCCGCCCACTTGAAGACGATGCCGTGCATCTCCGCGGCGGGGGCCATGTTGCCGTAGTTGTTGACCGAGTCGGGCTGGTTCAGGCCGGGCATCGCCTGGGTGAAGCCGAAGTCCTCGAAGCCGACGCCCTCGACCGGATCCACGAGCGGCGACACCTTGGAGTCGTACGGCGTGCCGCCGATCGGCGCGGACCCGTCCGAGGTGGAGTTGACCGGGACGTCGAACTCCAGCGGCCTGTCGAGCGTCACCGTCGTGCCGGAGACCGCCGTGACGGTGAAGATCTGCTGCCGCATGTGCATGTTCAGCATCGGGTAGGACGTGCCCGTCGCCTGCTGCTGCTCGTAGAACTTCACCGAGTTCGCCGCGCGCACGTTGACGAACGTGCCGGGCTTGATCCTCGTCACCGACTGCACGCTGATCGTGCGGTCACCGGCTTTCGCGGCCGCCGCCACCTTCGCGCCGACCTTCCAGTGCACGTTGACCGTGCCCTCGAACAGGTCCTTGCGGTTCTCCGGTGCCGCCGCGTAATCGCTCGCGTAGCTCTGGTCGACGCCGCGCGACTGCACCCGGAACAGGCCGCGGCCGGGCCACAGCCAGCCGCCCTTGCCCTGCCCGGACGTCATGCCGTCCTCGTCCCAGTCCGAGCCGTCCGGCGTCAGGGAGTCGTACAGGGTGTTCGCGTCCGGCCGGAAGGTGATCTTCGTGGCATCCCTGCCGGCCCCGCGGATGACCAGGAAGTCGGCGTCGGCGTGCAGTTCGCGCGAGACCGCCAACTCACCGGCGGGCAGCGTGATCAGGCTGAGCTTGGAATAGCCGGCCGACGGCGAGCAGGTCGTCCTGATCGAGTCGATGGCCGCCTGCAGACCCGCCGAGTCGTCCAATCCGTCGTTCGGCTTCACGGCGAACTGGCCCGCCAGTTCGGCGGCGGTGATCTGGCACGCGGCACTGGTGTTGATCTCGCTCGGGCCCGGGAGGTTCTGGCCTCCGCGATAACCCGCCCTGCTCCAGTCGTACAAGCCGCCCACGGGTGCCCGGCGGTTGCCCGCCGAGGTGTCCAGACCGGTGAGCGCGCCCGCGCCAGGGGCCGCGCCGGCCGTGTTCACCAGCACGGCGATGCCCGCCGCGGCGACTGTGCCCACGATGCCGAGCACAGCTGCCCGGCGTAGGCCTTGACTTCGGGACACGCATGCCTCCAGGGACTCTTCGGACCGCGGTTGTGTGGCGGCTCACACCGCGGAGTCGAATTGTGAATAGTCCACGAAGTCCCCGTCAACAATTCGCGCGCAATTCGCAGAAATGTTCGAGCATGTGAACTTCAGATATGTGAAATAGGAAATCTGCAACGTTTGCAGAAGACTGTCCGACCGCTTTCGCGACTCCCGGAATGGAAATTCGGGATTCCGCTCAGTCCCGCCCGTAGGCCTTCCGCGCGATCCGGGCGGCGGACGGCGCGTGGGCGTCCGCCTCCGCCTTCACGTCGGCGATCATCTGCGAGGCCCTGGCGAGCGCCTGCATCTGCTTGTGCGGGTACGCCGGCGGCAGGTCGTAGCTCGCGGCGAGCGCGGCGGTGCTGACCGGGCGGTCGTTGTCGACCCAGGCGAGCGAGAGCAGCACGTGCACGGCCCACTCGACACCCTGGTTCATCCGCACCGGCCGATGCCAGGAACCTGGACATCGAACGTCAAGTTTCCCCGCCACCGGAGCAGACGTTCCACAGTGGAGGCTCAGCTCCTCAGAGCGGCGATCACCTCGTCGGCGGCGCGGTCGCCCGAGGTGAGGGCGCCGTCGACGTGGCCGTTCCAGACCGACGCGGTCTCGGTCCCCGCCCAGTGCACGGTGCCGATGGCGGCGCGCCAGCCGTGCTCGCCGTACTGCGTCCAGCCGCCGGGGTAGACGAAGCACGCGTAGCCGCCGATGGTCCAGCCGTCCTCGGACCAGGCCATCTCGGCGTAGTCGACGGGCATGCGCGCACGGGCGCCGGCGACCTCCGCCAGCGCCGCGAGGACGTCGGCCCGGCGGACGTCGTCGGGCGCGGCGGCCCAGCGGTCGACGCGGTCGCCGTGGACGAACGCGACGAGCACGCCTCGTGACGCGTCCTGCGGCGAGTTGTCGAACACCGCTCCCACCGGGTTGCGGCCGTAGAGGGTGGCGATGCCGGAGCGGTCCTTCTTGCGCCAGAACGGTTCCTCGTAGACCGCGTGCACCTTCGCGACGCGTCCCATCGGCGTGTGGCCCGTCCAGCCCCGGCGCACGGGCGGCAGGGCAGGTTCGAAGCCGATGCGTCCCAACGCCGCCGGCGGCACGGTGACGATCGCCCGCCGCGCCCGCACCACCGCCTTGCCGGTGACCACCTCGACACCGTCGGCCGTGTGCCGGATCGTGAGCACCGGCTCGTCCAGCCGGACGGTCAGCGGCGCCGCCATCGCCAGGGCGAGAGCGTCCGCGCCGTCGGAGAAACGGGAGTCCCGCGCGCTTCCTGAGGTGCCCGCCAGCTGCTCGCAGCCACCGGCCGAGGCGACGGAGAACAACACGTGGAACAACGAGATCTCGCGCGGCTCGCAGCACCACACGCCCTGCACGACGAGTGCCAGCCTGCGCAGCGCGTCCTCGTCGTCGGTCTGCGACCCGAAGAACTCCTCGGCGGACATCGAGTCGAGGACGTCGAAGTTGGGCGTGAGCCAGGGCTGGTCCAGGTCCACGGTCAGCGCGAGCTCGTCGAGCAGCGCGGTGACGCGACCGTGCTCGGCGATGCCGGGACCGGACTTCGGCAGCGTGCCGGAGTAGTCGGCGCGGGTGCCGTCGTGCCAGACCTCGACGTGCCGGCCGGTCTCCCAGGCCGGGAACGTCGCGCACTCGAACTGCGCAGCGAGCTCGTGGAACCGCTTCTGGGACGGACCGATCCACTGTGCACCGTGGTCGACGCGCACGCCGGACGACAGCACCTCGCTGACGGCACGGCCGCCCACGCGGTCCGCGGCCTCCAGGACGACCACACCGAGTCCGGCGGCCGAGAGGCGGGACGCGGCCGCCAGGCCCGCGTAGCCGGCGCCGACGATCACGACGTCGGCCGATTGCTGCTCCAGTTCGGTCACGACGCACACGATGGGCAGAACCGCCCTGCCAGTCAAGGCAGGAGCCGGTGGATCACCGGCAGCAGGACCGATTTCGGCGGGTCCCAGACGTGCCGGTCCTCGAACGGCCACGCGTAGGTCAGGGCCCCGTCGCGGACGCAGTCGAGCAGTCCCGGCGCCGAGAGCTCGGCGGCGGACCACTCGTAGAGCCGCCGCAGCCGCGGCACGATCATCCCGAAGTCGACGAGACGGGCGAACCCGTGCTCCTCGCCGAGGTAGTACCGGACGCCGGCGCGCAGCGGGTACTCGTCCGGCAGCACGCGCGAGAGCTGCAGGAAGATGCCGGTCATGCCGAGCCGGGGGTCGCCGAACAACGGCGCGAGCGGGCGCAGCCGGCCGAGCGAGAGCGCGGGCGCGGCCACCAGGGCGTGCGTGTAGAGCACCCGGCACAGGATGACGTTCTTGAAGAACCGCTCGGGCTCGCGTTCCGCCTCCGCGAGGTCGCGGTGCTCCAGGTAGGCGGCGACGACACTGCCGTTGTGCGCGCGGTACCACGCCGATGCCGTGGGATCGCGCGCGAAGGCCAGCCATTGCGCGGCCGTGTGCGACGACGGCGGGCCGGTGAGGCCGCCGCTCAAGGCCACCGCCTCGCACCCGTCGCGGAGGATGCGCTCGTTCACCGCACGCCACCACGGGCTGCCGGGCCGCGGGTGGGACGCCGGCCGCAGCACCCCTCGGCGCAGCTGCCAGCGCATGAACGACCTCGCCGCCCGGCGGAACGGCAGGTGCCGCGGCGCCTGGCCGAACGGGCCGTGGTGGCAGCGTTCGATCAGCGCCAGGCGGCCGGCGGGGTCGTCGCGGACCGCAGCCACCTGCCGCCCGGCCCAGTCCGCGGCGTCCACGCTAGAAGGGCGGCGGGCTGAGCCACCGCATCAGAAGTCGTCGCCGCTCGTCAGCACGTGCTCCATGGCGTCCGCGCGGCCGACCAGCAGCGCGAGCGGGCGCTCGAACTCCTCCCGCACGCTCAGGTCCTCCAGCGGCACCACGTGCTTGAGCAACGCGAGGCCGTCCACCACGGCCGCCCCGCCCACCTGCGACTCACCCGCGAGCTCGAGGAAACGGCGCAGGTCGACGTCCGCGGCGCGGCCGACCGGCGAGGAGATCTCCACCCACGCCGCTCCGCCGAGGTCCGGCAGGTGGTGCACGGAGACCTGCTGGGTCCGCTCGCCGTCTGTGTCGAGGCGGAAGCGCAGCCAGTCGTCCGTCTCCTCCAGCACCTCGTACCGCAGCCGGACATAGTTGATCACTTCGACCCAGGACGTCACGCCCGGTTCCGCCTCTCTCACGCCTGTTCCCCGCCACCACCGTAATGCGGGAACAGGGCGTTGGTGTTGCTTTGGCCGATCGTGTCGTACCGCTCGACGACCTGATCGAGACCCGCCGGTCATCCGAACTGGACGAGCAGCGAGCCCGTCACGAGCAACGTGAGGCCGGTGACCCGCGCGGAAGTGAGCGGCCTGCGCGGCATCCGGAGGAGTCCACAGTGGTCGATCACCGCCGACGCGATCTGCTGGCCGGTGACGGTGAGCGCGACCGTGGTCGCCGCGCCGATCTCCGGGATCAGCAGGAACGTCGCGGTGACGTAGGCCGCGGCACACCCGGCGCCGAGCCAGCCCCACCACGGCATTTTCTTGAGCGTCACCGGCTCCGGCGCCGGGGTGCGGTGGAACAGCAACACCACCACGATGGCCAGGGTCGCAACGGTGAAGCTGATCAGGGCGACGGCGAGCGGCGCGTGCAGGTCGGCGCGCAGCCTGGCGTTGATCGCGCCCTGCACGGGCAGCACCGCGCCCGCCGCGAGACCGAGCCCGATCCAGCCGGCCCGCGCGGCCCGCACCGGCCGGGAGAGCACGGTGATGCCCGCGAGCACCGCCACGGCACCGGCCACGACTCCCGCGGACAGCGGGTTCTGCGGCACGCCGAGCAGACCGAACAGGTCCAGCGCGACGGACGCGAACATCTGGCCGGTCACGAAGAGCCCCACGGCGGCGAGCGCGCCGAGTCTCGGGAACAGCAGGATGCCGCTGGTGATGTAGAGCGGGCTGGCCAGCCCGCCGGCCAGGTGCCACGGCTCGACGTCCGGTACCAGCGCCACCGCACCGATCGTTCCGGTCGCCGCGGCGAGCACCGTGAGCAGCACCGCGGCGAGTCCGAGCTGCAGCGCCGACGCTCCGTAGGGCGTGCCGGCCGCCTTGGTGAGCTGCAGGTTCGCCGACGCCTGCACGGCGAGCAGGCATCCGACGAGCAGCGCGGAGCTCAGAAGCACCAAGTACACGACAAACCCCCAAATAAGTGGACACTGTGTCCGCTAATCGAGAATAAGCATGAAGTGGACATGCTGTCCAGTTACCTGATGATCGAGTACGATCCGCTCATGGCCAAGGAACGCGCCGACGCCGCGCGCAACCGGGCGCGAGTCCTGGCCGCCGCCGAGGACCTGTTCGCGGCCAAGGACGCCCGCCAGGTCACGATGGACGAGATCGCCCGTGCCGCCGGCGTCGGCCGCGCCACCCTCTACCGCCGCTACCCCGACCCGGCCTCCGTCGCGGCCGCACTGCTGGACGAGCACGAACGCGTCCTGCAGGAACAGCTGATGGGCGGCCCGCCACCGCTGGGACCGGGGGCTGCGCCCTCAGAGCGCCTCGCGGCGTTCTACACGGCCATGACGGGTCTGCTGGAGCGCCACCTGCACCTGGCGCTCGGAGCGGAGACCGGTGACGCCCGGTTCCGCACGGGGGCCTACGGTTTCTGGCGGCTGCACGTGCTGACACTGCTGCGCGACGCGGCCGTGCCCAGTCCAGAAGGGCTGGTCGAGGTCCTGCTCGCACCGCTGGCCCCCGAGATCTACCAGGAACAACGGCGCCGCGGCCTCTCCCCGCACCAGATCACCGCCTCGCTGACGTGGCTCAGCCGGCTGCTGGACACCTGAAAGGCGAACGACCGTGGCCACTGCCAATGAGAGCGCCGTCAAACTCGCGGTGCTGATCGACGCGGACAACGCCCAGCCCTCGATCACCGAGGCGCTGCTGGCCGAGATCGCCAAGTACGGCACCGCGCACGTCAAGCGCGCGTACGGCGACTGGACCGGCACCAACCTGAAGGGCTGGAAGGACCACCTGCTGGCCCAGTCGATCCAGCCGATCCAGCAGTTCGCCTACACGACGGGCAAGAACGCGACCGACGCGGCGATGGTCATCGACGCGATGGACCTGCTGTACTCCGACCGCTTCGACGGCTTCTGCATCGTCTCGAGCGACTCCGACTTCACCCGCCTCGCCGCGCGCCTGCGCGAGTCCGGGCTCACGGTCTACGGCTTCGGCGAACGCAAGACGCCCAAGCCGTTCGTCGCGGCCTGCGACAAGTTCATCTACGTCGAGAACCTCGCCTACCCCGAGGCCGAGGTCCCCGCCGAGACGCCGATGGCGCGGAAGTCGACGGTGTCCGTCGCGCAGCTCAAGGGCGACACCACGCTGGTCAAGCTGCTGCGCAACGCCGTCGAGGCGGCGTCCGACGAGGACGGGTGGGCCTCGCTCGCCGCGGTGGGCAGCATCATCACCAAGCAGCGCCCCGAGTTCGACTCCCGCACCTACGGCTACTCGAAGCTCAGCGACCTGATCACCGCGACGACGCTGTTCGAGGTCGACCGCCGTGTTCAGGGCAAGAAGTCGGCGGTCTACGTGCGAGACCGCCGACGATGATTGCTTTTGGTCAACACTGAAGCAATTGAGAGTGCTGACCCGTTCGCGCGGGCGAACGGGTCAGGTCTCGTCAGCGCCAGCCCAGCGCTGGTGCCACGTGCGTCAGGATGTTCTCCAGGACGTGCACGTTGAACTCGACACCGAGCTGGTTCGGCACGGTCAGCAGCAGCGTGTCCGCCTCGGCGATCGCCTCGTCCTCCGCCAGTTGCTCGACCAGCACGTCGGGCTCGGCCGCGTACGAGCGGCCGAAGATCGCCTTCTGCGGCCCGTCGATGAACCCGAGCGAGTCCTTGCTCTTGCCGTCGCCGCCGAAGTACATGCGGTCGAGGTCCGTGGTGAGCGCGAAGATGCTGCGCGACACCGAGACGCGCGGCTCGTGCTTCCAGCCGGCCTCGGTCCAGGCCTTGCGGAACGCCCTGATCTGGTCGGCCTGCTGGACGTGGAACGGCGCGCCGCCCTCGTCGAACTTCAGCGTCGAGCTCATCAGGTTCATGCCCTGCTGGGCCGCCCAGGCCGCCGTGCCGTTGGAAGCCGCGCCCCACCAGATGCGGTCGCGCAGACCCGGGGCGTGCGGTTCGAGGCGGAGCAGGCCGGGCGGGTTCGGGAACATCGGGCGCGGGTGGGGCTCCGCGAAGCCGCGGCCTTCCAGCACCTTCAGGAACAGCTCGGAGTGCATGCGGGCCATGTCGGCGTCGGTCTGGCCCTCACCGGGTCCGTAGCCGAAGTGCCGCCAGCCGTCGACGACCTGCTCGGGCGATCCCCGCGAGATGCCGAGCTGCAGCCTCCCGCCGGAGATGAGGTCGGCGGCGCCCGCGTCCTCGGCCATGTACATCGGGTTCTCGTAGCGCATGTCGATCACGCCGGTGCCGATCTCGATGCGGTCGGTCTTCGCGCCGATCGCGGCGAGCAGCGGGAACGGCGAGGCGAGCTGCCGCGCGAAGTGGTGCACGCGGAAGTAGGCACCGTCCGCGCCCAGTTCCTCGGCGGCCACGGCCAGGTCGATCGACTGCAGCAACGTGTCGGCCGCCGACCTCGTCTGCGAGTGCGGGCTGTCCGTCCAGTGCCCGAACGACAGAAAACCGATCTTCTTCATGCCGTCCAAGATAGTTCAACGTTCAAGTAAATGCTTGTGACTCGTGCGTCACGTGCTGATCAGCGCTTCGGCCGGCGGTCCACGATCCGCTTCATCTTGCCGACGGACCGCTCGATCCCGCCCGGCGCGACGACGTCCACCGCGACGGTGACGCCGATCGAGTTCTTCACCAGCCGCCGCAGCTCCTCCCCCGCGTCGCCGGCCGCGCCGTCCTCGCGGTGCTCCACGAGCACGGTCAGGTCGTCGAGGTTGCCGGTGCGGCTCAGCACGCACTGGAAGTGCGGCGACAGCGCGGGTACGCGCAGGATCAGCTCCTCGATCTGGGTCGGGAACAGGTTCACGCCGCGCAGGATGATCATGTCGTCGGTGCGGCCGGTGATCTTCTCGATCCGGCGCATGCTCCGCGCGGTGCCCGGCAGCAGGCGGGTCAGGTCGCGGGTGCGGTAGCGGATGATCGGCATCGCCTGCTTGGTCAGCGAGGTGAAGACGAGCTCGCCCTCCTCGCCGTCGGGCAGCACCTCGCCGGTGACCGGGTCGATGACCTCCGGGTAGAAGTGGTCCTCCCAGACGTGCAGGCCGTCCTTGGTCTCGACGCACTCGCTCGCCACGCCCGGCCCGATCACCTCGGACAGCCCGTAGATGTCCACCGCGTGCATGTCGAGGCGGCGCTCCACCTCGTGGCGCATGTCGTTCGTCCACGGCTCGGCTCCGAAGATGCCGACCTTCAGCGAGGTGGAGCGCGGGTCGACACCCTGCCGCTCCATCTCGTCGATGATCGAGAGCATGTACGACGGCGTCACCATGATGACGTCCGGCTCGAAGTCGAGGATCAGCTGGACCTGGCGCTCGGTCATGCCGCCGGACACCGGGACGACCGTGCAGCCCAGCAGTTCCGCGCCCGCGTGCGCGCCCAGTCCGCCGGTGAACAGCCCGTAGCCGTAGGCGTTGTGCAGGACGTGCCCGGCCCGGCCGCCCGCGGCGCGGATGCTGCGCGCCACGACCTGAGCCCAGGTGTCCAGGTCGGCCAAGGTGTACCCGACGACGGTCGGCTTGCCGGTCGTCCCCGACGAGGCGTGCACGCGGGCGACCTCGGTGCGCGGGACGGCGAACATGCCGAACGGGTAGTTGTCCCGCAGGTCGGACTTGGTCGTGAAGGGCAGCTTCGCGAGGTCCGAAAGCGACTTCACGTCGCCGGGGTGCACGCCGCTCGCGTCGAGGGAGGCGCGGTAGTGCGGCACGTTCTCGTAGGCGTGGCGGACCGACCACTGCAGCCGTTCGAGCTGCAACGCCCGCAGCTCGTCGATCGAGGCGGTTTCGACGGCCTCCAGGTCGCCCGGCTGCGGGCTCAGGTCCAGCATGCCGCCACCGTAGACGACCGCCCGGCTCAGGCGGTCCGGCGGAGCAGCCGGTGGGTGCGCCGGACCGCCGCGAGGCGTTCGTCGCCGTTCATCGCGAGAGCGCGGACCACCGGGTCCTCCGGCCCCCTGCGCTGCCGGATCTCGGCGAGCCTGCCCTGCACCGTCGTCGGGCTGCCGTCGGGGCCGGTGCTCATGTCGCAGTACCAGAGCGCGTCCCGCAGTCGGCCGCGGTGGTCCGGGAACTCCCCCAGGTCACCCGCCAGCCCGACGAGCTCGGCGACGGCCGACGCGCCGGAGTGGTGCGCGACCAGGCCGCAGATCCGTTCCGGCACGCCCGCCCGGCGCAGGTAGCGCGCCCCGTCGAGCGAGTGCAGGCCGGTGTCGTGCACCTCGGCGGCGTAGCCGATGTCGTGCACCCAGGCCGCGGCGACGAGCAGCTCGCGTTCCTGTTCCGGCAGGACGCGCGCCACGTGTTCGGCCCGGCGAGCCACGCCGGCCGTGTGCGCCCAGCGCCGTGGCAGTTCGGCGGCGAGCAGGCGGCGGGCGGTGTTGCGCGCCCAGGTCGACAGGTACGTCCCCGCCGTCGCCTCTACCGGGAACGCCCGCGCCGACGCCCGCACCTCACGGGCCACGAACAACGGCACGTAGTCCTGCAGCCGCGCGCCCCCGAACCGCGCTCGCGCCCGTTCGATCCACTCGTGCACCAGGCTCGGTGGCACGTCGCCGAACTCGCGAACCAGCTGGGACTCCAGACGCCGGATCTTCTCGTCCGCCTGGCTCACAACCTCCGCCGTGGTCGTCACCCGTCCACCGTAAGCTCTGGCGAACCGCCTCGGCCACCGTCGTTCTACGGGGTGTGGATCACATGGGGACCTGGCCGCCGCCGCGCAGGCGGAGCAGTTCGGCTCGTGCGTGGGCGACTTCACCCGTCTCACTTCCGCGCGACCGGGCGAGCTCGCGGGCGAGGTCGGACGCCCCTTCCAGCAGGTGCCGCGCCCGCCGGCGGCCGTGCACCAGCTTGCGGAACGCCTTGCGGTCCTTGCGCAGGCCGCTGACCGCGCCGAGCAGCGCGGGATCGAGGACGCCGGCGTCCGCCTCCGGTTGCAGCAGCTGACGGATCCAGGTCCGCTCCTGCCGGGCCGCGTGCCGAAGGACGTAGAACAGGGTGATCAGTTCGAGGGCCGCGATCGCGAACGGCAGCACGACCGCCACGGCACCGATGCCACCGCTCAGCCCCGCCATGTCGTCCCACGCGAAGTGGAACACCATCGCGGCGAGCATGGTGAGGACGCCGCGGGGCACGTTGCGCTCGCCCGGGGTGCGGCCGAGCACCCACATCAGCCCGGCGCAGAAGATGGCGCTGAACAGCGCGTGCGACACGATGCCGGCCACGCCGCGGAACACGAAGATCTGGAACGACGAGCCGAGCTGGTCGGTGCCGAAGGTCTGCGCCGCTCCGTTGTAGACGTACAGCACGTCCTCGAAGACTTGGAAGCCGAGGCCGATGAACGCGCCGATGATGAAGCCGTCGTAGGCGCCGCGCACCAGCCTCGGGGCGAGGCCGATCAGCAGGGCCAAGCCGAGTGCCTTGCCGAACTCCTCGTTGATCGGCGCGGTCAGCCCGGCGGCCCAGTCGGAGGCGAAGGCCGTGCTGCCCAGCTTCGTCCAGATCTCCAGCAGCGCGGTGTTGGCGGGCAGGGCGATCCAGAACGTCGCGGCCAGGCCACCCCAGGCGAACGCGGCCGCGAGGAGGGTGGCCGGTTGCGCGGTGTAGCGGTTCTGGTGGCGCAGGAGCAGCAGCCACGGCACGAGGTAGAGGCCGAACAGCAGCACGCCGCCGGTCAGCGCCGGACGGTAGAAGTGCGCGCCGGGACCGAAGTAGCGCACCACCGCCAGCGCGCCGCCGCCGACGCCCAGCAGGTAGACCCAGAACGCCAGGTTGCGCGGCTGCACCAGCCGGAACGGCCGGCCCCATCCCGACTCCTCGATCGCGGCGAGCTGCGCGGTCCGCGCCTCGGGCGTCGTCGTCATCGAACCGCTCCCGGGGTGATGCTGCGCAGGAAGGTCCCCACGACCTCTTGCCGGCGTTCGAACTGTCCCGGTGCGGTGCGCACCCTGACCAGCAACGCGGGGGCGCCCTCTGCCTCTCCGGCCGCGCTCGCCATCTTGAACGCGACGTCGAGCCCGTCCCCCGTCGGCGCGGTGCTGGCCAGGGCGACGCCGACCAGACCGGACGCGGTCGTCACCGTGCCGCGCGAGCCGTCGACGCCCGTCGCGCCGCCCTCCGACCGCAGGACCTGGTCGAGGAAGGCGTCCGCGGTGCCGTCGAACGACGCGCCGACCACCGCGATCGTCGCGCCGCCGGTCGTGAGCCGGACCTGCAGGCTCGCCGGCGCCACCGATCCGGTGCCGGTCAGAGTGCCGGATTCGAGCTGCCAGCCCACCGGCGGCACGGCGGTCGCGCCGTCACCGAGGTCGAGGACGTCGCCGGCGCGGATCTCGCTGCGCCACGGGATCGCGGCGTTCAGGGCGGGCAGCCCGTAGAGGAGCAGCAGCGCGACGGCCAGGACGCCGAGGGCGGGCGCGAACGTCCGCCGGTCCAGTCCGAGGAACCGGTGCTCGACCGGCACCCACCCCGGCGGTGCTGCGTCCGTCATCCCGTGCCCCTTTCGCGATCACGACGGGCACCACTCGACCACAGACGACCGCATCCGGCACGACGAGCTAACTGCTGCTGAAGCCCGCGAACAGCACGCTCGCCAGCCCCAGACCCACCAGCAGGTTGAACACCGTGGCGCCGGCGAACACCCCGATCGGCTTCCACCCCGCCTCCCGCAGCGGCGCGACCCGGAACTCCAGTCCGATCGAGACGAACGCCAGGATCAGGAACAGCGTGCGCAGGTCGTTGACCGTCGTGATGAGGGTCTTGTCGCCACCGGACTCCAGGAACACCGTCGCCACGACCGACGCCGCCAGGAAGCCGAGCACGAACTTGGGGAACCGCTCCCACAACGCCCGGCCGCTGACCTTCGCGTCGCCGGTGCGCTCGACCTTCAGCGCGAAGTAGGCCGTCAGCGCGACCGCGACGACGCCGAGCAACGCGTTCTGCGTCGTCTTGACGATCGTCGCGATCTGCAACGCCTCCTCACCGACGATCGCGCCCGCCGCGCTGACGGCGGCGGTGGTGTCGATGTTGCCGCCGATCCACGCGCCCGCCACCGCGGTGGGCAGGCCCAGCGCGTCCACGGCCAGTGGCAGCAGGAAGATGGAGGGCAGCGCGAAGATGATGACCATGCTCGCGGTGTACGCGAGCTGTTCACGGCGGGCCTGCACCGCGCCGGCCGCCGCGATGGCCGCGCTCACGCCGCAGATCGACACCGCCGAGGCCAGCAGCGCCCGCAGCTTCGCGTCGATGCCGAGCTTGCCGCCCAGCCACCACGTGAAGCCGAACACCAGCGTGATCAGCAGGAACGCCTGGGCGACGGCCGGTCCGGCCGCCTTCACGATCACCGCGAAGTTGATCGACGCGCCCAGCAGCACCAGACCGGTCTTGATGAAGAACTCGGTGCGGAACCCGGCGGCGAGCCGGTCGCGGAACCCGAGCCCGGTCAGCACCGCGTTCCCCAGCAACCCCAGCAGGATCGCGTAGACCGGGTACTCGACGCTCTTCGCGACGCCGCCGAGCCAGGTGCCCTTGGCGAACACCGGCACCTGCTGTTCGAGGTACCGGGTCAGCGCGGCCAGCACCACGACGACCGCAACACCTCCGGCCGCCCACAGCACCCGGAACCGTTGCCGCGTCTGGACTTCCGCCATCACGGCACCAGCCAGCCGGGCACGATCCGCGCCAGCACCAGTGCCAGCAGCACCAGACCGGCGATCGTCGCCGCCCAGTCCTCGTTCAACGCGAGCCCGCGTTCGCGGTCGACGCCTTCCTCCGCGCTCATGCCGCCCCTCCATCCGCTCGGTGGTGGCGGCAATGGTCGGAGCAGAACACCAGCAGCGGCAAGAGCTCCCGCGATGTGGAACGGTCAGACCGGGTAGACGTGGGTCTCGGTCGCCTTCACCGCCGCCCACAACGCGTCTCCCGGGCGCAGACGCAGATCGGCGAGGGTGGCGGTGGTGATGTCCGCGAGCACGTTCGGCGCGCCGTCCAGGCGGACGCGGGTGGTGTGCGCGTGCTGTTCGATCGCGTCGACCGTGACCGGCCAGACGTTGCGCGGGCTTCCCCCCGGCCGTTCGGCGTGCAGGCTCACGGCGTTCGGCGGGAACACGACGTGCACGGGACCGTTGACGGGCCGTGGGATCGTGAGCGTGCCGCCTCCGTCGAGGCCGACCTCGGTGCCCGACGCGGTGCCGCGGTAGAAGTTCAGGCC
The DNA here is from genome assembly GCF_003350445.1 of Lentzea flaviverrucosa. Taxonomy (NCBI): domain Bacteria; kingdom Bacillati; phylum Actinomycetota; class Actinomycetes; order Pseudonocardiales; family Pseudonocardiaceae; genus Lentzea; species Lentzea flaviverrucosa. The sequence goes on from NZ_QQAU01000003.1 coordinate 666,491, forward strand.
GACGAGGTTGGCGACGTAGTCGGTGCGCGGCTGGCGGGCGACCTCCGCGGGCGGCCCGGTCTGCACCGCACGACCGCCTTCCAGGATCACCAGCCGGTCGGCCAGCACCATGGCGTCCAACGGATCGTGCGTGACCAGCAGCGTGTGGCCGCCGAAGTCCGCGAGGTGCCGGCCCAGTTCCGAGCGGACCTGCAAGCGGGTGCTCGCGTCCAGCGCGGCGAGCGGTTCGTCGAGCAACAGCAGGCTCGGGCCGGTGGCCAGGGCGCGGGCCAGCGCAACCCGTTGCGCCTGTCCGCCCGACAACGAACGCGGCTTGGTCTGCGCGTAGCCGTCCAGCCCGACGCGTCCGAGCCAGCGCGCCGCCTCGGCCCGTGCCTCGTTCCGGCGCGTACCGCGGGCTCTGAGTCCGAACGCGACGTTCTCCAGCGCGGACATGTGCGCGAAGAGCAGGTAGTCCTGGAACACCACGCCGATCGGCCGTTCCTCGGCGGGCAGGAACTCGTTCGCACCGTCCCAGGTGGACTCGCCGACGGTGATGTGCCCCGACGTCAGCGGCAGCAGGCCCGCAAGGGCGCGGAGCGCGGTGGACTTGCCGGCGCCGTTCGGGCCGAGCAGTGCGACGACCTCGCCCGGTGCGATCGTCAGGCCGAGGTCGAGGCTGAAGGTGCCGCGCGTGACGCGCAGGTCCGCGTCCAGGGTCATGTCGGCCCGCTGATCCACCGGTCGCGCAGACCGGCCAGCACACCGACGGACACCAGCAGCAGCACGACGCTCAGCACGATCGCCGCGTCCGGATCCGTTTCCAGGGCGAGGTAGACCGCGAGCGGCATGGTCGTCGTCTCGCCGGGGAAGTTGCCCGCGAACGTGATCGTCGCCCCGAACTCCCCCAGCGCCCGCGCCCAGCACAGCACCGCCCCCGCCACCACACCGGGCAGCACCGACGGCAGCGTCACCCGCCGGAACGTCAGCCACCGCGAGGCACCCAGCGTGGCCGCCGCCTCCTCGTAACGCGGATCGGCGGCCCGCAGCGCGCCCTCCACCGAGATCACCAGGAACGGCATGGCCACGAACGCCTCCGCGACGACGACCCCGGCCGTGGTGAACGGCAGCGAGATGCCGAACCAGGCCTCGAGGTGCTCGCCGATCAGCCCGCGCCGGCCCAGCACCAGCAACAGCGCGACACCGCCGACGACAGGTGGCAGCACGAGCGGCACGGTGACGAGCGCACGCAGGAATCCTCGTCCCGGCAAGCCGGACCGCGCCAGCAGCCAGGCCAGCGGGATGCCGAGGACCAGGCACAGCACCGTCGCCAGCGAGGCGCAGATCAGCGACAACCGCAGCGCCTCACCGACTTCGGCACTGAGCGAAGTGGACAGTGACGTCCACGGCGTCTTGATGAGCAGCCCGGCGAGCGGCACCAGCAGGAACGCCAGGCCGATCACGGCGGGAAGGACGAGGACGACGGGCAGCCGTCCGCGCACCCGGTTGCGCGTCACGGGTTGTCGAACCCTGCCGCGCTCAGCACCGCACGACCCTTGTCGGACAGCACGAAGTCCACGAAGGCCTTGGCGGTCACGGCGTTGGGTGCCTTGGCCAGCGCGGCGATCGGGTAGTCGTTGACCGCCTGCGTGGACTCGGCGAACTCGATGCCCTCCACCTCGTCGCCCGCGGCCTTCACATCCGTCCGGTAGACCAGCGCACCGTCGACCTCCCCGAGTGAAACCTTGGTGAGCACCGCTTTGACGTCCTGCTCCAGCGTGTCCGGCGCGGGCGTGACCTCGGCGAGCTCGAAGACCTTCCTCGACGCGGCACCGCACGGCACCTGCTCCGCGCACAGCGCGATCTTCTTGCCGGAGTCGGCGAAGTCCGCGAGTCGCGAGATCCCGCCCGGGTTGCCCTTGGGCACCGCGATGGCGAGCCTGTTCCTCGCGAACGTCCTCGGCGCGTCCGTGATCGTCTTCGTGTCGGTCACCTGCTTCATGTTCGCCGGAGCGGCGCTCGCGAACACGTCGGCGGGCGCGCCCTGGCCGAGCTGCTGCGCGAGCGCCGAGCTGCCGCCGAAGTTGAACCTGACCTTCGTGCCGGGGTTGGCCTCCTCGAAGTCCTCGCCCAGCCGGGTGAACGTCTCGGTCAGCGACGCCGCCGCGAACACGGTGACGTTCCCCGTGACCGTCTCCGAGCCCGACGAGGTCGCCGTCTGGCCGCCGCACCCCGCGAGCACCAGCGCGGCCGAGACGACCACGGGCACGCTGTTCGCGATTCTGGACATGGGTTCGAGCCTCCAGGCGGTCGACGCGACACCGATCCGCAGATTCGGCACTCGACCATCTTAGGTTCCGCTTCTGCGGATGCAATGCTCACCCCGGAGGAGCTTCTGCGGACCGCCGCTGTGACGTGCCGTGAGGGGCGTGCGGTACGGCGCACCCTAGGGTGGGGCCATGGCGGAGCTGCTGACCTTCGACGACGTCCGGGCCGCGGCCGAGGTGCTCGACGGACGGGTGCTGCGCACGCCCGCGCTCCCCTCGCCGGGACTGTCCGCGCTGCTGGGCGCCCCGACGACGGTGAAGCTGGAACTGTTGCAGCGCACCGGTTCGTTCAAGACGCGCGGCGCGTTCGCGAAGATCCTCTCGCTGCCCGCCGAGGCGCGGGCGGCCGGTGTGGTCGGGGTCAGCGGCGGCAACCACGGGATCGCGCTCGCGGCCGCCGCCAACGAACTGGGCGTGGCCGCGACCGTCGTGATGCCCTCCACGGCGCCCGCGCGGTCGGTCGAGCTGGCTCGGGCGTCCGGTGCGGACGTGCGGCTCACCGACGGCCTGGCGGCGGCGTTCGCGCTGCTCAACGACCTGGTGGAGGCGGGCGCGACGCTCGTGCACCCCTACGACGACCCGGTCGTGGTCGCCGGGCAGGGCACCGCGGGCCTGGAGTTCGCGACCGACGCGCCGGACGTCACCGACGTGCTGGTGAGCGTCGGCGGCGGTGGGTTCATCGCGGGCGTCGCGACGGCGTTCCACGCGCTTGTGCCCAGTGTGCGCGTGTGGGGTGTCGAGGTCGAGGGTGCGGACGCGATGCACCGCGCACTCGCCGCCGGTGGTCCGGTCGAGATCGCGCCCACGTCGATCGTCTCGACCCTCTCGGCACCGCACGTGTCGCAGCTGACGTACGACCACGCCGTCGCGCTGGTCGAGGACGTCCTGGTGGTGTCCGACGCGGACGCCGTGCGCGGGTCGGTCACGCTGGCCGAGACGCAGAAGGTGTGGGCCGAGCCCGCCGCCGGGTGCCTGGTGGCGGCCGCGCCCGCCGTGCTCGAACGGGTCGGTCCCGGCGCGCGGCTGGGCATCGTGGTGTGCGGCGGGAACGTGACCTTCGCGGACATGGTCCGCTGGACGAACTCCTGAGGGTTGCGCGACGGTCCCGGGAGGCCGGGGTCATGCTGCGTCCGGGTCGGTGCCGACGGCGCCGGCCGAACGAAGCGAACGCCCGAGGTGTCCGGTGAGGATGCGGGGGTGACGTCGCCACCACCACAGGTCGAGACCCGGCAACTCGTGGAACCGACCGAGTGCTTGGCCGTCATCGTCGATGGTCGCGGCTTCGTACCGGTCGTCCAGAGCTTTGATCTGCGGAGTCCAAAGCTGGACGACGTGGTCGTCCAGCAGGAGCCAAGCCTCGTGCAGCCAGTTCCGGCAGTAGAGGTCGTTGGTGTACTCGTGGACGTCGTCACCGTAGCCACGCTCGATGACGCCTACCAGGGCCGCCCACGCGCGCACCCTTTCTCCGACCGTGAACGCGGTGCGCCAGCCGCGCTGGTGCAACAGTTCTCCCACATCGGTTTCAGCAGCCACGGACGTGAGGCTTTCACGCCTTGTCCGTCCAGACCGCAGAGGACGACAGTGCGACACGACGACCCGCTGGCCCTGACCATCACCGCCGCTGTCCGCGACGGCGACCTGGACACGTCAAGACGGCTCATGGCGGACAACGCAGGCTTGGCGACCGCGCGGATCGTCGACGAGCAAGGAAACGCACGGACCCTGCTGCACGTGCTGACGGACTGGCCCGCGAAGTGTCCACGCGGTGCACAGACCGTGGCGGTGCTGGTCGAGGCGGGAGCCGATGTCAACGCACGGTTCCAGGGGTCGCACAGCGAGACGCCGCTCCACTGGGCCGCCAGCGCCGATGACGTCGAGGTGCTCGACGCGCTCCTCGACGCGGGTGCGGACATCAACGCCGACGGAGCGGTGATCGGCGGCGGTACCCCGCTGGCCGACGCGCGGGCCTTCGCCCAGTGGCGTGCGGCGCGCCGGCTCGTCGAGCGGGGCGCGGCGGTCACGCTCACCGACGCGGCGACGCTCGGGCTGTCCGACCGACTTGGCGCCCTCCTCGCCGGTGCCACTCCGGATGACGTGAACATCGCGTTCTGGGGTGCGTGTCACGGCGGTCAGCGGGAGTGCGCGGAGCGTCTGCTGGCGCTGGGTGCGGACGTGCACTGGGTGCCGCCGTGGGAACACGTCACGCCGGTGGATGCCGCTGTGCGCAACGGTTTCGACGACCTGGCGGCGTGGCTGCGCGACCGCTGAGCTGGTTTTCGCACTTCAGTGCTGGGTACTCGGCTGACATGGAGACAGCGGAGGACGACAAGGAGACCGAGTTGCGCCAGGTGCTGGCCGAACTGTCCTATCCGGCCGACAAGGTGCGCATCGTCGTCTGCGCGGAAGTGCACGACCTGGGCACCGACGTCCGCCGCCGGCTGCACCACCTCCCCCACCGCCGCTACTGTTCCCCGTCCGAGGTGCTGGACGCGCTGTCGTCCGGCACGACCCGGTCGTGACCCCCTTGGCGGACGACGAACGGCGCCGTTTTCCCGCAAGGCTCCCGTTCGCCGCGCTCGCCACACTCCCGGGGAGCTACCTGGGGGCGGCGGAGTACCTGGGGTGGCCGCATCCCGACGTCGCTCCTCCGCTGGCGGCCCTGGTGTTCGGCATCGCCATCGTGGGTGCGGCGTTCGTGCTCGCCTGGGCCGCCGAGGCCGCCCAGGTGGACGTCAGCGCCGGGCTGGCCATCGCCCTGCTCGCGCTCGTGGCCGTGCTGCCCGAGTACGCGGTGGACCTGGTCTTCACGTTCGAGGCGGGCCAGGAGTTCGCCCGTGAGGGCACCTGCGTGCCGCCGCCCGGCGAGGCGGACCCGTGTTCGCTCGCGCTCGCGAACATGACCGGCGCCAACCGGGTGCTCGTCGGGTTCGGCTGGCCCCTGGTCGTGCTCGTGGGTGCGCTCGCCGTGCGGCGGGCGCACCGGGAGAGCGCATCGACCCACGAGGGACGGATCGCGCTCGCACCGGTCATGTCGGTCGAGGTCGTGTTCCTCGGCCTGGCCACCCTGTACTCGCTGACCCTGCCGCTGCGCACGTCGCTCACGATGGTCGACGCCGCGGTCTTCCTCGCCATCTTCGCGGGGTACGCCTGGCGGTTGTCCAAGGCGCCCGTGGAGGAGCCGAACCTGCTCGGTGTGTCCGAGTGGGTGGGGCGGCAGGACCGGCGGCCGCGCCGCTGGTGGGTGGTCGGCATGTTCACCTTCGCCGGCATCGTCATCCTCGCCACGGCCGAGCACTTCGCCGAGAACCTCGTGGACTCCGGGAAGAGCCTCGGTGTGGACGAGTTCCTGCTGGTGCAGTGGGTGGCGCCGCTGGCGAGCGAGTCACCGGAGCTCATCGTCGCCTGCCTCTACGCCGCCCGGCTGATGGCCTCGCACTCGCTCGGCACGCTGCTGTCCAGCAAGGTCAACCAGTGGACGCTGCTGGTGGGCACCATCCCGATCGTGTTCGCGATCTCCAGCGGCAGCACCCACGGCCTGCCGCTGGACGGGCATCAGCGCCTGGAGCTGCTGATCACCGCCACCCAGTCGTTGTTCGCGGTGAGCATCCTCGCGAACCTCGGTCTCACCACGATCGGCGCCACGACGCTGTTCGTCCTGTTCGCCGCCCAGTTCACCGCCAGCGTCACGCTGTCCGACGCCGCCAACCGCGTGGTGATCCTCGTGCTGTCCGGGCTCTACGTCGCGCTGGCGGTCGGGCAACTGGTGCGCCGCAGGCACATCGGCGCCCGCACCGCGCGCGACGGAGTGGTGACCCCGTTGCCCGAACTCGCGAGCCGGTCCTCGTGACGGCGCGGGGCCTGTCGCAGGACAGGCCCCGCGCCGGACGTCACTTCGTCGCGATCTTGTCGCCCGGCGTGATGAGGTCCGGGTTCGTCAGGAACCGGGCGTTCTTGGCCACCAGCGCCTGCCAGCCCCCGTCGACCCGCAGCTCCTCGGCGATGCTGCTCAGCGTGTCACCGGACTTGACCGTGTAGTCGCCGTCGGGATTGCTCGTGGACGGCGCGGCCAGCGGCACCACGCGCGACGCGGCCTTGCGGCCGGCCGGGACCTGCCCCTGGCGCACTGGTTGCGCGGTGCCGGCGGCACGTCGTCCGCACGCACCCCACGCTCCGATCCCCTGGGTCCGCAGAACGCTTTCCGCCACGCGGATCTGTTCCTCGCGGGAAGCCTGGTGGGCGTGGCCGGAGCCGCCGTTGGCCTGCCAGGTCGACTGGCTGAACTGGAGTCCGCCGTAGTAGCCGTTGCCGGTGTTGGTCGACCAGTTGTTCCCGCTCTCGCACTGCGCGATGCGGTCCCAGTCGACGGGGGCCGAGGCTGAGGCGATCGTGCCGCCCGTTGTGACGAGAGCCGCCGCGGAGAAGGCGATGAGCACGGCGCGACCGGTGAAGTTGCCACGAAGATGACGCATGTCCCTTTTGCACCCCGTCCCGCTCTCGCCCGCGAGGGCGCCTGTCCGACGGGGAATTCGTCCATGACATGGACAGGGCCCGCCGCTGGACAGGTGAGCGAACGGCGAACCCTGGTGGTGCGGCGGTCTCACGACCGCTGGCAGGAACGTAGGAACGTCGCGCCGGTTCCGCACGCCCGGAGGCGGGCAAGATCACCCGATAGGTCGAGATCCCGGAATCGGTGTGTAAAAGGCCGAAAACGCGTGCCGGCTCACTGGTCGGTCCTTCCGCGGTTCTCGGAGTACGCGGCCGCGCTGAGCCGCTGGCGCTCGCGCTTGAGCTGCTTCTCGAAGCCGTGCCGCTCGCCGTCCGCCAAGTCGTCCCGCACGGCGCGCTCGACGTCGCGGAACACGTCGTGGTACATGTCGTCGTACTCCTCGACGATCTGGAAGGTCCACCGTCCAGGAAGGACGTTGCGGCCGAGCAGGTCCCGTTGCACGCGGTCCGCGTGCTCCGCGTGCCCCGCCTCGCGCAGCGCCGCGACCGCGTCACCGAGCTCGAAGTCGGCGGTGCCGGTGAGCTGGTGGAACGAGTACAGGTGACCTCGGGCCCGTTCAGTGGTCTCCAGGGCCTTGCGGAGCTTGCCGAGCGCCTCGATCGTCTTGTCGTCCATACGGGGCCGAGTACCCCGTTGTGGTTCACCCCTATCCCGCGCGGGTACTCCGGCGGCGACGTCCAGGAGAGCGGAGATGGGCACTTGCCGGATGCGTGCGCCGACACGGTCGGGGTGGAAGAGGAGTTCCTGCTCGTCGACGCTGCTTCCCAGCGGACGGTGATGCGCGCCGACGCCGTGCTGGCGCGGGTGCGGGACACCGAGCTGACGAAGTTCCACGCGGAGCTGGCCGGAACCCAGGTGGAGGCGGCGACCGGGCCGTGCACCGGCGTGGCGGCCCTGGGTGAGGCGCTCTCGGCTGCCCGCTCGATGCTCACCGAGGCCGCTCGCGCGGAAGGCCTGGAGCTGATCTCCCGTGGCACGCCGGTCAAAGCCGCGACGCGTTCGGTCGTCGCGGACGGCGCACGGTTCCACCGCGTCCTCGACACGTACGCGGGCGTGGTCGAGGACTACGAGGCGTGCGGCTGTCACGTGCACGTCGGTGTGCCGGACCGCGAGACCGCGGTGGCCGTGCTGAAACACGTGCGACCGTGGCTGCCGACCCTGCTGGCCCTGTCCGCCAACTCCCCCGGCCACGGCTACGCGAGCTGGCGGATGGTGCTGCAGTCGCGGTTCCCCGGCTCGGGTGTGCCCCCGCTGTTCCGCGACGCGCGGGACTACGACGACCACGTCGCCCGGATGGTGACCTGCGGGACGCTCGTGGACGCGGCGCAGTCGTTCTGGCTCGTGCGGCTGGCGTCCCGGCTGCCGACCGTGGAGTTCCGCGCGGCGGACACCGCCGCGGAGGTCGACGGGGCGGTGCTGCAGGCCGCGCTGTCGCGTGCTTTGGTGCACGCCGCCCATGAGGACGTCCACAAGGGCGTGGAACCTCCCGCGGTGCGTGACGACGTGCTCGCCGCCGCCGTGTGGACGGCGTCCAGGTACGGCATCGACGGCGCCGGGGTCGACCCGTGGCGCGAGTGCCGGGTGCCCGCCACCGAACTGCTGGACGACATGGTCGAGCACGTGACGCCCGCGCTGGAGGACCGCGGCGAACTGGCGCTCGTGCGTGAGCTGGTCGCCGCGCGGGTATGACTCCTGAGTGCACCTACCATCGCCACGCGGTCCTCTGTCCGAGCAGGTCGTCGCCACGCTGAAGGGCGACCCGGACGGACGCGCCATCGACTTCTCCGACGCCGACCCGTACGGCGAGGACCTGACCATCGCCCTGCACACGTTGTACGAGCTGCACTACGGCGGCTTCGACGGCGTGCACCCGGCCTGGGAGTGGGATCCGGAACTGCTGCGGCTGCGGGCGCGGATCGAGAACGTCTTCCTCGAACGGCTCCGGTCCGACGTGGACGGTGGCGAGGACCTCGACGCCACCCTGGGAGACCTGCTGGTCGAGCACGTTCCCGGCAGCGGGGTGTCACACCACCTGCGCGACGACGGGACCTGGGACCAGATGTGCGAGTACTTCGCGCATCGTTCGGTGTACCACCACAAGGAGGCCGACCCGCACGCGTGGGTCATCCCCCGGTTGCGGGGCAGGGCGAAGGCCGCACTGGTGGCGGTCGAGTTCGACGAGTTCGGCGGCGGGCGGGCCGACCGCATGCACTCCCGGCTCTACGCCGACCTGCTCGACGGCGCGGGGATGTCCTCCGACTACCTGCACTACCTCGACGACGTGCCGGCGCCCGCCATCGCGATCGTCAACATGATGTCCCTGTTCGGCCTGCACCGGTCGTTGCGCGGCGCCCTGGTCGGCCACTTCGCCGCGGCCGAGATCACCACGGCACCGAGCGCACGGCGCATGACGCAGGCGTTGGAGCGTCTCGGCGCCGACCCGCGATGCGTCGAGTTCTTCACCGAGCACATCGAGGCCGACGCCGTGCACGAGCAGATCATGCGCAACGACGTCATCGGCTCATTGCTGGAGCAGGAACCGTCGCTCAGGGCCGACGTCGTCTTCGGCGTCCAAGCGACGGAACTCCTCGAGTCACGGCTCGCCGCTCACCTGCTGTCGTCCTGGGACTCGGGCGAGTCGTCACTGCGGACCCGCTTGCGGTGGCTGGTGTCGCAGAACGGATAGCGCTTGCTGCGCCGGCACGCGCACACCGCGACCACGAACCGGTCGCTGGTGTGCGTCGTGCCGTCCTCCGTGACGAGCTCGACCGGTCCTTCAACCAGCACAGGGCCGTTCGGCACGATCGTCACCCTGCGCGAGCGGGCTTCGGTCACCGCGGATCACCACCAGTTCCTCGTCTCGCTGCCCGGGATCGATCAGGCCGTGCTGTTCCAGGAACGCCGTCCTGGACCGCATCACCGGCCCGAACGGCACCCGGCGCCGTTGCACGACCGAGGCTTTCAGCCCGCAGTCGCGCAACTGCCGCAAAGTCTGGTCCACTCCGCACAGTGCGGAATGGACCATCAACAGCACACCGCCGGGTTCGAGCAGGTCGAACGACCTGCTGCACAAGGGGTTCAGGAGCTCGCGGCCGTCCAGCCCGGCGTCCCACGCCCTCGCCCGTCCTCGTGCGACGCAGTTCGCGGGCACGTACGGCGGATTCGCCAGCACCAGGTCGAAGGTCTCGTTCCGCACGACGTCGAGCACGTTGCCCTGCCGTACGCGGATAGGCGTGCGGTTCATGACCGCGTTGATCCGCGCCGTCCACACGGCACGCCGGGAAACGTCCACGGCGGTCACATCGGAGGCACCGGCTCTCCTGGCCGCCAAAGCGAGGGCGCCCGTGCCGGTCCCGATGTCCAGAACGCGGGCGCCCCTGGGGATCGCTGCCGCGTGGAGCGCTTCGAGCAGAAGCGCGGTGTCGTCTTGGGGCGTGTACACGCCCCGCGTCCTGAGCAACATCACAGACGTGGAATCGGCCTGCCACAACGCCTTGAAACAAGCCGGAATCACGTGTTTGCGAGCCGATCGGGAGGGCACCCGCCCCACAACAGTGACTTTTTCGGGAAGGAGCCTCGATGAAGGCGGTCACCTGGCACGGCAAGCGCGACGTCCGGGTGGACACGGTGCCCGATCCGCGGATCGAATCCCCGACGGATGCCGTCATCCGGGTCACCTCCACTGGCGTGTGCGGCTCGGACCTGCACCTGTACGAGGTGCTCGGCCCGTTCATGACCGAGGGCGACGTACTGGGGCACGAACCGATGGGCATCGTCGAGGAGGTCGGCGCGGAGGTCACCTCGCTCAAGGCGGGAGACCGGGTGGTCGTCCCGTTCAACATCTCCTGCGGCCACTGCTTCATGTGCGACCGCGGCCTGCAGTCGCAGTGCGAGACGACCCAGGTCACCAGTCAGGGCAAGGGCGCGGCGCTGCTCGGCTACACGAAGCTCTACGGGCAGGTGCCCGGCGGCCAGGCCGAGTACCTGCGGGTGCCCCAGGCCCAGTACGGGCCCATCAAGGTGCCGGACGGCCCGCCGGACGACCGGTTCGTCTACCTGTCCGACGTGCTGCCGACGGCCTGGCAGGCCGTCGAGTACGCCGAGATCCCGGCGGGCGGCTCGGTCGTCGTCTTCGGCCTCGGGCCGATCGGGCAGATGTGCGCCCGCGTCGCCCTGCACAAGGGCGCGGGCCAGGTCATCGGGATCGACCTCGTGTCCGAACGCCTGGCGCGGGCCGAGGCGCACGGTGCGACGGTGATCGACACACGCGACCACGACGACATCGGCGACGCCGTCCGCGCACTCACCTCGGGCCGGGGCGCGGACTCCGTCATCGACGCGGTGGGCATGGAGGCGCACGGCGCGCCCGCGGCCCGGATCGCGCAGAACCTGGTGGCCGCGCTGCCGCAGGTCGCGGGTGCGCTGATCACCGAGAAGGCGGGCATCGACCGGCTGAGCGTGCTGTACGCCGCCATCGACTCGGTGCGGCGCGGCGGCACGATCTCGCTGTCCGGCGTGTACGGCGGCATGATCGATCCGATGCCCATGATGGAACTGTTCGACAAGCAGGTCAGGCTCCACATGGGACAGGCGAACGTGCGCCGCTGGGTCGACGAGATCCTGCCGCTGCTCTCCGGCACCGACGACCCTCTCGGCGTCGACGACTTCGCGACCCACCGGTTGCCGCTGCACGAGGCACCGCGCGCCTACGAGATGTTCCAGAAGAAGCTCCACGGAGCTCAGAAGGTCCTGTTGCAACCGGCGAGCTGAGAACTTCGCCGGACGGTGGGCATCGCGTCCGCGGTGCCCACCGTTTCGCCATCACGGGGAATTCCCGCCCGAGTGGTTGGCTCGTCAACCACCGGGTACTGCGTGACTGACATTCATGTGCCGTAGGAGGAAGCAGTGGCCAGCCACAAGCCAGGCAAGCTCGTGAAGGCGGCGGTGGAGAAGGCGGTCGACAAGGTCACCGAAATGGTGAACCCGCCGATCCCCGGAGCTCCGAACAGCGAACCGCCGTCGCTCGAGGAGCCGACCGAGCCGCGAGGGCCGTTGCCGCCCAAGCACGACCAGACCGGCCCGGAGACGGTGTCGCCGACGGGCGCCCCGACCGGGGCACCCAAACTGACGCAGGGCCAGCAGGGTGAGTTCCTCACCACCTCCGCCGGCGCGCGGCTGCACGACACCGACCACTCGCTGAAGGCCGGTGAGCGCGGGCCGACGTTGTTGCAGGACCACCACCTGCGCGAGAAGGTCATGCACTTCGACCACGAGCGCATCCCGGAGCGGGTCGTGCACGCGCGTGGATACGGAGCGCACGGCACGTTCGTCGGCTACGGCACGGCGTCGAACGTCTGCATGGCCGGTTTTCTCGGCGACGGCGTGGAAACGCCCGTGTTCGTGCGGTTCTCGACCGTGCTGGGCTCGCGCGGCTCGGCGGACACCGTGCGGGACACCCGCGGGTTCGCGACGAAGTTCTACACCCAGGAGGGCAACTTCGACCTGGTGGGCAACAACATCCCGGTGTTCTTCATCCAGGACGGGATCAAGTTCCCGGACGTGATCCACGCCGGCAAGCCCCACCCGGACCGGGAGATCCCGCAGGCGCAGAGCGCGCACGACACGTTCTGGGACTTCGTGTCGATCCACACCGAGGCCACCCACCACGTCATGTGGAACATGTCCGACCGCGGCATCCCCCGCTCGTACCGCACGATGGAGGGCTTCGGCGTCCACACGTTCCGCCTCGTCAACGCCGAGGGCGAGACCGTGCTCGCGAAGTTCCACTGGAAGCCGAAGCTGGGCGTGCACTCCCTGGTGTGGGAGGAGGCCCAGCTGGCCGCCGGTTTCGACCCCGACTTCCACCGCCGCGACCTCGCCGACGCCATCGAGTCCGGCGCGTACCCGCAGTGGGAGCTCGGCCTGCAGATCATGCCCGACAACCCGCAGCAGACCTTCGAGGGCATCGACCTGCTCGACCCGACGAAGATCGTCCCGGAGGAGCTCGCGCCGGTGCAGCCGGTCGGGGTGCTGACGCTCAACCGCAACCCGCAGAACTACTTCGCGGAGACCGAGCAGGTGGCGTTCCACCTCGGCAACCTGGTGCCGGGCATCGACGTCACCGACGACCCGCTGCTGCAGGCCCGCCTGTTCTCCTATTTGGACACCCAGCTGACCAGGCTCGCGGGACCGAACTTCAACCAGATCCCGATCAACCGCCCGCACGTGCCGGTCAACGACATGCTCCGCGACGGGTTCCACCAGCAGGCGGTGCACGCGGGCGTCGCCCCCTACCGGCCGAACACGCTCGACGGCGGCAACCCGTTCGTCGCGAAGGCCGGGGACCGGCCGCTCGTCGAGGTGGCGCAGCCGCTGCCCAGGGCCGTCAAGGTTCGCGAGGCCCCGAAGTCGTTCGCGGACCACTTCACGCAGCCGAGGCTGTTCTGGCAGAGCCTGACGCCGGTCGAGAAGGAACACGTCGTGAACGCGTTCACCTTCGAACTGGGCAAGTGCTACGAGCAGGCCATCAAGGAACGTCAACTGCTCGTGCTGGCCAACGTCGACCCCGTCCTGTGCGCGGAGGTCGCCAAGGGCCTGGGACTTCCGGTGCCGGCGAAGGCGAAGCTGAGGAAGGTCACGCCGAGTCCGGCGCTGTCGCAGCTCGGGCAGACGTGGCCCACGGATGGCCGCATCATCGGAATTGTGGTCGACCCGGCCGATCTCGACGGCGTCCGCACGGTGCGCGAGACCGTCCTGGCGGGCGGAATGGTGCCGTTGCTGATCGCGCCGACCGGCGGGCCGCTCGGCGACAGCGGTCTGATCGCGCAGCGCACGTTCTTCACCGCGCGCTCGATCGAGTTCGACGCGCTGCTGGTCGCGGGCAACGCCACCGCCACAGGCGCCACCCTCATGATCCAGGAGTGCTTCCGCCACTCGAAGGCCATCGGGGCGTGGGGCACCGGGCGCACCGCCGTGGAGGCCGCCGGGTGCGGGACGGGACCGGGCATCGTGATCGACGACGACCCGTCGAAGGTCCTCTCCGAGGTGACCACGCTGCTCGGCGCCCACCGCGTGTGGGACCGCTTCCCCCCGGTCATCGGATGAGCAGCCAGGAGGCGCTCACCGAGGAGGAACTCGCCTTCCTCCAGTCGATGTTCGACCTGGCCCGCGCCGGGGACGCGGCGCGGCTGGCCGAGGCGGTCGACGCGGGGATACCGGTCAACCTCACCAACGGTGCGGGCGACTCCCTGCTGATCCTCGCCGCCTACCACCGCCATCCGGACGCGGTCGAGGCGTTGCTGGAGCGGGGCGCCGACACCGGCCGGATCAACGACCGGGGACAGACCGCCCTGGGAGCCGCGGTGTTCCGGCGCTCGGAACGCATCGTCCAGCTGTTGCTCGCCGCGGGGGCGGACCCCGCTCTCGGGCCGAGGTCCGCGCTCGACGTCGCCCGGCACTTCGACCTGCCGGAGATGCTGGCGCTGCTGCAGCCCGTCACGGGTGCGCCCGTGCGGTGAGATCGCACGTGGGCGGGGCGGCACGGCGCCGCCCCGCCCACGGCACCTGGTGGTGTGACTCGGAAGGTTTCCGGGGCGAAGCACCCAGCCGAGCTTCCGAGCCACACCACTAACTGGGAGCTATGTCCACGACCAGCGGCCACATCACCATGTCGAGACTCCAGTCGTTGCCGATCAGGGGGATCCAGCGCAGGTTCGTGCAGGGATCGACGATCTCCGGTCCGATCGCGACCGCACGCCGGAACGGCGCCTCGGCGGACGGGGAGGGGTCGAAGTACGTGACGACCGCACCGTTCTCGAGGTGCTCGGTGACGGTGCTTCCGCTTTCAGGTACCGGCTTTCGCTCTTCCGGCGGCCGGGGTGGTTCGCCGCGGGACGCTGACGGTGTGGTGGCCATGGTCGGACATACCCCGGCCGAACCGGGGTAACCGCGGCGACCGGGTCAAGTTCCGGTGCACTCCACCAGCGCGAACACCGTCTTGCCGCCCCCGCCACGCGGGCGGCAGCCCCACTCGCGCGAGATGTTGTCCACGACCACGATGCCCCTGCCGCGGTTCTCCCCCAGACGGGAGCAGCCGTACACCGGTTGCACCGCCGACTCGTCGTCGACCTCGACGATCACCGCGCAGGGCTCCTGACCGCGCAGCACCCGCAGGTGACCGGTGGTGCTGGGAGTGTGGTCCAGCACGTTCGCCACGAGTTCGGTCACCACGAGCTGCACGTCGTAGAGGTGGTCCTCGCCGAGGTCCTGCAGGGCGGCCGCGAGGTGCCGGCGCAATGAGGCCATCGACATGCCCGGCCGCACCGGCAGGTCGACCACGCGGGCCGTCATCCGAGCCGTCGCAGCAGCAGGAGGGCGATGTCGTCCCGCTTGCCCTGGCCCAGTTCGGTGAGCAGGCGGTCGGCGAGATCGTCCATGTCCTCGGTGTTGGACACCGTCGCGCGCAGCTTCTCCATGCCCTCGTCCAGGTCGATGCCCGGCCGTTCGACGAGACCGTCGGTCGTCAGCAGCACGGTGGTCGCCGGCGGCAGCGGCAGCACGGTGGCCTCCGGCCGTGTCAACCCGATGCCCAGCAACGGCCCGCGCACGTCGACGTAGTGAGCGGCCTGGTCGCCGACGACCAGCGGCGGCACGTGACCGGCGTTCGAGACGGCCATCGTGCCCGCCTCCAGGTCGACCTCGAGCAGGCACATGGTGGTGAGGCCGCCGGTCGGGTGGAACCGCTCGAGCAGGGCGTCGACCCGGCGCAGGATCTCGGCCGGCCGATGCCCCTCCACGGCGTAGGCGCGGAACGTGTGCCGCACCTCTGCCATCACCGTCGCGGCCTCGATCGAGTGCCCGCACACGTCGCCGATGGCGATCAGCAGGGTCCCGCCGAGCTCGATCACGTCGTAGAAGTCGCCGCCGATCTCCGCGTTGCTCGACGCCGGCACGTACCTGGCCGTCATCGGCAGTTCGGGGCGGTGCGGCAGCGTGCGGGGCAGGAGGCTGCGCTGCAACGTGAGCGCGAGCGAGTGCTCCTCGGCGAACGTGTGCAGGCCTTCCGCGGCCAGCGCGGTCGCCTGGGCGAGCTGGCACAGCAGGTTCCGGTCGTCGTCACCGGTCACGGCCCAGGCACCGACCACGATGACGATGGGTGGGCGCCGAGGCTTCGTGCGCGCGACCGCGGCCACCGCCAGCGGGTGCCACGGCACCCCACCGGCCTCGACCAGGGCGACGCCGACTCCCGGGTTGAGCGCCGACAGCCACTGCTCGACGTCGGCGTTCTCCGGGCGGAGCCGGGTGTCGGCGCCGGCCGTCACGACGCACACCGCACCGGACGGGGCGGTGAGGACGGCGGTCGCCTCCGTGTCGAGCACGTCCGCCGCCCCGATCGCGGCGGCTTCGGCCAGGGAGTCGAACGTCGTGGCGGCGTTGATGGCGAAGGTGGCCGTGGTCAGCCTGGTCAGCCGGGCGGCGAGGTGTTCGGCGAGGGCACGGGCGCGGTGGTAGCGCAACGCCGCCTCGACGTTGGCGAGCAGCTCGCCGGGGTCGACGGGTTCGGTGAGGTAGGCGTCGGCGCCCCTGGTGAGCCCGACGACCTTGTCCTCGGGCTCGATGTAGGTCGCCGAGAGCATCACGACCGGGATCGAGCGCGTGCGCGGATCGGCCTTGATCCGCTCCGTCACGTCGTACCCGCTCATGTCGGGCAGGTGCACGTCGAGCAGCACGAGGTCGAACGAGTCGGCCTCCAGTGCGGTGAGCGCCTCGGCCGCCGTGGTCGCCTCGACCACCGTGTGACCGCTGCGGCGCAACCAGCTGCAGGCGATGAACCGGCTCGCGTCCAGGTCGTCCACCACGAGGACCCTGGCCGGTCCTCCGCCCATGGCTGTCGGGTTCATCGGCCGTCCGTTCCGCGCGCCGTCAGCTGGGCGTCCCTGACCGCCCGGCCGACCGTTTCCGGGGAGATGCGCGCCTCGTGCAGCATCGCGGCTCCGAGGCTGTGCACGGTGCGAGCGAGACCACCGGGGTCGTCGCCGCACACGATGACCACAGGTACCCCCGCCAGCTCCGGATCAAGCCTGAGCACCGACAGCACCGCGCTGCCGCTCATCAGCGGGGCACTCGCGCTCACGAGGACCAGGTCCGGACGCCGTGACTTCGCCAGGTTCAGCGCGGTGCGGCCGTCCTCGGTCTCGATGATCTCGGCGGCGAGTCCGGCCAGGGCGTCACTGAGCTGCTCGCGGCACTTCGCGTCGCCGTCCGCGATCAGCGCGCACGCGACAGGCGCGGGCTGGACGAACTCGTCCTTGGCGGTGGGCAGGGTCAGCACGACCTCCGTGCCGACGCCGGGTGTGCTGTTCAGCGTCAGGCTTCCGCCGAGGATCTCGGCGAGCTTGCGCGCGTAGGACAGGCCGAGACCGGTGCCGCTGGCACCGATCTGCAGCTCGTTCGGCACCTGGTAGAACTCCTCGAACACCCGGTCCTGCTCGGCGGGCGGGATGCCGATGCCGGTGTCGGTGACCACGAACCGCACCTCGTCGGGGCCGGGCCCGGCCTCGGCGGTGAAGCGGATCTCACCGCGTGCGGTGAACTTGACGGCGTTGGACAGGACGTTGCGCAGGATCCGCACGAGCATCGTCTCGTCGGTGAGCAACGGCCGCAGCGCGGGCAGCGCCTCCACCACCAGCCGCACGTCGTCGGAGCGCACCAACGGCCGCGCCGCCGACCGCAGCTGCGTGATCACGTAGTCGAGCGCGACGGGCGCCATCCGCGGGCGCAGGCTGCCCGACTCGGCCTTCGCGGTGTCGAGCAGTTCGTTCACCAGCGCGAGCAGCGTCGCCGCGGACTCGTTGATCAGGTCCACGTGGTGGCGCTGGTCGTCGGTCATGGGGTCGCCGCCCGGTCCGCCGAGCAGCCGGGTCAGGCCGACCACCGAGTTGATCGGCGCGCGCAGCTCGTGGCTGATGTTGGACCAGAACCGGATGCGCGCGGCAGCCGCGGCCCGCAGTTCGGCGGACTTCGCCTCCAGCTCGGCGTAGAGCGCGACCACGCCCTGGTTCGTCTGTTCCAGTTCCTCGGACAGCTCCTGGTAGAGGGCCACGACGCCGCGGTTGGTCTCCTCCAGCTCGGCGTTGACCCGTTCGAGCTCCTTGCTCTTGGACTCCAGGTTCTCGAGCGTCTCCAGCAGTTCCTGGTTCTGGGCGCGCAGCTCGTCGAGTGCGGTGGTGCCGGTGCCCTCGCGCAACGCCTGGAGCACGGCCTCGTCGAGCACGACCGCGTGCGGCACGTTCTTCACCAGCGTGACGTCGGTGGCGCTCATGACCAGGTCGTTCATCAACCGGCGGGCGGTGTCCCAGCCGGGACCGGTGTTGCTCACCGGCTCCTGCCAGGACAGCTCGACGAGCAACGCGGGGACCGGCCCGCGCCGCAGCCGGAAGACAGCGGTCGTGGCCACGTCCTGCCGCACCAGTTCCCTGCCGACGTCGCTCAGCGCCGTCGCGACCCGGATCTGGTTCTGCCCGTCGAGGCCGGCCGCCGCCGCGACCTGGCGGCCGCGCTGGCGGAGCAGGAACACGTCGCGCTCGTCGACGATCTGGAGCCGCAGCAGGTCGATGGTGGTCATGCCGGTCTGGCCACCAGCACGCAGGCGTCGTCGTGGCGCACGCCCGCCTCCCGCAGCAGCGTCGCCGCGATCAGCACCGGCGGGTCGGTGATCAGGTCGCTGCCGTGGTCGACGCCCCAGCGTTCGGTGAGGCCGTCGGAGTGCATGGCCACGACCGCCCGCTCCGGGAGCGGGTAGTCGAACGTGCGGATCGTGCGCGCCTGGTGGCCCGCGACTCCGGGCACCGAGATCATGCCGTGCTTGCGGCCGTCCACCAGCACCGCGGCGGCGATGTTGCCCAGCCCGCAGTAGCGCACGGTCCGGCGGGCGAGGTCGATGTCCGCGACCGCCACCGCGCCGCCCCGCGTGCCGCGCAACGCCGCGTGCAGACGGGCGACCACCTGGTCGGGCGGCAGGAACGGCTGCTCGCGGAACACCCGCACCGCGACGTCGGACGCGGCCGCCGCCAGCGGCCCGTGCCCCGAGCCGTCGCACATCATCAGCGTCATCCGGTCCGTGCTCCGGCAGACCGCGTAGGCGTCGCCGCACACTTCCTCGCCGTTGATCGGCCTGGTCATCCCGGCCGCCGGCTCCTCGCCCCATTCGGGTGCCCAGTGCAGCCCGGGGGCGAATCTCGCCACCAGCGCGGTTCCCATGCCCGGACGGGAGGTCATGGCGCAGGACGTCGCCAGCCGCGCCACCGCCCCGAGGCCGACGCCGAGGGTGCCGGTCGTGGACTGGCCGTCCTCCCACGCCAGCGCCATGTCGGCGATACCGGGGCCGCGGTCCACCGCGACGATCTCCACCGCCGCGTCCCGTTCCCCGCGCACCGTGCGGATCAGCACCACGCCCTGGCGGGCGTGCTTGTGCAGGTTCGTCCCGATCTCGGTGGCGGCGAGGCCGATCTCGGCCATGCGCGTGGCGCCGAATCCCAGCCGCTCGGCCAGCGACGTGGCGGTGCGGCGGATCCTGCCGACGTGGGCGGTCTCCTCCACCGGCAGCCACACCTCGTCGCGCACCAGCGGAAGGCAGTTCATCGTGATCATCTCTTCCACTTGACCACCGTCACGACCGTGCCGCGGCCGACCTCCGTGTCCAGCTCGAACTGGTCCACCAGGCGACGTGCGCCGCTCAGGCCCAGACCGAGTCCGCTCCCGCTGCTCCAGCCGTCGGCGAGCGCGAGCGTCAGGTCGGGGATGCCGGGTCCCTCGTCGTGGAAGGAGGCCCGCACGCCCGCGCGGCGGCCGTCACTGACCTCCTCGACGCGGGCGAAACCGCCACCACCGTAGATGAGCGTGTTGCGCGCGAGTTCGCTTGCCGCCGTGACCAGCTTCGTCTGGTCCACCAGCGAGAGCTTGGTCTGCTGCGCGTACGTGCGCACGAGCTGACGCACGCGGACGACGTCGTCGTCGCCGCTGATGGGCACCTCCTCCGGCCCCTCGGACCGGGGCGGCATCAGGAGTCCCGTCCGCGACCGAGCTGTCCCAGGATCTTCATCCCGCGTTCGAGGTCGAGTGCCGTGCGCACCCCGCCGAGTGTGAGACCGAGTTCCACCAGCGTGATCGCCACCGCCGGACGCATGCCCACCACGACGGTGTCGGCGTCGAACAGGCGGGAGATGGACGCGATCGTCGCGAACATCCGCCCGATGAACGAGTCGACGATCTCGACCGCCGAGATGTCGATGACGACGCCGTGGGCGCCGGTCGCGCTGATCTTCTCCGCCAGGTCCTCCTGCAACGCCAGCACGCTCTGGTCGTGCAGGTCGATCTGGATGGAGACGAGCAGCACGCCGCCGATCTTCAGAATCGGGACGCGTTCCATCAGACGGCCTGACTGCGCACGACGTCGACGCCCTCACGGCGCAGCGCGTGCCGCAGCGCGTCGGCGAGGGAGGCCTTGGTCACGATGTCGCCGAACTCGATGCCCAGCGCCACGATCGTCTGCGCGATCTGCGGGCGGATGCCGGAGACGATGCACTCCGCGCCCATCAGCCGGGCCGCGACCACGGTCTTGAGCAGGTGCTGCGCGACCTGGGTGTCGACCGCGGACACACCGGTGATGTCGATGATCGCGTGCTCGGAACCGGTCTCCACCAGCGCTTCGAGCAGCTTCTCCATCACCACCTGGGTGCGGGCCGAGTCGAGGGTGCCGACCAGGGGCACCGCCAGCACGCCCTCCCAGATCTTCACCACGGGGGTGGTCAGCTCCAGGAGTTGCTCCGACTGCTCCCTGATGATCTCGTCGCGGGCCTGCGCGTAGGACTCGAACGTCAGCAGCCCGAGCGCGTCCAGCAGCCCGGAGAAGGCCATCTGCTGCCGGTACACCTGCGGGTCGTCGTTGTTCTCGGTGAGTTCGAAGACGACGCGCTTCAAGGAGAACAGGCTCGACGCCGTCTCGGTCGGGGTGAAGCCCGCCCGGACCCTGGTGCGCGAGTACTCGTCCAGCAGCGAGCGGATGTCGCCGAACTCCGGCCCGCTGATGTCTCTGCCGTCGTTGCCGACGAGGGGCAGCAGCGCCGCGAAGAACTCCCTGAAGTCCCGGTCGAGCTCCGACCTCGTCTGCCGTCCGCGCAGCAGCGCCGCGACCGCGTCCACCCACTTCTCGATCAGGGGCTCCGCCTCGGTCCGAATCAGATCGGTCAGGCTCCGGGCACGCCCTGCGTCCGCAGTCACTCAGGTCTCCTCAAGCAGTCGAAAAACGTACGGACCGCGGTGATCTCACTGGTCACCACGGCCGTGCAGCAGGAACTGCGATGCGCCGACTGCTTGACGGTCGCGTCTGCCCGGCGAAGCCTACATGCGGAGATCGAGAACCTTCGTGGCCGCCGACCTAGCCCGCGTCCTCGGCGGTGCCGTACTCGTCATGACGGCGCCACCACTGGTACGGCGGCTCCTGCGGGTACCCGTCCGGCGAGTCCTCCCACTCCTCCTGGCGGCCCAGCGGCGTGAGGTCGAGCAGGCTCCAGACGGTGCCGGTCTGCTCCGCCGAACGCGCGTTGGTGAAGTAGGTGCGGTGCACCTCGCCGCCGTCGCGGATGAAGACGTTGAGGCCGAAGTACTCGTCGACGCCGAAGCCCTTCGAGAAGTCGTCCCGCGTCGTGTACCAGGGGATGCCGTCCCAGCCCATGCGGCGCCGGTAGCGCACGACGTCGGTCTGCGCGGCGGCGGAGACCATCACGAAAGTGGTGTCGCGGGCGTTGAGGTGAGCGAGGTGGCCGAGGTTGTCGGTGAACATCGCGCAGCCGCTGCACCCGCCTTCGGGGAAGTCGGCGACGCCGGGTTCGAAGAAGTGCCGGTAGACGATCAGCTGACGCCGCCCCGCGAACAGGCCGGGCAGGTCCACGTCCCCGTCCGGTCCCTCGAAGGTGTACCGCTTCGCGACGCGGACCCATGGCAGCCGGCGGCGTTCCGCTGCCAGTTCGTCCTTGCGGCGGGTGTGCTCCTTCTCCTTGCGCAGCAGGCCCTCACGGGCCGCGTTCCACTCCTCGGGCGACACGACGGGCGGCATCTTCACGGACTCGCTCCTTCCGGCCGATCCGTAGTCCGTACCCGTTGCCGCCTGGTTCGCAAACCGCGTGGCTCAGTGCGACGAGACCTGGCCGGGTTCGCGCCGCAGGTCCTCGAGCCCGCCGCGGACGTCGTCGAGGGCGATCCGTTCCGCGGCGGCCGAGTCGCCCGCGCGCAGGGCACGGACGAGGGCGCGGTGCGTGGTGTAGCGGTCGAGGCCGTACTGGTGGTTCGCGAGGACCCGCTGCACGGTGCGGGTGCGGCGTTCGGCCTGGGTGAACACCCTCGTCTGGTCCAGGAGCCGGACCAGGACGGCGTTGCCGGCGCAGGCCGCGACGGCGTCGTTGAAGCGCTGCATGGTGTCGAGCAACGCGTTGAGGTGCTTCTCGACGGGGCGTCCCTCGGCGTCGCGTTGCTTGATGACGATCAGCAGGTCGTCCGCCTCGTCGAGGAGGGCGTCGAGCGCGTCGAGCTGAGCCGTGCTCGCGCGGCGGGCGGCGAACCGGGCGATGAGTCCGCGCAGCGCGATCTCGACCTCGGCGAGGTCCTCCACGGCGGACGCGCCGATGTCCGCGACGACGACCGTGCGCGGGCCCGTCCGCTCGATCAGGCCGTCCTGCTCCAGCCGGCGGATGGCCTCGCGCACCGGGGTGGGGCTCATCGACAGCCGTGCGGCGAGCCCGCGTTCGGTGACCTTCTCACCGGGCGCCAGCACACCGGCGGCGATGGCGTCCTGCACCGAGCGGTAGGCGCGGTCGGCGAGCGTCTCGCGGGGATCTTCGTCGGCCGTCACGAGCGCCGATACTACGACGAACCATCAAGCTATTGCTTGACCATTTTGCTATAGCATCCTACTTTGAACCCGCCGTGACGCAGTCCAGAGCCAACGGAGGCTTCCGTGACATCACTCGCCGCACCGGCGGACCGGCGGCTTGCCAGGCGCATCACGTTCTTCGTCGCGCTCGCCGTGTTCGCACAGGAGGCGACCTGGGACTTCTACGACGCCCAGGTGCCGCCGCTGCTCCGCGAGCACATCACGAGCACCGCCGTCGTCGGCCTGCTCATGGGCATGGACAACCTGCTCGGCGTCTTCGTCCAGCCCTGGATCGCGAACCGCTCGGACAACACCCGCACGCGGTGGGGCCGCCGGATCCCCTACCTGGCGGTCGGCATGCCGGTCGCGGCGGTGCTCTTCACCCTGATCCCGCTCGCGACGGCGTTGCCCGCGCTGATCGCGATCATCTTCGTGTACTCGCTGGCGGGCAACAGCTTCAAGCCGATCGCCCAGGCTCTGCTGCCCGACTTCATCGAGCCGGAACGACGCGGCAGGGCCAACGCGGTGGTCAAGATCGCCTCCGGCCTCACGGTGATCGTGTCCGCGCTCATCAGCGCGTTCCTGGTCGACGACCACCCGAGGCTCGCCTTCACCGTCCCGGCCGTGCTCATGCTGGCGTGCACCGCGGTCCTCGTCCTGCGGGTGCGGGACAACACGTCGCGGGCGTACCAGCTCGCACTCACCGAGGACTCCGCCGACGAACCGGCCGTGCGCCTCCGCGACGTCGTCAAGGACATCGTGCGCGATCCCAACCGCAGCAGGCTTCTCGTCGTCGTCGCGGTGCTGCTGTTCGCCTCCGCCTGGTTCTCGTCCCGATCCCTGTTCACCCCGTACGGCATGGAGACCCTCGGGCTGTCCCGGGGCACGGCCGGTTCGCTGACGTTCCCCAGCGGCGTCGCGTTCCTCCTCGCCGCCTACCCCGCGGCGCTGCTCGCCGAACGCATCGGGCGCATCCGCACGATGACCATCGGGATGGTGGTGTTCGGCGCCGCGCTGGCCCTGGGCACCGTCGTGCCGACGCCCGCCGCCACCGTCGCCGCCTTCTGCGTCGCCGCCGCCGGCGCGTCCGGGTTCCTGATCAACGCCGCCGTCGTGCTGTGGAACCTGGCGCCGTCCGCCCGCGTGATCGGCGTGTACACGGGCCTCTACACGGTGAGCTGGGCGGTCGGCGGGTTCATCGGCCCCGGGCTCGTCGGCGCGATGGTCGACGTCACGGGGTGGCGTTACATGCTCCTCGACATCGCCCTGCTCGCCGCGCTCGCGGTCGCGGTGGTCCTGCGCGTCTCCGTGCTGGCCCGCCGTCACGCGACTTCTCTCTGATCACGCAGAAAGGACACCAATGGAAGCCGTCCGCGTCCTGTCCCCCACGGGCATGCTCGGCGCCGGGTTCGCGCAGTCCACAGTGGACCGCGGCCTCGAGCTCGGTGCCGACGTCATCTCCGTCGACGCCGGCTCGACCGACTCCGGCCCGTACTACCTGGGATCGGGCACCGCCAAGACGACCGCCGCCGCGGTCGCCCGCGACCTGCGGATCCTGCTGCGGGCCTCGGCGCGGGCGGGAATCCCGCTGGTCGTCGGGTCCTGCGGCACCAGCGGCACCGACTCGGGCGTCGACTGGGTCGCCGGGATCGTCGAGACCGTCCTGCGCGAGGAGGATCTCGACCTGGCCGTGGCGACGATCTACAGCGAGCAACAGGCCGGTTTCCTCAACGAACGCCTGCGGGCGGGCGCGGTGCACCCGCTGGCACCGGCCACCGCGCTCGACGAGGCCACCGTGGACGGGTGCACGCACGTCGTCGGGATGATGGGCCACGAACCGATCGAGGAGGCGCTGCGCGGCGGTGCGGACGTGGTGCTCGCGGGCCGGGCCACGGACACCGCCGTCGCCGCCGCGTTCCCGCTGATGATGGGCATGCCGGCCGGTCCGTCCTGGCACGCGGCGAAGATCGTCGAGTGCGGCGGGCAGTGCACGACGAACCCCCGCACGGGCGGTGTGCTCGCGACGATCGACCACACCGGGTTCACCATCGAACCGCTCGACCCCGAGGCCGCCTGCACGCCCATCTCCGTCGCGGCGCACATGCTCTACGAGACGGTGAACCCGTTCCGGATGCGCGAGCCCGCGGGCGAACTGGACGTCGAGGCGGCCACCTACACGGCACTGGACGACCGGCGCGTCCGCGTCGAGGGCTCCCTGTTCCACCCGGCCGGCCAGCACACGGTGAAGCTGGAGGGCGCCCGGATCACCGGCTACGAGACGATGTCGTTCACCGCAATCCGCGACGAGCACATCCTCGCGAACATCGAGGCGTGGACCGGCCTGTTCGCCGAGGTCTTCACCGGACGCGTCACGCAGACCCTCGGCCTCGACGGCACCGAGTACTCGTTCGACCTGCGCCGCTACGGCTACGACGCCGTGCTGGGGAAGCTGGACCCGGCGAGCCGGCCGCCGCGTGAGATCGGCGTCATGCTCCTGGTCCGCGCCGCGACCCAGGAGCTCGCGACCGCGGTGGCCAAGGTCGCCAACCCCCTGATGCTGCACCTGCCGACACCGGACATGAACTACCTGCCCAGCCTGGCGTTCGCGACCTCACCCGCCGAGACCGAGCGCGGCCCCGTCTACGAGTTCGTGCTCAACCACGTCGTCGACACCCGCTCCCCCACCGAGATGTTCCGCATCGAGCACCGGAAGGCCCCCGCCCATGACTGAGTCCCCGCAGACGTTCGGCGACCTCGCGCTGGAGGTCCGTTCCAAGAACGCCGGGCCGTTCTGGGTGACGGTGGAACTGTTCCTGCGCGACGCGGTGAGCTACGCGCGGGCGGTGGTCCTCAGCGAGGAGGCCATCGCCCGGCTGTACGACGTGCGGGCCGAGGACGTGCAGATCTTCCGGATCCCGGCGCTGAACGTCGTGAAGATCTCGTTCCCCCGGCCCGTCGCCCAGGGCGGGTTGCGTGATCGCGACGTCCACGCGGGACAGCACCACGTCCCGCTGGCCTCGCTGCCGCTGCCGGACTGAGTCAGAGCTCCAGGCTCACGTCGGTCAGCGGCGCGCTGGTGCAGGTGAGGACCCGGCCGTCCTCCTCCTGGCGGGAGACCTCGCCCGCGAGGAGCTTCACGACGCACTCCTGGCAGCTGCCCACCGTGCAGGAGTAGGGCATCGGCAGCCCGGCGGCGAGTCCGGCGTCGAGCAACGTCTGGCCCGGCTCCACCACTGCCGTGCCGGCGGGCTGCCCGTTGCTGTGCACGAACATCCGTTGCGGTGCCGGGGATCCCGCTTCCGCCGACGCGCTCGAGTAGCTCTCGGCGTGCACGCGGTCGCGGGGAACGCCCAGTTCGTCCAGTGCCCGCCGGGCGGTGTCCACCAGTGGTTCCGGACCGCAGAGGTAGAACCGCGCGGTGGACGACAGCGGCAGGCCGGCTGCCCACGTCCGGACCCGTGGGAGGTCGAGCCGTCCGTCGCGGGCCGTCAGCACGTGCGTGACGGCGAGCCGGTCCGGATGCCGCTCCGCCAGCCGCGCGAGGTCGGCGGCGAAGATGGTGTCCTCAGCGGTCCTGTTGCTGTAGAGCAGGAAGATGCGGTCGCCCGGCTGCGCGAGCAGGGTGCGGATGATGCTCATCATCGGCGTCACACCGCTGCCCGCCGCGAGCAGCACGACCTCGTGGCCGGGCTCCGCGTGGAAGGCACCTGACGGACCGCGCACGAACAGCCGGTCGCCTGCCGCCAGCGTGCGGACGTGGCGGGAGAACCGGCCCACCTCCTTGATCGTGACCTCCAGCCGCGGCGACCCCGGTGCCGACGAGGCCGAGTAGGGCCTGCGCAGCCTCACACCGTCGACATCGGCTACGAGCGTGAAGAACTGACCGGGCCGGAAGTCGAACGGCCGGTCGTCCTCCAGCACCAGCGTCACCGCGCTCGCCGTCTCCTCGCGGACCTCGGCGACGCGCACCTCCCGCAGCGGATCCTCCGCCGCGGCAAGGGGTGGGAGATCCGCGACCTCGTAGCCCTCCTTGCGCAGGCCCGAGCGGTAGGCGACGGTCATCGCCGCCCGCATCCACCGCGCGGGAACCCGGCTCGCGATCTTGAGCAGGAAGCCGCGCAGCCCGCTGTTCGCGGGGTTCGCGGCCAGGTGCCGGCCCGCCAGCGCCATCAGGTCGGGCATGTCGGCAGGTGTGGCCGAGGTCCACAGCCGCGCTCGCGTCACCGCGTCGTTCGCGCTCAGCTCGGCGTCCTCGACGTCGACGAGCAACGCGGCGTGCGGCGGCATGCCGCGCAGCGACAACGGTTCCAGTGACCCGGGATCCACGGTGATCGCGGCCCGGCCCCGGACGTGCAGGACGCCGGTGCGTCCCGGTACTAGCGCGGCGAACGAGAGCCGGTCGTCCCGCAGCAGGTTGTGCAGCGTGTCGGCACGCCTGTTGCCTCGCCGGTCCGCGATCAGGAGCGTGCGGCCGTCCACGATCCGCGCGACCGCCTGCTGGTCCCCGCGCGGACTGGTGTCGCTGCCGCCTTCGGAGTCCCAGGTGGACAGGACCAGGAACGGCGAGGCGGCCAGGAAGTCGGCGACACCGGGCAGTGCGAGCGGACCGTCGCCGACCTCGGGAGCGGACGGCGCGGCACGGGGCGGTTGCCACAGCCCGGAACGCAGCACCGCCTGGGCGCAGTGGACGTACACCTCCCGCACGTCGAAGCCCCCGCGGCGGGCGACACCGTTGATCCGCAGGGTCTCCCCGACCCCCGGCAGCAGGAAGAGCAGCGACGCCGGGCCGTCGGCGGCCTCGCACAGGGCGAACGAGATCCGCGCCGGCGAGTGCACGCGCACGAACCCCGGTGTGCCGCCGACGAAAGTCGTCCGGCTCACGCCGTCCGCGTCCCGGTACCCGAACCCGGCGATCGGGCTGCGCGCGAGCAGGTCCACGCATCCCTCGTCGAGCGCGCCTAGCTGCTTGAGCATGATCATCGACGCGGGCCGCCCGACCACGGCCTCGACCTCTGCCACCGTGCCGAGCCGCGCAGTAGGATTGTTTTCCCAGCTCATGACACTATTATGAGCTTTTGCTCAGGTCCTGGATACTCGCTTTCGGACAGCTGTGGAGGGAGTGCCGTGCCGTCGGCCAACCGCGACATCGACCCACGTCGCAGGCCCCGGCAGGTGCGCGCGGAGTTGACCCGCGACCGCATCCTGACCGCGGCTGCTCACGTTTTCTCCGAGCACGGCTACGCCGCGGGCACCACGAACCGCATCGCCGAACGGGCCCGCGTCTCGATCGGATCGCTGTACCAGTACTTCCCGAACAAGGACGCCGTCCTGGCCGAGCTGATGGTGCGCCACATCGACCGCGGCGCCTGGACCCACGCCGACCGGCTGGACCTCTCACCGGGCACCCTGGAGTCCGTCGTGCGGGCACTGGTGCGCGACGCGATCGACAACCACCGCGACGACCCCCGGCTGCTGCGGATCATGATCGAGGAGGGCCAGCTCTCCGCCGAGCTGCGCGAGACGATCACGCGGCACGGCGAGCGGCGCGTCGCCCAGGTCCGCGACGTGTTCGCGCGGCACCCCGACGTCGACGTGCGCGACCTGGACACCGCGGTGGACCTCGTCGTGTTCACCGTGGAGCTGAACACGCACCGGCTGGCCGCGTTCCAGCAGCCGGTCGCGATGGAGACGTTCGAGAACGAGCTCGTGGACATGGTGACCCGGTACCTGCGCGGCCCCCTCCGCTGAGCGGCGTTTGCCGCCTGGCCGCAGGGGTACCTGGTCAGATCTCCCACAGCTCAACGGAAGGCAGACGGTGGAACCAGGACCGTTGCTGTACGCCGGCGCGGGCTTGGCGACGCTTGCCGCCGCACTGCTCCCCCGGTTGCTCGACCGCGCGCCGATCTCCATGCCGATGCTGTTCCTCGGCGCGGGCGCCCTGACGTTCACGGTGGCCGACCCGCTGCCCGATCCCGATCCCGTGGCGCACAGCGGCGTGCTCCTGCACCTGACCGAGATCTGCGTGATCATCTCGCTGATGGGCGCGGGCCTCGCGCTGAACCGCCAGGTCAGCCTGCGCGGCTGGGCGAGCACCTGGCGGCTGCTCGCCATCACCATGCCCTTGTCCATGCTCGCCGTGGGCCTGCTCGGCTGGGGTGCGCTGGGCCTGGGCGTCGGAGCGTCCGTCCTGCTCGCGGCCGTGCTCGCGCCCACCGACCCGGTGCTGGCCAGTGAGGTGCAGGTCGCCGAACCCGCCGAGAACCCCGAGTCCGACGAGGACGAGGCCAGGTTCGCGCTCACCTCGGAGGCGGGCCTCAACGACGGGCTGGCGTTCCCGTTCACCTACGCCGCCATCGCGATCAGCGTGGCCGGGACGGCGCCGTCGCAGTGGCTCGGGCACTGGCTCGCGGTGGACGTGCTCTGGCGGCTCGTGTCGGCGATCGCCATCGGCGTGCTCATCGGCTGGGCGCTGGGCAAGCTGTTCTTCTCGGCGCCGTCGGAGAAGTTCCGCCTCGCCGAGCACGCGGAGGGCTTCGTGGCGCTCGCGGCGACCTTCCTCGCCTACGGCATCACCGAGCTGGTCGAGGGGTACGGGTTCGTCGCGGTCTTCGTGTGCGCGTGCGCGATCCGGTCCGGGGAACGCCGCCACGGCTACCACCAGGTCCTGCACCGCTACGTCGAGCAGGCCGAGCGCATGCTCACCGTGCTGATCGTCTTCCTGCTCGGCGGTGCCGCCGCCACCGGACTGCTGTCGGGCGTCGGCTGGCCGCAGGTCCTCGTCGCCGCGGCGGTGCTGCTGCTCGTACGGCCCCTGGCGGGGTGGATCGGCCTGCTCGGCGGCAAGACAGGACCGCGCGAACGGACGGTCATCGCGTTCTTCGGCGTGCGCGGGGTCGGCTCGTTGTTCTACCTCGTGTACGCGCTGCAGCACGGCGAGTTCGCCGAGCAGAACGCGCTGTGGCAGATCGTCGGGCTCGTCGTGATCGGCTCGATCCTCCTGCACGGTCTCTCCGCGACCCCGGTCATGTGGCTGCTGGACCGGAAACGCCGGCAGAAGGCAGAGGCACGGCACGAAGAGACCGCTGACACCCACGTGTGAGGTCAGCGGTTCAGGTACGCGGCCAGGCCGCCGAGCTCCTCACTCGCGATGAAGACCGAACGCACGTGGATGAGGATCTCCTCGACGTGGGCGGCACAACCCCACGCCGAGTCGCCCCACGAGTCGGCGACCTTGATCTCGGCGGGCAGGGTGCACCCGGCCCTGCCGCCCAGCTGGCAGAACTCGGGGTGCGGTGTCTTGGCTTGCACGGCCGCGGCGACCCGCATCTGCGCGGTCAGCTGTGCGGCCGCTTCCGCGCGTTGCTCGGCTTCGGCGCGCAGTTCCCTTTCCGCGCGCACCGCCTCGGCCAGCGCGGCACGGGCGGACTCGGCCTGCGCCTCGGCGGCCTGCCGCGCCACCTCGTTGTGGTGGCGCTCGATGGCCAGGGCCGCGGTGCCGGCGAAGACCCGGATCAGGGCGAAGTCGGTGTCCTGCGGGACACGCGCGGTCCGGTGGTACATCGCGAAGGTGCCCAGCAGGCTGCCGTCGCGGGCCAGGACCGGCGTCGACCAGCAGGAGCCCAGTCCGGCCTGCTGCGCCAGACCGCGGAAGTCGTCCCAGAACGGGTCGGTGGCGATGTCGGTGACGATGACCGGTTCACGCCGGTGCGCGGCCGTTCCGCAGGAGCCGACGCCTTCACCGGTGGCGATGCCGTCGATGGCCTCGTTGTAGAAGTCCGGGAGGCTGGGCGCGGCACCGTGCCGCAGGTGCAGGCCGTCGGGTTCGGCGAGCAGAACGGACACGAACAGCTCTTCCGCCGCCAGTTCTTCGATGCTCCTCGCCATCCCGTCGAGCACCTCGCTCAGCGGCGCCTGACGGGCGATCTGCTCCAGCAGCGCACGGTGCTCGGCCGTCAACCGCTGGGCGTGCTTGACCTGGGTGGTCTCCACGCCGACCACCCGGACCCCGAGCAGGTCGCCGGAGGCGTCCCGGCGCGGCTCGCAGGTGAGGTCGAAGAACGCCTCCCGTGCGTCCGGGCCGCTGCCCAGCACGACCCGGACGTCACGGCGGGCTCGGGGTTCGCTCGTGCGGTAGACCTCGTCCAGCAGGCCGGACAGGTCCGCGCCGTCGTCGCCGAACGCGGACAGGAAGGCCGGATCGGCCGTGTCCACCGCGTGCGCCGGGCCCGTGAACGTCGCGAACAACGCGGTGGACTGCCCGAACAGGGTGCGCAGGTCCCCGTCTGTGCCCGCCGCGTCCGCGGCCTGGTCGTGCATGCCGAACGCCCTCATGGCCGCCCTCTCGCCATGCGCCGCAGGCTCACTGCTTGACCTCGGACGCGATCTCTTCTGCTGACACCACCACGATCAACGAAGATCGTACGCACCGCCGGATCCCGGCTCAGGAGGCGGCCGTGTCCCGACCCTCGGCTCGGTCGGCGTTGTCGATGTCGAGCACGCCCAGCAAAGACTCCACCTGCCCCGAGCGGAACGCCTGGCGCTGGCGGTCGGCGCCCGTTCCCGGACCGTCCAGCAGTCGCAGACCCCTTTGCACCGCAGGCAGATCACCGTTGGCTTCGAACACCGGCGTCAACCGGGTCACCAGGTCGCCGAGCTGACGCCGCAACGGCCTCGGCTCACCGGACAGCACGTCCAGGGTGCTGCCGCGCAGGCCTTCGTTGGACGCTCCCCAGCACGCCTGCCGCAACATCTCCTGGGAAACCGGTTCCGGCTCCACACCGCGCTCGACGTCGACGACCGCCTGGGCGACCAGTGCCCGGACGAGCGCCGCCAGCAGCACAGCCTCGTCCACGGTCGCGGCGACGTCCGAGACGCGCACCTCCACCGTCGGCAGCTCGGTGGCGGGCCGGACGTCCCAGTAGATCATCGCCCGGTCGAGGGCGGTGCCCGCCTTGATCATGGTGTCGCAGACTTCCTCGTAGTGCTCCCACGAGGTGAAGATCGGCGGCGGTCCGGACACGGGCCAGCGCGACCACACGGTCGAACGCCAGCTCGCGAAGCCGGTGTCCTCGCCACCGGAGAACGGGGAGTTCGCGGTCACCGCGGCCAGCACCGGCAACCACGGACGCACGTGGTTGCACACCTGCACTGCCGTCTCCCGGTCGGGCACGGCGACGTGCACGTGACAGCCGCAGATGAGCTGTTGTTCCGCCAGGGCACCGAATTCGCGTGCGATCCGCCGGTACCGCAGGCTGTCCGTCACCTCGCCGGTCGCGTCGCCCAGCGGCGGTGCTCCGACGGCGATGGCCCTGCATCCCGCCGTGCGCGCGGCCTGTGCGACCGAGCGGCGGGCCTCGACGAGTTCACGCCGGGCCTGCTCCACGTCGCGGCACACCGTCGTGTTGATCTCCACCTGCGCGCCGGTGAGCTCGCGTTCCAGTTCGAGGCCGAGCTGCTCGCGCGCCACGGCGACCACCTCGTCGGCCCGGTTCACGGGCACACCGGTCTCTGGATCCACGAGGAGGAACTCCTCCTCCACACCGACCGTGGGACACCACATGTCCGTCGATGGCGGTCTCGCCACTTCACACCGTCCTGCTCATAGGGGACCGGCGAATACCCTTCACGCACAAGAAGAAAACGTCAGAAGTGGCCGTCGGCCGGCAGGGGCAGGCCGATCGGCCGTTCGGCCGCACCGCGGTGAGAACAGGGGCGAACCACGGTTTCCGGTCCGCGTATTCCGGTTGCGGCGTGCACCACGGCGTCCCACACTGAGCGGCCGATGTCCGGACCTGCGAAAAACGGGTGGTTCATGTTCGACGTCGTCATCGCCGGATGCGGGCCGACCGGCGCGATGCTGGCCGCCGAACTCCGGCTGCACGACGTGCGGGTGCTCGTTCTCGAGAAGGAACCCGAGCCCGCTTCGTCGTTCGCCCGAATAGTCAGTCTGCACATTCGCAGTCTTGAGATTCTGGCGATGCGCGGGTTGCTGGACCGTTTCCTGGAACGCGGCAGGCAGCGTCCGGTCGGAGGCGCCTTCGCCGGCATTCCCCACCCCACTCCCGAGGGCCTGGACTCCGAGTTCACGTCACTGCTGGGGATCCCGCAGCCGATCGTCGAGGGCCTGCTCCGGGATCACGCGATCGCACTGGGAGCGCAGGTCCGGGCCGGTTGCGCGGTGACGGGGCTCGACCAGGACGACGAGGGCGTGACGGTCGAACTGGCCGGCGGCGAGAGGCTGCGGTCGCGGTACCTGGCCGGCTGCGACGGCGCACGCAGCACCGTGCGCAAACTCCTCGGCGTCGGATTCCCCGGCGAACCCTCCCGCAACGACACGCTGATGGGCGAGATGGCGGCAGACGCGCCGCCGGAGGAGATCGCGGCCAGGGTCGCCGAAATCCGCGAGACCGACAAAGCGTTCAGCTTCGGTCCATTCGGCGAAGGAATCTACCGCGTCGTGATTTCGGTCGCGGGAGTCAGCGAGAACCGCGCACAACCGCCCACCATCGACGATTTCGCACACCAGCTGCGGGCGATCGCCGGAACTGATTTCGGCGTGCACTCCCCTCGCTGGTTGTCCCGTTTCGGCGACGCCACCAGACTCGCCGAGCGTTATCGCACCGGACGGGTGCTGCTGGCCGGCGACGCCGCGCACATCCACCCGCCCGCCGGCGGCCAGGGCCTGAACCTCGGCCTCCAGGACGCGGTCAACCTAGGCTGGAAGCTCGCCGGGCAGGTCCGCGGCTGGGCGCCCGGCGCGTTGCTGGACACCTACCACGCGGAACGTCATCCGGTCGCCGCGGACGTCCTCGACAACACCCGCGCCCAGGTGGCTCTGGCGTCCGCCGAACCAGGCGCACAGGCCGTGCGCAGGCTCCTCACCGAACTGATGGACATCAACGAGGTGAACAGGCGGCTGATCGAGAAGATCACCGCGATCGGCATCCGCTACGACCTCGGCCCCGGACCCGGCCTGCTCGGCCGCCGCCTGCGCGACGTCGACCTCGCGCAGGGACACCTCTACGACCACCTGCGTGGTGGCC
Organism: Lentzea flaviverrucosa; assembly: GCF_003350445.1. NCBI lineage: Bacteria > Bacillati > Actinomycetota > Actinomycetes > Pseudonocardiales > Pseudonocardiaceae > Lentzea > Lentzea flaviverrucosa. The sequence goes on from NZ_QQAU01000003.1 coordinate 700,271, forward strand.
GCGGCCTGGTGCTCGACCGCACCGGACACCTGAAGGCCGACGGCTGGCTCGACCGGGTCGACCTCGTCACGGATTCCACTGCGGCACTGGACGTCCCGGCTCTGCTGCTGCGTCCCGACGGGCACGTCGCCTGGATCGGTGAGCACCAGCAGGACCTCGACGAGCACCTCGCCCGCTGGTTCGGCCTCAGCGAGGTAAGCGCTTTCCGGACACCGTCGCGGTAGCCGGCAAGACGACCCGGCCGTCCCGGCGTGGGAGGATGAGCCACCACAGCAGGCGCGAGAGGGACGTGGTGGGCGAGCACATGCAGATCGGTGAGGTCGCCGAGCGGATCGGTCTGTCCCTGCGCACGATCCGCTACTACGAGGAGGTCGGCCTGGTCGTGCCGAGCGCACGCAGCCAGGGCGGGTTCCGCCTCTACACAGAACCGGACGTCCAGCGGCTGGGCGTGATCATGCGCATGAAGCCCCTGGGCTTCCAGCTGGACGAGATGCGTGAGCTGCTCGGCATCCTCGACGCCCTGGGCGCGGACGACGCCGCCGATCGCGCCGGGCACCTGAGCCGCCTGACGGAGTTCTGGACGGCCGCCGAGCAGCGGTGCCGGGCGTTGCGCACGCAGTTGTCCATCGCCGAGGACTTCGCCGCGACACTGCGTTCGCACCTGCCGGCTGCGGCCGATTCACCCCAGGGCTAGCCACCCGGAGACGTTGCTCACGATCATCGCCACCGACCGCAACCCTACCCTCACGTCACGGTAGAGTTCGGCTCCGTCGTGCCGGAGCAGTCGCGACTCTCTCCCCCCGCGAGGTACCGCCTTCGGCGTGCTCGCCGTTCCCCGAGGTGTCGATGTCCTCGTTCCAGGCCGTCCTACGGCCGTCCCTGCCGCAGCGCGTCCGCACGGCGTGGTTCTCGAACCCGCGCGCGGACCTGTTGTCCGGCCTGGTCGTCGCACTCGCGCTGATCCCGGAGGCGTTGTCGTTCTCCGTGATCGCCGGGGTGGACCCGAAGGTGGGCCTCTACGCGTCGTTCACCATCGCGATCATCATCGCGTTCGCGGGCGGCCGTCCCGCCATGATCTCCGCCGCGACCGGCGCGATGGCCCTGGTGCTCGTAGGGCTGGTGCGGGATCACGGTGTCGAGTACATGTTCGCCGCCACCGTCCTGACCGGCGTGTTCCAGATCCTCTTCGGACTGCTCGGCGTGCACAGGCTCATGCGGTTCGTGCCGCGCACCGTCATGGTCGGCTTCGTCAACGCGCTCGCGATCCTGCTGTTCGCCGCGCAGGTCCCCCACATCACCAGCGGCGGCTGGCCCGTCATCGCGCTGGCCGTGCTCGGGCTCGGGATCATCTACCTGCTCCCCCGCCTCACCAAGGCCGTGCCCGCACCACTGGTCGCGATCGTCGTGGTCACCGCCCTGACGGTGTTCCTGCACATCTCCGTGCCCACGGTCGGCGACCAGGGCGAGCTGCCGTCCGCGCTGCCCGGCTTCGGCCTGCCGATGGTGCCGTTCACGCTGGAGACGTTCGGCATCATCGCGCCCTACGCGCTGACGCTCGCCGCCGTCGGCCTGATCGAGTCGCTGCTCACCGCACAACTGCTCGACGACATCACCGACACCGGCTCCAGCAAGGGCACGGAGGTCCGCGGCCAGGGCATCGCCAACATCGCCACCGGTTTCCTGGGCGGCATGGCGGGCTGCGCGATGATCGGCCAGTCGATGATCAACGTGAAGTCCGGCGGCCGCACGCGCCTGTCGACGCTCGCCGCCGGAGTGTTCCTGCTGGTGCTCGTCTTCGTCCTCGGCCCGGTCGTCTCGCTGATCCCGATGGCCGCGCTCGTCGCGGTCATGGTCTTCGTGTCGGTCAGCACGTTCGACTGGACCAGCATCAGGATCTCCTCCCTGCGCCGCACGCCGAAGAGCGAGACCGCCGTGATGGTCGTCACCGTCGGCACGGTCGTCGCCACCCACAACCTCGCCCTCGGCGTGCTGGCGGGAGCACTTCTCTCCGCGATCTTCTTCGCGCGCCGCGTCGCCCACCTCGTCGAGGTCTCGAGCGTCCTCGACCCGGACGGCGGCATCCGCGTCTACGCGGTGACCGGCGAGCTGTTCTTCGCCTCCACCAACGAACTCATGCACGCGTTCGACTACACCGACACGGTGTCCAAAGTGGTCGTCGACCTCTCCCGGGCCCACGTGTGGGACAGCTCGGCGGTCGCCACCCTCGACGCGGTCACCGCGAAGTTCGCCGCGCGCGGCGTCGAAGCGGAGATCATCGGCCTCAACCCGCGCAGCGAACAGCTCCACGCCACGCTGTCCGGCCAGCTCACCGGCTCACATTGATCGGCTTCAGGCGGTGTGGGAACGGCACCGGCCGGGTATTGCCACATCGCCGAACGCGCGCGCGTGTTCGCAACGGAGGACCTCCCTCGGGAGGCCCGGCCGGTGCCGGCACGGGAAGTTGAGACCTTGCAGCAACCCGTCGCCGGCACCGGTTCTGCTACGGCGCCCACAGGGCACGTGTCACCGGTGGCCGTACGATGCGCGGGACGTGCGTCGAGCGGCCGGCGCCGGGGACTCCACTGCCTATGAAGGGGCGCCACGGCATGGCCGACCACGTGCGGACGGGATCGATGAGACCGGTCGACGGGGCACGCCCGGATCCGGTGTCACGCCTGGACGAGGCGACCGAGGCGTTCACCGAGCTGCGCGACGCGTTCACCAGCGAAGAACCGCTCGAGGACGCGCTGCAGCGGGTAGCGGAGACCGCCGCCAGGGCCCTGCCCGACGCCGACGCGGTGACCGTGACCGTGGTGACCCCGGACCAGCCGCACACCGCGGCGGCCACCGACCGGCGCCTGGTCGTGCTCGACGCGGAGCAGTACGACTCCGGCCGCGGGCCGTGCCTGCAGGCCGCGCTCGAGCTGAAGCCCGTGCGGGCGGTGATCGGCGAGCACCGCGAGCTGTGGCCGGAGTTCGAGACCGCGGCCGAGGCCGCCGGTGTCCGCGCGTACCTGTCGGTGCCGGTCGTCCTGCCCGCCTCGGACGACACCAGGGCGCGGCACATCGGCACGCTCAACGTCTACAGCTACACTGCGGCGGCCTTCGACCCGTTCGACGAAGGGCTCATGCGGCTGTTCACGACGGCCGCGTCGGCGACGATCACCAGCGCCCAGCGGTGGCGGCACTCGCAGGGCCGGGTCGGGCAACTGGAGCAGGCCCTGGAGTCGCGAGCCGTGATCGAGCAGGCCAAGGGCGTGCTGATGGCGGTGCACACCTGCGGCGCGGACGAGGCGTTCGAGATGCTCGTGGAGCAGTCGCAGCGCGCGAACACCAAGCTGCGTGACGTCGCGACGAAACTGATCGAGTCTGCCAGCCGCCCCGCGAAACAGCGGTGACGCGGTCCTCATGAGCGGCCGAGGCGGGCGAGCCTGATGCCCGCCCAGATCAGCAGGGCGAGCACGGCCACCAGCAGGTACTCGATCAACGGGATGCGCACGACCTCGTCGATCCTGCCGAGACCACGCCAGGAGTAGACCGCGAGCGCGCCGGCCACGAACGTGCCGCCGATCCACCACCGTGCCGCCTTGCTGAGCCCGACGCCGTGCATCTGGGTGAGCACGAAGATCGCCACGAAACCGAAGAAGAACATCGGCCACATGCCGTTGGGGCCGGAGTTCATCACGGCGACCAGCGTGCCGTGCACGGCCACGAGCAGTTCGAGGGTCATCGTCCACCAGCGGTTCGTGTGGGACCTGGTGAACATCAGACCGCTCTGCACCAGCAGCAGGAACATGTAGAAGAACCCGATGAGGTGCCCGCTGCTCGACTCCATCGGGTGGTACCAGAACGTGTAGATCGCGGCCCAGCTGAACAGGTAGCCGTGGTAGCGGCGCGCGAACCCGACGACCTGCTCCGAGATGGGCGCGGACCAGGTCAGCACCAGGCCGCGGCGACGGTTCTCCATCAGCAGGACGACGACCAGCAGCAGGACGACGGAGCCCTGCGAGCTGAAGATCGAGACGTCCTGGGCGAGACCGTCGTAGAACACCTGGGTCTGCAGGGCGTGCAGGCCGATGAACGCGCCGTTCGCGGCGAGCGCGATGACGTTGATGCGGTGCAGGCCGGTGGTGTAGCGCCGGATCCGGGTCTGCGCGTAGTAGATCAGGCCCCACGACACGAGCTGGTGCGCCGCGTAGCCCACCCAGGCGGACGCCCTGCTCCAGAAGGTGGGGTCCGGCAGCTTCCAGTAGTACCAAGAGGCTCCCTGGTCGGGCAGCAACGCGACGCCGTGCAGCCGTTGGCCCAGCAGCCACACCAGGCCCGTGAGCAGCGCACTCGCCACCACTCCCCACACGAGGACACCGCGGCCGGGCCTCCGCAATTCGTTCAGCATGCTGAGCATTATGCATTGCCCGGCGTGATACGTTCAGCGCGCTGAGCAAATCAGGAGGGGATCGCGGTGGCCCGATATCTGTTGCGCGTCAACGGTGAACGGCGCGAGGTCAACGTCGACGGAGACACTCCCCTGTTGTGGGTGCTGCGCGACGAGCTGGGGCTGACTGGTGTCAAGTACGGGTGCGGGGTCGGCCTGTGCGGTGCCTGCACGTCCCATGTGGACGGTGCGGCGGCGCGGCCCTGCGTGCGCACGGCGGCCGACAGCGCGCAGACCCGGATCACGACGATCGAGGGCCTGTCCCGCGACGGGGACCACCCGGTGCAGCGGGCGTGGCGCGAGCTCGACGTGGCGCAGTGCGGTTACTGCCAGCCGGGCCAGGTCATGGCCGCGGCGGCGCTGCTCGCCCGTGATCCCGACCCCGATGACGCGGCGATCGAGGAAGCCCTGCGCGACAACGTGTGCCGCTGCGGCAGCTATCCCCGCATCCGCGACGCCGTGCGCCGCGCGAGCCGGATCATGAGGGAGGAACGGTGATCAGCAGGCGGACGTTGTTGCGCGGCGCGGGAATCGGCGCGCTGGTCGTCGCGGTGCCGGTGCCCGCGCTCGCCGCGGAAGGGCTCGTGCCGAACGTCTTCGTGCGGCTGGACGACGCCGGCCGGATCACCGCGACCGTGCCCCGCCCCGACACCGGCCAGGGCGTGCGGACCGTGGTCGCGCTGATGGTCGCCGAGGAACTGGCGGTCGAGGCCGGTGACGTCACGCTGGAGCAGGCACCCGGTGACACCGAACGCTTCGGCTCGCAGGCCGTGGCGAACTCGACCTCGGTGCGGCAGCTCAGCACTCCGATCCGCACGGCCGCCGCGACCGCGCGCTGCCTGCTCGTCACCGCGGCCGCGCAACGCTGGCGCGTGCCGGTCGCCGAATGCACCGCCCGCGACGGCTTCGTGTGCCACCCGCGCCGCGGCAAGCTCCCCTACCGGGCGCTGGTCCGTGCCGCGGCCGCACTCGATCCCGCCACCGTGCCCGTCGAGCTCACCCCGCCGGAGAAGTGGCGGCTGCTGGGCAAGACCCGCGGCGGCCGCGTGGACGCCCGCGACGTCGTGACCGGCCGCACCAGGTACGGCATCGACGCCCGGCCGCCCGGAGGCCTGGTCGCCGTGGTCGCGCGCCCGCCATGGCTCGGCGCGGTCCCCGACACGATCGACGACACCGCGACCCGCGCACTGCCGGGCGTGGTCGACGTCCTCACGCTCACCGCGCCGGCCGACGGACAGGGCGGCGTCGCGGTCATCGCCCGGTCGACCCACCAGGCGTTGCGCGGCCGCGACGCGCTGCGGATCACCTGGCGTGGCGGCACACCCACCGCCGACAGCCGGGCGTGGCTCGCGGACCTGCGCGCGGCGTTGCCCGCACAGGCCCCGATCGACGGCGTCCAGCAGGTCTACTCCATGCCGTTGCTCGCGCACGCGCCGATGGAACCGATGAACGCCACCGCGCACGTCCGCCCGGATGGCGTGACCATCTGGGCTCCCACGCAGGACCCCGGCGGTCTGCGCACCCAGCTGGCCCGCCAGCTCGGCGTGCCGGCCACGTCCGTGCGGGTGGAGGCGACGGCGTCGGGCGGCGCGTTCGGGCGGCGCATCGAACCCGACCCGGTGCTGGAGGCGGTGGCTTGCTCACGGCGTGCGGGCGCCCCGGTCCAGGTGCTGTGGACCAGGGCCGACGACATGCGCAACGACTCCTACCGGCCGATGTCCGTGCACCGGCTGTCCGCGGAGATCGGCTCGGATGGTCTGCCTATCCGCAGGGCCCACGAGGTCGTCACCTGGCCGTTGACCGTCCTGCCGTTCTTCGCCAACCCCGCCCTGATCAAGGCCAGCGGCGACCACTTCCCCTACACCGTGCCGGGCGAGGTGTCGGTCGTCGTGCGGCCCGCACCGCTGCGCACCGGGTTCTGGCGGGCCGTCTACGCGGGACAGTTCGTCTACGCCGAGGAGAACTTCCTCAGCGAGATCGGCAGGAGGTCCGGCCTCGACCAGGTCGCACTGCGCCGCTCGCTCCTGCCCGCCGGCTCGCGCCTGCACAAGGTCCTCGACACCGTCGCCGACCGCGCCCGCTGGACCAGGCCGCCCGCGCCCGGCACCTCCCGCGGAGTCGCGTGCCTGGAGGAGTACGGCTCCGCGATCGCGGTGATCGCCGTGGCCGAACCGGGCTCACGCGAGGTGCTGCGCGTGCACGCGGCCGTCGACGTCGGCGTGGCACTGCACCCGTCCGGTGTCCGCGCCCAGGTCGAGGGCTGCGTGGTCGACGCGCTGTCCACTGTGCTCGGTGCGCAGATCACCGTCCGGGAAGGCGCGGTGGCGGAGTCCTCGTTCGGCGACTACCGGTGGGCGCGGATCGGCCAGACACCCGACATCGACGTCACCATCGTGCAGTCGGACGCACCACTGGGAGGCCTCGGGGAGCTCGCCTACCCGCCGGCCGCAGCCGCGATCGCGTCCGCGATCGCCGGCGACACGCCCGTGACCAGCATGCCGTTCGGGACCGCCGTGGGGTGATCGGGCGGGTCTGGGATGATGGGGCCGTGGCCGAGGGAGACGAGCTGGCGGTGGCCGACCGCCCGGACCAGGTGGGCGCGGACGTCGCCTCCTGGCCCACCGGCAGGCTCCTGTCCGTCGCGGCCCGCGTCGTCGAGAAGCGCTTCGAGGACTTCCTGGCGACCCGAGGCCTCACCCACGCCGGCATGATCACCCTGCACCACCTGGCAGACGGCCCGCGCTCACAACGCGAACTGGCCGTGCTCTGCCGGGTGACCGACCAGACCATGAGCCGCACGATCGACCACCTCGACCGGGGCGGCCACGTGGTGCGCAGCCAGGACACGAAGGACCGCCGCCGCACCTCGGTGAAGATCACTCCGGCGGGCCGCCGAGCCCTGGCCGCCGCCCGCCGCGAGGAACGCGAGTCCGACACGCTGCTCGGCGCCGTCGAGGACTACGAGCACTTCCGGCAGCAGCTGATCGCGCTCATCGCGGCGGCAACGTCCACAGAGGACCAGCGTCCCCAGTAGGACGACGGGTCACGAGCGCACCCGGTCGCGACCTCGCCCGGCACCTCGACCTCACACCTGGCGCGCCCCGCAGGAATCCCTGACCACCAGCTGAGCCGGAAGGACCACGGGCCCGTCCGGCCCGCTCCCGGTGATCATCGCCATGATCGCCTTGGCCGCCGCCACCCCGAACCCGGGCTTGTCCTGGGCCACCGTCGTCAACGCCGGTTCGACCACCGACGCGACCTCGATGTCGTCGAACCCGACCAGCGCCAGGTCGTGCGGCACCCGCAACCCGGCCGCACGGGCGGCGAGCAGCGCACCGACCGCCATCTCGTCGCTGGACGCGAACACCGCGGTCGGCGGCTCGTCCAAGGCCAGAAAGCGTTGCATGGCAGCGGTTCCGCTCGCCCGGTAGAAGTCACCGGCGGCGACGTAGTCGGCGCGCGGCTCGACACCCGCGTCCCGCAGAGCCTCGCGGTAGCCCGAAAGACGGGCGTCGGACGGCTGGTTGCCGGGTGGGCCGGTGATCGTGGCGATCCGCGAGTGGCCGAGGCCGACGAGGTGGGCGACGGCCGCTCGGGCGCCGCCGGCGTTGTCGGACGTGACGTAGGTGGCCCGGGGTCCCTCGATGGCCACGTCGAGCGCCACGCACGGGACGCCGGACTGGGCGAAGGCGCCGAAGGCCTCGGCGTCGGAGCCGCTGTCGATCAGGACGAGGCCGCCGAGGTGGTGGCGGCGGGTCATGTTCACGTAGCCGACCGGGTCCGCGAGCGACGCGCCGACTTCGCGGGCGTCGCCGCTGGTCGCGAGCATCAGCAGGTGGTAGCCGTGCGCGCTCAGGGCGGACTTCAGGCCTATCAGCAGGTCCTGGAGGTACGGGTGGCGCCAGCCCGGCCTGCGGTGGTCGGTGTCCCAGACCAGTCCGATCATCGTCGACTGCTTCGTCGACAACGCACGGGCGGACTCGTTGGGCCGGTAGTCCAGCTCTTTCGCGACGCGCAGCACGCGTTCGCGCGTGTCCTCGTTCACCGTTTCCGGCTGGTTGAAGACGCGCGACACCGTCGCCACGGACACGCCGCAGAGCTGGGCGATCTCTCGCCCGGTCGCCATCAGGGCCTCCCGTTTCACCGTAAGCGGTTACATAGACCCTAGGAGCAGCACTTCTCCTAGTCAAACGCCCGCACGAGTTGATCAGTTTATCGTTTCGTTACTTGACTGGAGGCGCGTAACACCGCTGTCATAGGCGCCACACAAATCTTCCCGGAGAACCACATCTCTGGTCGAGCGCGCCCAAAAACCAACGGAGGCCAGGAAAATGCGCCCCAAAGCACTCGTACTCGGCTGCGCGGCACTGGCGACCGCCGTCGTGCTCAGCGGTTGCGGCAGTGACACCGCGTCCGGCGGCAAGACGAAGCTGACCATCGGCCTGTTCGGCAACTTCGGGTACGCCGAGCTGCTCAAGGAGTACGCCGCCGCGCACCCCGACGTCGAGATCTCGGACCGCACCGCGTCGTACTCCGACCACCACAAGAACCTCGCCGCGCACCTCGCCACCAGCAGCGGCGCCGCGGACATCGAGGCGGTCGACACCGGCTACATCAACCAGTTCAAGGCCACGCCGGACAAGTTCGTCGACCTCAACACCAAGGGCGGTGACCAGCTCAAGGACCGCTGGCTGCCGTGGAAGTGGGAGGGCTCGCTCAGCAAGGACGGCAAGCAGATCGGCTACGGCACCGACATCGGCGGCCTGGCCATCTGCTACCGCCGCGACCTGCTGCAGAACGCCGGGCTGCCGGCCGACCGCGACCAGGTCGCCGCGCTGTGGCCGACCTGGCAGGACTTCATGGCCGCGGGCAAGAAGTTCCAGGAGAAGGCGCCCGAGGGCGTGAAGTGGTTCGACGGCGGCCCGACCGTGCTCAACGCCATCGTCGGCCAGGCGTCCGTCGGCTACTACGACAAGTCCGACAAGATCGTCGTCGGCGAGAACAAGGAGATCAAGGCCGGCTGGGACCTCGTCGTCGACGGCGTGCAGTCCGGGCTGTCCTCGAAGCTGCTCTACTCCACTCCCGTCTGGAACACCGGCTTCAAGCAGGGCCAGTTCGCGACCGTGACCTGCCCCGCCTGGCAGATGGCCAAGATCAAGGACCAGGCCGGTCCGGAGGCCGCCGGCAAGTGGGACGTCACGTCCGTGCCGGGCGGTGGCGGCAACTGGGGCGGCTCGTACCTCACGGTTCCCAAGTCGGGCAAGAACATCGACAAGGCCGTGGAGCTGGCGGCGTGGCTGACCGCGCCCGAGCAGCAGGCCAAGGTGTTCAAGAGCGCCGGGCTGCTGCCGTCGGCCCCGAAGCTCTACGAGGACCCGTCGATCGTCGACTACAAGAACCCGTACTTCAACGACGCCCCCATCGGCAAGCTGTTCACCGACGCGGCGAAGAAGCTGAACCCGCAGTACCAGGGCCCGAAGGCGGGCGACATCCAGACCGCGATCGGCAACGCGATGCAGCGCGTCGAGCAGGGCAAGCAGAACGGCGACGAGTCGTGGCGCCAGTTCGTCGGCGACGTCCAGAAGTGATGCGCTGACATGGTCTTGATGGACAAGACGGCCAGAAGGCACCGGTGGGACACGAAGTTCGCGCCGTACGGGTACGTGGCGCCGTACTTCCTGATCTTCGGTGTCTTCGGGCTGTTCCCCCTCCTCTACACGATCTGGGTCTCGCTGCAGGACCGCAACCTGCTCGAGTCCGAGGCGGCGACGTTCGTGTGGTTCGCGAACTACGTCAAGCTGATGGCGGACCCGTACTTCTGGAACGCCATGGGCAACACGCTCAGCCTGTGGCTGCTCACCACGGTCCCGCAGATCCTGTTCGCGCTGTTCATCGCGCAGCTGCTCAACCGCAAGGTCCGCACCCGCACGCTGTTCCGGATGGGCGTGATCCTGCCGAACATCACCTCGGTGGCGGCGGTGACGATCATCTTCGCGCAGCTGTTCGGCCGGGACTTCGGCCTGGTCAACTGGGTGCTGGACCTGTTCGGCGCGGGACAGATCGACTGGCAGGCGGGCACGGCCAGTTCGCACATCGCCATCGCGGTGATGGTGGTGTGGCGCTGGACGGGCTACCACGCGCTGATCTTCCTGGCTTCCATGCAGGCGATCCCGTCGACGCTGTACGAGGCGGCGACTCTGGACGGCGCGAGCGGCCGCCAGCAGTTCTGGCGCATCACGGTCCCGTTGCTGCGGCCGCAGATCATCTTCACGACGATCATCGCGACCACCGGCAACATGCGGCTGCTCGCCGAGCCGCTGCTGTTCAACCCCGGTGCCGCGGCCGCGACGGGCGGCTCCGACCGGCAGTTCCAGACCGCCGCGCTGTACCTCTACGAGCAGGGCTTCACGAAGTACGACTTCGGCTACAGCTCGTCGATCGCGGTCGTGCTGGCCATCGCCACCGTCATCGTCGCCGGACTCGGCTACCTGGTGACCAAACGGATCCGGACGGAGTGACCCCATGACCGCTGTGCTGGAACGCCCCGCGCCGGCGCCGCCCACCGGGCCCGCGGCGAAGGCGCGCAGGCTGGCCAGGCGCGTGGCGGGGCCGTGGACCTACGCCGCCCTGATCGCGATCCTCGCCGGGTCGGCCTTCCCGGTGTACTGGTCGTTCGTGGTGTCCTCGCAGACACCGGACGCGATCGACAGCGTGCCGCCCGTCCTGGTGCCGGGCGGGCACCTCTTCGCGAACATCGCCCGCGTCTTCGACACCACCGACTTCGCGCTGGCGATGGTGAACTCGATCGTGGTGGCGGGCACCGTGACCGTCTCGGTGGTGCTGTTCTCGACGCTGGCGGGCTTCGCGTTCGCCAAGCTGAAGTTCCGCGGCCGCAACATCCTGCTGCTGCTCATCATCGGCACGCAGGCGATCCCGACCGAGCTCGGCATCATCCCGCTCTACATCATGATGGCCGAGTTCGGCTGGGCCGGCGAGATCCACGCGGTGATCGTGCCGGGCCTCGTGACCGCGTTCGGCGTGTTCTTCATGCGCCAGTACTTCGAGCGGGCGATCCCGGACGAGCTGCTGGAGGCGGGCCGGATGGACGGCTGCCACTCGCTGCGGCTGTTCTGGCACGTCGCACTGCCCGCGGCGCGTCCGGCGGCGGCCGTGCTGGGCCTGTTCACGTTCATGCAGGCGTGGAACGACTTCTTCTGGCCCCTGGTCGTCCTCACGCCGGAGAACCCGACGGTCCAGACCGCTCTGTCCACCCTGGCCAGTGGCTACACCACCGACTACACGCTGGTGCTGACCGCCGCGACGATCGGCACGGTGCCGGTACTGGCCGTGTTCCTGTTGTTCGGCCGTCAGATCGTCGGCGGCATCATGTCCGGCGCCGTCAAGGGCTGATTTTCTTTGGAGACTGCTGTGAGCTTTCCTGACGGTTTTCGCTGGGGCGTGGCCACCTCGGCCTTCCAGATCGAAGGGGCCGCCCGGCTCGACGGCCGCGGTCCGTCCATCTGGGACACCTTCGCCCAGGTGCCCGGTGCCGTCGCGTCCGGCGACACCGGGGACGTGGCCGCGGACCACTACCACCGCTGGGCGGAGGACGTGCAGCTGCTCGCGGACCTGGGTGTCGACGCCTACCGGTTCTCGGTGTCGTGGTCGCGGATCCTGCCCGAGGGGCACGGCAAGGTCGAGCGGCGCGGTCTCGACTTCTACCGGCGGCTCGTCGAGTCGCTGCTGGGCAAGGGGATCGAGCCCTTCCTGACGCTGTACCACTGGGACCTGCCCCAGGTGCTGGAGGACGAGGGCGGCTGGCGCAACCGCGACACGGCCCACCGTTTCGCCGACTACGCCGCCATCGTGCACGAGGAACTCGGTGACGTGGTCAGGAAGTGGACCACTCTGAACGAGCCGTACTGCTCCTCGGTCGTGGGCTACGGCGAAGGCCGGCACGCCCCCGGCGCGCGCGAGGGCCACGGCGCGCTGGCGGCGGTGCACCACCTGCTGCTGGGCCACGGCCTCGCCGTGCAGTCCATGCGGGCGAACGGGCTGGCCGAGCAGGAGTTCGGCATCGTGCTCAACCAGTCCCCCACCGTGCCCGTCACGGACTCGCCCGCCGACGTCGCCGCCGCGAACCGCCAGGACGTCCTGCTGCGCAGGCAGTTCACCGACCCGCTGTTCGGCTCCGCCTACCCGGACGAGCTGACGTCGATGTTCGGTGACATCAGCGACTTCTCGTTCCGGCAGGACGGCGACCTGGAGGTCATCGGGCAGCCGCTGGACTACGTCGGCCTCAACTACTACTACCGGCTGCACGTCGCCGACGCGCCGCACCGCGAGCCCGACCCCGCCAAGCGCACGGCGCACGACATCGGCGTCGACACGACGCAGCTGCCGGACGTCCCGCGCACCGGCATGGGCTGGCCCGTCGAACCGGCCGGCATGACCACCGCGCTGGCGGACCTCAAGGCACGGCACCCCGGCCTGCCGCCCGTCTACGTCACCGAGAACGGCTGCGTCTACCCCGACGTGGAGGGCTTCGAGGACACCGAGCGCATCTCCTACCTGCGCGACCACATCGCGGCGGCGCGGGCGGCGGACGTGGACCTGCGCGGCTACTTCTGCTGGTCGCTGCTCGACAACTTCGAGTGGGCGCACGGCTACAAGCACCGGTTCGGCCTGGTGCACGTCGACTACCAGACGCTGGAACGCACACCGCGGGCCAGCTACCACTGGTACCGCGACTTCATCACCGCGGCACGGCAGGACAGCTGACCGCGGGCACCTCGAGATCGATCAGGTAGTCGTCGACCCCGCCGCGTGTGCAGGCGCTGCGGGGATAGGCGATGTGGCCCCATCCCTCGTAGGTCAGCAACGCGGCGTTGCGCGGCGCTTGGCGCTGGATGTCGACGGCCCACGCGTGCGGGGTCGTCGGGTCGTACCTCGCGTTGATCACGAGGATCTTCGGCGCGTCGCTGAGGTCGAGGCGGTGGGGCGGGTTGGCGGGCGGGCCGGGAACGCCGATGCACGCGGTGGCCTCGTCGTGGCCGAGGAAGCTGCCGCGCATGATCGGCGACCGCCGGAGCTCCTCGGCCCGCAGCCGCTCGTACTCGCGGAAGTTCCTGATGCGCAGGGAGAAGTCCTGGCACACCGAGGCCAGCCGGACCGACTCGTAGTTGGGTTCGAAGGCCTGGGCCCGCAGCCCCGTGCGGCCCGTGATGAGGTCCGCCGCGTACTCCCACTCGGGGCCGCGCAACGCGAAGTACATGTCGTCGAGCAGTCTCTGCCGCCCGCCCGGTTCGCCGTCGGCGCGGACGAGGGCCGCCTCCCACGCCGCGCGGACGTCCTGTCCGTGCAGAACGCAGGAGGTCGTGCCGGCACACCACTTCTCGAACTCCCGTAACGCGTCGTCCGAGGCGGCCCCCCGGTCTCCCACGAACCGTCCGAGGTCCACGCTGTGGTCGACCACGCTGTCGAGGACCATCGCCCGGAGGTTGCGGCCGAACTTCTCGGCGTACACCTGGCCGAACGTCGTTCCGTACGACAGCCCGAAGTAGCTGATCTTCCGTTCACCCAGTGCCCGCCGTGCCGCGTCCATGTCCTGGGCAACGCTGGCCCCGTCAGCGTGGTCGAAGATCGGCCCGCTGCGTTCGCGGCACTGCGCGAGGACGTTCTGGTTGTGCCGCAACAGCGCGGTGAAGCCGGCCTCGTCCCGCGGGTGGGTCGACGGCCCGCCGGGCATGAGGTCCGCGCAGCGGATCGCCAGGCTGCCGCCCGTGCCGCGCTGGTCGATGCCGACGATGTCGAACCGGGCGCGGACCTCCGGGCTGAACAGGCCGGAGAGCGCGAACTCCGCGGCCGAGCCACCAGGGCCGCCGGGGTCGACCACCAGCACACCCAGCCGTCGTGCCGGGTCGGTCGCGCGATGGCGTGCGATCGCGAGGTCGATGCGCGGGCCCCACGGCTTCTTCCAGTCCAGCGGCACGTTCAGCGTTCCGCACTCGCCGTCGGGGTTGTCCGGGCACGGCACCCACGCGACGGGTCTCGCGGGTTCGGCGTGCGCGGCGCCCGCCGAGATGACCAGAACAACAGCAGCCAGGGATGTCGCCAGGGCCCGCCTCACCATCCACATCCTAGGCCCTGTCCTGCAGGCCTTGTTCGCGATAGTCGCGGCCGAGGGGCCCCGGAGACGGCACCGCCGCAAAGCTCGAATACGCCCGGTATGAGGGGCATCGCGGCGGCCCCGCCTCCGGGACTCTCGACCGTGACTCTCATGGAACAGACCTGCAGGACAGGGCCTAGCGGGAAAGCGCTCTCACGGTTGGCGGATGCGAACGGGTCCGTGCCACTCGCCGGAGGGTGACAACACCTGGTCGCCACTGGTGACCACGACCCGGCCTTGGGCGGCGAGCTCTCGTGCCACAGCGCGAGCCGGTTCCATGAGGTCGCGCCACCCGTCCCCGCCGACAGCGCGTGCGGCTTCCGACGGGCAGATCGACTTCGCCGGCCCGCGGGCCTCGACCAGGTCCAGGACCGCCCGCTCCAGCCGCTGCTCGACCGTGCTCACCGCCGCAGGCGCTCCGCGGCGAGCCTGCCCGAGATCAGCACCGGGGGGATGCCGACGCCGGGCGTGGTGCCGCTGCCCGCCAGCACGACGTTGCCGTCGCGGAACGGCAGGTTGCCCGGCCGGAACGGACCGGTCTGGGCGAACGTGTGGGCGGCGGAGAACGGCGTGCCGGCGGCCTGGCCGTCCCGCGCCCAGTCGTCCGGTGTCACGACCGCGAGCGGCTCGGCGTCGACGAGGAGCTTGCGCGCCGACATCTCGTCGACGAGTTCCTCGGCGTACCGGTGCGCCAGCGCGTCCCAGCGCAGCGGGGCGGCGTCGAGGTTCGGGCAGGGCGCGAGCAGGTACTGCAGGTGCCTGCCTTCCGGCGCCAGCGCGGGGTCGGTCAGGGTGGGTGTGGTGAGCAGCAGCGACGGGTCGCTCATCAACTCGCCCTGGCGGATGATCTCGTCGAAGGTGCCGTTCCACCTGTCGCCGAAGGAGATCGTGTGGTGGGCGAGGTCGTCGGCCACACGACCGGAGCTGAGGTGCACGACGACCGCGGACGGTGACCAGCGCAGGGGCACGACCCTGCGCGGTTCGCCGCGCAGCAGCCGGGTGCTCTGGGCGGGCCCGGTGGCAAGGACGACGGCGTCGCAGGGGAACCGGCTGTCGGCCGTGCGCACCGCCTTCACCCGGTGACCGGTCCGTTCGAGCTCCTCGACCTCGACGCCGTAGTGGAACACGACCCCGGCCTCGGCGGCCGCGTCGGCCAACGCCTGCGGCACGGCGCGCATGCCACCGCGCGGGAACCACACGCCCTCAATGGTGTCCATGTAAGCGATGACCGCATAAGCGGCGAGGGCGTCCTTCGGTGCGACGCCGGCGTAGAGAGCCTGGAAGGTGAAGACGCGCTGGAGCCGGTCGTCGTGCAGGAACCGTCCCACCGCCTTCGCCAGCGAGCCGAACCCGCCGAGCCGGGCGAGCCTCACCAGGTCGGGGCCCGCGAGGTCGAGCGGCGAGTCGAAGCTCGCGCCGATGAACCTGTCGCGTTCCACCTCGTACAGCTTCGTGAGCCACGCCCGCAGGTCGAGGTACCCCTGGGCCTCCCGGTCGCCCGCGAAGTCGCGCACCGCCTGCTCCATGCGGTCCGCGTCCGTGTGCACGTCGAGCGCCGAGCCGTCGGAGAACGTCGCGCGGTAGGCGGGGTGCAGCGGCAGCAGTTCCAGGTGGTCCTCGCGCTTGTGTCCCACGGCGGCGAACGCGTCGTCCAGAAGTTCCGGCATCGTCAGCACCGTCGGGCCGGTGTCGATCCGGTGGCCGCGGACGTCGAGCCTGCCCGCGAGCCCGCCGGGGTGCGGGCGCCGTTCGAGGACCGTCACCTCGTGCCCCGCGCCGCGCAGGTGCAGCGCCGCCGAGAGACCCGAGAGACCCGCGCCGACCACGACCACTCGGTCCGTGCGGCCTTTCACCACGTGCACCACTGCGTTACCCCTCAGGTCGTTCGCGTCACGGCGCGGTCAGCGAGGC
Source organism: Lentzea flaviverrucosa (assembly GCF_003350445.1). NCBI lineage: Bacteria > Bacillati > Actinomycetota > Actinomycetes > Pseudonocardiales > Pseudonocardiaceae > Lentzea > Lentzea flaviverrucosa. The sequence continues at coordinate 716,785 of NZ_QQAU01000003.1, forward strand.
GCATCAACTCATGACGCGCGTCGCTGGGGATGGCCGCGCGGTCCAGCGCCGCCATGCCCGTCCCCGCCAGCTTCTCGATGTGCTTCTCCACGGCGGCGACGGCTCCGAGCTCCACGAGCAGGGCGCGCACGTCGTCGACAGTACGGTCGCTGACCGTGCCGCTCTCCAGGCACCGCCGGAGCAACCTCTGCGCTGCGGGTCGTCCCTGCGCGCGGGAGAGGGCGATGGACATCAGCGGCGTCCGCTTGCCCTCCCTCAGGTCCTCCCCCACCGGCTTCCCGGTGACCGAGGAGTCGCCGAACACGCCCATCAGGTCGTCCCTCAGCTGGAAGGCGACGCCGATGTCGTGGCCGTACGCTCGCAGGCAGTCCACGACGTCGTCGTCGGCTCCCGCGAGGGCGGCGCCGAGGTGCAGCGGCCGTTCCACCGTGTAGGCGGCGGTCTTGAGCGCCGCCACGCGGACGGCGTGCTCCAGCGACTCCTCACGCCTTGCGACGGCGAGGAGGTCGAGGTGCTGTCCCATGATCATCTCGGTGCGCATCGCCTGCCACGGCCCCCAGGCACGGCTCAGGGCGTCGGCGGGCAGGCCGGCGGTCACCAGCGCGTCGTCCGCCCACGCCAGCGCGAGGTCGCCGACCAGGATCGCCGCGGAGTCGCCGTACTGGCGGGCGCTCGCGGCCCACCGCTCCCGCCGGTGCCGCGCCGCGAAGGACTCGTGCACCGACGGCTTGCCCCGCCTGGTCGCCGAGCGGTCCATCACGTCGTCGTGCACCAGCGCGCAGCATTGCAGCAGTTCCAGGGCCACCATCGCCTGCACCACGGCGTCCACCGGCGGCGAGCCGCCTCCCGCCCGCCATCCCCACCAGGCGAACGTCGGCCTGATCCTCTTGCCTCCGGCGAGGATCAGCTCCCGCAGCTCGGCGGCGAGCTCGGGAGCGAGGTCCTGCCTGGCGAGCAGGAAGTCGTGCAGTGCGCCGTCGAGCAGGACGCGGAAGTCGTCCACCTGCGACGTGCGAGCGTCCACGCTGGTCAGCAGCGACATCGGCGTTCCCCCGGGAGTGGGTCGGTGTTCGGCTTGTCGAGCTAAGCAGCGCCGCAGGGGGTCTGCATGATGAACCCCGCCGTTGTGCGAAGGGCAACTCGCGGACTTAGCGTGGAGCAACCTCCTCCGCGAAAGGACAGCTGATGTCGGCTGAACGCGAACTGGACGCCGCGGGTGTCACCGCGCCGGCGTTGCGCGACGCGTACCGGCGCTGCCGTGAGCTCAACGCACAGCACGGCCGGACCTACTACCTGGCAACCAGGTTGCTCAGCGCGGAGCAACGGCCCGCCGTGCACGCGCTGTACGGGTTCGCCCGGTGGGTGGACGACGTCGTCGACGACCTCCACAGTGGACCGGACGAGAAGTCCGCCGCACTGCTGGCGATCGACGGACGCCTGCAGGCCGCGCTGAGGGACGGGGCGACGGACGACCCGGTGCTGGCGGCGCTGGTCGACACCGTGCACCGCTACGACATCCCGGTGCGGCATTTCCAGGACTTCATGGAGTCGATGCGGATGGATCTCACCGTCACCGACTACCCCACATTCGCCGATCTCGAACAGTACGTGCACGGATCCGCCGCGGTGATCGGCCTGCAGGTGCTGCCGGTGCTCGGCACCAGCGTGCCCCGCGAGGAGGCGGAGCCCGCGGCGGCCGCGCTCGGCGTCGCGTTCCAGCTCACCAACTTCATCCGCGACATCGGCGAGGACCTCGACCGCGGCCGGGTGTACCTGCCCGCCGACGAGCTCGCGGCGTTCGGCGTCGACCGGGAACGGCTGCTGCGCGCGCGGGCGGAGGGCAGGGCCGACCAGCAGGTGCGGGCCGCGCTGCGCGACCAGGTGCGCCGGGCGCGGCAGGTCTACGAACGGGCCTGGCCGGGCATCGGCATGCTCGCGCCGCGTTCCAGGCCGTGCGTGCTCACCGCCTACCGGCTCTACGGGCGGATCCTCGACCTCGTCGAGCACGCGGACTGCGACGTGTTGTCGCGCCGCGTGGTCGTGTCGAACGGCAGGCGCCTCGCCGTCGCCCTGCCCGCGCTGGCCAGGGCGGTGTTCGCCCGTGCGGCCTGAGGAGGGGAAGACCATGCGCGACCGGATCCCGCTGCGGATCTACGACAGCCCGCCGTGGCGCGAGCAGCGGCCGACGTGGCAGGACGCCAAGCCGGCGCTGATCGAGTCGGCGCTCAAGCGCGCCACCGCGAGGCCGTCCGGCAACTGGTTCGTCGCCGGTGCGAGCCGCGACGTCGTGAAGGGCAAGCCGTGCGGCCGCACGATCGCGGGTCAGGAGGTGGTGCTCTGGCGCGGGCCCCACGGCGTGCTCATGGCCGGCTCGGGGTCGTGTCCCCACCTCGGCGCTCCGCTGTGCGACGGCGCCGTGGCCGAGGGGAAACTGATCTGCCGCTGGCACGGCCTCGCGCTCGACGGCACGCGGTTCGGCGCCTGGACGCCGTTCCCCGCGCACGACGACGGCGTGCTGGTGTGGGTCCGGCTCGACCGGGCGGGGGGCGAGGAACCCCTGCCCGCCCCGGTGCTGCCGGAGCGGCCGCCGGCCGGGTCGATCGACGCGGTGGCCACGCTCATCGGCCGCTGCGACCCCGAGGACGTGGTGGCGAACCGCCTCGACCCGTGGCACGGCGCGTGGTTCCACCCCTACTCGTTCGCGAACCTGCACGTGCTGGAGACGCCCACGGACTCGGACGACCGCTTCCTGGTGGAGGTGACGTTCCGGCTCGCCGGCCGGGTCGGTGTTCCGGTCATCGCCGCGTTCAGCTGCCCGGAGCCGCGCACCGTCGTGATGTACATCGTCGAGGGCGAGGGTGAGGGCAGCGTCGTCGAAACCCACGCGACCCCGATCCGTGACGGCCGCACCGCGGTGGTGGAGGCGACCATCGCGCACTCGGAGCGTCCCGGGTTCGCGCTGGCCAAGCCGGTGGCGGGGGCGTTGCGGCCGGTCATGCGCTGGGCCGCGGCACGGCTGTGGCGCGACGACCTGGCCTACGCTGAACGCCGGTACGAACTACGCCGGAAGGGGCAGTTCCCGGACTGAGGACCCCGAGTTGCGTCGTTTCTGAGTCGATTTTAGGATGGTGTCCCCATCGAGGTCGACTCACGGAGGACGTGCTCGTCATGCCTGAACTGTCCCGTCTGCCTCAGCCGGTCGCGGAATCGTGGGATTGGCAGCTGGCCGGTCTGTGCCGCGGCATGGACAGCGCCTACTTCTTCCACACGCCCAACGAACGAGGCTCCGCGCGCGACCAGCGCGAGGCTGCGGCGAAGGCCATCTGCCAGCGCTGCCCGGTCATGGAAAAATGTCGATCGCACGCGCTGGAGGTCCACGAGACCTTCGGCATCTGGGGTGGACTCGGAGAGAGTGAGTTGAGGGCGATGCTTGCGAAGCGCGCACGCAGGACGTGACGTACACGCCTCGTGCTGTGGCCGGCATGCTCGGCATCGCCCCCACCACGCTCAGGACCTGGGACCAGCGCTACGGCCTGGGGCCCTCCGTTCGCACCGACGGCGGCCACCGCCGCTACGAGGACGCGGACGTCGAGGTGCTGCGCCGGATGCTGGCGCTGACCGCGCAGGGCGTGGCCGCGTCCGCCGCGGCGGTGCTGGCACGCAAGCAGCCGGTCGCTCCGCCCGACGGCGAACGCACTCCGATCGGTTCCACGGAAGCCTTGACGGCCAAGCAGGGTTTCCTGGGCGCCGCCAAACGCCTCGACGAACCCGCGATGGCCGACATCGCCGCGAAGCTCCTCGCCGCGCACGGTGTCGTGGCCGCGTGGGACGCGGTGTTCGTACCGGCGCTGGTGGAACTCGGCGAACTGGTCGTCACGAGCGGGCAGGGCGTGGAGATCGAGCACCTGGCGAGCGGGAGCGTCCTGCACGCGTTGCGCGGGATCCCGCGCACGACCAGTCCGGCGCCGCTGTCGATGTTGCTGTCGTGCGCACCGGACGAACAGCATTGGCTGCCGTTGGAAGCGCTCGGCGCCGCACTGTCGGAACAGGACCACAGGTGGGGCAACCTCGGGGCGCGGGTGCCCGCCGAGGCGTTGTGCGACGCGGTGGCCCGCTTGTGCCCTCGCGTCGTGCTGATCTGGGCACACCGGCAGGACCTGGCACTTCGGGTGCCCCTGGAGGAGCTCGGCACGCGCTCGGGGGCGGTGGTCGCGGTGGCCGGTTCCGGGTGGGAGGGCGTGGCGCTGCCGTCTTTCGTGCGCCGGCCGATGTCCCTGACCGAGGCGATCGGGCTCGTGGCGGACCGCTAGAAGACCTTCCGGTCGCGTTCCCCTGCCCGGACCTCGTCCAGGTCGGAGAGGCGCCGCAGCCCCTGCACGGCTCGCGTCATGCGGTGGTTGCCGCTCACCCGGTCCTCGTGCCGGTCCAGCCACGCCCAGTACCCCGCCGTGAACGGGCACGCGCGTTCACCCGTGCGCCGCTTCGGGTCGAACCAGCACGTCGCGCAGTGATCCGTCATGCGGTTGAGGTAGGCGCCGCCGCTGAGGTACGGCTTGGTCGCGATCACGCCGCCGTCCGCGTGCTGGCTCATGCCGATCACGTTCACCGGCATCACCCACGGGAAGCCGTCCACGAAGGACGTGACGAACCAGTCGTTGAGCGCGGCCGGGTCGTAACCGCGTTGCAGCGCGTGGTTCCCGAGCACCATCAACCGCTGGATGTGGTGCACCCAGCCGTGGTCGCGGACGCCTTCCAACGCGGTCCGCAAGCACGCCGCGCGCACCATGGCGGGACGCAGTTCCGACCACCACGACGGCAGCTCGGTGGTGGCATGGAAACCGTTGCGCCGCTGGTACTCCGGGCCGAGGTGCCAGTACAGGTGCCACACGTACTCCCGCCAGCCGAGCACCTGCCGGACGAAACCCTCGACGCTCGCCAGCGGCGCGTCGCCGGCGCGGTACGCGTCCTCCGCCGCGTAGACGACCTCCAGCGGGTGCAGGAGCCCGTGGTTGAGCGGCACCGACAACAGCGAGTGCGCCATCGTCCAGTCCTTGGCCAGCACGGCGTCCTCGTGCGGGCCGAAGTGCGGAAGGCGGTCGCGGAGGAAGACCTCCAGCGCGGTGAGCGCCTCCTCCCGCGTGATGGCGAAGCGGCGCGGGCCGTCCCTGCCCACCGCGGGCAGGTCCATCGCGTCGAGGTCCGCGCGCACCCCGGCGTCGATGTCGTCCTCTTCCGGCCACCAGGGAGCGGGAACGCCGAGCCGCCCGCGTTTCGGTGGTGGTTCGCGGTTCTCGGCGTCGAAGTTCCAGCGGCCGCCCACCGGGACCTCGCCCTCCATCAGCACGTCGAAGCGGGTGCGCTGGTAGTGGTAGAAGTCCTCCATCAGGAACCGCTCGCGCGTGCCCGCCCACGCCGAGAACTCGTCGCGGGACAGCGCGAACGCGGGCGTGGGCAACACCTCGACACCGAGTTCGGTCAGCATCTGGAGCGCGGCGGCCGAACCCGGCTGGTAGGCGACCAGCGGCCGTCCCAGATCGCGGATCGCCTCGCGGTAGGTGTTCGCGCGCACGAGCGTGATGCGCTCGGGGAACTCGGCGGCGAGATGGCGCATGCCCGAGAGCACCAGGTGCAGCTTCTGCCGGTGGTACGGCCTGCGGCGCAGGGCGGCCGCCGACTCGACCATCACGATCTCGTCGTGGCCGGAGTGGAACTGCGGGCCGAGCTGGTCGCCGAACAGCAGCAGCGTCGTCACCGATCACCACGCAGGTCGGCCAGCACGGCGTGCGCGGCCCTGCGTCCCGAGTGCAGTGCTCCCTGGATCGAACTGGTGTCGCGGTGGTCACCGCACACGTACCGGCGGCCTCCCGCCCGAACGGACTGCTTCAACCGGTGGGGCGCGGTCATCGCGGGGATCGCGTGCGGGATGTCGTAGCGCCGCAGCACCTCCCACCGGCTGGTGTCCGTGCCGTAGAGCCGATCCAGGTGCGCGCGCACCGCCTGCTCGGAGGCCTCGCCGAGCACCGAGGCCTGCACCAGCGGAGCGTGCGGCGAGTACGGGCGCGACACCTCCGACATCACCGCCGTGTTCACGACCGGGCCACCACCGGCGTCGACGACCAGGCACCCGTCGCGCAGCGGGGACCGCGGCGGTCGGAAGTACCACGTGGTCACGCCGTTCCAGCGCGGTTCGGCCAGGCCCGGCAGCAGGCGGGCCGCGGTCGTGCCGTCCGTCGCCACCACCACGGCGTCGGCGGCGATCCGTCCGCCCTCCTCCAGCTCCACGCCGTCGTCGTGCACGGCCCTCACCGCGGTCTCCAGCTGAACGACCTCCTGGGGCAGCCGTTCCGCCATCGCCTTCGGCAACTCCCCCATGCCGAGCGCCGGCACCGCGGCGCCACCGCGGGCGAAACTGCGCCACACCAGGTGGAAGAACCGCGACGACGTGCTCAGCTCCGGTTCCAGGAACGCACCGGACAGGAACGGGCGGAACACCGCCTCGACCGCGCGGTCGGACACCCCGAGCTGACGCAGCGCCTCGCGGGTCGTGCGGTCCGGCGCGGTGAGCAACGGCCGCACCGGCCCGAAGGCGTCCGGCCCGGAGAACCGGGCGATCGCCGCCACGTCCCGCACGCCCAGGACGTGCTGGCGCAGGAACCCGTCCCAGGCCGCGGGCCCGCTGCGCGGATCGGCGAGCAGGTCGTGCCTGCCGTCGTCGTGCACGAACACGCCCGGCCTGAAGTGCCGCAACGGGAACGGGTCCAGGCCCAGCCGCTCCAGGTCGGGGTAGGCGGGCAGCATGATCTGAAAACCGCGGTCGAACCGCACGCCGTCCTCGACGTCGGTCCGCACCCGGCCGCCGACCTCGTCGCCCGCCTCGAGCACGGTGACCTCGACGCCCGCCGCCGCCAGTTCCAGCGCGGCGCTCAAGCCCGCGAGACCGGCTCCCACCACGACGATCACAGCGTCCTCCAGCGTCGGGCGGCCGCGCGCAGCAGTGGAGCGCGGCCCTCGGCCGGCACGGTCCACAGGTCGGTGCCGGCGACGCCCCAGCGGCTCAGCAGGTGGTTGGCGGCGGCGAAACCGGTGGTGGCCGCGCGTTCCATCAGCGCGACCGGCAGGTCGATGCGCACGAGGTCGCCCGCGACCACGAGGAAGTCGTCCGGTGTGGTGACGCCCGGCCGTCCCGCGTACCCGCCCGCCGGGAAGAGCGGGCAGTCCTCGCGCAGCTCGTGGCGTTCGTCGACGACACCCGCCCGCTTGGTCTCCGGGTAGACCTCGGTGAGCTGTGCCCAGAGCCGGGCGCGCGCGTCCTGTTCGTCCACATCGGACGGCAGCGCGTAGCCGTGCAGTTCCACCACGGAGCCACCCGTGCGTGCGGCCCAGGCCCGTGCCTCGTGCTCGTAGTGGTTGAGCACGCTGATGTTGTCGAGCAGGTCGTGGCCGCCGGTGCCGAGGAAACCGGGCCGGTCCGCGTCCACCGGCGTGTCCAGCCAGTACCGCGACACGAGGAAACGGGGTGCGGTGCGCAGCCCGCCGACCTTCTCACGCCACGCGGCGTCGCCGAGCGCGGGCGAGTCGCCGACGAGTGACCGCAGGCCCGGGACGTCCGCGGCGAGCACCACGGCGTCCGCCTCGATCGCGCCGCCGCCAATGGTGACGGAGAACCGCTTGTCCTCCCCCGGCAGCACGGACCTGACCTCGGTGCCCGTGCACACCGTCGCGCCCAGCAGGGCGAGGTGGCGCCGCAGCGGCTCCCACAGGCCGTGCGGGAACGGGTCCGCGGCCACGTCGAACAGCAGTCCCTCGCTGGAGCCGAGGAAGTAGATGTGGAACATCACCGCGAGCTCCGCGGCCGACATGCGGGTCGGGTGGGCGAAGAAGCTGCGGGAGAACACCTCGAAGGCGAGGGCGTGCGCGGCCTCGGGGAAGCGGATCCGTTCCAGGTAGGTCGCGGCGTCGATGCCGTCGAGCTCCTCGTACACCCGCGGCACCGACACGTCGAGCAACGACAGCGCGGCCCGTGCGTTGACGTCGGGCAGGTCGCGCCAGCGGAACGTGGGGCTGCTGCGCAGGAACGCGAGGACGTTCCACGGCACGGTCTTCGGGAGGTGCGCGAAGCCGTCCCGGTGACCCGAAGCGTGCTGGAGCGGGTAGTCCGGCACCGCGACCAGGGCGCGTCCGGCCGGGTCGACGCGTTCGAGCAGTGCCCGGAGGTTGTAGTACTGCCGGAAGAACGCGTGGAAGCCGCGCGTCATGGTGGCGTCGCTGCCGTCCGCGAGCCTGGTGCTCCAGCCGCCGACGCGTCCGCCCAGGTAGTTCTCCCGTTCGCACAGCACGACCTGCGCCCCGCGTTCGGCGAGCAGCGTCGCGGCGGAGAGCCCGGCGATGCCACCGCCCACCACGACGACAACGGGTGCGGTGCCTTCGAACTGCGCGCGACCGGCCGGGGCCGGGATCCGCACGGCCTTGCGATCCCTCACCGCTGCTCCTGTTCCGGCACGTGGCCGCGGAAGGTGTGCACCACACCGAGTTGCAGGCCCGGCAGCGGCGCGCTGCGCACACCGACGAAGCCGTTGCGCCGCAACCTGTCCCGAAGCGTCGTCGCCCCGTCGAAGTCCATCACGCTGCGCCACAGGTAGGTGTAGAGCGAGCGGTCGCCGGTGACCAGCCACCCCGCCGGCACGATGAACCCGCACAGCGCCGTCCACACCGCCGTGCTCACCGGCGAGTCGCGCACCGAGTACTCGTGCAGCACCAGCGTTCCGCCGGGTTTGAGCAGGTCCTTGATCCGGGTGAGCGTCGCGTCCGGCTCGGGCAGGTTGCGCACCAGATAGGCGGCGAACACCGCGTCGAACTCGCCCTCGTCCACGTCCTCGGCGCGGCTGTGCACGAACCTCACCGTGGCGGGCCAGCGCTTCTCCCTCGCCCGCGCGATCATGCCCGCCGAGGCGTCCACGGCGACGATCTCCACACCGGGCGCGGCCGCGACCAGCGCCGCGGTGGAGGCGCCCGTGCCGCAGCCCAGGTCGAGCACCCGCATGCCGGGCCGCAGGCCGAGCGCTCGCGCGGAGAGGCGCAGCGCCTGGTGATAGCCGGGGTTGAGCCCGACCAGGAAGTCGTAACCGCGGGCCGCCCGGTCGAACTTCCCCGGTACCTCAAGCTTGTTCACGTGCCGGCCTTCCCCGTTCCCACAACAACAAGACGGCGGTGACCATGGCGAACCCGTAGAGGAAGTCCTCCACCGGGATGTCCCACGGCACCCGCACGCCACTGATCGCCCAGTCCGCGTACAACACGATCGGCGCGTCGAGCTTCGTCAGCCACCCGTCCACCGGCACCTGGAACCCGAGCACGATCGCCATCGTGATCCAGTACGCCGGACGCTTGAACAAACCCGTGCGCAGCAAGAAGAACTCCAGCAGCAGCACGACTGCCACCGCCGCCATCGCGGCGAACGAGTATTCCATCAACCATCACGCAACCAGCGCTCCGAATGTCCGCGCACGGCCTCGTAGGTCAGCACCGCGCAGAGCGGGATCACCACGAAGAACAGGACTTCCTCGATCGGCAGCAGCCCTCCGAGCAGCACCCCCGTCGTGGCCTCGGGGTGGAAGCTCCAATGCCCCCGCACGATCGCGACGACGTCCCAGACGGCGAGGACGAGCAGCACGGGCGCGATGGCACGCGCCAGATGCGGGCCACGGCGGTAGACGCCGCGTCCCATCCACTCCAGGGGCAGCGTGATGAGCACGCACACACCCAGCACCATCAGGTATTCGTACTGGCTTCGCATCACCGACCTCCCACGACGACCGTATGGGCGGCGCGGCGAGTCTGCACAACGGCGGCACGTCTTTCGCCGGACCGGGGCCGTCAGGTCATTTCCACCTTGGAGATCGCGTAGTAGGCGTCCACCGTGTCGCCGTCGATGCCGACGTAAGTGTCGATCCACTCCGCCGCGGCACGCACCAGCACCAGCACCGCGTCGAACTGCTGTTCCTCCGTCAACGTCCCCAGCACCAAGGCGACCCGCTGGTCGTCACCGCACGCCAGTCCACTCAGCACCTCCGAGGCGACCTCGGCCGCCCGCGCGCAGGTCGCGTCACCTCGCGTCGCCGGCACGGAGATCGGAATGCGGACGGACGGCTCCAGCGAGCCGCGCGGAACACCGCGCAGCAGGATCGCCGCGCACGTGTCGATCGCGACCACCCGCGTCCGCTCGTCCGACACCAGGCACCGCACGGCGTCGACGGACCACAGGTGATCACGCCTGTTGACCGCACCCACCGCGGCCAGGGTCACTTCCCTGGCCTGCACTTCATCGAGTCGATGCATCGACTCCCGGTCTCCTTCGCGATCGGCCCCGACTGCGCCCCCGCACACGGATTTCTGTGTTGCTACAACCGCAACTCAGCCATGGTCAAACGACCCTGCCCCCGCTGCATGACGAGTGGCCCGCAGTTCACCCGTCCGCAGCAGCGCATCCGAGACCGCTATGGACTATCGGCGTCATTTCAGATGTTGATAACATCCCGATGCTGGCAACCTGGGAGGCTCAACGATGGCGACTCGGCACCTCTACGTGGTGCGTCACGGCGCAGCAGACCCGTTCGGCGAGCTCACCGGCACCGGCGAGCGGCAGTCACACCTGCTGGGCGAGCGCCTGGCACGCTCGCCGGTCGACGCCGTCCTGCACTCGCCCCTGGCGAGAGCGACGAGCACAGCGCGGATCCTGGGCGAGCACCTGCCGGGCGTCCCCGTCACTGAGGCCCCCGAACTCGTCGACCACGTACCGCACGTGCCGGCCGACCCACCGCCCGCGTGGGCGGGCTTCTTCGACGGCTACGACGCGGCGGAAGCAGCCGCCGGCGCGAGTCTCGCGGAGGCCTTGACCGCCCGGTTCGCGCATCCGGCCGAGACCGAGTCCCACGAGGTCCTGGTCACGCACGCCTACCAGGTGGCGTGGCTGGTGCGGCACGCCCTCGGCGCACCAGCGGACCGGTGGCTGGCGATGAGCTGCGGCAACACCGCGCTGACCGTCCTCCAGTTCCGCGACGGCACGCCCCCGTCCTTGGTTCTGCACAACGACATGAGCCACCTGCCTGAGGAGCTGCGCTGGACGGGCTTCGGTCCGGGCACCCGGCCCTGAGAAATGTCGCCGCCTCCGGGCCTGCCCACCCGCTGGTCGCCCACGCGCCGAGCACGCCCCTCAAGCGCCGCGGCGCTGCCGAAGCACGACCTGCGCGGCCTCCAGGCGCCCGGCCTCCTCCCGCTCCGCCCGCTCCCCCGACACCTCGTCCGCCCACTCCAGCAACCGGCGCAGGTGCTCGTCCGCTCCTCCCGTGACGACGCGCGGCGTGCCGAGGACGACCTCGCCACCGGTCCCGTCGACGGTGACCATCGCGCCCACGCCGACCGTGCGGCCGCCCATCACCACCGAGTCGCTGCCCACGACAAGATCGACGACACCCACGACCGCGGGTTTGCCCATCGAGCGGGCGACGACGGCCGCGTGGCTCGCCGGGCCACCCCTCGCGGTGACGATGCCGGTGGCCGCCGCCAGGCCGCGGATGTCCTCCGGTGACGTCTCCGGACGCACCAGGACGACCGGGCCGTCGGCGGCCATGCGCACCGCCTCGTCGGCCGTGACCGCCACCCTGCCCGCCGCCACCCCCGGGCAGACGCCCAGTCCGCGTGCGATGACGTCGGCATCCGGAGCGATCCGGGACACGCGGACGTGCCGGAGGTCGTGCGGCGACACCCGCAGGAGTGCTTCGTCGCGAGTGATCGCGCCGGCGTCGGCCAGGTCGGTGGCCAGGCGGACGGCGGCGGCGCCGGTGAACCTGCCCGGCCGCACCTGCAGCAGCCACAGCACACCTGACTCGAAGGTGAACTCGACGTAGCACGCGTCGCGGTAGTGCTGTTCGATGCGGCGCAGCGCGTCGAACAGGTCGCGCCGGACAGCGGGTTCACGGTCCGCGAGTGCCTGCAGGGGCAGGGTGAGCGTGCGGCCGGAGACGACGGCGTCGCCCTGGTGTCCGAAGAGGACCTCGCCGAACGGCGCGTTCTCGCCCGTGCCGGGATCGCGGCTGAACGCCACGCCGGAACCGCTGCGGCCGTCGCGGTCACCGAACACCATGCGCTGCACGACCACGGCCGTGCCCAGGTCGTGCGGTATGCCGTGCAGAGTGCGGTAGGTCCGGGCGCGGGGCGTGTTCCACGACGCGAACACCGACTCCAGCGCCTGGTCGAGCGAGTCCGGCGTGAGGCTCAGGTTGAGGATCGTGTCCATCATGCCGGGCATCGACATGGCGGCTCCCGAGCGCACCGAGACCGTGGAGGGGCCCAAGGTCTCGATGGCGGAGGCCAGTTCACCGGCGAGACCCTCGGGCAACCGGCCCGTGCGGAGGAAGACCCGGCAGGCCTCGGTGGTGACGACGAAACCGGCGGGCACCGGCAGGCCCAGGCGGTGCAGCAGCACGAGGCCGTGGGCCTTGCCGCCGACGACCTCCGGCGGTTCGCCGAGCGCGCCGGAGAGGTGCCTCACCCACTCCATCGCGCGATCCCCAGCGTGGCGAGGAGGTCCTCGTGCAGTTCCGCCCAGATCGTGTGGAACGAGTCGATGGTGTCGGCCAGGCGCTCGAGCTCCCCCGCCTGAGCGCGGTCCAGGGCCTCGGACAGGCGCGCGTCGTAACGACCGAACCGGGGCACGGCGGCGGCCAGAGCGGCGACCACCACGACGGCACGGGTGTGGAAATCGGTGAACAGGGCGAGGACGCGGGCGTCGTAGGCGGCGTCGCTGTGGTCGTTGATCGTCGTGACGCCGCCGGCGGACCGGACCTGCCACGCCGTGCACAGGTCGAGCAGTTCTGGGTTGAGCACGAGGAACGCGTCGAACGCCTCGGCCAGTGCGGGACGGCTACCGGCCGACTCCAGCTCGGCCCCGGTCCGCTCCGCGTCGGCCGCCCGGCCGGACTCCGTGAGCGCCCACCCACCGAAACCCTTGTGGTGCGTGACGAGACCGGCGACCGCGAGATCGATCAGCTCGGACTCCACATCGGACTCGGCGAGCCCCGTGAACGACGCCACGCGGGCGAGCCCGGCGGTCCCGACGCACCGCAACGCGTGCAGCACGGACAGATCCCTGTTCACTGGGTCGCCTCCCGCCTGCGCGCGCCGGCCGCGTAGCCGGCACCGCGACCGTGGGCACGCGCGACGATCACGCCGTCCCGCACGCTGACCGCGGACTCGGTGTCGTCGCCGGGGTCGGCCAGACCGATCGACGACGCCACCAGCGCGTCGTCGTCGAGCACCAGCCGGACGTGCTGCCAGACCTCAGGCGCGAACACCCGCCTCAGGCAGCCGACGGCATCCGTCACCCGGAGCCGGACGAGGCGCCCGGTCTCCTCCTGGTCGCCGGTGACGACGGCCAGCGTGACCTGTTCACCGGGCTTCGCGGACCGCACGGCTTCCTCGGCCGCGCCGAGACGACTCGCGCCCAGCACCACCACCAGCCCGTTCGTCAGGTCGACCCGCTCCCCGCTGATCTGGTCCACGAGACCCTCGGGCGCGGTCCAGGCGTCCGAGCACGTCCGCGCCGGAGCGACGTACGGCAGGTGCGGCGGCGCCCAGGTGTCCTCCAGGGCGATCTCGGCCATGTGCCTGCACGCGTGCGCGACGTCGAACGGGTCGCCGAACCCCGGCGACGTCTCGGCCCGGTGACCGGCGCCGTCCAGCATCGTCAACACCAGCTCCGCCAGCCGCACCCGCCGGACCGGCGCACCCCGTTCGAGTGCGATGGCCAGCAGCAACGCCTCCAGCCGGGCGAGCTGTGCCAGCACGGCCGGACCGCGTTCGTCCTCGAAGACCCCGGCCAGCGACCGCAACCGCAGCCGCCCGCCCGGCGCCGGGTCGCCCACCAGCGGCAGCCGTTCGAGCCAGACCCTCGCGAACACCCCGAGCGAGTCGACCCGCGACGTCGGCGACACCGTCGCCCGCGGCTCCGAAGCCTTCTCGACCAGGTCGATCAGCACCGCCAGGTACAGCGCGCGCTTGCTCGGGAAGTTCGAGTACACCGCCCCGCGCGTCAGCTCCGCACGTTCGGCGATCCGGTCCACTTTCGCCGGCAGGAAACCGTGCTCGGCGAACTCCTCCCGCGCCGCCGCCAGCACCGCGGCACGCGTACGAGCCTGCTGCTGCACCCGAGTCAGCCGAACCATCGCCACTCCCGCCGAACGCAACTGGGATGTTATGAACATCCAGATTACCTCAACGTCCGAATGTGCACTTCCGGGCGGTCCCGATCAATGTCTGCGACTAGGGCGTGCAGCTCGGACCAAGCCGGACACGACGACTGGCACCAGCGCTGGTCCTGATCTGCGGTACAACGAACGGGTGCACAACGAGGTGAGCGGGGACGTCCACGGCACCGTCGTGCAGGCGCGGGACGTCTACCTGCAATCGCAGGCCCCGACCGCGCTCGACGGACTGCCTCCGGTCGCCGCCGAGTTCACCGGCCGCGCCGCGGACCTGAGCGCCGTCGCGGAGGCGCTGGGCAGCCCGCAACCCGTGGTGGTGTCGACGGGCCTCGCCGGCGTCGGCAAGACCACGCTGGCGGTGAAGGCGGCCCACGACGCCGCCGGCAGGTTCCCGGGCGGCGTGCTGTTCATCGACCTCCACGGTTACTCCACACCGGTCGAACCGCAGACCGCTCTCGCCACCTTCCTGACGGCGCTCGGCGTGTCACGCGTACCGGAGACGCGGCCGGAACGAGAGGCGCTCTACCGCTCCCGGCTCGCGAAGCGCCGGCCGATGCTGGTGGTGCTGGACAACGCGTCGTCGTCCGAACAGGTCCGCCCGCTGCTGCCACCGGGCGACCAGCACCGCGTGCTCGTGACCAGCCGGCACACACTCGGAGACCTGCAGGGCGCTCGCCGGGTCGAGATCGACGTGCTGCCGGCCGGCGACTCGGTGACGATGCTCGCGAACCTCCTGCAGGCCACCGATCCCGCCGACACGCGGATCGCCGACGCCCCGCAGGCCGCACACGAGATCGCCGAACTGTGCGGACGGCTGCCGCTCGCGCTCGGCATCGTGGCCGCCCTGCTGTCCGACGATCCCGGGCTCCCGCTCACCGACCTCGTCGTACTGCTTCAGGAAGCGCGGCTGGCCGAACTCAGCTACGACGACCTCGCCGTCCGCGCGGCGTTCGACCTCTCGCACACCAGGCTCACTCACGAGGAGCAGCGGCTGTTCCGGTTGCTGTCGCTCAACCCCGGCCCCCAGATCAGCACCGAGGCCGCGGCGGCACTGGCCGGCAGGTCACCGCAGTCCACGCGGAAACTGCTGACCGGCCTGCGGCGCGCACACATGGTCGAGAGCGGCGAAGCGCCCGGCTGGTTCCGCTTCCACGACCTGTTGCGCCTGTACGCGGCGGAACAGTGCGAAGCCGACGCGGAAGAGGTGCGCGAGACCGCACTCGCCCGCCTGATCGACCACTACGTCGAGGCGGCGGAGCAGGCCGAACGACAAAGCCCCGAGGTCGAGACCCGCAGGCGTGCCCACCTCTGGTTGCGCGCCGAGCGCGAAAGCGTCATCGCCGTCATCGCTCTGGCGCACCGGACCGGCCGTCGTGAACAGGTGCTGCGCCTGGCGTTCGCCTTGGGCACGTTCCTCTACTTCTTCTACGGCCGCCGCACCGCGGTGGAAGGAATCTCCGCCTACGAACTGGCTCTGGACGCCGCCATGAGCCTGGGCGACCGGGAAGCGGAAACCAAGGCCCTGCTAAGGCTGGGACGCCTGCACCGCGAGATGGGCCACGCCGAGGCCGCTCGCGCACGGTTCGAGTCGGCCGCCTCGCTGAGCCGCGACCTCGGTGACACCGAGAGCCAGGGCAAGGCCCTGTACAACCTGGGACTGCTTTCCCGCCACAGCAAGGACTTCGACTCGGCGTGGCGGCTCTACGGCGCGGCCCTGGAGTGCTACCGCACGGGCGGGCATCGCCCCGGCGAGGCCCAGGTCAACTACAGCCTGGGCGTGCTCGCCGACAACGTGGGGCTCTCGGACCGCGCGACCGAGTACTTCCTGGACTGCATCGAGATCGCCGGGCGCGCCGGCCGGAACGACCTGATCGGGCATGCGCACAAGCACCTCGCGTTGATCGCGTGGGACACCGATCAGCAGGACGAGGTGCAGCACCAGCTGCACGCCGCCCGTGCCGCCTACCTCGCAGGCGGACACGAGCGGAAGGCGGAGCGGCTGTGGCGGCAGTTCCGGAAAGCCAGGCGCAGCAGGTAGTCGCACGACTGACGAGCGCGGCTCTCGCGTCTTCAAGTCCAGACCGGCACCTGCGAGGTGGGTTCGCGCAGAACGCTCGCCCGGTTACCTGCTCAACTCGATCGTGGTTTCGAGCGGCCTCACACTCACCCGTTCGTGGATCACCGGCGAGGTGGGCTCGCTCGCAGGCCGGTTCGCCTGGCCGATCCACACCGCTGCTCCGACCACAGCGCTGACAACGACCACCGCGACCACCGCTGCCACAAGCGGCCTGCGCTTCATGTCGTCGCGTCCCATCCCGCCAGTCAACTAACGCGGCTCAGAATAACCGGCCGCCACCGGAGGGCGAACGCCCCGGACGAGCAGGTAGAGCATCAGTCCGAACTCGGCCAGCGAGGTAGGGGCCGACACCACGTCACGGACGAGGCCGGGTGCGCCGGGCAGCGCGAACGCGATCACCGGATCGGCGATCCACGCGAAGCCTCCGACGACGAGCAGAACGCCCAGCGGCTTCGGGAACAGGCCGGAACGCAGGGCCAGGTAGCCCATCGGCAGCAGCCACAGGCCGAAGAACACGCCGCCGAGGGTGTACCCGTACCCGTGCAGGTCGAGCAGGAGCAACGCGAGTTCGCCGGTGTGCGCGGGATCGGTGGCGACTCGCAGTGCCCCGTGGTGGAACGCGAGGTTGAGCAGGATGGAGCCCGCGCCGACCGACACGAACACCAGGAGTGCCGTCGCGGCGCGCTCGTCTACGTGGTGCAGCAGACGGTGCAGGGCCAGTCCGAGGAAGACGAAGACCACCGCCATGAGCACGTCCGCCGCGAGACCCCAGCGGAAGAGCGTTTCATGGGCCACGATGTTGGCCGCGGTGGCGGCAGGATCGCCGGGCACGTGCACACCGTCGCGCACGACCAGGTGCGCCCAGGTGCCGAGGATGACGAGTGCGAGGTACAGCAGGCCGGCCGTTCTCGCGAGCGTCTTGGGCTTGGTCATGGCTTCTCCTTGTGGCACAACGCCGGTAGCGGTGATGACGGCACCAACGCTGTCCTGTCGGAAGCGCACGCGACTCCCCGCGGAGGCTCGGTCGTCTCCACCCGGAGGTGGAGGCGACCGCGACTTGCGACGGATCTGCGACGTACCTCGCGCCATCTAGGCTTCGGGCATGCCGGAACTGCTGCGTCCGTGGTCCCGCGTCTGGCGTTACCTGCTCGCGGCAGCCGTCGGCGTGGTGGCGTGGGCCGCCATGACCGCGGTGGTGCTGGCCGGGCCGCTGACCGCGGCACAGCAGGACGTCGTGGGCGCCGTGCTGGTGCTCGACTTCGCGTTGGGCGCGGTGACGCTCGCGCTACTTCCGCTGCGGCGGCGTCATCTCCTGGTCGTGGCGTGCCTGACGAGCGCCGCTTGCGCCGTGTCGGTGACGAGCATGGGCCCGGCCGCGCTGGCCGTCGCCTCGATGGCCGCGCGGCGTCAACGGATCGCGATCGTCGCGGCGATGTTCCTCGCGGGCTCGATCGCGTCCGAGTTCGTGTACCGGCCCCGTTTTCTGTTCACCGAGGGCGGTGCCTTCGAGGCGGTGAGCGGCGTCGTGCTCGGTGGGGTCTTCTTCGCCGCCGCCGTGGCCGCCGGGTACTACGTCGCCGCCCGCCGCGAACTGGTCGACTCGCTGCGTGAGCGGGCCCTCACCGCTGAGCGGGAGCAGGCGCTGGCCGCGAAGGTCGCCCGCGACGCGGAACGGAACCGGATCGCCCGGGAGATGCACGACGTGCTGGCGCACCGCATCTCCATGGTGGCACTGCACGCCGGGGCACTCACCTACCGCGACGACCTCGACCGCGGGCAAACGGCGGAGACAGCGCAGACCATCCAGGAGAACGCCCGGCTCGCGCTGGCCGAGCTGCGGGAGGTGCTGGGCGTCTTGCGGGCGGACGGGTCCACGGGCATCTCGGCCGACGCCCCGCAGCCGACGCTCGCGCAGCTGCCGGCGCTGCTCGCCGACGCGCGGGAAGCCGGTTCGGCGGTTCGGCTCGACAGCGGGGAGCTGCTCGCGCGCCCGTTTCCGGAAACGTTGTCGCGCACGGCTTTCCGGATCGTCCAGGAAGCGCTGACGAACGCCCGGAAGCACGCGCCCGGTGAGCCCGTCGTCGTACGGCTCACCGGTGCGGAAGGAGAAGTGCTCGAAGTGGAGATCCGCAACCCGCTGGCCGGCCGGGCAAGCGCGGCACCGTCGTCGGGAGTCGGGCTGCTGGGTCTCGCGGAACGCGCCGAACTCGCCGGCGGAACCTTCGCCCACGGGCCACGACCGGACGGGTCGTTCGTCGTGACCGCGAGGCTGCCGTGGCAGAGCTGAACGTGGTGCGGCTGGTCATCGTCGACGACGACCCGCTCGTGCGAGCAGGTCTGCGGATGATCCTGGGCGGCACTGGGGACGTCGACGTCGTCGGCGAGGCGGCCGACGGGCGGGACGCGATCGACGTGGTCGTGCGCGAACGACCGGACGTCGTCCTGATGGACATCCGGATGCCCCGGATGGACGGCCTGGCCGCCACCCGCCGGCTCCGCGACCGGGGATCACCGGCCCGGGTCATCGTCCTGACCACGTTCGACACCGACGAACTGGTCTTCACGGCACTGCGTGAGGGAGCGGCGGGATTCCTGCTGAAGGACACCGGGCCCGCCGACATCGTCGCCGCCGTGCGCCGCGTCGCGCTCGGTGAGCCGATGCTCTCGCCGAGCGTCACCAGCCGGCTCATCGCCATGGCCACCCAGCAGGGGGACGACTCCCGGCGACACACAGCCCGCGCGTTGCTCGCCCGGCTCACGGACCGGGAACGCGAGGTCGCCCTCGCGGTCGCAGAGGGGTTGACCAACGCCGAGATCGCCCTGTCCCTGCACCTCGGCCTTGCCACCGTGAAGACGCATGTCGGGAGCGTGTTCGCGAAGCTGGAGGTCACCAACCGCGTCCAGGTCTCCCGGTGCGTGCACGACGCCGACCTGGTGCCCGAGCAGGACACCCGGAGCTCGTAGCGCGGATCAGCGCTCCGAGTCGTCCCCGTGGAAGTGCTCACCCTCGATGTCGGGGTTCACGCAGGGTCCGGAGTCGTTGTTCGAAAGGACCGGCACCGCGATGACGTTCACGTCGACGTGGCAGACGTTGATGTCGCTGAGCAGTTCGGCGTTCTGCAGGTTGACCAGACCCACGTGGTGGGTGTGGTCGTACTTCGAGGCGAGGTCCGCCGTGTCTTCGATGGGGTCGCCCTGCGTCGCGAAAGCGGGCGTGCCCATCATCAGAAAACCCGCGCCCACAGCAGCCGCGGCAAAAGCCTTCTTCAACATGACGATTTTCTCCTGACGAACCAGTCGTTCGATCTGCTCGTGCCACGAAGGAGGAACGGAGCCAGGCACCCCTGCCGGACTCCGCTCCTCGGTCTGCGAACGGCGCCCGTCACAACGGGCGCCGTCTCACGTCACTTGTCGTCGGGGTTGGCGCACAGGCCGCTGTCGTTGTCCGACAGCACCGGCACCGCGATGACGTTGACGTCGATGAAGCAGGCGTTCAGGTCGCTGACGACCTCGGAGTCGTCCAGGTTGACACCGCCGACCTGGTGCGTCAGGTCCAGCTCGGGGGCGTCAGCCATCGCGGTGGAACCGAAACCGAGAAAAGCGCCCGCGATAGCGACGGCCGCCCCTGCCTTCTTCAGCACAAAAATCTCCTCTGTTGATTCTTTCGGAAAGGAAGTGTCGGCATTGCACACGTTCCGCAAGTCCGCCAAGACCGTATCCAAACGATCAAAGAGTCACCAAATCGCCAACGACGTCCGGACGCGCCCGAGTGGGCTCGGATCACACCTTCGAGTGGCTTCTTATTTTCGCCGTTCAGCCTTGTTTCGGCGGATGATCAGGCCAAATGGGAAGACCACGAGTTCGCATCCCGCTATTGGGTGAATGTGTCTCGCACACGTGCCGAGGCCGGGCTCGACGCACCGCGCCAAGCCCGGCCAGACGCGCGCCGCTAGCCCGGCTTGCGTTCCTCCTGGATCGCCTTCACGGCCTCGTCCACCGACTGGGCCACCGGTAGCACCTGGGTCAGGGCGCTGGCCATCAAGGGACGCGCGGCTGCCACCGCCGTGGCCACGATGGCGAACCCCACTTCCTCGCGCTGTGCCCGCCCGTGCAGCTCCAGCAGCATCGACAACGCGGACGAGCCCATGAACTCCACGGCCAGCTCGACCACCAGGCCGTCCGGCTTCTTGGCCAGGAGGTCGAACAGGGCCGCCCCGACTCCGTCCACGCTGACCATGTCGAGCTCGCCGCTGATGACAGCGACCAGCACGCCGTCATGATCGCTGGTCTGCACGCCGGCCACCGACGCCGTCTCGCCTGAAGTCACTGAACACCTCACCTTAAGATCCCCGACCGTTGTCCTTTTCGCCGATATTACGAACCACGACGCCAGACGGCAGGACACAGCGTTTTCTCGGTGTTCCGGGCCACACCACTAGGAGGTCTTGCGGCGGTAGGTGATCGTGGCGAGGACGTAGCCGACGACGAGGATGCCGGCGCACCAGGCGAGTGCGATCCAGATGTCGGTGCCGACCGGCTGCTCCGTGTACAGGGCACGGATGGCGTTGACGATGGACGTCACCGGCTGGTTCTCGGCGAAGGCGCGCACCGGGCCGGGCATGGTTCCGGTGGGCACGAAGGCCGAGCTGAGGAACGGCAGGAAGATCAGCGGGTAGGAGAACGCGCTCGCGCCGTCCACGGACTTCGCGGTGAGACCGGGGATGACGGCGAGCCAGGTCAGCGCCAGGGTGAACAGGACCAGGATGCCGGCGACCGCGAGCCACGCCAGTGGTCCCGCCCCCGAGCGGAAGCCGATGAGCAGGGCGACGAGCACGACGACCACGAGCGAGAGCAGGTTGGCGACCAGCGAGGTCAGCACGTGCGCCCACAGCACGGACGACCGCGCGATCGGCATGGACTGGAACCGCTCGAAGATGCCGCTCTGCATGTCCATGAAGAGCCGGAACGCGGTGTAGGTGACGCCGGAGGCGACTGTGATGAGCAGGATGCCGGGCAGCAGGTAGTTCACGTACGAGTCAGAGCCGGTCTGGATCGCGCCACCGAACACGTAGACGAACATCAGCATCATGGCGATCGGCGTGATGACGGTCGTGAGGATGGTGTCCAGGCTCCGCGTGATGTGACTCAGAGACCGTCCCAGGAGGACGATCGTGTCGACGAAGGAGTGCTTGGTCATCATCGCGCCTCACTCGACGTCGTGTCCTCGCGGGCACCGACCAGTGCGAGGAAGACTTCCTCGAGGGTCGGTTGTTTCTCGACGTACTCGAGCTTGGCGGGCGGGAGCAGCTGCTTGAGCTCGGCGAGGGTGCCGTTCACGATGATCCGGCCCTCGTGCAGGATCGCGATCCGGTCGGCGAGTTGTTCGGCCTCGTCCAGGTGCTGCGTCGTGAGCAGCACCGTCGTGCCCAGGCTGGCGAGCTCCCGGACGGCCTGCCACACCTCGAGGCGTCCTTCCGGGTCGAGCCCGGTCGTCGGCTCGTCGAGGAAGATGACCGGCGGGTTCCCGACGAGGCTCATCGCGATGTCGAGGCGGCGGCGCATGCCGCCCGAGTAGGTCGACACCCGCCGCGCGGCCGCGCCGGTCAGGGAGAACCGGGCCAGCAGGTCGTCCGCGATCTCGCCGGGGCCTTCGAGGTGCCGCAGCCGCGCGACGAGCACGAGGTTCTCCCAGCCGCTGAGGATCTCGTCGACGGCGGCGAACTGCCCGGTGAGGCTGATGGACTCCCGCACGTCCGCGGCCTGCCCGGCGACGTCGAAGCCGTTGACGCAGGCGGTCCCCGCGTCGGCCTTCAGCAGGGTGGCGAGGATCTTCACGACCGTGGTCTTGCCTGCGCCGTTCGAGCCGAGCAGCGCGAAGATGCTGCCCCGCGCCACGTCGAAGTCCACGCCGCGCAGTACTTTCAGCGCCTTGTACGACTTCTCCAGGCCTTGCACTCGGATCGCGGGTGGTGGTGTCGTCATCGGACGCTCCTGAGTGGACGGTGGGTCAGGCCCAGGTGACCGGGAGTTCATGGACGCCGTAGATGTGCATGTCGGTCCTGAGCCTCACGTCGCCGGCGGGAACAGCGAGCCGCAAGGCCGGGAAGCGGCGCAGCAGTCCCTCGAAGCCGGCGCGCATCTCGATGCGGGCCAGCTGCTGGCCGAGGCACTGGTGGACGCCGTGCCCGAAGGCGACCTGACCGCGGACCTTGCGGTGCACGTCCAGGACGTCGGGGTTCTCGAACCGTTGCGGGTCACGGTTCGCGGCCAGCAGCGAGACGACGACGGTGGAGCCGGCGGGAATGGTCTCGCCGCCGAGTTCGACGTCCTCCGTGGCGTAGCGGTAGAAGATGTCGGCCACGGACAGGTAGCGCAGGAGCTCCTCGACCGCGTCGGGGAGCAGTTCCGCGTTCTCCCGCAGTTCCGCCAGTTCCGCGGGGTGCTCCAGGAGGGCGAACGTCCCCAGCGCCAGCATGTTCGCGGTGGTCTCGTGCCCGGCGAGCAGCAGCAGGAACGCCATCCCGGACAGTTCCTCGACGGTGAGGTCCTCGTCGCGGGCCAGGTCGGACAAGATGTCCTCGCCGGGGTCGGCGCGCTTGCTCGTCACCAGTTCGGCGAGGTAGCCGAACATGGCTCCGATCGTGGCCATCTTGTCCTCGAGCGTGATGTCCCGTTCCATGAACTTCGAGGAGTTCGACTGGAAGGTCTCGCGGTCCGCGTAGGGGACGCCGAGCAGTTCGCAGATCACCAGTGACGGCACCGGCAACGCGAACTCGCGAACCAGGTCGACCGGCGGGGTCAGGCGAGCCAGCTCGTCCAGCTGCTTCTCGGTGATCGCGATGATGCCCTCTTCGAGCTGCTTCATCCGCTTGACCGTGAACGCGCCGGTCAGCTTGCGGCGCAAGCGGGTGTGGTCCGGCGGGTCCATGCTGATGAACAGGCCCGGCGTCTGCGGGGACGGTTCGGTGGCCCCCGGCATGCCGGGCGTCTCGAACGGCACGTGGAGGACGCCGATGTCCTGGCGGTTGCTGAACCTGGTGTCGGCCATGACCTGGCGCACCGCGTCGTACCCGGTGACCAGCCAGCCCTCGTGACCGTCCGGGAACAGCATGGGGCTGACGGGCCGGGCCGCGCGCACGGCGGTGATCTGGCTGGGCGGGTCGAACGGGCCCGCGTCGCGTTCCATCGGCAGGCCCTGCAGGACGGAAGCGGTGTGGCTCATCGGATCCCCTTCGTGGTGGTGGTGGCCACCACGATCACCGGGAGTCCGGACACGGGACTGTCACGGCGCTGACACGGGCCGTCCCCGTGTCAGCCCGGCCTGTCAGGAAGCGAGCGTGCGCGCCACCAGGTCACTCCAGCTCGTCTGCGCACCCACCCGAGCCGCCTCGTCGAACGCCGCGTCGCCGAGGTGGCTTCGTGCCGCCCGCTCGATCCGGTCCGCGTCGAGGTGTGAGCAGTCCGGTAGTCCGCGCACGGCGGTGCTCGCCGCGAGCAGCCGGGCGGCCTGCTCGTGCTGGTCGCGGCGCAGTGCCAGGTCCGCGACCGCGACGAGCACCTGCGCGATCGTGGGCGCGTACCCCACCTCGGCCGCCGCCTGGCACGCACCCGCGAGGAACTCCCGTGCCTCGTCGAGGTCGTCGGTCAGGTAGCCGAACAGCGTGTGGGTCGCGGCGCGGATGCTCATCTGGTCCGCTTCGTCGCCCCACACGGTGGTCGCGACGCGGAGTTGTTCGTACACCGCCTCGGTGTCGCCGCTCCACCGGGCGAGGTCCGCCTTCGCGAGAGCCAGCATGGCGAGCGCGTCCGGCCAGGTGACGCCTTCCGCGCACCGCCCGGCCTCGGCCATGGCGGCCGCGCTCGCGTCCTTGTCGCCCATCAGCCAGTACAGCTGAGCTTGCCGCGCGCGCATCCGGATGACGTCGTCGACGGCACCGATCTCGCTGATGACCGCGATCGCCTCTTCGTAGTGCCCGCACGCCTCGGCGAACTCGCCGCGCGTGGCGATCCGGTCCGCCAGCTCGGTCAGGGCGAACGAGATCCCGAACCGTTCGCCGAGCACCCGGAACTCGACGAGCGCCTCCTCCAGGTGCCGATCCGCCTCCTGCCCGCCCTGGCCGACCGCGACCCGCATCTTCCCGAGGTGCAGCCGGCCTATCGCGCGCACCCAGGGATCCTCGCTGTCCAGCGCCACTTCCCACGCGGACGGGGCCCTGTCCGGCTCCCGCAGCAGGCGTTCCAGGGAGGCGACCAGGCCCAGCATCGGGGGGCGAACCTGAAGGCCCTGGTAGAGCTCATAAGTCCGGTGGATCCACCCCGCGGCCTGACGTTCGTCACCCAGCCCGGAGCTCAGGAACGTCACGACGAGGCCGTACACCCACGCCCGGATCTCGTCGGGAACCTCCCCCGGCGTCCCGGTGGCCGCGAGGATCAGCTCCAGGCCTTCGGCCTTGTGCCCGACGAGCCACCAGTACCAGCCGGCGCCCGCCGCGAGCCGCATCGCCGCATGCGCTTCACCGGCCGCGAGCGCACCACGCATCGCGGCACTGATGTTGTCGTGCTCGGCACTCAGGGCGGCGAGCCAGGTCAGTTGCTCGGCGCGAAGCAGGTGCGGTGCCGCTGTCTCGGCGAGTTCGGTGAAGAAGGCGAGGTGCGTCCGCCGAGCCAGCTCCGACTCCCCTGCCTCGGCGAGCCGGTGCGCGGCGTACTCCTTGATCGTGCCGAGCATCCGGTAGCGCGGTGCGCCCTCGTCACCGACGACCAGCAGCGACTTCTCGGTCAGCGAGGTGAGCAGGTCCAGGACCTCGTGCTCCTCGACGGCCTCGTCCGCGCAGACCCGCTCGGCCGCTTCCAGGCTCGCCCCGCCGGCGAACACCGCGAGCCTGCGCAGCACCACCCGTTCGGCGCCGGTCAGCAGCTCCCAGCTCCAGTCGACCATCGCGCGCAACGTCCGGTGGCGGGGCAACGCGGTGCGGCTGCCTCCGGTCAGCAGGCGGAACCGGTCGTCGAGCCGGGCGGCCAGCTGGTCGATGGACATGGTGCGCAACCTGGCCGCGGCCAGTTCGATCGCGAGCGGCATCCCGTCCAGCGCCCGGCAGACGCGCGTCATCGTCGCCAGCGTGCCGGCGTCGACCACGAGGTCGGTGCGCACGGCGGCCGCTCGTTCCCGCAGCAGCCGGACCGCCGCCGGCAGGTCCAGCGGAGCGACCGGCCACAACGCCTCACCGGTGATGCCGAGCGGTTCCCTGCTGGTCGCCAGGATTCGCAGCTTCCGGCACTCCCCCAGCAGCCGGTGGGCGAACGCCGCCGACGACTCGATCACGTGCTCGCAGTTGTCCAGGACCAGCAGCGCCTCGCGCTCGCGGATCGCGGAGATGAGCCGCTCCAGCGGCTCCGAGTTGGTCGCTTCGCCGAGCAGCGCGTCCCGGAGGCCGAGTGCGGCGAGCGTCGACTGCGCCACGTCACCGTCGGCGCCGATGGGGGCGAGCTCCACCAGCCACACCCCGTCCGGCAGGTCGCCGAGCAGCAGGCGTGCGGTTTCCGTTGCCAGCCTCGTCTTTCCCGAGCCTCCCGGTCCGATCAGGGTGGTGAGGCGGTGGCCGGCGACCAGCTCGCGCACCGCGGTGACATCAGCGTCCTTGCCGATGTAGCTGGTCAGCTCGGCACGCAGGTTGGTCCTGCGGTTCTCCTCACGCCGGCCGACCTCGCCGCGCAACAACGCGACGTGCAGCGCGGACAGCTCCGGTGAGGGGTCGACGCCCAGCTCGTCGGCCAGGACTTCCCTGGTGCGCTGGTAGGCGAGCAGCGCCTCGCTGTTGCGGCCGGCCGCGACGAGTGCGCGCATCAGCGCGACGACGAGTTTCTCCCGCACGGGATGCGCGGCCACCAGGTCGGTCAGTTCGGCGACCAGCTCCGCGCCCCGTCCCAGCCCGATCTCCGCGTCGAACCGGTCCTCCACCGCGGTCAGGCGCAGCCCTTCGAGCCGGGTCGCCGCGGCGTCGAACGCAACGCTGTCCTGCACACCGACGTCCTGCAGGGCCGGGCCGCGCCACAACTCGAGAGCATCACGCAGCCGCTGGACCCGCAGCGGTCCCTCGTCGGCACGAGCGCGGGTGCCGAGGCGTTCGAACCGCACCGCGTCCACGGCATCGGGATCCACCGCCAGGCGGTACCCGTCCGTCAGTCCTTCGACCGACAGGTCCGGCAGCGCCTTGCGCAGCCGGGAAACCAAGCGTTGCAAGGAATTCGCCGCGTCGGCAGGGGGGTTCTCGCCCCAGATCCAGTCGACGAGCGCCGTCTTCGGGACCACGCGACCCGGTTGGAGCGCGAGGGCGATCAGCAACGCACGCAGCCGTGCACCTGGCACGTCCGCGAGAGTGCCATCGTCCGCGCGAACCTCGAACGGTCCCAGAATCCCGATTTGCACCTGCCCGATCCTGCCACGGCTGACTGTCCGTTCCCTGACAGCGGACTCAGGCGGCCACGCGGTGGACGACGATGTCGTCGAGCCGGGTGCGGACATGAACTTGAACCTCGGGGTCGTCCTGTGTGAACACCGTGCTGCGCACCAGACCCTTCGTGCTCTTCGCGTCGACCTCGGCGGAGGTGCCCTCGCCGACACCGATCTCGATGCCACCGGAGGCGTTCATCGCCTCCACGCGACCACGCGTGACCCGTCCGATCCGGATGGGACAGGCGGCCGCCCTGGCGATGACGCCGCCGTCGGCCCGGCCGACGTCGAAGCTGCCGTTCGAGCCGCCCAGATCGATGTCGGAGCGGGCACGGCCGATCCAGACCTTCCCGGTCGTGCCCCGGTAGCGGACGACGCCGTCGACCTCACCGATCCGCACGTCGGCCGAGCTGCCCTCGATCACGGCAGACCCGGTGACGTGCCCGACCGCGAGCCCGCCCACCCCGAGGTTGCCCCGCAGCGCGGCGACGCGGTCGAGCCGGACCTGTCCCGACCCGATGTTGACCTCGCAGTCACCGAGCACGCCGACGGCCCGCACCTCCGTCCACGCCGTGTTCAGGACCAGGCTGGAACCGGCCGGCAGTTCGACCGTGATGGCGACGGAGCCGTTCCGGTCCCCCGACTTGGTCGTCTTGACCACGAGCACGCCGTCGACGAAGTCGACCTTGGTCTTCTCGGCGACCTCCACGTCCTTCGGGTTCGCGCTGTCGACGGGCTCGACCCGGACCACCGTGTCCGCCCGCCCGCCGGCGGCGATCCGCACACGGGCACCCGCGGTGGTCAGCGCGGCGGTGATGGGGGTCGGCGTGGTGAACGTGGGCACCTCGTGTCTCCTCTGCTGGCCTTCGCGGTTGTCGTGACCACGTTCGCCACCAGGCCGGACACCGGGCTGTCACGGCCCTGACACCGCGCCGCGGAAGCGGACAGACGCCCACTGCGCCCGGAAACGTGATGAAGCTCCGCGTTTACCCGTGTCCAGCCGGGTCAATTCCTCTGCACCCGAACGGATGAGCGGAGCAACGACCATGAGTGCTTCTGGTGACCTGCGATCACTGGCACGTGAGCACGTCGCGGTCGCCGCGCTCACGATCCCCCGCCTGCTGCGCCATCCGGTGTGGCGCAAGGCGAACCCTCACGAAGGCGCGGGTCTGGGCGTGGTGCTGGTACCCGGATTCGGTGCGAGCGAGCTCAGTCTCACGTTCGCCTCCACGTGGTTGCGAGACCGCGGTTACGAGCCGGCCGGCGCCGGCGTCGGGTTCAACGTGGGATGCACGTCCGAGTTGGTGGACCGCGTCGAGCGCCGCCTGGAGGAGCACGCCGAGGCCACCGGCGGCCCGGTGGTGTTGCTGGGCCAGAGCCGTGGCGGCGGGCTCGCCCGTCTCGCGGCCGTACGCCGGCCTGACCTCGTGTGCGGCCTGGTGATGCTGGGCAGTCCGGTGCTGGACCCGCTGGGTGCCCATCCCCACGTGCTGCTCGCCGCCAAGGCACTGGCCAGGTTGTCCGCGATCGGCGTGCCGGGCCTCATGAACGCCGAATGCCTCTCGGGTACCTGCTTCGAGGACAACGTCGCGTCGGCCAGCGCGCCGTTGCCGTCCGGCATGCCCGCCGTGTCGGTGTACTCCAAGTCCGATGGCATCGTGCCGTGGCGGCTGTGCCTCGACCCGTCCGCCGAGTGCGTCGAGGTGCACAGCACCCACACCGGCATGGGCCTCGACCCGGACGTCTACCTGGCTCTGCGGCCACGTCTGGCCAGGTGGGCCGCCGAACGGTACGACCTGCGCGCCGCCGGATGACGAGCGGCGAATGATCCATCGGGTGTCGAAGTTCTGGTTCCTGGGCATCCGTGGCCCCACGACACGAGTGAGGAGACCGTGATGAAGGGTGACGTCGAGACCTACCACGAGAACGGGACCTGGAAGACCAAGGTCGAGGGCAACTCGCAGGCCTCCAGCACCCACGACACCAAGGACGAGGCGATCGCGAAGGGCCGCGAGATGGCCGTCGAACGCGGCGTCGAGCACATCATCCGCAAGCTGGACGGCACGATCGGCGAGCGGAACACCTACCCGCGGAGCCGGGACCCGCGGGACATCTCCGGCTGATCGCGCTGCCGGACGAGCGTCGACGCCTACCCGGACGCGGTTGAAGTAAGGTCGTTTGGTTCATCGAGGTGCGCTTGAGCAGACAGGTGTCCCCTCACGCCTTAGTTCGCGCCCTGTCCTGGAGGCAGTAGGAATGAGTGGCACCACGGCCAAGGCCGACCGTTCCGGCGCCGGCCAGAGCGAGGCACGAAGAGCGGTCGACATGCCGGAGCTGCGGCAGTTGCTCGCCGGACTCACCGCGGTGCGCGACGGCGACTTCGGCATCCGCCTGCCCGACGACTCCGACGAGTTGCTCGGCGAGATCGCGACGGTCTTCAACGGCATGGTGGACCAGCTGTCGCTGTTCACCTCCGAGGTCACCCGTGTGGCTCGCGAGGTCGGCACGGACGGCCGGCTCGGCGGGCAGGCCGAGGTTCCGGGTGTGTCGGGCACGTGGGAGGACCTCACCGACTCGGTGAACGCCATGGCGGGCAACCTGACGAGCCAGGTGCGCGACATCGCCCAGGTCGCCACCGCGGTCGCGCGGGGCGACCTGAGCCAGAAGATCGACGTCGACGCCCGCGGTGAGATCCTCGAGCTGAAGAACACCGTGAACACCATGGTGGACCAGCTATCCAGCTTCGCCGACGAGGTCACGCGAGTCGCGCGTGAGGTGGGCAGCGAGGGCAGGCTCGGCGGGCAGGCCGAGGTGCCCGGTGTCGGTGGTGTGTGGCTGGACCTCACGAACTCCGTGAACTTCATGGCGGGCAACCTGACCGACCAGGTCCGCAACATCGCGCAGGTGACGACGGCGGTCGCGCGGGGCGACCTGAGCCAGAAGATCACGGTCACCGCGCGGGGTGAGATCCTCGAGCTCAAGAGCACCATCAACACGATGGTCGACCAGCTCTCCAGCTTCGCCGACGAGGTCACCCGCGTGTCCCGCGAGGTCGGCACCGAGGGCGCGCTGGGCGGGCAGGCCGACGTGAAGGGCGTCTCCGGCACCTGGCGCGACCTCACCGACTCGGTGAACTTCATGGCGGGCAACCTCACCGCGCAGGTGCGCTCGATCGCTCAGGTCGCGACCGCGGTCGCCAGGGGCGACCTGAGCCAGAAGATCAACGTCAACGCGCGCGGCGAGATCCTCGAGCTGAAGAACACGATCAACACGATGGTGGACCAGCTCTCCTCCTTCGCCGACGAGGTCACCCGCGTCTCCCGCGAGGTCGGCACGGACGGCCGGCTCGGCGGTCAGGCGGACGTCAAGGGCGTGTCCGGCACGTGGAAGGACCTCACGGAGTCCGTCAACGTCATGGCGGACAACCTCACCGCGCAGGTGCGCTCCATCGCGCAGGTGACGACGGCGGTGGCGCGAGGCGACCTGAGCCAGAAGATCCGCGTCGACGCGCGCGGCGAGATCCTGGAGCTCAAGGAGACCATCAACACGATGGTCGACCAGCTGTCCGGCTTCGCCGACGAGGTCACCCGCGTCTCCCGCGAGGTCGGCACGGAGGGCAACCTGGGCGGCCAGGCGACCGTGCGTGGTGTCTCCGGCACGTGGAAACACCTGACGGACAACGTGAACGTCATGGCGTCCAACCTGACCAACCAGGTGCGGTCCATCGCCCAGGTCGCCACCGCGGTCGCCAGGGGCGACCTCAGCCAGAAGATCACCGTCGAGGCCAAGGGCGAGGTCGCCGCGCTGGCGGGCGTCATCAACACGATGGTCGACACGCTGTCCGCGTTCGCCGACGAGGTGACGCGCGTGGCGCGCGAGGTGGGCACCGAGGGCATGCTCGGCGGTCAGGCACGCGTGCCGAACGTGGCGGGCACGTGGAAGGACCTCACCGACAACGTCAACTTCATGGCGAACAACCTGACCAACCAGGTGCGCAACATCGCCCAGGTCACCACCGCCGTCGCGCAGGGCGACCTGACGAAGAAGATCGACGTCGACGCCCGCGGCGAGATCCTCGAGCTGAAGACGACGATCAACACGATGGTCGACCAGCTGTCCAGCTTCGCCGCCGAGGTGACCCGCGTGGCCCGGGAGGTGGGCAGCGAGGGCCGGCTGGGCGGCCAGGCCGAGGTCGAGGGCGTCTCCGGCACGTGGAAGCGGCTCACCGAGAACGTCAACGAGCTCGCCGGCAACCTGACCCGGCAGGTGCGGGCGATCGCCGAGGTGACGAGCGCGGTCGCCGAGGGAGACCTGACCCGGTCGATCACCGTCGAGGCCTCCGGTGAGGTCGCCGAGCTCAAGGACAACATCAACTCGATGGTGGGCTCGCTGCGCGACTCCACCAAGGCCAACCAGGACCAGGACTGGCTCAAGTCCAACCTGGCGCGCATCTCCGGGCTCATGCAGGGCCGCCGTGATCTCGCCGTGGTCGCGGAACTGATCATGGACGAGCTGACCCCGCTGGTGTCCGCGCAGTTCGGTGCCTTCTACCTGGCCGACGACATCGACGACCACCAGGAGCTGCGCCTGATCAGCTCGTACGGCCACCCCGACGCCTCACGGCCGGCGCGGTTCGAGTTCGGCCAGTCGCTCGTGGGTCAGGCCGCCCGCAGCCGCCGCACCATCGCCGTGGACGACATGCCCGCGGACTACGTCGCGATCTCGTCCGGACTCGGGCGGACCGCGCCGGTGAACCTGGTCGTGCTGCCGATCGTGGTCGAGGACCAGGTGCTCGGCGTCATCGAGCTGGCGTCGGTGCACCACTTCACGGACATCCACCGCGACTTCCTCGAGCAGCTGATGGAGACCGTCGGCGTCAACGTCAACACCATCATCGCCAACGCCCGCACCGACGAGCTGCTCGCCGAGTCCCAGCGACTCGCCGGGGAGCTGCAGTCGCGCTCGGGCGAACTGCAGGTGCGCCAGGAAGAGCTGCAGCGCTCCAACGCCGAGCTGGAGGAGAAGGCGGCACTGCTCGCGACGCAGAACCGCGACATCGAGGCGAAGAACCTAGAGATCGAGCATGCGCGCCAGGAGCTCGAGACCAGGGCGCGGGAGCTCTCGCTGGCGTCGAAGTACAAGTCGGAGTTCCTGGCCAACATGAGCCACGAGCTGCGCACGCCGCTCAACAGCCTGCTCATCCTCGCCCAGCTGCTCGCCCAGAACCCCAGCCGCAACCTCACGCCCAAGCAGGTCGAGTACGCCGGCATCATCCACTCGGCCGGTTCGGACCTGCTGCAGCTGATCAACGACATCCTCGACCTGTCCAAGATCGAGGCCGGCAAGATGGACATTACCCCCGAACGCGTCTCGCTGCGGCAGCTGCGGGACTACGTCGAGGTGACGTTCCGGCCGCTCACGTCCCAGAAGGGGCTGAGCTTCCAGCTCACCACCGCTCCCGGCACCCCGCCCGAGCTGGTCACCGACGACACCCGCCTGCAGCAGGTGCTGCGCAACCTGCTGTCCAACGCGGTGAAGTTCACCGAGACCGGCGGTGTCGACCTGCGCATCGAACTCGCTGACCCCGACCAGCTGCCGGCCGCCGTGCGCGACCACGGCCCGGCGATCATGTTCCGCGTCAGCGACACCGGCATCGGCATCGCCGAGCACCAGCTCGAATCGATCTTCGGCGCCTTCCAGCAGGCCGACGGCACCACCAGCCGCAAGTACGGCGGCACCGGGCTGGGACTGTCGATCAGCAGGGAGATCGCCTACCTGCTCGGCGGTTTGATCACCGCGGAGAGCACCCTCGGCAAGGGCAGCACGTTCACCCTCTACCTGCCGGTGCGCCGCGAGGACTTCCCCGAGAACGCGCAGGACCTCCCCGAGCAGCAGGCGTCGGCGCTGCCGGTGGCGGCGGCGCCGACCGTCGCCAACGGCCACAAGCGCAGGCTGCTCGTGGTCGAGGAGAAGTCGCACGGTCTGCTCGCACTGGTCGCGCAGAGCGCGGTGACCGACCTGTCCTCGAGCGATGACCCGCGTGGCCCGGTCGACGTGGTCACCGCGGTCGGGCAGCAGGAGGCCGCGGCGGCGCTGGCGACCGAGCCGTGCCACTGCGTGGTCCTGGAGCTCGACATGCCCGACGGGGCCGCGTTGCGGTTCCTGGACGCCCTCGACGGCGACGCCGCGACCAGCACGGTTCCGGTGCTCGCACACCACAACCGCAGGCTTTCCGCCGAGTACGAGCAGCGGCTGCACGAGCGCGGCAGCTCACGACCGCTGGAGATCCTGTCCAGTTTGGACGAACTGCGGGAGCGGATCGCGTTGCACCTCAACGCCAAGGGCCCGCAGGACGTGCTTCCGCTGGTACGGCCGGAACAGCCCGGGCAGCCGGTGGTCCACCAGGCGAACGGCCAGCTCGCCGGCCGTACCGTGCTGATCGTCGACGACGACGCCCGCAACCTGTTCGCACTGAGCAGCATCCTGGAGCTGCACGGTCTTCGCGTGCTGCACGCGGAGAACGGCAGGGAGGGCATCGAGTCCCTGGTGGCCAACCCGGACATCGACCTGATCCTGATGGACGTGATGATGCCGGAGATGGACGGGTACGCCGCCACGACGGCCATTCGCGCCATGCCGGACCACGGACAGCTGCCGATCATCGCGGTGACCGCCAAGGCGATGCCCGGCGACCGCGACAAGAGCATCGCGTCCGGTGCCAACGACTACGTCACCAAGCCGGTGGACGCCGACGAGCTCATCTCCTGCGTCCGTCACTGGATGCGTCAGCGGTGACGACCGACGGTACCGGCGTCGATCGGCTCGCCGGCCTGGTCGCGCGGCTCCAGCGCGAGCTCGAGGAGAGCCGGGAGGCAGCGGACGGCCGGGCGCTCGTCGAGCTCGCGAAGGGCATGCTCGTCGAGAGGCTGCGCTGTGGGCCTGCACAGGCCGCGGAACAGCTCGCCCTGCTCGCCGACCGCGCCGGCACCACCCAGCTCGAACTGGCCGTCGACATCATCAACGAGGCGTCCGGCGACGACTTCGTCGCACGGGTGCCGCCGACGGCAGACCCGGGCGACCGCGCCGCGATCCGGCTGCGGACAGCGGAAAGCGGTGTGCTGCAGGCGAACGACACGCAGGCCGTCGCCCAATCGCTGTTCGCCCACGCGCTCTCGCCGCTGGGCGCGGCCGCGGTGGCGATCTGGTCGGCGGGCGCGGACTCCTCGCTCACCCTGGCCGGGCAGGCCGGGTTCGCCGCGGGTGAGGCCCAGCGCTGGCGTTACGTGCCGCCCGGCGTCGCCACACCGGCGCGGCGGGCGCTCCTCGACCGCGACGCGGTGTGGATCTCCGATCTCGCGGGGTCCGGGCTGCCGTCCATCGGCGGGGACCTGCCCGGCCGCGTGGCCGTCCCCGCGGGCACCGGGGGCCGGATCACCGGTGTGCTCGAGATCTGCTGGCCCGACGTCCTCGAACCGCAGCCGCTGAGCGTGCACAAGCAGGTGGAGGCGCTGGCCGAGCTGTGCGCCGCCACACTCGACAGCGCCGCGTCGCACGGCCAGATCGACCACGTCACGACCGCGCCCGCCGAACTCGCGGACCTCGCCGACGGACTGCTCGACCCGGCACTCGTGCTGGGCCCGGAGATCGCCGCCGACGGCACGCTCACCGACTTCCGGGTGCACCACGTGAACAACCGGTTCGTCGACCTCGCGGGCAGGCCGCGATCCGCGGTGGCGGGAAAGCTGCTGCTGGAGGCGTACCCGCTGGCCGCGGCCGAAGGCGACCTGTTCGACAAGGTCGAGCGCGTGCACGCGACCGGTGAACCGTTCCGGGCCGAGCGCATGACGCTGGCAGCGCTGGTGGACGAACTGCCGCTCACGGTCACCGCCAGTGTGAGCGTCACCCGCCACGGCGTCCTCGTGCTGCTGGTGTGGCGAGTCCAGGACGAGGCCGCCCGGCTCGCGAACCTCCTGCAGCACGCCCAGCGCCTCGGTCGCATCGGCGGGTTCGAGGAAGAACCCCAGCACGGCAAGGTCATCTGGAACAGCCAGCTGTACGCGCTCTACGGCCTGCCGCCCACCGCCGATCCCGTGCCGCTGTCCGACATCACCGACCACGCCCACCCGGACGACCTGCCTTCCCTCAACGGGTTCCTCCGCAACGTCCAGCACCAGCACCGGCCCGCGTCGGCGGCCTTCCGGCTGCACCGCGCCGACGGCGTCACCCGGCACGTCCGCGTGATCGCCGAACCCGTGCTCGACTCGCACGGCGCACTGCTCGCGATCCGCGGCGCCTACCAGGACGTGTCAGCGCAACACTGGACCGAGGTGGCGCTGTCGGCGGCCCAGGACCAGCTCGCCATCACCACGCAGGAAGTCGAGGAGCACAACAGGCTCGCGCTGCGGCTCCAGCAGGTGATCATGCCGCCCACCCACCCCACCATCGACGCGTTCGGGTTGCGCGTCGCCGTGCGCTACCGTCCGGCCGCGCAGGAGGAACTGGTGGGCGGCGACTGGTACGACGCAGTCGTGCTGCCGAACAAGCAGATCCTGGTCTCGGTCGGCGACATCACCGGCCACGGCATCAAGGGCGCGACCGGGATGGTGGCGCTGCGCAACGCCCTGCGCGGTCTCGCCGCCACCGGCGCGGGGCCAGGTCAGCTGCTCAAGTGGCTGAACCTGGTGGCGCACCACCTCACCGACCACATCATCGCCACCGCGCTCTGCGGCGTGTACGACCCGCTCACGCGCGTGCTGCGCTGGGCGCGGGCCGGTCACCTGCCACCGGTGCTGATCAGGAACCAGCGCGGCGAACTCCTGCCCATGCTGCCCGGACTGCTGCTCGGCGCGTTGGCGGAAGTGTCCTACCAGGAGGGTGAGGTGCAGCTGGAGCCCGGCGACACCTTGCTGCTCTACACCGACGGCCTGGTAGAACGCCGGGACGTGCCGCTGGACGAATGCATGGAGCGCCTGTGCGTCGCGGTCTCGGGCCCTCCACTCGATCTGGAGACCTTGCTCGACGAGTTGCTCGCGACCAGCGACTCGAACACCGACGACGACACCTGCGTCGTCGGCATCCAGTTGCTGTGACCGCCTGCCCGGCGGGTTCTCACCGTGAAGAAGTCGCCGGCGGCTCAGCAGTAGACCGAGGCGAACACGGTCTTGCCTCCGCCTGCGCGCCACCGCGTCCCCCAGGTCCTCGCCAGGCTGTCGACGACCACGATCCCGCGCCCGCGGCAGTCGTTCGGCAGCCTCGAGAGGCCGTACACGGGCTCTGCGGGCGAGTCGTCGTCGACCTCGACCGTCACCGCGCAGGGCTCCTGGCTGTGCCGAACGCGCAGCCGACCGACACCAGGCGTGTGGTCCAGGGCGTTGCTCACGAGCTCGGTCATCACGAGCAGGACGTCGTAGAGGTGGTCCTCTCCCAGGCCGCGCAGAGCCGCGGTGAGGTCACGGCGGAATGCCGACACCGCGACGCCTGGATACACCGGCAGGTCGAGCACGAGAAGCCCGTGCGGTGTCACGAGCGCCTCCTCGAAAGGTCGTGCCGATGGCCAACGGGCGCAACGCAGGCGCGTCCGCCTGTAGCAAGAACATAGTAGTGAGCGGAGTAGCGAGGGACACCGCGACACCTGTCCTCACCGCGCTGACCACCGAGCCGCTGCACGGCTACGGCATCGTCCGGACCGTTGCGGAACTCTCGGCGACCGCGCCCGCCTGCACGCGGGCACCTTGTAGGGCGCACTCGAACGGCTCGAGGAAGACGGCCTCGGGCTGAACGGGTCCTCGGCGAGCGAGCGGCTTTCGTCGGCGCGGACAACGGCTACAACCCAGGGCTCCACGTGCGTGGACGAGGCGACGGTGACGTTCCTGACCACCGGCCGGCCGCCGGACGAGAAGGTCGCCTGCACCGACGTCGCTCCGCGGTAACGGGACTGCTGCTTTCCCCGGGGCACCTGACGATCATCGACGAACGGTGTCAGTTGTCCGCGTGCAGGTCGTGGGGCCGGTCGCCGACGGCACCCCACCACAACCTCAGGCCCGGTACCGCGTCCTCATGATCGACGAGGGGGGTGCGGCATGTCCGGCTGGCGGTCCGCGTGGTGTCCGGTAGTGGTGGCGGCGGCGTCCGCGTTCCTGTTGCTCGCGGGAGTTGTCGTGCCGGGCGGCTACTACACCGTTCTGCTGCTCGCGCTCACCGGCTGGGCCGCGGCCGCGGTGCTGTGGCTGATGGCGGGCGCGCGGCACCTCGGCCGGCCCGTTGGGCAGTGGTGGCCGCTGGTGCTCGTCCCCGCCCTGTTCGCGACGAGCTGGGCGTTCGCGTCGGGTGGCCTGGCCGGCCGTGCGCTGTTCTCCTTGCACCGGCCGGCGCTGGAGAGAGCGGTCCCGACGGCCGCCCGAGCACCGGGGACCACGGTCGGTCTCTACTCGTTCAGGACTCGGTTCAAGAGCGGGAAATGCTGGTTCCTCGACACGGAGGACCCCGGTATGTCGCAGAATTCTGGGTTCGTCCGGTGCCCCGGTTCGCCCTCCACCATGCACGACTGGGACGGACCGATCACGTTCGAGCCGATCGAGGGTGACTGGTACGCGTACCGGTCGGGACGGCCGGATGGCGTGTGGGGGCTGCGACTCAGTCGGTTCGGTCCGCGGATCGAGACGTGACCTCCGGTCTCACAACACCGTCGGCAGACGGATGACGACACCTCCAGATCGTCCGGAAGGACGGCGAACGGTTCTTCTCGAACCGCCGCCGCACCTTCGAGCTCGGCATTTTCCGCACCTCGGCCCTGCTCATGCCTCGGATGGAGGGGCGTCCCCGTTGCCGAGCAGTGGGACGGCCTTCCCGCGTTCGTCAGGCGAAGGCGAGTCCCACGACCGTGCCACCGGCGAAGCCGACGACCGAGGCCCGCCCGCTGTCCAGGTCGACCTTCACCAGCAGCGAGCCCCCGAGCAGTGAGAACTCGGGCTGCACGGCGGCCATGGCGCGGTGCCGGCCGTCGAGGGTGGCGATGTCGAAGCCGTTGGTCCTGCCGACGTCGATGCCGAGCCTGCCGACGGTGAACAGCTGTCCGGTGTTGGGCGACACGACCGGCGTCACGCCGGCGATCGTGCCCTGGGTGACCAGTGCGTCCTTGCGGCTGTCGAGGTCGTAGAGCGTGGTCGACGTCGCCCCGGCGACGCTGTTGGTGTACCCGGCGCCGGACACCTGGGGCGTGCTGCCCGCGGCGCGGTCTCCCGGGGCGTAGGCGAGCGGGGTGTCGGTTGCGGCCACGGCTGCGGTGTCCGGGACCAGGCGCAGGTTCTGGCCGCTGGTGGTGACCAGGCGGATCCGGTCGACGACCGGGTTGAAGTCGATGCCGACCGCCGTTCCCGTGATCGTCACCGGCGCACCCACCGCGGTCGCCTTGCCCGTGCGCGGGTCGAGGACGTAGAGCTGGCCGGACGCGGCGATCGCGTACAGCGCACCGGTGGCGGGTCGCACGTCCATGCCGATCAGGCGGTCACGCGCCTTGAGGCCGGTGACCCGGACGCGGTTCTGGGACAGCAGCGGGGAGGACCAGCTCCTGGTGCTGAGGACCCCGTCCGAGGTCAGCAGGTGGACTCGGGGCTGGTCGGCCGACGCTGAGGCCGGTGTGGCGGCGAGTGCGGTCATGAGCAGTGCCGCCGCGCCTGCGAGTGCGGTCGTGCGAGCGATACGCATGTTCTCTCCCGGTACGTGGTCGTGGAACACAGGTGTGTACGACCGCACCGGGCACCGTGTTGAAATCAGGGCAGAACTCGCCCATCCGCTGCACAGCCGGTCTCGAATCCCGTGCAGGACCAGCGATGGGGAGCTCATGGCGTACATCGGCAGACCCGACCTGCGTGGCACAGCGGCCTTCCGGGAGATCTACGCCGTGCACGCAGCAGAACTGCATCGCTTCGCGGTGCGGCAGCTCGGCGACGACTGTGCCGCGGAAGAGGTCGTGCAGGAGGTCTTCCTGCGGGTGTGGAGATCCGCGGACGGCTTCAAACCCGAGCTGGCGAGCGTACGAGTCTGGCTGTTCGCCATCGCCCGCAACGTCGTGATCGACGAGGTGCGGTCGCGGCTGCGCCACGACAAGCGGATGACCGCCGCACGAACGGCTGCCGCCGAAGCCGGCGACATGTGCAAGGACTTCGCGAACACCACGATCGACCACCGGCTGGTGCACACAGGACTGCTGCGGATCAACGCGGACCAGCGCGCCGCGGTCGTGGAGACCCACCTGCGCGGCCGGTCGTACCGCGACGTGGCCGCGGAACTGGACGTGCCACAGGCGACCCTGCGCAGCAGAGTCCACTTCGGACTCAAGGCGTTGCGGGCCGCCATGGAGGACATGGGAGTGCAACCTGCGGCTTGAGGCAATCCGGTGACCGGCCAGCTTCGAAGCAGCACTGTGAAACCGGGAATGACGCGTGCGATCAACCAGCACCTGCTGACCGGTGCACACGCACTCGGCGCACTGCCCGACGCCGAACGAGCCGAGTTCGAAGCACATCTGGTCAGGTGCTGGGGCTGCGCGGACGAAGTGGCCGGACTGAGGGAGACCGCGGCCAGGCTCGGCAACGCCGTCGACCACGTTCATCCGAACTTCCTGCGTTCACAGGTGCTGGACGCGATCCGGTATGTGCGGCAGGTGCCACCGGCCTCGGAGAACGTGGCGGTCTTCTCACGGCGTCAAGGTTTCCGTCGCGCCGCCGCCCTCATCTCCGCCGCCTGTGTGGCCGCCGCGGCGGTGGCCGGCCTGCACGGCGCCCTGACCTCCTCGAAGATCACGCCCGTGGCCTCGTCTCCGCGTGCTCACGTCGGTGACCTGCTGGCGGCGCCGGACCTGCGACTCCTCAGCGCGGGAGATCAGACGGGTACCGCCGCGATGTCGCGCAGCCGCGACGAGATGCTCTTCCTGGCAGACGACCTGCGCACGTTGCCACGCGACCGCGTCTACCAGCTGTGGCTGGTGGACGGCCAGGGTCCGAGATCCGCGGGAACCACGCGTCCGGCGGGCGACGTGACGTCGCTGCTCGTGAGCGGGATCGAAGGGGCCGGCGAAGTCGTCCTCACGGTCGAGCCCGCCGGCGGATCACCGGGCCCGACCGGGGCTCCCGTGCTCACCATCGCCCTTCGCTGAATCGGACGCAATCCGGTTCGAGCGGCACACCGAATCCAGGTCGTGACCGATCACATCCTCGTCATCGGATACGGCGACACCGGGCGCCGCGCCGTGAACTCCGTGCTGGCGTCGCAGCCGGACGCACGGCTGACCGTCCTGGACACCGACTACCTCGCCGTGGCCGAGGCCACGGCCAACGGTGCGACCGCGGTGCACGGTGACGGGCGGGACAGATGCGCGCTGGAAGAAGCAGCCGCGGACATCGCGGATCGTGTCATCGTCGCGGTTCCGGACGACCTCAACGCCTTCCTGATCACGCGAGCGGTGCGGCCCTTGAACCCCGACACCGTGGTCGTGGCCATCATCCGCGAGCCGGAGAACCACACGATCTTCGCGTCCGACGGGACCGTGAGCGTCCACATGCGACAACCGGACGACCGGCAGACGTGAAAACTCCGGGAACCGCCTGTACAGCGCGGTTCCCGGAGTCGCGGTACTGCTGCCCCTGGAGATGTCAGGCGGGCATCAGGACCGAGTCGATGAGGTAGACGGTGGCGTTGGCGGTCTTCACGCCACCACAGATGACGTTGGCGTCGTTGGCCTTGATCGCGTTGCC
>NZ_QQAU01000004.1:0-619319 GCF_003350445.1 Lentzea flaviverrucosa
ATAAGGATTGTGTTTGATCGCTCCAGACGGAATATGTCTGGCATCAATCTAGTCTTGCCTCAAAGGAACTACCTCGACGAGGAGGTAATTCATATATTACTGGCTGTGTTTCGGCACGCTGTTGAGTTCTCAAAGAACACGCGCTCACCGGTTCCAGTCTCCGTTTCCGGAGGCTTTCTCTCGGGGCTTGTGTTGAAAGCTTAGCCAGTTCGTTTTC
Source organism: Lentzea flaviverrucosa (assembly GCF_003350445.1). Lineage (NCBI taxonomy): Bacteria > Bacillati > Actinomycetota > Actinomycetes > Pseudonocardiales > Pseudonocardiaceae > Lentzea > Lentzea flaviverrucosa. Next base: position 218 of record NZ_QQAU01000004.1, read on the forward strand.
GCTTTGTCAAATCGGCCGTTTCGGCTTCTTTAGCTCGGCGCAAACTCGCTTCGCATTCAGTTTTTGGCTTGGTTCAGAAGTTATCTGAGTGGCTTTCCCGGTGTCAAATCGGGGTCATTTTCAGATCCCGGACAGCACGTTAGGCCGCTTATTTACTTCTGGGGGGTTTGACGCCGTGGAACTCTACTCGGCCCGATCCGCGGTGTCAACCGCTCGTTCCGTGGTCCCGCTTGCGACCTGGAGAAAGTTACTCACGGGGACGATCAAAGTCAAATCGCCTGGTCAGCGGGCTGCTTGATCGGCACGGACGGCGAAGGGGCAGGTGGCTTGGCCCCGACCGGGCGCGGTCGCAGCCACAGGGTGATGGAACGAAGTCCCTCCATCGCCCGCACGATCTGGTCCGGCGCGGCGGGCTGACGGGTCGCCACCGGCACCAGGTCGTAGCCCCAGACGCCGAACTCCTTGAGCACCGTCACCGGATCGTCACCGAAGTCCGCCGTCGCGGTCGCGGAGAACTCGAGGAACACGTGCGGCCTGTCGCGACGCAACAACCGGACGAGTCCCGCGAGAGCGCGATGCCCGCGTCCAGGCGTGTCGACCTTGACGACGGAAAGCTTCATCCCCTGCACCAAGGCGATCTCTTCGAGCGCCTTGTCCAGGCGCACCGCCTGCACGCGCGCGACCTCGGCCGGGGCATCGGCGGCCAGCGGCGAGACCGACACACCGCCGGTCAGCGTCGGCGACACGGCCAGCTCCCCCGCGCTCTCCCACGCCGCGCCCTCGACCACGGTCATCCGTTCGGCGACGGCGGCGGGCAGGTTCGCCGAGACGTTGTGCCTGAGCAGAGCAGCGGCGGAAGCGTCCGGCTCCACGGCGACAACGGCGCCCATCAGCCCGAGCCGCGACAACACCCGGATCGAGTGGTAGCCGACGTACGCGCCGACGTCGAGGAAGATGCCGTCCGGTTCCAGCACGGAGTCGAGCAGTTCCGCGAGGTCGGGCTCCCACACGCCGTTGGACGACAACAGCGGGAGCATGAACGCGTCGTCGGAGGGCAGCCGCATCATGCCCGCGTCGCACAACACCAGCGACGAACGCACCGCAGGCGCGTCGCCGGCGTTCTCGTGTTGACGAACGACCACGCGACGCAGCGCGTCCGCGGTCTGTTGTGCCTGGTGAGCGGTGCGAAGTGCGGCGTCCAGGCGCGTGTCGCGCTCGCGGAACACCTCGACGACCTTGGACTCCAGCGAGTCGATCCGGTCCAGCGTGCGGTCGAGCGCCACGGTCAGCTTGTCGATCCGCTCGGCGAGCACCTCGTCCGACTTCGCGCGCTTGGCCGCCTCGGCGACGACCGCGTCCTCGACGTCGCGCTGCCGGCGGCCCTGCCCCGCCATGTCCGCGCGCACGCGCACGACCCCGTCGTCGACGCCGACCAACTGGTCGACGAAGTGCGACTGCCGTTGCGCGACCTGCTCGACCTCGGCGCGGAGCAGTTCCAGCTCACCGGCACCGACGCCGGCCTTCAGCGCGTCCTGCCTGTTGACCAGCTCGGACACCGTGCGCTCGACCCCGTCGATCAGGGTGTGCAGCACCTGGCGCATGTGGTTGTCGTAGTGGTCCAGCGCGCGCAGCACGACCTTGCGCAGCGCGGGTGCCATCGGCGTCCGGTGAGGGCCGTCCACGGTCGGCTGCCTCAGCAAGGCGTGCTTGGCCGACTGCAGCGCGAGCATCGGGTCGACCTCGGTCTTCTGCTTCGGCCGGCGCGCCCGCCATCCGCGGTACGCGTGCTCGACGCGTTCGCGGAGAACCTCGGCGACCCGTGCGACCGAGCGCACGGACAGCACGTGCTGACGGCCGGCCGAACCGAGCGCCGCGGCCGTGGGCAGGTCATCGGCCAATGAACGCAGCAGCTTCGCGGCGGCCTGCACGTCCGGTTCGGCGCCCTGGTGGCACGGCACGAGAACAGCCGTCTTGCCGAACAGCTCGGCGACGGCGCCGTGGTCCGACGCGACGACCGGGACTCCCCGCACGGCGAGCTCGGCCAGGCGCAACGCGATCCGGTCGTCCGCCCCGCCGCGGTGCAGCGACACCACGGCGTCGGCGGTCGCGGCCACGTCGAGGCCGTCCACCAGCGAGATCCGCGGGTCGGAGGACGTGGCCAGGCGCAGTCGCTCGGCCGCCTCCGGGTGTTCGAGCGCACCGGACACGGCGATCTTCAGCTCGACGTCCGTCCGGTCCGGGAACGCGGTCAGGAACGCGGACACGGCGCCCAGCACGTTGCCGGGCCTGTCGAGGTCGTGGTCCGCGATCGCCGCGAACACCACCACTTCGCCGGGCTCGTGGTCACGCGCGCCGACGTCCCGCACGGGCACCGGCACCACGCGCACGATGGGCCCGCCGATGCGTTCGGCAGCAGCGCGCGACGCCTCGGACGAGAGCCATAGTTCGTTCACGCCCGTGCGGTCGTCCGCGGCGGTGACGTCCAACGCGACGTCGACGACGAACCGGCCGGAGGGCACCTCGTCCGAAGAAGAGGCGCGCACCACGACGGGATATCCGGCGGCGGCCGACACCGGCAGCCCTGACGCACGCGCGGCGGCGAGCATCAGTTCCGCCAGCTGTCCTGAGCCGATGACGGACACACCGAGCTGGTCGAGCAGCGCCGGCCCTTCCGAGCGGGGCTGCGGCACGGCGGGCGCGGGCAACCGTCCAGAAGCGACGCCGACCCCGGCGCACCACTCGCGCCAGGCTTCCGCGTCCGCGCCGAAGGGTGCCGGGAACTGCTGCTGCAGCGCGGTGTCCGCACGCCATACGGCGTCGGCCCAGCGGGTACCACCGGCCTCGGTCTGCTCGCACGCCCACATGAGGAACCCGCCTCCACCGTCCTCACCGAACGCCGGCGGCGGCGTCTGCGCGGAGGCCCGGTAGTCGGCACGCAGCTCGGACGGGATCTGCGTCCCGTCGATCAGGGTGTCGAACCGGTACGGCACTGGTGCCACGGACCAGCCGTTCCGCACCAGTTCGGCGCGGTAGGACTGGCAGAGCTCGGCTACCTCCGTGTGTTCCGAGAGCAGCACACGGGGACGTTCGGCGAAATCGGCGGACAGCAACCACGGCCGCCGTGGGTCGAACCCGCGGAAGTGCACCGTCAGCAGGTCTTGGCCGATCACGGCCAACGAACCGGATTCGGTGCGGTGCAACGGCCGGTCCGCGACGTTCCACACGGACACACCGATCCGTGCGTCGCGCACGACGTGGTGCGGCACGATCGCCGGCATGTCCAAAGAGGTCAGGTAGGGCTCGGAACCGGGGCCGACGGCGATGAACCCGGGGTCGAAGGCACCCTGGTCGTGCAGGTCGGCGGGACCGGGCTGCAGGCCGTCGGACGCCAACGGCCGCAACGTGCGCGGCAGCATCACGACCGGTGCGGTGCGCAGCGCCTCCAGCACGACCTTCGTGAGCGACCCGAACACCTGCACCCACGGGTCGAGGTACAGCACGGGCATGCCCTGCGACAGCAACGCCTCCAGCAGCCGCGGCACCATCGCGGCCTTCAGCCCGGCGGCGTCCAGGGACGTCGCGAGCACGTGCAGCTCGTCCTCGGCGACGCCGATGTCCAGCGGCGTCATCATCCCGGGCCCCGCGTGCTCCGGCTGCGCGTCGACGACCAGCGCGACGAACCTGCCCTCGGGGTGCTCCGCGAGGAACGAGCTGGACAGGACCTTGACCGCGGGCAGCTCCGCCGCCGTGGCGACGGTGCACGCGCAGATCGTCGGCTGGAACTCGGGTACCTCAGTCACGGAGAGCACGTATCTGCCTCACAGCATGGGGAGAAGTGTGCGCAACTCGTACGGGGTGACGCTACGACGGTACGCGTCCCACTCCGTCCTCTTGTTGCGCAGGAAGAAGTCGTAGACGTGCTCGCCCAGTGCCTCGGGGAGCAGCTCCGAGTTCTCCAGTTCGGTGAGCGCCTCGCCGAGGTTCTGCGGCAGGTTCGCGTACCCCGCCGCGCGCCTTTCGCGGTCCGTCAGCGACCACACGTCGTCCTCGGCGGGCGGCGGCAGCTCGTAGCCCTTCTCGATGCCCCGCAGGCCGGCGGCCAGGATCACCGAGTACGCCAGGTACGGGTTGCACGCGGAGTCCAGCGAACGGACCTCGACGCGGCGCGACGACGACTTGCCGGGCGAGTACATCGGCACGCGCACCAGAGCGGAGCGGTTGGCGTGACCCCAGCACACGGCCGTGGGGGCCTCACCGCCGACGATCAGGCGCTTGTACGAGTTGACCCATTGGTTCGTGACGCCGGAGATCTCGCGCGCGTGCTTGAGGATGCCCGCGACGAACTGCTTGCCGATGTCGGAGAGCTGGTACGGGTCTTCCTCGTCGTAGAAGGCGTTGCGGTCGCCCTCGAACAGCGAGAAGTGCGTGTGCATGCCCGACCCGGGCTGGTCGGAGAACGGCTTGGGCATGAACGAGGCGCGCACGCCCTGCGTGATCGCGACCTCCTTCACCAGGTAGCGGAACGTCATGACGTTGTCCGCCATGGTCAGGGCGTCGGCGTAGCGCAGGTCGATCTCCTGCTGGCCGGGCGCGCCCTCGTGGTGGCTGAACTCGACGGAGATGCCCATCGCCTCGAGCGCCTCGATGGCGTGACGGCGGAAGTGCGTCGCGGTCTCGTGCGAGGTCTGGTCGAAGAAGCCGCCGTTGTCCGCGGGCTCGGGCTCGCTGCCGTCACCGGGCAGGCCCTTGAGCAGGAAGAACTCGATCTCGGGGTGCACGTAGCAGGTGAACCCGGCCTCACTGGCCTTCGACAGCGTGCGGCGCAGGACGTGGCGCGGGTCGGCCCACGACGGGGAGCCGTCCGGCATGGTGATGTCGCAGTACATGCGCGCCGAGTAGTTGCTGCCCTCCGGTGTCTGCCAGGGCAGCACCTGGAACGTCGAGGGGTCCGGCTTCGCGACCATGTCCGACTCGTAGACGCGGGCGAAGCCCTCGATCGCCGACCCGTCGAACCCGATGCCCTCGCTGAAGGCACCTTCGAGCTCGGCCGGTGCGACCGCCACGGACTTCAAGAAGCCCAGGACGTCCGTGAACCAGAGCCGGACGAACCGGATGTCGCGTTCCTCTAGCGTGCGGAGCACGAACTCCTGCTGGCGGTCCATAGAGCGCAGCTTAGGGCCCGCCGACGTACGTTTCTAAGCGGAGGCGGCATTTGACACAGTAGGAGTCTCTACGATCAGCGCATGTCCGCCCGTTGGTTGTTGGTTTGCGCACTCGCCCTGCTCACGAGCTGCACGTCCGGGGGAGATCTCCCCGATGGTGCGACCTTGCTCTCGAAGTCGGCCGAATCGATGCGCTCGGTCCAGAGCGTCCACTTCACCATCAAGGTCGACGGTGAGCTGCCGGACGTGCCGGTGAAGGAGGCCGACGGCGACCTCACCTCGGCCGGTGACTCGAAGGGCACCGCGAAGGTGACGTTCGGCGGGCAGCTGCTGTCCATCGAGTACGTGCTCACCGGCGGAAACCTGCACTTCAAGGGCCCGACCGGCGGGTTCACGAAGCTGCCGGCGGCGTTCGCCGGCCAGGTGTACGACCCCTCGGCCATCCTGAACCCGGACAAGGGCGTCGCGAAGGTCCTGTCCAGCTCGAAGGACGCGAAGACCAAGTCGTCCGGTGACGTGTCGGTGGTCGAGGCGACGGTGCCCAAGGACGTGGCGGCCGGGCTGGTGCCGGGCATCTCCGCGGACGTGAAGGCGACGTTCTCGATCGACAAGGACAACAAGCTCAAGAGCGCGTTGTTCGAGCTCACCACCGGTCAGAAGGTCGACATCGGCCTCACGGACTTCGACAAGCCCGTCACGGTCACGGCGCCCGCGTAGATGAGACGAGTCGCTCTCGCCGCGTCCGGCGCGGCCGTGCTGCTGGGGGCGCTCGACGCGTACGTCGTCGTCGGCGTCCTGACGGACATGGTCCGTGACCTGGGCATCGCGGTGAACGAGCTGGAGCAGGCGACGCCGATCGTCACCGGGTACCTGCTCGGGTACGTGGCGGGCATGCCGCTGCTCGGGCAGCTGTCGGACCGGCTCGGGCGGCGGTTCGTGCTGCAGGTCTCGCTGCTCGGGTTCCTGGTGGGCTCGGTGATCACGGCGCTGGCCGCGGACGTGCCGTTGCTCGTCCTCGGGCGGGTGGTGCAGGGCCTGGCCGGTGGCGCGCTGCTGCCGGTGACGATGGCGCTGGTCGCGGACCTGTGGGAGGAGCAACGGCGGTCGGCCGCTCTCGGGACCGTTGGCGCCGCTCAGGAGCTGGGATCTGTTCTCGGCACGCTGTACGGCATCGCGGTGGCCTCGCTGTTCAACGCGTGGCCGTTGTTCGAGGCGTGGGAGCCCCAGAGCTGGCGGTGGATTTTCTGGGTGAACATCCCGTTGGCGATCATCGCGATGGTGGTCGTGCAACGGACCGTGCCGAACACACGGCGCGAGGTGCGCATCGACGTCGTGGGCGGGGTGTTGCTGGCGGCAGCGTTGTCGTTGCTGGTCGTCGCGCTCTACAACCCGACGCCCGCCGAGTCCGTGCTTCCGTCGTGGGGCTGGCCGACGCTCATCGCGGCGTTCGTCGTGCTGGCCGGCTTCTTCTTGTGGGAACGCCGTAGTGCCGTGCGGCTCATCGACCCTGACGGCGTGCAGTGGCGGCCGTTCTGGGCCGTGCTCGGGGTGTCGCTGGCCGCCGGTGCGGCGTTGATGGTGACGCTGGTCGACGTGGAGTTGTTCGCGCAGACCGTGTTGCGGCGCGACTCGGCGTCCGCGGCGACGTTGCTGACGCGGTTCCTGATCGCGTTGCCGGTCGGCGCCGTCCTGGGCGGGTTCCTCGCGTCACGGCTCGGCGACCGCTGGGTGTCGTTCGGCGGGCTCGCGATGGCGTCGGTGTCGTACGTGTTCATCGCGCAGTGGCCCGCTGACGTCAGTGGGCTCGTGCTCACGCGTGACCTGGCCATCGCCGGTTTCGGGCTGGGCCTGGTCATCGCGCCGTTGTCCGGTGCCGTGCTGCGTGTCGTGCCTCCCGTCCGGCACGGCGTGGCGTCGGCGTTCGTCGTCGTCGCGCGCATGACGGGCATGCTCGTCGGTGTGGCGGCGTTGTCCGCTTGGGGACTCCACCGGTTCCGCGAACTCACGGCAGGCCTGAACACACCGCTGCCGTTCGGCGTCGAACCCGCTGAGTTCCAGCGGCAGATGGCCGAGTACCAGCGCGGGCTCACCGAGGCGCTGCTCACCGAGTACCACGAGATCTTCCTGATCACGGCGGTGATCTGCGCGCTCGGGGCGCTGGGTTCGATCTTCCTGCCGGGGAAGGCTCAGCAGACTGAGTCCGTTTCGGGCAGCCTCAGGTCCACCAGGTAGTTCGTGCCCACGCCGTCCACGCAGCCGATGCCCGCGAGGAACGCCGTGTGCTGGTTCCCGTTGTACGTCAGCAAACGCGCGCCCAGTGCCTGCGCGAGGTCCACGCCGGACTGGTAGGGCGTCGCCGGGTCACCGGTCGTCGACACCACCAGCACCTGCGGCAGCCCCTCCACGTTGGGCGGATGCGGTTCCGACGTGTGCGGGGCCGGCCAGAACGCGCACGGGCCGAGCGCGGTCTCGTCGGTGGGGATCGTGTCGTTGCCCAGCAGTTCCAACAGCCTCCGACGGTTGGACTCCAGGGTGGCCCGGTCCTTGATCGGCGGTTCGTCGACGCAGCGGATTGCCACGAACGCGTCCTGGATGCGGCTGTAGGTGCCGTCCTGGGCGCGGCCGAGGTACTGGTCGGCCAGTTGCAGCAGGGTGTTGCCCTTGTTCTGCCGCAGCTCCTGAAGACCCTTCAGAGCGGTCTCCCACAGCCGGTCCGTGTACATCGCCTGGATGATCGCGGTGTTCGCGTCCGAGTGGGACAGCCTGCGGTCGCCGACCTGCAGCGGGGTCTTCTTGAGCGGCTCGATCATCTGCCGGAACTTGGACTCCGCCGCGCTCGTGTCCCTGCCGATGGGGCAGTCGCGTTGCGCGCACCAGCCGGCGAACCGCTGGAACGACTCCTCGAAGCCCTGCGCCTGGCGTGCCGACGCGGCCACCTTGTCGCTGTTGGTCTCCACCGCGCCGTCGAGCACCATCGCGCGCACGTTGCGAGGGAACATCTCGGCGTACAACGTGCCGATGCGCGTGCCGTAGGAGTAGCCGAGGTAGGTCAGCTTGCTCTCCCGCAACGCGCCGCGCAGCACGTCGACGTCGCGTACGACGTCACGGGTACCGACGTTGCGCAGCAGGTCGATGCCGCTGCGTTCGGCACAGCGGTCGACGAAGAACTTGTTCTCCTGCTCGGTCAGGTTCGCGCTCTCGCCCTTGGGCCGCAGCCGTTGCGCGTCGCGTTCCGCGTCGGTCAGGCACTGGACGCGGGGCTGGCTCGCCCCCACGCCGCGCGGGTCGAAGCCCACGACGTCGAACCGCTTGCCGACCGGGTTGCCCGGCTGCATGTTCGCGACGTGCGACATGCCCGAACCTCCCGGGCCGCCGGGGTTCACCACCAGGGAACCGACCCTCCGGTCCTTCTCCGCGGCAGGGCGCCGCAGCAGGCCGACGGTGATCGTCCCCGCGTCCGGGTTCTCGTAGTTGAGCGGAACGTACAGCCGAGCGCACTGGATGCCCTCGCGCTCGTACAGGCCCTTGCTCTTCGCGTCGGTGGCGTAGGGCTGGCACGCACCCCACGCCAGCGTCTGCTCGTAGAAGCGCGCCAGACCCTTGCGCGCGGCGACGGGTGAACCGTCGATGCGCGCGTAGGACGTGGACGTGCCGAGCAGAACGATCAAGGCGAACAAGGCCGCGGTGACTCGGGATCGCCTCTTCGTCATTAGGCGCACCGGGTTCCGTCAGCGGGCAAGGTCTGGTCGATCAGGTACTTCACGCCGGCGCCGTCGACGCACTGGTCGCCCTGCAGGAAGACCGTGTGCTGGACGCCCTCGTAGGTGAGGAGCCGGGAGTTGAGCGCTTTGGCCAGGTTCACGCCCGCCTCATAGGGCGTGGCCGGGTCGCCGGTCGTGGAGATGACCAGCAGCGGCGGGATGCCCTCTGCCTTGGGCGGGCCCGTGCGCGCGGTGACCGGGGCCGGCCAGAACGCGCACGAGTCGAGGGCCGCGCCGGCCGGGTTGCCGTCGTCGAGGAACGGTGCCGCCTCCTTGTACTTCCTCTGGGTCTCCAGCAGCGCGTTCTTGTCCGTCAGCCGTGCGTCGTCAACGCAGTGCACCGCGTTGAACGCATCCGTGATGGTCGAGTACTGGCCCTGTTCGTCGCGGTCGAAGTACGCGTCCGCGAGTCGCAGCAGCGTCGTGCCCTTGCCGCTCTTGAGCTCCTGGAGGCCGTCGAGCAGGAGGGGCCACAGCTGTTCGGAGTACATCGCCTGGATCGCCGCGGTGATGGCGTCGTTGTAGGACAGCTTGCGACCACCGACGTCGACCGGCTTCTGGATCAACGGGGTGGTGAGCTGCCGGAAGCTCAGGTTGGCGTCGGCCTCGAGTGGGCACTCCTTCTTCTCTCGGCACCACTTCACGAACTCGTCGAACGCCTTCTGGAAGCCGGCCGCCTGTGCGACCAGCGACGCGAGCTGGTCCTGGGTCGGGTCGACGGCACCGTCGAGGATGAGCGCGCGCACGTTCTGGGGGAAGGTCTCGGCGTATTCAGTGCCTATGCGGGTGCCGTACGAGTACCCGACGTAGCTCAGCTTCGCGTCGCCGAGCGCAGAGCGGAGGACATCCATGTCCTTAACTACGTCCCGCGTGCCCAAATTGGCGAGCATTGATGCACCGAATTTTGTACCGGCGGCACACTTCTCGGCATATGCCTTGTTCTCTTGCTCCGTTTGGGCGATTCCGGCCGGACTTGTGTCCGTGTCGAGGTCCAAACGCTCCGCGTCGCGCTCCGGTCCGGTGAGGCAACTGACCGCCGGCTCGCTCGCGCCGATGCCCCTCGGGTCGAATCCGATGAGGTCGAACCTCGCCGCGAGGCCGGTCTTGCGGTAGGCCGGGACCATGCCCGCGGCCGACGCCATGCCGGACGCGCCGGGGCCGCCGGGGTTGGTCAGCAACGAGCCGATCTTCTGCCCGGTGGCCTTGTACCGGAGCACGCCGATGGTGATCGTGTCGCCGGTCGGCTTGCTGTAGTCGAGGGGAACCTTCAAGCGTGTGCACTCGACGTCGCGCCTCTTGCCGTACGCGTCGCGGCTCGACCCCGTCGTGGCGTACGGCTCGCAGTTCTCCCAGGCCAGCTGCTGGCCGTAGAACTCCTCCAAACCGGCCGGGACGACGCCCGCCGGGCCGGCCTTTTCGAAGGTCACGCCCGGTTTGGCGGTCCCCTCGACGATCGACGTGCAGGACGCGAGCAGCGGAATGACGAGCAACACGCTCAAGAGACGGACCACAGCCCGATGGTATGGGAGATGATGAGGGCATGCCGCAGCTTCGGATCGCGCTGGCCCAGGTCAACGCCACTGTTGGTGATCTCCAGGGCAACGCTTCGCTGGTCGTGGAGTGGACGCGCAAGGCCCGTGAGGGCGGTGCGCACGTCGCCGTGTTCCCCGAGATGGTGCTGACCGGCTACCCGGTCGAGGACCTGGCGATCCGCACGTCGTTCGCACGCGCGTCCGCCGAGGCGTTGGAGGCGCTGGCCGGGTCGCTGGAGGCCTCGGGCCTCGGTGACGTCGCCGCCGTCGTAGGCTACCTGGAACACGACTCCGTCGGCCCGCGCAACGCCGTCGCCGTGCTGCACGGCGGCCGTGTCGTCGCACGGCAGTGCAAGCACCACCTGCCGAACTACGGCGTGTTCGACGAGCGCCGCTACTTCAAGCCGGGTTCGTCGCTGGACATCGTGCGGATCAACGGCGTCGAGGTCGGCATGGTGATCTGCGAGGACCTGTGGCAGGACGGCGGCCCGATCACCGCGCTCGGTGACGCCGGCGTCGACCTCGTGGTCTCGCCCAACGCCTCGCCGTACGAGCGCAACAAGGACGACCAGCGGCTGCCGCTGGTCGCGCGCCGCGCCGCGGAAGCCCACGCGCCCCTCGCCTACTGCAACCTGGTCGGCGGCCAGGACGAGCTGGTGTTCGACGGCGACTCGCTCGTCGTCTCCGCCGACGGACAGCTGGTCGGGCGGGCACCGCAGTTCGTCGAGCACCTGATGTTCGTCGACTTCGACGTGCCGGGCGGCCGCGAGTACGAGCAGGGCCAGATCGGCGACTTCTACGTGCGCCGTGTGTACCTCTCCGACGCGATCCCGGCGTACGAGCCGTTGCCCGCGCCACGCGTGTTCGAGCCGCTGTCCGACGAGGCAGAGGTGTGGCACGCACTGGTGACCGGTCTGCGCGACTACGTGCACAAGAACGGCTTCCGGTCCGTGGTGCTCGGTCTGTCCGGTGGCATCGACTCGGCCGTGGTGGCCGCTCTGGCCGTGGACGCTCTGGGCGCCGACGCGGTCTACGGCGTCTCGATGCCGTCCTCCTACTCGTCCGAGCACTCGCGTTCGGACGCCTCCGACATGGCCGTGCGCACCGGCCTGCACTTCACCACCGAGCCGATCGGCGAGATGGTGTCGACGTACGTCTCGCAGCTGCGGCTGACCGGCCTGGCCGAGGAGAACATCCAAGCCCGCTGCCGCGGCATGCTGCTGATGGCGTTGTCGAACCAGCACGGCCACCTGGTGCTCGCGACGGGCAACAAGTCCGAGCTCGCGGTCGGCTACTCGACCATCTACGGCGACGCGGTCGGCGGCTACGCCCCGATCAAGGACGTGCTGAAGACCCTGGTCTGGGACATCGCCCGGTGGCGCAACGCCGAGGCCGAGAAGCGCGGCGAGACCCCGCCCATCCCGGAGAACTCGATCTCCAAGCCGCCGTCGGCCGAACTGCGCCCCGGCCAGGTCGACACCGACTCGCTGCCGGACTACGAGGTGCTCGACGCGCTGCTGGACGACTACGTCCACTGCGACCGCGGGTACGACGACCTGCTGGCCGCCGGGCACTCGCCGGAGCTGGTGGACCGGGTGCTGCGGATGGTCGACAAAGCCGAGTACAAGCGCCGCCAGTACCCGCCGGGCACCAAGATCTCGAACAAGGCCTTCGGGCGCGACCGGCGGCTGCCGATCACGAACGGGTGGCGCGAGGGCTGAGCACCCGGTCACCGAGGTGATCCACGGGAGTGGAGCCTGCTCTACCGCGCCGGACCTGGTCAGACCGCTACGTTTGCTCCCATGAAACGGTTCTGGGCGGCGCTGGCCTATCTGGCGACCGGTCTGCTGACGGCCATCGCGGCCTGGCTCGCCATCGGTGTTCTGCTGCTGTCCGTGGTCGTGCTGCCGTTGCTGCCGATCACCGCGCCGTGGATCCGGCGGATCGTGGACTTCGACCGCCTGCGCCTGGCGCGCTTCAGCGGTGTCGAGATTCCGCCGCCGCTGCCGCTCGACGGGCCGTGGTTGCACCGGGCACAGCGGGTGCTGGCCGATCCGGACAGCCGCCGGGACGGGCTGTGGGTCGTCCTGCACGCCCTGTTCGGCACGCTTTTCGGCTCGATCGCCATCGGTGTCTTCGGCGCGTTGGTGCAGCAGCCGGTGGCGGCGACGCTGTGGTGGGCGGTGCCGATGGAGAACTCGTTCGGCCTGCGGGTCGACTCGTGGGCGAAGGCGGCGCTGAGCGTACCGATCGCGATCGGGCTGGCGTTGGTGCTGACCCAGTTGCCGCGGCTGGCCGAGTTGGACGCGAAGTGGGCGCGGAAGCTGCTGGCACCGCCGAAGGCCTCGCTGGAGAAGCGGCTGGCCGAGGTGGTGGCGACCCGGGCGGCGGCGTTGCAGGCGCACGGGGCCGAGTTGCGGCGCATCGAGCGGAACCTGCACGACGGCACGCAGAACAAGCTGGTCGGCGTGGTCATGATGCTCGGCATCGCGGAACGGACGCTCAAGCAGAACCCGGACAACGCGTTGCAGGCGCTGCTGCGTGCTCAGGACGCGGCGGGCGACGCGCTCGAAGAGCTCCGCAACGTCGTGCGCAGCATCCACCCACCGGTACTGGATGATCTGGGACTGGACGGGGCGATCCAGGCGCTGGCGGCGCGGTGCCCGGTGCCGTGCGTGTTGCAGGCCGACCACCTCGGCCGGTTGCCCGCGGCGGTGGAGGCGGCGGCGTACTTCGCGGTGGCCGAGGCGCTCACCAACGTCGCCAAGCACAGCGGCGCCCGGCACGCCTGGGTCAGCCTGGGCATCAACGAGGACCAGCTCACCGTGGTCGTGCACGACGACGGCAAGGGTGGCGCGGACGAGAAGCAGGGGACGGGCTTGGAAGGCATTCGCGGCAGGGTGGCGGCGTTGGACGGCAACGCGGAACTGAGCAGTCCCGAGGGCGGGCCCACCGTGCTCACCGTCGTGCTGCCGACGGGGAGGTGACCCGATGCGCATCGTGATCGCCGAAGACGACGCGCTGCTCCGCGAGGGGCTGACGTTGTTGCTGCGCAACGAAGGTCTGGACGTGGCGGCGGCCGCGGACAACCCGGCCGACTTCCTGCTGGCCGTCGCCGAGCACGAGCCGGACATCGCCGTGGTCGACGTGCGGATGCCGCCGACGTTCACCGACGAGGGCCTGCGGGCCGCGGTGGAGGCACGCCGGCGGCACCCGAAGCTGGCCGTGCTGGTCCTGTCCGCGTGGGTCGAGCAGAGCTACGCGCACGAACTGCTGGCCGGCTCCGGCGGCGGCGGTGTCGGCTACCTGCTCAAGGAACGCGTCGGCAAGGTCGCGGACTTCCTCGACTCGCTGCACCGCGTCGCGAACGGCGGCACGGCGCTCGACCCCGAGGTGGTGTCGCAGCTGCTCGTGCGGCGCAAGGCGGACGACGCGCTCGGTGTGCTGTCACCGCGTGAGCGCGAGGTCCTCGGACTGATGGCGGAGGGTCTGTCGAACGCCGCCATCGGCGAGAAGCTCGTCATCAGCGCGGGAGCCGTGCACAAGCACATCGGCAACGTCTTCCTGAAGCTCGGCCTCAACAGCGAGGACGGCTCAGGAGACCGGCGCGTCCAGGCTGTGCTCGCGTACCTCGATCACTGAGCCGGTTCACTGAGGACGGACGAACGGGAAGAGCACGGTCTGCCGGATCGACGTACCGGTCAGCATCATCAGCAACCGGTCGACGCCCATGCCGAGCCCGCCGGTCGGCGGCATGCCGTGCTCCAGCGCCCGCAGGAAGTCCTCGTCCAGTTCCATCGCCTCGACGTCACCGGACGCGGCCTTCAGCGACTGCGCCTCCAGCCGCCGCCGCTGCTCCAGCGGGTCGGTCAGCTCCGAGTAGGCCGTGCCGATCTCCGCGCCGAACGCCACCAGGTCCCACCGCTCGGCCAGGCGCGGGTCGACGCGGTGCTGGCGGGTCAGCGGTGACACCGACGTCGGGAAGTCGATGTAGAACGTCGGGCCGACGGTCGAGGCCTCCACAAAGGAGTCGTAGGCCTCCTGCACGAGCTGGCCGTGGTCCCAGTCCTCGTTGATCTCCACACCCCGTGCGCCCAACTGCGCCCTCAGTTCCGCAACGGACGTGTCCGGGGTGATCGACGCGTTCAGGGCCTCGGAAACCGCCGTGTAGACCGGAATCACCGGCCACTCCCCCGAGATGTCGAACGAGCCCTCGGGCCGCACGGCGATCTCCGAGCCGAACGCCGTGCGGGCCGCGTGCTGGATGAGCGTGCGCACCAGGTCGAGCATGACCCGGTAGTCCGCATAGGACTGGTAGGCCTCCAGCATCGTGAACTCGGGGTTGTGGGTCGCGTCCGCGCCCTCGTTGCGGAAGTTGCGGTTCAGCTCGAACACCCGGTCCACGCCCGCGACGCAGAGCCGTTTCAGGTACAGCTCCGGCGCGATCCGCAGGTACATCCGCATGTCGTAGGCGTTGATGTGGGTGACGAACGGGCGGGCGTTCGCGCCGCCGTGCACCGCCTGCAGCATCGGCGTCTCGACTTCGAGGTACTCCTGCGCGTGCAGGAACTCGCGCACGCTGCGGATGACGTCGCTGCGCAGCTTCAGCAGGTGCGCCGAGTCCTGGTTCACGACCAGGTCCAGGTAGCGCTGGCGGACGCGGGCCTCCGGGTCGGTGAAGCCCTTCCGCTTGTCCGGCAACGGGTGCAGGCACTTCGCGGTCATCGTCCACGACGACGCGAGCACCGAGATCTCGCCGTGGTCGGACTTGACCACCTTGCCCGTGACGCCGACGTGGTCGCCGAGGTCGACGTCCGACTTCCACGACGCCAGGGCCTCGCCCAGCGAGTCGACTGCCAGCATCAGCTGGATCTCGCCGCTGAAGTCCCGCACCCGCGCGAAGCAGAGCCTGCCCATTTCCCGCAACGCCACCACGCGTCCGGTGACCGAGACATCCTCGCCGAAGCGTTCGCGGGCCCCGGCCAGGAGATCGGTGCGCGCGAACCCCACGGGGTACGGGTCGACGCCCTCCGCGACCAGCCGTTCGACCTTCGCGATCCGCACCCGGACCTGCTCCGGCCTGCGCACGGACTTCGGTTCGACCCGGATCGCGTCGATCTCGGCGACCTTCGAAGCGAACTCGTCGCTGACATCCGTCTTCTGCAACGCCCGCTTGCGCAACGAGCGCAGCGACGGCACGAAACCCTCGGCGACGCCGGCGGCGATGCTGACCCGCGGCAACGACCGGGAGCGCTGGTAGCAGAGGAACCTCGGCTCCCACTCCGGCAGGTACTTGGCGTTCGACCGGTACAGCGACTCCAGCTGGAAGAACCGCGACGCGAGCGACAGCACCCGCCGCCACGCCCGCAGGACGGGGCCGGCGCCGATCTTCTCGCCCTCCTCGAACACCGCGCGGAACATCGCGAAGTTCAGCGAGATCCGTTGCACGCCCAGGTGTCCGGCGGCGGCCGCGAGCTGGGCGACCATGTACTCGTTGAGGCCGTTCTCCGCCGCGCGGTCGCGGCGCATCAGGTCGAGCGACACGCCCCGGCGGCCCCACGGCACGAACGACAGCAGGCCGCGCAACGCACCGGACGCGTCGTAGGCCTCCACCATCACGCACCGGCCGTCGCTCGGATCTCCCAGGCGCCCCAGCGCCATCGAGAAGCCGCGTTCGGTCTCGGCGCCGCGCCAGGCTTCCGCGAGGTCCAGGATGGACGCCATCTCGTCCGGCGCGATCTCGCTGTGCCGGCGGACGCGGGTGGTGTACCCGGCGCGTTCGACACGGGACACCGCCTGGCGCAGCCCTCGCCGTTCCGGACCGGCGAGCACGAACCGGCGGACGTCCAGGATCGCCTCGTCGCCGATCTCCAGCGCCTTGAGCCCGGCGTCGGAGTAGACCTGCGCACCTCGTTCGGACGCGCCGAGCACGCCCGGAGTCCATCCGTACGTGCGCGCCTCGGACAGCCACGCCCGCACGGCCTCGGGCCAGTGCTCCTCGTCGCCGATCGGGTCGGCGGAGGCCAGCGTCACGCCGCCGATCACCCGGTAGGTCAGCGCGGCCCGGCCGGACACCGCGAACACGACGCTCTTGTCGCGCCTGGTCGCGAAGTACCCCAGCGAGTCGGGCTCGCCGTCGGCCGCGAGCAGCCGGCGCACGTCGAGCTCCTGGTCGCCGGTGATCATGCTCTGGCTGCGGACACCGCGGAAGAACAGGTACATCGCCCGGATCGCGACCAGCACGCCGAACAGGCCCAGCACCACGCTCAGCCACTGCGGGCCCTCGGGGATGTCGAGCCGGCCGAGCCGGACCACCTCGCCCGTCGCCTGGTTGGCCGCCCACACGATCTTGTCGGTCTGCGCGACCAGCCTGCCGGGGAAGATCTCGGCGAGGCCCCAGCCGATGACGACCAGCCCGATCATGCCCAGCACGAACGACGCGAGCGCCCGCCGCCACGCGCCGCGGGCCAGCCGGGCGGGGAACGCCTCGCGCACCACGAACAGCAGTGCCACGAACAGCAGCGAGGTCGTGGCGCCGACGCCGAGGAACACCCAGTGCGGTTCTTCGCCCGGATCCAGGACTTCTTCAGGCGCCAGGGCCAGGATGACCATGATGGAGCCGACCAGCACGAGTCCGATGACCTGGAACAGCAGCAGCGTCCACAGCGCCGCTCGCTTGTGCCTGCGCAGGGCGGCCCCGAGCACGAAGAACACCATGGCGATGAACAGGTTGCCGTCGATCGGCAGACCGAAGAGGTACCCGATGCCGTCGGCGAGGTCGGTGAACCAGCCGTCCTCCGGCAGAATCACCCTGAGCAGCGACAACACCCCGGCCAGCTGCACGATCGTCGCGATCGCGCCCGCGGTCTTCCACTTCCACGCCGGTGCCACTACCACTCCCGAGGTCAGCCGATGACCGTCATGATCCCGTCTTCCGCCGGAAGGGTGCATGTCGCCGCCTCCGGGCGTGTCGAGGGACCCGTCGTGGTGCTCAGCTCAGGACTGGGCGGGGCGTGGTTCGACTGGGACCGGACCGTGCGGCTGCTGGCACCCCACGCCAGGGTGGTCGTGTTCGACAGGCCGGGGCTGGGGTTGAGCGGCCCCGCCCGGCGCGGGCCGTCGCTGGCACGGGAGGTGGCGGTGCTGGACGCGGTGCTGCGCGGGGTGCCGCGGGCCGTCCTGGTCGGGCACTCGATGGCGTCGATGCACGTCGAGGCCTACGCACGGTTGCGGCCGCACCGGGTCAGCGGCCTGGTCCTGCTGGACCCGGACGCCGAGACGCCGGGCTCGGGAGCCCCGTTCGACCTGTCGGCGGTGGCCGCCCAGGGCGTGCGGGCCATCGGCAGCCGCTGGCTCGGCGCCCGGATCACCCAGCGGTACGGGCACTCGTTCCGCAACCTGCTGACCGCGGTCTCGACGCTCGGCGTGACCGATCCGGCGCCTTCTGACCTGGTCGAACTCGTCTACCGGCGCCCCGGCGTCGGGCGGGCGGTGCTGTGGGAGCTCGCGTCGTACCCCGGCCAGGTGGCGACGCTCGAACGGCTGCGGAAGCGCCGGCCGTTGCCGCGTGTGCCCTGGTTGGTGCTCACGGCCGGGCGAAAGGTGTGGCCGGAGCACCGGTCGTTGGCCGCTCTCGTGCCGTGGGGACGCAACGTGCCGGTGCCCGGAAGCAGGCACATGATTCAGATGGACCGGCCGGACGCCGTGGTCATGGCGGTTCGTGAATCGCTCAAGGGCGTGCCCGACGAGTGATTCGAGGGGCCAGGCGTGTGACGGTAACCGCATCTGCGTTCCGTTTCTCGCCGGCGGTGCCACTCTGGTGTTCGGCAACCGTGCACGAAGCGCCCGGGGACCCACACACGTGGGCCTCGAGGAAAGGAACGGTCGACGATGACCACTGCCGAAGTTTCCGCGCCCTACGGCTCCGGAGCGGGCCAGAAGCCCCCGGCCAAGCGGGTTCGCGTTCACCACCTGCGTGAGATGAAGGAACGCGGCGAGCCGTGGCCCATGCTCACCTCGTACGACACCTTCACCGCCTCGATCTTCGACGAGGCCGGCATCCCCGTCCTGCTGGTCGGTGACTCGGCCTCGAACACCGTCTACGGCAACGACACCTCGCTGCCGGTCACCGTGGACGAGCTCGTACCGCTCGTGCGCGCGGTGACGCGTTCGGTCAAGCGCTCTCTCGTGGTCGCCGACCTGCCGTTCGGCTCCTACCAGGTGTCGGTCGAACAGGCCGTGGCGACGGCGGTCCGGTTCATGAAGGAAGGCCAGGCGCACGCGGTCAAGCTGGAGGGCGGCGCCTACTTCGCACCACACATCCGCGCGATCACGGCCGCGGGCATCCCGGTCATGGCGCACATCGGCTTCACCCCGCAGTCCGAGCACCAGCTGGGCGGTTACCGCGTGCAGGGCCGCCACGACAACCACGACGTCGTGGTCCAGGACGCGCTGGCCGTGCAGGAGGCGGGCGCGTTCGCGGTCGTGCTGGAGATGGTGACCGCCGAGGTCGCGAAGCAGATCACGCACGACCTCGTCATCCCGACCGTGGGCATCGGTGCCGGTCCGGACACCGACGCCCAGGTGCTGGTGTGGCAGGACATGATGGGCCTGAACCGCGGCAAGGCACCCCGGTTCGTCAAGCGCTACGCGAACATCGGCGACATCATGCTGGGCGCCGCCGCGGAGTTCGCCAACGAGGTGCGCGGACAGCAGTTCCCCGGACCCGAGCACACCTTCCACTGATCTGCGCTTTCAGCGGGTCCAGACCTCCGGGTCTGGGCCCGCCGGCACGATCCCGCTCGGATTGATGTCGTGGTGCGTCACGTAGTAGTGGCGCTTGATGTGGTCCCAGTTCACGGTGTCCCCGAACTGGGCGTAGAGGCGTTTCGCGTACGCCCACAGGTTCGGCATCTCGGTGAGCTTGGTGCGGTTGCACTTGAAGTGGCCGTGGTAGACCGCGTCGAACCTGACCAGCGTGGTCCAGAGCCGGATGTCGGCCTCGGTGAGCTGCTCGCCGACCAGGTACGTGTGGTCTTCGAGGTGGGCCTCGATGCGGTCCAGTTCGGCGAACAGGTTCGTGTACGCCTGCTCGTAGGCCTCCTGCGACGAGGCGAAACCGGCCTTGTACACGCCGTTGTTGACGTTGTGGAAGATCGGCTCGATCCAGGCGTCGATCTCCTCCCGCAGGTGCTCCGGGTAGAGCGTGCTCTCCGGGCGCCACCGGAGGCTGAAGTCCAGGGTGATCTGCGGGTAGTCGTTGGTGACGACCTCACCGGTCGTGGTGTCGACCAGGGCCGGGACGGTGACTCTCCCCTCGTAGCTCCCATCGGCCTTGTCGTAGGCCTGCTTGAGGTAGTCGATGCCCAGGACCGGGTCCGTGCCGGCGAAACGCCAGCCCTTCTCGTCGCGGATCGGGTCGACGACCGCCAGTGAGATGGCGTCCTCGAGGCCGAGGAGCTTGCGGACGATGACCGCACGGTGCGCCCACGGGCAGGCGAGGCTCACGACGAGCCGGTAGCGGCCCGGCTCGGGCTCCGGCCGTGCGGTGAAGCGGTTCGGCTGCCTGACGAACGCCCCCGTGGTGGAGGTCTCCTGCGAGAACTGCGCCATGTGTCCGACGATAGGCGCATGTACCCGGAGATCGAGCCCCACGCGTCGGGCCACCTGGAGACCGGTGACGGCAACCTCGTGTACTGGGAGGAGTGCGGCAACCCGTCCGGCAAGCCCGTGGTCTTCCTGCACGGCGGTCCCGGCGGCGGCTGCTCGCCGTCGCACCGGCGCCTCTTCGACCCGTCCGCCTACCGGATCGTCCTGTTCGACCAGCGCGGTTGCGGGCGTTCGGTGCCGCACGCCTCCGTGTCCGGCGATCTGTCGCTGAACACGACCTGGCACCTCGTGGACGACATGGAGAAGCTGCGCACGTCGCTGGGAATCGACCGCTGGCAGGTCTTCGGCGGCTCCTGGGGTTCGACGCTGGCGCTGGCGTACGCCGAGACGCATCCCTCGCGCGTGTCGGAGCTGGTGCTGCGCGGCATCTTCACGCTGCGCTCGTCCGAAGTGGACTGGTACTACCGCGGCGGGGCGGCGAACCTCTTCCCCGACCTGTGGGAGAAGTTCACGGCGCCGCTGGCCGGTCTGTCCGGTGATCCCGTCGAGCTGTACGCGAAGCTGCTGGCCTCCGAGGACCCCGAGGTGCACGGGCCCGCCGCCGTCGCGTGGAGCACGTGGGAGGGCGCGACGGTGACACTGCTGCCCCGGCCAGAACTGGTGGCGGAGTTCGCCGTGCCGGAGTACGCGCTGGCGTTCGCGCGGATCGAGAACCACTACTTCGTGCACCGCGGGTGGTTCGAGGAGGGGCAGCTCATCCGGGACGCCGCGCGGCTCGAGGACATTCCCGGCGTGATCGTGCAGGGGCGGTACGACATCGCGACCCCGGCCGTGTCGGCCTGGGACCTGCACAAGGCCTGGCCCGAGTCGGAACTGGTGCTGGTGCCGGACGCCGGGCACGCCTACGACGAGCCCGGCATCCTCGCTGCCCTGCTGGCGGCGACGGATCGGTTCCGGGACTAGCGGAGGCCGATCCACCTGGAGCTGGACGTCGCGCAGGTCCCGACCGTCACCTGAGCCGTGAGGCACTTGTTGGTGCCGACGTTGCGGAACCGGAAGGAGGTTCCGGACACTTCGCGACGCCAGCGCTGGTTGGCGCTCGTCGTGCAGGCCTGGCCGAGCACGTCACCGGCGGCGGTCGCGCCGAGGCACCTGTCGGTGAGCATGTTGTGCGGCCAGTCGACGCCACCGCTGATCGGGACGATCCAACGCTGCTCGTCGGCGAGTTCGTTGCACTGCTTCAGAACGACGTCCGTGCCCACGTCGGCGAGGCAGCGGGTGCTGCCGGCGAGCTGGTAGACGACGACGGGTTCGGCGCTGGCCGGGACGGCGGTGAGCGTGACGGTGGCGGCGGCTGTCGCGATGATCGCGGCTAGTTTCCCCATGGGCGAGAATCCTGGCAGCGCACGGGGTTCCGCGAATCCACCCGAGGTTGTCAACCCTGGCCGTAGTCCAGTGCCCTCTGGAGGGCAGGCTTTGCTTCCACGAGCGAAGGCCCGTACCAGGTGAGGTGCCGGCCGTTGACGAGCGCGTAGGGCAGGCCCGGGAAGCTCTCCGGGCCGTCCTCGTGGGTGAACACGTACGGCTCGTCGGGCAGGATCACCAGGTCGGGGCGCTTGTCGTTGAGCTCGTCGAGGCCCGGACGCGGGTAGCGCTCGTCGTGCGTCGCGTAGACGTTCTCGATTCCCAGGCGCCGCAACACATCGGTGGCGAAGGTATCGCGGCCGACGACGACCCACGGGCGGCGCCAGACCGGGATCAACGCGGTGAGCTTCGCCGGTTTCGCGTCGCGCCACAGCTCTTCGGCCTCGGTCAGCCACTCGGGCACGAGGTCCCAGCCGAGCGCGAAGAGCCGCCTGAGCGACTCCAGCGCCATCGGCACCGTCTTCGGCGCCTCGGTCACCCAGACGTTGACGCCGTTGGCGCGCAACCGGTCCACGTCCTCGGCGCGGTTCTCCTCGGAGTTCGCGATCACGAGGTCGGGCCGCAGCGCCAGGACCTTCTCGACGTCCGGGTACTTGGACCCGCCGACGCGCGCAACGTCGAGATCGGCCGGGTGCGTGCAGTAGTCCGTTGCCCCGGCCAGGGATCCGGGCACGCTCACCGCGACGGCCTCGGTGATCGACGGCACCAGGCTGACCACCCTGCGCGGCTGGTCCAGCGCGACCGGCTCACCGAGGTCGTCGACGGGGAGCATCAGACTCCCGTGATCTTCAGGCCGGCGTGGGTCTTGTAGCGGCGGTTGACCGCGATGAGGTTCGCGGTGAACGCCTCGACCTGGTGGGCGTTGCGCAGCCGGCCGCCGTAGACGCCGCGGAAGCCGGGCACGAGCTCGGCCAGTTCCCGGACGGTGTCGGTGGCCTCGCGGTCGTCGCCCAGCACCAGGACGTCCATGTCCACTTCGGACACGCTGAGGTCGGCCAGCAGCACGGCGGACACGTGGTGGAACGCGGCGGTGACCCTCGACTCCGGCAGGAGGAGCTCGGCCTGCTGCGCCGCGCTGCCCTCGGTGACCGGCAGTGCGAACGGCCCCTGCTTGTCGAAGCCGAGGGGGTTCACGCAGTCGATGACGATCTTCCCGGCCAGCTGGTCGCGCAGGCTGGCGAGCAGGTCTCCGTGCCCGTCCCACGGCACCGCGACCAGCACGACGTCGGAGTCGGCGGCGCAGTCGGCGTTGTCCGCGCCCCGGACGTCGCCGCCCGCGATCTCGACGATCTCCTTGGCCGCCAGCTCCGCCCGGTCCGCGCTGCGGGAGCCGATGATCACCTTGAGGCCCGACTTGGCCCAGCGGATGGCGAGGCCCTTGCCCTGGGCTCCGGTGCCGCCCAGGACGCCGACGGTGAGGTCACGAATGTCTGTCACCCCTGCATCTTCACACGCCCCGCCGGGAGCGGGCTGCCCAACGTGACCTTGGGCTCTCAGCGCACGGCCTCGAAGCGCACGCGCCGTTCGGCCGGGTCGGCCTCGGCCAGGCGCACGCGAATCGATTCACCTTCCGGCAGCCGCTTCCCGGAGCACTTGGCGAGGATCGGCGGCGCGGACACGAACACCTCGGCGTCGTTGTCGCCGGACCGCAGCACCACGGCGTCGAACTCCTGCCCGACGCGTCCGGCCAGCACCCACGCCTCGACCTGGTCCAGCGACGCCCGCTCCACCTTCGAGGCGAGGGAGTCGGACGACCCCATCAGCGACGGCAGCTGCGGCAGGGCCTCGGCCAGCCAGGCCGGCAGCTCCTGCCCGGCCGTGACCGCCAGGCACACCTCGGTGGCGAAGCGGTCGACCAGGCGGCGCAGAGGTGCGGTGACGTGCGTGTACGGGGCCGCGACACCCGCGTGCGCCACGAGCTCGGGGACGGACCCGTTGAACGCCGAGTAGCCCGCACCGCGCAGCAGCCGCGTGGCGTCCGTGAACAGTGCCAACGCTTCTGGTGTCGAGGCGTCCAGGCCAGCCAGGAACGCGCCCGGCGACAGGTCCGCGGGCCACTTCACCTTCAGCGCCGCCGCGGACTTCCGCAGCGAGGCCACGGCGGAGTCGTCCGGCTCGGGCAGCGTGCGCAGGACGCCCACGCGGGCCTCCAGCATGATCGACGCGGCCGCCATGCCGGTCATCAGCGAGATCTCCGCGTTCCACGAGTCCACCTCGGCACGGGGCCTGGTGACCAGCTGCCAGCCGTCCCCCTCGGACTCGATCTCCTGCTCGGGCAGCTGCAGCTCGATCGCGCCGCGCTGCCGGGCCAGTGCACGGCGCAACGGCCCGAACTCGGCCAGCGCCGCCACGGACGGGTGCGGATCGCCCGCGTCGAACGACTTCTGCACCGACTCGTAGTCGAACTGGGCCGTCGAGCGCACCATCGCCCGGCGCACCTCGACAGCCGTGGGAACGCCATCGGCCCCGCACGTGAACGTCCACAGCACCGCGGGGCGCACGACTCCGGGCAGCAGCGACGCCGCGCCCTCGGAGAGCACGGTGGGGTGCAGCGGGACGTTGCCGTCGGGCAGGTAGAGGGTTTGCCCGCGCCGCCGGACCTCCAGGTCCAGCGGACCGCCGGGCGTCACGAACAGGCCCAGGTCGGCGATCGCGTAGTGCACGACGAAGCCGTCGCCGGACTTCAGGACGCACAGCGCCTGGTCCAGGTCCTTGGCGCCGGGCGGGTCGATCGTCACCAGGGGCAGCGAGGTGAGGTCGGGGCGGTCTCCCGGGGAACGGGAGACCGCCGCCTCAGCCTCGGCGAGCACGGCCGCGTCGAAGGAGGACGGCAGACCGAACTCGGTGCGGATGCCGTCGAAGGACACGTCCGCACGGCCCGTGCGGATCACCAGGGAAGCCACCCGCACAGACTAAGGACCCGAAACTCAGTCCTCGTCGTCGCCGCGCCACTTCTTGTCGGACTCGTCCGCGGCCTTGGTCCGTTCGCGGGCGATCTCCAGGGCGCGGGCCGCGGTGGCCTCGTCCTGGTACGGGCCCATCCGGTCCGGGCCCTTGCAGCCCTTGCCCTGCTCCACCGTCTGGTGGGTCAGGCAGTAGTACCAACCGTTGCTGTCGCTCATACGCGTTCGCCTCCCAAAGGCGCGGGGAACCCCCGCGGCGGCGTGGACTGGTTGGCGTTGGCGTACTCCGCCGGGATCGGATCCAAACACGAGACCAGCACCGTGCGGTCCTCGGCGTTCTCGATCTTGCGCCCGGAGCGGTCGCGGTAGACGAGAGAACCGTCGGAGTCGATCTCCATGATCGCGCCGACCTCGGCCAGCTGTTCCTCGTCGAGGTCGGCCAGCTTCTCGTAGCGCGACGGCACCACCCGGTACACCGGCCACTTCAGGTGGGCGTAGGTGCGGTGGAAGTCCGCCAGCAGGTGCACGAGGTGCTGCTGGAACGGCAACGGCATGGCCTCGGCCAGAGCACGTGGGATCACCACGTAGTCGGCAGAGACTCCCGGTGCACCGGCCGCCACGTAGTCACGCACTGGTGTGCTCGACGCGGGCGGTCCGGAAGGCCTCGGGATGGGGTCGTGGTTGAACATGGAGCGCCTCCCCGCGATCTACACGCCCGGCCGGACGGCCAGCGGCATCAACTCGTAATAGTCCCAGTTGACCTTGCTGATCTTCACGACATCACCCGTCTGGGGAGCGTGGATGTACTCGTCGCCACCGAGGTACATGGCCACGTGGTGCACCGTCCTGGGGTTCGACGTGTCGGTCGCCCAGAAGATCAGGTCGCCTGCCTGGGCGTCGCGCACCGGGAGGTGGGCGCCGCCCTTCTCGTACTGGTCGTTCGCGACGCGCGGGATGCTCACACCGGCCGCGCCGAAGGCCTTCACCAGGATGCCGGAGCAGTCCCACGCGTCCGGGCCGTTGCCGCCCCACAGGTACGGCTCGCCCAGCTGTTCCTTGGTGAACCCGATCGCGATGCCCGCCGCGTTGGACGCCAGCAGGAACTCCCCCGCGCCCGAGCCGCAGCCCGCCGGGTCGGTGATCGCGCCCAGCTCACCGAGCAGGAACGCCGCCATGGACTCCCAGTTGTGGTACCGGTCGGGGTACGCCGACCGCTCCACCGCCTGCGCCGAGTCACCGGGGCGCCTGTTCTCCCAGTCCGGCACCTTGAGCAGCACGTCGTAGAACTTGTTGATCGCGTACGTCGGGTCGGTCACCTCGGCCGGCGTGCCCCAGCCCATCGACGGGCGCATCTGGAAGATGCCCAGCGAGTCGCGGTCGCCGTAGTTCAACGGACGCAGACCCGACTCGGTCATGCCGGCTTGGATCGCGATCTGCCACGCGAGCGGGGGCAGCTTGCGCTCCTGGCCGATGGAGATGATGCGCGCGACGATGTTGCGCTGCTCCTCGTTGAGGCGCGACGCGTCGTGACGGCCCTTGTCACCGTTGCCCGAATCCCACGGGCCGATCGCCGCGTTGCAGCTCATCCGCATCAGGTTCGCGCCGGCGGCGGGGTTCGTGGAATTGCTGACGACCTGCGACACGCCCGACGTCGTGACCGCGATCACTACGATCATCGCCAGCGCCCCGATCAGCAACATCACGCGCATGGCTCAGTCCACCTTCGTGTAGCTGTTCACTCGCCACTTGCCGTCCGGTGCCTTGACCAGCGTGATCCGCACCTTGCCCAGGTCCGTGGGGACCTCGAAGTCGATCGACGACGTCGTCGACTTCACCGCCTTGACCTTGTCGGTGAGCTTGTCCGGCACGTTCCGCGGGTCGATCGTGGCCATCTGCGCGAGGAACTCGGGGGTCGTGTACTCCTCGAGCTGCTTGAGCCACTTGGCGACGTCGTTGTTCGGCGGCGGCTTGACCCAGGTCTCCGCCCACAGCTCCGCGATCAGCTGCGCGTCGGCGGCGGGGGGCGCCGCCTTCGCGGAGTTGGACGGCACCGGCAGCTTGGTCGGCAGCGAGGTGCCGCTGGACGGCAGCTGACCGACCTGGGTGCCCTGCGACGACGTCGAGGTCTGCCCGGCGGCGGACGGATCGGTGGGCTTGCGGTCGAGCACCTTCGGGATGATCACGCCGAGGGAGACGACGAGCACCACGAAGATGATGATCGAAGCGGCCAGGTGACGCGGGGAACGCAGCGGCCAGCCCCACAGCCTGCGGTAGACCGCGGCGCGGCCGCGGTTGGTACGGATCGGCACCTACGCCTCCCTTCAGTTGTCCCTGACTTCGAACCCGCGCGACGGCCGGTAGATCACGTGCACCGGACGCCCCGCCACCACTTCCGTCTCCGCCCTGCGCGGTTCCTGCACCGGCGCGGAGTAGGCGCCCGACCGCGACGGCACGAGCACCGCGTCGTCGACCCTGTCCCACTGGCGGTCGGTGACCGTCGGGCTGTCCACCACGCGCGACCGGGCGGCCGGCAGTGCCGCCGGACCGGATCCCGCGGGCAGCGCGCCCGCCCGCACCGACGAGGAGTCGCCACCGTTGACGATCTGGCCGGGCGCGGAGTCCCGGTCGAGCCGCTGCGCCGTCGCCATGACCGGGTTGGACGCCTCCGGGCGCACCCGGCCGCGACCGCGCTGCGGCACCGCGTCGCCCTCGGCCTCGTTCTCCCGCACGGAGTCCCAGAACTCGTCCTGCGGCGTCGGGCCCGCCTGCTTCCTGCGGCCCGCGAGCTTCGACCAGACACCACCGCTCATCGGCAGGACGTTGCTCGCCGAGCCGACGGACATCTCGACCATCTGCCACATGCGGCGCAGCGGTTTGCCGATCACGAAGCACACGAGTGTCAGCATCAGGCCGAGCAACGTCCGCGTCAGCAACGAGAGCCCGGTCGCGTTGAAGATCGCCTGCAGCAGCAACGCGTGCACACCCGCGAGGACCGCGAGGACCAGCACGTTGAAGATCGTCACGGCGGCCGCGCGGGCGACCTTGCGCAGCAGGTCGTGGTGCAGCAGCGCGACCAGGCCGATGAGCGGCCCGGCGAGCGTCAGGATGCGCAGCAGCAGCTGGGCCAGCAGCACCGCGGCCTTCGCGAACAGCTGGAACAGCGAGAACGCGATGGACTGCAGCAGCGCCAGGAAACCGGCACCGGTGCGGCTGCCGTCGGCGCCGTCGAAGTAGCCCTTGGCGGTGCCGAGCTGGGCCTCGAGTGCCTTCCACTCGGCCTTCTTGGCGTCCAAAGCTGCCTGGTCGGCGTCCTTGCCCTCGGCGATCTCGGCCGTGGTCCACGCCTGCGCCTTGAGGATGCGCGGCCCGTACTCGGCGGCCTGCGGTGCGTCCGGCGTGCCGAACGCACCGCGCAGCCAGCTCTGGTAGACGACGGCGTCGTGCAGTTTCGTCGGTAGTACGTGGAGCGTGCCTTGTTCTTCAGGCGCCTCGATGAACCCTGCTTGGATCTCCGAGGTCTTGGAGACCAGCGTGTTGTCGAGGAGGTTGTAGAACTGCGGCAAGGCCAACGTGGACGTCGCCAGCCACATGGCCGCGAGCGCCCAGAGCCCGCGTTTGGAGATCGCGGCGAAGTCGCCGGTCCAGATCTGCCGGAACATCAGGATCGCGAGGAGCAACGCCACCAGGCCGAACCAGCGCAGGTAGACATTGTCGTAGACCTTCTGCACGCCGTTCTTCACGGCGTCGTCCAGCGGGACCAGCAGACCGCGGCCCATCACCGTGTAGTGCAACGCGTTCGTGGCACCGACGATGTTCTTGCCGATGCTGAAGAGCTCGTTGCCCGCCCACGTGTCGAGCGTGGCGTTGGCGTCCGGCAGGACACCGCACTTGGCCTGGTAGTTGTGCCAGACCATGCCCGCGTAGCCGTAGTCGAGGTACGGCGAGCCGGGCAGGCCGTTGCCGACGGGCGGGTCGAGCGCGCCGACCATGCCGGCGCCGGGCCGTTCCGGGTTCGGCGCCTCGCCACAGGATTGGGCGTGCGCCATCGGGGCACCCATGACCACCTGCAACGCCAGGATGGCCGCGACGAGGCCGACCGACCTGGTGCGTGCTGACGCGCGCAGCGCGAACCGCCGCCTTGCCCAGAGCAAGGCGGCGATCGCGAGCACGATCGTCAGCGCCGTCATGCGCCGCCGTCCCGGTGGCGGTTGGTGCCGTCACCGTGGGCCACGAGTTGGGCCTCTTCCTCCGTCAGTCCTAGCTCCATGTCCGCCGCCAGTTCGTCGTCGATCTCGTCGGGCACGTAGGCGGGCGGCATCGGGGCCGCGTTGGGGTCGTCCGCCGGCACGAGTTCGCCCTTGCCGTTGTCGCGCTTGGCGTCGGGGGTCGTGTCGAGGGCGTTGCGCAGGTGCTCCAGGTGCGGGCCGCTGAAGTCGATGCGGATCCGCTCCACGCCACCGGCGCCGTCACCGAAGATGAACTGCCGCGGCGCGCGGTCGCGTTCGGTCGCGTTGCGCTCGCCACCGGGACGGCGGCCGAGCGAGGCGATGACCTGCTCGTACCCGGCGCCGATCGGCACCTTGAGCAGCCGCAGCGCGTCCGCCTGCGCCGAGTCGTCGTCGAGCCGGCCGACGAAGACCGAGTCGAGCAGCGTCACGAAGCCCTGGATCTTCAGGAAGTCGGCGGGGATCTGCGACGACAGCAGCACGCGGACGTTCCACTTGCGCGAGTCACGCGCGAAGCGGTTCATCAGCACGCGGCCGGTCGGGACCTCGGAGAGGAAGAACGCCTCGTCGATCCAGACGCCCTTGCGCTGGTCCTTCGGCTTCTCGTAGATCGAGCGCTGGGTGAGCCACGCGGCGAGGTTCAGCATCTCGACGCCGAGCGACTCCGCGTCCGTCCAGTGCTCGCGGCCGACGCCGTCCTTGGGCAGGTTGAGGCCCGCCATGGTGAGGACGGTGAGGCGGTCGTCGCGCACCTCGTTGTACGGGTCGAGGTTCTCCTCGGGGATCAGCAACGACATGCGCTCGCGCATCTCGTCGAGGAAGTCCGCGACGACGACGGCGTGCTCGTGGTGCTCGGACGCGTCCCTGCGCAGCGCCTCGAAGACGAGACCGGGGTGCGCGTCGAAGCGGCCACCGACCGTGCGGACGGCACGCAGCAGCACGATGCGCGTCTGGGGCAGACGCGCGACCTCGTACGGCAGCAGGCCCGTGAGCACGTCCAGCACGAGGCGGCGGCGGGTGGCGGCCGCGAGGGCCTTCTCCCGGCGCCAGGCCCGTTCCGGGTCGTCCTCGTCGAGGAAGTGGTCCAGCAGCGGCTCGGCGACCACCCGGTACGGGTTGAGGATGCCGGGCTGGGCGTTGAGCAGGTTGATCGGACGCGCGTACGGCCGCAGTTCCGGCAGCTCGCACAGCGCGGACAGCGGGCCGGACGGGTCGAGCAGCGTCCAGTGCGCGCCGGCCCGCAGGGTCTTGTAGACCATGCCGCCGCCGAGGAACGACTTACCGGCACCCAGGCCCGCGACCATCGCCGTCAAGCCGGAGGCGTCGCGGAGCTCCTGCGCCATCCAGGGGTCCCACGCGACCGGGCGGCGGGTGGCCGTGACGGTCTCGCCGAGCAGGATGCCGCGGCGGTCACCGACCTCGGCCGTGGCCGTGGGAACGGCGGACGCGGCCCACAGCACGCTGCCGCGCCGCAGGTACGCGCCGCTGGACAGCGGCTCGCCCGGGATGAACTCGCGCGCGATCGCGTACTGGGCCTCGGGGTGCTCGATCGCGACCTTCGGCTTGTACAGCTCCAGCAGCGACTGGGCCAGGCGCAGGGCCTCGCGCTCGGTCGGGCCGGAGACGGCGAGGCGCCACCACGAGCGCACGCGGGTGCCCAGCGCGGTGAAGCCCGACGTCATCTCGTCGTCGATCTCCAGCACGCGACCGGCCTGGCGGGCCAGCGACTGCGGCGGTTCCAGCTCGTGCTCGTCGGTGTAGTGGCGGACCTGTGAGCGGACCTTGCTCATCTGCCGCGACAGCTCGCCCGAGACCTCTTCGGGCTTGCGCACGTAGATGCGGGCGGACCACTCGACCGAAGCCGGCAACCTGTCCGCGCGCTGCACCCACGGGTCGTCGACCTCGGGGATCTGCAGACCGTGCATGAGGCCGACCGTCAGGACCGCGACGTGCCGCTTGATGCCCGCGTTCGAGCCGGTGCGGCCGCGCACGGTCACCGTCGGCGAGTAGGGCTCCTGGTGGAAGTCCGCGGCGTCGGTGAACGACGCCAGGTCCTCCGGTTCCCACGCGGCACCGGGCACGGCGGGCAGGTTGCGCGGCGCGGGCAGGCCCAGCGAGCACGACCTGTGCATCAGCCAGGACATCTCCTCGGCCGTCGCGGGACGCCCTTCGAGACCGGCGGACCCGATGACCTGGTCGAGGTGCTCGACCTCGGAGTCCAGCGCCACCAGTTCGGCGTCCACGGCGTCCGGGAAGACCTTGCGCAGCACGGGGGCCGCGCGTTCGACGGCGCGGTCCATCATGTTGCGGGTCTGCACCTGAACGCCCAGGTAGACCTCTTTCTCCGCCATCGAGCGGCCCATGAGCTGCTGCTGCTCGCCGACCATGTAGTCGTCGAACGACAGCGTGCCGGGGGTGTCCGGCAGGCGCTTGACGGCGTTGTGCACGTGCGCCTCGGCCCACATGCGGATCGGGTACGGCCGCGTGGTCACCCGCAGGTGCATCCAGCGGCCCTGCAACTCGGCGTACTGCCCGGCGATGGCGGCGATCAGGTCCTGGCGCTGCGAGTCGCTGCGGAACGACCAGCGCTGCGGCGCGAGCCGGTACCAGGCGTAGACCTCCTGGCCGGTGCGCAGCAGGTGACCGTCGATGCTCCTGGCGGAGATCGACGGCGTGTAGCTCGGCACGGCCTGCTCGCCGGGCAGGCGGCGGCCACGCTTGGAATAGGCGGCCCGGTCGCGGTCGCGGGGGTCGGCCGCGGCGGCGTGCTGGGCGATGTGCTGGGCGGAGCGACGGTCACGGTCTCGCCGGCGTCCGAACACCGCGAACCTCCTTCTTACGGCTGTCTGGCGTCCGGCGGGGCTGGGCCTGCTGTCTCGCCCGTCGTTGTTGTTTCTTGGTCAACTTGGGACGAGGCCGCTGCGGACTGACCCGGATCCGGGCGGCGCTGGCCGCCCCGCCGGTGCTGGCCGTGCGCTCTCGAGGTGCGGTGAGCTCGCGGACCCACATCGACATGACGGCCGTGAGGGGCCGTTCATGGCTGATCCGCTGGGTGATGAAACGAGTGAGGATGATCGTCGCGACGAGGGCCCACGCGGTCGAGAAGAACCCGAACCCGATGCCCATCTGCCGTTCGATCGTGAGTACGACGAGGAAAACGACGATCCCGACACCCCACGCGACGTATCGCGCGCGCCAGGGGAACGTCGCCTTGGGCGGACCGAGCCAGACGGCGTCGACCCGGTAGACCTCGTCGTCGGTGCGGACCCGCACGGATCAGCCTCCGACGAACAAGCCGGCGAGCCACTTGCCGATGTTCGCGCCGGCGTCTGTGGTGACGGCGAGGCCGATGATGGCCAGCGCGACGATCACGCCGCCCAGACGGCGCATGACTCCCGCGTTGTCGCCCTTGCCACCTCCCAGCCAGAGCAGGAGCAGCGCGACCGTCAGCAGCAGCAGGGGAACGATGTTGTTCAGGATCCAGTCACGGACATTGCTTGTGCCCGGCACCGTCGGCTGCTGCTGAGCAAGTGTCACCAGGTCCATGGCGGTCATTCGGTACTCCAGAGGGCGCGGGGGCTAGCGCTACGAGTAGAACACGAGTTCGTCACGACGTGTGGGGCTGTTGCTGCGGGGTGTAGATCATCTGGCCGTTCCGCCTGGGGGGAATTACGTCTAATCTGGCCGACACATCATCACTGAGGAGCCGTCAGTGGGGAACACCAGGATCAAGATTCTCTCCGTCGCCGCCAAGGTTCACCCGACTGCGAACGCCCTGGTCACCCACAGTGCGTGCGCTTCAAACACGCGCATGTGCACACTCGTGTGAATGCCCTGAACGGCCGGTTCGCGACCCCTCTGATCGGCTCTGCCGGCACCGCGGGCGCGTTCCGGAGCGACGACTCCGAGGAGATTCGCCCATGCTCGAACCTGACCTCGTGCCGGATGGAAGTGTGGACGGAATCACAGCCTCCCCTAGTGCTCCAGGCGTGGACGAGCCTACCGGGCAGAGCACGCAATCCCGGCGCCGGGTCCAAAGGACGATCAACTTCGACAGGTCCGTGCTGGAGCGCGCTCGTGCGGCAGCCACCTACCTCGCTTCGTACGAGCCCCAGGCCGGGGTTCGGTCGCTCGCCGACATCGTGAATCCCGCGGTGCTCGCCTACGTGACCGAGTTGGAGGACCTCTACAACAACGGGGAGCCGTTCCGGCCCGTGCTGCGGATGCCGTCGGGGCGGCCGGCCAACAGGTGAAGCCCGGCGACCGAGGGCCGCCGGGCTTCTTCGAGGGACGCCGGTCGCTAGGACGCGCCGGAGATCCGCCAGAACACGCCGCTCGAGGCGTAGTCAG
Organism: Lentzea flaviverrucosa; assembly: GCF_003350445.1. NCBI lineage: Bacteria > Bacillati > Actinomycetota > Actinomycetes > Pseudonocardiales > Pseudonocardiaceae > Lentzea > Lentzea flaviverrucosa. Next base: position 33,186 of record NZ_QQAU01000004.1, read on the forward strand.
GGCCCACCGAGCCCTTGCCCCAGAAGTAGTCGTTGTAGTTGCCGAGCGCACCCGTCGAGGTGACCGGCCCCATGGTCGCCCAGCGGACGGACGCGGGCTGGGTGTCGATGCTGGCCTGCGCCCACGCGTCGCGGACCTTCATCGGGTTGTTCCACCACAGGAACGGCGAGCGCCACATGTAGTGGCCGAACTTGCCGCCGTGGTTGGCGGAGTTGTAGCTGACGGTCGTGAAGCTGTTGATCTGGTGCAGGCCGCGGAAGGCCTGGCCCCAGCGCTGCGCCCAGGTCTGGCCGCCGGTGCTGTCCTCGAGGACCTGGCAGGTGAACAGGCTCATCCACTCGACGTCGTTCTGGCCCCAGCGCGCGTCGGTGTTCGCGAGCTTGTTGTCGGTGTGGTTGGAGCAACCGGTGAAGTAGAAGCCGGTGCCGGAGCCGTGGCCCTGCCAGTAGGTGAGGTCGACGTCGTCGGCCCAGTTGGTGTCGTTCCCGCCGGCGAACATCGGGTCCTTGAAGTCGCTCTCCCACGCGTTGCCGTCGAGCCAGCTGAAGTCGCGGGTGATGCCGTGGTTGCTCGCCTCGGTGTTGAACGTGCCGATGTTGGCGGCGGTGTTGGGCAGGCCGGAGCAGTTGCCGGTGCCCTCGCTGCCGACCTGGGTGCCGGCGCCCTGGCTCTTGAACTGCTGCTCGGGCCGCGGCTCCTGGCCCGGTCCCGGCTGCGGCAGCTCGGCGCCGACCGCGGCGGGCAGGGTGATGGCCTGCGGAGCGCCACCGTCGTCGTTGCGGCCGGCGCAGCGGAACGAAGGCTCGATCTTGTCGACCTTGTCCTCCAGCGGCGGGGCCACGTAGACGTAGCTCACCTCGGGCTTGACCGAGGCGCCCAGGTACTTCTGGCACAGCTTGGCGCCGTACGCGAGGTCGTTCACCTCGACCGTGCCCGCCTTGTCGTAGGTGCGGGCCGCGTGGCTGACCGCCGTCACGCCCTGCGCGTCGAACGAGACGCGGATGTTCGCGCCCTCGCCCTCCAGCGGAAGGCCGTCGAGCTGGAACGTGTACGAGACGCTCGTGTCGAGGTTCGCCGTGAGTGCGTTGCGCCCGTTGGCATCGGAGAGCTCGAACGTCGTGTGCTGCGCACTGGGCGTCGCGTTGCCCGGCAGCACACCCGCTGCCCTCAAGGCTTCCTGCGCGCGCTTGGCGGCCTCGTCGGCGGGGATGGTCTTGATGCGCTTGATCGCCTCGGTGTCGAGCGCGGTCTGCGTGGTGGCGTTACCGTCCTCGTCCGGCCTGCCCTGTCCTTTGTCGACGGTCGGCAGGTACTGGTAGCGCTGCTCGTCCGCGAAGGACACCGCGCCGGCCTCGGACCTCTGGACGTCCTTGAGGCCGAACGCGCGTTGCAGCCTCTGCGCCTGCTCCTGGTCGAGACCGGAGCTCTTCACCCCGTAGACGGGCAGCTCCGTGGCGTCCGCGGTCGCGACGCCGACCGCTCCCGCGGTGACGAGACTGGACAGGGCCAGTACCACCGTCAGCTTGCGTTGCATGTGTCTTCCTCCCTCGGGGACGGCCGGCTGCAGGGGCCGGCCGTCTGACAGGAGGATCTGCACTTGTTCGTGGTGATACCGAGAGTGGCCAGTTGTGGCAGGCGCACCACTCGAACGGCCGAAATTCTGTAACACCCTTGGGGCAGCGGAGGATCTAGAGGCGGACAGCTGGGTACTTGATGCCCGCGCCGGTGTTCAGCACGACCACTTCGTCGTCCGCCCCGAGCCAGCCGTCCTCGCGCAGTGCGCGGACGGCGCTGATCGACGCGGCGCCTTCCGGGCAGAGGAAAACGCCTTCGAGACGGGCGGTTTCGGCGCGGTCGGCGGCGATCTGCTCGTCGCTCACCGCCACCGCCGTGCCACCGGTCTCCCTGATGGCCTGGAGGATGATGAAGTCCCCCAACGGTTTCGGCACGTTGATGCCGAACGCGCTGGTGTACGCGTCGTGCCAGAAGGCCGATTCCGCTTCGCCCGCCTCGAAAGCCCGGACGATCGGCGCGCACCCGGTCGACTGGACGGCGACGAGCCGGGGCAGGTCGCCGGAGATCCAGCCGAGCTCGCGCATCTCCAGCAGCGCCTTGTGAATGCCGATCAGGCCGACCCCGCCGCCGGTCGGGTAGACGATCACGTCGGGGACGCGCCAGCCGAGCTGCTCGACGATCTCGTAGCCCATCGTCTTCTTACCTTCGATGCGATACGGCTCGCGCAGGGTCGACGCGTCGAAGAGGTCGACGTCCGCGATGGCCTTGCCCGCGTCGGCGATGGTGCCCGGCACGATCCGCAGTTCGGCGCCGCTCGCCTCGACCTCCTCGCGGGTGATCAGCGGGGCGTCCTCGGGCATCGCGATGACGCTGCGGATGCCGGCTCGGGCCGCGTACAGGGCCCAGGCCGCGCCCGCGTTGCCGTTGGTCGGCATCTTGATGCCCTCGATGCCCAGCTCCTTGGCCCTCGCCACGCCGACGGCCGCGCCACGGGCCTTGAACGAACCGGTCGGGATGAGCGACTCGTCCTTCATGAGCACGGTCGCGTCCAGCGCCCGGCTCAGCGCGGGCAACGGCACGAGCGGCGTCATGCCCTCGCCGAGGCTGAACGCAGGGTCGGGGTCGCGGACCGGCAGGACGTCGCGGTAGCGCCACAGCGAGTTCTCGGCCGTCGGGCGGGCCACGCGCGTGAGGTCGTAGCGGGCCAGCAACGGCGAGGCGCACCCGTGGCAGAGGTTCTGGACGGCGTTGGCGTCGTGTTCGCGGCCGCAACGGGCGCATTCCAGATGCGAGAGCATGGCTTCATGCATACAGGCGGATGAGCCGGCATGTAAGCCGGATCCTGTTCATGGGACCGAGGTCCCAGTCGGCGGCCATCCATCTGGGCCTGCCGTTGCCGACAGGCTCTAGCGGCCTACCCGCGAGCATCGGGCGGGCAGCCCTCGAACGCTCGCGCAGCACCTTCACTTGCGATCCGGTGCCCTCTTGGCCTTGCTCCGGGTGGGGTTTACCTAGCCGCCCCAGTCACCTGGGGCGCTGGTGGTCTCTTACACCACCGTTTCACCCTTACCGCGGCTTTCACCGAGGCGGTCTGTTCTCTGTGGCACTGTCCCGAGGGTCGCCCCTGGTTGCCGTTAACAACCACCCTGCCCTGTGGAGTCCGGACTTTCCTCGACAGTCACCTGCCGCGGCCGCCCTGCCGACTCATCCGCCTCCCGAGGATATCCCAGCGGCTGGAACCGGTTGTCCACCGGTGCGGACGTTGGTTGACTTCAGCCATGACACGACGTCGCCACGTCGACTACGGCCGCGTGGCAGCAAGCCTGTGTTGCCTCCTCTGAGTGCGTTCTCCGTAGCCGCGAACTCAGGGAGTGCCTTGTCATGTCCGATCTGCTGATCATCTCCGGTGCGCCGTCCCACTCCGCGCCGACCGGTGTCGTCGTGTCGTTCGTGGAGGAGCAACTGCGAGCCGCCGGGCACCGCGTGTCTCTGCTCGACGTGCGGTCGCTGCCCACGTTGTCGCTGCTCACCGAGGACCTGCGGGACCCGGAGATCGCCGCGGCCGTGAACGGGCTCCTGGCAGCGGACGGCCTCGTGGTCGCCTCGCCGGTGTACCGCGCGGCGTACAGCGGGCTGGTAAAGGCGTTGCTCGACCTGCTGCCGCGCAAGGCGTTGCGCGGGCGGCCTGTGCTGCCGCTGGCGACGGGCGGCAGCCAGGGTTTCCTGGTGGCGATGGACTACGCGCTGCACCCGTTGCTCGCGGCCAAGGGCGCGGACCAGGTGGTGCGCGGCGAGTTCGTGCTGGACCAGAACGTCGGGACGCCCGCCGCCGCGGCGGCCCTGGAAGCGGCGGCCGACCGGTTCACCGCGGCGCTGACGCCCCGGCTGCGCAAGGTCAGCTGACACCTGCTCCTCCCTGGGACACTGCTCCGGGGAGGACCGATGGTGAAACCGCTCCGCATCGCCTTGGCCGTGGCAGCCGCAGCGCTGGCCGCAGGCGCGTTCCTGCTGTTCAGCGGCCCGGAGAAGACGGTCGCGGCCCAGACGACCTCGACCACGGTGCCGTCGGGCTCACCCGGCGCGGGCTGGACGGAGGAGGAGATGCGCAACGCACGCGGCCCGGACATGACGGCCGGCCCCAGCGCCGAGGCCCTGGTGGCCGGCGGCGCCGCCCTGGCCACACTGACGATCCTGCTGGTGGCGCGCCGCCGTTCCTCTTCGCGCTGACCTCAGCCGAGGTGCGAGGTGTCGTTCACGAGCTTCACCGACGCGTGCCCGTCCGGGTAGAACTCGGCGATCGACACCCCGGTGAGGTCGAGGTGCATCCGGAACAGGAACTGCGGCCCGACGTCCAGCGCCTGCCGGAGCAGCGTCTTGATCGGCGTGACATGGCTGACCAGCACCAACGTCTTACCGCCGTACCGCGCGATGATGTCCGTGCGCGCCTTGCGAACCCGCGCGTGCACCTCGTCGAAGCTCTCGCCGTTCGGAGGCTTCACGGCCGTGTCGCCCAGCCACCTGCGGTGCACCTCGGGGTCCTGCTTGCTCGCCTCGGCGAACGTCAGCCCTTCCCAGGCACCGAAGTCGGTCTCGATGAGCCCCTGGTGGGTGACGACCTCGAGCCCGATCTTGTCCGCGAGCTTCTGCGCGGTCTGCTGCGCCCGCTGCAGCGGTGACGAGATGATGCCCGCGATGCCGTCCACCTTGGACAGCCGCGCCGCGGCCTTCTCCGCCTGCTCCAGCCCGAGCTCCGTCAGCGGGTGATCGCCCCGCCCCGAGTAGCGCCGGTCGACCGACAGCTTCGTCTGCCCGTGCCGCAGCAGGATCAACCTCGTGGGCTCCCCCGCCGCGCCACTCCAGTGCGGCTGCTTGGCCCCTTCGGCCTCTCGGGGCTCTTCGGGCTTCTGGGGCTTGGCCTCGTCGTCCATGGCCTCGTTCGCGAGCCGGTCCGCCTGCCGGTTGCGCTCACGCGGGATCCACTCGTACACGACCTTCTGGAAGTCGCGCGCGACCTCCTGCGCCTCCCGCGCGAGGGGCTGCATCGAGGGGTGCTTGATCTTCCAGCGCCCGGACATCTGCTCGACGACGAGCTTGGAGTCCATCCGCACGTCGACGGTCTCGGCGTTCAGCTCCCTGGCCGCCCTGAGCCCCGCGATCAGCCCCTGGTACTCGGCCACGTTGTTGGTGGCGACGCCGATGAACCCCTTGCGCTCGGCCAGCGTCTCGCCGCTGAGCTTGTCGCGCACGACGGCGCCGTACCCGGCTGGACCGGGGTTGCCCCGCGAGCCGCCGTCAGCCTCGACGATCACCTTCACGGGCCGATCGTAGCCCCGCGTGCAGGTGCCTCCGGACGGCCTGTATTCTGTTCACATCAGTCTGGGTGGCGGAATGGCAGACGCGCTAGCTTGAGGTGCTAGTGCCCGAAAGGGCGTGGGGGTTCAAGTCCCCCCTCGGACACCAGCTTTAACCACACGCAAAAGAGGTCGTCGCACAGACGGCCTCTTTTGCTTTGTCGTGCTGCGGTAACCCGGGCTCCGTGGTAGACGTTGGCGCGGTGCCAGGTGAAGTAGGGCTGCGAGTCGGCGCGGTGCGCTCCGCAGGGGCGTCCGTGCAGCTGGTCAAGGTGATCGCGCAGCCGACCGGGATAGCGACGATCACACGGTGATGACGACCTTCGCGCGGGCGTGTTCGGTCTCGACGTAGCGGACGGCATCGGGCACCTCGTCCAGCGCGTAGGTGCGGTCGATGACCGGCGTGAAGCCTCCCGACTCGGCGAGGTGCCGCAGCGCCGTGAGGATCTCCCGGCCGGGCGTCGTGGTGAGCACCAGCAGCCGGTCGCGGACGAACGGGGCCAGCAGCTTCGCCCTGATCATCAGCCGCATCGGCCCGGCGAGGCTGCCGCCGCTGAACACTCCGCCGCCGGACAGCACGATCGTCCCGCCTGGTGTGAGCGCGCGGCGCAACGTGGTCAGCGAGTGGTTGCCGACCAGATCGAGGACCAGGTCGTAGCGCGTGCCGCTCGTGGTGAAGTCGTCCGCGGTGTAGTCGATGACGTGGTCCGCGCCGAGCGACGCCACCAGTTCGACGTTCCTCGTGCTGCACACGCCGGTCACGGTGGCGCCCGAGTACTTCGCGATCTGCACTGCGAACGTGCCCACGCCTCCGGACGCTCCGTTGACCAGGACGTGTTGTCCCGGCTGGAGGTTTCGCAGTCCCTTCAACGCGGTGTGCCCGGCCAGCGGTACCGCCGCGGCCTGTTCGAAGGTCAGGTTGGCGGGTTTGGTCTCGACGAGGTCTTCGGACACGCACACGTACTCGGCGAACGCCCCCTCGGCGGCGCCGGCGTCGCCGTACACCTCGTCACCTGGCCGGAAACGCCGCACGTCCCTGCCGACCGCCTCCACCGTGCCCGCGAAGTCGCGACCGCGGATCTTCCTCCTCGGAGCGGTGACTCCGATTCCGGTGAGCCGGGCCAGGTAGGGGTCTCCGCGCATGACGTGCCAGTCGTACGCGTTGACCGAGGCCGCGTGCACCCGCACCAGCACCTCGTCGCCGGAGGCCGCCGGCGGTTCCACGTCGCGGAGTTCCAGCACGTCCGGCGATCCGTACCGGGCCTGGACCACTGCCTTCATCGGGTCCCCCCGAACGCGGGCGCGACTCCGGCGCGGATCGGGCGAGCCGGCCACTGGCGGCGGATGATCCACTCCGCCACGGCGGCGTTGACCAGCCAGGCGGCGAGCATCAGCAACGCCTTGCTGAGCCGGTCGGGCGTGCCGACGGCCACCAGCCACGCGGACAGCGCCACCGCCTGTGTGGCGGCGCCGAGGCCTACCGCGAAACCGCGGATCATCCAGGCGCGGTGCCGGGTGACGTCTCGGCGGAGGATGGCGGCGACGCCGAGGGCGATGAACACCACCCACGCCGTGCCGAACACCAGCCGGACGCCGGTGAGCAGAGCGCCCACGTCGTCGGGCTTGGGGTAGAAGACGGTCATCCACAGACCCGACAGCGCTCCTACCAGTCCACAAAGGACCAGAAGTCTCCCTGCGGCCCGGTGCCACCCCGGTCTGCGGCGGCGGAAGCCCGGAGCGAACTGGAAGGCGCCGAGGACTGAGTACACGCTGACGGTGATGGCGTGCACCACCACGGGCACGGGTGAGGCGAAGAAACGCGCGTTGTCCGGTGTGATCTCCGCGCCGCCGCCCAGCTCGGTCAGCCGGAGGACGCCACCGAGCACCGGGATGACGCTGAACAGGATGATCGCGGCCGGGATGAGCTTGTCCTGCTTGGTGGAGGAGGGCATGCGTCAGATCGTGGTGCCTGGGGCGGTGCCGACTCATCGGCACAAGGGCCGCGATCGTCCCCGCCGATGGTCCGACCCGCTCGTCGTACTTTCGGCTACTGACGCCGGAGTCCACTCCGGACGCGCTTGGTCTCGTAGGCCCAGATCGCGATCTCGACGCGGTTCCTGGCACCGATCTTGGCCATCAGGCTGGCGACGTGGCTCTTGACGGTGCTGAGCGCGATGTGGAGGTCCTGGGCGACCTCGCTGTTGGTGCGCCCGCCCGCGACGGCGACGAGGACCTGCTCCTCCCGTTCGGTGAGCGGGTCGACCGGTTGCCCGGCGCGGCCGGCGGGACCGGTGTCCGCGAAAGCCTCGATGAGCCGGGCGGTGACGCTGGGGGCGATCAGGGCGTCGCCTGAGGCCGCGGCGTGGACGGCCTGGGCGAGCAGGTCGGTGCCGGCGTCCTTGAGCAGGAAACCCCTGGCTCCCGCGCGCAGTGCGGCGTAGACGTACTCGTCGAGGTCGAACGTGGTGATCACGACGACGGCGAGCGGGTCGGCGACGCCGGGCCCGGCGAGCAGGCGGGTGGCCTCGATGCCGTCGGTCCCGGGCATGCGGATGTCGAAGAGGCACACGTCCGGCCGCAGCCGGCGGGCCAGTTCCACTGCCTGTGTTCCGTCCGGTGCCTGGCCGACGACCTCGATGCCCGGCTGTGCGTCGAGGATCATCGAGAGGCCCGTGCGGACGATCTCCTGGTCGTCCGCGACGACCACCCGGATGCTCATGCGGCCGACCCGGTGAGCGGCAGCACGGCGGTCACGGTCCAGCCCCGGCCGGGGTTCGGGCCCGCCTCGCAACTGCCGCCGAGCAGGCCGGCGCGTTCCGTCATGCCGATCAGTCCGTGCCCCAGCGCCGCGGTGCCGCGGAGGGTGCCGGTGTCGCCGTCGTCGCTCACCCGGAGGCGGACCGACGAGTCGCCGACGGTGACCCTCACCTCGATGCGGGTGGCGTGCCGGGCGTGCCGCCGCGCGTTGGTGACCGATTCCTGGGTGAGCCGGTAGATCGCGGTCCCCACCGATCTCGGGAGGTCGTCGACGGCCCCGTCGATCCGCACGTCGACCTCGGGTCCGGGCCGGCCGGGGCTCGCGAGCCGTTCGATGTCGGTGACGCTCGGGCTGGGTGCCAGGTCCGCGGGCTCGTTGTGGCGCAGGGCCCGCACCATCGTGCGCATCTCGGCGAGCGCCCGCGACGCCTCCGATTCGATCAGGCTGAGCGCCTCGACCGCCGCCTCCGGCCGCGACGCCACCGTTGCGAGCCCCGCCTGGGCCCGGATCGCCATCGCCGACACGTGGTGCGCCACCGTGTCGTGCAGGTCCCGTGCCAGCCGTTCCCGTTCCAGCAGCTTGACCTGGTCGAGCTCCCGTGCCCGCGCCCGTCCCCGGTAGCGCACCGCGGCACCGAGGGCGCACGCCGCCCCGAGGACGGCGCTGCCGCCCACCGCCTCCCCCAGGCTGATGAAGCCGAGCACCGCCGACAACCCGACCTTGCCGACCATGATCGCCAGCCCGGTCACGGCTTCACGCCCGGAACCCCACCGGAACAGCGAGAACGGGAAGAGCACCATGTACAGCATCACGTTGAGCTCGGGTTCGCCCCCGAGCACCAGCGAGGCGAGCGCGGCCACGCCGAACGCGACGGCGACCACCAGCAGCGGCCTGCTCCGGCGCAGCAACAACAGCGGCAGCAGCCCCACCGCCAGGACCAGCGAGCCGGCCCGCGCGCTCAGGTCCGGCCGCAGCACCACCTCGAGCACCGCAACGGGCAGGAGCACGGCGACGAGCGCCCAGTCCCACCACAGCCGCGCCGCCGCACGCACCGGCCGGGGCTCTTCCCACACCGACCGCAGAAGGGCGAACACGTCCTCATCGTACGAGAGCCGGCAGCGGGACAGATCCGTCCGAAGTACTAGACCGCGGCCTCCGGAGCTGGTCGAGCGGGCCGCGACGCCGGAGAGTTCCAGCCCGCTCCCCCACCCGGGATCACCGCTTGGCGTAGTCGTCCATGCCCTGCCAGTCGACGATGACGCACGGTTCGTCACCGACCGTCCACGCGTCGTGGCCCGGTGCGGCCATCATGAAGTCACCCGAGCCGATCTCGGCCTCCTCGCCGTCGTCCATCACGATCTTCATCCGGCCGGACACGACGTAGCCCTTGTGGGCCACCTGGCAGCTGTCGGTCCCGGCGATGGGCTTCACGTGCTCGGCCCAGTGCCAGCCCGGCTCGAACACCGCGCGGCCGACGGCGCCGGCCTCCGAGTTGATCAGGTCGAGATGGCCCGTGCTCTGCTCGAAGGGACGGGTCTCCTCGGGCTTGTTGAAACTCTTGACCAGCAGACCGGACATGACGAACCTCCTGAAAACGCCGATCAGCCAGCGGAACACGTCCGCGACGACCGTGCTCGCCGCAGACGACCCGAACCACCGGGCCGAAATACCTGAACTCGGACGGTCGGGTGTCGGACACGCTTGGTGGTCACCCGCTCGGCCGGCCACGAGGTCGTCCGGTTGTAGGTTCCGGACATGATCAAGGCCGCCCCGGACCTGCTGGAGATCGCGTCCGCCCTGCTGCCCGGCACAAGCCTGGACGACGCCTTCGTCGCGCCCGACGGCAACATCCACCGCGTGCTGCTGATCCCGGGCGTCGCCGCGGTCCGCGTCAGCAAGCGCCCACTGGCCGCCGCGTCCATGCCCCGCCGTGTGGAGGTGTTGCGGCAGCTGGCTTCCGCGGGCCTCCCGTTCCAGGTGCCGGTGCCGCTCACGCCCGTGACCGCGTTCGGCGACCAGGCCGCCGTCGCCGTGTCGTGGATCGGCGGCACCGCTCTGCCCCGGGGTGCCGGTGATCCGGGGCAGGTGGCCGAGGTGCTGGAGGCCGTGCGTTCCGTACCGCTCGACGGAGCGCTGCTGGAGGTTCTGGACGACCGGGCGCAGGGTCCGTCGTGGTCGGAGATCATCGCTGAGGAGATCATTCCCCGCCTGCCCGCTCGCTGGCAGACCGAGGGCCAGGCACGCCTGGAGGCCTGCCTGGCCCTGGAGCCGGCGCCGGATGCCTTGGTGCACGGCGATCTCAGCGGTTCGAACGTTCACTGGTCGGCGGACGGGAGGCTGCTCGGCGTCCTCGACTGGGACATGGCCATGCCCGCCGACCCCGCCATCGACGCCGCGCTGATGGCCTGGCACGGCTGGGAGAACGTACGTCGTGCCGTCTCCGCCTCCACGTACCGCCGTACCCGCACGTGGGACGCGCTGTTCGGCGTCGAGCACCTGGTCGCCACGATGAATGGACGGCCCATGACCAGTCCGGACGGCTTCGTCACCGCGATCGTGCCCTGGCTGGAGGCCAACGTCCCGATGATCCGCTGACGCCGTGCGACCGGTGGACGGTCTCGCGGCAGGTCGTCCGCGTCGAGGGAGAGGTTCGCCCGCTCGGCCGCCTCGCAGAGCATGGAGACGAGCGTGGGGAAGAAGTCCCGGTCGACCAGGACGTCGGATTCCTCGGTGACGACGACAACAGGCAGCAGACCGTGCCCGCTGCCGTGGAGGTCGTCCACGAGCGCGTACCAGTTGTGGCCGAAGTACGGGGAAAGCCGAGTTTCTCCGCGAACTCGCGGAACAGGCCGACCTCCTCGGTCATCTTCCCGGGGCCAGGCGCCGGACGACGCCGGCGGACTCGATCGCCGCCACCTGCTCCCGCACCGAGCGATCGCCGTTCTGCGCCACCACCACCCAGGGTTCGACCGGCGTGGTGGGGTCGACCGGCGTCATGGCGTTGGTCAGCGATGTTCCTTGGTTCTCGAGTGATCCCGTGATTCAGGCACGTGCTCGGAGGATGCCTTCCACTGCTTCGAGGAGGGTGTCGCCGATCGGGCCGGGATCCGAGAGGCAGCCGGCCGCCATCGCGCCGTCGCGCAGCATCACGAAATGCCTGCCGTCGCGCTCCGCTGGAGCGTCTCCCACGCGGGCGAGCAGGGCCGTGACGGTGTCGAGGAACCATTGGCGGTGCGCCAGGACCGCCTGGTGCACGGGGTGTCCGGGGTCGGCGTACTCCGCCGCGGCGTTGAGGAAGGCGCAGCCGCGGAACTCCTCCAGGCGGATGTGCGCGGCGATCCCCCTCGCGACGGAACGCACGGCGTCCGCGTCGTCCGGCGCCGCTGCCACGCCCGCTTCGACGTTGCGGCGGGTCGCGTGGTCGGCCTCGGTCAGGTAGGCGAGGACGAGGTCCTCCTTGCCCGCGAAGTGGCGGTACATCGTCGCGCGGGTCACCTTCGCCTCGGCGAGGATGCGGTCGACTCCGACGGAGTGCAGGCCCTCCGCGTAGAACAGCCGGCTGGCCGTTCCCAGCAGGCGGTTCCTGGCGTCGGACACGGTGCGGGTCACCCTTCCGACGGTAGCAGAGAGAACGTTCGGTCTTGACAGGCGAGCGGAAGGCTGCCAGCCTCGAAGCAGAAAGAACGTTCTCCCTACTTCAAGGACATCCCGTGAGCATCGACGCAGCGTCACCCGCAGGCCTCGCCCCCGCCCTCCGCACGCTCTACCTCGTCCGCTTCGGGTTCGCGGTCGTGTGGGCGGTGCTGCTGTTCCTCACCGCGACGGAGATCGGCCCGGTCAGCGGCACGTTGCTGGTGCTCTACCCGCTCTTCGACGTGGCTGCGATCGTCGTCGACAGCCGGGCGGCACGCGCCGGCCGGGCGTCCGCGGCCCTCTACGCCAACATCGCCGTCAGCACGCTCGCGGCGGCGGGCCTGGCGTTCGCGGTGACGTCCGGCATCCCGGCGGTCCTGCAGGTGTGGGGCGTGTGGGCCGTCGTGTCCGGTGTGGCGCAGCTCGCCGCCGGTGTCGTGCGGCGCAGCCTCGGCGGGCAGTGGCCGATGATCATCAGCGGTGCGATCTCGACGCTCGCCGGGACGTCGTTCTTCCTGCAGGCGAGCGCTCCGGACGCGACGTTGCGCAACCTCGCGGGCTACGCGGCGATCGGTGGTGTGTTCTTCCTCGTCTCGGCGCTGCGGCTGCGGCGCCGTGGCGAGTGAGGGGCGCTTCGGAGACGAAGAAGGCCCGGTAGGAACAGGAAACTGTTCCTACCGGGCCTGCGTTCGTCCGGCGACTCAGACCTTGGGCTCCGCGATGCGGACCAGGATCGTGCCGCACTCCTCACAGCGCACGATCTCGTCCGCCGCCGCTTCCTTGAGCTTCGACACCGCACCGCGGTCCAGCTCGATCCGGCACGCTCCGCACCGGCGCGACTGGAACGGCGCGGCGCCGATGCCGCGCTGCTCGCGCTGGCGGTCGTAGAGCTTCAGCAGGTCGTCCGGGAAACCCTTCGCCATCGCCGAACGGTCGGCGGTGCGGCGGGTCTCGGTCGACTCCAGATCGGCGAGAGCGGCGTCACGGCGGCGCGTGGCGTCCTCCAGCGTCTCGCGGGCCTTGTCGAGCTCCACGCGCGCGAAGGAGGCGTCGGCGTCGACGGCTTCGCGGCGTTCCATCAGTTCCAGCAGGTCGTCTTCGAGGATGCCCTGACGGCGCTGGATGGTGGCGAGCTCGTGCTCCAGGTCGGTGAGCTGCTTGGAGCCGACGGAGCCGGACTGCATCAGCTTGCGGTCGCGCTCACCGCGGGCACGGACCTGGTCGATCTCGGTTTCCTGGCGCTTCACGTCGCGGTCGAGGTCGGTGAGCGTCGTCTCGACGGCCACCAGCGCGTCCTGCTTGGCGCGCACCTGCTTCTCGACCTCGTTGATCTCCGTGATCTCCGGCAGCGTGCGGCGGCGGTGGGTGACACGCGCCAGTTCGGCGTCGACCGCGGCCAGGTCGAGCAGCCTGCGCTGCACTGCGGGATCGGCTTTCACGCATGTCCTCCTACTGCTGTGCTCGTCGCACCGACGGTCCACGGGTCGGTCCGGCGGGTGGAGACGAGTACGTCGACCCTACCGCCGAAGGCGGACCGCAGGATCTCCGCCGCCTGCTCGCACCACGGCCACTCGCTGGCCCAGTGCGCGACGTCGACCAACGCGGGCCCGCCGGACTCGACGTGCTCGCTCGCCGGGTGGTGCCGGAGGTCCGCGGTGACGTAGGCGTCGACGCCGGCCCGCTTGACCACGTCCAGGAAGCCGTCTCCCGCACCACCGCAGACCGCGACCCGCTTGACCAGGCGTTCCGGGTCTCCCGCCGCCCGGACGCCCTGGACGGTCACGGGCAGCGCGTCGGCCACGCGCTGGGCGAAGGCCCTGAGCGGCTCGGCCTCGGGGAGCTCGCCGATGCGGCCGATGCCCGTGTCCTCCGTCAGCGCCGCCTCGAGCGGACCGGTGACCGTCAGCCCGATGGCCTTCGCGAGCGCGTCCGAGACACCCGGCGACGCCGAGTCGGCGTTGGTGTGCGCGCAGTACAGGGCGGCGCCGTTGCGGATCAGCTTGTGCACCAACGCACCCTTGGGGTCGTCGGCCGGGACACCGTTGACGCCCTTGAGGAGCAGCGGGTGGTGCGCGAGCACGAGCTGCGCGCCCCGTTCGACGGCCTCGTCCACAGTGGACGACGTCGGGTCGACGCAGACCAGGACCCTGGCGACCTCCTCCCGCGGATCACCGCAGACCAGGCCGACCGCGTCCCAGTTCTCGGCGGTCTTCGGCGGATACGCGGACTCCAGGACCGCGATCACGTCGGCGAGCTTCACGCCAGTTCCTCCATCACGACGCGCAACGCGTCCACGAACACAGCGAACTCCTCCGGCGGCCGGATCGCCACGCGCAGGTACGTGTCGTCGAGCCCAGGGAACGTGTCGCAGCGCCGCACCGCGATCCCCTTGTCCCGCAACGCCTGCCGCGCGCCTCGCGGCGCCCTGATCAGCAAGAACGGCCCCTTCGGAGCAACGACGACGAGGTCTTGGAGCTGCTCCAACGCATGCGCGGCGTACTGCTCGGCCTCCAGCGCGAACCGCGCGGACTGCTCGAGCGCCTCCGGTTCGCAGCACGCCGTGATCGCTTCCAGCGTGAGACTGCCCACTGGCCAGTGCGGACGGCCGTGCGCGAGCCTCGCGAGCGTCTCCGGGTCGCCGAGGAAGTAGCCGGCGCGCAACCCCGCGAGACCCCAGGTCTTGGTCAGGCTGCGCAGCACCAGCACGCCGGGGTCGTGCGCGAGCGACTCGGGCTCGCCGGGGACGGCGTCCATGAACGCCTCGTCGACGACCACCCTGCCGGGCAACGCCTTGAGCGCGGCGGCCTCGTGCAGCACGGACGTCGGGTTCGTGGGGTTGCCGATGACGGTGAGGTCGGCGTCCGAGGTCACGTCCCGCAGGCGGAAGTCGCCGTCGAGCAGCACGTGGTCGACCGGAATCCCGGCATCGCGAAAGGCCACCTCGGGCTCGGTGAACCCGGGGTGGACGATCGCGGCACGGCGCGGCGCGAGCTTCGGCAGCAGCGCGAAGCCCTCCGCGGCACCGTTGAGCAGCAGAACCTCGTCCGGAGAGCGCCCGTGCCGGCGTGCGACGGCCTCACGAGCGCGGTCTTCGGCGAGTTTCGAGGGGTAACGCCCGAGGTCGCCGAGCGCCGCGGCCAGCCGTTCGCGCAGCCAATCGGGCGGGTGCGGCACCCGCACGTTGACGGCGAAGTCTGCGAGGCCTGGTGCGGCGTCGACGTCACCGTGGTGGCGCAGGTCTGGGCTGGTCATCGCCTGAATTCTAGGCGACCGGCTCAGACAGGCGCGTCACTGCATGTAGCGGCGGAGCTCGGTGAGGTGGCTGATCAGCTCGTCCAGCTGGAACGCGTCGAGCTGCGCGGACTCACCGGGCGGGGTGCGGAAGCAGACGCGACCCTTCTCGTTGAGGTACACCTCGAACGCGCGACGGCGCCCGAGGGCGTCGGTGCACCCGATGATCTCCCGTTGCGGGGGCACGTCGGTACCTGTCTGCATGGGCGGCCTCCATGTCGTTTGTCCGTACATCTTGCGACAACGGTTGAGCGTTACCGTGCGGCGGCACCACATAGGCTGCTCGACATGCACGTCTCGTTCGTCTGCACCGGCAACATCTGCCGGTCCCCCGTGGCAGCGCTCGTCTTCCGGGAATGGTTGTCCCGGGAAGGATTGTCGTCGGAGGTCCGGGTGTCCAGTGCCGGGACCGGCGGGTGGCACGTCGGCGACCCGGCCGACCCGCGCTCGTTGAAGACGTTGGCGGACAACGGATATCCCGTCGACCACGTGGCCGCGCAGGTCGGCGCCGAGCACCTGGACGCGGATCTGCTGGTGGCACTCGACTCCGGTCACGCCCGCGCGTTGCGCCGGATGGCCGATCCCGAACGGGTGCGACTGCTCCGTTCGTTCGACCCGGACGCCGACGACGTGGACGTGCCGGACCCGTACTACGGCGACGACGCCGGGTTCGCCGAGGTGCTGGTGATGATCGAGGCGGCGATGCCGGGGCTGGTCACGTGGGTCCGCGAGCGGCTCTGAGGACGAAGCACCAGTCACCCCAGGGCACCGCCGCCGAGGCCGCGGGCCTGCGGTGGCTACGTGTGGACGGCGGCCCGCCGATCCCCTCGGTGCACAGCGCTTCCGGGGGCACGCTGGTGATCGACGAGATCCCGGCGGGCGAGCCGAATCTTCAGGCGGCCGTGACCTTCGGCCGCCGGCTGGCCACCCTGCACCTCGCGGGAGCCCCGGCGTTCGGCTCCCCGCCTCCCGGCGGCCCGCGCGAGGCCACGATCGGCCTGGCCGAGATGGTCAACGAGCCCGCTCCGGAGTGGCCAAAGTGGTTCGCATCACAGCGAATCGCGCCGTACGCACGGCAGGCGGGCATCGACGTCGGCGAGGTGTGCTCGCGGATCACCGAACTCTCCGGTCCGCCGGAACCTCCCGCACGGCTGCACGGCGACCTGTGGAGCGGCAACGTCCTGTGGGGCGCCGACGGCCAGGTGTGGCTCATCGACCCCGCGGCCCACGGCGGCCACCGGGAGAGCGATCTCGCGATGCTGCAGCTCTTCGGCTGCCCGTTCCTCGACCACGTGCTCGGCGCCTACCGGGAGGTCGCGCCGCTGGCAGACGGCTGGCAGGCGCGGGTGCCGTTGCACCAACTGTTCCCGCTGCTCGTGCACGCCGTGCTGTTCGGCGGCGGATACCGCTCGCAGGCCATGGCCGCGGCACGCGCAGCTTTGCAAGGATGACGTCCATGGACCTCACCGGCTGGACGTGGCTCAACGAGCCGCAGAAGTGGTCTCCCACCCCGCTGACCGTGCACGCCGACCCGGGCAGCGACCTCTGGCGCCTCACCGGCAACGGCATCACCCGCGACAACGGCCACCTCTACGCCCTGAGCCTCACCGGGGACTTCACCATCACCGCCACCTTCACCGGCGAGTACGCGGCGCAGTACGACCAGGCCGGCGTCGGGCTGCTGGCCGACGGGGAGACCTGGATCAAGGCCGGGGTCGAGCTGTTCGACGGGGAACTGCGGGCCAGCACGGTGGTGACGCGGGGCTTCTCGGACTGGAACGTCGCGCGCGTGGAGCCGTTCGAGCGGTTCACCGTCAGTGCCGAACGCAGCGGTGACGCGGTCTGGGTGCGGTACGGGACCGACGGGCAGGAGCCGGTGACGCTGCTGCGTCAGGCGTACTTCCCGCCTGACGTGGAGGTCAGGGTGGGGATCATGGCGGCGAGCCCCGAGGGCGAGGGGTTCGTGACCCAGTTCCACGAGGTTCAGCTCACCCGATAGCGCGTTGCGTTTGCTTCGAATACTGCGGATACTTCGATCAGGGAGGTGGTGTGGATGAGTGCAGCATTGCAACCGGTACAGCCTGACAGTGAGGACATCGTCACGGCTGACGCAGCACTGCCCACGGTCAAGGCGTACCTGAACCTCCACCGGGAGAACGACGACCTGGTCCGCGTCCGCGTTGAAGAAGACGGCGAAGTACTGACGCTGCCACGCGCAGCTGTCGAGGTTTTCACGCAGGTGCTCGCCTACATGGCCGCAGGTCATGGGGTGGTCGTGGTCCCCGTTGACGCGGAGCTGACCACCCAACAGGCGGCCGACCTGTTGAACGTCTCCCGGCCGTACCTGATCGGACTGCTCGAAGCCGGTGTGATCGAGTACCGGAAGGTCGGCAAACACCGCCGGATCAAGGCTGTCTCGCTGACGGAGTACCTGCGCAACGACGACCAGCGCAGGCGCCAAGCCGCGGACGAGTTGTCGGCACTCACGCAAGAGATGGGCCTGGCGTAAGTGAGCTTCGTCGTCCTTTACGACGCCAACGTCCTCTACCCGAACACGCTGCGAGATCTGCTCATCCGAATCGCGGCATCTGGTCTCGTCCAGGCGAAGTGGACTGACCAGATCTTGGACGAGGTGTTCAGGAACGTCCGCAAGAACCGACCTGACCTGGCATGCGACGTGCTCGACCGCACTCGAGTCCTGATGGTGAAGGCCGTCCGAGACTGCCTGGTCAGCGGGTACGAACCGCTGATCCCCATGCTGGATCTGCCGGACCCCGACGACCGTCATGTGCTCGCCGCCGCGATCCGGACCCGCGCTCAAGTGATCGTGACCGACAACCTCAAGGACTTCCCGGAAGAAGCTTCGTACCCCTGGGACATCGAGCCCAAGTCGGCGGACGACTTCGTCAGCGACCAGATCGGGCTCGACGCCAAGGTCGTGTGGAGCTGCGTCCAGCAGATCGCGAACTCGTGGCGCAAGCCACCGGGCACGATCGGGGACGTCCTCGCCTCGCTCGAACGCTGCGGGTTGGTGCAGTCAGTGGCCGCACTCAGGGCGCTCTGACCGGTCATCTACCGTGAGGACGTGCGGTTCAAGTTCCTCCTCAAGCCGGGCTGGCTGGCGCTGACCCTGGCCGTCTGGGTGTTCGCGGGTGCCTGCATCTACCTCCTGTCGCCGTGGCAGTTCGGCCGCAACGACGAACGCCAGGAGCAGAACTCCGCCATCACCAAGTCGCTGAAGAGCGATCCCGCCCAGTTCGGCGCGAAGCACGACGAGTGGCAGAAGGTCGAGATCAAGGGCCGCTACCTGCCGGAACTGGAAGCGCTCGCACGGCTGCGCACGGTTCAGGGCGAGGCGGCGTTCGAGGTCATCACGCCGTTCGAGACCACGACGGGCCACCGGATCCTCATCGACCGTGGGTACGTCCGGCCGATCAACGGCATCAAGCCACCGAACTTCGACGCGCCGCCCACCGGCGAGGTCACGCTCATCGGGCTCGCCAGGCCCAACGAGTCGAACGACCAGCCCGCGTTCGAGCAGGACGGCCGCAAGCAGATCTACTCGATCAACAACAACGCGGTCGGTCCGGGCATCGAGCCCGGCTACTACCAGCTGATCGAGAAGCAGCCCGGTGCGCTGGACACGTTGCCGCTGCCGCGGATCGAGTCCGGGCCGTTCTTCTCCTACGCGCTGCAGTGGATCGCGTTCGGCGTGATGGCGGTCGGCGGCTGGCTGTACTTCACGATCCGCGAGGCGCGGCCGGGTGGCGTGCTCTACGAGGGCAGGAAAAAGAAGAAGTCGATCGCCGAGCTACTTGCGGAAGAGGGCGATGACGGCGCTGACGAAGCCGGCACCGAAGCCCACGACCCGGGACAGCTCCACGGCACGCGTCACGTGCCCTGAGTCCGGGTTGCGGCCGTGGCCGAGGACCGGGCGCTCTTCCACGCCGTGCGAGTAGACGGTGCGGCCGCCCAGCCTGATCTCCAGGGCGCCCGCGAAGGCCGCCTCCACCTGGCCCGCGTTGGGCGACGGGTGCGCTGACGCGTCACGGCGCCAGGTCTCCAGCGCCTGCGAGGCCGAGCCGCCGACGACCGGTGCGCCGCCGACCGTCAGCAGGGCCGCCAGCCTCGACGGCACCAGGTTCAGCAGGTCGTCGAAGCGGGCCGAGGCCCAGCCGAACCGCAGGTAGCGCGGGGACCGGTGGCCGACCATGGCGTCCAGGGTGTTCGCCGCGCGGTAGCCCAGCAGGCCGGGGACACCGGCGACCGCACCCCAGAACAGCGGTGCCACGACGGCGTCCGAGGTGTTCTCGGCCACGGACTCCACGGTCGCGCGCGCCAGGCCCGTGGTGTCCAGCCGGGACGCGTCACGGCCGCACAGGCTCGGCAGCCGCGTCCGGGCCGCGTCCAGGTCTCCGTCGGCCAGTTCCCGGCCCATCGACGTGCCCTCGGTGGCCAGCGAGTTGCCGCCGAGCACCGTCCAGGTCGCGAGGGCCGTGGTCGCCGTCTGCAGCAGCCAGTGCTTGCGCGAGGCCCGTTCCACCGCCACGCCGAGAGCCACGGTGCCGCCGACCAGAACGGCGGAGTAGACGGTCCCGGCGGCCTGCGAGTCGGCGTAAAGCCGCTTCTCGAGGGCCGCGGCGGACGAACCGAATGCCGCTACCGGGTGAAATCGGCGCGGATCGCCGAAGACCGCGTCCGCGGCCACGCCCAGCAACAACCCCAACGCGCGCCCCGCACCCACGGCATCCTCCCCAGCTCGTCGAAGGCACGGTAGCGCCGCGTCGGGCGAGCGCGCGCATTAGGGTGGCCGGTCGTGGAGCACAAGCGGCTGAAGCTGTACGCCTATCTGGACGCGCGCGATCACCAGCGCACGTACCTGGCGATCATGCGGCTGTTCACCTCCACGCTGCTGGCGGACCTGAGCGCGGGCGAGGTCGCCGGCGCGCTGGCCGGGCAGGAGCGCGAGGGCCGCGTCGAGCAGGGCGAGAGCCGCATCGAGAACGTCATCAACCGCCTCAAGCAGCTCGTCGAGTGGGGCAACCTGGTCCAGGGGCGGCGTGAGGTCGTCGCCGCGAGCATCGCCGAGTTCCAGCACGGCAGCGTGCGCTACCAGGTGTCCAAGCTGGCCGTCCGCGTGCAGCGCGACGTCGACGAGCTGCTCAGGGTCCCCGAGGGCGCCCGCGAGGTCTCCCGCGAACTGCTCCCCGCGATCGAACGCGGCCTCAACGAGCTGGGCGGATCGCTGTCCGTCGCCCTGCTCAACGAGGGCGACAGGACCAGGGAGCTGCTGGCCGAACGCGTCACGACGCTGTTCCTGCAGCACGCCGAGCTCGCCGCGACGGTCCGCGACTTCTACGCCTACCTCGGCCAGGTCGTCACGAGGAACCACCTGGCGCCCGAGGAGATCGCGGGCTTCCGGAACCTGCTGGTCGAGTACATCCAGCGGGTCGTCGAGGACGTCCTGAAGTACACGCCCCCGATCGCGGAGGCCCTGGCCGGCCTCACGAAGGCCCGCACCGAACTCCTGCGGCTCCTCGGCACCGACCTCGGCCACAACGTCGAACGCGCCCGCGGCCGCACGCCGGAGGACTGGCAGGAGCTCACGGACTGGTTCGTCGACCGCCCCGGCCGCCCGAGCCAGGTCACGGCCCTGCGCGAGGCCACGGCCCGCGCCATCGGCAGCCTGCTGGCCAGCGTGAAGCGCGCGACGTCCGGCGGCGGGCTCCTGCCGGGCCGCCGCGCCGAGCTGCTCAAGCTCGCGAAGTGGTTCGACACCTCGACCAGGGAACAAGCCCACGAGATCTACGCCTCCGCGTTCGGTCTCTACAGCTCCCGGCACCTCTCCCCCGCGCCCGAACACGACTCGGACAACGAACGCACGCCGTGGCGCGACGGCCCGGTCTGCGACGTCACGGTGAGCGTCCGGACCCGCGGCGACCGGGGCGGGCGCGGCAGGCCGTCCCGGATCCTCGACGACCCGATGACCGAGCAGTCGCTGCTGGCGGAGGCACGCGAGGCGGACGAGATCCGCGCGAGGCACGTCGCGGAGCTCACCAAGGCCGCCGGAAACCTGGAGAACACGACGCTCACGCACGGCGCGCTGGAGGTCTTCTGCGAGCTGCTGACGCTCGCGATGGCCCAGCGCGACTCCCCGAACGACAGCGGCTCGGCCAGCGACCCCGTGCGCGGCCTCGAACTGGAGATCGCCCGCGGCACGACGACCCGGATCAGGTCGGCCGCCGGGACGCTCACCCTGCACGACGCAACGGTGGCACTGAAGCGATGAACCACTTGGACAACCTCTCCGACATCGACGCCGCCAACGTGGTGCGGTGCGCACGAACGTTGCTGCGCAGGCCAATGCTCCGCACCGACGGCCCGGACGGCGAACTGCTCAGCCTCGTCTACCGGCACCGCGCGACCCTCCAGGACCTGTTCGCGGGGCTGCTCGGCTACCGGCTGGTCGTGGAACGCCGGTTCGCGCGCCTGTACAAGTCCGGTCCAGGCCACGACGACACGCGCGGTGTGCTCAGCATGTCCCCGCGCGGTTACGCGTACCTGGCGCTGACGCTCGCCGTGCTCACCGGCATCGGCCGGCAGACGCTGCTGTCCCGCCTGGTCGCCGACATCCGATCCGCCGCGGCGGAAGCGGGCATCAACGCACCGGACGACGTCACCGAACGGCGTGCGCTCACCGCGGCCCTGCGCCACCTCGTGTCCCTCGGCGTGCTGCAGGAGACCGAGGGTTCGGTCGCCCAGGACGTGCTGCCCCAGGAAGCGCTGATCACCATCGACACCGACCTGCTGGGCCAGCTCGTGACAGGCCCGGTGGGCGAGGCCGAGAGCCCGGCCCACCTCGTCGAACTGGCAGCCCGCCCCGGTCCGCGCGGCATCGAGCACGCGGTGCGGCGCAGGCTGGTCGAGACACCGCTGGTGCTCTACGCGGACCTGCCGGCCGAGCAGGCGGACTGGCTGCGCCGCAACCAGCGCAAGGAGACCGCGTTGCTGGAGCAGGCTTTCGGCCTGCACACCGAGTGCCGGGTCGAGGGCGTGCTCGCCGCCGACCCCGAGGACTTCCTGACCGACCTGTCGTTCCCCGGCGTCTCGACGGTCGCGCGGCTCACGCTGCTGGCCCTGCCCGAGCTGCTCGACGGCGAGGAGGAGGACGCGCCCGCACGGCACGTCGTCACCGCCGAACGCCTCCGCGAGGTCTGCGCCGGTCTGGTCGAGGACTACCCCGCGGCGTGGTCGAAGCAGTTCACCGACGACCTCGACCGGCTGGTCGCCGAGGTGACAGAACTGTTGCGCCGCATGGGCTTGGCCGCGCGAGCCGACGACGGCTCGTGGTCGGTCAGCGCGGCCGCGCACCGCTGGCTGCCGTCGCCCGACGGCGACCCGGAACGAGAACAACAACAACCGGAACCCGTTGTGGTGCCCGAAGTACCGAGCTGGTCCCTGTTCGACGAGGAGAACGTGTCATGAGCAGGTGGCGGCTGCACCGCGGCGGCGTGGTCAACATCTGGCAGTACACCGAGCAGACGTTCGACTTCTCCGGTGGCCGCGCGATCTTCCAGGGCACCAACGGGTCCGGCAAGTCCCGCACGCTGGAGCTGCTGCTCCCGCTGTGCCTCGACGGCGACCTGCGCCAGGTCGGCTCGAAGGGCTTCGACACGGTCAGTCTGCGGCGTCTCATGCTGGACGACTACGACGGCGGCCCGAACCGCATCGGCTACACGTGGGTCGAGCTGATCCGCGAGGCCGCGGACCACTCCGGCAACGAGTACCTGACGTGCGGCCTGGGCGTGAAGGCGTCGAAGACCTCGCAGGCCATCACGGACTCGTGGCGCTTCGTCACGCCCCTGCGCGTCGGCACGGAACTGCAGCTCGCGGGTGCCGAGCGCGTTCCGCA
Source organism: Lentzea flaviverrucosa (assembly GCF_003350445.1). Classification (NCBI taxonomy): domain Bacteria; kingdom Bacillati; phylum Actinomycetota; class Actinomycetes; order Pseudonocardiales; family Pseudonocardiaceae; genus Lentzea; species Lentzea flaviverrucosa. The sequence continues at coordinate 56,146 of NZ_QQAU01000004.1, forward strand.
CGGCCCGGCGCAGCTGCGGGACCTCATCGGCGCGGACTGCATGTTCGAGGAGCCGGCGTTCCGGGCGAAGATCGCCGAGACCGTCTACGGCGTGCCGGCGGCGCGGTACGGCGACCTGCTGCACCTGCAGCGGACACTGCGCAACCCGGACGTCGGCCTGAAGGTGCTGGAGGGCCAGCTCGAACAGATCCTGAGCGATGCCCTGCCGCCGCTGGACCAGGCGATGGTCGAGCAGCTCGCGACGTCGTTCGACGACCTGGAGTCGATCCGCGAGAACATCGTGCGACTGTCCTCTGCGGACAGTGCGCTCGGCACGTTCCTCAAGACCTACAGCGACTACGCGTTCGGCGGGCTGCGGTCCGCGTCGGAACGGCTGGAGGCCGCCGAGAAGTCGGTGGCCAAGCTGCGGCGAGAGCAGTCGAAGCTCACCCAGGAGCTGGACCTCACGCGGATGGAGCGGGCGGCGGCCGAGCAGGCGCTGACCGACATGGAGACCGGCGAGCAACAGGCCGAGGAGACCATCGCGGCGCTGAAGGAACTGCCGGCGTTCCGCGACCTGCAGGACCTCAAGACGCGCGAGAACCTGGTGGCGGAGAAGCGTTCCTCCGCCGTCGCCGCCCTGGAGACCGCCCACCGCCAGCGCGCCCAGGAGGAGGCGGCCGTCGACAACGTGCTGCGCCTGCTGCGCCGCCTCGCCGAGGACCTCCAGGCCGCCGACGCGCTGAGTGAGCCGTTGCGCGAGAACCTGCGCCTCGCGGGCATGGACCCGGACCTCGCGCCGGACGTGCCGCAGGTCCCGGCCGCCGAGGCAGGCGTGACCACGGCTTCGGTGCGGGCCAAGCCGGACCCGGAGGCCGGGCCGCTGCCGATCGAACGCCGCGTGCCCCCGGCCGCCGCGACCGAGGACGTGCTGGCCGCGCTGACGTCGGTGGTCGACCAGACCTCGGGCATCGCTTCCCTTGCACGTCAACGGGGTGCGCTCGCCCTGGCCCTGCACGAGCAGGCGCTGGCCCTCGACGCGCGGCAGCGCGAGGTGGAGTCGTTGCGGCAGAAGGCCCGCGACGCGCAACTCGGTGCGACCGAGTCGACCTCGTTGCGCAACCAGGAGGTGCAGGAGCTGGCCGAGGTCGTGCAGGCCTGGCTGGAGCAGGTCGAGGTGTGGACGTCGAGCGGCCCGCTGCTCGACGAACGCCCCGCCGAGGCCCTGAAGCTGCCGCGGACCGCCGATCCGGCCGTCGCGAGGACGCTGAGCACGACCGCCCGCGAGTGGGCGGCACCGCTCGTGCAGACGGCCCGCGACGCCGCGCACGCGTTCACCCAGCAGCGCAGCGAACTGCGGGCGCGGCTGGACACGCTCGACGAGGAGCTCGTCGGCCTGCGTTCGGGCAACGAGCGCGTGCCGGTGCCCGGCCAGTACACGTCGGCGGACCGCGACTCCGCCGCCGGAGCGCCCTTCTACCGGCTGGTCGACTTCGTGCCGGCGCTGACCGACGACGAACGGGCGGGGCTGGAGGCGGCGTTGCAGGCGAGTGGCCTGCTGGACGCCTGGGTGACCCCGGCCGACGCCGACCTGAGCGACGTCCTGGCCGTCCCGCGGCCCGCCGTCGACGGCCGTTCCCTGGCCGACTACCTCGTGCCGGCCGTCGAGGGCTCGCCGGTGCCGGAGTCCTTCGTCGCCGACCTGCTCAAAGCGGTGTCGCTGGACGACATGACCACGACCGGCGACTGGCGCACGGGCGTGCTGACCGGCCGCTGGACCAAGCCCGAGGCCGAGTTCATCGGCGCGGGCGCGCGGGAGGCCGCCCGCGGCCGCCGCATCGCCGCCCTGGAGGAGGAGCTCGCCGATCTGCGCGACCGGCTCGGCACCGCCGAGGACGAACTGGCCCGCGCCCACGAGCACGTCGCCACCTGGGAGGCGCACCTCGCGGCGTTCCCCGGCGACGGCGAGCTGATCGCGAAGCACAGCCGCGTCCAGGCCGCCGAGGAGTCGGCGGCACGGGCCCAGCAGCGCACGTTCGAACTGCGGGAAGCCCTGGAGAACGCCAACTCCCGGCTCGAGGCGGCCCGCGGTGAGCTGACCCGGCAGGCGGGCGACGCCGACCTGTCGTCCGACACCGAGGCGCTGCGCCAGGCCCAGGCCGCGGCCGCGGAGGCCCAGCGGACCGCGGACCTGCTCGGTGACGCGGTGAAGAGGCGGTGCCAGGGCACGATCTCCGACCTCACCGACGCCTCGCACCGCTACCACGAGGCCGTCGCCGACCGGCAGACCGCGGAGGCCGACGCCGACAGCCGCTGCGTCGACCACGCGGCCCAGGCGGGAACGCTGGCCGAGCTGACCGACGCGGTCGGCGGTGAGGCCAAGGAGATCAGCGAACAGCTCACGCAGCTGGAGAAATCGCGCAAGAAGATGCGCACGGACCTCAAGGGCGTGCGCGAGGGCATCACGACCGCGCGTGAGCAGGCCGCGAAGCTGGAAGCGTTGCTGGAGAACAATTCCACGCAGGTCACCGACGCCGCCGAGGCACTCGAACGGGCCGCGGGCAACTTCCGCGCGACCGTCCGCGCCCCCGGTCTGCTGGCCGCCGCCTTCCCCGAGGCACCCGACGAAGCCCTGGTGCGCCAGGCGATCGCCGAGACCCCGGACCGGCGGGGCGGCACCGAGGCGACCGTGATCGCGAAGCTGCAGGCGTTGCAGACCTCACTGGCAGGCAGCCACGACATCGCCGCCGAACAGCACGCGGGCCTGCTCACCGTCACCGTGACCGGCGAGGAGGGCGCGAAGCCCGTCGCCGTCGCCGCCCGCCAGGTCACCACGAAGCTGGCCGAGCAGCGCGGGTTCCTCGACGAGCGGTACCAGGGCATCTTCGCCGACTACCTGATCCGCGACCTGGCCGAGTGGCTGCGCAACCAGATCACCGTCGCCGAGGACCTGACCAAGCGCATGAACGAGGTGCTCGGCCAGGCCCGCTCCAGCCAGGGCGTGCACGTCAAGCTGGCCTGGAAGTCGTCCAGCGCCCTCGACGACGCGACGAGGCAAGCGCTTGCGCTGGTGCGGCTGCCGTTCGGCGAACGCACGCCCGAGCAGGACGCCACGCTGCGCCGCGTCTTCACCGAACGCATCGAGAACGAGCGCGACACGCACTCCGGCGGCTACGCCGAGATCCTGTCGCGCGCACTCGACTACCGCACGTGGCACCAGTTCACGGTGACCGTCGCCGACACCGGCCCGGACGGCAACCCGCGCGAACGCCGCCTCCGGCAGCTCTCGTCCGGCGAGACCCGCCTGATCTCGTACGTGACGCTGTTCGCGGCCGCCGCGAGCTTCTACGACGCGGTGAGCGACGAGTTCGACCCGCTGCGCCTGGTGCTGCTCGACGAGGCCTTCGAACGCCTCGACGACCCGACCATCGCGCGCATGCTGGGCCTGCTGGTCGACCTCGACATGGACTGGGTGATCACCTGGCCGAGCGGCTGGGGCGTGTCGGACAAGATCCCGCGCATGCACATCTTCGACGTGCTGCGCCCCAAGAACGGCCGGGGCGTCGCGTGCACGCAGACGACGTGGGACGGCGCGGCCCTGGACCGGGTCGACCCCTAGGGCGTGTCCCGTAAGTCTCGTCCGCGATGGTCGCGGTCGAGGGCCCCGGAGGCGGCACCGCCGCAACACCCGGATACGCCCGGTATGAGGGCGCCGCGGCGGCACCGCCTCCGGGTCTCTCGACCGTGACTCTCATCGAACGGACTTGCGGGACACGCCCCTAGAACGGCACCTCGGTGTCCAGTGGGGCGGTCCCGCGGCCGCAGAGCGCCCGGCAGAACTCGACGGCGTCGAACTGCATTTCGGGCCCGTCCTCGCCCCAGCCGCCTCCGGCGGGCCCGGTCAGCCGCAACCTGACCGGGCTGCCCAGCCGCTCGAACCACTCGCGCACCACGTCGTCGACCAGCACGCCGTCGTGCTCGGCCGTCAGCACCATCGGGGCTCCGGTCGCGAGCGCGAGGTCGCTCCGGTGCATCCACGGGTCGCGGGTCATGATCACGTCGTTGAGGAAGCCGAGCGTCCACGCCTCGTCGCGGCCGTTGACCCGCTGGGTACCGGGCATCTTCCGCCCGCGCACGAACCGCGGCACCCGGCGCCGTCCCTTGACCGCACGCGGTGCCACCTCGGCGAAGCGGGCCACGACGGCGGCGGGTGTCAGGCCGGCGCGTTCCTCGACCTGCACCGCCGTCAGGTCGTCGATGAAGACACCGCCACGGGCCTGAGCGGCCTTGGCCTGCCGCACGCTCTCGATCATCGACGCCGACATCTCGGCCATGCCGAGCATGTGCGTGGCCATCGCACGGACGTCCCACGACGGGCAGTCCGTCGGCTTGTCCCAGTCCTGCGGCGCGAGCCCTGAGAGCAGGGCGGTGACGCGGTCGTACTCGGTGGCCGCGAGCCGCATCGCGGTCTCCCGGTGCAGCGCCGACGGACGGGGTCTGGCAGCAAGGGCGGCGGTCATCTCGAGCTCCTCAGGGACGGTCCGGGCAGGCCGACTTCGTCGGCGAACATGTCGATCACGCGGGGCAGCTGCCGCAGCCAGCGGTCGCCGCCGGGCTCGTTGGCGAGTTGCCGGTCGAGCAGGCCGCCGCACAGCGCCAGGAACAGGTCCACGTCGGCACCGTCGGTGACGCCGAGCCCGCGCATGACGTCGTGCAGCAGGCCGATGACCTCGACGGACGGCGCGTAGGCGGCGTCCGACGGCGTGAAGCCGGGGATGGCGTGCTGGTTCAGCAGCTGGTAGCGAGCGGTGTCGGCGAGCGAGAACGCGAAGAAGTGCTCGGCGATCGCCAGCACCGCCTCCCGCGGTGCCGGCGGCAGGCGGTGCTCCCGCATCTCGGCGAGGTAGAGCGTCCAGCCCTGCCCGAACATCGCGTCGTAGATGGCGTTCTTCGAGTCGAAGTGCGAGTACAGCGACGGCGACCGCATCCCGATCATGGCCGCGACCTCGCGCAACGTGACCGCACCCAGCCCGTCGCGCCGCGCGATCTCCCACGCGGCGTCGACGATCTCCCGCCTGGTTGCCTCACGCCGTTCGGCTTGCCTATCACGATTAGGCAGAACGCTCATGGTTAGGTACGGTCCGCTCGCCGGGGCTTCCTGTCAAGGCCTAAGTTGGAGTCGTGACCGAGTACGACCGCCCCGAACTCGAGGCCTTCTGGCACCTCGCCCGCGAGACGATGGAGGGCGGCGGCCGGTCGGCGTTCAGCTTCCGCGTCGAGGACGCGAGCACCGCCACCGTCCTCGGTGAACTGCTGCGCAAGCCGATCGCGCACCCGGCCCGCCGCCAGATCTCCCTGGCACGCCTGGACGAACACCTCCGCGCCCACGGCAGCACGTTGCCGGAGGTGCTGGAGTCGGTGCACGGCAGGCCGATCGGCATGTCCACCGCCCAGGAGGCCTCGACGGCGGACGCCGTGCTGAGGTTCGCGTTGCGGCAGAACGGGTTGCTGCAGGCTCCCTGGGCCGACGAGTGGATCGAGCACGTCCGCAGGTACGGCAAGATCCCGCAGCCCGCGCTGCCGATGATCGCGAACCAGGCCGCGGCGATCCTCGCGCGGCTGCACCCCGAGCCGCGGCGGTGGACGACGCGGTTCGCGTTGGCGGGCAACGACCTCGACGACGGCCGCCCGCTCGCGCGGATCGTCCACAAGGCACTGACCTTGGCGGGCCTCGACTGGGAACGAGCCGGAGTCCTCCGCGACGCCTACAGCGACCCGGTCCTCACGTCACAGGGATACCTGACGTTGAACGACTCCCCGGCAGCGCAGGAGATCACCGTCGTCCGCAACCCGCGGCTGCTCGAGTCCGGCGTTCCGGGCACGTTGGTGGTGCTCCCCCACGGCCTGACGCCGCAGGCGAAGCACCACCTCGACGGCAAGACCGTGAAGTGCCACAACGACTTCACGCCGGACGGCATCCGCGTGATGAACGAGGTCCTCGCCTGGACCGGCGGGACGGCGTGGCGGATGTCAGCGGACGACTACCGCGACGCCGTGGCCACGCTCATCGCCCGAGGCGTGGAGCTGCCGACGTTGAACAGCCGGCCGGAGGAGGCGAGCTGGGACCCCGCGCTCGCCGGGACCATGGCCACGACCGGGCTCATGGTCACCGAGGAGCACGTGCTGCCGTCACTCCTCTGAGGTGGCTCCCGACCAACTCTGCAGCATCCGGAACGCGATCGACGCGCCGCCGGCCAGACCGAGGCCCGGGATGCTGCCCGGTTCCTCGATCGCCTTGCGGACGTCGGCCCGCGACACCCACTTGGCCTCGGCGATCTCGCCCTCGGCGAGCCGCAACGGCTCGGCTGGGTCGGCCACGGCCTCGAACCCGATCATCAGCGACCGCGGGAACGGCCAGGGCTGGGACCCGAGGTACCGGATGTCGTGCACCGAGACACCGACCTCCTCGGCGATCTCCCGCGCCACGCAGGCCTCCAGCGACTCGCCGGCCTCGACGAACCCGGCCAGCACGGAGAAACGGCCCTCCGGCCACTCCGGCCCGCGAGCGACGAGGACCTGGTCGGCGCCGTCGTGCACGAGGCAGATCACCGCCGAGTCGGTGCGCGGGTACTCCTCCCGGCCGCAGCCGGAGCAGACCGACGCCCAGCCGGACTTCTCCAGCACCGTCCTGGCCCCGCACTTGGCGCAGTACTTGCCGAGCCGGTGCCACTGGAACAACGCGGCGGCCGTCGTGAACAGCCCGGCCGACATGTCGTCGAGCGTCGCACCGGCCTGCCGCAGGTCGAGCCACTGCGGCTCGTCCGTGAGCTCCGGCGGGCCCCAGGCGCGGCTGGCCGGCACCGCCTCGCCGTCCTCGGCGGGCATCAGCACGGCGAACCAGGCCACGCCGTCCTGCTCACCGAGCAGGACGGCGTTCACGGGCGGCAGGTCGCCGAACTCCAGGGCCGGCCGGTCGGCCAGCCGCGTGCCGCGATCGGCGACCAGCGTGCGGCCGCGCGTGTCCACGACGATCATCCGGGCCTTGGGCCAGAGCGCGGCGAGCTTCTCGTCGTCGCCGCGCAACGGCTCGGACCGGTCGACCGCGAAGCGCGACAGCGCGGGCAGACCGACTAGTTCGAAACTCACTGGAACGAGACCCCGCCCAACGCGGCCAGCTTCGGCTTGAGCGTCTCGGCGTCACCGACGAGCACGCCGGTGAAGTTGCCGGGGGCGAAGAACTCCAGCGCGGCCGCGGCCACCTGCTCCGGCGTGACGGCCGCGAGGCGCTGCGGGTGCGCCACCAGCCAGTCGAGGCCGAGGCCGAGCGCGACGAGGTTCACCAGGAACGACGCCAGGCCGCCCTGCGAGGACGTGCTGGTGAGCAGCGTGCCGACGGCGTAGCTGCGCGCGGTGTCCACTTCGGACTCCGACGGCGGTACGAGGCCGAGGCGCGCCAGTTCGTAGCGGGTCTCCAGCAGCGCCGCCGCCGTCACGTCCGAGGCCGTGTCGGCGTCGATCAGCAACGTCGCGCCGTGCACGGTGAACTCGGGGTGCGACCGGGCGCTGTAGGTGTAGCCCTTGTCCTCGCGGATGTTCTCGACCAGGCGCGACGAGAAGAACCCGCCGTAGACCAGGTTCGCGAGCTGCAGCGCCGGGTAGCGCTCGTCGGTGCGCGGGATCGCCTGCGCCGCGAGGCGGATCTGCGACTGCACGGCACCGGCGCGGTGCACGAGCACCAGGTCGCCACCGGACACCTCCGGCAGCGGCGGCAGCTGGACGGCCTCGCCGTCGCCCTGCCACGCGCCCAGCGCGTCGCCGATCTGGGCCACGGCGTCGGCCGGCTCGACGTCGCCGACGACGACGATGACCGAGCCGCGCGGCAGCAGTGCCTTGTGGTGCAACGCCACCACGGCGTCGCGGGTGACGGCGGCGACCTCGTCGGCCTCCGGCATCTCCTTCGCGTACGGGTGGTCGCCGTACAGCACCTTCTGCAACGCCTCGCGCGCGATGACGCTCGGCTGCGAGCGGGCGATCGTGATGCGCTCGACCAGGCGGGCGCCCTCGCGCTCCAGTTCCTCGACCGGGTAGGAGGCGCCCGTCAGGACGTCGGCCAGCACCTCCAGCACCGTGCCGAGGCCCGAGGCCAGGGCGTTGCCGGTGAAGCTCAGCCGCTCCGGGTCGACCATGGCGTCGAGCTCGCCGCCGACCAGCGCCAGTTCGGTGTCGATCTGCACGCGCGAACGCTTCTCGGTGCCGGTGAGCACGGTGTTCGCGAGGATCTCGGCCACCGCGGCGTGCTGGGAGCCGACGCTGCTGCCGGCCGGGTCCGCGAACGGGACGCGCAGCCGCAGCTCGACCATCGGCACCGTGGCGCGGCGCACCGCGATGACGCGCAGGCCGTTGGGCAGCGTGGTGTCCACAGTGGACAGCTCTGCGGCCGCCTTCTGCGATCCCAGCTCCGGCAGCGGACGGGGACCGGCCTCGGTGCGGCCGATCTCGTCTGCCGGGCGATGGGTCTTGGCGGCGGTCACTGAGCTCCTCCGGTGGGCTTGACGAACAGAAGGGCGCGGGAGTCGGGACGCAGCGCCTTGGCCGCGGCCGACACCTCGTCGACGGTCACCGACGCGATCCGCTCGGGAAGTTCGTAGATCAGCTCGGCGCGGCCGAACAGCAGTTCCGCGGAGCCGAGGCCCAGCGTGCGGTTCGTGAGCCGGTCGTGCTCCTTGTGCATGGTCGACGCCCAGCGGGCGGTGACCTTCGCGAGCTCCTCGGCCGACGGCGGCTCCTGCGCGAGCTTCTGCAGTTCCTCGTCGATGGCCGCGACGACCTGGTCCGCGGAGACCTCGGCGGCGTGGATCGCGGTGATGCTGAACGTGTCCGGGTCGCGGGCCTCGAGCGGGCCGAACAGGCCGCAGCCGGCGTTCAGGTCGATCACGATGCCCTCTTGGTGCACCAGTCGCTGCTGCAGGCGCGAGCCGTCGCCGTCCGCCAGCACGCCGGCGAGGACGAGGTAGGAGAGGTAGCCGTCGATGTCGGTGACCGGGTCGGGCACGCGGTAACCGATCGCGATCGCGGGCAGCGGGGCGAGCGCGTCGCCGTGCTCGTGCCGCACCTCGCCCTGCGGGGCGGGCTCGGCGAACGAGGGGCGCTCCGGGCGCGGCCGCGCGGGCACGTCGCCGAAGTGCTTCTCCACCAACGCCTTCGTGGTCTCGACGTCGAGGTCGCCCGCCACCGTCAGCACCGCGTTCGCCGGGCTGTAGTAGGTGTCGAAGAACTCCGCGCAGTTGTCGACCGTCGCGCTCTCCAGGTCGACGAAGTCGCCGTAGCCGTTGTGCGCGTTGGCGAACGTCTTGAACAGCACCGCGGGCAGGAGGATCCAGGGGAACCCGCCGTACGGGCGGTTCAGCACGTTGAGCCGGATCTCCTCCTTCACCACGTCGATCTGGTTGCGGAGGTTCTCCTCGGTGAGCTTCGGCGCGCGCATGCGGTCCGCCTCGAGGAACAGCGCCCGCTCCAGGGCCGCGGACGGCAGCACCTGGTAGTAGTCGGTGTAGTCGGGGTGCGTGGACCCGTTGAACGTGCCGCCCGACGACTGCACGTGCCGGAAGTGGGCGAGCTTCTCCAGGCTCTCGCTGCCCTGGAACATCAGGTGCTCGAACAGGTGCGCGAACCCGGTGCGCCCCTCCGGCTCGGAACGGAAGCCGACGTCGTAGTGCACGCTGACGCCGACGACCGGTGCGGAGGCGTCGGGGGCGAGCACCACCCGCAGGCCGTTGGGCAACGTGAACCTGTGCAGTTCGGGTGAGGCCATGGAGCAAGACTACGGGTTCGGCGTCCGGAGCGATCGCAGGTGGCCCGCCTGGGCGAGCACGCCGTCGAGAGCCCCGAGGAACGCCGGGAAGCTGCGCCGGAAGTCCGAGCCGGTTCCCGAGTTGCCGTACCAGTAGAGGTCCTGCTGACCGAACGTGCCGATCCACCGCTCGGTCTCGCCGAGCACCACCGCGTACGGCAGGGACCGGGAGAACACGAGCTCGCGGTCGGCCTCGGGGACGTCGCCCGGCGTCACCCCGGCGAGGTAGCCGCGCAGGCCGCGGACGTGCTCCAGCAACTCGCTGCCGCGCTTGGTGCGGGCGGGCATCGACCGCGCGCCGAACGCCAGCGCGACGCCGCCGACGGCCACGACGAGCCCGAACAGGGCGTTGCCGACCGTCAGCGCCAGCACGACCGTGGCGGCCACGCCGAGCACCGCGATCACGATTCCAGCCCACCAGAACAGGTTCCGCTCGGCGTCCGGGCGGCGCACGAACCAGCGCTTCTCCACGACGTCGGAGTAGAGGCGGTCGCGCACGAGCGCGAGGTCGATCTGCCGGCCGCGCAGGTCGGACACGCTCACCACGTCCGCGCCCTGGGGCAGCAGTGCCTCGCAGACCGCCTTCTCGTAGCCGGACAACGAGTCGTCCACCGGGTTGCGGCGCACGATCTGCCAGTCGTGGCCGAAACCACCCTCCTGGCCAGTCTCCGTGATCCACAGGTAGTTGCGGACGGCGAGGTCGATCACCGTGGCGGTCACGTCGACGACGTCCACGTGCTCGTCGACGACGGTGCCGACCTGACCGGGCAGCACGCCGTCCGGGGAGGCGAAGGCGACCCTGCCGTCCTGGTCGCGGACCAGCACGGAGACCGCGCCGACCTCGCTGGCGAGCGCTGCCGCGTCCCGGCCGCGCAGGTACCAGAGCAGCGCGACACCGCCGAGCAGCAGCACCAGCAGCCCGCCGAGCGCGGCACCGCTGGCCGGCGTGAGCGCGAACGCGGCCGCGAGACCGGACTGCTCGACCACGACGGCGTTCGGGGGCACGACCCCGGCGGACAGTCCGATCGCGACGTCCACGCGTTCGCCGGCGCCGAGCTTGATCTCCTGCGCGCGCACGCCCTTGCCGTCCGCGAGGTCCGCGCTCGTGCACGGCTGCGACGAACCGACCGGGCCCGCGAGGCAGTTCACCGACGTCGGGGAGTCGGGTGCGGAGAAGGAGACGGCGACCTTGTCCAGTTCGGTGTCCCAGCCGCCCGCGACCTGCCAGCGGACCTCCAGCGCGTCACCGACGGGGGCGACGGCGCCGACGACCGTGTAGGTCAGCGTGGACTGGCCGCCCTCGAGGGTGACGGAGAAGCTGTCGTCGTCGGTGGAGGTGCTGCCCTTGCCCTCGACCTTCGCGTCGGTGACCCGGTACTGGCGCTCCAGGTCGTCGCCGGCCGCGAGTCGCAAGGGGACGGTGCGCTTGACGGTCTTGCCCTCGGGCACCTGGACGGTCTCGGTGACGGAGAGCCGGGCGTCGCGCTCCAGCTTCATCCGCACCTCGGTGCTGACGGTGCCGGGAAGTGGCTGCGCGAGCGCGCCGGCCGCCGTCCCGAAAGACGTGACGGACGTCAGCGCTACGGCGACGAAGATCGCCGCACCCCAGTTCTTCGACACGGCTGCGGACAATAGCGGAGTCCTCATATGCTCCGGCGGACTTTCGAACAGACGCCATCTGGGGGATCTTCGGCGATGACACAACCACCGCCGCCAGGCAACCGGCCACCGCCGCGCCCGGTGGGTCCGCCGCCCGTGCCCGCCGCACCGCCGTACGGGCCGCCGATGCCTCCCCGCCCCGCTCAGGGACCTCCGCCCGGCGCACGCCCGCCGATGGGACCGCCGCCTCCGGCCGGTCCGCCGCCGATGGGGCCTGTGGGACACCGGCCTCCCGCAGGCCGCCCGCCCATGGGTTCGCCTCCTCCCCACGGCCCTCCCCCGTACGGCCCGCCGCCCGGCCGCATGCCGCTCCCGCCACCGCGCCCGATGATGCCGCCGCCGCGTCCGGTGATGCCTCCGCCGCACCCGGCGTGGGGTCACCCGCACCCCGGCGCGTTCGCACCGCCGCCCTACCCGATGGCACCGCCCCGCAGGAGCAGCAGCGGCCCGGTCCTGGCGCTCGTCCTCGGCGGCGTCGTCGTCCTCGGGCTGGGCGCGATCGGCATCTTCTCGGCGGCGCTGAACAACAAGGTGAAGGACACGGGCTACTCGAACTACACGACCTACAGCCCGACCTACACCTCCACGCGAACGACGACGACCACGACCACGACGACGGCGTCCACACGCACCTCGTCGACCCGCACGCCGAGCACGCAGCAGACGCCGGTGGGCCCGAAGGCGGTCTACAAGCTCGCCGACCACCCGATCTTCAGCACCAACATCGGCGCGAACGACTTCGACTCGTGCCCGTTGCCGCAGATGGAATACAGCCCGGCGGGCGAGAAGCGGTTCCTCGAGGCCGCGCTGCCGTGCATCGAGAAGGCGTGGCAGCCGGCGCTCAAGGCCGCCAACCTGCCCTACCAGCCGGCGGAGCTGCAGGTGTTCACCGGCACCACGCAGACGCCGTGCGGTTCGCGGCAGAACAACACGACGGCGATGTTCTGCCGCGGCGTCATCTACTGGCCCGGCAACTTCTACGCGAACGAGGGCGGCTCGACGGTCCGGCACCCCGGCGTCTACCTGGGTCAGCTCAGCCACGAGTACGGCCACCACATCCAGTGGCTCACCGGCATGCTGCGCGCCGCGGACCAGGCCCAGTACGACGTCGGCGGCTTCGACACCCCGAAGGGCCTGGAACTCAACCGCAGGCTGGAGTTGCAGGCCACCTGCCTCGGCGGCATGACGCTGGCGCCGTTCTCGCACCGCAACGTCGTGCCGATGGAGGTCGTGAACACCGGCCTGAGCGACTCGGGCAAACGCGGGGACTACAACCGCAGGCCTGACCACGGCAGTGCGCCGAACAACGACCGCTGGGTGATGCACGGCCACAAGCAGAACAAGATCAACGCGTGCAACACGTGGGCGGCGACCTCCGCGGACGTCTCGTGAACCGATCCCCCGGCCCATGCGTCTCAAGGAGTGAGCGGGACGCGTTAGCCCGGTCGGGGGACGCGTGATCCCGGTCCGCCTATGCTCGTACCCGACCCAGGATGACCATTGGGGGGACCTCAGGCGATGACGCAACCACCGCCACCGGGCAACTGGCCGCCGCCGCGTCCGGTAGGCCCGCCACCGATGCCCGCACCGCTCGGGCAGCGTCCGCCTCAGGGCCCACCGCCTCAAGGTCCACCACAGCAAGGCCCACCGCTCCAGGGCCCGCCGCCTCCGTACGGCATGCCGCCGCAGGGCCCGCCCCCCGGCTACTACGGCCCGCCGCATCCCGGCCAGGTCATGCCGCCACCGCAGCCGTCGTGGGGCCCGCCTCCCGGCTACGGCCCGTACCCGCCGATGCCACCGCGCCGCAGGAGCAACGGCCCGATGATCGCCCTGGTCCTGGGCGGCGTCGTGGTCCTCGGCCTCGGCGCGGTCGGCGTCTTCGCGGCGACCCTGAACAAGAAGGTGGAGGACGCGGGCTACTCGAACTACACGACGTACAGCCCGACGTTCACCCTCCCGACCACGACTGAAGCCCCGGCGACGACGAGCGGCGCACCGCGCGCCTCAGCGTCGCGCACCCCGTCCGCACCGGCCACCCCGGCGGGCCCGAAGGCCGTCTACGCGCTGGCGGACCACCCGTTCCTCAAACCGGGGTTCGGCGCGAACACGGTCCCCGGCTGCGCGCTGCCGCCGATGGACTACTCCCCGGCTGGCCAGGACCGCTTCCTGCGCGCCGCGCTGCCGTGCATCGAGAGCATGTGGAAGCCGGCGCTGAACGCCGCGAACCTGCCGTACCAGCCGGTCGAGCTGCACATCATCACCGAGACCGCCCAGTACCCGTGCGGCACGGTCCGCCCGGACCAGACGGCGCGGTACTGCCAGGGCGGCATCTACTGGACGGCGAACGCGTACGCCGCCGAACGCAACCCGAACAACCCGAACCACCCCGGCAAGTACCTGGGCCAGCTCGCCCACGAGTACGGCCACCACCTCCAGTGGCTCACCGGGATGCTCAAAGCCTCGGACCGCGCGCAGTACGACGCGGGCGGGTGGGATACTCCAAAGGGCCTCGACCTGAACCGCCGGATGGAGCTGCAGGCGACGTGCTTCGGAGGCATGTCGCTGGCCCCGTTGTCGCACGGAGCGATTCCGATCGAGGTGATCCGGATCGCCCTGACCGACGCGGGCAACCGGGGTGACTTCGACATCTACCCGACGAAGGACCACGGCACCCCGCAGAACAACGCGACCTGGGTCGACCGCGGTTACAAGTCGAACAAGGCGTCCGACTGCAACACCTGGGCAGCCGATCCAGGCGCTGTCTCCTAGGAAGGGGAGAACGTGACCCAACCAGCCAAGAACAACCCGGTCCTGCTCGCGGGAGTGTTCGTGCTGGTGGTCGCGTTCGTCCTCGGGATCGGTCAACTGAGCCGGCCCAGAGTGGTCGCCGGCCACGCCATGGCCGGGTCGCGCCCGGCCACGACTCCCCCGGCCGAGCCGTCGACGCCGATCCGGCCGCGGGCCGTCTTCCGCCTGGCCGACCACCCGTTGCTGGTGAAGCCGGTCTCGCTGACCCAGGTGACCTGCTCGTTGCCGCAGTTCGGCACCTCGGACGGCCAGCTGGCCGCCTACTACGCGGCCGGCGTCGAGTGCCTGGACACGGCCTGGGGCCCGCTGCTGAAGGCGGCGAACCTGCCGTTCGACAAGCCCGAACTGGACGCCTCGCCGGACCTGAAGGACGGCCCGTGCGGTGAGGCCCCGGAGTCCGACCACGCGGTGGCCTACTACTGCGGCCGCAACCGCACGATCTACATGCCGACGGCCCGCCTGCGCGACAACGGTGGCGGCGACGCCCCGGCGACGCACCTGGCCACGCTGTCGCACGAGTACGGCCACCACGTCCAGGCGTTGACGGGCCTGCTGCGGGCGGCGGACCTGAAGATCACCGAGGCGGGCGAGAAGACCCCGGCGGGCCTGGAGATGTCGCGGCGGATCGAACTGCAGGCGAACTGCTTCGCGGGCATGTTCCTGAGCTCGGCGGCCGGACGCGGTTCGCTGACGGCGGGCCTCGCGCGGCAGGCGCAGGAGGACTTCAAGTTCGCGATCGAGGAGAAGCCCGAGAACAACGCGCACGGTTCCGCCGAGAACCAGGCGCAGTGGGCGGCCGCGGGCTTCAGGGCGAACTCCACGGACGCCTGCAACACCTTCTCGGCCTCCGCGGCCCAGGTCGGTTAACGCAGGTAGGTCTGCTCGTCGACGTGACGCGTGGGCGTTCCCAGGAACACCTTCGCGTCGCCCGGTGAGCCGTAGGCGAGGTTCAGCGTGGTCAGCAGGTAGTTGTAGCCGCCGTCGCGCGGCCGCTGCCACCGGTGGTTGAGCTGCCACCGCACCCATTCGCCGCGCGCCAGCCGGACCGGGGAAGGCCGGTTCCACCGCCGTGGCGTCGCGTGCATGGTGTCCTGCAGCTGCACGGACAGCACGTCGTCGTCCTCGCGGAGGGTGAGCGCGATCCGGTCGATCTCGTCGCTCTCCTTCGACCACACGGGGGCGAAGTCCTCCCACTCGAGCAGGCGCACCTCGTGCACGGCGGGCCTCAGGTGCGGCAGCGCGAACCCGACCGGCACGGCGTTGCGCCGGGTCGCACCGGGCTCACCGCGGGACTGCTTGGTCCACTCGGTCCTCACCCACTGCACCACCACGTCCGCGTCCACACCCCGATGGAATCAGACGCGGCTCGGCTCGGCGACCGGATTGATGGCGGGCAGCACCACGCGGAACACCGCGCCCTGCTCGGAGGGTTCGCACGTCAGGTCTCCGCCGTGAGCGCGGATCACGCCGCGGGCGATGGCCAGGCCCAGCCCTGATCCACCGGATCGCCGGTCGCGGGCGTCGTCGAGCCGCACCAGCCGGTCGAAGATCCGCTCGCGTTCGGCCTCGGGCACGCCAGGACCGTTGTCGGACACGGTGAACCCGGTCAGGTCGACCCGGATCCGGACGGTCCCCTGTGGACCGGTCGCCTGCCGGGCGTTGTCCACGAGGTTCGCGAGCACCTGCGCGAGCCGTTGCCCGTCCCCGACCACGGCGACCGGGACGCCCTCTGCCGTGATGTCGAAGTCCGGCGCCACGAACCGGGTCCTGGCGACCTCGGCCTCGGCGAGACCCAGCAGGTCGACCGACTCGCGCTGCATCTCGTAGCCGGCGTCGAGCTGGGCGAGGGCGAGCAGGTCGTCCACCAGCCGTCCGGCTCTTCTGGCTTCCCTGACCAGCAGGAACGACATCTGGTCGCGGTCGGGTGAGTCGACGGGGGCCTGCACGAGCGCCTCGGCCACGGCCTGCACACCGGTGATCGGCGTCCTCAGCTCGTGCGCGGCGTCGGCGACGAACCGCCGTGTTCGCTGTTCGGAGCCCTCCAGCGAGTCGAGCATGCCGTCGAACGCGGCCGCGGTCCGTCCCAGCTCGGTGTCGGTCCTGGACGGGTTGAGCCGTCCACCCCGGTGCCCGGCGGCGATGGCCTGGGCCAGCGAGGTCATGGCGTCCAGCGGTGCCAGCGCCCTGCGCACCACCACGACGATCAGCGCGCCGGTGATGCCGATCGCCGCGAGCCCCAGGATCAGCAGCAGCTTCCGCAGCCTGTGCTGGGCCTGCGAGATGGCCTCGGTGTCGGCGTAGAGGGTGACCTTGTTGCGCTGGACGTTGCGGACCTGGCGTTCGAACTGCCCTTCTTCGGGCGCGCTGCCGACGGTCGTGCCGTTGGGCAGCTCGATGGTGACGTGGATGTTCCGCTTGGTCAGCACGCCGACGACCTCGGCAGGACGTCTGCCGTTCCTCAGCATCTCCACCGCACGCGCCCCGGCGTTGTTCAGCACGCCGTCGACGTCCTTGGAGGACTGCCCGGCGAACGTCCGGTCGACCGAGATCACCAGCGTCACGAGCACCAGGAACAGCACCAGCAGCACGGACACCGCGACCCGCCGGCGCAACGAGACCGTGCGGAGGTTCATTCCTCGGCCCGCAGCACGTACCCAAGGCCGCGAACGGTGTGGACGAGCCTCGTGCCGTGTTCCTCGATCTTGCGGCGCACGGCGCTGACGTGGACCTCGACCAGGTTCGGGTCGTAGTCCTCGTAGCCCCACACGGCCGTGAGGATCTGCGTCTTGGACACCACGCGCCCGCGCTGGGCGGCCAGGTACACCAGCAGCCGCAGTTCGGTCGCGGTCAGTTCGATCGGCCGGTCGGCGCGCATGACGACACCGGCGTCGGCGTCCACGACCAGGTCGCCGACCTGCACGGTCGACGGCGTGCGGCCGAGGCGGCGCAGCACCGCCGAGACCCGTGCCACGAGCTCTGCCAGCACGAACGGTTTGCCCACGTAGTCGTCGGCGCCTCCGGAGAGTCCGCGCAGCCGGTCCGGCACGCCGTCGCGCGCGGTCAGCATGACCACGCCGGCGCCGGACGAGCGGCGGATGACCTCGAGCAACTGGAAGCCGTCGCGGCCGGGCAGCATGACGTCGAGCACGACCAGGTCGGGGCGGAAGCGACCGAGGTCGGCCTCCAGCTGGCGCCCGTCCAGGCGGTGCTGCACGTCGTACCCGGACTCACGCAGCGCGGACGACACCGCGGCACCGATCGCCTCGGCGTCCTCGATCACCAACACCCTGGCGGACACCTCACCATTCTGCTGATCATCGGCACTTCGGGCGACTCGCCTTCAGCTTGCGCTCAGCATGCACCCGCACTCTGGTGCGCATGTCGAAGAAATCTGCGTGGGCCGGCGCCATCGTCGCGGCCGTCGGCCTCACCGTCGGCGGCATCGCGGTCGCGACGGCGGCCGAAGGCCCCGACCGCCCACCGAACGCGGCGTTCGCGGAGCGCCACCTCGGCGCCCCCGGCGGCCCCGGCAAGCCCGGCCGTCCGGACAAGGCCAAGCTCAAGGACAGCACTCTCGTCGTCGGCCGGGTCAAGTCGGTCGAGACAGGCAAGCTCACGATCACCAAGGACGACGGCAGCGAGGTGTCGTTGACCACTGACGGCTCCACGAAGCTGCGCGGGGGCGATCTCGCCGGGCTCAAAGCCGACCAGCGCGTGACCGTGCGCGTGAAGGACGGCAAGGCGCTGAACGTGGCGCTGGCGAAGGCCCAGGCACGCGGCACCGTCAAGGACGTCAACGGCAACAACGCCACGTTGATCCAGGTCGACGGCCTGCAGACGTCGCTGGACCTGTCCTCGGTGACCGAGAAGCCGAAGAACGGTGACCTCGTCGCCGTGAGCGGTTCGGTGACCGACGGCAAGACCATCAAGGTCGACCAGCTGCGCCGGCTGGCGAAATAAACCTGGGCTCCACGCGGGCCGCCGCGTCTGCGAACATCGCAGTGTGGCGGTTCCGCGAAGCCCGGACAGATGGGTGTTCATCCTGCTGGTCGTCGGACTGGTCGGGATCGGGGTCGCGCTCGCGCTCTTCTTGCCCGCCAAGGTGTTGGGCGCCGAGGAACCCCCTAGACCCGTGACGGCGACTGTCGTCGAGAGCGGCTCCTGCGGCTCCGGCATGGACACGGTCGAGTGGGACGCCGACGGCCAGAAGAAGCAGGCGAAGCTCGACGGCTGCGGCCACACCAAGGGCGAGACAGTCGAGATCATCAACACCGGCGGCGAGATGGTGTCGTCCGCCGCCTCACTTCCCGCCGGACTCCCGGTCGGGCGCCGCCTCACCGCGCTGCTGCTGTGCATGGCAGCGCTGGCGGGCGGCTTCTACGCGTTCCTCTTCCGCTACGCGCCTCTGCGCGCACCGGCCGTGATGCCTACTCCTCGCCGGGCGGGGTCACCTTCTTGACGTAGAGCAGCCGGTCTCCCGGCTCGATCGCGTCGGCCTCCGGAGCGTCCACCCGGAACAGCGTCCCGCCCCGCACCACGCCGAGCACGATGTCGGGCAGGTGCCGCGGCGATCCGCCGATCTCGCTCTTCTCGACGTCCCGCTCGGCGATCGCCAGGCCCGCGTCGGGCGTGAGCAGGTCCTCCACCATCGCCACGACGGACGGCGTCGCGGTGGCCATGCCGAGCAGGCGGCCGGCCGTCTCGGACGACACGACCACCGAGTCGGCGCCGGACTGCTTGAGCAGGTGCTCGTTCTCCCGTTCCCGCACCGACGCCACGATCTGCGCCTTGGGGGCGAGCTCGCGGGCCGTCAACGTCACCAGCACCGCCGTGTCGTCCCGGTTCGGCGCGACGACGATCGCGCGCGCACGGGCCGCACCGGCGACCCTCAGCACGTCGTTGCGAGTGCCGGAGCCGTGCACGACCACCAGTCCCTTGGCGGACGCCGCGTCCAGCGACTCCTGCACGGTGTCGACGACGACGATGGAACCGGGGTCGACACCGTCACCGAGCAGCGCCGCGACCGCCGAACGCCCCTTCGTGCCGTAGCCGACGACCACCACGTGGTCCCGCACAACCCGCCTCCACTTTTGAATGCGCAACGCCTGACGTGAGCGCTCCGTGAGAACTTCGAGTGTCGTGCCGACCAGCACGATCAGGAACAGGACCCGCAACGGCGTGATGACCAGGACGTTGACCAGCCGCGCCGACGACGACGCGGGCGTGATGTCGCCGTAGCCGGTCGTCGAGAGGGACACCGTCGCGTAGTAGAACGCGTCGAGCAGCGAGACGCCGTCCTCGTTGACGTCGCGGTAGCCGTCGCGGTCCAGGTAGACGATCATCACCGCGAGCAGCAGCGCCGCCATCGCGCCGATGACGCGCTTCAGGATCGCGCGGACAGGGCTCTCGACCTTGTCCGGCATCCTGATCACGCCGACGAGCGAATGCGACGCTTCATCAGACAGGCTCATCGGGACAACCTCTTCGCGATCTCCGCTTGGGCAAGCATCCGCCACAGGTGAGCGGCCGCCTCCGCGCCTTTGAGGAGCAACGGCACCACTACGCGCTCGTTCGGCGCGTGGACGCGATCATCCGGCAAGGTCGCGCCGAGGTAGACGAGGGGCACCCCGAGTCGTTGCTGGAGCACCGCCGCGGGCCCGGACCCGCCGGCCCGCGCGAACCGGACGGGCTGGTCGAACGCGAGTTCCAGGGCCTGCTTGACCGCGGCGTTGGCCGGGTCGTCGGGGCTGATCGCGTACGGCGGCACCCCTTCGCCCCTGAGGGCGACCCGCGCCGTGATGCCCGGCGGCGTGTGCTCGGCGACGAACCGGCTGAGCTGCTGCGCGACCTTCTCCGGGTGCTGGTCGGGCACGAGCCGGAAACTGATCTTCGCGGTCGCCGTCGCGGGGATGATCGTCTTCAGGCCGGGCCCGGTGTAGCCGCTGCTGATGCCGTTGACCTCGGCGGTGGGCCGCACCCAGATGCGTTCGAGCGTGCTGTAGCCGGTCTCGCCGTGGGTCGCCTGGGCCCCGCCACCGTTGTGCTGGAGCCACTTCCGCTCGTCGAACGGCAGCGCGGCGTAGTCCTCGCGTTCCTTTGTGGACGGTTCCAGGACGTCGTCGTAGAAGCCTTCGAGCCGGATCCTGTTGTCGTCGTCGTGCAGCGCGGCGACCAGTTTCGCGAGAGCCGTCGCCGGGTTGGGAATCGCACCGCCCGCACGCCCGGAATGCACATCGCCCGCGCCGCCTTCGAACGTGATTTCGGCGCCGAGAACACCTCTTTGCCCGGTGTTGACCGTCGGCGTGTCACGATCGTGCAATGCCGTGTCGGTGAACACAACAAGATCACAGCCGAGTTCGGCTTCGTGATCTTCGAGCAGCTTTCGAAGATGCGGCGATCCCGATTCCTCCTCGCCTTCGACGAAGAGTTTCAGCGTGACGCTCGGCGCATTCTGCCCGGTGGCCGCGAGATGCGCTTTGACCGCGAGCAGGTGCATCGCGACCTGCCCCTTGTCGTCACTCGCACCGCGCCCCCTGATCTCGTCACCGCTGATCACGGGCTCGAACGGCGGATGCTCCCAGCGTTGCACCGGATCGACCGGCTGGACGTCGTGATGCCCGTAGACGAGCACGGTGGGCGCGTCCGGATCGCTGGCGGGCCAGCAGGCGAACACGGCGGGCAACGCCGGCCCGTCACCCCAGACCGCGACCTCCGGCCAGCCGTCCTCGCGCAGCGCGTCCGCCAGCCAGTCGGCGGATCTCCGCACGTCAGCATGGTGCGCGGGGTCGACCCCGATGCTCGGAATCCTGATCCACTCGCAGAGCCCTGCCACGAACGAATCGGTCAGCGCGGCGACAGCGGCGCGTTCAGTGCGTTCTGTGCCTTCGGAATGACGAGAATCACCTGCCACGGCCGTGGAGAATAGGCCAGCCCCGTCTCGCCTACGCGGCGTAGGCATGACAGGGTGACGCCATGGAACCAACCCGTTCCCGAGCGCGGTCGGCGCTGGCGCTCGCCACACTGCTGGGTCTGGCCGGAGCAACCCACTTCACCAGGCCGAAGTACTACGACGCGATCGTCCCCCGCTCACTGCCCGGCACCCCGAGGCAGTGGACGTACGTGTCAGGTGCCGCAGAACTGGCCGTGGCCGCGGCGGTGGCCACCCCCCGAACCCGCCGTCTGGGCGCTTTCGCGGCAACCGCACTGTTCGTGGCGGTGTTCCCGGCAAACGTGAAAATGGCTCTTGATTTCCGGGGCAAATCGCCCAAAGCACGAGCCATCGCCTACGGCCGCCTGCCACTGCAGATCCCACTCGTCGCATGGGCGTGGAAAGTGGCGAAAGCCTCCCCATGACCACCCTGGGTAATCCTTAACCAAGTATCCCGCAAACGCTGTCATTTTCTGCGCGAGGAACCTTAGGATGCGCCCTGTGCAAACGCTCCTTCAGCGCGCCGCGACCGCACTCGGCTGGGACGGAGTCGTCGTTCCCGACGTCGCCGTCCTGGGCCAGCAGGTGTCCGCGGTAGTGCGTTTGCTGCCCGACGTGCACGAGTGGAGAACCTCGAACGGCTGGCCCCCACGAGCCGACCCGTCCTGGTTCCGCTCGTGGTTCGAGCCGGAAGCACACGACCGGCTCCCCGTGGCCGCCGTGGAACTCGTCGGCGTGCTGGTGAGCGAGTCCACTACGGACCGCGCCCTCCAGTCTTGCGGCACCCTCCTGACTCTGGCGCCGTGCGCGGTGATGCTCCCCCGCACCGGCGAGTCACAGGCCTGGTCGTTCATCGAGCTCGACTACTACGGGATCGGTGTCGTCGTGGGCGACGACAGCGTGGCCGAGTTGATGGTGCCGCCGGAGGACCGGTCGCCTGAGTTCGGGCCTTCGTTGTTCGGGCGGTGGTTGCTTGAGGTTTTGTATGAGCGGGTTTTGAAGGCTTCTCATGCGCCGGCGGGTAGTTCGCAGGGGTGAAGCTGGTCGCGGGGGTGGTCCGGGGTCGTGGGGTCGTCCCGGCGGGCTGAGCCGGGTCGTGGGGTCTTTCCGCCGGGCTGAGCTGTGTCGCCGGGCCGTGTCGCAAGCCGAGCCGTGTCGCAAGCCGAGCCGTGTCGCAAGCCGAGCCGGTCGCCAAGCCGAGCCGGTCGCCAAGCCGAGCCGGTCGCCAAGCCGTGTCGCAGGGCTGCACCATCCCGCCGGACTGAACCAGTCGCAGAGCCGAACCGCAGGGCCGGACTGAGCCATCCCCGCAGGGACGAGCCGTACCCGCATGCCGAGCCGTCCGCGGAGCCGAGCCACACCGCAGCGCTAAGCCGTCCCGCAGGGCGGCACAGGGCCAGCCGTTCCCGCACGGCCAAGCCCGCCCAGCAGGACCAAGCCCGTCCCGCAAGGCCAAGCCCGTCCCGTAGCGCCAGGCCCGTCCCGCAGGGGCCAAGCCATCCGCGGAGTCGAGCGGCGCGGCCCCACAGGCATCACCAGCGCGCACGCCCGAGTCGCCACGTCCAGGCCGACAGCCGCCGCAGCCCTCGCGCGCGATCCAGAGCTACAGCCGTCGCACACCACTTCGATGACGACTCGGACCTGACCGAAAGATCGGCCTGCTGCTCCCCCGCGCGCTTCCTTGTCACGCAACGAGTGAAACGCAACTTCGGTTCCCGCCTGTCCACAGGCTAACCGGGCAATAGATAACCGCAGGTCAGAAAGTCGCAGCCTGTGGACAACTCGCGATCAAGACCCAACAGACCGGATCAGGTCCTTCAGGCCCTGCTCTTCCAGCAGGTCCGCCGGCCTCACCGTGTGGTCGTGCCGCACGTAGTGGAACGCGGCCCGCACCTGTTCCAGCGGCGCGCCGACCAGGGCCGCCCACGCCAGCCGGTATGCCGCCAGCTGCACGGACAGGGCGGGCAGGGCGTCGGCGTCCGGGACTGCGCCTGTCTTCCAGTCCACGACGGTCCAGCCGTCGGGGTCTCGGTACACGGCGTCCATGCGGCCTCGGACTGAGATGCCGTCGAACTCCGCTTCGAACGGCACTTCGACGTCGTGTGGGGTGCGGTCTGCCCAGGCGCTGGCCAGGAACGACTCCTTGAGGCGTTCTAGGTCTGCGTCTGGGGCGGCGTCTGCGTCGCCTGCTCCTGGGAGGTCGTCAATGTCGAGCAGGCGGGTGGCGCCGAAGCGGTTTTCCAGCCACGTGTGGAAGGCCGTACCTCTGCGGGCCAGTGGGTTCGGGGGGAACGGGAGTGGGCGGCGCAGGCGGCGGGCCAGCAGGTCCGGGTCTTTTGCCAGTTCCACCAGCTGTGAGACCGACAGGTGGTCCGGCAGGGCCACCTGTTCACGGCGGTTCTGGGATGCCGCTCGTTCTGCCAGCAGGACGTCGACGTCCCTCGCCCAGCCTTCTGGGTCCTCGTCGAGGGGGAGTTCCGGGTCGTCTGGGACGACGTCGTCCGGGAGTGGTTCTGGCTCTGGCGGGAAGTCGTCGTCCGGGGGCTCGTCGGTGGGGGGCGGGTAGTCCTCGTCCAGGAGCTCGGCCGTGGGGTCTTCGAAGATCAGCGGCAGGGGTGCCGGTGGGGCGTTGCGCAGGGTGTCCAGGGCGGCCAGGACCAGTTCGGCGCCTTCGACTACGGCGTCGCGGCGTTTGCCCAAGGGGTCTGCGGGCCAGATCGAGGACTTCACGTCCTCGGCCAGTGGGTTCGGGGTGTCCGCGTCCGGTTCGAGGGCCCAGCAGGAGATGTCGCCGACGGCGGTGTCGCGTTGCAGGACCTCGTGCATTTCCTGCAGGAACACCGAGGGGCCCTTGGGCTTGTCGCCTGCCTCCGCCCACCAGTGGCCCGACATCAGCAGGCTGTGTTCGGCTCGGGTGACGCCCACGTAGAAGAGGCGGCGTTCCTCGACCAGGCGGCGTTCCTCGAACTCCTCCGCGTGGATGGTCAGTGCCTCGTCGACCTCTTTGCGGTTGTAGCCGGCGGACAGCGTCAACTTGGGGAGGTCGGCCGCGTCGCCGCGCAGGGGGGCCGGCAGTTCGGTCACGGACTTGAGCCAGCACGAGGACTTCTTGCGGCCCGGGAACACGTCGCGGACCAGGTGCGGCAGCGCGACGATGTGCCACTCCAGGCCCTTCGCGGAGTGGACGGTGAGGATCTGCACGCGGTCTTCGGAGACCTCGACCTCGCCGGGTTCGAGGCCGTCTTCGGCGTGCTCCGCCGTGTAGAGGTAGTCGAGCAGCGACGGGAGCGTGGCGGACGGGGAGGCCGCGGCGAAGTCCGTCACGACGTCGGAGAAGGCGTCGAGGTGGGCGCGGCCGACCATGCCTGGGCGTGACATCGACTCGATGTCCAGCAGCAGGGTGCGTTCCACGTCGGCCACGAGTTCGGGTAGCGGCTGGTCGAGCCTGCGCCGCAACGCCGCGAGCTCGCCGCCGAGCCGCCGGATCCGCCGGTAGCCGTCGGTGGAGTAGGCGTCCGGGTCGCCGGGGTCGTCGAGGGCGTCGGCCAGGCCCGCCTGTTCGGCGTGTTCGCCTGGCAACGCGTCCGCCAGCACCATCAGCGGATCGTCCACAACGGACTGTCGCGGTGCTACGCCCGCCAGGTCGCGGGCCCTCGACCACAGCGCGGCCAGGTCCACGGCCGCCAGGCGCCAGCGCGAGCCGGTCAGGAGGCGGGCGGCGGCGGTGCCCGCCAGGGGGTCGACGAGCACCCTCAGGGCCGACACCAGGTCGCGCACCTCGGGTTCGTCCAGCAGGCCGCCGAGGCCGACGACCTCGACGGGCAGGCCGCGTTCGCGCAGGGCCGCGGCGATGGCGGCCATGTCCGAACGGCGGCGCACCAGCACGGCCGCGGTCGGCGGCACGCCCTCGGTGTCGAGGTGTGCTTCCCATTGTGCCGCAACGTTGTCCGCCATCCAGTCGAGCTCCCCGCGGATGTCGGCGTGCAACGCCAGCCGCACGTCGCCCGGCCCGGCGCCGGGCCTCGCGCGCAGCTCGTCGACGTCCAGCCCGGCTTCCCGCAACGGCAACGAGACCGCGTTGGCGAGTTCGAGCACCTCGGGCGGGTTGCGGAAACTGGTCAGCAGCCCGAACTTCTTCGTCGGCGGGAAGTCGTCGGCGAAGCGCGGCAGGTTCGCGGCCGACGCCCCGCGCCAGCCGTAGATGGCCTGCGCCGGGTCGCCCACGGACGTCACCGGCATCGGCTCGCCCTCGCCGAACAACGACCGCAGCAACACGCGTTGTGCGTGCCCGGTGTCCTGGTACTCGTCCAGCAGGACGGCGCCATAACGCTCGCGTTCCCCGGTGGACACCTCGTCGAACGCGGCCAGCTGCGCTGCCAGCGACATCTGGTCTGCGAAGTCCAGCGCGGCTTCCTTGCGCTTGCGCTGCTGGTAGGCGTCCAGCAACGGCAGCATCGCGATCCGCAACCGTTGCGCCGCAACGATCTCGCGCAGCTTCTCCGGCAACGCGTCCCGCTGGCGGGGCGCACGTGGCGCGTTCTCGACCAGCGCGCAGAACTCGAGGGCGTGCGCTTCCAACGCCTCGGGCGTCACCAGGTGCTCGCCCAGCTCGCCGGCCAGCGACAGCAGGTACCCGGTGATCGTCGCCGGCACCTTGTCCGTGTCGAGGTCGCGGGCCCACGTGGACACCACCCGGTGCGCGAGCTGCCACGACGCCGTCTGCGTCAGCAGGCGCACGCCGGGCTCCACGGGCAGCCGGAGCCCGTGCTCGGTCACCAGGCGCCCCGCGTAGGCGTGGTACGTCAGCACCACGGGCTCGCCGGTCAGCACGGCCATCTTGCGCTCGCCGCTGGGATCGAGATCGTCCAGGAGGGACGATCCGGCCAGCCTGCGCAGCCGGGCGCGCACGCGGTCCGCGAGCTGGCGCGCGGCCTTGCGCGTGAACGTCAGGCCGAGCACGCGGTCGGGCAGCACGAGCCCGTTCGCGACCAGCCACACCACGCGCGCGGCCATGGTCTCGGTCTTGCCCGCTCCGGCGCCGGCGATGACCAGCGCGGGTTGCGCGGGTGCGGCGATGACCTCGGCCTGCTCGGGTGTCGGCTTGTTCAGCCCGAGCGCCTCAGCGATCTCGAACGGGCTGACGGTCACCAGTACATCTTCCTACCCGGGCCGGACGCGGCCGCACCACCCCGCACGGTGTGTTCGCCGACAGTTCGAGAGCATGAAACACGCAGGTCGACAGCACTTACTCGCTGACCTGCCGGCCGGACGGGTGGACCGGGCACGTCGTACGGGCCGGGCAACGGTCGCAGTCCGCGTTCTCCCGCGCCGTGTAGTTCGGCCCGAGCACGGACTCCGCGGCCCCCTGCACGACCTCCAGCCACGCCTGCACGCCCTGCTCGTCCAGCGGCGCCTGGGTGCGTTCGACGGCTCCTGTCTTCTTGTCCTCCTTCGCCACGTAGAGCAGGCGGGCACCGCCTGGCTCGGTTCCGAGTCCGATGTGGGTGAAGCCGCCCAGCGACGACGCCAGCTGGTAGACGGCCAGCTGCGGGTGTTCCTGGGACGCCTCGCGCGACACCGGGCTCTTGCCGGTCTTGAGGTCGATCACCACCGGGCGG
Source organism: Lentzea flaviverrucosa (assembly GCF_003350445.1). NCBI lineage: Bacteria > Bacillati > Actinomycetota > Actinomycetes > Pseudonocardiales > Pseudonocardiaceae > Lentzea > Lentzea flaviverrucosa. The sequence goes on from NZ_QQAU01000004.1 coordinate 82,988, forward strand.
CCGTCCTCGTCCTTCTCCAGACGGTCGACCCGGCCCCTGACCTGCAGCCACGGCCCGCCGTCGCGTTTCGGGACGTCGACGACCATCTCCTCCTCGACCGCGACCTGCGTGAGCTGGCTGCGGCTCATGGCCAGCCACGCGAGGAACGTGTCGAGCATCTTCTCCACCCGCATGCGTTCGCGGCGGGAGAACCACGGGGCGCCGGCGTCCACCGCGGCCCAGGCCTCGTCGAGCTTCACCCTGAGCTGCTGCGCGTCCGCACCGGACGACGCCGCCTGCGCCAGCGCGTGGACGAGCGTGCCCGTCACCGAGGCGAGCTCCGCCGGGTCCTGCCCGCCGTGGCGCTCGACGACCCAGCGCAACGGGCACTTCGTGATCACCTCGATGGTCGACGGCGTCACGCTGACCTTCTGCTCCTCGGTCCACAGTGGAGCGTCGATGGACACTTCCGCCAGGCCGTACCAGGACTCCGGGTGCGCACCGGGCACACCCGCCTCGGCCAGCCGGGCCAGCTGTTCGGCGGCACGCGAACGCCGGTCAGGGGACTCGGAGTCCGAGCACACGACCCGGCGCAGTTCGCCGACCAGCTCACCCAGCACCAGGCCGCGCTGGGGCCGGTGCAGCTTCCGTTCGTCCTCCGCGGACGACTCGATCTCGTCGAGGAACCGCGACGGCTGCTCGTCCTCGCCTCGCACGGCGCTGATCAGCAGCTTCGACCGCGCGCGGGATGCGGCGACGAGCAGCAGCCGGCGTTCCTCGGCCAGGATCGGCGCCACGGCCGACACCGAGGGCTCCATCCCTGCCAGCACGTCCACCATGCGTTCGACGCCCAGCACGGTGCCGCGCAGCCGCAGGTCCGGCCAGCTGCCCTCCTGGACGCCGGGCACCGCGACGACCTCCCACTCGCGCCCGGCGGCCGAGTGGGCCGTCAGCACGGACACCGCCTCACCGGTCGGGGCCGAGGCGGCCAGCGTGTCGCCGACGATCCGTTGCGACTCCAGGTAGTCCGCGAACCCGGCGACCCCGGAACCCGGCAACCGGTCGACGTACTTCGCGGCCGCCTCGAACAACGCCACGATCGCGTCGAGGTCGCGGTCCGCCTGCATGCCGAGCAGTCCGCGCCGGGCCGACTGCGCCACCCAGCGCTCCTGCAGGCCCGTCGCCGCCCACAGGTCCCACAGCACGACCTCGACGGACTTCCCCGTCTCGATCGCCTTGCGCGCCAACGCCAGCAGATGTCCGATCCGCCGCGCGGGCAACGACTCCGCGTCTTCCAGCGCGGCCAGCCTGTCCCCGGTCTCCACGACCTCGACCAGCAGGTCGCCGCTCGGCCTGTCCCCGCCCGCGGCCATCTCCAGGCGCCGCAGACCGCGGCGCAACCGCCGCAGCGCCAACGGATCCGCGCCACCGTACGAAGAGGACAGCAGCATCGCCGCCGTGTCCTCGTCCAGCGAACCCGGCGAGGCCGCGGCACGGACGAGAGCGAGCAGCGGACGCACGGAAGGCTGCTGCGCCAGCGGCAACTCGTCCGACGCGACCGACACCGGCACGCCGGCGGCGAGCAGCGCACGTTGCAGCACCGGCAGGGACAGCGTCGCCGACCGCACCACCACGGCCATCTGCGACCACGGCACCTCGTCGGCCAGGTGCGAACGCCGCAGCTGGTCCGCCACCCACGTCGCCTCCTGCGCGGACGACGCGAGCAACCGCACCTGCACCGAGCCCTCACCGTCGACCGGGTCGACCGAGCGGGCAGGGGAGGCACCGGGCAGACGCGCCGCCAGCCGGGCCACCGCGTCCCGGACCTCGGGCATCATCCGGTGCGACTGCCGCAGCACGACCGTCTCGCCGCCGGCGTCCCGCAGGATCTCCGGATCGGCGCCGCGGAACGTGAAGATCGCCTGGTCCGGATCACCGGCCAGCACGAACCGCGCGGCTCCCGACCCGAGCGAGCGGATCAGCGAGTACTGCATCGGATCGAGGTGCTGCGCGTCGTCGACCAGCAGGTACCGCACGCGCCGCCGTTCGGCGAACAGCAGGTCCTCGTCGTTCACGAACGCCGCGTAGGCCGACGACACCAGCTCGGCCGCGTCGTAGGCGGGGGCGTACGCCGTCGCGGAGTCCATCCCGGACAGCAGGTTCACCGCCTCGTACTGCGCCCCGAACCGCCCGGCCGCCACCCACTCGTCGCGCCCGTTCCGCTCGCCGAGCTCGATCAGGTCTTCCGGCCCGAGCCCCCGTTCCGCCGCGCGCAGCAGCAGATCGCGCAGCTCGTGCGCGAACCCCGGCAGCTCCAGCGCCGCCCGCAACCGCTCCGGCCACTTCAACGCGCCCAGCTCCACGTCGCCGGCGAGCAGTTCGCGCACCATCGCGTCCTGGTCCGGCCCGGACAGCAACCGCGGCGGCGGCTCGCCCTGCAGCACCGCCTGGTTGCGCAGCACCGCGAACGCGTAGGAGTGCACGGTCCGCACCAACGGTTCGCGGATCGCGGACAACCGCCCCGTCAGCAACTGCGTGACCTGCGCGCGCAACGCCACCGACGCACGCCTGTTCGCCGTCAGCACGAGCACGTTCTCCGGATCCGCCCCGTGTTCCAGCACGACGTGCGCGGCCAGCTCGGCGAGCAGCGTCGTCTTGCCGGTGCCGGGGCCGCCGAGCACCCGGACGAAGCCCTCGTGGGAGAAGACCCGCTGGGCAGCGGCGTCCCACCGGGGACGCGGGCGCGTCTCCGGCCTTCGGCGGACCAGCTGGGGTGGAAGTGCCACGGGTCGATTGCACCACGCGGCACCGACAAGATCGTCAAAGGCCGCCCGACCAGGGTGGAACCGTGCAGCACGAACCAGCGGACGATTTCGTCTACCTTCTTGACAGAGAGAGGTGGTCTAGTCCACTTTTGAAGACGTTGTGAGCCCGCTCACTGCCAGCTCCGCCGCCCTGGACCGAGCAGTCTTGGAGGAGAAGATGAAGCGGTTCCTCGTCGGCGCCGTCGCCGCCACGTGCGCGGCGATCATGCTGCCCACGACCGCACAGGCGGCCGTCAACCCCGTGCTCGCGGCGCCCTACCTCTACCAGTGGGGTGGTCAGCCCAACCCCGCCACCGTGATGCAGCAGACGGGCATCAGGTCGTTCACCCTCGCGTTCATCCTCAGCGACGGCACCTGCAACCCGAAGTGGGACGGCAGCCGCTCGCTGACCGGGTCGGACAAGACCCTGATCAACTCGATCCGCGCGGCCGGCGGTGACGCGGTGCCGTCGATCGGCGGCTGGTCCGGCAACAAGCTCGGCCAGTTCTGCGGCTCACCGGCCGCGCTCGCCGGCGCCTACCAGAAGGTGATCGACGCCTACGCGCTCAAGGCGATCGACATCGACATCGAGGCCGCCGAGTTCGAGAACAACACCACGCAGGACCGCGTGCTCGGCGCGTTGAAGATCGTCAAGCAGAACAACCCCGGCGTGAAGACCGTCATCACCATGCCGACCGACCGCACCGGGCCGAACTCCTGGGGCAAGCGCCTGATCACGCGGGCCAAGGAGCTCGGCGCGCCGATCGACACGTGGGCCGTCATGCCGTTCGACTGGGGCAGCAGCGGCGACATGCTCGCGCTCACCAAGAGCGCCGTCGACGGCCTGAAGAACCACGTCAAGTCGACCTACGGCCTCACCGACGACGCGGCGTACCGGCGCAGCGGCCGCCCCCAGCAAAGCCGCAGCCTGCCGAACGGTGGCCAAGGCCCGAGCATCAGACGAACCCGCCGCGGCGAGCACAACTGCGTCGCCGCGGCGGAAACCTGCCTCCCGCAACCGATCTCGAACCGCCGGCACCGCGTCCAACCCCACCGGCGACGTCAGCACCACATCAGCCCGAGGCCCGATCTGCTCGGGAATGTCAACCCGGACGTGATACCCGGCAGCCAGAAAAACCGGCACCACGACACAGGGACCATCCACAACGGACCGGACGTCCGGCTGCCGCACATCGGCGTAAGCGACCTCGACGGGCAGGTCCACCGACTCCTGAACAGCAGCCGCGATCTCCGAACACACCGCGGCCCCACGCGGATCACGCGTCCCGTGGAACGCCAACACCAGTTTCATGCAGGCTCCATCGCTAGCCGATAACCACGTTTCACGACCGTGCACACCATCTGCGGCGACCCCAGGGCGGTCCGCAACCGCCCGATCGCCGTCTCGACGGCGTGCTCCTCGCCACCGGAAGGCAAGGCGGCCAACAGGTCCTGACGCGACACCACCCGCCCACGAGCGGCCACCAAAGTCCGCAACACGGCCATGGGAGCGGGCGCGACGGGCCGCAACTCCCCGTCGATCACCACGGCCTGAGCACGCATCTCCATGTCACGAGAAGCGATCCGCAGCCGCAACGCGCGCGAAGGAAGTTCCAGCGCCAACTCGCGCACCATCGACCCGATCCGCGACCGGGCAGGTTGCACAACAGGGATCCCGGCGGCCACCAACGGCCCGGCGGTGATCGCACCAACCCCGACCACCAGAACATCGCGGCGCAAACAGGAAACCAAAGCCCCGAAGTCCGGAGCCGTGCGCAGCACAGAAGAAGCCGCAGGCGCCGAGGTGAACGTCAAGGCGTCCACCTGTCCGGCCAGGACGGCGTCGATCAAGCGTTGCAACGGTCCCAGATCGGCCGGCGGCTCCCACCGGTAGACCGGGATCTCGACGACGAGAGCCCCGGCGGCTTCCAGCGTGTTCACGAAGTCCGGCAACGGCTCGCCGTGCAGCTGAACGGCGACCCGCTTGCCCGACACGCCCATCCGCAGCAGGTACTGCAGCAGTTCGGCGTTCGACTCCGACGACGGCGACCAGGCCTCGACCAGCCCGGCCGCGCGGACCGCGCCCTTGGCCTTCGGGCCGCGTGGCAGGACCACGGCGCCTTCCAGAGCGCGGTGCAGGCGCCCGGCGAGCCCCCATCCCTCGGCGGCCTCGAACCACCCGCGGAAGCCGATCGCGGTGGTCGCGACGACGACGTCCACGGGGGACGACACGAGTTCCAGCGTCGCGGCGTGCAGGGTCGCGTCGTCGGGCAGCGGCACGATCCGCAACGCCGGGCCGTGCAGCACCGAGGCGCCCTTGCGTTCCAGCATCGCGATGAGCTCGTCGGCCCGGCGGGCCGCGGTGACGCCGATCGTGAAGCCCGCCAACGGACCCGTCATGTCAGCTCCACAACACCGTCACGCACGCGGACCTGGTGCACCGCAACGGAGACGGAAGGTTCGTCCAGGCACTTGCCGGTCGCCAGCTCGAACGCCTGCTTGTAGACCGGCGACACCACGACGGGCACACCGCCGCGGTCGCCCACGATGCCGCGCGACAGCACCGCGGCCCCGCTGAACGGGTCGATGTTGTCGAGGGCGTGCACCGTGCCGTCCGCGGTCAGGAACACCGCGACCTGCGAGCCGTCGGGCCGCAACGCGGCGACACCCTGTTCCGGCCTCAACACGTCAAAGTCACAGACGATCATCTGACGACCTCCGGGATGCCCAGGGAGACGGGGACGCGCTGACCGCGTTCAGCGCGGAACGAGATCGTGGGGTCGGGGACGCCCGGCGCGTTCACGAACGACGTGAACCTCGCCAGCTTCTCCGGGTCCTCCAGCACTCCACGCCATTCGTCGGCGTAGTCGGAGACGTGCGACTCCATCGCGGTCTCCAGTTCGGCGCAGATGCCGAGCTTGTCGTCGACGACGACCTCACGCAGGTGGTCGAGCCCGCCCTCGAGCCCTTCCAGCCACGCCGCGGTGCGCTGCAGCCGGTCGGCCGTGCGGATGTAGAACATCAGGAACCGGTCGATGATCCGGATGAGCTCGGCGGTGTCCACATCGGACACCAACAGGTCGGCGTGCCGCGGCGTGAAGCCGCCGTTGCCCGCCACGTAGAGGTTCCAGCCGTTCTCCGTGGCGATGATGCCGAAGTCCTTGCTGCGCGCCTCGGCGCACTCACGGGCGCAGCCGGAGACGGCCGACTTGAGCTTGTGCGGCGAGCGCAGGCCCCGGTAGCGCAGCTCCAGCTCGATGGCGAGGCCGACGGAGTCCTGCACGCCGTAACGGCACCACGTCGTGCCGACGCAGGACTTCACCGTGCGCAACGACTTGCCGTACGCGTGCCCGGACTCGAACCCGGCATCGACCAGCCGGCGCCAGATCTCCGGCAGCTGGTCGACGGTCGCGCCGAACAGGTCGATGCGCTGGCCGCCGGTGATCTTCGTGTACAGGCCGTAGTCGCGGGCCACCTCGCCGATGACGATCAGCTTCTCCGGCGTGATCTCGCCGCCGGGGATGCGCGGCACGACCGAGTACGTGCCGTTGCGCTGCAGGTTCGCCAGGAACCTGTCGTTGGTGTCCTGCAACGAGACCTGCGTCTCGCCCAGGATGTGCCCGTTGCCCAGCGAGGCCAGGATCGAGGCCACGGCCGGCTTGCAGATGTCGCAGCCGCGTCCGGTGCCGTGCTTCTCGATCAGCGCGGAGAACGTCGCCACGCGCGTCGCCCGGATGATCTCGAACAGCTCCGCGCGGGAGTACGTGAAGTGCTCGCACAGGGCCTTGGACTGCTCGACACCGCACTCGGTCAGCAGCTTCTTCAGCATCGGCACGCACGAGCCGCAGCCGGTGCCGGCCTTGGTGCAGGCCTTCAGCTCGGCCACGTCGCACGCCACACCGGACTGGATCGCGTCGGTGATCGTCTGCTTGGTCACCGCGAGACAGGAGCAGACCTGCGCGTCCGCGGGCATCTCCACGTCGACGGCACCGCCCGGCTGCAACAGCGCGGCCGGAACCTCCTTGCCCACCAACGGGCGCAGCGACAGGTACGACGAGGCGTCGCCGACGAGCACGCCACCCAGCAGGATGCGGGCGTCGTCCGACACCACGAGCTTGCTGTAGGTGCCCGCGACCGCGTTGTTGACCACGACTTCCAGCGCGCCCTCGGTCTGGGCGTGCGCGTCGCCGAACGACGCCACGTCCACCCCGAGCAGCTTCAGCTTCGTGGACACGTCGGCACCGGGGAACACCCGAGCGCCACCGGAGAGCTGGTCGGCGACCACCTCGGCCATCGAGTAGCCGGGGGCCACCAGCCCGTACGTGACGCCCTCGACGGCGGCGCACTCGCCGATCGCGAACACGTGCGGGTCGGAGGTGCGGCAGGCCGCGTCGACCAGGTAACCACCGCGCGGCCCGAGCTCCAGTCCCAGGTCGAGGTCGGTGCGCGGCCGGATGCCGGCGCTGAACACCACGACGTCCAGGTCGAGCTCGAGTCCGCTGGCGAGCTTCGCGATCAACCGCGAGCCGTCGCGTTCGATGGAGGAGGCGGACGTCCCGGTGTGCACGGTCAGGTCGAGCTTCTCGACCAGCCGCTTCAGCAGCCCGGCACCACCGTCGTCGACCTGGATCGGCATCAGCCGCGGCGCCAGTTCCACGACGTGCGGCGAGACCCCCATGCCGCGCAACGCGTTGGCGGCCTCCAGGCCGAGCAGGCCACCGCCGAGCACCATGCCGGAACGCCTGCCGGGCCGGTCGGCGGCCTCCACCGTCGCCCGGATCTCGTCCAGGTCGTCGACCGTGCGGTAGACGTGGCAACCGGGCAGGTCACGGCCGGGCACCGGCGGTACGAACGGCACCGAGCCGGTGGCCAGCACGAGAGCGTCGTAGGAGATCTCGACGCCCGAGGAACCCACCACGACCTTGCGGACGCGGTCCACGGACACGGCCTTCTCGCCGAGCCGGAGCTCGCAGCCGTCCAGCGCGGGCAGCTCCAGGTCCGCGAAGGTCCAGCTGTCCACATAGGACGACAGCGCGACGCGGTCGTAGGCGGGGCGGGACTCCTCCCCGAACACCACGATCCGCCAGGACGAGCCACGAAGGATCTCGACGAGCCGGTGGCCGACCATGCCGTTGCCAACTACGACCAGAGTCTGGGTCATCGGGCATTCCTCCTTCCGCCCGGTATGCTCACCGGGCGGCGTGTCATCCCAAGGTCCGCGGTATTTCGCGGGTGTTAAAGGAAACTCTCTCCGCAGTTCAGCGAGTCGTGCGTCACACGCCCGCGTAGGCGAGCGACGGACGCGCCGCGAACACGTTGCGCCGCAGGTAGAACCACCAGGTGGTGCCCACGCAGAGCCCGTAGAAGACCAGGAACGCGGTCAGCGCGGGCGTCAGGGTCTTCGATCCCTCGAGCGAGAACTTGAAGACCAGGTTCACCAGCACACCACCGGCGGCGCCGATCGCACCCGCGATGCCGACGACGGCGGCGGCCTGGCGCTTCGCGGACTTGTCGTCGTCCGACTGGGTGCGGAAGATCGCCGGGATCATCCGGTACGTGGATCCGTTGCCCACGCCCGCCAGCACGAACAACGCGATGAACGAGCCGAAGAACAGTGCGAAGTTCCCCGAGTCGACGCTGACGATCACGCCGACGGAGCCGATGGCGAGGCCGACGAACGTGCCCAGCGTCACCTTGGCGCCACCGATCCGGTCGGCGAGCCAGCCACCGAACGGGCGGGCCACCGAACCGATCAGCGCACCGAGGAACGCGAGCGCCACCCAGCCCTTGTAGTCCACGAAACTGATCTTGATCAGCGACGGGAACGCGAACGAGAACCCGATGAACGAGCCGAACGTACCGATGTACAGGAAGGACATCACCCACGTGTGCCGGTTCGACAGCGCGAGCCTGTACGACTGCCCGTCCGGCTTGGCCTGGGTGAGGCTGTCCATGAAGAACCACGCGCAGGCCGTGGCGAGGACGATGAACGGCATCCAGATCAGCGCCGCGTAGGCGAGGTGGATCCCGGTGCCGATGGTGATCACGATCGGCACGAGGAGCTGCGTGATCGCGACACCGAGGTTGCCGCCGGCCGCGTTCAGGCCGAGCGCCAGGCCCTTCTTGCCCTCGGGGTAGAAGAACGAGATGTTCGCCATCGACGACGAGAAGTTGCCGCCACCGAGGCCCATCGCGGCCGAGGTCAGCAGGAAGAACCAGTAGGGCGTGCCCGGCGTCGACACCGCGTAGGCGAGCATCGTGCACGGGATGAGCAGCAACCCGGCGCTGATCGTCGTCCACAGCCGGCCGCCGAAGCGCGGCACCGCGAACGTGTACGGCACCCGCAGCGCGGCACCGACCAGGTTCGGCACGATCAGCAGCCAGAACTGCTGGCCGACGCTGAAGTCGAAGCCGACGGAGCCGAGGCTGACGACGACGATGCTCATCAGCACCCAGACGCTGAACCCGAGGTTCTCCGCGAGGATGGAGAACACGAGGTTCTTGCGGGCGATCCGCTTGCCCTTGTTCTCCCAGAACTCGGGCTTCTCCGGCTCCCAGTGGTCGATCCAGCTCATTTGAAGTCCTCCGCGGGGTCGGCGTTGCCGCAAAAACTAGGAAGCGCGCATTACCGAGGCGTTCTGGGCGGTGACGGCGGAGGCAACTCCGCCGCACATCACGCCGGGGCGGGCTGTGAGGCCCCGAGCCAGTCGAGCAACCCGCACACGGCGTCCTTGCAGCCACCACAGCCCGTGGTCGCGCGGGTGGCCTCCGCGAGCTGTGGCAACGACTCCGCACCCGCGCGCCAGGCCGACACGATCTGTCCCTTGGAGACGGTGTTGCACCGGCAGATCACCGCGCTGGACGGCAGGTCGGCGGGGGACGCGGCCTCGGCGGGCAGCGCACGTCCCAGCAGCAACGCCAGGCGGTCGGTCGGCGCGGGGATGCCGCGGTCGTAGAGCTGGGTGATCGTGGCCGCCGCGTCCGGCGCGCCCAGCACGATCGCGCCCGTCACCCGGTCGTCGCGCAGCACGAGCTTGGCGTACCGGCCGCGCGAAGGTTCCTGGAAGCACAGGACTTCCGAGTCCGGGCAGTCCACATCGGTGTGCACGTCACCCAGCGCCGCGAGGTCGACGTCGCGCGCCTTCAACCGCGTGACGACGGACGTGCCCCGGTAGCGGGCGGCCGGGTCCACTCCGGTCAGGCGGTCCGCGAGCACGGCGGCCTGGTCCCACGCGGGCTGCACCAGGCCCGACACCGTGCCGGGGTGCTGGGCGCAGTCACCGATCGCGTGGATGCGAGGGTCGCTGGTGCGCAGCGCGTCGTCCACGACGATGCCGCGGTCGACGGTCAGTCCCGCCCGCACCGCCAGCGACGTCTCGGCGCGCACGCCGGCGGAGACCACGACGAGTTCGGCGGGGACGTGCGTGCCGTCGTCGAGGATCAGGCCGTCGCCGGGCAGGTACTTGGTGGCCATCGAGTTCAGGCGGAACTCGATGCCGAGCTTGCCGAGCGTGCGGGCCAGCACGCCGCCGGCACCGGGGTCGAGCTGGCGTTCCATGAGGTGGCCGACGGGGTGGACGACGGTGACCAGGCAGCCACGTCCGGCCAGGCCACGGGCGGCCTCGATGCCGAGCAGGCCACCGCCGAGGACGGCGACGGGCATGCCCTTGCCGGCCTTGGCCTCGATCTGGGCGCAGTCGTCGAGGGTGCGGAAGGCGACGACACCGGGGGCGAGCCCGCCGTCCTCGGTGAGGCCTTCGGCCGGCGGCACCCAGGGGACGCTGCCGGTGGCGAGGACGAGGGCGTCGTAGGGAATGGGCTCGACGACGAGCTCGAGATCCCCTGCCTTGCCGGCCACCACGGTGCGCGCGGCGCGGTCGACCTCCAGGACCTGCCAGCCCAGCCGCAGGTCGACGCGGTGCTCCTGCGCCCACCTGTCGTCGTGCAGCCGCGTCGACTCCGGCGTCATCGTGCCCGCCACCACCGTCGACAGCAGCACGCGGTTGTACGCGGCGTGCGGTTCCGCACCCACGACCGTGATGGAGATGTCGGCGTCGCGCCGGCGCAGTTCGTCCGCCAGCCGAGCCCCTGCCATGCCGTACCCGACGATCACGACTCGCCTCATGCCCGCTCCAATCGAACCGCGCAGACCTTGAACTCGGGCATCCGGCTCGTGGGATCGAGCGCGGGGTTGGTGAGCAGGTTCGCCCGCCCGTCACCGGGGAAGTGGAACGGCAGGAACACCGCGTCGACGCGCATGCTCGGCACGCACCGCACGACCGCCGTCACCGTTCCCCGTCTGGACACGACGTGCGCGGACTCGCCGGAAGCGAGGCCGGCCCGTGCGGCCGTGTCCGGGTGGACCTCCACGTACATCTCGGGAACGGCCTTCAGCAGCTCGCCGATCCGCCGCGTCTGCGCTCCCGACTGGTAGTGCTGCAGGACGCGGCCGGTGGTGGCCTGCAACGGGAACTCGTCGTCCGGCGGCTCGGCGGGGCCGCGGTGGTCGACCGGGATGAACCGCGCCAGGCCGTCGGGGTGCGCGAACCGGTCGAGGAAGAGCCTCGGCGTGCCGGGGTGGTCCACCGACGGCACCGGCCAGTGCAACTGCTCGGACTCCAGCCGCTCGTAGGTGATGCCGGAGTAGTCGGAGGGGCCGCCGGCCGACGCGCGCCGCAGTTCCTCGAAGACCTCGACCGGCTCCACCGGGAACTTCTCGCCGACACCGAGCCGTGAGGCGAGGCCCTGCAACAACTCCAGGTCGCTGCGCACCCCGGCCGGGGCGTCGAGTGCCTTGCGGCGCCTGATGATCCGGCCTTCGAGGTTGGTCATCGTGCCGTCCTCCTCGGCCCACTGCGTCACCGGGAACACGACGTCGGCCATCGCGGCGGTCTCCGACATCACGAAGTCCGCCACCACCAGCAGGTCCAGCGCCTTGAACCGGTCGACGACACCGGAGGCCCGCGGCGCCGAGACCACCGGGTTGCTGCCGAACACCAGCATCGCCTTGACGTCGTCGGCGACCAGCAGCTCGTACGCGCTGCGCCCCGGTCCGGGCAGCCAGTCGACGCCCCAGACGTCCATCACGTGCCGCCGCGCGGCGGGATCGTCGATCCTGCGGTAGCCCGGCAGCTGGTCGGCCTTCTGCCCGTGCTCACGGCCGCCCTGGCCGTTGCCCTGCCCGGTCAGGCAGCCGTACCCCGAACCCGCGCGACCCGGCAGACCCAGCGCCAGGGCCAGGTTGATCCACGCCGAGACGGTGTCCGTGCCGGACGCGTGCTGCTCGGCGCCGCGCCCGGTCAGCACGTACGACCGCCCGGCCAGCATGTGCACGGCCGCGCGCTGGTCGGCGGCGGACACCCCCGTGACGCGTTCGGCCCGCTCCGGCCACCACCCCGCCGCGACCCGCCACGCGTCGTCGAAACCCGAGGTCCGCGAGGTGATGTACTCCTTGTCGATCACGCCCTCGATGACCGCGGTGTGCAGCAACCCCAGTGCCAGCGCCAGGTCCGTGCCCGGCGCGGGCTGCAGGTGCAGCGTCGCGCGCTCGGCGGTCGGGGTGCGCCGCGGGTCGATGACGATCAGCCGCGCGCCTTCGAGGTGTCGCAGGAACGGCGGCATCGTCTCGGCCGGGTTCGAACCCGCCAGCAGCACGGTGTCGGCGCCGCGGAGGTCCGTCAGGGGGAACGGCAGCCCGCGGTCGAGCCCGAACGCCCTGTTGCCCGCGGCGGCGGCCGACGACATGCAGAACCGGCCGTTGTAGTCGATCTGCGAGGTCTTCAACGCGACGCGCGCGAACTTGCCGAGCGCGTAGGCCTTCTCGTTCGTCAGCCCGCCGCCGCCGAACACGGCGACCTCGTCGGGCTCGTAGGAGGTGATCCGGGCGGCCACGAAGTCCAGTGCCTCGTCCCACGACACCGGCCGGCCGTGCAGGAGGGGCGTGGTGAGGCGGCCGGGATGGCGCAGCAGCTCCCCTGCCGTCCAGCCCTTCTGGCACAGCCCACCGGGACCAGGTGTCACCTGGCCGTCGATGACGCTCATGGAGCACTGCAGCGCGCAGTAGGGGCAATGGGTCACGCCGCTGACGCTAAGAAGCCCCCGTTAACGCCGCGCGCCGAAATGTTTCCGACGTGGAAAATGACCCGCTCAGAGCAGTGCGGTGACGTGGTGAGCAGCTCGTTCCAAGCCCGCAAAGGACTGTGGCGTTGACAACGGGTGCAGCGCGTGCACGGCCAGCCGGAACAACGTCGCGCGCACCAGCGCCTGCTCCCACTCGGCCTGGTGGCTCCACCGGTGCAGCAGCCCGGAGTCCGCGCCACCCCACGCGACGGCGTCCACCGCGACCACGGCGGCGGCCCACTCGGCGGGACGCCAGTAGGCGGTGAAGTCGATGACGGCCGGCGGAGCGTTGCCCGCGAACAGCACGTTGCCGAACAGGTCACCGTGCACGACCTGCGGCTTGAGGTTGATCGGCTTCTGAGCTTCCTTGAGCAGGTCGAACAGCCTGCCGCCGAGGTCGGCCTCGAGCGGCACGTCCTCTTCGCCCCACGCCTTGCGGTCAGCAACGGCGAACACGTCCGTGCGCGCCTCCAGGAACCGGGGCTTGGGCAGCTCGGCGGTGGCCTGGTGCAGGCGCTGGGCGACGGCGATGACCTCGTCGTGCCGCGCCTCGGCCCTGCCGGCGAGGAACTTGGTGGCGGACCAGCCGCCGACGACGTACCGGCCGTCGGTGGATCTCAGGGGCCTGCCGATGCGCAGGTGGTGGACGTCGAGACCGTCGAGGGTCTTGGCGATCCAGGTGGCCTCGGCGGGCCTGGGCGACGGCCTGATCGTCGCGTCGCCGCACCGCCAGGCGGGACCGCCGTCGATCAGCTCTGGCTCGGCGTCACGTGCCCCGAACGCCGCACGCACGTGCGCTGGGGGCGGTTCGGGGGACCGGGTCACGGTCGGGCACGCTACCTGCTTAGACCGTCCGGGTGGTGGAAGGCAGCACACCACGATTCGCGCCGCCACCCGAAAAGCCGAACGGTTGATGGGTGCTTTCGAGCGCTCGCGCGCCCGAAAGCACCCACCACCACTAGTACGTCGGCAGGCTGGGGTCGACCTCGCGGGCCCACGCCAGCACACCGCCACCGACGTGCACGGCGTCCTTGAAGCCCGCCTTGTGCAGCGCCGCGAGCGCCTCCGCGGAACGAGCGCCGGACTTGCAGTGCAGCACCAGCGGCTTGTCCTGCGGGAGCTCCGAGAACGCCTCCCCGGACAGGATCTTGTCCTTGGGGATCAGCACCGAGCCCGGGATCTTGACGATCTCGTACTCGTGCGGCTCGCGCACGTCCACCAGCAGGAAGTCCTCGCCGGACTCCTGCTTGTGCTTGAGCTCGAGCGGCGTGATCGTGTTGCCCGCGGCCGCCTGCTGCGCGTCCGTGGACACGACACCGCAGAACGCCTCGTAGTCGATCAGCTCGGTGATCTTCGGCGACTCCGGGTCCTTGCGGATCTTGATGGTCCGGTAGGACATCTCCAGCGCGTCGTAGACCATCAGGCGGCCCAGCAGCGGGTCACCGATGCCCGTGAGCAGCTTGATCGCCTCGGTCACCATGATCGAGCCGATCGACGCGCACAGCACGCCCAGCACGCCGCCCTCGGCGCACGACGGGACCATGCCGGGGGGCGGCGGCTCCGGGTAGAGGTCGCGGTAGTTGAGGCCCTGGCCGTTCGGGGCGTCCTCCCAGAAGACGCTGACCTGGCCCTCGAACCGGAAGATCGAACCCCACACGTACGGCTTGCCCAGCAGCACCGCGGCGTCGTTCACCAGGTACCTGGTGGCGAAGTTGTCGGTGCCGTCGAGGATCAGGTCGTAGTCGCGGAAGATCTCCAGCGCGTTCTCGGAGTTGAGGTGCGTCTGGTGCAGGATCACCTTGACGAACGGGTTGATCTCGGCGACCGAGTCGCGCGCCGACTCCGCCTTCGGGCGGCCGACGTCGGACTGGCCGTGGATCACCTGGCGTTGCAGGTTGGACTCGTCCACGACGTCGAAGTCGACGACGCCGAGCGTGCCGACCCCGGCCGCGGCCAGGTACAGCAGTGCCGGGCTGCCGAGGCCGCCCGCGCCGACGACGAGCACCTTCGCGTTCTTCAGCCGCTTCTGCCCGTCCACCCCGACGTCCGGGATGATCAAGTGGCGGCTGTAGCGCGCGACTTCTTCCTTGGTCAGCTCCGCGGCTGGCTCAACGAGCGGCGGAAGCGCCATGCTGGTCCTCCTCGACGAATGTCTCCGTGTCCGAGACAACGTCTACCCTGCCTCGACTCTTCCCCGTTGGAAAGCTGTCTCAGCCTGCGGGAAACGCGTTCGGCGTGCACACCTTGCCGTCGGCCGGCACCACGTCCTGGCCCGCGTTGAGCTGCGAGACGAAGTCGTTCGAGACGCCGAACGTCTGCTGCATCATCACGGGGGCGGGCGCGCCGTTCTCCGCGCAGGCCGCGTGGCCGCTGCCCAGGGCGTGACCGACCTCGTGGTTGATCACGTACGTGCGGTATCCGGCCAGGTCAGGGCCGTAGACCATGGCGCCGCGCACCCAGCGGGCGACGTTGATGATCACGCGCTTGGTGCTGGGGTTCCAGCAGGAGGTCTCGAACGGGATCTCCTTGCCGCACAGCGTGTGGGTCGTCTTCGTGGTGGTCAGCGCCACGACGAAGTCCGGGTTCTGGTTCGCCTCGACGCGCTGCAGCGCGACCTGCTTGGTGCCGATCCAGCTGCGCGGGTCGGAGAGGATTCCGTCGATCGTGCGAGCGAACGCGGCCGGGTCGTCGTTGAAGTCGGCGGGCTTCACGCCGTCCTCGACGGCGATCGCGTACTTGCGGAACTTCGGCGCACCGGCCTCACCGATGCGCGGGCCGCTGCCGGCGATCACCTTGAACGTGCCGACGCCGTCCTGCGAGAAGTCCGGACCGGCCGGCAACTCGGCGGTCGGGATCTTCAGGTCGGGTTTCTTGGCCGGCAGCTCGGAGGCGGGCGGCTCGGGCGTGCTCACGGGCGTCTCGGCGGCGTTCGTGCTGCCGCCGTCGCCGGTCGCGGGCGCCTTCGGCTGCACCGTGTCGAGCACCACAAGAGCCGTCAGCACGAGCAGGACCGGGATCGCGTAGATCCGCCAGCCGTAGTTGGCGACGAGCTTCTTGACGCCGCGGCGCTTGGGCGGCCGGCGCATCGCCTGCGTGCCGTCCGGCTCCCAGGCGGCCGCGAGCGGTTCCGCGCTGGTCCGGCGCTCGCCGCGACGGTAGCGGTCAGCGGGCGGAGCAGTACGTCCTCGCTCGGGGGCGCGATTCACGTGCTCCAGGGTCCCACACCCCCCGTATGGCCGTCGTTCGTCACCATGAGCGCCGGTCGACCGCCTCCCACATGCCCAGCACGGCCCTCGCCACGGTGGCGGGCCGCTCCATCTGGGCGACGTGGCCGGTCTTGGGGAGCACCAGCAGCCGCCCCTGCGGCAGCGACCGTGCCGTCCGCGGGCCCTTGCGCACGCTGACGAGCCGGTCGTTCTCGCCCCAGAGCACCAGCGTCGGTGCCTTGACCAGCGGCAGCAGCCGCCACAACGACTTCGGTCCCGGCGTGAGCCAGCTCTGCATCAGGCCGAACGTGCTGCGGTTGAGCGCCTGCCCCGCCCACTTCTGCCGGGCGCGCTCCTCGTTCTCCTTGATCGACTCCTCGATGCGGTGGTCGGGCACCACGCTCGGGTCGGCGAAGCACAGCTCCAGCATCTGCCTGGTGCGCTGGTGCGCGGACAGCTTCGCGAGCTCGCGGCGCACCCTGGCGCCGACGATCGGCAGGACGGCGAGCGCCATCCGAGGATCGGACATGCGGTCGAGGCGCGGCCTGAGGTCGGGCACGGCCGGCGAGACCAGCGTCAGCGTCCTCACCAGATCCGGCCTGCTCGCGGCCACCATGACGGAGATCGCGCCCCCCATGGAGTTGCCGAGCAGGTGCACGGGCTGTGAGAGCGTTTCCAGGTACTTGATCACCGTGCGTGCGTGCGTGGCGAGACTGAAGTCGTAGCCCGGAATCGGCTCCGACCGGCCGAACCCGGGCAGGTCGATCGAGTAGCCGCTGACGTGGTCCTTGAGCTGCGCCGCGAGATCTGTCCAGTTCGTCGCGGACCCGCCAAGGCCGTGCACGTACACGGCCGGCGGCCCGTCGCCTGGAGTGACCCTCACGTGCACCTCGTGGCCGTCTACCTGCTGGAACTCACCGGGCCACGGCGTCTGGGACTTGTCCAGCGGCGGCAGCGCGACCGTGGACAACGGGGCGGGAATGATGGTGCTCACCGGACCAGGATGCGGGAAAGAACGGCAAGATGGTTCCCGGAAGTCGGCTACCAGCGAGTAAGGTTGCGCTCAGCCTCGGTCTGGCAACCCCTGTCCGACGGCCGGATCACTCGTGCTGGAGGCACCATGACGGAGACGGCGCAGAGCGCACCCGCAGGCAGGGGCGTTCGACTGCCGCGCACCGCCCGCCGTGCGCAACTGCTGGCGGCGGCGCAGGACGTGTTCGTCGCCAACGGCTACCACGCCGCGGCGATGGACGAGATCGCCGAGCGTGCGGGCGTGTCCAAACCGGTGCTGTACCAACACTTCCCGGGCAAGCTGGAGCTCTACATGGCGCTCCTCGAGTCCCATGTGGACGAGCTGGTCGGCCGCGTGCGCACCGCGATCGGTTCCACCACGGACAACAAGCTCCGCGTCCGCGCCGCCGTCGCCGCCTTCTACGACTTCGTGGACGGCGAGGGCCAGGCGTTCCGCATGGTGTTCGAGTCCGACCTGCGCTCCGAACCCGCCGTGCAGTCGGCCGTGGAACGCGCGACCACCGACTCCGTGGACGCGATCACCGACACGATCACCGCGGACGCGGGCCTGGACGAAGAGCGGGCCCGCCTGCTGGCCGTCGGCCTGGTCGGGCTGTCCCAGGTCACGGCACGGTCGTGGCTCGCGGACAACCGCCGCGTGCCCAAGGAAGACGCCGTGGCGCTGATCTCGAACCTGGCGTGGCGCGGCATCGGTGGCGGTTTCCCGCTCCAGCACTGACAACAAAAGAGGGCCCGCGAGTGCGGGCCCTCTTTTCGTCACATCAGCGCGGCTATCCGTCTCGCCACGTCCTCGGACCGTTCCAGCGGCAACATGTGCCCGGTCTTGGGGTAGATCACGAACTGCGCGCTCGGCAACGCCTCGGCCAGCACCCGTGAGTGCCGCATCGGCGTGAGCACGTCCCACGACCCGGCCATCACGACCGTGGGGATGTCCGACAGCACCGCCAGCGCTTCCCGCCGCTGGTGCAGCGTCAGCTCCTCGCGGATCCCGACGAACGCCTCACCGGTCGTGTTGCCCGCCATAGCCGCGGCCGCGCGCACGTCGGCCCACTTGGGGCGCCGTCCGAACGTCATCCGCAGCCCGGGGGCGATCACGCGGCCGAACCCGACCTTCGGCCGTCCGGCCAGCCACCGCCCGGCGAGCCGCTCCACCCAGAGCTGCTGGGGCAGGTTCCCGCACGACGTGGCGATCAACGCCACCCCGGACACCCGCTCGAACAGCTCGGGCCGCTGCTCGGCCAGGGCCATGATCGTCATGCCGCCCAGCGAGTGGCCGGCCAGCACGATCCGGCCGGTCGGAACGCACTCCTCCAGCACGGCGGCCAGGTCGTCGGCCAGCTCCGAGATCGTTCCCGCTCCCGCAGAGCCACCGTGACCGCGCACGTCGTAGCGCACCACCCGGCCAGGCAGCGCGGCGGCGACGCGGTCCCAGGTGGTCAGGTCCATGGTCCACCCGTGCAACAGGACAGCGGTCACGTCGGAGGGCGAAGTCCCCGACGTGACGACGTTCAGCCGATCAAGAACGAGCGACGCCATGAGCGCATCCCCGGCCTTCCCACGAGTCCGGCCTCGTCCAGGAACGTCATGATCCGCTCGCCGGCCCAGCGGATCATCTCCTGGAACCGCTCGTTGCCCAGCGCGGCCCGGTGCGCCTCGCGGACGTCCAGCCCGACGGCGGCGTACGCGGCGGGGTTGATGATCGCGCGCGTGATCATCATCGAGACGTACCCGACCAGCCACTTCTGGTACGGCAGCTCGTAGCCCTTGAGCTCCGACATCCCGCGCAGCAGTTCCTCACGCGCGAACCGCACGTGCCGCGCCTCTTCCAGCACGTGGATCCGGTTCACCATCCGCACGAGCGGCTGGATGGTGTCGTCGGTCATCGCCTCGCGCTGCAGCCGGTCGAGGATCTCCTCCGCGACCAGGATCGAGCCGTACATCGCGGGCCCGTAGCCGATCACCGGCAGCAGCTTGCCCATGCGGTGCGTGTGGCGCGTGGGCCCGTAGGCCGGGCAACCGATCCGTTCGACCAGGCGCGCGAACATCGTCGAGTGACGGCACTCGTCGGCGACCTCGGTCAGCGCGTACTGGGCGTGCCGCGTGGTCGGGTCGGTGTTGTAGACCATCTTCACGAGCATCTGCATGAGCAGCAGCTCGAACCACAGGCCGACGGACGCGATCGACGCCAGCTCGTGCTTGGACAGCTCGATGCGCTGCTCCTGCGAGAGCGAGTCGTAGAGAGGCGTGCCGTAGAGCGAAATGCGCTGTTCAGGGATGTAGAAGAGACCGTCGACCAGCGGTGCGGACCAGTCGATGTCCACCTCGGGGTCGTAGAACTTCTCGGCGGACGACTTGAGGAGCCGTTCCGCTGTCTTCTCCCGATCGGCGACCCTCATCGGTTGCCCTCCCCGGTAGGTGTTACTTGAGGTAACGGTTACTTCTGGTAGCGTGCGTCACATGGCACGCACTGTCAAGGGGCCGGACGCGCGACGTGAGCGGTGGAAGGGTCACCGCGAGCAGCGCAGGGCGGAGTTCGTGGAGGCCACGATCGCCGCCGTGGCCAGGAAGGGCCCGGACGTCGGCATGGACGACGTGGCCGCGGAGGCCGGCGTCAGCAAGCCCGTGCTGTACCGGCACTTCACCGACAAGTCCGACCTGTACCTGGCAGTGGGCCAGAAGGCCACCGAACTGCTGATGGACCGGATGGGTCCCGCGCTGATCGCCGACGGCCCGATCCGCGGCCGCATCCTGGGGATCGTCGACGCCTACCTGTCGGTGATCGAGGAGAACCCGAACCTCTACCGGTTCGTCGTGAAGGGGTCCTTCGTGGACCGCCCGGTCGAGAAGGACGTCGTCGCCGAGGACAAGAACCTCATCGCGTCGACACTGGCCCGGATCCTCGGTGACTACCTGCGTTCGTTCGAAATGGACTCCGGCGGCGCCGAACCGTGGGCGCACGCGCTCGTCGGCATGGTGCAGAACGCGGGCGACTGGTGGCTCGACCGCCAGACCATGTCCCGCACGAACCTCAGCGAGTACCTCACCACGCTGATCTGGCACGCCATCGACGGGCTGCTGCGCTCGGCGGGAGTGCAGGCAGACCCGGCGAAGCCACTCACCCCTCTGCGATTGGTTGACTGATGAGCGAGCACGAGCACGACGAAGGGGGCTACATCGGCGCCGCCACCCTCGTCTTCGGTTCCGACGAGGTCGCGGTCGAGGTCGACCTGCGGGGCTACTTCCAGCCGATCGACGGCCGCTACCACTGGTACGGGCGGATCAAGAAGCACGACGACGTCACGAGCCGGGTCGAGGGCGGCGCGCGGACCGCGCTGCTGCGCACCCCCACCGGTGAGGCGGAGGGCACGCTCACCGACCCCGACCCGTGGGGCCGCTACCGGGTCGGTGGCGTCTCCACCCCGCCCTACAAGATCGAAGAGCCGGTCGAGCACTAGACCGGCCACCACAACGAGAAGGGCCCCGGTCGCGGTGACCGGGGCCCTTCTCAGTGCTGACGACTCAGGCGCCGAACCCGACCTTGCGCGAGTCCTGCGGGCCGATCTCCACGTACGCGACGCGGCCAGCGGGCACGACGAACCGCGCACCCTTGACGTCCACCAGCGACAGCACGCTGGACTTGCCGGACACCGCGTCCGAAACCAGAGTCTCGACCTCGGACGGGTTGAGCTCACTGGTCACGACGAGTTCGCGCCCGCTGTCCGCGACGCCGATCCTGACCTCCACGCTGACCTCCGTGCTCAAGAGAAAAATCTGATGCCGAGCCTACCTAGCCCAGACCCAGCTGCGTCATGCGCCGCGCGTGCGACTGCTGGAGGCGGCGGAACAGCTGACCGATCCCGGCGAGGTCCCCCGAGCCCCGGATGATCAGCTCGGAGAGGCCGTCCCGCTCCGCCACCACGTACTGGGCCTGCGTCAACGCCTCTCCGAGCAGTCGCCGACCCCACAGCGCCAGCCGGTCGCGCACCCGCGGATCGGACTCGACGGCGGCCAGGACTTCGCGTTCAGCGAACGCCGAGTGACCCGTGTCGGCGAGCACGTGGAGCACCAGCTCCTTGGTCGGCGCGTCCAGCCACTCCGCGATCTCGCGGTAGAAGTCGGCCGCAAGCCCGTCGCCGACGTACGCCTTCACGAGCGACTCGAGCCACGACTTGGGGCTCGTCGACTCGTGGAAGGCGTCGAAACCCTTCACGAACGGCCCCATCGCGTCCTCGACGGTGATCCCCTCGGCGGCGAGGTGCTTCTGCAGCAGCGTGAAGTGGCCGATCTCGGCCGCGGCCATCTGCGCGAGAGCCGCACGCCCCGCCAGGGTCGGCGCCGTGCGCGAGTCCTCCGTCATCCGGTCGAAAGCCGAGAGCTCGCCATATGCAAGCGCTCCCAGAAGATCGACAACACCCTCCGCAACACCCATGAGACCGAACTCTAGTGCGCGCTAGGTGGTCAAATGTGTCTTGCCAGGTAGAATGGGGGCGGACGCCCGGCGTGACGAGTGTGACGACCACGCTGCGCGGCGTTGAATCGGTGCGCGTACACCTTTCCCGCAGCTGCTCATCGAGCGCGGTCGAGAGGCCCGGCCAGGGCTCGTACGCGCTTGGTACGAGAGAGGCTGATCACCCTGACCGCTGAAGTAGAAGCACATCTGGACCCGGTTCTCCTGGAACACAGCGAGACCGGAGTTCCCGTAGAAGACACGTCGCACCCGTTGCTGGCAGACGCCCCGGTGCAGTCCGAGTCCCCCACGTTCGCCGAGCTCGGCGTTCGTCACGAGATCGTCAAGGCGCTCGGCGAAGCCGGCATCGAGCGCACGTTCGCCATCCAGGAGCTGACGCTCCCGATCGCTCTCGCCGGTGACGACCTCATCGGCCAGGCACGCACCGGCATGGGCAAGACGCTCGGGTTCGGCGTGCCGGTGCTGCACCGCGTCGACCTGCCCGGCGACGGCACCCCGCAGGCCCTGGTGGTCGTGCCCACCCGTGAGCTGTGCCTCCAGGTCTCGCACGACCTCACTGACGCGTCGAGGCACCTGGGTGTGAAGGTCGCCGCGATCTACGGCGGCATCCCCTACGAGCGGCAGATCGCGCAGCTCCGCAAGGGCGCCGACGTCATCATCGGCACGCCCGGCCGCCTGCTCGACCTGGCCGAGCAGCGCCACCTGGTGCTCGGCAAGGTCCGCATGCTGGTGCTGGACGAGGCCGACGAGATGCTCGACCTGGGCTTCCTGCCCGACATCGAGCGCATCCTGAACATGGTCCCCGACGAGCGGCAGACGATGCTGTTCTCGGCGACGATGCCGGGCCCGATCATCACGCTGGCGCGCACGTTCCTGAACCAGCCGACGCACATCCGTGCGGAGGAGAACGACGCAGGCCAGACGCACGAGAACACGTCGCAGTTCGTCTACCGGGCGCACTCGATGGACAAGCCGGAGATGCTGGCCCGCGCACTGCAGGCCCGCGACCGGGGCCTGACGATGGTCTTCGCGCGCACCAAGCGGACCGCGCAGAAGGTCGCCGACGACCTGACCGAACGCGGGTTCGCCGCGGCCGCCGTCCACGGCGACCTGGGTCAGGGCGCGCGGGAGAAGGCGCTGCGGGCGTTCCGCGCCGGCAAGGTCGACGTGCTGGTCGCCACCGACGTCGCCGCGCGCGGCATCGACATCGACGACGTGACGCACGTCATCAACTACCAGTGCCCCGAGGACGAGAAGACGTACGTGCACCGCATCGGCCGCACGGGCCGTGCCGGACGCACGGGTGTCGCCGTCACGTTCGTCGACTGGGACGAGACGCACCGCTGGAAGTCCCTCAACGACATCCTGGGCCTCGGCCAGCCGTTGCCGGTCGAGACGTACTCCACGTCGGACCACCTGTACGCCGACCTGGGCATCCCGTCCGGTTCGACGGGCCGGTTGCCGCTGAGCCACCGCACCCGTGCGGGCCTCGACGCCGAAGAGGAGGAGAAGCTCGACACGGGCAAGCGCAAGCGCCGCAGCAGCACCAGCAGTGGCGGTAGCAGCAGCCGTCGTACGGGTTCCTCCCCCGCCGGTGCCGAGCAGGCGCCGGAGCCGAGCGAGGAGACGAGGCCGAAGCGGTCCCGCTCGCGCACGCGCAGCCGCGCCGGCGTGTCGCAGGAGGGTGAGCAGACGCAGGCGGCTCCTGAAGCCACCGAGAAGTCCGCCTCGGACAAGCCGCGCAGGCGCCGGCGTCGCCGAAGCGCTGCCGAACAGGCCTCTCCTTCGGCAGACTGATCACATGTCGTCCCCCGGTTCCGACGTCACCGACGTCGAGGACGTGCTCGACGAGCCCGCACACGAGGCCGCGCCCGTCGCAGAACGTCCTCCCGCCCGGTCCTGGCGCACCCGCGCCGACTTCATCGCGATCGCCCTGATCGCGGTGGTGTCGGTCACGGCGTCCGTGCTGACCTGGGCTTTCAGCGATGCTCGCGCCACGACGTCGGTCACCGGTCCGTCGTCGTGGGAGCCGCTGCCCGAAGTGACCACGCTGCCCCCGTCCCTCGCCGAGGTGTGGCGGGCGAAGAGCGGCGCCTCGCTGTCCCCCGTGGTCGTGCAGACCGCGTCGAAGGACACGGGCGAGGAGAAGCCGTCGACGGTCGTGACCGGCGACGGCGGCACGGTCCACGGGCGCGACCCGCTGACAGGTGACGTGCGGTGGTCGTACGAGCGCGACCTGCCGCTGTGCGTGGTGAGCACGGGCTGGGGCCGGGCGATGGCCCTGTACTCCAAGGGCACGAACTGCTCCGAGCTCACCTCGCTCGACGGCGTGACCGGCGAGCGGCGGGCACAGCGCAACGGCGACGCGGAACCGGGCACGGCACTGCTCAACGAGGGTTCGCACCTGATCACCACCGGCTCGAAGTTCGTCGAGGTCTACCGGCGCGACGACCTGGTGCGCTCGCTCGAGTACGGCGCTCTGCGCGCGATCGTGAACCCGAACAAGCAGCCGCGGGCAGGCTGCACGTACGGCTCGGTCGCCGTCACCACCGGCAGGTTCGCGATGGTCGAACGCTGCCCCGACGACGCGTCGGACCGGGTGACGATCCTCAAGCCGAACCCGGACAAGTCCGACGAGCCCAAGGTGTTCGGCAGCCCTCTCACCGGCGCGAAGAACGTGCAGGTGGTGGCTGTCACCGAGAAGCTCGTCGCGGTGGCGGCACCGGGTCCGAGCCGGTTGCTGATCTTCGACGCGGAGAGCGGCAACCAGGTCGGCGAGGCACCGCTCGACATCCCCGAAGCCGACTTCGCCGACCCGCCCAGCCACGTCGCGCGCGTCTTCACGACGAAGACGAACGCCTTCTGGTTCAGCGGGTCCCGCACGGTCGCGCTGTCGCTGGAGACGCTCACTCCACTGTGGACCGCCGAGGGCGCGCTGGGCGCCGGTACGACGCTCGCGGGCCGCGCGGTCATCCCGGTGAAGGAGGGCCTGCGGGTGTACGAGCAGGCCACCGGCGCGGTCGTGGGCACGATCCGGCTGAACCGCGAGGGCCACACGGGCCCTGTGCAACTCGCCACAGCCGGTCCCGTCGTCCTCGAGCAGCGTGGCGGAACCCTGGTCGCGCTGAGATAGTTCAGCTCGTGCACTCGCAGATCAGCCCTCACCGGGCGCAACGCGTCGACCTCCCGGGCCGCTACGGCACGATCGCGGCGCTGCGCGCGCCCGCGCTGGGCGACGACACGATGCGCACGACCGTGCTGCTCGTGCCGGGTTACACGGGCTCCAAAGAGGACTTCGCGCCGATGATCGACCCGATCGCGGACGCGGGTTTCGAGGTCGTCGGGATCGACCTGCCGGGCCAGCAAGATTCCCAGGGCCCGGACGACGAGGCGTTGTACCGCCCCGGTCCGCTGGGGTCGGTGCTCGCCGAGCTGATCGGGAAGATCGCGGCGGACGGCCGCAAGGTGGTGCTGCTCGGCCATTCCTACGGTGGTCTGGTGTGCCGGGCGGCGGTGTTCGCGGGGGCCCCGGTCGCGGGGCTCACACTGATGTCGTCGGGCCCGTCCGAACTGCCCGCGGGTGACCGCCGCACGGTGCTGGAGGTCGGCGAGCACGTGCTGGCCGAGCAGGGCGTCGAGGGCACCCAGCGGCTCAACGAGCTGCGGGCGCAGCAGACCCCGGCGTACGCGGTGCTCCCGCAGGAGCTGAAGGACTTCTACCGCACCAGGTTCCTCAAGTCGCAGCCCGCGGCGTTGCTCGGCATGGGCAACGGCCTGCGCTACGAACCGGACCAGGTCGCGAAGCTGGCCCGCGCGCTGCGTTCGTCCGGCACGCCCTGCCTGGTGGTGTGCGGCGACGCGGACGACGCGTGGACGCCCGCCGCCCAGCGCGACATGGCGGAACGGCTGGACGCGGACTTCGCGGTGCTGCCCGGCGTGATGCACTCGCCGAACACCGAAGCGCCGCTGGACCTCATCGCCACGCTGCTGCCGACGTGGCGGGCCTGGCTGAGTTCCTGACCCAGCCAGACCGTTCACGGCGTCACCAGTCGATCTGGATCTCACCCTCGTGGGTCGCGGAGTGCGGCCACGCGCTGAGCTCGGCCTTGGCGTACGCCCTTCCCCCGAGGAACGCGCGGTTCTGCGCGGTCACGCTGACCTTGACGGTCTGGAACGCGCCGGTGCAGGTGACGCTCTTCGACGTGCTGCCGGAAGCCACGCCGAACGGCACCCTCTGGGTGATGCTGAGGTTGATGTACCCCTGCTGCACGCCGGCCGGGCAGGAGAACGTCACGTCGGCCTCGACCGCCGCGCCCGACGCCTTTCTCTTGGCCGGCGACTCGACTCTGACGAGCGCCTGCGACGGCGACTGCGCGCTCACGTCGGCCATGACCGGCGCGATGGACGCGAGGATCGCACCACCCGCGACAGCCACGACAGCCGCCGTCTTCCCCGCGGTGAACTTCTTCATGCTGTTGTCCCCTCTTTCATCCCATCCTCTGTGGATGGAAACCCCAGACCGGCGCAGAGGCCGGCGACGATCAGAACAGCGGGCAGGTGCCACAGGAAGTCGAAACCGCTGTGCACCAGCACGACGACGACCGCCGCCATCGATCCCGCCCACAACGGGGTTCCGCGCCCACGCCACAGGACGGACAGCGTGGCCGCCACCACCCCCAGCGCCAGCACCAGCCCGACGGCCCCCAGTTCGACGAGCACCTGGAGGTACTCGTTGTGCACATAACGCATGACACGGGAGCCTTCGTTGCCCCGGTCGAAGAAAAAAGATCCATTCCCCGGTCCGGCTCCGAGCAACGGCGTCCGGGCGACGAGGTCCAGCGCGGCCCCGGTCGCTCCGGCGCGGTCCGGTGAGCTGAACGAGAACCGCGTGGCCAGGCCGTCGGCGAGGCCGTATCCGGCCACCGCGGCGCCTGCCAGCGACAGCACCGCGACCGGCACCACGAACCGGCCCAGCCGGGGCAGGCCGAGGGTCACCAGCGCTCCGGCGATCAGGCCTGCGACCGCGAGCACGGGCTGCGGTTCGTCGGCCACCCGCATCGACGGGAGCAGGGCACCTACCGCCACCCCTGCCCCGAGCAACGGTGGCAGGGCGGCGGTCAGCGTCTCCTCGACACCCCGGAAAGCACAGAGCACCACCAGGCCCGCCAGCAGTGCGATCACCCCGGCACGGCTCATCGTCGCGCCGATCCCCGTGCACAGCAGGAAACTCGCCGCCGCCGTGAGCGGACTCGGCCGCAGGACGAGTGACAACACAGCGGTCGCCGCCATCGCCGCCGCGGCCGCGTTCGGGTAGGTCAGGGTCGACCCGGCCCGCAGCAGCCCCTCCGCCACCGTCGACCACGACGGCAGCCGGAACACCACGGCAAGCCATCCGGTGAACCCGATCAGCGCACCGACGCCGGCGAGGACGGTGGCGAGCAGCTCCCGCTGGTCGCGATCTGCCTGTGCCGCAACGAGTGCGGCACCGGCGAACACCACGGCCGCGGCGGCCGACGGCAGTCCCGACAGCACGTCACCTTCGAGCAGTCCCCGCAGCAGGGCCCACGCCGCGAACGTTCCCCCCAGTGCCACAAGGATGTTCGGCCGCGGACGGACCAGCACGACGGCCAGCACGACGAGCAGGCCCGACAACA
The DNA here is from genome assembly GCF_003350445.1 of Lentzea flaviverrucosa. Taxonomy (NCBI): domain Bacteria; kingdom Bacillati; phylum Actinomycetota; class Actinomycetes; order Pseudonocardiales; family Pseudonocardiaceae; genus Lentzea; species Lentzea flaviverrucosa. The sequence goes on from NZ_QQAU01000004.1 coordinate 110,250, forward strand.
CACGACCGGGCAGGTAGTACCCGCCCTGCGCGACGACGGCCGCGGCGAACCCCGCGACCACCAGCAACACCGGCACCGGCAACGCGACCGAATCTCGGCGCGCGCCAACGACGTCCCCCACGTCCATCGACTTCCCCCAAGGATGATCGAACCGCCTCCCCAAGCGGATCGAGAGCACACTGTAGGTGCAGGACGGCTGCGGCGGAAGGGTGAGTTCCCGTCAGGACAGCAGCACCGCGGCGAACGCACCAAGGAGCATGAACGGCCCGAAGGGCAACGAGCTCTTGAGCGTGATCCGCCGCAGCAGCAACAGGACCAGCGACACGACGGCCGACAGGACGAACGCGAGAGCGGCGCCGACCAGCAGCACCGGCCAGCCGAGCCACCCGAGCGCCATCCCGACGACCCCGGACAGCTTCACGTCGCCGAAGCCCATCCCGGCCGGGTTGAGGAACTCCAGCACGCGGTAGACGAACGCGAGCGCGAGCCCGCCCAGCACCGCCCGGCCGAGCGCGCCGAACGTGCCGCCGGTCAGCGCGGCCACGGTGAGCAGGGCCAGCACCAACGGGTACGCGGGCAGTGTGAGCACGTCCGGCAGCCGTTGCACGGCCGTGTCGATGAACGCCAGCGCGACCCCGACGGCGCCCAGGCACGCGAACGCGAGCACCTCGACGGAGCCCGCGAACTTGGTCGCGAGCACGGCGAGAACGGCCGCCGACACCAACGGCAGTGCGATGCCGGTGGGCGTGAACCGGCCGACCAGCCCGCGCAGCGCGACACCCGAGACGAGCCCGCCCAGGGCACCGCCGGCGGCCCAGAGAACCATCATGCGGCCGACGGTAGAGCGCGTACGATCGCGACGGAACGTGACGGCGGCAGGTCTGGCCGAGCGGTCTACGGCGTGTCCCCCTGTCGGCCGACAACGTCCTCCGATCTGCGGTTCCGTTACACCTCATCGCCCGATACCGGCGGCCATTCCACATCACGCAGAGTTGCGGCGTCCCGACTTGGATCTCACATCCCCCAGGAGACCGCCATGCTCAGCTTCCTCAGCTACGTGCAGACGTTCCTCACCCGCACCAAGCGCGAAGACGACGACAGAGGCGCCACCGCCGTCGAGTACGGCCTGATGGTCGCCCTCATCGCGATCGTCATCATCGCCGGTGTGACCGCGGTCGGCATCAACCTCCTGGCGCTGTTCAACCAGATCGCCGGCGAACTCATCTGACCGGTCGCCGGCTTCATCGATGGCTGCAGTCCCCTGTTCCCGCGCGGCCGGCGCTCCCCTCCGCCGGCCGCGCGCCTTCCTCCGGAGCGGTCATGACGAACCTTGCTCGCGATCGCGGCGCGACCGCTGTCGAAGTCGCCCTCCTGATGCCGATCGTGCTCGTCCTCGTGATGGGCATCGTCGACTTCGGCTGGGCCGTGCGTGCCCAGATCACCCTGACGCAGGCCGCCCGCGAGGGTGTCCGGGTCGCCGCGCTGGGCCAGCCCGATCCGGGCGGCCGCGCGGTGCTCGCCGCGACCGGTCTCGACGGCGTCGACGTCGCGGTCGACGCCTGCCCGGCGGGCGGGACCCCCGGCGAGGACAGCGCCGAAGTGACGGCGACCCACACCTACACCTTCATCACGCCGGTCGGCGGACTCGCCGGACTGTTCGGCGGCGGTGGCTTCGGAGCCCCGATCTCCCTGAGCGCCACGGGAGTCATGCCATGTGGATGACGACGGACGACGACCGCGGAGCGCTCGGGGTGCTCTTCGCCATCCTGCTCGGGTTCGGCGTCCTGCTCGGCATGGGCGCGATCGTGATCGACGTCGGCTTTCTCTACGAGGAGCGGGCCGAGCTGCAGAACGGTGCCGACGCGGGCGCGATCGCCGTCGCCCAGACCTGTGCCGGCGAGCCCTGCCTGGTGAACAAGTCCAACTACTTCGCCAACCACAACGCGAAGGATGGCGCGTCCACTGTGGACGCCGTGTGCGGACACGACGAGGGTGGCGTGCTGCCCTCGTGCCCCGCGGCGACCGGCGCGATGACCGACTGCCCCGCGAAACCCGCCGCCGGCGTCAAGTACGTGGACGTGCACACCTCCACGCAGACCTCCGGCGGTGGCACCCTGCTCCCGCCCATGTTCGCCCGGTCGTTGGTGGACAACGGCTCCTACGAGGGCTCGCGGGTCTCCGCCTGTGCCCGCGCGAGGTGGGGTCCGCCCGCGACCGCGGCGAACTTGATGGCGATGACGATCTCGTGGTGCGAGTGGAACCAGGCGACCTCGAGCGGCTCGAACTTCGGCCCGGAGCCGCCCGCGACACCGCCGTTGTCCGTGCACCGCGTGCTGAAGCTCCACACCACCGGCGGAACGGCCTGCCCGAGCGGCCCGGCGGGGTCTGACGGCCCCGGCATGTTCGGCTGGGTCGACGGCACCGGCTGCTCGGTCGACATCACGGACAACACCTACAGCGCGGACACCGGCGTCTCGGCCGGCAGTGACTGCAAGACCGCGCTCGCCGAGGCGTACTCCTCCCGGCGCAAGGTCTTCCTCCCGATCTACACCAAGGTCACCGGCACCGGCACCGGCGGCACGTACGCGCTGGCGGGCTTCGCGGGGTTCGTCGTCACCGGCTACTGGCTGCCCGGCGCGAGCCAGAAGGACTGGCTGACGAACAAGAACGAGTGCAAGGGCCCGGACAAGTGCGTCGCGGGCTACTTCGTCGAAGGCCTCATGCCCAGCACCGGCACCATCGGCGGCCCCGACCTCGGTGCCCGCATCGTCCAGCTCATCGGCTGAAATCCAGGAGTCGTCATGAAGAACCGCGCATTCGTCATCGTCCTGGCGGTGTTGCTGGCCGTCTGCGGCAGCGCCGGGGTGTTCCTCTACGTCCGCAGTGCCGACACCCGCGCGATCGCGGGCCAGCAGGCCGTGACGGTGCTCGTCGCGAAGGAACGCATCCCCGCCGGCACGAGCGCCGACTCTCTCAAGGACCTCGTCGAGCAGCAGCAGATGCCCAAGAGCACCGTGCCCGAGAACACGATGTCCGAAGTGGACTCCTCGGTGGCGAAGCTCGTGACGTCGTCGGAGATCCCCGAGGGCCAGCTGCTCACCAAGGCGCTGTTCACCGAGCAGGCGTCACTGGCCAAGGGGATCTCGATCCCGGACGGCCTGATCGCGGTGACCGTGCCGACCGAGGCCTGGCAGCGCGCGGGCGGGCTCATCCAGAAGGGCTCGAAGGTAGCGGTCTTCGACACCTTCACCGTGATGGACGGCAAGGGCAACACCCCGGCGGGCGACGGGCTCTCCAAGCAGTACGAACGCAACCAGTCCACCCGGCTGCTGCTGACCGGCCTGGAGGTCCTCTCCGTCGTCGACGAGAAGAAGGCGGCCGAGGACGGCGACGTCGGCAAGGCCATCGTCACGGTCGCGGTGAAGCAGGCCGACGCGGAGAAGCTCATCCACGGCCAGCAGACGGGAACGCTCTACTTCGCACTGCTCGGCGGCAAGTCCGAGATCGCGCCCGGCAACGGCGTCGACAACCGCTCCCTGTTCGGAAACTGAGGCGTGCCATGACGATCCTGTGCGAACCGGCCGCACTCGCCGGACAGCTCTCCCCCGCGCTCGGCGGTGACCTCCGCACGGCGGCGACCCTGGGCGAGGCGTCGCGGTTGCTCGCCGCCGATCCCCTGGAGAACCTCGTCGTCATCGGTTCGGCCGTCGGATTGGACGAGGCACTGGCGTTCACCGCGGGCCTGCGGGTCGAACGTCCGGCGGCCGGCGTGGTGCTGCTGCGCGACGTGCTCGACGTCGCGGTGCTGACCCGTGCGTTGCGCGCCGGGGTGCGGGAGGTCGTCGCGCGGGACGACCTCGCCGCGCTGGTGGACGCCTGCACGCGGTCACGAGCCCTGTCCTCGCAGGTCGCCGGGGTGCCGATGCCTCGGACGGACGAGCGCAGGAACGGCCAGGTGCTCACGGTGTTCGCCGCGAAGGGCGGCTGCGGCAAGACGACGCTGGCGGTGAACCTGGCCGCGTCGCTCGCGGCCGGTGGTGAGCGGTCGGTCTGCCTGGTGGACCTCGACCTCTCGTTCGGCGACGTCGGCATCTGCCTGCGGGCGGAACCGGTCCGCACGATCGTGCACGGGCTCGGAATGGTCGGCCACGTCGACGCGGCCGGGGCGTCGTCGCTGCTCACGGCGTGCCGGCCGGGGCTGAGCGCGTTGCTCGCGCCGGTCGAGCCCGGTGACGCGGAACGGATCCCGGCGGCGCTCGTCGGCGAGCTGCTGGACGTGCTGCCGAGGATGTTCGACTTCGTGGTCGTGGACACGCCGTCCGCGTTCAGCGAGCACGTGCTGGCCGCGATGGACGCCTCGCACCACCACGTGCTGCTGACCACGCCGGACGTGCCGGCGTTGAAGAACCTGCGCGTGACGCTGGACATGCTGGACCTGCTCTCGTACGCACACGACATCCGGTCGGTCGTGCTCAACCGGTCCGACGCGAAGGTCGGGCTCTCGATGGACGACATCGACCGCGTGGTGCGCAGCGAGATCCGCGCGCACGTGCCGTCCAGCCGCGACGTCCCGATCTCGGTCAACAAGGGCAACCCGATCGTGCTCGACCTGCCCAGGCACCCGGTCAGCGAGGCCATCTCGCGGTTCGCCCGCGAACACGTGCTCGCCGAGCCCGTCGCCGCCGCCAGGCCCTCGAAGAGGTGGTTCCGATGAGTCTGGCCAACCGCATCGCCGCGCAACGGGAATCGTCGTCACCGACGCCGCCGTTGCGCCGCCAGAGCCGCGCCGCCGACCCGTTCGCCGAGGTCAAACGCAGCGTGCACGCCGGTCTGCTGGAGGTGCTGGGCCCCAAGCTCTACGACGCGCACCTCGACCAGCGCGAGCTGGAAACCCGTGTGCGCCAGACGTTGCAGGCGGTGCTGGAGCGCGACGAGACGCCGTTGACCAACGCCGACCGCGCCCGCATCGCCCTGGAGGTGCTGGACGAGATCCTCGGCCACGGGCCGTTGGAGCCCTACCTCCGCGACCCCGGCATCTCCGAGATCATGGTCAACGGGTTCGACCAGATCTACGTCGAACGGGCCGGGCGCCTGGAACCGGTGCCCGTGGCGTTCGCGGACGAGTCGCACCTGCGCCGCACCATCGACAAGATCGTCGCCAAGGTCGGGCGCCGGGTCGACGAGGCGTCCCCGATGGTCGACGCGCGCCTGCCCGACGGCAGCCGCGTCAACGCCGTCGTGCCACCGATCGCGCTGGACGGCTCGGTGCTGACGATCCGCAAGTTCGCCGCCGACCCGTTCACCGTGGACGACCTGGTCGGGTTCGGCACGCTGACGCCCGCGACGGCGTACCTGCTGCAGGCGTGCGTGCAGGGGCGGATGAACGTCCTGATCGGTGGCGGCACCGGCTCGGGCAAGACGACGTCGCTGAACGTGCTGTCGTCGTTCGTGCCCGCGGACGAACGCATCGTCACCATCGAGGACGCCGCCGAGCTGCAGCTGCGCCAGGACCACGTGCTGCGCCTGGAGGCCAGGCCGCCGAACGTGGAGTCGCGCGGCGAGGTGGCCGTGCGGGACCTGGTGCGCAACGCGTTGCGCATGAGGCCCGACCGGATCATCGTCGGCGAGGTCCGCGACGGCGCGGCGCTGGACATGTTGCAGGCCATGAACACCGGCCACGACGGCTCGATCACCACCGTGCACTCCAACTCGCCGCGCGACTCGTTGTCCCGGCTGGAGACGATGGTGCTGATGGCCGGCGTGGACCTGCCTGCGCGGGCGATCCGCGAGCAGATGGCGTCCGCGATCGACCTGATCGTGCACCAGTCGCGGCTCAAGGACGGCACGCGGCGGATCACCCACATCACCGAGGTCGTCGGGATGGAGGGCGAGATCGTGACGCTGCAGGACATCTTCACGTTCGACTTCCACGCCGGTGTGGACGAGCGCGGCTTCTACCGGGGCGCGCTGCAGTCGACCGGGTTGCGGCCGCACTTCGTGGAGCGGTTGCGCGATCGCGGGATCGACGTCCCGCCGCACCTGTTCGGAGGTGGTCCGCGATGACCCGTGTGCTGGCCGGCTTCGTCGCCGGCGTGCTGCTGACGTTCGTGTTCGGCGCTGTCGCCTCTGCCGCACCGGCTCGCGGGGTCGTGGTGCTGCTCGACACCAGCGGGTCGATGGCACCGGACCGGATCGTCGTCGCACGGCAGGCGATCTCGACGTACGTGTCGTCGTTGCCCGCCGACGTCCAGGTCGGGCTGGTGGCGTTCTCCTCCCAGCCTTCGCTGGTGCTGGCGCCCACCGCGGACCGAGCCGCCTTCTCCGGCGCGCTGAACTCGTTGCAGGCCAAGGGCGACACGTCGTTGTTCGACGCGGTGCCGGTCGGGCTGTCGGCGTTGCAGGGGGTTGCCGAACGGCGGATGGTGATCGTGTCCGACGGCGAGGACACCGTCTCCCGTTCCACTGTGGACGCTGCCGTCTCCGCGGTCGCGGCCGCCGGTGTGCCGACCGACGTGATCGGCTTCCAGTACAGCGACGAGGCCCTGCGCCGGATCTCCGCCGCTGCCGGCGGACGACTGCTGACCGCGTCCGACGCGCCGGCCCTGGCGGCCGCGTTCGCAGCTCTGGCCGTGCCGGCGCCGGTCGCCGCCGCGCCTTCCGCCGCCGTCCCCGCGGCACTGCCGGCCGTCGCACCTGTTCCGGCTCCCGGGCAGAACTGGGTGGCCTGGGTGTTGGTCGTGGGCACGTTCCTCGTCGTGTTCCTCGTCGTGATCATGCTGCTGGTGCCGCGCCGGTCCGACGCCGGACGCAGGCTGGAACAGCACCTGGAGCACTACGGGGCACAGGAACCCGTTGCACAGGAGGAAAGCCAGGCCGCGCAGACCGCCGTGGTCTGGACGCGCCGGGTGATGAGCGACGACGGCGCCGCCCGCCTCGCCGACCGGCTCGACCTGGCCGGGATGAAGGCGAGTCCTGCCGAGTGGACCCTGCTGCGGCTCTGCGCCGGTGCCGGGCTCGCCGCGCTGCTGACGTTGCTGACGACGTGGTGGATCGGTGTGCCGCTGGGCTTGGTGCTCGGGTGGCTGCTGGCGGCGCTGGTCGTGCGGGCTCGGGCCTCGAAGCGCCGTGCCGCGTTCGCCGACCAGCTCCCGGACGTGCTGCAGCTGGTCGCGAGCTCGCTGCGGTCCGGTTTCTCGCTGGCGCAGTCGATCGACGCCGTCGTCCGCGACGACACCCAGCCCACCGCGGGCGAGTTCTCGCGCGCGCTGGCCGCCACCCGGATCGGCGCCGAGCTGGAGGACGCGCTCGACCGCGTGGCCGCCCGGATGCGCAGCGCCGACCTCACGTGGGTGGTGATGGCGATCCGCATCCAGCGCCAGGTGGGCGGCAACCTCGCCGAGGTGCTGATGAACACGGTCTCCACCATGCGCGACCGTTCGCAGACGTTCCGGCACGTCCGCGCCCTGTCCGCGGAAGGCCGCCTGTCGGCGTACGTCCTGGTCGGGCTGCCGATCTTCCTCGCGGGGTTCCTGTTCTGGTTCCGCGCGGAGTACATGCGGCCGCTCTACACGACGTTGATCGGCGTCGTGATGCTCTCGTGCGCCGCCGTCCTGGTCGTGCTCGGCTCGTTGTGGATGCGCAAGCTCGTGCGTGTGGAGGTGTGACATGGCGCTGTACCTCGGTGTTGGCTGTCTGCTGCTCGCGGTGTTCCTCGGCGCTTTCGCACTCGTGGTGAAGCCACGCGTCACAGCCGCCGGTTCTCTCGCGCTGATCGAGACGAGCTACTCGGCCGCCGTGACGGCGAAGCCGGACGCGGTCGTCTCACCGGGCTGGTTGCGGTCGATCGCGCTGCGGCTGTCCCCGGCCGGTGTCGCGTCGGGGCTGCAGCGCCGCCTCGATCTGGCGGGCAACCCCGCCACGTGGACGCCGGACCGCGTGCTGGCCGCCAAGGGCCTGGGTCTGCTGCTCGGCCTCGGGCTGGGCGGTCTGCTCGGCGCGCGTTCGGTGGGCTGGCTCGTCGCCGGCCTCGTGCTCGGCGCGGTCTTCGGCTTCTTCCTGCCCGACCTGCTGCTGCTCAACGCGGGCCAGAAGCGCCAGGAGCTGATCCGCCGCGCGCTGCCCGACGCGCTGGACATGCTCACCGTGTGCGTGGAAGCGGGTCTCGGCTTCGACGCGGCCATGGCCCAGGTGGCCCGCAACACCTCGGGTCCGCTCGCGCAGGAATGCGCCCGCGTCCTGCAGGAGATGCAAATAGGCAAGTCCCGCAACGAATCCCTGCGGGCCCTGACCGTGCGCACCACCGTCGCCGAGCTCCGCGCGTTCGTCTCGGCTCTGGCCCAGGCGGGCGAACTGGGCGTCCCGATCGCGTCCGTGCTGCGCGAACAGGCCCGCGAAATGCGCCTCCGCCGCCGTCAACGCGCCGAGGAGCAGGCCCAGAAAGTCCCGGTGAAGATCCTGTTCCCACTGATCACATGCCTGTTCCCGGCCATGTTCGTGATCATCATCGGCCCCGGTGCCATCAGCATCGCCCGCGTGCTGATGAATCTGTAGGTCCCTGTCCATCGAGAACAGAGGACTCTGTTGCTCCCTTCGGTGTAACCAATTGATACGTCCGGAACGACATGCGGGTTGAACCTTCAGTGAGAGGGGCGGCTCGTGGAAACCAAAGTCGTCGTCGTCGACGGACACGCACTCACCCGCTTCGGCCTGAAAATGCTCGCCGCCACGAGTACAGACCTGGAGGTCGTCGACGAGGCGAGCACGGCGGCCGAGGCCCCCGCGATCATCGCCGCGGCCTCTCCGGACGTGGTCACCGTGGCGGTGGGCCTGCCGGACGGCAACGGCCTGCGCCTGGCCCGCGAACTGCGCGACCGCTACCCGCTGCTGGGCATCGTCGTCCTGACCTCGCACGGCGAAGACGACGTGCTCTTCCGCGCGCTGGAAACAGGCGCCTCGGCGTTCGTGGGCAAGTCCGCACCCGTCGACGAGATCCTCTGCGCCATCCGCCACGCGGCCGTGGCGGCCTTGTCGTTCACCGCCACGGGCCTCGCCACCGCGATGGCCCGCCGCCAGACCGCCCACCTGTCGCTGAGCCCGCGCGAACGCGAGGTGCTCAACCTCCTGGGCGAGGGCGTGTCGATCCCGGCGATCGCGCGAACCCTGTTCGTCTCACCGTCGACGGCCAAGACCTACGTCTCACGCCTGTACGAGAAGCTGGGCGTCTGCAACCGCGCCCAGGCCCTGATGACGGCCCTGCGCATCGGCCTCATCCACAGCGACGCCGCGACCGCCTGAACCACCCGGTCCCCACCGGCTCAGGCCCACCAGAACGTCCACAGCGTCGCGGCGCTCACCACGAGCACGGCCAGCGACGCGACCGGCGCCTTCCAGTCCGCGTACCGGTCGGCCACGATCTGCCCGGCGACCACGAGCAGCGCCGCCACCACGTGCGCGATGACGGACAACGTCCCAGGTCCAGGCAGATCGCGGGAGTTCGCGTAGAACTGGACGCCGATGTTCCCCAGAGCGAGCAGCACCATGCCCACCGCGAGCACTCCGCTCACAGCGCGCAGGAATCCGTAGGTCCGCGACGGTCGCTTCGCTGCTTCGACGTCCACTCAAGCCACCCTACGGGTCCACGGATGCGCAGGCAGTCATGGCCCGGACGGCCTAGGGGTGTCCTGTAAGTCCGTTCGATGAGAGTCACGGTCGAGAGTCCCGGAGGCGGTGCCGCCGCGAGGCCCTCATACCGGGCGTATTCGGGTGTTGCGGCGGTGCCGCCTCCTGGGCCCTCGACCGCGGCTATCGCGGACGAGACTTACGGGACACGGCCTGGAGCGAAAGCCGCACTCCAGACACCGTCACGGCGCCAGCAACGCCCAGGGGTCCAGCGAAGGCGCCGCCGCCTGCCCTTCGGCACAACTGCGCCGGAAGTCGCACCACTGGCACTGCCGCCCGGTCACCGCCGGGAACAGGACCTCCTGGTCCCCACCGGCCTTCAGGGTCTCCGTGGCCAGGTCGATCTCGTCCGCCGCCTCCTCCGCCCGCCGCACGTGCCGCGCCAGCGACTCCTCCGTGTGCTCCCACTCCGCGATCGACCCGGACGGCAGGTGGTGCAGCTCGACCTTGCGGCACGGCTTGCGCAGCGTTCGCCGAGCGGCGAGCGCGTACAAGGCCAGCGCCTGCGAGCCACGGGCGTCGTCGGACGTCAGGACGTGGCGGCCGGTCTTGTAGTCGACGATGACGAGCTCGCCGTCGCGGAAGTCGATGCGGTCGACCCGGCCCTCGGCCACGATGCGGTCGGTCGGCGACGACACCCAGCGCTCCACGCCCAGCGGTTCGAAGTCGACGTCCAACGACGAGACGTACTCGTGGACCCAGCCCTGGGCTCGGGTGCGGTACTCGGTGGCCTGGTCGACGTCGCGGAAGCCCTCGGACTTCCACTGCCGGTTCAGCAGCGCCACGGCCTGGTCCGGGGTGCGACGGTCGGGCGGCAGGTCGAAGAGGGCCTTGAGAGCGTTGTGGACCACGGCGCCGAGGGTGTTGTGCGCCCACGCACCGCCTCGCGGCGGTGAGGGCCGGTCGAGGTACGTCATCCGGAAGCGGCGCGGACAGCTCGTCCACGTCGACAGCTTCGCGGGCGTGACGCGCACGAGCTTGCGGGGTGCCGCGGTGCCGAAGTCGAAGCCGAGTTGTTCCACCCCAACCAAGTTACTCAGTCACCCTGACAGAAAATGAACCGCATGGAGATCTGGCACAACCCGCGCTGCTCCAAGAGCCGCGCCGCCAAGCAACGCCTCGACGACGAGGGCGTCGACTACACCGAACGCCGCTACCTCGACGACGCGCCGTCAGCCGAGGAGCTCGACCACGTCCTGAAGCTGCTCGGCAAGGAGCCGTGGGAGATCGCGCGCACCAAGGAAGCCGCCTACCCGAAACTGCTGGAACACGACCGCGCGAAGTGGATCGCGCACATGGTCGCCAACCCGAGCCTGATCGAACGCCCGATCATCATCGACGGGGACAAGGCCCGCATCGAGCGCTAGACGCCCGAAGAGATGAAGCCCTGCACGGACGACGCGACGAGCTGCACGGCGATCGCGGCCAGCAGCAGACCGGCGATCTTGGCCATCAGCAGGATCCCGCTCTCCTTGAACACCTTGATCAGCAGGCCGGCGGACCGCAGCGTCCCCAGCAGCACGAGGTGCACGGCCACGATCGCCGCGGCCAGGGCCAGGTAGGAGCCCCAGTCGCCGTTCGCCTGGCGCACGAACACGATGGTCGCGGCGATGGCACCAGGTCCGGCCAGCAGTGGCGTGCCCAGCGGTACGAGGGCGATGTTGACGTCCTCGACCTCGGGGTGGTTCGTCGCGCCCTTGCCCGTCAGCAGGTCGAGCGCGATCAGCAACAGCAGCAGCCCGCCCGCGCCCTGCAGGGCGGGGATGCCGATGTGCATGTACGCCAGGATCGAGTTGCCGGCCACCGCGAACAGCGTGATGACCAGGAACGACACCAGCACGCCCTGCCGCGCCGCGGACTTGCGGGCCTCGCGCGACTTGCGGCCGACGAGCCCCAGGAAGACCGGCACGGTCCCGGGCGGGTCCATGATCACCAGCAGCGTGATCGAGGCCTCGATGAAGAGCCGCAGGTTGAACACGAGAACACCGCCCTATCCCACGAGGATCTTGCAGCCCGTCGCCCTCTCGGCCAGAGCATCCAGCATCTCCGGCGCGGTCGTCTCCGCGCCGAGCCGCACCGTCTTGTTCGTGCCGTGGTAGTCACTCGACCCGGTGACGATCAGGCCCAGCGAGTCGGCCAGCGACCGCAGCGACCGCCGCGTCTCCTGGTCGTGGTCCGGGTGGTCCACCTCGACGCCGAAGAGGCCGGCTGCGGCCAGCGAGCGGACGACGGAGGGCGCCACGACGGGGCCGCGGGAGCGGGCGAAGGGGTGGGCCAGCACGGTGACGCCGCCGGCCTCGGTGATCATCTCGATCGCGCGCTCGACGGGGGTGTCGGTGCGGCCGACGTAGTACTGGCCGCCGGTCAGGAACGTCGCGAACGCCTCGTCGACCGACGTCACCACCCCGGCGCGGATCAGGGCCTGGGCGAGGTGCGGGCGTCCGGCCGGCGCGTCGAACGGCAGGCGGGACATCAGGTCGACCGGGTCGATGGGGAAGCCGTCGGCCTGCATCATCTCGGCCATCTTCTGCAGCCGCTGCCGCCGCTCCTCGCGCAGGCGCGACTGCTCCTTCATCAGCATGGCGTGCGTCGGATCGTACAGGTACGCCAGCAGATGAACGGTGATGGTGTGGCCGTAGCCGTCGGCCGACGAGCACGACAGCTCGGCGCCGCGCACCAGTCTCAGCCCGGACGGCAGCGCCGCCTCGGCCTCGGCCCACCCCGCCGCCGTGTCGTGGTCCGTGATGGCCACCGCGTCGAGTCCCGCGAGGGACGCGGCCCTCACCAGGTCGGCGGGGCTGTCGGTGCCGTCGGACTCGGACGAATGGGTGTGCAGATCGATGACCACGTCGTCCAGTGTGGACGACGTGGTGAACGATCCGTGTTACGGGACCATCTTCTTCCCGCGCGCCGCGCGCTGGGCCTTGATCATCGAGAACCGCTCGGCCTGTGCCTTCTTGTCGCCGAAGGTCAGCTCCGAGATGGCGTCGTAGACCTCTTCGGGGTTCGGCAGGAACTCCAGGCGGTTCAGCGCCTGGATCTGACCCGCCGACTCCACGATGAGCGTGCCGTAGCCGAACATGCGTCCGCCCACGGTGCGCTCGTAGGTGAGGTCGGTGACCTTGGTGATGGGCATCATCGCGACCTTGGTCTCGAAGACGCCCGAGGTCAGCATGAAGCGCTTGTCGGTGACGACGATGCGCTCCACCCACCACTCGATGATGAAGTACGCAACGCGCAGCAACACCAGCAGAGCCCCGTACCAGAGCACGTTCTGCAGCAGGCTCGCGTCCGCCGGGAGCAGGTACGAGATCATCATGAAGCCGGCGAGCAGCGCCGCCGCCTCCAGGACGTCCCAGATCAGGTAGGACCAGTGCCTGCGCACACGGATGACCCGACGCTCGCTCGGGAGCAGGTAGTCGTCCGGATCACGTGGTGCGAACATGCGCTACCAGCCTTTCCTGGTACCAGGCAGTGCCCTGTCTGACCTGCTCCCGCCACCCGGCAGGTGGCTGGTACCCAGACTAGAAGACGGAGCGCACGAACGTGATCAGCGCCTCGGCCGCGGTTCGCAGCGAGTTGAGGATGTTCTGCACGAGTTGAGCCGCCTGCTGAGGCTCCGCGATCAGGAAGAACAACAGCAAGGCGATTCCAGCGAAAGTGAGAATCTTCTTCAAGTTCACGGTGTCCACCCCGTCCGCGTCGCACCCGTTTGGCGCCGTTCGTGACCGTTGTACAGCACGATTCAGCACCTTGGGAGATTTGTACCGCAGCCGGGGTAGCGGACAGCACCGCCGATCCGGTGTGACTACGCTTCGTGATCGTGACGCCCAGCAGCAAGCGCACCATCCGTTGCGTCGGAGCCGTCGTTCATGACCCGAACGGGCGACTACTGCTCGTGCGACGCGCCAATCCACCTGGTGAGGGCCTGTGGTCGGTACCAGGTGGGCGCGTGGAGGCGGATGAGACCGATGAGGCGGCCGTGACTAGGGAACTAGCCGAGGAGACGGGACTCTGCGTCACCGTCGGCCGCCTCGTCGGCCACGTGGAGCGACCGGCCCCGAACGGTGTTTTCTTGATCTTCGACTACGAATGCCAGGTCACGTCGGGTGTGCTCCGAGCGGGCGACGACGCATCGGATGTCGCTTGGGTCGACCGTGCGACCTTGGACACACTTCCGACCACCGAAGGGCTCGTGGAAGCGCTCTCTGAGTGGAACTGCCTGCCCAAGGCCTGATCAGGGTTCACGCGTTAGGGGTGGGGTGCTCAACGCCAAACGAGACGTTGCCCGTGGGCCTCGGTGGTCGCCAGCGTGGTCGTCTCCACGCCTGACTCACCGACACGGATGAGGCGCAGCTCACCGGCCTCGTGGGCGGCCCACCAGACAGGTCTGCCCAAAGCCGACAATGCGGGCACGAGGTCGAGGCCGGACCCGCTCGTGATGACGACGAGCGGTGCGTCGATCGGCTCGACCGCCTTGGCCAGGTCCGCGACCGGGTCCCCTGCCACCAGGCGCGGCGGGTTCTTCCGCAGCACCCCGCACGCCACCCCGAACAGGCGCAGCCGCTCCGGCTGGTCGGCCCACACGCAGGCCTCCAGCCACGCGTAGGCGTCCTCGTCCGCCAGGTCGGCGGGCGCGACCCCGATGCCCGCCTTCGCGGCCACCTTGATCGTCTTGGGCAGCTTCGGCAGCACGGCGCCGGGCGCGAGCTCCAGCGAGCAGTGCAGCCCCAGCGCGGCCTTGGCCGGTCCGGCGACGAGCTGGCCGGCCTCCGCGGTCTGGTAGCGGTACGAGTACTGGTCGAGCCCGAGCAGCAGACCGGCCGTCGTCGCGGCCTCCACGAGCCCGATCGGCCCGCCCGCCTGCTTCGCCGCGGCCACGACGGCCGGGTAGAGCAGGGCCGCGCGCCGCACCTCGTTGGTCTGGATCACCTGCGAGCTCACCAGCGCCCGCACGCGGTCGCCGCGTTCGAGCAGGAAGTCCCGGAACAACGGCCAGGTGCTCTCGTCCGCGCCGTACGTCCCGCCGAGCGACGGGTAGTAGTTCGAGAGCTGGTGGAACGGCTCGGCCTGCACCAGCCGGTGCGCCGCCGCCAGCAGGAGCTCGCCCGTGGCGTTGTCCTCGCTGGCGGCGGTCAGCAGGTCGGCGACCTCCGGATCGGCGGCAGCACGCGACGCGAGGTGCTCGTAGAGCGGCGAAGTCGCCGAGGCTTCCTCCGCGAAAGCCCGCAACCGCTGCTGTGCCAGGTCCAGAGACGTCACGTCACTTCCCCAAAATTAGTTGGATACCGGTTCAGGGCGTCCCGGCTGCTCGCCGCCGCGGGCCTCGCCGTAGGACTGCTTCGGCACCATGACCTTGCGCCTGAAGATGCACACGACCGTGCCGTCCTGCTTGTAACCGCGAGTCTCCACGTAGACCACGCCCCTGTCGTCCTTCGACTTGGACGGCGTCTTGTCGAGCACCTCGGTCTCACCGTAGATCGTGTCACCGTGGAACGTCGGCTTCACGTGCCGCAGCGACTCGATCTCCAGGTTGGCGATCGCCTTGCCGGAGACGTCGGGCACGGACATGCCCAGCAGCAACGAGTAGATGTAGTTGCCGACGACGACGTTCTTGCCGAAGTCCGTCGTGTTCTCCGCGTAGTTCACGTCCATGTGGAGCGGGTGATGATTCATGGTGAGCAGGCAGAACAGGTGGTCGTCGTACTCCGTCACCGTCTTACCGGGCCAGTGCTTGTAGACCGCTCCGACCTCGAACTCCTCGTAGTACCGACCGAACTGCACCGCGCCTCCAACTACGTGTGATCGAGATCTGACTCAGGTGGGGAGACAGTCTTTACGCGGAGGGAGTACCCTCGGCAACCGGTGTGTGAGGATTTCCACCACCAGTGACTTCGCCCCGAGGAGGTGAGGACCCCTAAATGAGCAAGGACCCCCACCCTGCCAGTACCAAGCGCGTCCTCACCGAGGTGGCCTGCTAGATCGTTCTAGTTCGCTGAGTCTCCACCGGTAGGACGCCCGTCGTGCTTTTCGTGCACTTCGACGACGTGTGGCCCTGGAGGAACTCACCATGCCCAGCCTGCCCTCGATCCGCGGACGCGGCGCTCAGCAGCGCCCTGCGCCGCGCATCACCGTGCCTGTGTCGCACTACGTGGTCGACTGCGCGGTCTACGTCGACGGCAAGCGCTTGCCCGGCCGGTGGACGCACACCGACGCCGTCAAAGAGGTCAGCAAGCGCAAGGACGGGTTCGTCTGGATCGGACTGCACGAGCCCGACGCCGAGCAGATCGAGGGCATCGCCGAGACGTTCGGGCTGCACGAGCTCGCGGTCGAGGACGCGGTGCACGCGCACCAGCGCCCGAAGCTGGAGCGGTACGACAACACGCTCTTCATGGTCTTCAAGACCGTTCGCTACGTGACGAACGAATCGCCCGACACCGCCAACGAGATCGTCGAGTCCGGCGAGATCATGGTGTTCCTGGGCAAGGACTTCGTCATCACCGTGCGGCACGGCAACCACTCCGGGCTCTCCAAGCTGCGGCACGTGCTGGAGGCCGACCCGGAGCGCCTGGAGATCGGCCCCTCCGCGGTGATGCACGCGATCGCCGACCAGGTCGTCGACAACTACCTCGAGGTCACCGACCACATCGAGGACGACATCGACCGCATGGAGGAACGGGTCTTCGCGCCGCGCACCGAGGTGAGCGCGGAGCAGATCTACATGTTCAAGCGCGAGGTCGTGGAGCTGCGCCGCGCGGTGATGCCGCTCGCGAACCCGTTGCGCCGCTTGGCGGAGGGCTACACGCCGCTCATCCCCGAGCAGGTGCGGGCGTTCTTCCGCGACGTCGACGACCACCTCACCGAGGTGTCCGAGCGCGTCATCGCGTTCGACGAGCTGCTGACGACGCTGGTCGACGCGACGCTCGCGAAGATCACGCTGCAGCAGAACACCGACATGCGCAAGATCACCTCGTGGGTCGCGATCATCTCCGTGCCCACCATGGTCGTCGGCGTGTACGGCATGAACTTCGACTACATGCCCGAGCTGAAGTGGAAGTTCGGTTACCCGCTGATCATGAGTCTGGTCCTGATCGCCTGCCTGACGCTCTACCGAATACTGCGCCGAAATCGCTGGCTCTAGTCCCGGTTTCGCCCGCTTTCTTCGTTGTGGAAGGGCCCCGTCATGACCAGAATCCTCACCAACATCCGCTTCTGGATCCTCGCGTTCCTGCTCTGCTGGATCACCACCGTGTTCGTGCTCATCAGCGGAACCCCCTGACGTGAAAGCGCGGCTGACGAACCTCAGGTTCTGGCTGCTGGTGTTCCCGATCGGCTGGCTCGCGATGGTGTTCGTGTCCATCGCGGTCTGGCCGTCTCCGGGCGCCGGGTCACCGGACGAGCTCGCCGCCGAAGTGACGAACGCGTTGCGCGCACACGACTTCCACAAGCTGGAGCCGCTGCTGGCGGTCGGCGGCGAGGACGTCGCGAAGACGACCGCGGACCAGTTCCAGACCGCGCGGGTGGAACGTGGCGTCTACCGCGACGGCGCCATCGTGGTCGAGTACACGCACGACGGCACCCGCGCGGAGTTCCGGCTGCCCGTGGAGATGCAGGACGGCCGGTACGTGGTGAACCCGGTCGTCACTCCCAGGGGGTGACGTCCCAGGTGAACGGCGTGCCGTGGCCCGCGCCGTGGCCGAGGTTCAGCGAGATCCCGGCCGGCCAGAGCTTGAGCAGCAGTTCGAACCGGTAGTCGTCGTCGGTGCGGCGAGGCTCGAAGACCAGCAGCGCCAACGGTGACAGGGGTGTCGCCTTCGCGGCCGCGTCCGCCAGCACGGCCCTGCCCATCGCCCGGTCCGCGGGCGAGGCGTACTGCCACACCACCGAATGCCACACGACGGTGAGCACGTCCCGTTCGGCTCGGGCGAGCTGGTTCGCGAGCCACTCCGGTGCGGCCGACCGGTCGACCCGGACGGGGTCGGTGGCGGCGAGGTCCAGCGCGTCCCGCAGGCGGTTCCACCTGTCCAGCTGGTCCGGCCAGACGAACGAGCTCAGGTGCAGCCGTCCGTCCTCTGTGGACACGTCGACCGGGGTGAGGTCGCAGCCCGCCCTGCCGACGACGCGCAGCCGGTGGCCCAGGTCCGCGGGCGGCCTGCCGGTCCACTCCGGGTCGAGCACCAGGAGGCTGTCCGGATCGCCGAGGACCGTGTCCGGGAGCTGGTAGCCGACGTGGTGCGGGCGCAGGTTGAGCCCGCCGCTCGCGCCGACCTCCAGCAGCCGCACGCAGAACGGCACGTGCCGGCCGGCGGCCTTCGCGGCCTCCTGCGCGGCGACCACCAGGCCGCCGTAGAGGGGCGCGCTGCGGCCGGGTTCGTTGGTCTGCACGACGGTGGCCAGGACGCGTTGCCGCAGGACGTCGGCGTGCTCGTCGAGCGCGGGCAGCGCGTCCTCCCACAGCGTCGGCAGGTGGGGCTGGCCGCCGACGGACGGGTAGTGCTTCGCGAGGCCGGGCGCACGCCCTTCGAGCACGAGCCGGTGGACGGCGCCCGCGAACCGCAGCCCGGGCACGGTGCCCTCCCGGTCGCGTTCGGAGCCGGCCATGATCCTGGCCGTGACACCGCCCCGCCGGAGGTCGTCGGCAGCGTCGGTGAGGAGTCGCTGGGTCAGCGGACTGCGGTCGCGGCACCCGTGGGCGGCCGCGCCGAACAGCTCGGCAAGCACGGTCCTAACGCTAACGGCAGCGCCGCCACCCGTCATGTGGGGAAAGTCCTCATTAAGCTGCTGGGATGGCTCGGATTCTGGCTGTCGCGGACGAGGTGGTCGAGCAGCTGTGGACCGATCAGGTGCACCAGCACTCGGGCGTCGACCTGATCGTCGCGGCCGGTGACCTGCCGTTCGACTACCTGGAACACCTGGCCAACGCCCTGGACAAGCCGCTGGTGTTCGTCCCCGGCAACCACGACACCGACCTGTCGGGCTACTCGAACGTGCGCGGCCTGTGGACCAAGGCGGGCGTGCCGGTGCGCTGGCCAGGACCAGCCGGTGCGGTGAACGCGGACGAACGCGTGATCGACGTCGCCGGCCTGCGAATCGCCGGTCTCGGTGGTTCGATCCGCTACAACAAGGGCCCGAACCAGTGGACGGAACGGCAGCAG
Source organism: Lentzea flaviverrucosa (assembly GCF_003350445.1). Classification (NCBI taxonomy): domain Bacteria; kingdom Bacillati; phylum Actinomycetota; class Actinomycetes; order Pseudonocardiales; family Pseudonocardiaceae; genus Lentzea; species Lentzea flaviverrucosa. Next base: position 129,083 of record NZ_QQAU01000004.1, read on the forward strand.
GCCCGCCGCGCCCGCCGGGTGTCCCGGCTGGCCGGGTGGCGCAGGCTGCGGGACGGACGTGGCGTGGACGTGCTGCTGACCCACTCACCGCCGTTGGACTGCGGCGACGAACCCGACGCGCCGCATCGCGGTTTCGACTGTTTACGCGGACTCGTCTCGCGGCTGCAGCCCTCGTTCATGCTGCACGGCCACATTCATCCGCACGGCGTGCCGCGCCCGGACCGTTCGCTGGGCTCCACACGCGTGATCAACGTCGTGCCGCAGAAGGTCCTGGAGATCTCGGGAGGTTCGTGATGAGACGTGACACCGGTTTCCCGGTGGCCGATGCCGAGAGCGACTTCCTGCGCGCCCGCCGCCGCCAGGTGATGTCGCGCCTCGCGGCCTGGCTGCGCCGCGAGCCCGACGACGTGAACATCATGCTGCCGTTCCACGAGGTCGTGGACGCCCTGGGCATGGCGTCGGAGAAGCGCCTGGGCCTGCAGACGATCCGCCTGGACTCGATCGTCGGCAGCGTCGACCGCACCCGCGACTTCGACCGCCGCTTCCGCCCGACCTCCAGTCGCGTCCGGGAACGCTGGCAACGGCTGGCCCTGGCCGCACGCCGCGGCGAGAGCGTGCCGCCGATCGAGGTGTACCGGGTCGGCGAGCTGCACTTCATCAACGACGGCCACCACCGCGTGTCCGTGGCGCACGCCATGGGCCTGGAGGTGATCGACGCGTACGTGACGCAGGTGATCACCCGGATCAACTCGTCCGGCATCCGCTACCGCGGCGACCTCATCGTGAAGGACTACCGGCGCCTGTTCCTGGACCGGGTCCCCCTGAGCGGCGAGGCCCGCGCCGCCGTGGTGCTGTCCGACCCGTGGGACTACGCCCAGCTCGGCGAGCACGTCGAGGCGTGGGGTTTCCGGCTGATGCAGGACAGCGGCCAGTTCCTGGACCGCTCCGAGGTGGCGCGCCGCTGGTACGCCGACGAGTACAAGCCGGTCGTGGCGATGCTGCGGCAGGCCGACATGATCGGCGACCGCACCGAGACCGAGGCGTACATGTGGGTCGCGGCGGAGCGGTACCGGCTGATCCGCACGCACCGATGGGACGCCGACGTCATCAACGCCGTGCGCGAGGAAAGCCAGTCGCACGGCCGAGGCCCACGCGCCTGAGGTGACGTCTCTGCGGTGACGCCTGTGCACCGATCACCGGGGCGCCACCCGCGGCCCGTCCGCGTCCGGCAACGGCCGCGCCTGGTCCAGCACCTCGTCGGTGTACTTGTCGAGCAGCCGTGTGCCGATCTGCTGCGCGTACCCGAAGATGACCGCCCACAACAGCAACGCCGCAGCCGACGGGATGCCGATCAGCCCGCTGGTGACCCCTGCTCCCAGCGCCAGGATGCCGACCACCGCCAGTGCCGCACCCAGCATGATCTTGATGAGCGCCTGGTACCCGATCATCACGTACGGCGAGAGCGACGGCCGGCGGCGTAAGAGCAGCACCACGGACGCCAGCACCGCACCGAACGACCCGAGCACCTGCACCAGCCACACGTCCACACCGGACGCCTTCACCGTGCCGCCGGGGCAGACGGTGGGCAGCGCGTTCTCCTTCGGGTCGACGCACAGCGGGATGATGCCGGGCTTCACGATGCCGACGACACCGAGCACCGTGTTGATCACGAACAGCACGATCGACGCGGCGATCAGCTTGTTGCGCAACGCACGCGACCCGGCGTGCGCGAAGTCCGAGTTGTCGTAAGCCGCCCGCAGCGCGTCCACCACGATCGCGCGCTCGACCGCGGGCGTGAACTCCCCCGGCCGCAACTCCTCCAGGGCGCGGCGGCGCGGATCGTCGTCGTCCAGGTACTGCGCCACCCGCGCGCGCAGACCGGGCAACCGCCCGAGAAACCCGCGCTCGGCCGAGATCGTGGCGACCTCGGCCTCGTGCAGGGCGCGCCAGGCACGTTCGATGTGCCAGCCCGACCACCACGACGGCAGCATGCGCCACCACGGCTCGCGAGCGTTGAGCATCGCCTCGACCACGGCGGCCTGCGCCTCGGCCGTACGCCGCCACACGTCGCCCTCGGGATCGACCGGATCGGACGGGCCGAGGGCAGCCAGATCCGCGCGGACCCGGTCCAACCGGGACTGCACGACGAGTCTCCAGTCGGTGACTCTGGGTTTGCGCTCGGCCATGCCCCGATGGTGACAGGAGGGTCAGACAATTTCCGCAGCCATCCGTGTGACGTGGGCAAACGTCACCCGAACACCTCAGTCCGTGATCGTCTGGCGTATCCACGGAAAGTAGCGGCCTGCGCCAGTTCGTCCTCGTCGAACCTGTACAGCCCCGCCACCGTCCACAGCCGACCCGCGGGGAAGGCGCCGCACAGGGCACCGGACGACGCCTCCCCCGCCCGCTCAGGCGGTCTGCGAAGGTTCCACCAGCGCACGCAGCCGGGGAGGCATCCTCTTCTCCAGCCCGTACGGTTCGAGGTGTGCCTGCAGCACGCCCGTGAACGCCCGCTCCACCGAAGCGGTGTCCCAGTTGTCGCTCTCCAGGATCGGTTGCTTGAAGTACGGCTGGCCGACGATGTGCAGCTGCCTGCCGTTGCACCGGATGACCTGCCCGGTGATGCCCTCGGCGCGGTCCGAGAGCAGGAACAGCACCAGCGGCGCGACCTTGCCCGGCGTCCGGTCGGCCGGGATGGCGCGCAGGGAGCGTTCCGACTTCCACACCATCCGCGTGTGCGCGACGGGGCACACGGCGTTCACGCGGATGCCTTCGGCCTCCAGGTCGAGGGCCCACGAGTAGCTCAGTGAGGCCACCGCGCCCTTGGTCGCCGAATAGGTGGCGAGTTTGCGCTGGCCGAATGACGCGCCGGAGGAAATGTTGATGATCGAACCGCCACCGGTGGCCCGCATCGCGCGCATCGCCGCGATTCCGGTGTAGATGACGCCGAGGACGTTCACCTCGACCACGTGCCTGATCGTCTCGGGGTCGTCTTCCCACGGCGCGGTCTCGTAGTTCAGGCCCGCGTTGTTCACCAGGCCGTCGACGCGGCCGAATTCGTCGACGCACAGGCTGACGATCTTCGCCGCCTCGCTCGGGTCGGCGACCGTGTGGTTCGAGGCCACGGCTCGGCCGCCGAACTCCCGGATGTGCTCCGCGACCCGTTCTGCCAGGTCACCATCGTTGTCGTTGACCACCACCGACGCACCCGCGAGGGCAGCGTGCATCGCGTAGGCCTCGCCCAGTCCTCGACCGGCCCCCGTGATGACGACCGCTTTTCCGTCCAGGATCCCCATTGCACGCTCTCTTTCACTCGGCGGCGGTTCCCCGGAACCCCCCGGTGGTCCTGTACCCGCCTTCGACAAGCGTGCGGACGATCCGAACAAGCGAAGAGCACGTTTCGATGAGATGTCGCTGCCGAGCGCCCAATGGCGAACCGAGTTCGGCAGGGCAGATAGGGCGGGACTAATAAGTCCCAACTGCGCGAGGGCTTTCGCCCTCACTCGATCGAGTGACAGAAACGGGCCGCCCTCCCGCGAGGGGAAGGCGGCCCGCAAAACGAGAATTCACCGTTCCGTGTAAGTCAGGTTCCTGCCGCTGGACGGGTCGAAGAGCTGCACCTTGTCCGCGTCGAACCAGATCTCCGACGAGGCGCCTTCCACCGCGCCGGACGCCGACGACAACCGCGTCACGAGCGAGATGCCGTCACCCGGCACGTCGTCCGATCCCGCGTCCGCCGCGAGCTCCTGGAGCTCCGCCGAGGCCGCCTGCTCGCCCGTGAGGTTGAAGTAGGCGTACTTGTCCGAACCCATCGACTCCAGCACGTCCACGTGCTGCGTGAACTTGCCTCCCGACGACAGCGCCGCCGCGTCGACCAGTGCCGCGTCCTCGAAGTGCTCGGGGCGGATGCCCATGATCACCTCGCGGGGCGCGTCGGCACCTTCCACCAGCTGCCGCACCCGGTCCGTCAGCGTCACGTCGCCGAGGATCGACCGCAGTGAACCGTTCTCCAGCGTCGCCGGCACGAAGTTCATCGACGGGGAGCCGATGAAGCCCGCGACGAACAGGTTCGCCGGCTGGTCGTAGAGGAACTGCGGCGCGCCGATCTGCTGCACGACACCGCCGCGCATGACCACGACCCGGTCGCCGAGGGTCATCGCCTCGGTCTGGTCGTGCGTCACGTACACCGTGGTCGTGCCCAGCTGCTTCTGCAGGCGCGACACCGAGGTGCGCATCTGCACGCGCAGCTTGGCGTCCAGGTTGGACAGCGGTTCGTCCATCAGGAACGCCTTGGGGTTGCGCACGATCGCGCGCCCCATCGCCACGCGCTGCCGCTGGCCACCGGACAGGTTGGACGGCTTGCGGTCGAGGTGCTGCGTCAGGTCCAGGATCTCCGCGGCGTCGTTGACCTTCTTCTCGACCGTCGCGTTGTCGACCTTGGCCAGCCGCAGCGGGAAGGCCATGTTCTCCTTCACCGTCATGTGCGGGTAGAGCGCGTAGGACTGGAACACCATGGCGATGTCGCGGTCCTTGGGCGCCTTCTCGTTGACGCGCTGCCCGCCGATGCGCAGCTCGCCGTCGGTGATGTCCTCCAGCCCCGCGATCATGTTGAGGGTGGTGGACTTACCGCAGCCGGACGGCCCGACCAGGATGATGAACTCGCCGTCGGCGATCTCGAGGTTGACCTCCTGCACGGCCAAAGCGCCGTCGGGATACCGCTTGGTCACCTTGTCCAGAACGATCTCTGCCATTGGTCAACTCACCCCTTGACGGCGCCGGAGGTCAGGCCGGCGACGATCCGGCGCTGGAAGAACAACACGAAGATGATGATGGGGATCGTGATGACCACGGCGGCCGCCGCGATCGATCCGGCCGGGTCCTCGAACTGGGAACTACCGGTGAAGAACGACAGCGCCACCGGCACGGTCCGCGACTGCTCGGTCGAGGTGAGCGAGATCGCGAACAGGAAGTCGTTCCAGCAGAAGATGAACACCAGGATCGCCGTCGTGAACACGCCCGGCGCGGCCAGCGGCGCGATGACGCGACGGAACGCCTGCCCCGGCGTCGCACCGTCCATCTTCGCCGCCTTCTCGAGCTCCCAGGGGATCTCGCGGAAGAACGCCGACAGGGTGTAGATCGCGAGCGGCAGCGCGAACGTGATGTACGGCAGGATCAGGCCGGGCCACGTGTCGAAGAGACCCAGCGAACGCTCGATCTCGAACAACGGCGACACCAGCGAGACCTGCGGGAACATCGCGATCAGCAGCGAGACGCCCACCAGCAGGTTCTTGCCGGGGAAGTCGAGCCGCGCGATGGCGTAGGCGGCCATCGTGCCGAACACCACGGCGATCGCGGTCGCGATGATCGCGATGCCGATGGAGTTGATCAGTGCCCGCGTGAACTCGGACGTCGAGAAGATGTTCTGGTAGTTCTCCAGACTCCACTCGCGAGGGATGAAGTTGCCGTCCGCCAGCGTCTTCGACGACTTGAACGACAGGGACACGATCCACAGCACCGGAATCAGCGCGTAGATCACGACCACCGTGTTGAGCACACCCCAGCCCCACTTCTTGGCCGGGGTCTCCGCTCCTCCGATACCCGCCATCAGCGCTTCCCTCCGTCGTCACTGCCGGGGGCAGCGGTGCCGAAGAGCTTGATGAACACGAACGCGATGATCGCGACCATGATGAAGATCAGCACGGACATCGTCGATCCGATACCGAGGTTCAAGCCCTTGATGAGGTTGTTGTAGGTCAGCATCGACACCGACGACGTGCCCTGCGAACCCGCGGTGAGCACGAAGAGGTTGTCGAAGATGCGGAACGCGTCGAGCGTGCGGAACAGCAACGCCACCAGGATCGCCGGCTTCATGATCGGCACGGTGATCTTGATGAACCGCTGCCACCCGCTCGCACCGTCCATCGCGGCGGCCTTGAGCAGGTCGTCCGGCACCAGCGCCAGGCCCGCCATCAGCAGCAGGGCCATGAACGGCGTGGTCTTCCAGATCTCCGCGAGGCCGACGACCATCAGTGCCGGGATCTTCTCCGTGAGCACGGGGTCGCCGCCGAGCGCCTCGGCGAGGTAGCCGGTGCCGGGCGTCCAGGCGAAGCGCCAGGAGAACGCGGCCACGACCGTCACGATGCCGTACGGGATCAGCGTCGTCGTGCGGACGATGCCCCGGCCGACCAGCGCCCGGTGCATGATCAGCGCGAGCGACATGCCCAGCACCAGTTCGATCGCGACGGTCACGACCGTCAGCACGACCGTCACCCACACCGCGTTCCACCAGTACGGACTGCTGAGCACGGTGACGTAGTTGTCGAACCAGATCCACTCGGTGCGGTCCGGGAACTTCAGGTCGAACCTCTGCATCGACAGCAGCAGCGAGTAGAGGATCGGCCAGCCGGTCACCGCGATCATGGTGATCGCGGCGGGCGCGCAGAGCAGCCAGCCGAGCCTGCGCTCGGCTCTCTTGCCCTCGCTCAGCGCGACTTTCTTCTTGGGCGCGACGGGTTTCGGTGCCGCCGCTGCCTTCGCCGTGTCTTCTGTGGTCGCGTGACTCACGGCAGAACCCCCTTCGAGTCGAGAGCGTCCTGCAGTTCCTTGCGCAGCCTGTCCCCGGTCGCCTGCGGGTCGATGCTCGCGGGCGGCGACAGGATCGTGGAGATGACCGTCGAGACGTTCTGGTAGGCGGGCGTGCGCGGCCGCACACTCGCGTTCTTCAACGTCTCCTTGATGTCGTCGCGCATCGGGTACGCCTCGGCCATCTCGGGCTCGTCGTAGACGGCCTCGATGGTCGGCGGCACACCGTCCTTGAGCGCGGCGAGCTTCTGGGCCTCCGCGCCACGCAGGCACAACACCGCGTCGAACGACTCGTCCGCGTGCGTGCTGTAGTTGCTGACCGCGTAGTTGATCCCGCCGACGGTGACCTTGGCGGCCTCACCGCTGACCGTGGGGTACGGCGCCCACTTGAAGTTCTTCGCGAAGTCCGGCTTCTTCTGCGCCGCCGCGTAGACGTACGGCCAGTTGAGCTGGAACGCCGCGTTGCCACCCTCCATGGCGAGGCGCGCGTTGTCCTCGGCCGCGTTGGAGAACGACGGGTCGATCGCCTTCGACGTGGCGAGCTTCTTCAACGCCGCCAACGCTTCCACGGCCTTGGCGTCGACGACGGCCTTCGTGCCGTTCTCGTCGAGGATCGTGCCGCCGTTGGAGTTGACCAGGGTGTTGTACAGCACGACGAGTCCCTCGTACTGCTTTCCCTGCGCCACGATCTGGCCGGGCTTCCCTTCCGCCACCAGCGCCTCGGCCATGGAGATCATCTCGTCCCACGTCTTCGGCGGCGTGGGCACGAGGTCCGAGCGGTACCACAGGAGCTGGACGTTCGTGTTGTCCGGAGCCCCGTACAGCTTGCCCTCGTACGTCGCGGTGTCGAGCGGCGTCTTCAGCGTGCCGTTCTCCACCTGCGACTTGACCGAACCCGTGAACTCCTTGATCCAGCCCGCCTTCGCGAGCTCCGCGGTCCACGTGACGTCGAGCCCGAGGACGTCCATGCTGTCGTCCTCCGCCGCGAGTCTGCGCACCATCTGCTCGCGCTGACCGTCCGCCTCCCGCGGCAGCTTGTTGTAGACGATGTTGTATCGCCCGCCGGCCTTCGCGTTGCAGCTGTCGACGATGGCCTGGAAGTTCTCCTGGGGATACTTGTAAACGTTGACGGTGATGCCTTGGTCGCCAGACCCGCAAGCCGTGAGGGTTCCTGCCGCGAGTACCGCGGCTCCCACTCCGGCGGCGAGTCGATAGCGCCGTGTCGCACCCATCGGCCCTGCCTCCTTCCCGACTACACGGAGGAGCCAGACCGCTGTCTGCCTGGCACCTCGTCGTGCCACCGGCCGCACCGGGCGAACCGGTCAACCGAACCTAGGCCCGGTGATCAGGAGCCGCAACCAAGGGAAGCAACGATTCAGAACCAATGGCCTTATGTGAACCTCAAGAACTCGGGTTCACGGGCCGCATCGCGAGCCTCGCGAGCAGGTCACGGCCCTTCTCGGCCGACTTCGGGTGGCAGAGCACGTCATACCGGTTCGCGACCAACTGGGACGCTGACTGGAAGTCCCGCTTGCCCCGCGCCGACCCGTACCCGACCGCCGCGAACACCAGACCGAAGAAGACACCGGTGATCAGACCGGTCAGCACCGGTCCGACCGTGACCCCGGGCTCGGGGCTGAAGAGCGTGAGCAGAAGGCCGACGAACAGACCGAACCACGCACCACTGGCAGCGCCGGTCATCAGCACCCGGCTCCAGGTGAGCTTGCCGGTGATGCGCTCGACCAGCATCAGGTCCACGCCGACGATCATGACTTCCTGGACCGGGAAGTCCTCCACCGCCAGGTGGTCGACCGCGCGCTGCGCTTCCTCGTACGTGGCGTACGAACCGATCGGCCACCCCGTCGGCGGAGTGGGCAGGCGGGGAGGGACGCCGGACCGGTTCGGGTTGGCGAACGGACTCGTCACGGGGACCACCTCTGTCGGACGCGCTGATCGTTCCATCCTGCCAGTGCCCACTACGGCGTGCCGACATGCCTGCGGGTGTTTTGCCGGATTGCGATCAGTACGGCAGCTCCTCTCCTTCGACCGTCCAGGCTCGCGTGGTGCCCGGATGGGGTCGCGTGGTCGTCGTACACGGAGATCTCGCCTTCGCCGTCCCCCTCGAACTCGACGACGACGTGTCCGCCGCCCGGAATGACGTACTCCGCCCCTGACGGCTCGAAGACGATGGTGAGCGGGACCTGCCCCTTCCCGTGCAAGCGAAACTTCACGAGTCGTCCTACCGCTCGGGCACGACGGCTCACTGCCATCGCTCACCGGCGCATTGTCGCTGCGGGACCGTCAGCCGGGGAACGCGATTTCGAACCGGTGCACCAGCGCCCGGTGCGACCGCGCGTACCCGTCCCGGCTGTCCGCCACCCGTTCCGCCTCCTTCTTCAACGCCTCACGGGCGGCACCGGCGTTCCCGCCGAGCACGTGGACGACCGCGAGCTTGCGCGCCCGCTCGAAGTCGAGCAACGACTCCGGCTTGGCCACGAGCTCACGCGCCAGGGTGTCCCACTTGGCGTACTTGTCGATGTACGGCTTGCCGTGCTTCAAGAACGCGGCCACCAGCGACGCGGCGCCGGCCAAGTGGTCTCCGCCGGGAGTGAAGGTCCACTTCCAGACGGGCTTGTCCCCCATCAGGTGGCCGAGCGGCATCGACACGACGGGCGTGGTCGGGATTCCGACGCCGAGTGCGCGGCAGACCTCGTCGTAGCGGCGGGAGCAGACGCCGACCAGCGGGGTCAGGTCGAGCGCGCCCGCCACGCCGAAGCCGAGCCAGCCGGAGACGCCGTCACCTCGTTCCTGGAGCCAGACGTGGCCGCGGCGGACGAAGCCCGTGGGACGCAGGGCGGTGTCCACGGCGATGAGCACGTCGGTCTTCGGTGATGGCCTCACGGACGACAGGGTCCCAAACGAAGCCGTATCCCGCTGGTCAACGGGGCCGGGCCCTCGTACCGGCGCTTCCCGGCGCGGACGGCCGCCGGAGGGCAGCGGCCTCGAGAGCTCCCCTCAGTGCAGCACCGGCCCGAGGAACTCGGCCAGCTTGCGGACCACGTCCGGCGGCACCTCGTCGAGGTGTTCCGTCAGCTGCAGAAGTATGCGCCCGCCGCCGAGGTGCTCGACGGAGGAACACGGCGCCGTCGAACAGACCTCCTGCACACCACCCAAAGCGGCTACCTGGCGTGGTCCCAGCAACGTCGCCCAGTGCGGGCCGCGGGACATTTCCGCTGCCATGAAAAGGGATTCGTCCAGGCCGACGCCGGCGGCGACCTCGTGCGCGGTCCGCACGCCGACGCGGTCCAGCGTGATCCAGCCGCCGCTGGCCTGCGCCAGCGAGGCGCCCGACCGGAAGACCGACAGCCATTGTTGTTGCACCGCATGGGAGATCCAGCCGCCGAACAGCGACCGCGAGGCCGTGACCACCACCTGGTGCGGGAACGCGGGGTCGTCCTTCAGCAGGATCTCCGCGCACCAGCCGTGATCGACCAGGGGCAGGCCCTGGAAGTCGAGCTGGACCAGCTGCACGCGCAGGAACGACGGCAGGTCGGCCAGGGCCGCCGACCACGACGGAAGGGTGAACTCACCCGAAGAGAGCAGCAGCCGGGCATAACCCGGCGGGCCCCAGGGCGTTGTGTCGGAGGGGTGGTAGTCGCGCGCCACCGACACGAGCTCCTCGACCGATGCCGGGCACAGGGGTGCGAGCAGGTCGGTGAACAGGGCGCCGAACCACTTGGCCAGCGCGGGACGGTCGACGCCGGAGAACGTGTCCAGCTCCATGCGGACGACGTGTGGCGGCGACACAGGTCCGGGAAGTGTCAGATCTGTGCTCAAAGTGAGCGAACCTTATGGCCCGCGGGAGGAAACCGTTAGGGGCCAGTCCCGTGAAAGATTGGCCCCTAACGGACGAACGCCGACTCGCGTCTAGCCGCGCGACTGGTAGTCGCGGAGCAGGCCGCGCGAGATGATCGTCTTCTGGATCTCCGACGTGCCCTCGCCGATCAGCAGGAACGGGGCCTCGCGCATCAGGCGCTCGATCTCGTACTCCTTGGAGTAGCCGTAGCCGCCGTGGATGCGGAACGACTCCTGCGTCACCTCGGCGCAGTACTCGGAGGCGATGAGCTTCGCCATGCCGGCCTCGACGTCGTTGCGCTGGCCCGAGTCCTTGAGGCGCGCGGCGTTGACCATCATCAGGTGCGCGGCCTCGACCTTGGTGGCCATCTCGGCGAGCTTGAAGGCGATGGCCTGGTGCTCGACGATGGCCTTGCCGAACGTCCTGCGCTGCTGCGAGTACTCGATGGCGAGTTCGAAGGCGCGGATCGAGATGCCGCACGCGCGGGCGGCCACGTTCACGCGGCCCACCTCGACGCCGTCCATCATGTGCCGGAAGCCCTGGCCCGTGACGCCGCCGAGCACCTGGTCCGCGGCGATCTCGAAGCCGTCGAACACCATCTCGGTGGTGTCGACGCCCTTGTAACCCATCTTGTCGATCTTGCCGGGGATCGTGAGGCCCGGCAGGACCTCGCCGTAGCCCTCGGGCTTCTCGACCAGGAACGTCGTGAGGTTCTGGTGCGGCTTCTCGGCGCCCTCGTCGGTCTTCACCAGCACGGCGGTGAGGTTCGACGTGCCGCCGTTCGTCAGCCACATCTTCTGGCCGTTGATGGTGTAGCCGTTCGAGCCCTTGACGGCCTTGGTGCGGATCGCCGCCACGTCGGAGCCGAGTTCGGGCTCGGACATGGAGAACGACCCGCGCACCTCGCCCGCGGCCATGCGCGGCAGGTACTTCTGCTTCTGCTCGGGCGTCCCGTGCTGCTTGAGCATGTGCGCCACGATGAAGTGGGTGTTGATGACACCGGAGACGCTCATCCAGCCGCGCGCGATCTGCTCGACCACCAGCGCGTAGGTCAGCAGGGACTCGCCCAGGCCGCCGTACTCCTCGGGGATCGTCAGGCCGAAGAGGCCCATCTCCTTCATGCCCTCGACGATGTCGGCGGGGTACGTGTCGCCGTGCTCCAGCGTCTGGGCGTGGGGGATGATTTCCTTGTCCACGAACGTGCGAACGGTCGCGAGGATTTCTTCCTGGATGTCCGTGAGACCCGCGGTCTGGGCGAGGCGCGCCATCGCACTTCCCTTCCAAGGCTTTGGTTACCGGCGAGTATGGACCGGTTAACGCCCGTTTGCGACCGGGGTGTGCTCTCCGCAACAACCTGAGCGCCCGCTGTACCGAAACAGCACCGCTGACAGGTGTATTCACGCACCCGCACGCGACGAACCACGCCGGCGGACCTTAAGATTCCCGCTCAAACATCTAGGGGGAATTCGCGATGACCTACGACCCGTACAACCCGAAGCAGCCAGGCGATCCGTACGGCCAGCAGCCGCCCTACGGCCAGCCCGGTCAGTACGGCCAGCAGCCCATGTACGGCTACCCGCCCCCGCCCAAGTCGCAGACGAACGCGATCCTGGCCCTGGTGCTGTCGCTCGTGGGGTTCGCGACCTGTGGCGTGACGTCGATCGTCGGCGTCATCTTCGGGCACATCGCGATGGGGAAGATCAAGCGCGGCGAGGAGGAAGGCCACGGGATGGCGCTCGCCGGCATCATCGTCGGCTACGTCGTCATCGTCGGCTACCTGCTGTTCATCGCGTTCTACGTCTTCGCGATCTTCGCGGCGGTCAACGGGGGCTATCGCTGAACGGGGAGGTCTCAGCCCGCGAGGGCGATCTCCAGGGTGCCGCCGCAGTGGCGGCAGACGTCGGCGAACACGTGGACGTCGGCATCGCATCCCGGGCAGCTGCGGAAGCTGCGCTCGAGCAGGTCGTCCTCGCGGCGTTTGAAGAGCCGCAACCGTCTGCTCGTCTTGCCGTTACTCGAACGTGACATGCCCCAGAGCATGCCCCCACCCAGGGGCGAGATCGCAAACTCCGGTAACGGATTGTGCGCCACTTCACCCGTTTCGAATGCAACCCGTGACGGTCGAACACGTCCAGTGACATTCAGGGTGAAGTAGCGCACAATCCGTAACGGAATCAGGCCTCCGGCGGCGTCCACACGTTCGCGCGGGACATGCCCGCGGCACGGCCCTTGCCGGAGATCACCAACGCCATCTTGCGCGACGCCTCGTCGATCATCTCGTCGCCGAGCATCACCGCGCCGCGCCTGCCGCCCGCCTCGGACGTGTAGAACTCGTACGCGTCGAGGATGTTCTCGGCGTGGTCGTAGTCGTCCTGCTTCGGGCTGAAGACCTCGTTGGCCGCGTCGATCTGGCCGGGGTGCAGCACCCACTTGCCGTCGAAGCCCAGCGCCGCGGAACGACCGGCGACGCGCTTGTAGCCGTCGACGTCGCGGATCTGCAGGTAGGGGCCGTCGATGGCCTGCTTGTCGTGGGCCCGCGCGGCCATCAGGATCCGCATCAGGATGTAGTGGTAGGCGTCGCCGACGTCGTAGCCGGGCGGCTGCTCGCCGACGACCAGCGACTTCATGTTGATCGACGCCATGAAGTCCGCCGGGCCGAAGATGATCGTCTCGACGCGCGGGGACGCGGTGGCGATCGCGTTGACGTTGTTCAGGCCCAGGGCGTTCTCGATCTGCGCCTCGATGCCGATCTTGCCGACCTCGTAGCCCATCGTCTTCTCGATCTGCGTGAGCAGGAAGTCGAGCGCGACGACCTGTTCGGGCGTCTGCACCTTCGGCAGCATGATGCAGTCGAGGTTCGCGCCGGCGCCCTCGACGACCTCGGTGACGTCGCGGTAGGTCCACTCCGTCGTCCAGTCGTTGACGCGCACGACACGGGCCTTGTCGCCCCAGCCGCCCTCGTTGAGCGACGCGACGATGGTCTTGCGGGCGTCGGGCTTGGCCAGCGGCGCGCAGGCGTCCTCCAGGTCCAGGAACACCTGGTCCGCCGGCAGCGTGCGCGCCTTGTCGATCATCTTCTGGCTCGAGCCGGGGACCGCCAGACACGAGCGACGGGGACGCTGCTGGTCGACCACTGGAGTACCTCCTTGTACCGGCCGGTAACTATGAGCGCCACAGTGGCACGCATCATCTCCGGGCGCATATTCGCTGAGTCCCGTTTCACACACGAGTTCGCGTCGGTCGTCCGGTCTCCTCTTCGGGTCAACCGCCGCAGGCGATTCGGGCCGAAGCGGAGACCGGACGACCGACTTCCCGGCGAACTCGTCGCCGTCTGCGGAGCAGCGGCATCAAACACAGCCTGGCAGGCTGAACCGGTGGAGATCACTCGAGTACTCGACGCCGCGCTGCGCAAGGCGGCCGCCGTCTGGATCACCTCGCACGGTCACGAACCGCGCCTCGTGCACGCGCACTGGCGTGCCGACTCCCTGTGGGTCATCTCCGGCGGTACCGAACCGACGGTGCCGGGACTGGCCGACGGAGCGCAGGTCACGGTCACCGTCCGCTCCCCCAGCACGCACTCGCACCTCATCGACGCCCAGGCCGTCGCGCACCTGACCGAGCCCGACGACGAGACCGCGCAGGCGTTGAAGACGGCCCGGCTCAACACCAAGCCGTCGTGGGACGCCGTGTACCGGCTGGAGTTCGGCGCATGATCACCGTTCCGGACGGCTTCGGCGAGGGTCTCGGCGACGGCGCTCCGGCATGGGTCGCGAAGCTGCCGACGCTCGCCACCAAGGCGTGCGCGCGCTGGCGCCTCACCCCGGACGGCGCGCTGATGCACGGCTTCTGCGCGGTCGTGCTCCCGGTGCGCCAGGCCGACGGGCACCCCGCGGTGCTGAAACTGAGCTGGACGGACGACGAGACCCAGCACGAACCGCTGGCGCTGCGGCTCTACGACGGCAACGGGGCGGTGCGGCTGCTCGACCACGACGCCGAGCTCGGCGCGTTGCTGCTGGAACGCCTCGACCAGCACTCGCTCGACGACGAACCGGTCGACCTGGCCATCGGCGTGATCGGCGGCCTGCTGCGCCGCCACCGCGGAATCCAGGCGCCGGAAGAGTTCCGGCGGGTCTCCGGTGCGGTGAGAGATCATCCGGCGATCCCTCGCGACCTGCTCGGCGCGGCCCGTGAGGCCGGCACCAGGCCGATGGGCACGATGCTCGTCAACGAGGACCTGCACTACCAGAACGTGCTGCGCGGCGACCGCGAACCGTGGCTGGTGATCGACCCGAAGCCGTTGTCGGGCGATCCCGAGTACTGCGTGATCCCGTTGCTGTGGAACAGGTTCGACGAGCTCGACGGCTCCAGGGGCCTCACCGACCGGTTCCTGGCGGTGTGCGACGCGGGTGAGCTGGACGTGGCGAAGGCACGCGACTGGACGCTGCACCGGGCCGTCGCCAACTGGATCTGGTGCCTCGAGGAGGACATGGCGGACATGGCGGTGATCTGCGCCGACATTGCGCGGTGGGCGGCCCGGACCTGATCTAGCCTGGTGTTGTGGTGGCCGTGAACAGGATCTACATCGCTCAGCTGGCCGGACTTCCCGTGTTCGGCCCCGACGGCGAACCCATCGGCAAGGCCCGTGACGTCGTGATCAGCCTCCGCATCGACCGGCAACCGCCGCGCGTGCTCGGCATGGTCGTCGAGCTGGTGACGCGCCGGCGGATCTTCGTGCCGATGCTGCGGCTCACCTCGATCGAGCCGAACGCCGTGACGCTCGCGACCGGGTCGGTGAACCTGCGGCCGTTCCACCAGCGCGTCAACGAGGTGCTGGTGATCGGCGAGCTGCTCGACGCCAGGATCACGGTCGACGACGGCGCCACGGCGGTGGTCGTGGACGCCGCGATGGAGCTGACCCGCACCCGCGACTGGCGCATGGTCCGCGTCGCCGGCCGGGAACGCACGGGCCGGTTCAGCCTCAAGGGTCCCGTGCAGGTGTGGCAGTGGGAGGACGTCACCGGCCTGAGCGTGAACGAGATCGCGGGCCAGCCGCAGGGCGCACAGCAACTCGTCGCGGTCTTCGAGGGCATGCGCGCGGCGGACGTGGCCCATTCACTGCACGAACTGCCGCCGAAGCGCCGCCACGAGGTCGCGGACGCGCTCGACGACGAACGGCTCGCGGACGTCATCGAGGAACTGTCCGAAGAGGACCAGAAGGACATCCTGTCGCACCTGGACGAGGAACGCGCCGCGGACATCCTCGAGGCGATGAACCCGGACGACGCGGCGGACCTGCTCAGCGAGCTGTCCGAGGGCACCAAGGACCGCCTGCTGGAACTGATGGAACCCGAGGAGTCCGAACCGGTCCGGCGGCTGCTGGAGTACTCGTTCGACACGGCCGGTGGCCTGATGACACCGGAGCCGATCATCCTCACGCCGGACGCGACGATCGCGGAAGCGTTGGCACGAGTGCGAAATCCCGACCTCACGCCCGCGTTGGCGTCGATGGTCTTCGTCTGCCGTGCCCCCTCCGCGACACCGACCGGCCGCTACCTGGGTTGCGTGCACATCCAGCGGCTGCTGCGCGAACCACCGTTCGACCTCGTCGCCGGCGTGCTCGACACGGACCTGACCTACCTGTCGCCGAACGCCTCGCTGAGCGACGTGACGCGGTACTTCGCGACCTACAACCTGGTGTGCGCCCCGGTGCTGGACGAGGCCGAGCACCTGCTCGGCGCCGTCACCGTGGACGACGTGCTGGACCACCTGCTGCCGGACAACTGGCGCGAGACGGGACTGAGCCATGCCTGACCTGCCACCTCGGCGCAGACTCGACCAGCCGCGCGGACCGCGCGGCTTCCGGTTCTCGATCGACCCGGACACCTTCGGCCAGCTCTCCGAACGGCTCGCGCGCTTCCTCGGCACCGGCAAGTTCCTGTTCTGGCAGACGCTCCTGGTGATCGCGTGGATCACGCTCAACCTCGTCGCCGTGTCCCTGCGGTGGGACCCGTACCCGTTCATCCTGCTGAACCTGGCGTTCTCGACGCAGGCCGCCTACGCCGCGCCGCTGATCCTGCTCGCGCAGAACCGGCAGGACGACCGGGACCGGGTGTCGCTGGAGGAGGACCGGAAGAGGGCCGCGCAGACGAAGGCGGACACCGAGTACCTGGCGCGTGAGCTGGCAGCGGTGCGGCTGGCCCTCGGCGAGGTGGCGACGCGCGACTTCATCCGGGGTGAGCTGGAGAAGCTGGTGAAGGAGCAGAACAACCTGAAGAAGGTCCGGCCGTGACGGTCGAGGAGTTCCGCGACGTCGTGGCGCTGTGGCACGTGAACGAGGCCAGGGACACCGAGGTCGTGCTCGCGGCCTGTGAGCTGGTTGTCGCCGGCGTCGACGGCCCGGCGGTCAGCATGCTGGCGGGTGCCTCCTTGAAGCACGCCGGGGAGGAGGTGCCGCCGCTGCTCGGGGACGCGATGCGGGAGCTCGGACTCCAGCACCACGAACACCGCACCGACGGCGGCAAGGAACAAGGTCTGCGGCTGATGGCCCGGCGGACTGTCGCCGGCGAGATGTCACCGCGCGACCTGGCCGGGTGGGTGCACGGCGAGTTCGGGCACTACCTGTCCGAGGCGGAAGAGCTGGCCCGGCTGGACGACGTCTACGACATCCTCGAGTACGAAGACCTCACCGCGGCCGACGTGGATCAGCAGGTGCTGGCGGAAGCGCGCCGGCTCACGGCCTGACGCGGCTGCTCGCGACCAGGTCGTCCAGGACCTCGTGGATCGCGGGAGCGGTCTCGGCGTGCGCCCGGTACTCGTCACGGGTCACGTACGTCAGTTCGGCGATCTCGCCGGCCGGGCGCGGTGTGCCTTTCAGCTGCGCCGTGAAGCAGGTCATGTCGACCATCGCGCCTTCACCCTCGCCGTAGGCCGGGGCGACGTAGCGCTTGAGGACCTCGGGACGTGCGGCGTCGACGCCGAGCTCCTCGGAGACCTCTCGGAGCAGGGCCTCTTCGAGGGACTCGCCGGGCTCGATCTTGCCGCCGGGGAGGTAGAAGGCCTTCTTGTTGCGTGAGCGCACAACGAGGAGGCGGCCAGCCTCGACGTGCACGAGTCCCACCACCGTGATCATGCGGTCACGGGAACACGTCGTCCGCGGCGAGGCGGTCGCACGTGCGGCCGAACGCCTCGAGCTCACCGGGGCCGAAGCTCTCCCCGAAGTGCTCGGCGACGCCGGCGAGGTGGGTGGTGGAGGCACTGCGGAGGCGTTCGGCACCCAGCGGTGTGAGCACGGCCACGATGCCGCGTCCGTCACCGTCGGCGCGTTCCCGCCCGACGAGCCCAGCACGTTCCAAACGGTCCACCAGGCGGGTCACGCCAGACCGGGACAGCAGAACGGCATCGGCCAGTTCAGTCATGCGCATGCGCATGGAAGGCGTCTCGGCCAGTTGAACCAGCACGTCGTACGCCGCGAGCGATAGGCGCTGCTCAGCAATCAGTTCGGCCTCGAGGACCCTCGTGATCCGTGCATGCGCGCGGAGGAACGATCGCCACACCCCGAGCTCGACACGGGTGGGCAACCGGGAACTACCCGATTCCGGCACGGGCGTCGATGTTACGGACAGCGCCCTCTCCACTACGACCTGGCCCTGTACTGGAAAGTGACCGGCCGGTAGGACCGGCACGAACCGGACGTAGCATGGATCGGTGACCACCACACAGCCCCTCCCCACCACCGAGGACGTCCGCAAGGCGCTCGCCGGTGTGCAGGACCCCGAGATCCGCCGCCCGATCACCGAGATCGGCATGGTCAAGGACGTCGAGGTCGGCGCGGACGGCGTCGTCGTGGTCGGCATCTTCCTGACGGTCGCGGGCTGCCCGATGCGCGACAAGATCACCAAGGACGTCACCGCGGCCGTCACGGCACTGGACGGTGTCTCGTCCGTGCGCGTCGACCTGGACGTCATGAGCGACGCCCAGCGCACCGAGCTCCGCAAGACGCTGCGCGGCGGCGCTGAGGAGCCGGTCATCCCGTTCGCCCAGCCGGGCTCGCTGACGCGCGTGTACTGCGTCGCGTCCGGCAAGGGCGGCGTCGGCAAGTCGTCCGTGACCGTGAACCTCGCCGTCTCGATGGCCGCCAGGGGCCTGTCGGTCGGCATCGTCGACGCGGACATCTACGGCCACTCGATCCCGCGCATGCTCGGCGCCGACGGCCGCCCCACCCAGGTCGAGAAGATGATCATGCCGCCGCAGTCGCACGGCGTGAAGGTCATCTCGATCGGCATGTTCACGCCGGGCAACACCCCGGTCGTGTGGCGCGGCCCGATGCTGCACCGCGCGTTGCAGCAGTTCCTCGCCGACGTGTTCTGGGGCGACCTGGACGTGCTGCTGATCGACCTGCCGCCCGGCACCGGCGACATCGCGATCTCCGTCGCCCAGCTAGTGCCGAACGCCGAGATCCTCGTCGTCACCACCCCGCAGCAGGCCGCCGCCGAGGTGGCCGAGCGCGCCGGCTCGATCGCGTTGCAGACCCGCCAGCGGGTGGCCGGTGTCATCGAGAACATGTCGTGGCTCGAGATGCCCGACGGTTCGCGCATGGAGATCTTCGGAACCGGTGGCGGCGCGGCCGTCGCCGAGTCGCTGACCAAGGCCATCGGCTCCGACGTGCCGCTGCTCGGCCAGGTGCCGCTCGACCCGCGGCTGCGGGAGAACGGCGACTCCGGGACGCCGATCGTGCAGGCGGTGCCGGACTCGGCCGCCGCTCAGGTGCTGACCGGGATCGCCACGAAGCTTTCGGTGCGGTCGCGTGGGCTGGCTGGGCGGTTGTTGAACGTTTCGCCTGCTGGTCGCTGACGGCTGGCGCTTTACGGCTGACGGCGCGCGTCGGCTTGCGTTGGCCGGCGCCGGTTCCAGCGGGGTGGTCGCCTGCCGTGCGAGCGGGTCAGCGCGCGAGAGCGGGCCGGTGGGCTGCGCGCGGGTCGACTTGCGTTGGCCGGCGCCGGTTCCAGCGGGGTGGTCGCCCGCCGTGCGAGCGGATCAGCGCGCGGGTCGGCTTGCGTTGGCCCGTTCCTGTTCCTGTTCCAGCGGGGCGGTCACCGATGCGCTCAGGTCGCCTTGCGAGGGTGGTTGCTCAGGCAGTACCGGGCCCGTGCCGGTCATCGCCGCTGCGCGACGATAGCGATTGGCGGCACGGCGGCTCGGCTTCGCCGTCGCCCTGTTTGTGCGGAGGAACGCCTCGGCTCCGCCCTTGCGTTAGGCGGCAAAGGGGTGGACTGGCTTGGCCTCCGCCCCCGTTCGCCCTCACCCTCTGCGCGGCTTCACCCTCTGCGCGGCTTCACCGTCGCTCTTCGCCGGGTCGGCAGCGGGAGGTTGCCGGGTGTCGCTCGGCTCAGGTCGCGTCCGGGTCGTACGGCGGGCGCTCGCCCGGTGCGAGTGGGCGCTGTTCGGCTGCCGGCGGGGTCGGCGGGGTCGGGTAGCCGTTGGACTTCGTCGTGGGCTCGGAGTCGTCGAAGAAGTGCTTCGTGACCGCGCGCTTCGGGTCGAAGTTGCGCAGTTCGCGCAGGTCTTCGAGGGGCTTGCGGAGTGACTCGAACTCCGGGCCCATCTCCTGCTTCAGCTGTTCTCGTGCGCCGGTCGCGTACTCACGGACCTGCCTCACCGTCTTGCCCAGCCAGGCCGCGGCCGAGGGCAGGCGTTCGGGGCCCAGGATGAAGAGACCCGCGATGACGATGATGAGGATCTCTACCCATCCGATGCTGTCGAACACGGGTCCCAGCCTACTTGTCAGTCGCTCTTCAGTGTCACGTCTAGTTTGAGCTCACGGCCCTGGCGTGCCAGCACTACCTGCACGGTTTCGCCGATTGCGTGCTCGCGGACCGCTACGACCAGTTCGGCGGCGTTGCGGACCATGCGGTTGCCGACCTTGGTGATGACGTCGCCCTCCTGGATGCCGGCGGCTGCCGCGGCGCCTCCCGCGGGGACGTTCTGCACCTGGGCGCCTTCGGAGGTCTCGGCGGACACGGACTTCACGTTGATGTTCATGTCCGCGTGCTTGACCTGGCCGCTGCGGATCAGGTCCTGGCTGATCTTGCGGGCCTGGTTGCCGGAGATCGCGAAGCCGAGGCCCACGGAGCCGCCGGTCTCGGTGCGGATCGACGAGTTGATGCCGATCAGGGCGCCGCGGGAGTCGACCAGCGCGCCGCCCGAGTTGCCCGGGTTGATGGCCGCGTCGGTCTGGATCGCGTCGTAGGTGACCTGGGGGCCGCCGTTCTCGCCCGCCGCCGTGACCGGGCGGTGCAGCGCGGAGACGATGCCCTCGGTGACGGTGTTGGACAGCTGCAGCGGCGAGCCGATCGCGATGACGCTGTCGCCCACCTGCAGTTCGTCGGAGTTGCCGAACTGCAGGACGGTGGGGTTGGTGACCTCGACCTTGATGACGGCGAGGTCGGTCTTCGGGTCGCGGCCGACGACGCGGGCCTGGGCGCGGGTGCCGTCGGTGAAGACGGCGCTGAGCTTGGCCGAGGAGTCCTGGGCGGCCGGGGCGACGACGTGGTCGTTGGTCAGGATGTAGCCGCCGGCGTCGATGACGACGCCGGAGCCGACGCCCGCGACGTTCGCGCCCTTGAACTCGATCGAGACGACGCTGGGCGTCACGCGCTTGGCGATGTCCGAGATCGAGCCGGCCGGGCGTTCCTTGCCCTCCGAGATCTCGGCCAGGGTGACCGTCGAGTCGGTCAGGGGGTTGCCCGCCCGGCCGATCAGCCAGCCGACGAGGCCACCGACGGCACCGAGGACGAGCGCGACCGTCAACAGCAGCGCCAGGGCCGCCGGCTTCACGCGACGGCCGAAGAGGAGTTCGGGAACGCTCAGCTGGGGACCGGGCCCCGGCTTGCGCTCGGGTTCGCCCGGCGGGTCCTCACCGACGGCGGGCGGGCCGATCACGGCACCGGAGGCGGGGTCGCGCCACGGGTCACCGGCGGGCTTGTCGCCCCAGAACACCGGGTCGATGTCCGGATCCGGGTCGGACGTGGGCTGCGGCGGCCGCTGCAACAGCTCCTGCGAGCCCTGGCGGCCGAACGCGGTCACGAGGGACTCGGGAGGCGGTGGTGCGGACTGGAGCTGGGACACGGGCACGTCGCGCGAGGCGAACGCCCCGGGAACACCGTCCGGGCGGCCGAAGGCGGTGGCGTACGCGGGGTCGACCGGCGGCTGCACCAGGGGGCGTGGCCGGAGCCTGCGATGCGCTCCGTCGTCCACTCCGGAAACGGGTGTGGACGTCTGGCCGTTGGGCGACTGCTGGCTCATCTCTCCCCGAATTTTCCGCTAGGAGTGCTGAACCACAGCCTGCCCCACGAACAGTGAAATGACTGTCAGGGGGTGGTCGCGAAGACCGCACCGGCGTTCTGAGGAACTGGAACCGCGGGAGCGGGCGTGTCGCTCTCCGGCGTGGTGAACGCGAGCGCGCTCAGCAACATGCCGCTGACGACGACTCCGGCACCCTGGCGGGCACGACGGCCGCTGAACCAGCCGTTGCTGCCCAGCGGTCTGGACGAACCCAGCACGGGCCCGGCACCGAACGCGGGCTTGTCCGTGCGCTGCACAGCGACGAACTGACCGTCCTCGGTGATGGCGAGCCCGTCCGGAGCGGACGGCAGTTCGACCTCCTGAGGGATCGCACCGAGCCTGTCCAGCAGCGACGCCGACGCCGTGGGCGCCGAAGCGGTGCGCACGGCGGAGCGCGCCTGCTGCTGGGTGAAGGTCTCGAATGCGCAGAAGCCACAGCGCTGAACATGCGCGGACGCGCGTTCGTGCGCGGTCGAGGACAGTTCCCCGTCCACGAACGCGACCACGGCATCCGGCAAGAGATGCTGCTCAGGCAGGCCCCAACCTCGGAGGTCGGTCATGCAGAGTCCTCCAGCAACGATTCTTGACGACGGCGTTCGAGCGCGACCTTCAGAGCCTGGCGGCCCCGATGGATCCTGCTCCTCACCGTACCCATCTTCACCCCGAGAGTGGCGCCGATCTCCTCGTAGGAAAGGCCTTCCACGTCACAGAGCACGACCGCGGCACGGAACTCCGGCGGGAGCTCGTCCAGCGCGGCCTGCAGGTCGGGGTCGAGGTGGTTCTCGTCGTAGATTTCCTCAGGGGACAGGTCGTCACCCTCGAGGCGGTCGTTGTCCTCGGGCAGCGCCTCCATGCGCACGCGGCTACGCCGGCGTGCCATGTCCAGGAAGAGGTTGGTGGTGATGCGGTGCAGCCACCCCTCGAAGGTGCCCGGCTTGTACGACGCGAGCGAGCGGAAGACGCGGATGAACGTCTCCTGCGTCAGGTCCTCGGCGTCGTGCTGGTTGCCGGTCAGGCGGTACGCGAGCCGGTAGACCCTGTCCGCGTGCTCACGGACGATCGCGTCCCACGAGGGCGGCGTCCAGTCGGCCGTCTCGATGGGCGCGACGGCCTCCGGAGAACTCGACTGCGTGCGCATCAGGTGTTTCGGCACCTCCATGTGGGCCGCCCGGCGACCCTTATGCGGCTCAACGGGCGACGGGTCCGGCTTGTTCCCGACTAGAGCCTGGCTTCTTGCCTCTGTACCTTCTCCTGCTCCCTTTAAACGATCGTGAGAGTGGGCTGAGAGCACCCTGAGAATTTCGGTTCGGGCCACGTTCACCCGTTTTGGGCACTCGAAGCACTAACCTGCTACCCCGTGACCCCGGAATCGGCCCTGCGGGAGTACGTCGAGCAGTACCTCCCCGAGGACGACGTGCACCTGGCAGCACGAGCACGCGGCCAGGAACTGGGCTGCGTGCCCATCGGCGCGGGCGGAGGCGCCGCCCTGCGGTTCCTCGCAACCGCACTCCAGGCCCGCGCGGTGGTGGAAATCGGCACCGGAGCGGGCACCAGCGGCCTCTACCTCCTGGCGGGCATGCCACAGTCAGGCATCCTGACCTCGATAGACGTGGCCTCGGACCACCAACGGGCAGCCCGCGAGGCCTACGCGGCAGCAGGCATCTCCCCGTCCAGAACCCGCCTGATCATGGGCAAGGCCCTGGACGTACTCCCCCGCCTGACCGACGCGGCGTACGACCTCGTCTTCGTGGACGCCTACAAACCGGAGTACCCGCAGTACCTGCAACACGGCGTGCGCATGCTGCGCCCAGGCGGCGTGATCGCGTTCGACAACGTCCTCTGGCACGGCGCGGTCGTGGACCACACGAAACAGGACGAATCCACCCAGGCAATGCGAGACATCGCACGCCTGGTGAAGGAGGACGACCGCCTGGTACCGGTGATCCTCCCGCTGGGCGACGGATTGCTGGTGGCAGCCCGCAGGCCTTGACAGCCCATCGCAAGCGAAGCCGAAGGCGAGCCACCACCCGCACGCGAAGCCGAAGGCGAGCCGTCCCTCGCATGCGAAGCCGCAGGCGAGCCGTCCTTACCAAGCGGGCCTGGCGGTGGGGTCCCGTCACGAGTCGCGCCACAGCTCTTGCTGCATGCAGGTAGGGGTGTCAAGCGGACACGCTTTTCGTCCGCTTGACACCCCTACCTGCATGTGGCCCGCTCTTGGCGTGGCTCGTGACGGGACCCCACCGCCACAACGCACTCTCCACGCAACCGGCGGCCGCCCAACGCAACAGGCGTGCCATCAACCCACAGGCGGCGCCACCCCCCGATCAGATTGCCGGGGTCTGGGGCAGAGCCCCAGGAAATGCACGCAACGCAACCAGGCCGCCCGCAAGGCGACCACCCACAAAGGCGCGGCTCAGTAAGCCCGAACACCCTTCCCAAGCACGGTGATCCCAGAGGCGGACACGGTGTACCGCTCCCGATCCATAGGAGCATCCACCCCGATCAAAGCCCCGTCAGGCACAACAACGTTCTTGTCCAAAATAGCCCGCCGAACCACAGCACCCTTACCGATCCGAACCCCGGGCAACAACACAGACCCCTGCACAACCGACCCGACCTCAACAGTCACGTCGGACGAGATCACAGACCCGTGGATCTTCCCGGAGATGATCGCCCCAGGCCCCACCATCGAGTCCTCAGCGGACCCGCCCGCGATGAACTTCGCCGGAGGCATCGGCGGCGTGGCCGTCCGAATAGGCCAGAGCTCGTTGTACAGGTTGAAGATCGGGTGGACCGAAACCAGGTCCATGTGCGCGTCGTAGTAGGCGTCGATCGTTCCGACGTCACGCCAGTACCCGCGGTCCCGGTCGGTGGCGCCGGGAACCTGGTTGTCCTGGAAGTCGTAGACGTGCGCCTTACCCCGGTCCACCAGCATGGGGATGATGTCGCCACCCATGTCGTGATCCGAGTCCGGGTTCAACGCGTCCCCGCGCAGCGCGTCCAGCAGCGCCTCGGTGGTGAAGATGTAGTTGCCCATGGACGCGAAGGTCACTTCGGGATCGTCCGGCACGTGCGGCGGCTCGGACGGCTTCTCCAGGAAGCGCGTGATCTTGCCGGACGCGTCCGAGTCGATGCACCCGAACGCCTTGGCCTCGTTCCGCGGCACGCGGATGCCGGCGACGGTCACGGCCGCGCCCGACTCGACGTGCTGCGAGATCATCTGGCCGGGGTCCATCCGGTACACGTGGTCGGCTCCGAAGATGACCACGTGGTCGGGCTTCTCGTCGTGGACGAGGTTCAGCGACTGGAAGATCGCGTCGGCCGAGCCCGTGTACCAGCGGGGGCCCAGGCGTTGCTGGGCCGGGACCGGCGTCACGTACTGACCGAGCACATTGGACAGGCGCCACGTGGTCGAGATGTGGCGGTCCAGCGAGTGCGACTTGTACTGCGTCAGCACGCAGAGCTTCGCGAGCCCGGCGTTGACCAGGTTCGACAGCACGAAGTCGACCAGCCGGTAGTTGCCCCCGAAGGGCACAGCCGGTTTCGCGCGGTCCGCCGTCAGTGGCCACAGGCGCTTGCCTTCACCACCGGCAAGCACAATTCCGAGAACGTGCGGCTGCCCCTTCACGGTATGTGACCCTATCCGTGCGATCGTTCTCGAACCAGACGCAAAGCGGTTTGTCCCAACAAGTACCGCCGTGATCTACGGTGGGTGCGTGCGAGTAGCGCTCTTGACCCGGGAGTATCCGCCAGAGGTGTACGGCGGGGCTGGCGTGCACGTGGGATTCCTCGTGCCCCATCTCCGCGAACTCGTGGAGGTCGACGTGCACTGCTTCGGTGCACCGAGATCGGACGCCACGGCCCACAACCCACCGCACAGCCTGGAGCAGGCGAACGCGGCTCTCACGACCCTCGCGGTCGACCTGGAGATGGCCTCGGCGATCTCCACGGCCACGCTGGTCCACTCGCACACCTGGTACGCCAACATGGGCGGTCACCTGGGCAAACTCCTGCACGGCATCCCGCACGTGGTGACGGCGCACTCGCTGGAACCGCGCCGGCCGTGGAAGGCAGAGCAGCTCGGCGGCGGGTACCGGATCTCCTCGTGGGCGGAGCGGACGGCGTACGAGCACGCCGACGCGGTCATCGCCGTGAGCGAGGGCATGAGGGCCGACGTGCTCGACGCCTACCCCGCTCTCGACCCGGCGAGGGTGCACGTCGTGCGCAACGGGATCGACAGCAACGCGTACCACCCGGTCACCGAATCGGACGCGCTCACGTCCCGTGGAATCGATCCCACGAAGCCGATCGTGGCCTTCGTGGGAAGGATCACGAGGCAAAAAGGTTTGAGCCACCTCGTGGCCGCCGCGCACCAGATCGACCCGGACGCGCAGATCGTGCTGTGCGCGGGTGCACCGGACACTCCGGAGATCGCCGAGGAGATCCGGCAGGCGGTCAGCGAGCTCTCGCAGTCGCGGCCGGGCGTGTTCTGGATCCAGAAGATGCTGCAGCCGGCCGAGGTGCGGCAGATCCTGAGCCACGCGGCGGTGTTCGTGTGCCCGTCGGTCTACGAACCGCTGGGCATCGTGAACCTGGAGGCGATGGCGTGCGGCACCGCGGTCGTGGCGAGCGACGTGGGCGGCATCCCCGAGGTCGTCGTGCACGGCGAGACGGGCCTCCTCGTCCACTACGACGAGCATGATTTGTCGACATATCGACTCCAGCTCGCGGAATCGATCAACGAACTGATCACAGACCCCGAGCGCGCCAAGCGCTTCGGAGCCGCCGGGCGCACCCGCGCTGAGCTGGAGTTCTCGTGGTCCGCGATGGCGGAGCAAACCGTCGAGGTCTACCGCAGTGTGATTTGAGCCACACTCGACCGGGGCAACCCTGAAGAGTGAGCGCCGCCTTTAACCAGTAGTGACGTTTCGGTTTCAACTGGTGAGGGGCGCGAGGACTGTGCGTTGTGCGGTGCTGGGTCTGACGGTCCTCCTCGCAGTGACTGGATGTGCCACAGCCCCCGCCGCGCAACCGGCGGCGGTCCAGCTCACGATGGACGGCAAGAAGCTCGCCGATGCCTCTGAGCTGCAGGCGACCGCCGAGGCGCAGCTCGCCTACACGCTGGACTACGGCTACGTGGCACGAGCCGGTGCCGCCGCGGTCAGCTGCTGGTTCGCGAAGACGGGCCTCGAGTCCGAGGTCGACAAGCGGCTGTGGTGCGGACCGGTCCAGGTCCCCGGCACCGGCGCCAGCACCGACTGGGTGCCCGTGCCGCTCAAGGAAGTCACCAAGACGGATGACGAGGTCCGTTACGAAGTGCAGTCGCCGCAGGTGCCCGAGAAGGGCAACCGCAGCACGCCGAGCGGGACGCTCGTGCGCACCGACGGCAAGCAGTTCGACCCGTCGAAGCAGCAGGACCTGACGGCCGGACGCGACTTCCTGGCCGTGCTGCCCGACGACGGCAAGCGCTCGAACCACGAACTCGGGCTGGGCGACGCCGACATCAAGCTGCGCGACGACCTGCTCGGCACCGCCGTGACCGGCTGGGCGAACCCGGACATCTGGTTCACCTCGGAGGGCACGCTGCGCGCCGAGACCGGGTCACGGCTGCGCGTGGTGCGGATGAAGGTCGAGAAGCTCAACGAGACGGACAGCGGTTTCCACCGCACCAACTGGCAGGGGTTCGCCCCGCAGCCGTCCGAGCTCGCGCTGGAGGTCCCCGGCAAGCGCCAGGTCCTCCCGGCCGACCGGCTGCCGGCCTCCGGCTCGGTCTTCGTCGTCTACACCGTGCCGGACCCGCAGGAGGGCGCCGAGCACATCACGCTCGGCACGCTCGGCGCCAAGTCGCTGGAGCAGCGCGCCGAGGTCCCGTCCGGCAAGCGTGCCGACACCCCGCCGCAGGTGCTGACGCGCGCCTCCGCCCCCGCCCAGTTCACGGAGCAGACGCAGAAGATCCGGTTCAACGACCGGGAGCTCGGCCTGAAGATCACCGGCGTGCGGCTCGGCCGCCAGCGCCCGGTCAAGCTCGGCGAGAGCCAGTACGACGTGGCCACGATCTCCGCGCCGGACAAGGCGTTGCTGGAGGTGCGGATCGAGGCGACCGGCGACCTGCCCGACACCGCGGGCGGCCTGTGGACCAAGGACCTGATCACCGTGACGCTGCCCGACGGCTCGGCCGCCCGGCAGGTCGGCGCGCGCTACGACGGCGGACCGCTGCCGTTCGCGATCGTCGTCGAGGTCCCTGCGGACACCCGCTCGGTCTCGGTCGGCATGGTCGACGGGCTGCTGGACCTGCCGCGCCTCGGCAAGACGACCATCGCGCCGGTCGACTCGCGCGCCACCCTCGCCCTGGAGTTCTGAGCTGGTGGTGTGTTCGCTAACCCTCGCCGGCCCATTTCGTGTCCAGGCGGGTAGCTCGCGGTGCCGCCCCCACGCCCTCATATCGGGCATATGGGGGCGTGGGGGCGGTGCCGCGAGATGCCCCACTGGGCGCGGAATTGACCGGCGAGGATTGCGAACACACCACCAGCATCGCGGCGAGAGCCAGCCAGCCCAGCAGCACCAGGACGAGTCCGCCCCAACCCCACTCCTCGTAGGCGGTGGCGCCGGACGTCCCGCCGATGCTGCTGCCCACGTAGAACCCGGCGAGGTAGAGCCCCGAGGCCTGACCGCGGGCGTGCGAGGGAGCGCGTGCGGCGACCCAGCCGCTCGCCGTCGTGTGCGAGGCGAAGAACCCGGCCGTGACGATCGCCAGGCCGAGCGGCACCCACACCAGGCTCGCCAGGGCGCCGGCCGCGAGCACCGCGATGCACAGCAGCAGCACGCGACCGCGGCCGAACCGGTCGGCCAGCCTGCCCGCGAACGCCGCCGCGGTGCTGCCGAAGCCGTAGAAGAGGAAGACCAGCGTCTCCAGCCACGCCGGACCGGAGAGCTGGAAGCCCGCGACGTTGTAGAACGAGATGAACGTCCCCACGAGCAGCACGGCGACCGCGTACATCGACAGCAGCACCGGGTCCTTCAACGCCGCCTTCATGCCGCTGGGCGCGCGCTTCGGCATCGCCTGGGCCTTCGGCAGGAAGAACACCACGATCAGGGCCGCGACCAGCCCGAACACGCCGGCGAGCAGCACCGAGCCGCGCCACCCCAGCCAGTCGACGGTCATACCGGTGACGAGCCGCCCCGACATGCCGCCCAGGCTGTTCCCGGCGATCATCGCGCCCATCGCGGCGCCGAGCTTCTTCTTGTCCAGTGCGTCCGCGAGGTAGGCCATGGACGCCGCGGGCACCCCGGCCGCCGCGATGCCCTGCAACACCCGCAGGCCCAGGAACAACTCGTAGTTCGGCGCGAACGGCAGCACGAGCCCGAGCAACGCCGCCACCAGCACGCTGACCACGATCACCGGGCGACGCCCGACCCGTTCGGAGAGCATCGCGATCGGCACGACCACCACGGCCAGCGCGAGCGTCGCCGCGGACAGGGCGAGCGACGCGCTGCCCGGCCCCAGCCCGTACTCGGCGGCGATCTGCGGCATGACCGGCTGCGGGGTGTACAGCAGCGCGAAGCACGCGAACCCCGAAGCGGCGATGGCCGCGGTCAACCTGTTCACACGATTGACGCTAAGCCATACGTCCAATACGGAAATACGGCAAAATCGATCCGTGGACGAATCGGAGCTGGCACCGAAGCTGGCGGTGCTGAAAGCGCTTGCCGCAGACGAGCACGTGACTCGCGTCGCAGAGCGCCTCGGTCTCCCCCAGCCGACCGTCAGCCGCTGGATCGCCGAGCTCGGTGACCAGCTCGGCGCGCCACTGCTCGTGAAGACCGGTCGCCGCGTCCGGCTGACCCGCCCCGGCCGGTTGCTGGCCGAGGCCGCTGTCCGGTCGCTGGCCGCGCTGGAACCAGGTCTGCGAGAGGTGGAGGAGGAGCTCGACCCGGAGAAGGGCCGGGTCGTGCTGGGCTTCCTGCACATGCTCGGCCGCGCGATCGTGCCGGAGCTGGTCCGCGGCTACCGCGCCGAGCACCCGCACGTGCGGTTCGGCCTGGTCCAGAACGCCCGTCAGGCCGTGATCGACAAGCTCGTCAGCGGCGAGATCGACCTCGCGCTGGTCGCCCCGCCTCCGGTCGGTCCCGAGTTCGAGTCGGTGGTCGTGTTCGAACAGCCCCTGATCGTCGTGGTGCCGGCGGGGCACAGGCTGGAGTCCAGGAGGTCCGTGCGGATCGGGGACCTGGAGGGCGAGGACCTGATCACGCTGGAGCACGGCTACGGCCTGCGCCAGATCACCGACGACATGTGCGCGGCCGCCGGGTTCACGCCCCGCTACGTCTTC
The DNA here is from genome assembly GCF_003350445.1 of Lentzea flaviverrucosa. Lineage (NCBI taxonomy): Bacteria > Bacillati > Actinomycetota > Actinomycetes > Pseudonocardiales > Pseudonocardiaceae > Lentzea > Lentzea flaviverrucosa. The sequence goes on from NZ_QQAU01000004.1 coordinate 159,188, forward strand.
GAGTGCCAGGAGATCGAGACGGTGCGCGGCCTGGTGGCGGCGGGCCTCGGCGTGGCACTGCTGACGCACGCCGAGTTCGCTCCGCCTCCCGGACTGCGCGAGCTACCGCTGACCCCGCGCACCGGCCGGATCTTCGGGCTGACGTGGCTGAAGGACCACCCGCTGCCGCCCGCCGTCCGCGCCTTCCGCGAACACGCGCTCAGGACTCACGGCGTCCAGCGCTGAGTGCCCGACCACGTCCGCAGGTAGGACTCGGCGCCACCGAGCATGTCCTGGACCAGCTGGTCACCGCCGAGCTGGCGGACCTTCTCGACCCAGTCCGGCAGCAGGCCGATGTGCGCGCCGCCGTCGACGTTGATGTCCCAGACGCGCTCACCGGTGCGCTGCCGGTCGACCAGCGGGCCGTCCGAGTAGGTGCGGAACGGGTAGGTCACGCCGGTCTGCGGTGCCGGGTGCGACCCGACGCCGTTGTAGTCGGAGCCGAACCCGATGCCCACGTCGTACTTGCGCCGCAACGGTTCCGCGGCGGCCGCCTGGGCGACGTAGCCCTCGGGGCTGTTCTCGTAGCCCGCGATGAACCCGCCGAGCGCGTAGACCTCCTCGGTCCACTGGGCGTCCATCCAGCTGTGGCTGGAGATGATGCCGGGGTAGCGCGCCTGGGCGGCCAGGTCCAGCGTGCGGCCGGCGGCCTTCACGCTCATGTGGTCGATCTCGATCATCATGTGCCGGCGCATCATGCCCTGCACCGCGTACTCGCCCAGCGACGTCAGGCCGCGCACGTTGCACCGCTTCGCCGGGTCGTAGGCGGGCGCGACGGCCGAGGCCGGGATCAGCGCGTTCGGGCCGACGGTGCCGATCGGGTTGTCCTGCTGCGGGCCCTTGCACTGCTCGGTCTGCCACCACTGGCCGGTGCGCAGGAACTGACCCGCGTTGATCACGCCGCCCTGCGTGCCCGAGTCGAACCGGACGCCGCACAGCGCGTTGTCGAACTTGTGGCACAGGAACGCGCTGCGCACGCCGAGCGCGTACATCTCGTCGAGGCCGCGGTCGATGTCGCCCCTGTTGCACAGCGGGATGTCGAGGAACGTCCGGCAGCCGAAGATCTCGGAGGTCTCGATGCCGAGGACGACCGCGAGCTTGCCCTGGGTGATCACGTCACGGGCCTGCTCGGCCGACGTGACGACGCGGAACCAGCCCTTGCCCGCGCCACCGAACTGACTGTCGACGAACGCCTGCAGCTCGTAGGTGCGCTGGGCCTGCAACCGGACCGACTGCATCTCGTCGCAGGGCTTGTCCTTGAACGGGTGGATGACGCACAGCGTGGCGTTGCTCGTCAGGTCCTGGACCAGCACGCGCTGGCCGCCGCGCCACGCCCGTTCCAGCCAGGCGTAGTAGTTCTGCTGGTGCGAGACGGTGGTGGAGGAGGGCCAGTCCTTGAACGTCGGCCAGCCCACCGGGTCGTGGCCGTCGAGGTCGCCCGTCACGATCGCCTCGAAGATCGCGCCCAGACCCGCCGGGTGGTGCTCGGGGCAGTCCTTCAGCGCGTCCGCGATGCCCTGCTCCGAGAACGGCTTGCCGCAGATCAGCTTGCCGCCGAAGCCCTCGTTGGTCATGAGGTGGTTGTGCGCGTCGACGAACCCGCGCACCCTGCCCTGCCCGTCGACGCCCTTGAAGGGCTCGCCCGTCACGTTGATCTGCGAGTCCACCGCCGGCCGCGCCACCGGTTCCCACCAGGGCGTGGCCGCGGTGGCGGGGGTCATGGCCGCTAATACCAACGAGACGGCGAGAGCCAGGCGGAGTAACACGAGCGCTCCTCTACGACGGTGTGAAGGAGCTCACATCATGCCGTGGAACGTCGCCGTCTCGTATGGGCAGATCGTAGGGACCTGGGCCTGCATCGAAGCCTGGTCCGCGACAGCCAGGCCCGAGGCGGCCCCTAGCGCGAATATTTTTCAGCCAACTCGACGAGCGTCCGCGCGCCGAAGCCGGTGGCTCCCGCGACGACCTCGTCGTAGACCTTCTCCGAGCGCGCCGGGCCCGCGATGTCGAGGTGCGCCCACGGCACGTCGCCCGCGAACTTCTGCAGGAACAGCGCGGCCGTGATGCCGCCGGGACCGGGCGGGCACTGCTTGTAGTCCGCGATCTCGCTCGCGACCGCGCTCACGTGCTCCTCCAGCAGCGGCATCCGCCACCACTGCTCGCCGACGTTCGCACCGGCCTCGACGACCTCGGCCGCGAGTTCGGCGGACGGGCTGAACACGCCACCCGTGCGCAGGCCGAGCGAGACCTTCATCGCGCCGGTCAGCGTCGCCACGTCCACCAGGAGGTCGGGCTTCAGGTTCTTCACCGCGTACGCCAGCGCGTCGGCCAGGACCATGCGGCCCTCGGCGTCGGTGTTCGTCACCTCGGTGGTCGCGCCGCCGTAGTGGCGCACGACGTCGCCCGGCCGGTACGCCGAGCCGCTCACGTGGTTCTCCGCGCACGGCACGAGCCCGGTGACCCTGACCGGCAGCCGCCTGCGCGCCACGGCCAGCAGCGCGCCGATCACCGCGCCACCGCCCGCCATGTCGGTGCGCATGAGGTGCATGCCGTCCGCGGGCTTCACCGAGATGCCGCCCGTGTCGAACGTGATGCCCTTGCCGACGAACACCAGGTGCGGGCCGGTGGTGCCGTACGTGAGCTCCAGGAACCGCGGCGGGCGGGCAGAGCCGCCGCCGACCGCCAGCACGCCGCCGAAGCCCTGCTGTGCCAGCCACTTCTCGTCGCGCACGGTGGCGCTGAGCCCGTCGACCCTGTCCGCCAGCCTGGCGGCGGTCGTGGTGAGCCAGCGCGGGTCCTTGACGTTGGACGGCGTGTTGGCGAGATCACGTGTCAGAGCCGTCGCGGTGGCGAGCGCGTGGGCCTTCAGCGCGGCCGACGTGAGCACCTCCTCGAACCCGTCGTCGGCCGTGATCAGCCGCAACGAGCCGACGCGCTTCGGAGCTTCCTCGCCGGTGACCTTGAAGCGGTAGCCGCCGAGCGCCGCGCCCAGCACGAACGCGCGCACCTTGCCGGCGTCGAAGTCGGGGGTCAGCAGGACGTCGGCGGTCTTGGGCGCGTCGTCGCCGCTCAGGGCCCGTACGAGACCGGCGCCTGCCGCGCGGTGGTCCGCGAGCGAGCCGGTACCGACACCGAGCGTCCAGGTCTCGTCGTGCCGCACCGCCTCGCCGGCCTTGCCGGTCAGGCCGGAGACGTCGATGCCGTCGCCGCCCGGTCCGAGCGCAGGTCCCGTGGACACGAGCACGACCGCCGGAACGTTGCGGCGCGCGGTGGTGGCCACCTCGACGTCCACGAGCTTGGTTGGCACTGACGGCACCGTCGACGCCACGGTTGGACCTCCCCTATTGCATTAACGACCGTTCATTCTCACCTGGTGCGAGAACGAAGCGATGCCCCGGTCTCCACTGTGGAAACCGGGGCTCAACACTGCTTCCTCGCCGGGATGCCTCAGCCGGCGGCGGCCCTCAGCGCGTCGCCCAAGGCGCTGGCCTCGTCCGCCGACATCTCGACGACGAGGCGCCCACCACCCTCGAGCGGCACGCGCATGACGATGCCGCGTCCCTCCTTGGTGACCTCGAGGGGACCGTCGCCGGTCCGGGGCTTCATGGCCGCCATCGCGTGCTCCCTCCGTCAACATCTTCCCCGTCCGGCCAGGCCGGATCTGCTCCATTCTCCCCTATGGCGACTCAGGGGCGAAACCGAACCGATCTTTTGGCGAGTCCGGGTGACAGTTGTCGATCTTGGCTTCTGCCTGATCAACACCTGTTTTCACGACAAGGCAACACTTTGGGCACCTCCGGTCGTGTCGTGACAGACTGGGCCGGGTGCGAGCCCGTTCCGCGCTCTTCGACGTCTACGGCGGCCACCTGCGCGAGCGCGGTGGGGCCGCCACCATCGCCGCGCTCGTCCGGTTGCTCGAGCCCCTCGGCTTCGCCGCGCCGGCCGTCCGCACGGCCGTGTCGCGCACTGTCCGGCAGGGCTGGTTGCAGCCGTCGCGGCTGCCTGACGGGCCCGGATATGCCATGACACCTCGCGGGGAACGCCGGCTCGACGAGGCCGCCGCCCGCATCTACCGCACCGGGCCGTCCACGTGGGACGGTCGCTGGCACGTGGTGGTGCTGGAGGAGATGCCCGGCCGTGACTCGCGCGACCACCTGGCCTCGGAGCTGCAACTGCTCGGCTACGGCGCGCTCGGTCCTGTGACGTGGATCGCTCCCCGGCCGTCACCGGAGCTGGCCGACGTGCTGGCCGCCGAGGAGGTCGCGGCACGAACTTTTCACGGTTCACACGACGGTGGCGACGCCGAGCTCGCGGCGAAGGCGTGGGACCTGGCCGAACTGGGTCGCGACTACGCCGCGTTCGTCGCGCACTGGCACGAGACGGTGTCCGTTGTGGACGAAACCGACGACGCGGCGGCGTTCGCGGCATCACAGCAGCTGCTGCACGCGTGGCGGAAGTTCCTGTTCCGCGATCCCGGTCTTCCTGCTGAACTGTTGCCACCGGACTGGCCCGGGCACGCGGCAGCGTCGTTCTTCGACGAACAGACACTGCGGCTGGCACCGGGCACGAGTCGTTTCGTCGACGAGTGCCTGCGGCCGGTGCGCAACGTTTCCACAGCTTGATGGAGGTCCAGTGTCCGAGCTCCTCGTCGACGACGCCGATGGTGTGCGCACGCTCACGTTCAACCGCCCCGAGTCGTTCAACGCCTTCACCGTCACGCTGAAGGAGGCGTTCCTCGCCGCGCTGCAGGAGGCGGCGGCGGACGAGTCGGTGCGCGCGGTGGTGATCACGGGTGCGGGCAGGGCGTTCTGCGCGGGTCAGGACCTCAAGGAGCACATCGGCCTGCTGCAGGCCGGTGATCCGGCGCCGCTGCACACGGTCGAGAAGCACTACAACCCCATCGTGCGCGAGCTGATCGGCATGCCGAAGCCGGTGATCGCCGCGGTCAACGGCAGCGCGGCCGGCGCCGGCGCGTCGTTCGCCTACGCCGCGGACCTGCGCATCGCGGGCACGTCCGCGAAGTTCCTGATGGCCTTCGCGAACGTCGGCCTGACGGCGGACTCCGGCGCGTCCTACACGCTGCCGCGCCTGATCGGCCACGGCCGCGCGATGGAGATGATGCTGCTCGCCCAGCCCGTCGGCGCAGAGGAGGCGCTGCGGGTCGGCATGGTCAACCAGGTCGTGCCGGACTCCGAGCTGCAGTCCACCGCGCACCTGCTGGCCGCGAAGCTCGCCGCCGGACCGACGACGGCCTACGCGAAGATCAAGGAAGCGCTGGCCGCGGCCGCGGACGGGACGCTGGAGGACGCGCTGGAGGCCGAGCGGCGCACCCAGGCCGACTGCGGCGCGACCGAGGACCACCGCGAGGCGGTCGACGCGTTCGTGAACAAGCGCGCCCCGAAGTTCATCGGGAAGTGAGCGGCGGGGGGAAGCCGTCGCGTTGACGCTCTTCGCTCAACCAGCGCGAAAGCAGGTCGCGATGTGGTCGTCGACCATGCCGGTCGCCTGCATCAGCGCGTAGCACGTGGTGGGGCCGAGGAACTTGAAGCCGCGCTTCTTCAGTTCCTTGGCCATCGCCTTGGACTCGTCCGTGATCGCCCGGACGTCCGCGAACGTGGCGGGCCGCACGTGGCCCGCCGGCGCGAACGACCACAGCAGCGCGTCGAGGTCGACGCCCTCCGAGACGATCACGCGCGCGTTGTGGATCGCGGCGTCGATCTTCAGCCGGTTCCGGACGATGCCCGCGTCGGCCATCAGCCGTTCGACGTCGGCGGGACCGAACTTCGCGACCAGCTCGGGGTCGAAGCCGCCGAACGCCGCGCGGAACGCCGGACGCTTGCGCAGGATCGTGATCCACGACAGCCCGGACTGGAACGCCTCCAGCGACATCCGCTCGTAGAGCTCCGGCGTCCCGTGCAGCTCCACGCCCCACTCGGTGTCGTGGTACTCGGCGTAGTCCGGGGTCGAGTCGCCCCAGGGACAACGGGAGATCGGCTCAAGCCCGGTGCTCACTCGGCTCCAGCTCCTCGAGCTCGCGCACACGGGCCCGCAGCGTCTCGACCTCGGTCGCGAGCCGCTGCAGCGCCCAGTCGACCTCGGTCATCTTGTAGCCGCGGAAGACCTGCTGGAACTTCAGCTCGCGGACGTCCTCCGCGGTGATGTCGTCGGACGGCAGCCGCGTGGGCGACGCTCCGGGTGGCAGCGGCGCGAGCTCCTCGCCGCGCCCGAACACCAACGCCGCGAGCAGGAACACCACTGCCGCGACGGCGATCATCACGATCAGGTAGATCAGGGCGTTGGTCACGCGACGATCGTGGCACAGCTCAGGCAGCGGCGAGCGAGCAGACCGAGACGAACGATCACGATCCAGGTGACCAGGCTCGCGATGGTCATCGGCAACGACTGCACGAGCCGTGACGCGTCGACGTGCGCGGTGGCCAGGATGATCGCGAGGTTGCCCAGCAGCACCGCGGCGACGGCCACGAGCGCGATGGTCGCGCCGGCCTTCGCGAGCAGCTTCGTGTCGTACTTGCGGGCGAGGACCCGGCCCAGCACCAGCGCCACCAGCGCGACGCCGGACGCGATGCCGCTGGTCAGGTCGTTGGCCTGGGCGACGAACAGGTACCAGGCCGGCGGTCTCGTGCCGAAGTCCTGCCACGGCCCGATGAGCAGCATCCGGCCGTACTCCCACGCCATGTGCATCAACGGCAGCACGATCGCGAGCCAGACGAGCGTGCGCGTGCCGTACGCGACGGCCAGTTCGGCCTGGTACTCGTTCGCGATCTCGCGCACCGGCCCGAACTCCTCGACCGCGCGTTCCTGGGCCTCGCGCTCGGTGAGCCCGCGGTCCACGTGCGCCTCGGTGGCGTCGGCGAGGCTGTCGCGGGTCTCGGTGAGCAGCTCGCGGACCTGCTTCTTCGAACCCTGCAACCGTGAGCCGAGCTCGGTCATGTACCGGTCGACCACGTCCGCGTCCATCACGTCTGCGCCCACTTGCCCCCACCTCCCAGCACCCCGTCGATGACCGTCGTGAACTCGCGCCACGCGTCGCGTTCGGCGTTCAACGCGCGCTGCCCCGCCTGCGTGAGCTTGTAGGTGCGCCGCTTGCGGCCGCCCACCGTGCTCCAGTCGCTGCTGACGTGCCCGGCCCGTTCGAGCCGGCGCAACGCCGGGTAGACGGTGCCCGTCGGCAGGTCCAGCGCACCCCCGCTGCCCTGCTGCAACGCTTCGATGATCGCGTAGCCGTGCAGCTGCTCACCGTCGAGCGTGGCCAGCAGCAACGCGTCGAGGTGGCCGCGTAGCGCGTCGGGCTTCATGCGTGGCAACTCTACCGATGTGCGCCCTGAGAACGGTCCCTGAAATCTTCGGTCAGGGTCAGCCCTGAGATCCCCCTGAGATGCGCTTTCGAGCCTTAATAAGTAGGCGCGCTACACATACCGTCGCTACCCATGAGCGCAGTAGACCTCGCCCGCCTCCAGTTCGCGACGACCACGTCGTTCCACTTCCTGTTCGTGCTGCTCACGCTGGGCCTGGTGACCCTGCTGGTGGTCATGCAGACGAGGTTCACGATCACCGGCGCGGCCGTGCACGAGCGGATGACGCGGTTCTGGGGCCGGATCTACGTGATCAACTACGCGCTCGGGATCGTCACCGGCATCGTGATGGAGTTCCAGTTCGGCTTGAACTGGTCGGGTCTCGCGACCTACGCGGGCGACGTGTTCGGCGCGCCGCTCGCGATGGAGACGCTGGTCGCGTTCTTCCTGGAGTCGACGTTCCTCGGGCTGTGGATCTTCGGCTGGGGCCGGCTCAACCGCTGGCTGCACCTCGCGTTGCTGTACCTGACGGCGCTGACCGCGTTCGCGTCGGCGTTCTGGATCATGGCGGCGAACGGGTTCCTGCAGAACCCCGTCGGTTACCGGGTCGACGGGAACGTGTTGCGGCTGGACGACTTCGGCGCGTTGCTGACCAACCCGGCCTTCACCTCCGCGCTGACGCACGTGGTCTTCGCGGCGATCACGGCCGGCGGCGTGTTCATGACCGGCGTCTCGGCGTACCACTTCATCAAGCGGACGCACGAGGTCGACTTCTTCCGCCGCTCGCTGCGCATGGGCGTGGTCACCACGGCGCTGGCCACCCCGGCGTTGATCGGCGCCGGGTTCGCCCAGTTCCCCGTGATCGCCCGGTACCAGCCGGACAAGACCGAGGCGGCGCCGTGGATCGGCGCACCGCTCGGGTTCATGATCCTCATCGGGATGGGTCTGACGACGATCAGCTGGCTCACGCTGCCGCTGCTCGTCAGGGATGCCGTGATCCGGATGCGCTTTCCGTTGTACCTCATGGTGATCGGCATCCCGTTCCCCTTCGTCGCGGCCATCTTCGGGTGGATGTTCCGGGAGATCGGGCGGCAACCGTGGCTCATCTACGGCCTGCTGCGCACCGAGGACGCCGTGTCGCATGTGGACGCTTCGCAGATCCTGTTGTCGCTCATCGTGTTCACGTTCCTGTTCCTGGTGCTGGCCTGCGTCGACTGGGCGTTGATCGCACGTGCGGTCCGTCGCGGTCCGGACGTGGCACCGGCTCCTGTCTCGCCGTTGGTGGTGACGCTCTGATGGAAACTCTCTGGCTCGTCGTGCTCGGCACGCTGACCATCGGCTACTTCGCGTTGGCCGGCTTCGACTACGGCACCGGGTTGCTGCTGCCGTTCCGCGGGCGCGAGGTCCCGCTGCGGCGGATGAACCCGTTCTTCCTGGGCAACGAGGTGTGGCTGGTCGCCGCGATCGGAGTCCTGTTCGCGGCGTTCCCACGCCTGGAGGGCGAGCTGCTCTCCGGCGCGCACAGCACGTTCACGCTGCTCCTGGCCGGGCTGGTGCTGTTCATGGCGGCCGTGCAGCTGCGGCTCTGGTGGTGGCTGGTGTTCACGGGCGCGCTGATGGTGTCGGTCGGCTGGGGGCTGTTCCTGGCGCACCTGCTGCACGCCCCCTGGCCGGTGGCACTCGGCATGCCGGTGCTGTTCGCGGTGCACGGCTGGGTGTTCCAGACCCGGCGCTGGAAGCTGTTCCCCGTCACCGCGCTGCTCTGCGCGCTGCCGATCCCGCTGGCGTTCAGCTCGATCGACGTCACCGGCCTCATGGCCCACGACGACACTCTCGGCCTGCTCGCGTGGGTCGCGGTCCCGATCATCCCGCTGGTGGTGCTGGTGCAATGGTCGATCGTCGCCATCTCCTCGCGCTGATCCCGATCCCGTTCCTGGTGCTCGCCCAGGCCGAGCTCCTGGCGACGGTGCTGAGCGGCGGAACGGGTCTTCTCCTGCTGTGCCTGGTCATCGGTGCGCGAGTGCTGGTCTGGTGGGTGCACCGCGAGTGGGCGCACCGGGCCGCCGAACGGACTCGGGCGCGGCTGCGGGAAGCGTTCCTGCGTTCGCCCGGCACCAAGGCCGGCGAGGTCGCCACGCTGGTCACGCGGGGCGTGCACGACGTGACGCCGTACGTCGTCGGGTATCTGCCGCAACAGGTCCTGGCGGTGGCCGTGCCGCTCGCGGTGGTGGTCAGGCTGGCGTTCGCGGACCTCACCGCGGCCCTGACGATCCTCGTGACGCTGCCGCTGATCCCGATCTTCGGTGCGCTGGTCGGCGCCCACACCCGTGAACGGACGGCCCGCCAGTGGGATGCGCTGGCCACCCTCGGCGGGCACTTCCTCGACGTGGTCAAGGGAATCGGCACGCTGCGGGCGTTCGGGCGGGCCGAGGCGCAGTCCACGACCGTCCGCACGCTGGCCGCGCGGCACCTGACCGAGACGATGTCGGCGCTCCGGGTCGCGTTCCTGTCGGCGTTCGTGCTGGAACTGGTCGCCACGATGTCGGTGGCGATGGTCGCCGTGCCGATCGGACTCAGGCTGCTCGACGGCGGAGTGCCGCTGCACACCGCGCTCCTCGTGCTTTTCCTTGCCCCAGAGGCATTCTTGCCGCTCCGGGCCGCAGGGGCGCAGTACCACGCGAGCGCCCAGGGCCGGGAGGTGCTCGCCAAAGTGCCCGCACACCAGGAGACCAGGGGTCAGGCGCCGCCGGACCTCGCCCAGGCCGAGATCGTGCTCGACGGCGTGAGCGTCCGCAGCCTGAAGAACTTCTCGCTGCGCATCCGGCCCGGCGACCGGATCGCGCTGGTCGGTCCGAGCGGTGCGGGCAAGAGCACGATCCTCGGGCTGCTGCTGGGGTTCGTGCGGCCCGACCACGGTCGCGTGCTCGTCGGCGGCGTCGACCTGCGGGAGATCGACCACGGGCAGTGGCTGGCAGCGCTGTCGTGGGTACCGCAACGCCCCACGCTCGTCCCGGCGAACCTCTCCTCCGGCGAGCAGCAGCGGGTCGCGCTGGCCAACGCCCTGGACCGGCGTCGGGCAGGGCTCTTCCTGCTCGACGAACCGACCGCACACCTCGACGCGGAAACGGAGTCACTCGTGCTGGAGGCGACCCGTGAGTTCACCCGAGGCCGGACCGCGGTGATCGTCGCGCACCGGCCCGCACTGCTCGGCGAGGTCGACAGGGTGGTGGAGGTGTGAAGCTCGCGATCGGAGTCGGCACGCTCGCCGAACTCGCCGGCGTCGGTCTCACCGCGACCGCGACCTGGCTGATCATGCGCGCGGCCGAGCACCCGCCGATGCACGCGCTGACGGTGGCGATCGTCGCGGTCCGCACGCTCGCGCTCGCCAAGGGCGCCCTGCGCTACCTGGAACGCCTGTCCAGCCACAAGGCCGTGCTCAGCGAGGCCGTCGAACTGCGCGGCCGGGTCTACGACGACCTCGCGCACCGCAGGCACGTCCCGTCCGGCACGGCGCTGACCCGCATCGTCACGAACGTCGACCAGCACCTCGACACCAGGCTCCGCGCCACCTTGCCGTGGATCACCGCCGCGCTGGTCGGCGCCGTCGTCGCGGTCGCCTCGGGCTTCTCCCTGCCGCTGGTCGCCGGTCTGCTGGTCAACCTCGCCCTGCTCCCCTGGCTCGCCGCCCGCACGCCGCGGGACCTCACCCCGTTGCGCGCCAGGCTGACCGAACAAACCACCGAACTGGTCCACAGCAAAGAAGAACTCATCGCCTACGGCCTGTTCGACGAGAAGCTCCGCACCGCCACCAGAACCGCGAAAGAGCTGTCCCGCAGGGAACGCACGCGAGATCTGACGCCGCTGGCGATCGCCGTCCAGTTCGGCGCGGCACTGCTGATGCTCGCCCAGCACGAACCGGCCTGGCTGGTCATGGCCGCCGTCGCCACGTTCGAGATCACCGTCCCGCTCGCGGCCCTGAGCAGGCCCGTCCCGGAACCCACCGACGAGCCCGAACCGGCCCACGAGCCGGAAACCGTGGAGCTGACCGGCAGAACGGCGATCGTCGGCCCGAGCGGTTCGGGCAAGACGACGCTCCTCAACGCCCTCGCGCGCAAGCTCGAACCGAGCAAGGGCGCGCTGGCCGACGCCCACGTCTTCCACACCACGGTCCGCACGAACGTCCTGCTGGCCAAGCCCGACGCCACCCAGGAGGAGCTCGACAGAGCAGCCGGGATCGCCGAGCTGGACCTCGACTGGGACCGGGTCGTCGGCGAACGCGGCGAGGAGATCTCGGGAGGTCAGCGACAGCGCCTGGTCCTCGCCAGGTCGGTGCTGGCGAACCCGGAGGTCCTGCTCCTGGACGAGCCCACCGAGGGCCTCGACCCGGAACAGGCCGACCGCGTGCTCGGCAAGGTCCTCGACGACTGCCAGGGCACCGCTCTGGTCGTCACGCACCGGGAGGAGCAGCTAGCCCTTTTCGATCACGTGCGTCATCGGGGGCCGATCGGCCACGAGCACGTCGGTCGAGTCGGGTAGCCATTCGCCGCCGACCTGCACGAACTGCGTCAGCGGGCCGGATTCGGCCTCGACCCCGCAGCGCGCCAGCGCCGTTCCCATGATCTGCGACGACATCGCGCCGAGCTGCAGCAGCGACCGGTTCCGGTGCTTGCGCACGCCCAGGTTCACCTGCGCCAGTGCGGAAAGCCCGTGCACCCGGTGCACGTCCAGCAACAGCCCGATCTCCACGCCGTACCCGGCCGCGAACGGCACGGACTCCAAAAAGGACCGGGTGGCCGCGTACTCGCCGCCGAGTGGCTGCACCACACCGGAGAGCTCGGGCCGCAACGTGTTCAGCAACGGCCTCGCCACCAGTTCGGTCACCCGCCCGCCGCCGGAGCTCTCCAGCCGCAACGGCCGGCGGTAGAACCCCTTCACCAGGTGCACGCCGCCGTCCAGCAGCAACGGCCCCAGCAACGCCGTGACGAACGCGGTCTCCGGGTCGACCAGGTCGGAGTCCAGGAACACGACCAGGTCCCCGGACGTCGCGGCGAGCGAGCGCCACAGCACCTCGCCCTTGCCCGGCAACGGTTCCAGCCACGGCACGACGTCTTCGCGCAGCACAACGCGCGCTCCTGCGGCGGAGGCGACCTCCACCGTCCGGTCGGTCGAGCCGGAGTCCATCACCACCAGCTCGTCCACGAGCGTCCCGAGCAACGGCCGGACCACGGAGACCACGTCCCCGACGGTCTCCTCCTCGTTCAGCGCGGGCAGCACGACGGACACGGTCCGGCCGCGCTTCAGCGCCACCAGTTCGGCGGGGGTCCACGACGGCTGCTGCCAGGTGTGCGAGGCGAACCAGGCTTCGACGGAGGGCAGCATCAGGCGAGCGCCCGCAGCGCCCTGGCCGGCGGACGGGTGCCCGTCACGCTCGCGACCATCTCCACGACCTTCCTCGCCTGACGCACGTCGGACGCACGAACGGCGCGTGCTCCGGACATCGCAGCCACTGTGGCAGCCGCGAGCGTGAAGTCCTCGTCCCCCGCGGGGATCGTCACGACGTCCAACGCCTCGGACAGCGACGGCAGTTCCAGCTCACCGTCGAACTCGACCACGTCGGCGCCGGCCTCGACCGCCCCGGCGAGGGCGTCCGCGCTGGTCAGATGCGCAACGACCAGCACGCGGTCTTTCGGCAGCTCAGTGACGCGGAATCGGTTCACGCCACCCAGCGTAGACAGTGAGCTGGCTCACAGCTTCTTGCTACTCATGAGTAGCCAGCTGCTTTACTCCCCGGTAACACCCTGTGTGATCTACGTCATGGTCAAGGAGGACCAGAGTGCGACGGTCACTTGTTCTAGTCCTGGTACTCCTCTCCACCCTGCTCGGTGCTCCGGCCGCCCTCGCGGTGGTCCCCGGACACCAGATCTCGTACCGGTCGATCCCCGGCGTCGGTGGCACCGCTCTGAAGGCCCTCGTCGTCGAGCCGACCGGACAGGGCGACGGCCCTTTCCCGTTGCTCGTCATGCCGTCCAGCTGGGCGGTTCCCAACATCGAGTACGTCGGCGCGGCGGCCAAGCTCGCCAAGCAGTCCGGGTACGTCGTGGTGAGCTACACCAGCCGCGGCTTCTGGGACTCCGGCGGCACGATCGACGTCGCCGGGCCCGAGACCGTCGGTGACGTCAGCTTGGTCATCGACTGGGCCATCGCCAACGCGCGCGCCGACGGCACCAAGGTCGGCGCGGCCGGGATCTCCTACGGCGCCGGGCAGTCGCTGCTGGCCGCGGCGAACGACAGGCGCATCAAGGCCGCGGCGGCGCTGAGCACGTGGACCGACCTGGCCCGCTCGCTCTACCCGAACAGCACGGTCAACAAGCAGGCCGTCGAGGTCCTGCTCGCGGCGGGCAAGGTCACCGGGCGTCCGGGACCCGTCCTCGTCGAAGCCGAGGACGCCTACCGCGACGGCAGGTTCTGGGAGGTCGTGCCGATCTCCGCCGAACGCTCGGCGGCGTCCAAGATCGCCCAGATCAACGCCAACGGCACCGCGGTCCTGCTCGGCAACGCCTGGAACGACGGCATGTTCGCGCCGGGCCAGATCGCGGACTTCTACGGCAGGCTGACCGGCCCGAAGCGGCTCATGCTCTCGCCGGGCGACCACGCCACCGCCGAACTGTTCGGCGCGGCCGGGCTGCCCAACGAGATCTGGGAGTCGGTCGGCCGCTGGTTCGACCGCTACGTCAAGGGCACGGCCAACGGCATCGACGCCGAACAGCCGGTGCAGCTCAAGCCCAACAACGGCGGCACGTGGAAGAAGTTCGGCGCGTGGCCCAACGGCAACGCGGACACCGTGCAGCTCGACGGCAAGAGGATCCACGCCGGCTGGGGCACCGTCGCCGACAGCGGCACGATCCTGCTCTCCGGTGCGCTGCAAGGGTTCCTGAACATCCCGACCGGGGTGTCGCTGCCGTTCGTCGACCGCAACGTCGCGGGCGTGTGGAGCGGGCCGCAGTACCCGAGGGGTGCGACGCTCGCCGGCACGCCGAAGCTCAAGCTCCAGGTCACACCGAGTGCGGAGACGACGACGTTGTTCGCGTACCTGTACGAGGTGGGGCCACTGGGCCTCGGCGCGTTGATCACGCACAAGCCGGTCAAGGTGACGGGTGCGGGCCGCACGCAGACGCTCGACGTGGAGCTGGAGCCGACGGTGTGGGACGTCGGCTGGGGCAACCGGCTCGCACTGGTGATCGACACGGTGGACCCGCGTTACCTGACGGAATCGACGCGTGGCTCAACCGTCACCTTCGGACCGTCGAGCCTCACGGTTCCGAAGGCGTAAGAATGTCCGGGTGGACCTCACCCGGGAACAGGTGCTCCTCCACCGGATCCATCAGCACGAACTGGACCGGCGGATCAGCGACGCGACCGAGCTGGCGGTGTTCTCCCTGGGCGTCCAGGACAACACCTCCGGCTCGGCCCTGCTGAGTCTCGCCGCCCGGCTGGACGCACCGTCGACCGACGACTTCACCGTGACCTGGTCCGTGCGGGGCGCTCCTCACCTGCACCGGGCCGGCGAGCTGAAGGCGTTCGCCCGCGCGCTGTGGCCGTGGAGCGACGCCGACGCCCGTGCCCGCGCCGCACGTCCGAAGGTGGACGACGTGCTGGCGTCCCTGCGGCACATCGCCACCGCCATGCGGTCGATCGTCACGAAGCCGATGACCAAGGGCGAGGTGAGCAAGGCCCTGACCCCGTTGGCGCCCAAGCAGACGATCGAACCGTGCCGGGGCTGCCAGACCGAGCACGTGAGCGACCCGATCTTCCGCCTCGGCGCGCTGCCGGCGGGTCTCCGGATCATCCCGGAGGAGAAGACCGTGACGTTCGAACGCATCCACGGCTGGCCGGGCGTGCCGCGCAAGACGGCGGGCTTCGACGAGCTGGTGCACCGGTACCTGACGCTGCACGGCCCCGCCGGACCGTCCGAAGTGGCCGGTTACTTCGGCACGTCGACCCGCGAGGTCAAGAAGCGGTGGCCGAAGGAGGGCCTGGTCGAGGTGACCGTCGAGGGCGAGAAGGCGTGGCTGCCCGAGGACGTGGAGATCGCCGAAGCCGAACCGCCGGAGATCAGGCTCCTGCCGCCGACCGACCCGTACCTCCAGGCGCGCGACCGCGACCTGCTGCTACCGGACAAGGCCGCGCAGAAGGACATCTTCCGCATCCTCGGCCGGCGCGGCGCTGTCCTGGTGGACGGCGAGATCGCGGGCTCCTGGCAGGGCAGGGTGGTGTCCGGCAAGCGGTTCGAGGTGACGGCGACGCCGTACCGCCCGCTGCCGGACCTCCTGCCGGAGGTCCAGGTCCTGGCGCGGGCGAAGGGGCTAGACGACGCAAGCGTCAAGAGCGACTGACACGTCGTCCGTGACGATCAGCGACTTCAGCGCGGCGTGCGAGACGAACCCCTTGTCCCGCAACTCCATCAGCCACTCGACGAGTCCCTTGTAGTGGTTGTCGACGTCCAGCAGCACCACGGGCTTGCCGTGCATGCCGAGCACACCTGCCGTCCACACCTCGAAGAACTCCTCGGCGGTGCCGATGCCGCCCGGCAGCGTCAGGAACGCGTCCGCCTTGTCGTCCATCATCTTCTTGCGCTCGCGCATGGTGTCGACGACGTGCAGCTCGGTCGAGTCGCGGTCGGCGATCTCCCTGGTGGCCAGGCCCTTCGGGATGACTCCGTAGGTGTGGGCACCACCGGCCCTGGCCTCCCGCGCCACCGCGCCCATCATCGACGTCTGCCCGCCGCCCCAGACGAGGTGCCAGCCACGTGCCGCGATCTGGCGCCCGACCTCGGCCGCGAGGTCGACGTAGCTCTGGGGAACGGTGGCGAGGCTTCCGCAGTAGACAGCGATGTACACGGTCTGAGGTTCTCACTTTTCTCGTTCGAAGGACCAAGGGGCCCGTGACGACGTCCGGGAAGTCGTCCGTGGCCCCTGAACACGGGCTTTAGTGCGCGTCCGCCCACGCCTTGTGCGCGTCCTTGACCACGCGCACCGCGTCGTCGATGTCGTCGGTGAGGTGCAGCAGCGCGAGGTCCTTCTCGCCGACCTTGCCGCCCGCGAGCACCGAGCTCTGGATCCAGTCGTAGAGACCCTGCCAGTACTCGGTTCCGAACAGCACGACCGGGAACTTCGTGACCTTCTTCGTCTGCACCAGGGTCAGCGCCTCGAACAGCTCGTCGAGCGTGCCGAAACCACCCGGCAGGCAGATGAACGCCTGCGAGTACTTGATGAACATGGTCTTGCGCACGAAGAAGTAGCGGAAGTTCACGCCGAGGTCGACCCACGGGTTCAGGCCCTGCTCGAACGGCAGCTCGATGCCGAGGCCGATCGAGAAGCCGCCGGCCTCCGAACAGCCGCGGTTGACCGCCTCCATCGCGCCGGGACCACCGCCGGTGATCGCCGCGAACCCGGCCTCGGCCAGCGCCGCGCCCAGGTCGCGCCCGGTCTGGTACTCCGGGTGGTCACGACCGGTGCGCGCCGATCCGAAGACCGTCACCGCGCTCGGCACCTCGGCCAGTGCGCCGAAGCCCTCGACGAACTCGGCCTGGATCCGCAGCACGCGCCACGGGTCGGTGTGCACCCAGTCCGAGGGGCCGCGGGAGTCGAGCAACCGCTGGTCCGTGGTGGTGGTGCGGTCGTCCTTGCGGTCACGCCGCTCCACGACCGGGCCACGACGCTTCTCCGACGGGCGCTCGTCGACGGCGCCGTTCTTCTTCTCTTCCGTCATCACTGAGATTCTAGTGATCAGTCCAACAGAAATCGCTTAAGCACGGCGAAACACTCGGTGATCTGCCGGACCGGCACGTTCTCCTCCTGGGTGTGCGCCAGCGTCGGGTCGCCCGGCCCGAAGTTCACGGCGGGCATGCCCAGCGCCGCGAACCGCGCCACGTCCGTCCACCCCAGCTTGGCCACCGGGGTCCCGCCGGCGGCCTCCACGAGCTCCTGTGCGGCGGGGGCGTTGAGGCCCGGCAGCGCACCGGCCGCGAGGTCCGTGACGGTGACGTCGAAGCCCTCGAAGACCTCGCGCAGGTGCTGTTCGGCCTGCTCCACCGTGCGGTCCGGCGCGAACCGGTGGTTGACCGTGAGCACGGCCTCGTCCGGCACGACGTTGCCCGCGACGCCGCCGCTGATCTTCACGGCCTGCAGGCCCTCGTGGTAGTGGCAGCCGTCGATCTCGGGCTGCCGCGGCACGTAGGCCTCGAGCCTGCGCAGCGCCTCGCCCAGGCCGTGGATGGCGTTGCTCCCCATCCACGCCCTGGCGGTGTGGGCGCGCTTGCCGGACGTCCTGATCTCGATGCGCATCGTGCCCTGGCAGCCGGCCTCGACCGTGCCGTTGGACGGCTCGCAGACGATCGCGAGGTCGCCCATCAGCCAGTCCTGCTGTTCGCGCTGGATCCTGGTGAGCCCGTTGCGCTCGGCCTCGATCTCCTCGCAGTCGTAGAAGACGAACGTGAGGTCGTGGCGCGCGTCCTGGCTCAGGGCCGCGATCGCGAGCATGACCGCGTCGCCGCCCTTCATGTCGACGGTGCCGCAGCCGTGCAGGACGTCGCCCTCGCGGCGGCTCGGGAAGTTCCGGTTGATCGGCACGGTGTCCAGGTGCCCGGCGAGCACCACCCGGCGCTCGCGGCCGAGGTTCGTCCGGGCCAGCACGGCGTTCCCCGACCGGGTGATCTCCAGGTGGGGCGCGTGGAGCTCCAGCGACCTCTGCACGAGGTCCGCGATCTCCGCCTCCTCCCCGGACACGCTGCGCACATCCACCAGCGAGGCCGTCAGGTCGATCGGGTCGGCGAACAGATCAAGGGTGTCGGACACGCGGCTCACCCTACCCAGGCGGCTTGGGCGCTGGGCCGTTCAGCCGATACCGTGCTCTGCGTGATCAAGCGCACACTCCTGGTCATCTCCCTGCTGCTCACAGCCACCGGCTGCGGCGAGGCTCCCGCCGCGTGCGACCGGCAGTGCGGCGAGATCCGGACGTTGTTCACCGCGCCGTGCGGCTCGCAGCACAGCTTCACCCCGGCCGACTGCGCCGCGTGGGTCGGCGACGTCAGCACCATGACCCGGCAGTTGGACAGGTCCCTGCAGGGCAAGCAGGTCCAGGAGGACGTCAGCGAGGTCCTGCCCCGCCTGATGACCGCCGTGGGCGACTTCGAGGCGCACCGCTGCGCCGAGGTGCGCGTCGACAACGTGTCCAGCACCGACGCGCGCCAGTCCAAGTGCAACGAGGCCCTCATCGCGACTCGCGGCGACCTGGGTTCGCTGTACTTCTCGGCAGAAGTGCCCGACTGACCGGTAGGACCTGTAGCGAGGTCTGCTCCGCGACAGCCGGACCAGACCTCGATACAGGCCCTCGGACTAAGCTCGGTAGCCGTGAGCACCGCATACGGCATCGGCTTGGCCACTGTGACCCCGGACGGCACCGTCCTCGACACCTGGTACCCGTCCCCCGCGCTCGGCGGGGAGGCAGAGCTGGGGACCGTCCGCGTGTCCTCCGCCGAGATCGCGGGGGCCCTGGGTGAGGCCGCCGCGAAGCTGCTCGGCGAGGACCTGGAGCGCGGCGTCGAGGTCGTCGGCGTCAAGGTCGGCGTCGACCTGGACGCGGCACCGGAGAACACCTATGACATCTGGCTCCGCCTGCACCTGCTCAGCCACCGCCTGATCAAGCCGCACGGCGCGAACCTCGACGGCATGTTCGGCCTGCTGACGAACGTCGTGTGGACGAACCACGGCCCGTGCGCGGTCGACGGCTTCGAGCAGACCCGCACCCGCCTGCGCGTGCGCGGCCCGGTCACGGTGATCAGCGTCGACAAGTTCCCGCGCATGGTCGACTACGTCGTCCCGTCCGGTGTCCGCATCGGCGACGCGGACCGGGTCCGCCTCGGCGCCCACCTGGCGTCCGGCACGACGGTCATGCACGAGGGCTTCGTGAACTTCAACGCCGGCACGCTCGGCAGCTCGATGGTCGAGGGCCGCATCTCCGGCGGCGTCGTGGTCGGCGACGGCTCGGACGTCGGCGGCGGCGCGTCGATCATGGGCACGCTGTCCGGCGGCGGCAAGCAGGTCATCAGCATCGGCGAGCGCTGCCTGCTCGGCGCGAACGCCGGCCTGGGCATCTCGCTCGGCGACGACTGCGTGGTCGAGGCGGGTCTCTACATCACCGCCGGCACGAAGGTGACGCTGCCCGACGGCGAGGTCGTCAAGGCGGTCACTTTGAGCGGACAATCGAACCTGCTGTTCATCCGGGACTCGGTGACCGGCACGGTGAAGGTCAAGCCCCGGAAGGGCACCGGCGTCGAACTGAACGCCGCGTTGCACGCGAACGACTGAGCAACTCGGTGCCGCGGGCCCGGTCTGCGCAGGCAGGCTGGGCCCTCGCCACCCGCAGGGCCGGCTCTAGGAGGTGCACGTGCTGAAACAGCGACTGGAGTTGAACGCTCGCGCCGCGATCGAGCGTGCCCTGGAGGGGGCGCAGTCCGAGGACTCCTTCGTGGAGTTCAAGACCCAGTGGCCGATCGACCACGGCAAGGCCGCCCGGCAGATCGCCGCGCTGTGCAACGCCGCGCGCGGGTCGGAGGCCATGTGGATCGTCGGCGTCGACGAGAAGGGCCGGTACGTCAAAGGCGCGCTGGCCGAGGAGCTCTCGAGCTGGTGGCCGCGCGTCGAGAGCCACTTCGACGGCGTGGCACCGGGTCTGACCACCGTCGCGTTCGACTGGGCGCGTGGCCGCACCGTCGTCGTCCTGAGCCTGCAGACCGACAACGCGCCGTACGTGTTCGTCACGAAGAAAGAGCCGTACAGCAGGGAAATCCCGTGGCGCTCCGGTGAGCGCACCCGGTCCGCCCGCCGCAGCGAGGTGCTGGAACTGCTGGTGCCCAAGCTGGACATGCCCGGCTGGGAGTTCGTCAGCGCCCGCGCGACGTTGAGCCAGCACTCGCCGACGCTGCGGTTCGAGGGCGACCTCTACCTGGAGACGAACCAGCCGCTGTCGTTGCCGCACCACAGATGCCACTCGTACGCGACGTACGGGCTCGACAGCGAGACGGTCGACCTGGCGTTCAGCTTCCGCACCAACACGCGGGACGTGCGGGCGGTCGAACGCGTCGTGCGCGTCGCGGAACCGGCCGTGCTGCACGTCAGCGCGGACGCCGACGTGGAGCTGGACTCGTTCGCCGACCTGTGGGACCTGCACTGGCACCTCGTGCTCGGCCTCGGCCTGAGCGGCGAGGAGATCAGCACGTCCGTGCGGCTCACGACGGATGCCGTGCCACCGAACCAGTTCACCCGCAGGGTCTGGTCGGCTCTCAAACCCTGAGATCAGACGCCGAGGCGCTCGGCCGCCGCGCCGATCCGTTCGTCCGTGGCCGTGAGCGCGACCCGCACGTGCTGGGCGCCCGCCGGTCCGTAGAACGTGCCCGGAGCCGCGAGGATGCCGCGGTCGGCCAGCCACGAGATCGTCTCCCAGGCGTCCTCACCTCGGGACGACCACAGGTAGAGCCCTGCCTCCGAGTGCGACACGGTGAACCCGGCCGCCTCCAGCGCGGGCTTCAGGACCTCGCGCCGGGCCAGGTACCGGGACCGCTGCTCGGCCACGTGCGCGTCGTCCTCCAGGGCGGCGCGCATGGCCTCCTGCACCGGCCGCGGCACGATCATGCCGGCGTGCTTGCGCAGTTCCAGCAGGCCCGCGACCAGTTCCGGGTCGCCGGTGACGAACCCGGCCCGGTAGCCCGCGAGCGACGACGACTTCGACAGCGAGTGCACGGCGAGCACCCCGTCGAACGAGTCCACAACGGACGGATGCAGCACCGACACCGGTGAGGAGTCCCACGGCAGCGCCAGGTAGCACTCGTCGGACGCCACGACGGCGCCGACCGCGCGGGCGGCGGCGACCGCGTCCCGCAACTGCCCGGCCGACAGCACGCGCCCCGTCGGGTTCGACGGCGAGTTGAGCCACACCAGCTTCGTGCCGGCGGGCGGCAGCTCCCCGTCGGCCAGGCGGACGACCTCCGCACCCGCCAGCAGCGCGCCCACCTCGTAGGTGGGGTACGCGACGGCGGGCACGGCCACGACGTCACCCGGCCCGACGCCGAGCAGGGTGGGCAGCCACGCCACGAGCTCCTTGGAGCCGATCGTGGGCAGCACCGCCGATGCCTGGACGCCGACGATCCCGTACCGGCGCTCCACCGCGGCGACGAAGGCCGCGCGCAGCTCAGGAGTGCCGTGGGTGGTCGGGTAGCCGGGAACGTCGGAGACCGACGACAGCGCGGACTGGATCACCGCGGGAACCGGGTCGACAGGCGTGCCGACCGACAGGTCGACCACGCCGCCGGGGTGCTTGCGCGCCTTGGCGGCATGGCCGGCCAGCTGGTCCCACGGGAAGTCCGGCAGCGCCGGGCCCCTGCGTGAGATGATCAATGCCCCTCAGCCTGCGGCGCGAGCACCTTCACGAACTCCGGGTCGGCGCTGACCTTGCCGACCTTCGACGCGCCACCGGGCGAGCCGAGTTCGTTGAAGAAGTCGACGTTCGCCTTGGTGTAGTCCTTCCACTCGTCGGGGACGTCGTCCTCGTAGTAGATGGCTTCCACCGGGCACACGGGTTCGCACGCGCCACAGTCCACACACTCGTCGGGGTGGATGTAGAGCATCCGGTCGCCTTCGTAGATGCAGTCGACGGGGCACTCTTCGATGCACGCCTTGTCGAGCAGATCCACGCACGGCTGGGCGATCACATAAGTCACTGCGCTCTCCAACTTCATCGGTCACACCGCGCAAGCCGGAGAGTACGCGGCACGTACGAGTATCACCCGGTCAGGCTTGCCTTAGCTGCACGGTGTGCCACGTCACAACCCCTGCTTGAAGAATCTCTTCCCAACCTAGTCAGGATGGACGCGTGCACACCGTGGATCACCTGGAATCACTCTGCGCGCGAGCATGGCCCGCCCTGGCAGAAGTTCCGCTTGGAGACTGGTTGATGCGTGCCGCAGCGGGCTTCACCGGCCGCGCCAACAGCACGCTGACCTGCGGTGACCCCGCGATGCCCATTCCGGACGCGTTGAGGGCCGTGCAAGGGTTCGCCCGCGAGCACGGGATCAAACCCACGGCGCATGTGGTCAACGGCTCACCTCCGGAACGCGCGATCGAGGCCGCCGGCTGGCGGGTCGATCTGGATCATCCGGGCGGCGCCGAGTCACTGGTGATGACGGGCCCGCTGGAGAAGTTCGCGGACGGCGTGGCCGAGAGTCGTGATCTTCCCGGATGGTGGGAACTCACGGCCGGATCCGAGGTGTCGCCCGCGCAACGGCACGTGCTGGGCAGCGGGAGCGGCGTCTGCTTCGCGAGCACCACCGACGGGGACACCGTGATCGCGGCTGTGCGTGGCGCTGTGGTCGAGGACGTGTTGCACGTCGCCCGGCTCGCCGTGCGGCCGTCACACCGCCGTCAGGGCCTCGCGAGGCGCCTCATGGGCGAGGTGGCGGGCTGGGGCCTGGCACAGGGCGCCACGACGTGCGCGCTGCAGGTGGCCGAGCACAACGACCCGGCGATCAGGCTGTACGAGGAACTCGGCTGCACCGAGCACCACCGCTACCGCTACTGGATCCCGGCGGGCTCGTAGAGGCCCGGCCGGTTCGCCGCGTTGCGCGCCATCACCGCACCCACGGCCACCGCGCCGGGGAACGCGCCGGCCGCGAGCATCAGCAGCCCGCGCCAGTCCTGCAGCAGCAGGACCGGAGTGCTGGCGTTGGAGCCGGGCTCCAGGTAGCCGAACACCATCAGCGTGAAGAACCAGACCAGCAGCGGCAGCGCGGCGGTCAGGACCCGCTGGGACAGCCCGGCCGCCCACGACACCAGCAGGGGCGTCGTGACACCGGCGACGATGATCATGATCGGGAACGGCCAGGCACCCAGGTCCGGCAGCAGCGTGCCGTCGAAGCGCAGGGGCAGGAACATCGTTTCGAGCACGGCGAGCACTGCTGCCTCGACGCACAGGAGCAGCAGGAAGACGACTCGCCAGCCAGTGCGGTGATCACCAACCGTCGCCGCGTTGTTCCGGTGGTCAGACGGGTGCATCGTGGTCCCACCCCCGCGTCCTCATGTCGGGCACATGGGGGCGCGGGGGTGGTACCGCGAGGTGCCCTGCTGAGCGCCGGAACAACCCGGCGGCGATTGTGGTCACCGCACTACCTGTCACCCAGTCCTCCGAACAGATCCGCGGCCGCACCCTCCGGCGAGCCCTTGGCGAGCACGTAGTACTCGGCACCGACCAGCGGCTGCGCGATGTCGTTCGACAACGCGTACCCGCCGTCCCACACACTGACCTGCGTCGAGTGTGCACGCAAAGCGCGGCGCTTGGCCGTCAGGTGCTCCGACACGTCGACAACCGTTGTGATCTCTTCATCCGGCGTCACCGGGAGCTCGCCGGCCTCGGGCAGCCGGAACGCCTCGGGGACGTTCTCCAGCGCGGCCACACCGGCGTTCGTGGCGTCGCGGGACGTCACGGCGTAGAAGACCCGCTCGACCTCGGAGACCTGGGCGCACGCGGCGACCGTGATCTCGTGCGCGCGGATGTGGTCGGGGTGGCCGTAGCCGCCGAACGCGTCGTAGCTCACGACGACCTGGGGCTTGACCTCGCGCAGGACCTCGACCAGCTGGGCGGTCTGGTCGTCGAGCGATCCCTGGACGAACGCGCGCGGCTTGGCGTTGGACGGCACGTCGACCATGCCGGAGTCGCGCCACCGGCCGATGCCGCCGAGGAACCTGTGGTCCGTCACACCGAGTGCGGCGCAGGCCGATCTCAGCTCACCCACCCGGTACCCACCCAGCTGATCGGCGGCGTCCGCGGCGAGGTTCGCCAGCGCGGGCGGGATGATCTCGCCCTCTTCACCCAGCGTGCAGGTGACGACGGTGACGTGCGCGCCGGCCGAGGCGTAGCGCGCGATGGTGCCGCCGGTCCAGAGACTCTCGTCGTCCGGGTGGGCGTGCACGAAGAGCAACCGTGGTGGGGCAGTCAGCGTCACTGAAACAGAGTAAAGGCCGCCCTCATCAGTTGATGAAGGCGGCCTTTGCTAACGGTCGCACTTGGTCGGGAAGATCTTTAAACCACGACTCGTTCCTCAGCGAAGTGGCACGCGGACAACGTTCCCTCTGGCCCACCACGCCTTTCCAGCTTCGGTTCCTCGGTGGCGCAGATGTCCTGGGCCTTCCAGCACCGCGTGCGGAACCGGCACCCGGACGGCGGGTTGACCGGCGAGGGAACGTCACCGGTCAGCACGATCCGCTGGCGCTTGCGCTCCGCCTTCGGGTCCGGCATCGGCACCGCGGACAGCAACGCCTGCGTGTACGGGTGCATCGGCTTGCCGTAGATGGCCTCGCGCTCGCCGATCTCGATGATCTTGCCGAGGTACATGACCGCGACCCGGTCCGAGATGTGCCGCACCACCGAGAGGTCGTGCGCGACGAACAGGTACGCGAGCCCCAGCCGTTCCTGCAGTTCCTCCAACAGGTTCACGACACCGGCCTGCACCGAGACGTCCAGAGCGGACACCGGTTCGTCCAGCACCAGGAACTTCGGGTTCAGCGCCAGGGCACGGGCGATGCCGATGCGCTGCCGCTGACCGCCGGAGAACTCGTGCGCGTAACGGCTGCGGTGCTCGGGGTTCAGGCCCACGAGCTCCATCAGCTCGTTGACCCGCCGTTGCACGCCGCCCTCGACACCGTGGATCACCAGGGGTTCCGCGATGATGTCGTTGACCTGCCACTTGGGGTTCAGCGACGCGTACGGGTCCTGGAAGACGATCTGGATGTCCTTGCGCAGCGGCCGCAACTGCTTGGTGCTCATGGTCGTCAGCTCGCGGCCCTCGAACTTCACCGAGCCCGAGGTCGGCTTGTGCAGTTGCAGGATCGCGCGGCCGGTCGTGGACTTGCCGCAGCCGGACTCGCCGACGAGGCCGAGCGTCTCACCGGGCTGCAGCGCGAACGACACCCCGGACACGGCCTGCACCGTGCCGGTGTTGCGCGGGATGATCCCCTTGCCGCGCACGGGGAACTCCTTGACGAGGTCGGTGACCTCCAGCAGTGGCGCGGTCACTTCGCCTCCTCATCCGTGAGCAGAGACCCGTGCACGGCGGTCACTTCGAGCGACTCGTCGGGGTTGGCCGCGGCGAACGCCGCCGGGTTCTCCACCGTGCCGATCTCGTCGTGCAGGAACAGCTTCTGCGGCGTCTCGATCGTCGCCAGGTGCTCCCAGCGGTGGCACCGCGTCTTGTGGTTCGCGGCGCCGGCCTCCTCCAGCAGCGGTTCCCACTCGTGGCACACGTCGGTGACGAGCGGGCAGCGCGGCGAGAACGAGCAGCCGCTCGGCAGGTTCACCAGCGACGGCGGCGCGCCCTTGATCGGGGTGAGTCGCTTGCCCAGGCTGGCCGGGTTCGGGACCGAACCCAGAAGTCCCACCGTGTAGGGCATCCGCGGGCGTTCGAAGACGTCGTCGACCGGGCCGGACTCGACCACGGTGCCGCCGTACATCACCTGCACGCGGTTGACCATGCCCGCGACCACGCCGAGGTCGTGCGTGATCATGACGATCGCCGCGTCGGTCTCGGCCTGCAGGCGCAGCATGGTGTCGAGGATCTGCGCCTGCACCGTCACGTCGAGCGCGGTGGTCGGCTCGTCGGCGATGATCACGCTGGGGTCGTTGATGATCGCCATCGCGATCACCACGCGCTGCCGCATGCCGCCGGAGAACTCGTGCGGGTACTGCGCCGCGCGCTTGTCCGGCTGCGGGATGCCGACCAGTTCCAGCGCCTCGACCGCCTTGGCCCACGCCGCCTTCTTGGAGACGTCGTGGTGCGCGCGGTAGGTCTCGGCGAGCTGCCACCCCACGGTGTAGACGGGGTTCAGCGACGTCATCGGGTCCTGGAAGATCATCGAGATGTGCTTGCTGCGGAACGGTTGCATCTGCTTGTAGGTGCGACCGTTCAGCTCCTCGCCGCGGTAGCGGATCGAGCCTTCGATGACCGCGTTCTTGGGCAGCAGGCCCATGATCGCCATGGAGGACACGGACTTGCCGGAGCCCGACTCGCCGACGATGCCCAGCACGTCGCCGGGGTTGAGGTCGAACGAGACGTTGCGCACGGCACGGACGTCGCCGTCGTCGGTCGGGAAGGTGACCGACAGGTCCTTGACCGAGAGCAGCGGCGCGGTGGTGTTGGAGGGCAGGAAGTCCTCCGTCAGTTCGGAAACACTCATCAGGCACGCACCTTCGTCTGCCTCGGGTCGAACGCGTCGCGCAGGCCGTCACCGATGAAGTTGACGGCCAGGGAGAGCGACACGAGCACGATGAACGGACCCCAGAACAGCCACGGGCGGTTCATGAACTGCCCGTAGTTCTCGAGCACGATGACGCCGAGCGAGGTGTCCGGGGGCTGGACGCCCAGTCCCAGGAACGACAACGCGGCCTCGGTCAGCACCGCGGCGGCGATCGCCAGCGTGGCGTTCACCGTGATGCTGCCGATCATGTTCGGCACGAGGTGCTTGAAGATGATGCGCGGCGTCGAGGCGCCACACGCCCGTGCCGCTTCGATGAACTCCCGCTGTGCCAGCGAAAGCGTCTCACCGCGGGTGATGCGGGCGATCGACATCCACGCGAACGCGGCGAGCACCAGCGCGACGACGTACCAGCTGCCGGAGAAGCCCTTGACGACGATCGCGGCGACCGCGATCTGCGGGATGATCAGCAGCAGGTCGACGAGGCGCATCAGCACCGTGTCGATGAAGCCGCGCAGATATCCCGCCAGGGCACCGAAGGTCACGCCGATCGCGGTCGCCAGCGCGGCCACGATCAACGCGATCTGCAGCGAGTAGGCCGTGCCGCGCATGAGCAGCGCGAGCATGTCCTTGCCGACCTGGGTGGTGCCGAGCGGGTGGGTGCCGCTCATCGGCTGGTAGGACTTGCTGGTCACGTCCTCGTAGTCGAAGGTCCAGATGAAGGGACCGACGAACGCGAACAGCACGAGGAAGACGAAGACGCCGAGGCTCACCATCGCGAGCCGGTGGCGCAGGAAGCGCCGCATCACGAGCTGGCCCTGCGTGCGGGTCTTGGTGGCGTCGAACTCGTGGGAACTGGACTCGGGAGCGCTGTTCACCACGCCGCCCTCGGACGCCAAGTTGATGTTAGCCAAGGCGAATCCTAGGGTCGAGGATGCCGTACACGACGTCGGCGATCAGGTTGAACAGCACGATCAGGGTCGCCGTGACGGCGAGCCAGCCCATCAGCATCGGCGGGTCGAACTGCCGCACGGAGTTGACCAGCAGCGTGCCCATGCCGGCCCAGCCGAACACGGTCTCGGTGATGATCGCGCCGGACAGCACGGCACCGAAGTTCAGCGAGAACAGCGTGGACACCGGGATGAGCGCGTTGCGGAACGCGTGCCTGAAGATCACACGGCTCTGCGAGATGCCCTTCGCCCGCGCGGTGCGCACGAAGTCCGAGTGCAGGATCTCCAGCATGGAGGCGCGTTCGAACCGGCTGTAGGCGGCGAAGCTGATCAGCATCAGCGCGACCGTCGGCAGCAGGAACGTGCCGGTGTACTTGAAGATCACCTCACCGAAGCTGCCGCTGAAGCCACCCGGCCGGGGGCCCGCGGTGGTGAGCCAGCGGTCCAGCCCCATCGACT
The DNA here is from genome assembly GCF_003350445.1 of Lentzea flaviverrucosa. Taxonomy (NCBI): domain Bacteria; kingdom Bacillati; phylum Actinomycetota; class Actinomycetes; order Pseudonocardiales; family Pseudonocardiaceae; genus Lentzea; species Lentzea flaviverrucosa. The sequence goes on from NZ_QQAU01000004.1 coordinate 187,244, forward strand.
CCAGGACGTTGTTGAACTGGATGCCGTAGTTCTTCACGATGACCGCGACGCAGAAGATCGGCATCGAGAACATGAGGAACGCGGTGCTGGTGGCGAGGTAGTCGAAGATCGAGTACTGGCGCACGGCGGCGAGCACGCCGACCGAGACACCCAGGGTGAGAGCGAGGAGCTCGGCGCCGATGACGAGGCGTCCGGTGGTCCACAGCGCGTCGGTGACGGCCGGGAAGACAGCGGTCTTGGCCTGACCGAGGGCGATGCTCTGACCCCAGTCGCCGGACAGGAAGTCGGCGAGCCAGTTCCAGTAGCGGATGAAGACCGGCTTGTCCAAGCCGAGAGCCACCTCGGCCGCCTTGAGGTCGGCTTCGGTGACGCCGGGCCGGAATCGCATTTCCGCCAAGGGGTTTCCGGCGGTGGCGACGAGGACGTAACAGGCGAAGCTGCCGATCAGCAGGATGGGTATGGAGATCAGCAGCCGTCGGATGATGTAGCGGATCACGGCGAGCTCCTAGGGGGCAACCCGGCTCGGGCGGGGCCGGACTCGTGGTCCGGCCCCGCCCGGTCAGGCGTAGCGCACTTCAGCTAAGACGATTTACTTGGTCTGCCACTCGTTGGCGTTCCAAAGCGCGCCGTAGTAGCTCTGGAAGTACACGCGGTCGAGCCCCTTGAAGGCCCACATGTTCGGCATCTGGAAGAGCGGGAGCGAACCGTAGGCGTTCGCGATCTCCTCGTCGGCCTTCTGGAAGTACTTGAGCGAGTCCGCGATCGACGTCTGGGACACGGCCGACTTGAAGGCCTCGTCCGCGGCCGGGACGGTCAGGTTCTGCCAGTTCTGGCCACCGCCCGTCTCGTAGATCGACTTCTTGTCGCTCTTGGTCGGGCCACCGGACCACGCGAACAGCGCGACGTCGTAGTCACCCTGGCTCACGCGCTCGTCGAGGAAGTTGGGGTCGGTGTCGTCCTTGATCTCGATACCGGCTTCCTTGCACTGGCCCTGGACCAGCTCGACAGTCTGCTTGCGCCGCGGGATGTCGGTGTGGCTGATCCGGAAGGAGGCGCGCACGCCGTCCTTCGCGAACACGCCGTCCGCACCCTGCGTCCAGCCCGCGTCACTGAGGATCTTCTTCGACGCGACCGCGTCGCCCTTGGCCTTCTCGGCGTAGAGGTCCTTGTAGCCCTCGTCCTTCGGGAAGAAGATCAGGCTGCCGAGCGGCTTCGCGTCGGCCTGCACCTCGGAGATCAGCTTGTCGATGATGTCCTGGCGCTTGACGCACATGAAGAACGCCTTGCGGATCTCTTCCTTCGAGAGCACCGGGTGCTTCATCTGGATGTCGAAGTGCTCGAACGACAGGCCGGGGCCCGCGCCGAACGTGATGCCCTGGGCGCTGAGGCCCTTCAGCTTCGTCGCCGCGTTCGCGTCGGGCTGGGCCATGGAGTTGACGGCGACCTCGCCGTTCTCCAGCGCCTGCGCCTGCGCGACGGGGTCCGGGACCGCCTTGAGGACGATCTTGGACGGGCCACCGGGCTTGCCGACCCACTTGGGGTTGCGCTCCAGCGTCACCGACTGGTTCGGCTCGAAGGCCGTCAGGACGTAGGGGCCCGCACCCGGCATGAGCGCCGCGGTGAAGCCGTTCCACTTCTCGTTCCAGAAGTCGGCGGCCTTCTGGATGTCAGCGGCCGCGCTGTCCTTGTTCAGCTTCGTGATGTCGGCGACGCCGGCGTTCTTCTCCAGGATGTGCGCGGGGAGAACGTCGTTGTTGAACAGGCCGATGTAGTCCGGGTACGGGTCGGCGAACGAGCCGACGAACGTCTGGTCGTCCTTGCACTCACCGGTCATCAGGTCGTACCCGGTGCTGCCGGCCGGCTTGAAGTACTTGCTGCCGTCGGCCTTCTTGGACGAGTTGCTCTGGGTGAACCACGCCATGTAGAAGTCGTCGCAGTCCCAGGCTTCGCCGTCGGACCAGCTGACGCCCTTCTTCAGCTTCCACGTCACGACCTGCGGAGACTTCGAGGTGACCTCGACGCTCTCCATCACGTCCTTGTTGACGCTGTACTTGTTGTTGCCGTTCAGGATGTGCGCACCCGGCTGTGTGAGAACCAGGGCGAACGTGTTGTAGGACTGGTTGGCGTCCTCGGTCGCGTTGTTGTACGCGGTGAACGCCTTGTCCGTCGACACCACGATCTGGTCGCTCTGCTTCGTCTCCGGCGCGGTGTAGCCGTCCGCGGACTCGCCGCGTGCGACGGCCATCTCCGCCACGGTGGCGTCGCCACCGTTCGCGTCGCTGCTCCCACCACCGCCACCACCGCAGGCACCCAGCACGAGAGACGCGCTGGCGACCAGCGCGATCGCCGGAAGTGCTTTGGTTCTCCTCATCGACACGTGCCCTCCTAGCACTGGGCGGCTGTGGCCTGGTCGGCCAGCACGCCCATAACCGTGATGTGCCATACGCGCCCCGAACCGGCACATCGTGGGCAGCACGGTAAGAACCCGTTGAGGCGGCGGTCACTACCTGGGAGGGGGATCGTGACCCAATGGAAACAGGTTGTAGCAGGCCGCAATGGCCCGATTACCGGGCGAATGCGTTCGTTGACCGGGCGCACGGAATTCTGTCAACGAGAACGGCCGAACGTAGCAACGCGAAAAGTGCGCGCGCAACGCAATTTCGACCCCTCGACTACTTGTCGAGGCGCCGCCATTCGGGTGCACCGCTGAGCACGCCCGCCAGGGGTGCCCCGGTGTCGACACCCGAAACCGTCGGAAGCACACCAAGTAGGTCGACTACTTGGAACAACGGCACCGACACGGCCTGGGCGGCGATCAACGGCTCGACCCTCGCCAGCACGTCGGACACGAGGACCTTGCCGTTGAGGGCGGCCTCGACGTCCGCCTGGATCGCCGGGTCGCAGAAGCCGGCGGCGTTCTGCGGGCTGGGCGTCGCCCCGTCCGGAACGTTCCCGGCACACCCGAACTCACTCGCGAGCGCCGCCGCCGTGTCCCCCGCGTCGACGCGCGGCACGACAGCGATGTCGACGTCCTTCTCGGTGAGCTGCGTGCTGAAGAGGTCCTCGGCACTCGGCGTGACGACCTCGGAGTCGATCCCGCGTTCCTTCAGCTGGACCTTGATCCGGTTCGCGATGGAGACGTACGGCTCGGACTTCTCGGGCGCGGCGATGCGGAGCTTGAGCGCCTTGCCCGCCTTCTGCCACTCGGTGCCGGCCTTCGAGTAGCCGGCCTCGGTCAGCAACTGCTCGCTCGCCGCCGCGTCCAGCGTGTTCCCGTTGATCGTCCTCACGTACCCGGCACGGCTGGGCGGCACCACGTACGAGTCGGCCCGGAACGAGGCACTGGGCCCGCTCTGCGTCCCGGAGGCGATGAGCGCCTCGCGGTCGAGCGCGGCCACGACCGCCTTGCGCGTCTTGACGTCCGCCAGCCGCTCACTCGCCGGCCGCAGCAACACCTGCACGACCTCGTTGCGCGGCACCGGCTTCGTCGTGAGCTTCTCGATCCCCTTGAGCAGGTTCACATCCGCGGCGTCCGCACGCAGGAGCGCGGCCTGGTTGTCGCCTTTGGACAGTGACTCGGCCATCGCGCTGTGCGTGGCCCTGCGGATGACGACCCGGTCGAGCGTCGTCGGCGTTTCCCAGTACCGGTCGCTGCGTTCGAGCACGACCTCGCCACGCGGCTCGTCGAGGCTGCGCACCTGGAAAGGCCCTGCCGTGGCCGGGAACCCGGTGGCGAGCACGTTCGACCACGTACCGGGCGCGTCCTTGAGCAGGTGCGCGGGCAACAGGTTCGAGAAGAGGCTCCGCCACCCGGGGAACGGCTTGCCGAAGACGACCTCGACGACCTTGCCGCCCTCACGGGAACTGACGTTGTTGACAAGCCGGTAACCCGCCGGATCCACAACACCGGGCTCGGCCCGCATACGCTGCCACAGGTAGTAGAAGTCCTCGGCGGCGATCGGAGCGCTGTCCGACCAGCTGGCGTCCTTGCGAATCGTGTAGGTGACCGTGAACGGCTCGGCCTTGGTGACCTTCGCGCTCACCATCAGGTTCCGGTCGAGCTGCGGCGCGCCGTCATTTCCCGGCCTGAACGGACTCGGCAGCAGCAGCGAACTCAACGCGGTCGTGATGGGACTCTGCGCGGCGAGGGCGTGCGGGTTGTAACCGCCGGCCACGTCGTCCACGCCCACCACGATCTCCGTGACCTTGGGCCCCGTGGTGGTGATGACAGGTGCCTCGGACTTCGGGACCAGGGGCGGAGGCGGCGCGTTCGTGCACGCCGCAGCTGTGCCGCACAGGACGGCAGCAGCAAGCACTCCCCCGAGTCGCCTCATGGTCCTCACATTGCCAGAAGGTTGGTGGTGGCGTTCGGGCAACCCAGGTTTTGTCACCCGCGCCACTTGAGGGACGTGCGGTGGTTGGGGCGGGTTGCTCGTTCGGTTAGTAGTACGGCTCACCTGGTCGTGTGGTTCGGCTGGTGTGGGGCGGTGTTGGGCTCGGTTGGTGCTGGGCTGGGACTGGGTGGCGCCTGCCGGGGCCGGGTTGGCAGTGCCGGGCTGGGCGACGGGCTGGGCTGGGACTGGGTGGCGGGGCCGGGGTGGGTTGGTGTTGCCGGGCTGGGGTTGGGCCTGGGTGTCGGGCTGAGCCTGAGCAACGGGCTGGGCCTGGACTGCGGGCTGGCCTGGCAGGTGGCGGGCCAGATACCGAACGGGTCGGCTTGCGCTGGCTGGCGCCGGTTCCAGCGGAGTGCTCACCTGCCGTGCGAGCGGTCACCTTGCTTGAGCGGGTGGGTTGGCAGTGCGCAGGTCGGCTTGCGTGGGCTTGTCGCGTTCCAGCGGGGTGGTCGCCTGCCGTGCGGGCGGTCGCCTTGCGTGGGTGGTTGCTCAGGCAGGACCGGGCCGGTGCGGGTCATCGCCGCTGCGCGTCGATAGCGATTGGGGCTTGACCTTGAGCCTCTGGCGGGATGCTTAAACGGCCGGAAAAGGCCGGGCAAAAAGCGCCCGGCCGTGCCCATGAGGGGAGCATCCCGCCCACTCAAGGTAAAGCCCCAATCGCACAGTGCGTGGGTCACCACCGCTTCACCAGCCCGAAGCAGTTCACACGCCTCGGCTTCGCCATCGCGATTGGCGGCACGGCGGCTCGGCTTCGCCGTTGCTCTGCACGCAGGGAGGGACGCCTCGGCTTCGCTGTTGCGTCGGGCGGCAGGGTGGCTTGCCTTCGGCGTTGCCCTTGCTGCGCGGTTTGAGTTCCACAGCGCCTCGCTCTCAGACCTCGCCTCTGGTCACACCAACCCACCCCCGCATCGGCCGCATCCCGCCATCCAATCGACCCCCGCCAGCTGCCGCTTCCGCCCTCCAGACCGGCCCCGATCGCCTTCCAGCTGCTCCCGCCATCGGCGCCGTCTCTGGCTCACGCCCCACCCGAGGCATTCCTGCCATCTCCGCTACCCGGCCCCGGTCCTTCTGCCGCTTTCGTCATCCGCGCGGCCTCGACCTCGACCTCGCCCGCCAGTCGCTCGGCTCCTCAAGCGCGGCTCGGCCCAGATCACCCCTCCATCGCGCCCGGTCTGCCCCCTGCCAGGCCCCGGACACGACGAAGGGCGGCCGGGCCGGTGGCCTGGCCGCCCTTGTCAGGCGTGCTTGCGTGCTGGTGTCAGCCGCGTGCCTTGAGGCGCGAGCGCTCGCGGCCTCGCAGGTTCGCGTCCAGGGTCACCTTGCGGACGCGGATGACCTCCGGGGCCACCTCCACGCACTCGTCGGAGGCGCAGAACTCCAGCGCTTCCTCCAGCGAGAGCTTGCGGGGGCGGGCCAGGGTCTCCATCACGTCTGCCGTGGAGGAGCGCATGTTCGTGAGCTTCTTCTCGCGGGTGATGTTGACGTCGAGGTCCTCGGCGCGCGGGTTCTCGCCCACGACCATGCCCTCGTAGGCGTCGGCGCCCGGCTCCACGAAGAACGTGCCGCGGTCGGCCAGCTGGATCATCGCGTAGGCGGTGATGGAGCCGGTGCGGTCGGCGACCAGGGAGCCGTTGTGGCGGGTGCGGATCTCGCCCGCCCACGGGGCGTAGCCCTCGGAGACGGCGTTGGCGATGCCGGTGCCGCGGGTCTCGGTGAGGAACTCCGTGCGGAAGCCGATGAGGCCTCGTGACGGGACCACGTAGTCGAGCTTGATGCGGCCGGTGCCGTGGCCCGACATGTTCTCCATGCGGCCCTTGCGGTTCGCCAGCAGCTGCGTGACGGCGCCGAGATGCTCCTCGGGGCAGTCGACGGACAGGCGCTCGAACGGCTCGTGGACCTTGCCGTCGACGGTGTGCGTGACGACCTGGGGCTTGCCCACGGTCAGCTCGAAGCCCTCGCGGCGCATCTGCTCGACCAGGATGGCCAGCGCCAGCTCGCCTCGGCCCTGCACCTCCCAGGTGTCCGGGCGCTCGGTCGGGAGCACCTTCACGGACACGTTGCCGACGAGCTCGGCGTCGAGACGCGCCTTGAGCACGCGGGCGGTGAGCTTGGTGCCGCCGTTGCGACCCGCCAGGGGCGAGGTGTTCACACCGACGGTCATCGAGATGGCCGGCTGGTCGACCGTGATCCGGGGCAGCGCCTCGGGGGTCTCGGCGTCGGCCAGCGTGTCACCGATGGTGATGTCCGAGATGCCGGCGATGGCGACCAGGTCACCCGCACGGGCGAACTCGGCCGGGACGCGGTCCAGCGCCTCGGCGATGAGGAGCTCGGTGATGCGGACCTTGACGGGCTCGCCGTCCTCGCGGCACCAGGCGACGGTCTCGCCCTTGCGCATCGTGCCCCGGTGGATGCGGCACAGCGCGATACGACCGAGGAACGTCGAGGCGTCGAGGTTCGTGACGAGCGCCTGCAGCGGGCCGTCGACGTCGACGTGAGGAGCGGGGATGTGGTCGAGCAGCACCTGGAACAGGACGTCCAGGTTCTCCTCGTCCGGCTGGCCGCCGTCCTCGGGCTGGTTCAGCGACGCGCGACCGGCGCGTGCCGAGGCGAAGACGACCGGCAGGTCCAGCACGGACTCGTCGGCACCTACCTCGGTCGCGAGGTCGAGCAGCAGGTCGTGGGCTTCCTCGACGACCTCGGAGATCCGGGCGTCGGGGCGGTCGACCTTGTTGACCAGCAGGATCACCGGCAGGCCGGCCGCGAGCGTCTTGCGCAGCACGAAGCGCGTCTGGGGCAGCGGGCCCTCGGACGCGTCGACCAGCAGGACGACGCCGTCGACCATCGACAGCGCACGCTCGACCTCGCCGCCGAAGTCGGCGTGGCCGGGGGTGTCGACCACGTTGATGATCACGTCGCCGTCCGGCGTGTGCCTGCGCACAGCCGTGTTCTTGGCGAGGATCGTGATGCCCTTCTCCCGCTCGAGCTCGCCCGAGTCCATGACCCGGTCGACGAGCTCGGCACGCGCGGAGAAGGCGCCAGACTGGCGCAACATTGCATCGACCAAGGTGGTCTTACCGTGGTCGACGTGCGCGACGATCGCGACATTTCGCAGGTCAGTTCGCGTCTGAAGGACAGACGCGGTGGCCGTGGGCACGCAGAACTCCTAGAGCTTCGAAGGCGTTGGAGGGGCTCGCGCCGGACACTTCGATGCGCAGGGCCACTACTGATACTACCGGCTGCGTCGCCATTACCACACAAGAGTGCCAGTGAACTGAGCCTCACCTACTCTAGCGATACGTGGCGGAGTGGAGTTCAACCAGTGGGCAAGAAGCTCAAGAAGAAGTGCTGCCGGTCGAAGCCCCAGTGCAAGCGCTGCCCGGTTCCGTTCCTGCTCAAGGAGCGTGACAAGGCCAGGAAGAAGGCCGCGAAGAAGGCTGAGAAGGCGGCCAAGAAGGCTCTGAAGAAGGCCGTCTGAGGCCCTCCGGAGGGCCGTCGTGCGCGGGTACGGCGGCAGGTCTTCTCCAGCGTCGCTCGACCGCCGGGCGGCCCGCGCACAGGTGTCGAAGCTCACCCCAACAACACGATCGCCGGGTCCGAGGCGCACGGTGCCACCCCGGTCGCCCAGCGCGGCGATCGAGTGGCCGGCCTCACCGGAGCCCTAGGACTGCAGCACGGCCTCGTTCAGCTTCAGGAGTTCGGGCGCCGTTCGCGTCGCCTCGAACTCGCAGATCTCGTACTTCACCAGCTTCTGCTCGGCCCACGGGTCCGTGGCGAGCAGCGCCTCGAGCTTGCCCCGGGGCATGGGCCGCGTGATGATCACGCCGCCCGTCCTCGGCACCTGACGCCCCGAAGCGAGGAAGAGACCTCGCTCGTACTGCTCCTCGACCCAGTTCCGGTGGTCGGGGAGGGCGTAGTCGATCTGTTCCAGTGGCGCGGCGTACTTCAGCAGCACGATGAACATGCGTTGACGGTAGACCTATACTCACCATCGTGCGCACGACGAACGCCTTCTGGTGGGCCGCTTTCAGGCGGCCGGAGTAGCTGCGCGCAGACACCACCACTGACGCGTGCACAGGCCGCCCGGACGGGCGGCTTTTTCGTGCGTGTCGTCCGAGGCGGTCCTTCACGAAAGGACCACTCATCATGATCCGGCTCTCCGCCATCACGCCCTCCGGCCAGGTGCACCTGGGCAACTACCTCGGCGCGCTGCGCACGTGGGCCCGTGAGGGCACCGACGACGACGTGTACTTCATCAGCGACCTGCACGCGATGACGTCGTCGCACAACCCGCAACGGCTGCGATCCATGACGCGGGAGCAGCTCGCGGTGCTCATCGCGTCCGGCATCGCCCCTGCCAGCGTGTGCGTGCAGAGCGATCTGATCCGCGAGCTGGGAGCGCTGAACTGGGTGCTGGAGTGCACCTGCACCTACGGCGAGGCCGCGCGGATGATCCAGTTCAAGGAGAAGTCGCTCGGCCGCGAGTCGGTGCGGCTGAGCCTGCTGACCTATCCGGTGCTGATGGCCGCGGACATCCTGCTGCAGGGCACCGCGGAGGTGCCGGTCGGCGAGGACCAGCTCCAGCACGTCGAACTGGCCCGTGCGCTCGCCCGGCGGTTCAACCACGCCTACGGCGACGCGTTCATCGTGCCGACCGCGGTGGTGCCGAAGGTGGGGGCGCGCATCAAGGACCTCTCCGACCCGGCGCGCAAGATGGACAAGTCGGCGCAGAACTCCGCGGGCGTCGTCTTCGTGCTCGACGACCCGGACCTCGTGCGGCGCAAGGTCCGCAGGGCCGTGTCGTCCACCGAGGGCATCGCGAACCTGACCGAGGTCCTCGCCTCCTGCACCGGCAAGGAGCCCGAGGACTACACGAGCAGGTTCTCCGACCTCAAGAACGTCGTGGCTGAAGCGGTGATCGAGGAGCTCCGTCCCGTGCGCGACCGCACGCTGGAGCTGCTCGCCGACCCCGCCGAGCTGGACCGGATCAGGGCGTCCGGCGCGGAACGGGCCCGTGAGCGCGCCCAGCACCGGCTGAACGCGGCCCTGCGCCTGTCCGGGCTCAGTTGAGGAGATCCTGAAGGGCCGGCACCAGCACGCGATCGGCGGGCAGCCAGTCCAGGCCGGGAAGCTCGCCGGCGGTGAACCACCGGACAGCGTTGTGCTCCAACGCTTCCGGCTCACCTCCGGCGAGCTCCGCGGCGAAGATCCGCAGCACCAGGTCCTTCTTCAACGGCACGTCCGGCCCGACCTGCTCGCCGACGACGACGGGAACGCCCAGCTCTTCCACGCACTCGCGCACCAGCGCGTCCGCGGGCTTCTCCCCCGGCTCGACCCGCCCGCCGGGCAGTTCCCACTGCCCCGCATGACTTTCCGGGAATGAACGCTGCTGCGCCAGCAACCGTCCACCCCGGACGATCGCCGCGCCCACCACGACCCTGGCCGCACGCAGCTCCTCGCACCGCCGGGCGAGCAACGCCGAGCGCTTCTCCAGCACCCGCAACGCCATCCCGCGCCCGACCGCGACGTCCGCGAACCGGCCGACGACACCGCGCACCGAGGTCCACGAGACCCGGTCGACCACCATCGTCCCGGCGCCGGTCGTCACGAGATCCGTGTGCAGCTCCAGGAAGTCACCGGCCGCGGACACCCCGGACAGGTCGGCGCGCGTGACCGTCAGCCGCACCCCGAACGGCCCGGTGAGCACGTCTCCCAGGCACAGCAGCGGGCCCGGGACCCCCACCCCGAACCCCGCGATCAGCGAGGTGTCCAGCAGGGCACCCGCGACGACGGGGACGGGCGCGTCGACCAGCGCCGACGCTCGCAACTCAGGCACCAGAGCTTGCTACCAGGACGGCCAGCGGATCTCCAAACGCGCACCACCGGCAGGTGACTCCGCGGCACGGACCGTCCCGCCCCTGCGTTGCACGAGGTGCGACACCAGGGCGAGGCCGAGACCGAAACCCCCGGACCGGCGGCCGCGGTCCTCCTCCACCCGGTAGAACCGGTCGAACACCTTCGCGCGGTGCTCGGCGGGGATGCCGTGGCCGTCGTCGTCCACGAGCAGCCGCACGTCCCGCCCGACCGGCACCAGCGTGAGCGTGATCGTCGAGTACGCGTACCGGGCGGCGTTGCGCAGCAGGTTGTCCAGCACCAGCTCGACCTCGGAGCGCCTGGCCGACACCAGGCACGCCGACGGCGGGGCGGTCAGCCGCACCAGCAGCTCCGTGTCCAGCCGGGAGATCGCCGCCTCGGCCTCCAGCACCAGGTCCACGGCCTCGGCGCGCGGTGGTGCCGCCGTGTCCGCGCGGGCCAGAATCAGCAACGACTCCACCAGGGCGCTGAGCCGGATCGACTCCTCGACCACCGACTCCAGCACCTCGATGGAGAAGTCGGGGTCCGGGTGCGCCACCGCGACCTCGGCCTGCGCCCGCACGGACGCGACCGGCGACCTCAGCTCGTGCGCCGCGTCCCCGGTGAACCGCCGCAACCGGTCCGAGGCCTCGTCGCGCCGGGCCAGCAACGCGTTCAACGCCTCGGCCAGCGCCTGCAGCTCGTCACGCGACGGCGGCACCGGCAGGCGTTCGCCGTGCGGCAGCTCCCCCGCCGCGACCCGCATCCGTTCGACCGGCCGCAACGACGAGCGCACCGACAACCAGGTCGCGATCCCCACCAGCCCGGCCACCAGCACCGCCGCGACGGCCAGCCAGCGCGAGCCGAGCGTGTTGGCCTTCCCGTACCCGAGCAACGTGCTCGCGTAGACCTCCAGCCGGGGCGTCCCGTCCCCGGAGAACACCACCTGCCCCCGGAACCGCAGCGCGGACTCCCCCTCCAGCCGCAGCACGGGCTCCCCGGACCGCAGGGCCCGGATGTCCTGCGCGGTCAGCGGGAGCGGCGGCTTGCCGTCCACCGGCACGCCCGCCACGTCCAGCACCCGAGGCGGCGACTTCTCCAGCTCCTGGTCGACCGCGGTGATCTGGATCAGCCCGATCAGCGAGGGCGCCAGGCCCGTGAAGGCCAGCAGGCACAGCAACGCGACCCCGGTGGCCACGACGGTGATGCGGAAGCGCAGCGAGCGCCGCAGCCACCAGCCAGGGCTCACCTGTTGCCCAGCGCGTTGTCCAGGTCCGGCGTGGACGCGATGTACCCGTGCCCGCGGATGGTCCGCACGACCTCACCGGCCCCCACGGCGTCCAGCTTGCGCCGGAGGTATCCCACGTAGACCTCGACGGCGTTGCGGGTGGCGGCCTGCTCGTCTCCCCAGACGGTCCGCAGCAGCTCGTCCTTGGTCACCACGGACCCCGCCCGGGACGCCAGCACGTCGAGCACCGCGTACTCGCGCGGCGACAGCGACACGTCCTGCCCGGCCCAGCTGACCTCGCGCAGCCCGCGGTCGATGACCAGGTGCCCGAGCGTCAGCTTCCGGCGCGCCCCGCCACCGCGCCGCAGCAACGCCCTGACCTGGGCCACCAGCACGACGAAGCTGAACGGCTTGACCAGGTACCCGTCGGCGCCGAGGTCCAGCCCGTCCGCCTGGTCGACCTCGCCGTCCTTCGCGGACACCATCAGCACGGGCGTCCGCACCCCGTCGGCCCGCATGCGTTGCAGCACGCGGTACCCCGACAGCCCGGGCAGCATGATGTCGAGCAGCACCACGTCGAAGGCCCCCGTCAGCGCCACCCGCAGCGCCGTGGGCCCGTCGGACGCGGTGACGACCTCCATGCCCTCAGCGGAAAGTCCGCGCTCCAACGCCCGGCGCACGCCGACTTCGTCGTCCACGACCAGCACTCGAGGCTTCACGGGTCACAGCATGACGCGCTCGGCTCTCAGCTGCGCGCAAGATCTCAGCCGTCTCTCAGAAACCGTCATCGCTCAGGCACAAAACCGCAGGTGGGAGTAGTCTCAGCACCATCTCAGCAACCCACCACCAAGCTATGGGTACAAGCCCTTGGAGGAGGGGACCACTGATGAACAAGCGAAAGGTGACCCTGGCCGCTGCGGCGGCCGGTGTGATCACCGGCGTGGCAGGGCTCAGCCTTGCCGCCATGCCAGCGGGTGCGGGCCAGCCGCCATCACTCCCGGACGTGTCCGCGGAGTCACTCGTGCACCAGGTGCTGACGAGCAAGCCGGGTGCTTTCGGCGGAACGGTGGAGGTCGACAACAAGCTCGGCCTGCCGTCGCTCGCCGAGATCCCGCAGCTCGCCGACGGCAAGCACAGCGCGCGGATCTGGACGGACGGCAACGGCAAGTTCCGCGCCGCCCTGCCGAACGGCCAGTCCGAGCAGACCATCGTCAACGACGGCAAGACCACCTGGTCTTGGAACTCCGCGGACAACGAGGTCACCAAGGCCGAGCACAAGGCGGACCAGCCGAAGCCCGACGAGCAGAAGGCCCAGTCGGTCGACCCGGCCGCCGCGGCCAAGCAGGTCGTCGGCCTGACCAAGGAGTTCAGCGACATCACCGTCGACGGCACCGCGCGAGTCGCGAACCGTGCCGCCTACGAGCTCGTGCTGACCCCCAAGGCCAGCGAGAAGACCCTGATCCGCGAGGTGCGGATCGCGGTCGACGCCGAGCTGAAGATGCCGTTGCGCGTGGCCGTGCTGACCAACGGCGCGAGCGAGCCCGCGGGCACGGTCGGCTTCAAGGAGATCAACGTCGGCGCGCAGGACCCGAAGCTCTTCGAGTTCACGCCGCCGGCCCAGGCCAAGGTCACCACGCCGGAGGCCAAGGAGGAGAAGGGCCGCGACCGCAGGCCGGAGCTCGGTGTCGAGCAGGCGTTGCAGGGCAAGGACCCGCAGATCTTCGGCACGGGCTGGGACACGGTCGTCGGCGCACGCATTCCGGCCGAGGCCATGACCCAGGTTCCCGCCGAGGCGCAGGGCCTGGTCGACAAGTTCACCAAGAAGGTCAGCGGCAACTGGGGTAGCGGCCAGGTCTTCAACACGAAGGTCGCCACGATCCTGATCGCGGACGACGGCCGTGTCGTCGCGGGCGCCGTGCCCGAGCAGGTCCTGTTCGACACGATCGGACAGGTGAAGTGACCACCTCGACCAGCGCGCCGGTGACAGCGCCCAGCAAGACCGCTGTCGCCGCGCGGACCAAGGGTCTGCGCAAGGAGTACGGGAGCACGGTCGCCGTGGACCGCGTCGACCTCGAGCTGCCGGAAGGTGCCGTGCTCGGCATGCTCGGGCCCAACGGGTCCGGCAAGACGACCACGATCCGGATGCTGCTCGGGTTGGTCCGCCCCACGCAGGGGGAGATCGAACTGCTCGGAAGGCCGCTGCCAGAGGGAGCCGAGCAGGCGCTGCCGCACGTGGGCGCGCTGGTCGAGGGTCCGGGGTTCCACCCGTTCCTCAGCGGACGGGAGAACCTCGTCAGGTGTGCCGCGTTCGAGCCGCTGCTGCCTCGCAAGGAGATCAAGCAGGCAGTCGAGGACGCCATCGAACGCGTCGGGCTCGCCCAGGCGGCCCACCGCAGGTACCGGGGGTACTCGCTCGGCATGAAGCAACGTCTCGGCCTGGCCGCGGCGTTGCTCGTGCCGCGCAAGCTCGTCGTGCTCGACGAACCGACCAACGGCCTCGACCCGGCCGGTACGCGGGAGATCCGCAAGATCATCGCGGAACTGCACGCGGCCGGCAGCACCGTCCTGGTCTCCAGCCACCTGCTGAGCGAGGTCGAGGCCACCTGCACGCACGTCGCGGTGCTGCACCGCGGCACCGTGGTGGCGCAGGGAGAACTGACCGAGCTGCTGCAGGCGGGCGGCTCGGCGCTGCAGGTGATCACCCCGGACGTCGAGACGGCGCTGAGCGCGTTGCGGCAGGCCAAGATCTCCGCCCGCCCGCTCGGCGACGGCCTCCGGGTCGAGCTCGCCGGGACGAGCGCGCCGCAGGTGATCGAGACCCTGGTGCAGGGCGGTGCCCGCGTCTTCGAGGCGACGCGCTGGAAGACCGGTCTGGAGGAGCTGTTCGCACGGCTCACCGAGGCCGAGGAGGCCGAGCGCGGGATGTCCGCTGTGGACACCCTGGACGGGGGACGGCGATGATCACGCGGCAGTTCGGTTCCGAGGTGCGCTGGATGCTGCGCAGGCCGCGGACCCTCATCGGGTTGTTCGGCCTGGTCCTCGTCCCGATCATCATCAGCTTCGGCATCTGGACCGCGAGCGACGAGGGCGAGGGCGGCGGCGGTCCTCCGGGTCTCGGCGCGATCCTGCAGGGCAACGGCATGGTCGTGCCGATCTTCACGCTGTTCCTGTCGCTCAACCTGCTGCTGCCGCTGGTGGCGTCGATCTGGGCGGCGGACGGCCTCGCGGGCGAGGCCCAGCACGGCACGTTGCGCGGCCTGCTGGTCGCACCGGTGTCGCGCGTGCGGCTGCTGTTCGTGAAGCTCTTCGGCCTCACCGCGATGTCGCTGTTCGCCGTCACGCTGATGGCGGTCGTCGGCATCATCTCGGGCACGGCGTTCCTCGGCAACGACGGCATGATGACGCTGTCCGGCACCACGCTCTCGACCGCAGAGGGCCTGGTGCGCATCGGTTTGTTCATCCTGCTGGTGACGTTCCAGATGGTGGCGATCGGCGCGGTCGCCCTCGCCGTCTCGTCGACCACCGAGCACCCGCTCGTGGTGCAGGCGGCGACGATGACGACGATCATCGTGTTCCAGGTGCTGGGGCAGTTCACGTCACTGGACTGGCTGCACCCGTTCCTGATCACGACGGGCTTTCCGGGGCTGATCGACGTGATGCGCGACCCGATCCCGTGGGAGCAGATCGGCGACAGCACACTGCTCGCCGGGTGCTACCTGCTGATCGGCACGGGCCTGGCGGCCATCCGCCTGGTCACGAAGGACAGCTAACGCCGGAAGCCGCCTTCGCTGTTGATCACCTGACCGGTGATCCACGCGGCGTCGTCGGTGCACAGCCAGGAGATCAGCCGGGCGGCGTCGTCCGGCTGACCCCAGCGCTTCGACGGCATCCGCTCGTTCACGAACTCCTCGAGTTCGGGCCCGGCCCAGCCGGTGTCGGTCGGACCGGGGTTCACCGCGTTGACGGTGATGCCCCGGTCCGCCAGTTCGTGCGACAGCGTCGCCACGATCGCCGCCAGCGCGCCCTTCGACGCCGCGTACGCGATCTCACCCGGCATCGGCCCGAGGTTCTGCCCGGACGTCATGAACACGATCCGTCCGCCGTCAGAGCCGTTCCACTGGCGGGCAAACGCTTGCGCCAGCAGGATCGACGACCGCGTGTTCACCGCGTAGTGCTCGTCGAGCATCGCGGCGTCCAGCGAGCCCAGCGGACCGTCACCGCCGGACCGCGCGTGATTGCACACCAGCACGTCGACGCGACCGCAAGCCTCAACGGCCGCGGCCATCAACTCGTCCGGTGCCTCGGGGCGAGCGAGATCCACGCCCAGCCCCACAGCGCCGACGTCCGCGAGCACCTCGTCCACGGCGTCGGCGCCCCACGGTTGTGCGGCGTCGTGCGCGACGTGGTGCTGCACGAACAGATCGGCGCCCAGCCCACGAAGCCGGGATGCGATCGCGTACCCGATGCCCTGCCGCCTGCTCACGCCCGTGACGAGCGCGACCCGTCCTTCGAGAGATCCCATAGGACCCACAGCTAACCGATGCGGGCGACCCCGTCCAAGTCAATTTCGAGCCGGACCCGGTCCCCGACCTCGGACATCGGGCCCACGGCCTCGTACTCCTCGCCGTCGATCGCGACGAGCAGCCGCACGTGGTCGCGCCGGTGGACCCGCTCCACCACCGTGCCCTCGATCAGCCCGTCGGAGTCGACCCGCAGCGCCGTGGCCCGCAGCCCGACCCGTTCCACGTCCAGGCCCACGAACGAGCCGGGCACGAACTTGTTGCAGCCCAGGAACTTCGCGGTCTCCACGTCGACCGGCGACGACCACACCTCGGCCGGCGGGCCGACCTGGACGATCCGGCCGCGCGACATGATCGCCACCCGGTCGGCCAGTGTGAAGGCCTCGTCGTGGTCGTGCGTCACGACGAGGGCCGTCGTCGCGGCCTCGCGCAGCAACCGCGCCAGGTCGACCGCGAGCTGTTCGCGCAGCGCCCTGTCCAGCGCCGACAGCGGCTCGTCCAGCAGCAAAAGCCGAGGCGACGGAGCCAGGGCCCGCGCCAGTGCCACCCGTTGCTGCTCGCCGCCGGACAGCTGCGTCACCCGGCGATCGGCATAGCCTTCGAGCCCGACCAGTTCCAGCAACGACAGCACGCGCTTGTCCCGCGCCTCGCGCTCGACCTTCTTCATCCGCAGGCCGAACGCCACGTTCCCGGCGACCGTCCGGTGCGGGAACAGCTGCCCGTCCTGGAAGACGAGACCGAACCCGCGCCGGTGCACCGGGACGCCGGCCAGGTCGGCGGTGTCCCAGGAGACGGACCCCGAGGTGGGCTTCTCCAGCCCGGCCACCGTGCGCAGCAACGTCGACTTGCCGCAGCCCGACGGCCCGAGCAGCGCCACGACCTCGCCGTCCGCCACCGACAGCGACACGTCCGACACCGCGGGCGTCCGTCCATAGCGGACGGTGATCGAGTCCAGTTCCAGCGCCATCAGAACTCCCCGCTGCTCGGCACGCGCAACCGCTCGATCAGCAGCACGCACCCGACCGTCACGACCATCAGCAGCGCGCACGCCGCGTAGGCCATCTGGCTGTTCAACTCCCCCGGCCGCGACATCAGCCGCGCGATCACCACCGGCAACGTCGGCGCGTCCGGCCTGGCCAGGAAGCTCGTGGCCCCGAACTCCCCCAGCGCCACGACGTACCCGAACCCGGCCGCCGCCACCAGGGACCGCCCGACCAGCGGGAGGTCCACCTCGCGCCACACCCGCAGCGGTGAGGCGCCCAGCGTCGCCGCCGCCTGCCGCAGCCGTTCGTCGACGGCCCTCAGCACAGGCAGCACCATCCGCACGATCAACGGTGTCACCACCAGCGCCTGTGCCAGCGGCACCAGCATCGGCGACGTCCGGAAGTCCCCCGGCAGCGCGTCCATCGTGATCAGGTACCCGAAGCCGACCGTCACCGCGGACACGCCGAGCGGCAGCATCAACGCGGTGTCCAGCACCTCGGCGAAGCGGGCGCCCGACCGCCGCAACCCGACCAGCACGACGGCCGAGAACACCCCGACCACCAACGCCACCAGGGTCGCGTCGAACGCCGTCCGCAGCGAGTTGACCGCGGCGTCGACGCCGGTGACCGCCAGCGTGCCGCGGTCGCCGCGGGTGTTCAGCGCCACGTAGCCGGCGAGGCTCCAGCCGTCCCTTGTGGACAGTGAGCGAGTCACCAGTCCGACGACCGGGGTCAGCAACGCCACCACGACGGCGAACGCGGCGAGGACCACGTACCACTCGCCACCGGACGGCGGTCGCGCCAGCTCTTCCCTGTCCCGCAACGCCAGCGCGGTCTCCCGCCGGCGCCGGGCCAGCGCGCCGAGCCCCAGCACCGCCAGCACGGCGGCGAACTGCAGCAACGACAACGCCGCCGCCCCGGACAGGTCGAACAGCTCGACCGTGCGCAGGTAGATCTCGGTCTCGAGCGTCCGGTACCGCGACCCGCCCAGCACCAGCACGACACCGAAACTGGTGGCGCAGAACAGGAACACGACCGCGGAGGCCGACCCGATCGCCGGCGCCAAGGCGGGCAGCACGACCGACAGGAACGCCCGCGGCCGCGAAGCACCCAGTGCCCGGGCCGCGTCCTCGGCGCGTCGATCCGTGTGCGCCCACAGCCCACCGACGGTCCGCGCGACCACGGCGACGTTGAAGAACGCGTTGGCCAGCACGATCGGCAGCACCCCGCCGTCCGGCCAGAACGTGCGGAAGGCCAGGCCCACCACCACGGTCGGCAGCACGAACGGCACCATCACGGCGGCCCTGATCAGCCCGAGGCCGCGAATCCGGCACCGTGCCAGCACGAACGCCAGCGGCATCCCGGCGAGAACCGCCACGACCGTCGACGCCAGCGCCTGGCCCAGCGTGAAGCCGACCAGTTCCCAGGTGTCGCTGTCGGCCAGCGCCGACAGCACACCGCCTTCGCGCAGCCCGAGCGACACGATCGCCAGCACGGGCCAGGCGAAGAAGAGGGCCAGGAAGGCCAGCGGCAGCAGCGCCGCCGCCGACCAGCCCGTACGGGAACTCAGCCCTGCACGAGCTTGCGCCACTGCTCGACCCATGCCTCGCGGTTGTCCTTCACCTTGTCCGCGGGAAGCGACTGCGGCGAAGACGGCAACGGCGCGTCCTTGGCCCACGACTCGGGCAGTGCGACACCTTCACGCGACGGGTAGACGTACATCTGCTCCGCCACCTGGGCCTGGAACTTCTCGCCCAGCAGGAAGTCGAGGACCTTCTTCGCGTCCTCGGGGTTCTTGGCGCCGGACAGCACGCCCGCGTACTCGACCTGGCGGTAGCAGGTGTCCAGCACGGCCTTGGTCTTGCCGCCCTCGGCCGACGGCGACGACGCGTAGGACACGACGATCGGCCGGTCGCCCTTGGTGGCGGAGAACTCCTGGTTGTAGGCCTCTTCCCAGCCGCTCACGACCTTGACGCCGTTGGCCTTGAGCTTGGTCCAGTAGTCCTGCCAGCCGTTCTCGCCGTACTTGGCGATCGTGCCGAGCAGGAACGCGAGACCGGGCGAGGACGTGGCCGGGTTCTCGACGACCAGCTTGTCCTTGAACTTCGGGTCGATCAGGTCGTCGTACGACCTGGGCTCGACACCGCCGAGCTTGGCCGGGTCGATGTTCAGGCACACGTCACCGACGTCGACGGCCTGCAGGCGGTTCGAGTCGTCGGCCTTGTAGCGCTGCGCGCCCTTCGAGGCCTCCGGCGAGGCGTACTCGGCGAACACGCCCTCGTTCAGCGCCCGCGAGGCGAACGTCGAGTCGACGCCGAACGCGACGTCGCCGATCGGGTTCGACTTGGTGAGCACCAGCTTGTTCGTGAGCTCGCCCGCGTCACCGCTCGCGAGCTGCTTCACGGTGATGCCCGAGGACTTCTGGAACTCCTCCAGCACCTCCGGCTTCACGGCGAACGAGTCGTGCGTCACCAGCGTGACCTCGTGCGACTGCGGTGCCGTCGAAGTACCGGCCGAACAACCGGTCAACGCCACAGCGGTGACGACGGCAGCAAAAATCCTTCTCACAGCAACCTCTCCCTACGCCGGTATGACCCGGATCAGGTGGACGGTCGAGGGCTTGCGAGCCCTCCTCTCAGCCCGGCGCTTCACCGGACTCCCGTGGTAACGCGCAGCCTACGTGACGTGGTGGGACGATCAGGACATGGCCGAGCTGTTGAGCGACGATCAGTTGGACCACATCCTGCCCAAGCTGCCCGACTGGTGCCCCCAGGACGCGGCGCTGGTCCGGACCGTGGAACTGCCGAGCTTCTCCCAGGCGATCATGGTCGTGAACCGGATCGCGGAGATCGCGGAGAACGACAACCACCACCCGGACATCGACATCCGTTACAAGACACTGACATTTCGCCTGAGCACGCACTACAAGGGAGGAATCACCGCGCTCGACGTGTCCCTCGCCGAGGAGATCGACGGGGTCCTGGACGCGATGAGCTGATTCGGTCAAGATGTGCGCTGCCGCCGCCCGCGGAAATGAGAGGGAACACCCTCATGCGGATGCGCACACCACTTTTCGTCGTAGCGCTGGCCGGCGGTCTCGTCTTCGTCCCCGTCACGGCTCAGGCCGTGCCCTGTGCCGTGACGGACACGATGATCAAGGCCAGCGCGGCGTGGGTCACCAGGGGTCACGACCTCGCGGCGAACAACTGGTCCAACGCGAACTTCCACGTCGGCAACCTCGCCCAGGTGCGGACCACCGGCATCAGCAACCACAAGACGTGGCCGTGGGTGCAGGCGAACTCCTACCTGCTGCCGGTCGACCCGGCGAACCCCTTCGCCCCGGACGCGCAGGCGACCGGTGAGCCGTACCTCGACGTGGCGTACTTCCACCCGGAACCCGAGGTGCTGCAGCCGTTGCGCGACACCCTGCGCGCCCAGGTGCAGGACGGGAGGACGAACCACTGGAAGTCACCGGACGCGCTGAACATGGCGCTGCCGTCTTTCACCCGCATCGCCGTGGCCGACCAGGACCAGGCCATGCTCGACTACTCGTTCAAGTCGTACCGCAGCCTGAAGGCCCGGACGTTCAACGAGTTCACGGGCCTGTGGAGCCTGAACGTGCAGACCGGTGGCTGGGCCGTGCAGGGCCTGGCCAAGGCGGTGCTCGCGCTGCCGGCCGACCACCCGTACCGCGCCGAGTACGCCAAGACGCTGCGCGAGAGCGTGCAGACCCTGCGGCTCCTGCAGCGCCACGACGGCTTCTGGGGCGCCACGGGCAAGGACTCGGCGGCCACCGCGATGATCACCTACGCCATCGCGGCCGGCATCAACGCGGGCGTGCTCGACCGCGAGACCTACCTGCCCCACGCGCGGAAGGGCTGGCGGGCATTGCTGACCGCGCTGGACGCCGACGGCCTGCTCGGCTGGACCGCCGGCCGCAACTCGTGGAAGCCCGCGTCAGCGGGCGACTCGGCTGGGTTCGCCGTCGGCAGCTTCCTCGTCGCCGGGCAGCAGCTCGTTCCTCTTACGCCGGGTTGCTAGCCCGATCGCGACCAGCGTGAGCATGCCCGCGGCCGGATAGCCCCAGCCGAGCAGCACGAAGTACCAGGGCCGCGGGAAGTCCCAGATGTTCGGCTGGGCGAGCAGCAGGAACGAGATCAGGTAGCCGCCGGTCAGCAGGACCCACAGGCCGGCGGTGATCTTGCACAGCAGGTGTCCGCCCTCGTAGATCAGCCACAGGAGGGCGGGCACCATCCACACCCAGTGGTGGCTCCACGAGATGGGCGAGACCAGCAGACCGAGCATCTGGACGCTGACGATCAACGCCAGCGCGTCCTTGGTCTTGCTGACGGCGAACCACGTGAGCGCGGCCACGACGAGGACGGCGACGATGTAGATCGGCCCGGTCTTCACGTCGTAACCGACCGTGCGGCTCAACGCACCGCGCAGTGACTGGTTGATCGCGCTGCCGACCGGCCCGACGCGGCTCGCGTCCCCGAGCAGCTGGAACCAGAACTTGTCCGACTGGGACGGTGAGATGGCCCAGCCGATGCCGTACACCGCGACAAAGGCGACGAACGACCACACGGCGGCCATCCATCGGCGCTGAATGAGGAAGTACAGCCCGGAGATCGCGGGCGTGAGCTTGATGCCGGCGGCGAAACCCACCCCGGCGCCGCCGACCCAGTTCCGCGCGCTGGCGAGCGTGCCGATCAGGATCGCGACCAGCACCAGGTTGATCTGGCCGTAGTTGAGCGTGGTGCGGACCGGCTCGATCCACAGCGTCAGCGCGGTCCACATCATGGCGCGGCGCGGGTCCTGCAGCTTCAGCAGCTTCAGGCTGGTGCGCACGATGAAGTAGAGGCAGCCCAGGCAGAGCAGCTGCCAGATCCAGCGTGACGCCTCCCACGGCACCCAGCTCATCGGCGTGAAGATCGCGGCCGCGAACGGCGGGTAGGTGAACGGCAGCGGGAACACGTCCGCGTACTGGTCGAGCCGCCACTCGTAGAGGTCGCCGGAGAACAGGTGCGGCGACCCGTTGCGGTACACCAGCAGGTCGATCATGGTCATCTTCGCCTGGAAGGCGACCATGAACAGGTGCCCGGCGACCGACAACGCGAGCAACCACGGTGCTACGGAGAGCACACGCGCTTCCACAGCACGGAGTTTCACCCCGAAAACGTTACCCGAGGCAACGAAACGGGGTACCCCGGCGTCATTAGGAACGGGAGAGATCGCAAGAGGGAGTTTTTCTGATCATGTCTGTTGATCTTGTAGTTGCCGCTGTCGCCGCTCTGGCCATGCTGGGGGTCGCGTTCGGAGTGTTCGCCGCTGCCGCACGCACGAAGAACAACGTGTAAGCCGTTCTGAGACATGAAGAAGGGGCAACCTCCCATGTGGAGGTTGCCCCTTCACCGTCTCCGAGGGGGGAACGGTGTTTTGGTACGGCGTTTAGAAGTAGTGCGCCCGGCCGCCGATCGGCTTGCCGACCGCGCCCAACACGGCGAGAATCGCGCCGATCACCAGCAACACCACGCCAAGCGTCGTCAGGATGCTGATGCCAGCAAGCCATCCGACGACGAGCAGGATCAGTCCGAGGACGATCATGACACCTCCAGGTGGGGAATCCTGTTCTAGGGCTACCCCACCGCGGTAGGTACAAACCTCGCTTCATACATTTGTCACCGATAGAAGCATCTTCCGCGCCTGCCGCACTCCCTCGCTGCTGAAATGCTCCGCATCCCGCGTGGCGTCGACGACCTCCAGCGCCTCGGTGAGGACGTTCCTCGCGCGGCCGTGGTCCCCCGCGGCGATGAGAGCCTTCCCGAGCTTGATGAGGCAGTCGGCGACGTTGGTCCCTCCCCGCATCGAGTGCCACACCTCCAACGCCCGCTCGTAGCTGTCGACGGCCTCGGCATGACGGCCGAGAGCGAGGTGGATGTCGCCCAGCGTCTCCAAGTTCCCGGCCGGCCCCTCGTCCTGGCCGTTGTACTCGGTCTCGGCGAACTTCCCGGCCGCGCCCAGGCAGAGTTCGAGCGCACGGGCGCCTTCACCCACGTTGTGGTGGGCTCTGCCGAGTGCGGCGAGGTGACGTCCCACTTCATAGCTGTCGCTGTGGCCCTCCATCCTCGGGTGGACCTCCGCCAGCACGTCGAGCGCCTCCGCGAGGCGGCCCTGCTTCTCGTAGGTGAACGCGAGGCCGCGCCGCAGGTGCGCCTCCGCGAGGACGTCGCCTGCGGGCTGTGCGCACCGGATCGCCTCCCGCAGGTGGAACTCGCCGGCGTCGAAGTCGTTGAAGCTGATCAGCGTCGCGCCGAGCCTGCGGTGCATGAGGCTCTGCGCGTGGAAGTCGCCGAGCCGCTCCGCCGCGGCCAGCCCGAGGCGGTGCCCGGACGCGATGTCGTAGAGGTACCCCTCCCTGGAGAGGTACCCGTGCATCACGAACATCACCTTCCAGGTGAAGTCGTCCGCCCCCAGCTCTCCCGCTCGCCTGGCGGCGGCGAGCATCACCCGGTGCTCGGCGGTGAACGTGGTCCACGCCGTGTCCGCGTCCGGGATCGGGTTGAGGACCACACCTCCCGCGGGCGGTTCCGTGACGATCGGCGGGGAGTTGAACTGCAGTTGCTGCCAGCACGCGTGCGCGGTGTGCAGGTAGTGGTCGAGCATCCGGCGCACCGCCGCACGCCTCTGTTCGCCGGGCAGCTCACCCACGCGTTCGGCGGCGTAGTCCCGCAACAGGTCGTGCAGCGAGAACCGCCCGGCGTCCGTCGCGGTGACGAGGCTGCCCGCGACCAGTTCGAGCAGGGCCTTCCGCGCCTGGTCCACCGGTAGCGCGGTGAGGCTCGCGGCCGCCTCCATCGCGAAGTCCGGGCCCGGATGCAGCCCCAGCAGCACGAACAGTTCGGCCGCCGGAGCGCTGATGGACCTCAGCGACCAGGAGAAGACGGGGCGGACACCGGTGGCGGGGTCGTCGATGTCGAGCGCGTCGAGTCGTTCCCCCTCCAACTCGTCCGCGAGCACGCCGAGAGGGTCGCCGTAGGCCGCACGGGCGGCCACGATGCCCAGTGCCAGCGGCAGGCCCGCACACCGCTCGATCAGCCGCGACACCGCGTCCGGCTCGGCCTCGACTCGCCTCGCGCCGATCCGTTCGACCAGCAGGTCGGTCGCGGCCTGCTCGTCCATGACGTCCAGCGCGACGGGCCGAGCACCTTCCCGCACGACGAGCCCGCTCAGGCGGTTGCGGCTGGTGACCAGCACCAGGTTGCCGGCCCCACCGGGCAGCAACGGCCGCACCTGCTCCACGTCCCGGGCGTTGTCCAGCACCACGAGCACCCTGCGCCGCGCCAGCATCGACCTGTACTCGGCGATCACCGCGTCGTCGGACCAGGTGTGCAGCGTCGACGGGAGCAGACCGAGTGCCACGAGGAAGTCGCGGATCACCGCGATCGGGTCGAGCGGATCGGCGCGGAGGTCGAACCCGCGCAGGTTGACGTGGAGCTGGCCGTCCGGGAAGCGGTCGGCCATCCGGTGCGCCCATTGCACCGCGAGCGCCGTCTTGCCGACGCCACCGATGCCGTTGATCGCAGAGATCAACACGAGTTCGCCGGAGCGCGACCCGGCCATCTCGGTCAGCCGCGCCAGCTCGTGCTCACGGCCTGCGAAGTGCGGATGGGCGGGTGGTAGCTGACGGGGTACGACCGGCGAAGCCGGCACCTCGCCGCTGAGAACCTGCTCGTGCGCCTTGCGCAGCCGTTCGCCGGGATCCACGCCGAGCTCGTCCGCGAGGCGCCCGCGGACCTCCTGGTAGACCGCGAGCGCCTCCGCCTGCTGACCCGCGCGGTGCAGCGCGAGCATCAGCTGCGCCCAGAACGTCTCGCGCAACGGGTGCTGCCGCACCAGCGACCGCAGTTCCGGCACCAGCACGTCGGTGGTGCGGGCGAGGTCCTCGTCGATGCGGCGTTCCAGCGCGACGACCTGCTCCTCCACCAGCGGCGGCACGTCCTCGCGGTGCAGCGACTCCGACGTGACGTTGCCGAGCACCGGCCCGCGCCACAGCTCCAGCGCCGCGCGGTACTCGCCCTGCGCGATGAGCTCGCGGAACCGGGCGAGATCGAGCTGACCGGGAGCGACCTCGGCCGAGTAACCGCGCGACGACGTGCGGACGCAGTTGGCCGCGCCGAGCGACTGCCGCAACCGCAGCACGACGGTCTGCAACGTCTTGTGCGCGCGGTCGGCGGCGGGCGGCTCGCCGTCCCACACCCGTTCGACGAGCTCGTCCACCGACACGAACTCGTTGGCGCGCAACAACAACGTGGCGAGCAACACCCGGCCGCGCCCAGCAGGGACAGCCACGGGTTCCCCGTCGAGCAGTACCTCGAGCGGCCCCAGTACCCGGTACTCAACTCTCACGAACTGGAAGTCTAGGTGCGCGGAGTGGGATGGCGAAGGCCCCTTCCCAGGTGGGGAGGGGCCTTCGCCGTGCACTGCGTCAGACGTTGAAGCGGAACTCCACCACGTCGCCGTCGTTCATGACGTAGTCCTTGCCCTCCATGCGGACCTTGCCCGCCGCCTTCGCGTCGGCCTTCGAGCCCGAGGCCACCAGGTCGTCGAACGACACGACCTCGGCCTTGATGAAGCCCTTCTCGAAGTCGGTGTGGATCACGCCGGCGGCCTGCGGGGCGGTGGCGCCCTGCGGGATCGTCCAGGCGCGCGCCTCCTTCGGGCCCGCCGTGAGGTAGGTCTGCAGGCCGAGGGTGTGGAAACCGGCGCGGGCCAGCCCGTGCAGGCCCGGCTCGGCCTGGCCGATCGACTCCAGCAGCTCCAGGGCCGACTCCTCGTCGAGTTCGAGCAGCTCCGACTCGACCTTGGCGTCGAGGAACACGGCGTCGGCCGGGGCGACGAGCTCGCGCAGTTCCTTCACGCGGGCCTCGTCGGTCAGCACGCCCTCGTCGGCGTTGAAGACGTAGAGGAACGGCTTGGTGGTGAGCAGGGAGAGCTCCCGCAGCAGTTCACCGTCCACTTCGGACTGCGCTGCGAACAGCGTGCGGCCCGCATCGAGGATGTCCTTGGCCTTCTTCGCGTTCTCGAGGACGGCGCGGCGGTCCTTCTGCATCCGCGCCTCCTTCTCGATCCTCGGAATGGCCTTCTCGAGGGTCTGCAGGTCGGCGAGGATCAGCTCGGTGTTGATCGTCTCGATGTCGCTGGACGGGTCGACGCGGCCGTCGACGTGCACGACGTCCGGGTCGTCGAAGACGCGGATGACCTGGCAGATCGCGTTCGCCTCGCGGATGTTCGCGAGGAACTTGTTGCCGAGACCTTCCCCTTCCGAGGCGCCCTTGACGATGCCGGCGATGTCGACGAACGACACCACGGCGGGCACCTCGCGCTCGGAGCCGAAGATCGCGGCCAGCTTGGAGAGACGCGCGTCCGGCAGCGGCACGACGCCCACGTTCGGCTCGATCGTCGCGAACGGGTAGTTCGCGGCGAGCACGTCGTTGCGCGTGAGCGCGTTGAACAGGGTGGACTTGCCAACGTTGGGCAGGCCGACGATACCGAGGGTCAAACTCACGGGGAGCGAGTCTACGGCAGCCGACGGTCGTGTCCGATTTCCGCGAGCCATTGCTCGTTCCCGCTGGCAGGATCGATGGCATGGTCATTGACGAAGAACACGCGTACCGGGTGTGCTCCGCACGTGACGCCCGTTTCGACGGGTGCTTCATCCACGCGGTCCGCACGACGGGCATCTACTGCCGGCCGTCGTGCCCCGCGGTGACCCCGAAGCGCCGCAACAGCCAGTTCTTCCTGACGGCCGCCGCGGCCCAGTCGGCCGGTTTCCGCGCCTGCCGCCGCTGCCTGCCCGACGCCGTGCCCGGCTCCCCCGAGTGGAACCTCCGCGCGGACCTGGCCGGGCGGGCGATGCGCCTGATCAGCGACGGCATCGTGGAACGCGACGGCGTGACGGGCCTGGCCACCAGGCTCGGCTACTCGGAACGCCACCTCACCCGCGTGCTGACCGCCGAACTGGGCGCCGGTCCGCTGGCCCTGGCCCGAGCCCACCGCGCCCACGCCGCCCGGCTGCTGATCGAGACGACCGAACTGCCGTTCGCCGACATCGCGTTCGCCGCGGGCTTCGCGTCGGTGCGCCAGTTCAACGACACGATCCGCATGGTGTTCGCCTCGACCCCGTCCGACATGCGGGGCCGCGGCAAGGCCCCGGTCGGCACACCGGGCCGCATCGTCCTGCGCCTGCCGTACCGGGCGCCGTTCGACGCCACGGGCCTGCTCGCCCACTTCCGGACGCACGCGCTGCCCGGCGTGGAGGAGGTGACCGCCGACTCCTACGCCCGGACGTTGTCGCTCCCGCACGGCGAGGCCACGGTCCGGCTGACGTTCCCGGCCGACCACGTCCTGTGCTCGCTGCGCCTGGCCGACGTGCGGGACCTGGGCGCGGCCGTCTCCCGGGTCCGCCGCCTCCTGGACCTCGACGCCGACCCGGCGGCCGTCGACGAGTTCCTGGGCCAGGACCCGATCATCGGTCCCCTGGTCCGCGAGACGCCCGGCATCCGCGTGGCGGGCAGCGTCGACGGCGCCGAGACCCTGCTGCGCCTGGTGGCACCGTTCACCGGCGTCCCGCTGCAGATCCCGGACGGCGACCTGACCCACCTCTACGCGGCCGGGGACCACCCCGTCACCGAGGCGCTGGCGAACGGCAGACTCGTCGTGGACGTGGGCCGTTCGATCGAGGACCTGACCGAGGAACTGACCCCCTTGGCCGGCCCGGCGGTGGCCGACGAGGTGGCCATGCGCGTGCTGGGCGCACCGGACGTGCTGGTGCTCCCCCGAGCCTCACGACACCTGACTTCCCACGGCCCGGACTGGCGGCCGTGGCGCTCCTACGCCGGAGCACACCTGACCAGGAAGGCAACGACATCATGACCGTCGCGCACACGTCCACTGTGGACACCCCGGCGGGGCCGTTCACCGCGATCGTCGCACCGGACGGAGCAGTGCTCGCCAGCGGCTGGACCGCCGACCTGGCCCTGCTGACGCCCCAGATCCACGCCACCCTGATGCCGTCCGAGATCACGACACGACCGGACCTGGGCGACGTCACGAAGGCGACCATCGCCTACCACGAGGGCGACCTGACGGCGATCGACGCGATCGAGGTCCGCCAGAAGTCGGGCCCGTTCCTCCAGCACGCGTGGGACGTCCTGCGCACGGTGAAGGCGGGCGAACCCGTCACCTACTCCGAGTACGCCGAGCTCTCCGGCCGCCCGTCCGCGATCAGGGCAGCGGCCTCGGCCTGCGCCCGCAACTCCGCGGCCCTCTTCGTCCCCTGCCACCGCGTCATCCGGATCGGCGGCAACCTCGGAGGCTTCCGCTGGGGCCTCGACGTGAAGCGCTGGCTCCTGGCCCACGAGAACTAACCGACGAGGTCGATCTCCGGCACGGCCGCCACGGACACCAGCTCAGTCCCGCACCGGGGACAAGCCCTGCCCGCCGGAGCCGCGCCGGACTTCAAGTCCCCTTCGATGCCAAGCCACTCACCAACCCCGTTGTCACGGCACGTGTGACAACCAACGCGGTAGTGGAGCCGCACCCACGGCTCCGCGGTCAGCTCCGAAGCCTGGACCTCAGGCTCCGCCGAGTCGCTGAACGGCGCCCACCACGACGTGATCCGGCACCGCAACCGCCGCTCGGCACCGTGCTCGGCCGCATCGAACGCGCTGACGCGCACCGGGGCCGGATGCTCGTCACCGGTGCACAGCCCGTACGGCATGCCGTGCTGCAACTGCACAACCCGCCCGACCCGCAGGCAGACAAGGCAGTCGTGGACGAAGTCGAGCCGGTTGGACCACACGAAGTGGGCGGCCGGGGTGACGGTGACACGAGCGGTGACTTCCACGTGGGACAGCACGAACCGAGGTTAAAGCCGCCGGCCACCCCCGTCCACACAGGACCAGTGCACAACAGGACAACGGCGGAACCGAGCCACCCCGCCCGCCAACGCGATGGCGGAGCCGAGGCGTGTGAACCTCTTCGGGCCGGGAAGCGGTGGTGACCCACGCACTGTGCGATTGGGGCTTTACCTTGAGTGGGCGATGCCCCGCACCGGCCTGGCACTGCCCACCCGCACAAGGTGACCTGAGCGCATCGGTGACCGCCCCGCTGGAACGGGACATGCCCACGGAAGCCGACCCGCACGGTGCCCACCCGCCCGCCCTCGCACGCTGACCTCTCGCACGGCAGGCGCGAGCCGACCCACCCGGCCCCATCACCCCAGCGACATCTCCAACGTCGACCCGGTCCGAGCCTTCCGCACCCTCAACCGGGTGGGAATCCGCTGCCGCAACTCCTCGACGTGCGACACCAGCCCCACGACCCGCCCCCCGGCACGCAACTCGTCCAACGTGTTCATGACGATGTCGAGGGTGTCGGAGTCCAGCGTCCCGAACCCCTCGTCGACGAACAGCGTGTCCAGCAACGCCCCACCGGTCTCGTTGGCCACCACGTCGGCCAGCCCGAGGGCGAGCGACAGCGAGGCGAGGAACGACTCCCCGCCGGACAACGTCTTGGCGGGCCGGGCCCGACCCGAGTAGTCGTCCAGCACGTCCAGGTTCAGCCCGCCGCGCGTCCCGCGGGCCCCGGCCGAGTCGGAGTGCACGAAGCTGTACCGCCCCTGGCTCATCCGGTGCAGCCGGGCGGAGGCGGCGACCGCGACCTCCTCCAGCCGCGCCGCCAGCACGTACGACCTCAGGGTCATCTTCTTGGAGTTCTGGCCGCGCCCGTTGATCACGTCGGTCAGCGCGTCCAGTTCGGCGTAGGCGGCTTCCAACGGCTCCAGGGACTTCCACTCGGCACGCAGCCGCGCGGCCAGTTCGCCCACCCGCTCGAACGCCGCACGGGCGCGGGCCAGTCCGGTGGCGGCCGACGAGGCCGCGGACCTGGCCGAGGACGCCGCCGCCGTCACCTCGTCGAGGTCGACCTCGGTGGCCGGGTCGATCCCGGCCAGTTCTTCCAGCGTCGCCGAGGCGGAGGCACGCGCGCGCTCCCAGGCCGCGATCCTGTCGTCGAGCGCCTGCAGCTTGATCGCGGGACGGGCGGCGGCCAGGGCGGCGTCGACGTCGGCGAAGCCCGCGGCGGTGGCCTGGCTCGCGACGAGGCTCTGCTGTTCCTCGATGCGGGCGTGGGCGGCGTCTCGGGCCGCACGACGGTCTGCCAGTTCCACCAGGGCCTTCGACAACCGGAGCAGGTGGTCGCGGCGGGTCAGGACGTCGTCGTGCTCGCCGCGGGCCTTGTCCAACCGGGCTCCACGTTCCTCGACCACCGTCACCAGTGACGCGTGCTCGGTGTGCAGGCCCACCAGTTCTCGTTCGACCTGGGCCTTCTCCTCGCCCAGCTGGCGGGTCTTGGCCTCCAGGCCGACGAACTCGTTCTGCCGCTGCGAGCGCGTGCGGGCCAGTTCCAGGGCCGCGCGGTACTCCGCGATGGCGACGGCCGGGTCGTCCGAGCCCAGTGCCTCCCAGCAGGCCTGGATCCGCAGTTCGGCGGCGTGGGCGGCGCGTTCCGCCTCGTTGCGGCGGTCCAGGGCGGTCTGTTCCTCGTGCGCCGCGTCTTCCTCGTCGGTCGCGCCGACGCCGCCGAGCATCGGTTGCGCGGGCGCGGGGTGGGACGGTGAGCCGCAGACGGCGCAGGGCTTGCCGCGCTTCAACGCCGCCGCGAGCTCGATGGCCATGTTCTCCAGTCGCTGGTGGCGGACCTGCTGGAGGACGTCCTTGGCCTTCTGGTGGACGTCGATCGCCTCGTGCAGCTGCTTCTTGGTGCGCTCCAACGCTTCCCCCGCCTCCGGCAGGGCGAGGGCGGCGTCCGCGCGGGACTTCAGCGACTCCAGGCGGGCCGAGGCCTCCGCCGCCGCGTCCAGCTGCAGACGGCACTGGGCGAGGCGTTCGGGCAGCACGTCCAGTTCGGCGCCGAGCGCCAGCAGCCGGCGTTCTACCTGGTAGGAGGAGTTCTTCAGCACCGACAGCCTGCGCACGTCGGCCTGCTGGCGTTCGGCTTCGGCGGCCAGTTCGCCCAGGCCGCCCGCCTCCTCGCGGTAGCGCTCGGCGTCCTCGCGCAACGACGAACCGGTGTAGCCCAGGCGCTCCAGCGACCCGAGGGCCTGGGCCTCGTCGCGGACGGCGAACTTGTAGGTCTCCTGCAGCTTCGCGATCTCGTGGAACGCCGGCACCACGGGGATGGCGCGGCGGGCGGCGTCGCGTTCGGCGAACCACGACGCCGAGTCGGCGGCTTCCACACGAGCGAGCAACTCGCGGGCCTCACGCACGCGGCGGATCTGGTCGGCGTGCACGCGGGCCTGGGCCAGCAACGCGTCCGCGCCGTCGGCCACGCCCGCCGTCTCCTCCGACAGCGCACCGGCCTCGGTCACGGCGGCGGACAGGCGCTCCAGCACGGATTCCAGCCAGCCAGGCTCGCACGACGGCTCGCCACCGGCCGCTTCCGCCACGCGGTGCATGAGCTCGTCGGCGCCCTTGCGGCGTTCCTCCAGCACCCGGCCGGCGGCGACGCGCCGGTCGCGGAACCACTTCTCCACGTCGAGGAACCGCTCGGTGCCGAAGAGCTTCTCCAGCAACACCTCGCGTTCGGCCGTGTCCGAGCGCAGGAACCGGGCGAACTCACCCTGCGGCAGCAGCACGACCTGGAAGAACTGCTCGTACGACATGCCCAGCATGTCCTCGACCGCGCGCGCCACGTCGTCGATGCGGGTGATGCCCTCGCCGTCCCAGCCCTCGAGCCAGGTCAGCGTGCACTTCGCGGGCTGCGTGGTGAAGCCGCCGCCGCGCTTCTTCGGGCGGTCGAACTCCGGCGAGCGCACGATCCGGAAGCGCCGCGACTGCACCGTGAGCTCCAGCGACACCTCCGTCGGCACCTGGGGGTCGGCGTACTCGCACCGCAGCTTCTTCACGTCGCCGCGCGCGCCCGGCACGCGGCCGAACAACGCGAACGCCGCCGCGTCGAGCAACGTCGTCTTGCCCGCGCCCGTGTCGCCGTGCAGCAGGAACAGCCCGTCCGCGCCCAGCTCGTCGAAGTCGACGGCCTCGGGCTTCGGGTAGGGCCCGAACGCCGTCAGTTCCAGGCGGTGCAGTCTCATTGCTCCTGCTCCCTCGCCACGGACGCGAACGCCTCGCACAGCAACGCCATCTCCGCCGTGGAAGGCTCGGAGCCGCGGGCGTCCGACACGAAGCAGCAGGCCACTTCCTCGTCGGAACGACCGCGCACCCGGTCCGCGTAGGTCATGTCGTGCTGCAGGCCCTGCTCGGGCCGCCACTCGACGTGCACCGCGTGCTCGAACCGCTTCTGCAACTGCCGCAACGCGTCCATCGGCCGCACGTGGTCCGTCAGCACGACCGACAGGAAGTGGTCTTCCAGCGGCGTGTGCGCCGGGTCCTCCAGCACCTCGGCCAGCGTCCCGCTCACCACGGCCAGCTCCCGCGGCACCGGCAGGTCGCGCCTCTCCACGCCGACGAGCCCGCCCTCGTCCAACTCGACCAGCCACACCGACTTGCGGTGCCGCGCCTCGGAGAACGAGTACGCCAGCGGACTGCCCGAGTACCTCAGGTTCTCCGCCAGCGTCTGCGGCCCGTGCAGGTGCCCGAGGGCCACGTAGTCGACGCCGGAGAACACCTGCATCGACACGTCCTGGACGCCGCCCACCGCGATGGTGCGCTCGGACTCCGACGGTGCCCCGCCCGTCACGAAGGCGTGCGCCAGCACCACGGAACGGGAATCCCGCGACGCCAGGTCGGCGCGAATGCGCCGCATCGCCTCCCCGAGCACGGGCGCGTGCCCCTTCTCCGGCACCCCGAGCACGTGCCGCGCGGGCTCCGGCTCCAGGAACGGGATCCCGTACACCGCGACGGGTCCGTGCTCGTCCTCCAGCTCGACGGGCTTGTCCAGCAACGAGATCTGCGTGCGCAGGTACAGCCCGCCCGCCGCCGCGAACTCCCCGAACACCCCGATCCGCGCCGCCGAGTCGTGGTTGCCCGGCGTGATCACGATCTTCGCCCCGGCCGCCCGGATCCTCATCAGCACCCGAGCGCACAACGCCACCGCGTCGGCGGACGGCACCGCCCGGTCGTACAGGTCGCCCGAGATGACCACGACGTCGACCTTCTCGGAAGACACCAGGTCAGCGAGGCCGCCCAGCACCGACTCCTGCTCCACGAGCAGGTCGCGGCCGTGGAAAGTGCGCCCCACGTGCCAGTCGGAGGTGTGCAGGATCCGCATGGCCCCAACCGTAGAGACGGGGTCCGACAAAACTCCGGGAGGGTTCCCGGCGTGTCACCCGATCGAGTTCAACATCTCTGGTGGAGCATCATCGGTGCCGTGACCGCAGTGATCATCACCGCCTCGCTCGTCCTGGCGCTCGTGTGCGCCGGGGCGCTGGTGTTCGTCTACCGGCTCTACCAGGACAGCGTCCGGCGCACCGACGAAGCGCTCCAGGCCATCGGCTCGGAACGCGCGCGCTATGACGCCCAACAGGTCGCCCTGCAACGCTACGAAGTGGCGTTCTCCAGCGTCAGCGGACGCGGTGAACTGGGCGAACAGGTGCTCGTCGAAACGGCGCGCGCACTAGGCCTGAGGGAAAACCTCCACTACACGCTCCAGACGGACGTGGCGGGCGGCGGCGCGGTCCGGCCCGACATGGTGCTGAACGTCGGCGGCGGCCGCGCGGTGCCGGTCGACTCGAAGATGTCCATGGCCACCTGGGCCGAGGCCGTCGAGACGGACGACCCGCAGGAGCGCCAGGACGCGCTGCGGGTGCACGTCCGCAACATCCGCTCCCGCGCCGCCGAACTGGCGGGCAAGGGCTACCAGCGCTGGGCCGACGCCATCTACGGCACGATCATGTTCGTCCCCAACGACGGCGCGGTCGTCGCGGCGCTCGACACCGATCCCGAACTGCTGCGCTGGCTGCTCGACCGCCGCGTGTTCCTGTGCGGCCCGACCGGGTTCGCCGTGATCGCGTCGAGCGCGATGTTCGCGGTCACCGAACGCGCGCTGGCCGACGACGTCGAGCAAGTCAGGCTGCAGGCCGGCCGCGCGAACCGGGCCGCGGACACCGCCATCGAGGCCGTCAACCTCTCCACCACGCACCTGCAGCGCTTCCTGAGCGCCCGGCGCAGGGAGCTCGACGCGCTGGAGGGGTTCCGGGCGAGCGTGGAACCGCTGACGGACGCCTCCGCCACCCCTACGCCCCTGCCGCTCGTCCGAAGGGCGGACGAACAGTCCGCTTGAAACGCACGCAGTGTGCCCGCAGGTTGCTTCTGGGTGAGAAAGCAGCGGACTGACGAACACCGAATGGCCGAACGGCTACCGTGTGCGTCGTGAGTGAGTTGCGCGAGCGTTCAGCAGCTTTCGATGACGACGACGTCGAAGACTACGACGCGGTTCCGTGGAACTACCGGGCCATCTTCGGGGAGTTCAAGGGCATCCCGTGGTGGGCGGCGATCCTCGCTGCCCTCGTCCCGGCGTTCATCGGCGCTTTCATCGACATCAACTCCAGCAAGACCGTCGGCTGGACGTTCTACGTCGTGTTCTTCGTCGGCGCGCTGGCCGCGATCCTGCTCGTGCAACGCCGCAGCCTGTTCGGGCCGATGGTGCAGCCGCCGCTGGTCCTGGCCGCGACGGTGCCCACCCTCGTGCTGCTGACCGGCGAGACCGACAAGGGCGGCCTGTCCGCCATGGCGCTGGGTCTGGGCAAGCCGCTGATCGACAGCTTCCCCGTCATGGCGCTCACCACCGCCGTCACGGTCGGCCTGGGCATCCTGCGGATCTTCCTGCAGAAGAACCCGAACCGGCCGAGCAAGGACGAGGTCCGCGAGGCCAAGGCGGAGATCAAGGAACGCTCCAAGCCAGTCCGCAGGCCCCGCGAGGAGCCCGAGGAGGACGAGCGCCCGCGCCGTCCCCGCCCGGAACGCTCCGAGGGCACCCCGGCCCGCCGCCCGCGTCCCGAGGGCGCTCCCGCACGTCGTCCGCGCCCGGAAGGCGCCCGCGCCGAACGTCCCGCCGGTCAGCGCCGTCCCCGCCCGCCGCGCGAAGACCGCTAGCAGGTTGTTCGCGGCCACTCCCCGAACCGCGAACAACGAGGTCGGAACAACGAGCAGGGAAAACGGCAGCACTCTGCCAGCATGAGCTCGATGCCTAGGGGAGAACGTCCACTGGACGAGGGCGACAGCCCGCTGCTGCGGTTCGCGAGGGATCTGCGTCAGCTCCGCGCCGACGCGGGCACCCCGACCTACCGGGAGCTCGCCAGACGCGCGCACTTCTCGGTCACGACGCTGTCCGACGCCGCCGGCGGGCGGAAGGTGCCGGGCCTGGACGTCACGCTCGCCTACGTCCGGGCGTGCGGCGGCGACGAGCAGACGTGGGCGCAACGCTGGCACGAGGTCGACGAGAGCTGGGCGCTGTCCAAGGTCAGCCCCTCGCCGTACGTGGGTCTGAGCGCGTTCACGAGAGAAGACGCAGACCGCTTCTTCGGCCGCGAGAAACTCACCCACGCGCTGAAGAGCCGCCTGGAGACGCACGACTTCCTCGCGGTCTTCGGAGCGTCCGGCGAAGGCAAATCCTCCCTGCTCAAGGCGGGCCTCGCCCAGCACTACCGCAATCCGGTCTGCTGCACGCCCGGCACCGATCCGGACGCCGCCATCGCCGCCGCCCTGGACCACGATCCCGACCTGCTGGTCGTGGACCAGTTCGAAGAGCTCTTCACCCTGTGCGACGACCCGGTGCGGCGCGAGGCGTTCCTCGGCCGGCTGCTCGGCACGGGCCGCAAGACGGCGATCGCGGTCAGGTCCGACTTCTACCCGCACTGCTCGCAGCACGCGGCCCTGGCCGAGGCGCTGACGGACGCTCAGGTCCTGATCGGCACGCTGACGCCGGACGAGCTGCGCCGGGCGATCACCCAGCCCGCGGCCAAGGTCGGCTGCACCGTCGAGGGCGCCCTGCTGACGACGCTCATCGCCGAGGCGAGCGGCCGCAGCGGCGTTCTCCCGCTGGTCAGCCACGCCCTGGTCGAGACCTGGCACCGCAAGCGCGGCAACATCCTCACCGTCGGCGCCTACGAGGCGGCCGGCGGCATCGACGGCGCGCTGGCCCAGAGCGCCGAGACCGCGTACGCCCAGCTCACCGCCGACCAGCAGCACCTGGCGCGCCAGCTCCTGCTCAGACTCGCCGCGGACGGCACGAAACGTCCCGTCCCCCGCAGCGACGTGATCAGCGACGAGGTGCTGGACGTGCTGGCCGGCGCCCGGCTCGTCACCGTCGGCGAGAACACCGTCGAGGTCACCCACGAGGCGTTGTTCCGGGCCTGGCCGCGCCTCACGGCCTGGCTGGACGAGGACCGCGAGGGCCTGCGGACCCACCGCAGGCTCACCGAGGCCGCCCGCCTGTGGGAGGAGCTCGAACGGGACTCCGGCGCGCTGTACCAGTCCGTCCGGCTCGCCGAGGTCACCGAGTGGGCCGCCCGCACCGACGCCGCCCTCACCAGGGGCGAGGAGGCGTTCCTGACCGCGTCGAAGAACCTCGCCCGCCGCCGCACCCGCCGTCTGCGCGCGGCGGCGGCCGTGCTGGTCACGCTCGTCCTCGTGGCGAGCATCAGCGCCGTCACCGCCACCCAGCAACGCCGCGAGGTCGAGCGCCTGGGCCTGCTCACGCAGTCGCAACAGCTCGCCGCGCTCTCCGCCGCGCTGCTGCGGAGCAACCCGGACGAGGCGG
This sequence comes from Lentzea flaviverrucosa, assembly GCF_003350445.1. NCBI lineage: Bacteria > Bacillati > Actinomycetota > Actinomycetes > Pseudonocardiales > Pseudonocardiaceae > Lentzea > Lentzea flaviverrucosa. The sequence goes on from NZ_QQAU01000004.1 coordinate 223,998, forward strand.
CGCGCCGGGCCGCCGAGGCGTACCGGACGGCACCGACCACCGAGGCCCGCAGCCAGGTGCTGAGCGTCGCGGCCGGGCGTCAGCGCGACACCCGGCCCGTCAACGGCCTCGGGGTGAAGGCCGGCAACGGGATCATCGGGGTGCAAAGCCCGAACGGCGCGGCACTGTTCGACGGAACCACCCTCGCACCTCTCACCGTCCTGCGGCCCGACGACCGGGTCACCGAACTGGACCTCGCTCCGGACGGCTCCGTCGTCGTCACCGGCGTGCTGGGACGCGTCACCGTCCACTCCTCCCCCACCGCGGACCCCGTCGTCCTGTGCGAGACGAAGCCGTGGACCAGCGTCAACTTCATCGAGAACGGTCGCGCGGTCCTGGTCGGCGGCCAGATCTGGGACGTGGCCACGCGCAGGATGCGGACTCAGCTGGCCCACAGCGAGGACTGGTACCAGTTCGACGTGGCCGGCGACGTCATCGCCGGCTTCAGGGAGAACTCCGTGTCCGTGTGGAGCCTCGCCACCGGGCAGCGCACCGCGCGGTTCGACGTCGGCACGCACTCCGGTTCCGCGGTGCTGCTGCACGGCGGTCTCCTCGCGGTGGGCGAGACCGGTGGCGAGGTGCGGATGTGGAACACGGCAACCGGCGCCCTGGTCAGGACCCTGCCACCCCACAAGGGCTGGGCGGGACTGGCCGCCAGCGCCGACCGGACTGTGCTCGCCAGCGCGGGGAGCGAGGACACCGAGGTCAGGGTGTGGGACGTCGTGCACAGCACCACCCTGCGGCCGATCCAGGTCGGCACCACGACCTCGAGCATGGCCTTCACCCCGGACGGCAGGCTCGCGGTGTCCAACGGCAGCGCTCTGCGGCTCCTGCCGCGCAGCGCAGTGCCCGTGGCGTCCGCGCATCCGTTGCGGGCGCTCTCGATCGCCCCGGACGGCAGCATCCTCACCTTCGACGACGCGGGCGTGATCGAACGCCGCGACGCCTCCCTGCGCCGCCTCGGCCGCGTCGAGACCGGAGCGGCCGGCCGCACCCTCGCGCGTTTCAGCCCGGACCACGGCCTGCTCGCCACGTCGGGCGCCGGCGAGCAGGTGGCGGTGCGGCGGACCTCCGACGGCAGCCTCGACGCCACGCGGAACGAGGACCTCCCGCCCGCCGCACTGGCCTTCGCGGGCGACAACCGGCTGCTCTCGGCCGGGGGCGACAGAACGGCGACGCTGTGGACGAGCGGCCCGAAGACGATCGACACGCACAACAACGGCACCCCGACCGCGGCCACGTTCGGCCGGAACGACCACGAGGTCGTGCTCGGTTCCGACTGGGGACTCGTGGTCGTCTGGAACCTGGAGACCGGGAAGGACTTCAACCTCGGCGCGGTGCACGAGAGCCCGGTGCGCGCGCTCGTGATGTCCCCCGACAAGCGCACGCTCGCGACCACGGGCGACGACGGCCTCATCTTGTTGTGGGACACGGCCACGTGGAAGAAGAAGGGCGAGTTGCGCGGGCACACGGGCACGATCGGGGCGCTGGAGTTCAGCCCGGACTCGTCACGGCTCGCCAGCGGCGGGAACGACAAGAACGTCGTCATCTGGGACATGAACACCCTGCAGGCGTGGGCGACTCTGCGCGGCCACGCCGAGAGCGTCACGCACGTCGCGTGGATGCCCGACGGCCGTGCGGTGGTGTCTGCCGCAGCCGACGCGTTGCTCGTGTGGCAGCTCGACGTCGAGAAGGCGCTCCAGGCGCTCGGCTGATCCGCCAGACCGGCGAGCTGCGCGGCCACAGCCAGCCGGTCACGCACCTGGCGTGGGCCTGGCCGTGGACCAGGCCCTCGACGCGATCGACTAGCGGACCAGGTCCTTGCGGAGCTCCCGCGGCAACGAGAACGTGATGCGCTCGTTCGCCGTGGTGATCTCCTCGACCTCGCCGTAGCCGTGGGACTCGAGGAACTTCAGCAGTTCCATCACCAGCAGGTCCGGCACCGACGCGCCCGACGTGACGCCGACGGTCTCGACGCCCTCGAGCCACGCCAGGTCGACCTCCTTGGCGTAGTCGATCAGGTAGGAGGCCTTGGCGCCGTGCTGCAGCGCGACCTCGACCAGCCGGACCGAGTTGGAGGAGTTCTTCGAGCCCACGACGAGCACCAGGTCGCACGACGGCGCCATCGTCTTCACCGCGGTCTGGCGGTTCGAGGTGGCGTAGCAGATGTCGTCGGACGGCGGGTCCTGCAGGTCCGGGAAGCGGTCCTTGAGCTGGCGGACGCGCACCATGGTCTCGTCGACCGACAGCGTCGTCTGCGACAGCCAGATCACCTTGGAGGGGTCGCGGACCTCGACGGTCGCGGCGTCCTCGGCGGTGTCGACGAGCTGGACGTGGTCCGGCGCCTCACCGGCGGTGCCCTCGACCTCCTCGTGACCTTCGTGGCCGATCAGGAGGATGTCGTAGTCCTCCTTGGCGAACCGCACCGCTTCTTTGTGGACCTTCGTCACGAGCGGGCAGGTGGCGTCGATGGTGCGCAACGAGCGCTGCTCGGCCTCCTCGTGCACGGCCGGCGACACGCCGTGGGCCGAGAACACGACGAGCGCGCCCTCGGGAACCTCGTCCGTCTCGTTGACGAAGATGGCGCCGCGGTCGGACAGCGTCTCCACGACGTACTTGTTGTGGACGATCTCCTTGCGCACGTAGACGGGAGCGCCGTACTTCTCGAGGGCGAGCTCGACCGTCTCGACGGCACGATCAACGCCCGCGCAGTAACCACGCGGCTTCGCCAACAGGACTCGCTTGGGCATGGCCCCAGGGTACCCAGGCCCGGTCCTAGGCATTTCAGACGCGGTTGCGGCAGGCTAGTGCGCATGAAGCCACTGCCACTGGGTGTCCGCATCGCCGCCGGCCTGGCGGTGACCGCCCTCGAACAGGCCCGCAAGCTGCCACAGCAGCTCGCCGGACTCCCGTTGACGGTGGTCAGCGAGGCGATGCAGCTGTCCATGCGCGTGCAGCAGCATGTGACCGAACTCGCCATCAAGGGCGACGACGTCCTCTCCGGACTGCGTCCGGTGGAAGAAGAACCGGAGTGGGCGACCTTCGACGAGGAGGAGACGCCCGTCACGACTTCTCAGGAAAGTCCCGCCGAAACTCCCGCCGACGACCCGTGGGAGGAAGAGGAACGGGCGATCGTCGCCGAGGTTCCCGCGTTCCTGCCCGTGTACGACGAGCTGTCGATCGCCCAGCTGCGCGCCCGCCTGCGCAACCTCGGCGTCGAGCAGCTCGACGAGTTGCTGCGCTACGAGAAGGCCCACGAGTCGCGGCCGGAGTTCGTGGGGATGCTCAACCGGCGGATCCGAACGGTGAGCGCCCCCGAAGGGATCAAGCAGAGTCGTGAGTGAAGCGAAATCCACGCCGGAGAACCCGTGGCCGGTGCGGACGGTCGCCCGCAAGCTGCTCGACTGGATCAACCGGCTCGGCGACGTGTGGGTAGAGGGTCAGGTCACGCAGCTCAACGCGCGCAGTTCCACCGCGTTCCTGACGTTGCGCGACCCGAGCGTCGACATGTCCATGTCGATCACCTGCAACGCCTCGATGATCCGCGAGCTGCAGCTCACCGAGGGCAGCAGGGTGATCGCGCACGGGAAGATCAGCTTCTACCCGAACCGGGGCACGCTGTCGTTGCGGGCGGACGACATCCGCGCCGTCGGCATCGGCGAGCTGCTGGCGCGCATGGAGCGGCTGCGCAAGCTGCTGCACGCCGAGGGCCTGTTCGACCCGCGCCGCAAGCGCCGTCCCCCGTTCCTGCCGAACAAGATCGGCCTCATCACCGGCCGGGCGTCGGCGGCGGAGCGCGACGTGCTCACGAACGCGCGGAACCGCTGGCCCGGCGCGCACTTCCGCGTCGTCAACGTCGCCGTGCAGGGCCCGACCGCGGTGACCCAGGTGATGACCGCACTGTCCACCCTGGAACGCGACCCCGAGTGCGATGTGATCATCATCGCCCGCGGTGGCGGCAGCGTGGAGGACCTGCTGCCGTTCTCCGACGAGGCGCTGTGCCGCGCGGTCTCCTCGTGCCGCACGCCGGTCATGTCGGCGATCGGCCACGAACCGGACACCCCGCTGCTCGACCACGTCGCTGACGTGCGTTGTTCGACGCCGACCGACGCTGGCAAACGGGTGGTTCCCGACGTCGCTGAAGAGAGTGAACGCGTCCGGCAGATGCGCGACCGGGGCCGGCGCGCGCTGCACGGCTGGGTCGACCGGGAGCGGAAACTGCTCGACTCGCTGCGGTCTCGACCAGTACTTTCGGACCCTTACGGCCCGCTGGAGCGCCGTTCCGAGGAAGTGAAGCGTTTTCGCGACCAAGCTCGCCGGGCCGTGACGCAACGACTCGATCGGGAGGACGTCCACCTCTCGGGGACGAAAGCGCGCTTGACGACCCTCGGACCAGCCGCCACGCTGGCCCGCGGATACGCCGTTGTGCAACTCGTCACACCTGACGGTCCCGACGGCGTGTTGCGTTCTGCCTCAGACGCGCCGAGCGGAACACAGCTGCGGGTACGCGTCGTTGACGGAGCAGTGCGGGCCGAGGTCACCGGTCCGGAAACCGACCAGGAAGGGGGAGGTACCGATGATGCGTGATGCCGTGTTCCTGCCCCTCACCATGGAGGCCGCCGGTTCCTGCGCCTCCGGCCTGCGCACGAAGGCCGAGGCCGCGAACCGCGCCGCCTCGGAGTGCTGGACGGCCATGGTGGGCGACTGCGACACCACGAGCCGCCGCACGCTGATCCTGACGTTGCACGACCTGAGCGAGACCACCGCCGGCACGGTGCAGTACCGGCGCGTCGCGGAGGCCGAGGCGCTCATCGACGAGGCGGTGCGAGAGGGTGACGGCGAGGAGTTCGCGGAGGCCCTGGTCGGCTACGACCTGGCCGTCGCGACCGTGCTGAGCCGTCTGAGGAGTCAATCCGCGTGAGTTCGGAAACCGTCCGGCAGGACACTGCACCGGGTTACGAAGCCGCCCGTGACGAGCTGGTCGACGTCGTCCGCAAGCTGGAGGCCGGTGGCCTGTCGCTGGAGGACTCCCTGGCGTTGTGGGAACGCGGTGAGGCGCTCGCCAAGACTTGTGAGCAGCATCTCGCCGGTGCGCGCGAGCGAATCGATGCAGCTCTCGCTGTGGTCGAGGAGGACGTTTCGGACGCGTGATCCCGTGCAAGGATTCAGCTGCCGATCACAAAATCCGGCACGCTGAGTAGTCGCATGGAGGCGCGCAATGGTGAACACCCCCGCGGAACGACGTCGCGAAGCCCCCGACCGGAACCTGGCACTGGAGCTCGTGCGCGTCACCGAGGCAGCGGCGATGGCCGCGGGCCGCTGGGTGGGTCGTGGCGACAAGAACGGCGGCGACGGCGCGGCCGTCGACGCGATGCGCAAGCTCATCCACACCGTCTCGATGAGAGGCGTAGTGGTGATCGGCGAGGGCGAGAAGGACGAGGCGCCCATGCTGTTCAACGGTGAGGAAGTGGGCAACGGCGAGGGCCCCGACTGCGACGTCGCGGTCGACCCGATCGACGGCACCACGCTGATGGCCAAGGGCATGCCGAACGCGCTGGCCGTGCTGGCCGTGGCCGAGCGCGGGGCGATGTTCGACCCGTCCGCCGTGTTCTACATGGAGAAGCTCGCCGTGGGCCCGGAGGCGGCCGACGTCATCGACATCACCGCGCCGCTCGCGGAGAACATCCGCCGCGTCGCGAAGGCCAAGCACAGCGACGTGTCCGACGTGAACGTCTGCATCCTCGACCGCCCCCGGCACGAGCAGATCGTGCGGGAGGTGCGCCAGGCCGGCGCCCGCATCCACTTCATCTCCGACGGTGACGTGGCCGGTGCGATCGCGGCCGCGCGCCCCACGTCGGGCGTGGACATGCTCGTCGGCATCGGCGGCACCCCCGAGGGCATCATCGCCGCCGCGGCCCTCAAGTGCGTCGGTGGCGCCATCCAGGGCCGGTTGTGGCCGAAGGACGACGAGGAGCGCGAGAAGGCGATCGGAGCGGGCCACGACCTGTCCCGCGTGCTCACGACGAACGATCTCGTCAGTGGCGACAACGTCTTCTTCTGCGCCACGGGCGTGACCGACGGCGACCTCCTGCGCGGCGTGCACTACCGGGCGGGCGGCTGCACCACCCAGTCGATCGTCATGCGCTCCAAGTCCGGCACCGTGCGCATGATCGACGGCTTCCACAGCCTGCACAAGCTGCGCGAATACGCCTCGGTGGACTTCGACCTGCCGGAGGACGTGCAGCAGCCGCTGCCGTAGCCCGGTGTGAATCTGTGAACCGTTAACGGAGGGTCACCCTCCGAGTGACCCTAGTGACGGAGTCACTTTCGTCCTTAGTTTCCGACCTGACCCCGGCAACCCTGCGCCGGGTTCAGGAAAGGAACTCAACGATGAGGGCACGTTCGTTGTTCTCCGCGGTCGTCGTGGCCGCCGGCGCTCTGCTCGCCACGGTCACCGCGGCCACCGCGGCTCCGGCTCCCACCGCCGACGGCGAGGTCACGCCGATGATCGTCGGTGGCACCAACGCCTCCCAGGTCTACCCGTTCATGGTCTCCCTGCAGAGCACCTCGGGCAGCCACTTCTGCGGCGCGTCGCTGGTCAAGGCCAACTGGGTCGTGACGGCGAAGCACTGCGTCCAGGGCTCTTCGGCGTCCTCGATCCGCACCCGGATCGGCACCACGAACCGCACCAGCGGCGGCACCACGACCGGTGCGTCGCGCATCATCCTGCACCCGTCCGCCGACCTGGCGGTGGTGCAGCTCAACACCTCGGTCAGCCAGGCCCCGATCACCATCCCGACGTCGTCGGGCGCGGTCGGCACCGCGACCCGCATCATCGGCTGGGGCCAGACCTGCCCGGTCCGCGGCGCGTGTGGCGCTCCGGTGACCCTGCAGGAGCTCAACACCTCGATCGTCGCGGACAGCCGGTGCTCCGGCATCAGCGGTGTGTCGGAGATCTGCACCAACAACACCGGTGGCAACAAGGGCGCCTGCTACGGCGACTCGGGTGGCCCGCAGGTGAAGTCGGTCGGCGGCCGCTGGGAGCTCATCGGCGCCACCAGCCGCTCCGGTGGCGGCGCGAACTGCGCCCAGGCCCCGTCGATCTACGTCGACGTCGCGTACTACCGCTCGTGGATCAACTCGAACGTGGGCGGCCTGTAACCCCTGCGGTCCGGTAAACGCATTCCGAGGGCCCGTCTCCCATTCGTTATGGGAGGCGGGCTCTCGCCGTTGCAACCTGAGCACTCCTCCCGCCGTCTACTTCGGCAAGGGATGGATCAACCAGGGGGTACGCGATGCGGATGCTGCTCGTGGCGGTCGCGTTGATGTCGGTGGCGGGGTGCGCGCAGGGGGCTGTGCACGCCGAGACTCCAGCAGCCCCACCACATTCGGCGTCGCCTTCCGCGCCGCCTTCTTCCGAGGCGCCGCCTTCCACGCCCTCGTCGACGCCTGTCCCGCCGCCTCCGCCTCCGCCGCCGCCGGTGAAGCCGACGCCGTGCACCATCAGCGACGGCGCGTGCATCCAGCTCTCCACGAACCAGTCGTGGGTCGTCCGGGGCGACAAGATCGTCTACGGCCCGACGCCGATCACCCACGGCCGCAAGGGCTTCGAGACGCCGCTCGGCAACTTCCCGGTGCTGCGCAAGGTGAAGGACGAGTGGAGCCGGCCGTACAACGCGGCGATGCCGTGGTCGACGTACTTCACCGAGAGCGGCATCGCGTTCCACGAGGGTTCGCTGACCGATCCGTCGCACGGCTGCATCCACCTGGACCCGCCGTCGGCGAAGTACTACTTCACCAACCTTTCGATTGGCGACACCGTCCAGGTGGTCTCATGATCATCAACCATGAGAGCCCTGGCCATAGCGGCCTTGTTCCTGCTTAGCTCCGCGTCGCCGGCGCAGGCCTCCGGCTGCACCGTCCACAACGGAGCCTGCGTGCAGAAGCACACGAACCTGGCGTGGCTCGTCTCCAACGGCGTGACGAGCTACGGCCCGGTCCGGATCAGCCACGGCAAGCCCGGCTTCGGCACACCCGTCGGCGACTTCCCGGTGTTGCGCAAGGTGAAGGACGACTGGAGCGTCCCCTACAACGGACCGATGCCCAACGCGGTCTACTTCACCACCGACGGCGTCGCGTTCCACCAGGGCGACCTGAACTCCCAGTCGCACGGCTGTGTGCGCCTGACCTGGCACGACTCCGAGGTCTTCTACGACAACCTGTTCCCCGGCGAACGCGTCCAGGTCCTTCCATAAGAAGATGATTCAAGTCACCCGGTAGTGGCTACTCCATTACAGAGGGGTGATGCGAGATGCGAGTTCTGATCGCGACGGTGCTCCTGATCCTCGGCTTCGCTGTACCCGCACAGGCTCAGGCGGGATGCACCGTCCACAACGGAGCGTGCCTGGAGAAGCACACGAACCAGGCGTGGCTGGTCTTCAACGGCAGAACGAGCTACGGGCCGGTGACCATCAGCCACGGCAAGCCGGGGTACGAGACCCCGGTGGGCACGTTCTCGGTGCTGCGCAAGGTGAAGAACGACTGGAGCGTCCCCTACAACGGCCCGATGCCGAACGCGGTGTACTTCACCACGACCGGTATCGCGTTCCACCAGGGTGACACTGCCGTCCAGTCCCACGGGTGCATCCGGATGCCCATGGATGCGTCGCTCGTGTTCTACGACAACCTGATGATCGGCGAGCAGGTGCAGGTACTGCCCTAGTTCGCCCGTTGGAAGGCCTGACCGGCTCCCGGTCGGGCCTTCTAGCAGGTCGCGCGCTTCTTCGCGAAGTCGTCCGCGGTGAGGTAGTCGCCGTCGTAGCTGACCTTGCCGTCCTTCAGGCCGTCGAGCGTGAACTCCACGACGGGCGTGCTGCCGTCGTGGAGTTGCACGGACAGCCGGAGCGGTTCGGCACCGTCCGGCCGCTGCCAGGCGACCTCCTCCTCGGCACCGCCTGGTTTCTGGCCCACGGTGAGCTCGCGGACCTCCGCCGGCTGCGCGAACCCGATCCGCCAGACCTCCTTCTCGCCGGCCTGGACCCACATGGCCCTGACGCCCGGCCCACCGCAGCCGGCGTCGACGAACTGCGGCAGCCCGGTCGGCGTGAGTTTCGCGGCCCAGGTGTGCTCCGAGGAGCATCCGCCGAGCACGGTGACCGCGGCGAGCACCGCGATCGTCTTCCACCGGGTCATTCCGCTCTCCTCAGCCGACAGCCGCCCACCAGCACCCATCATCGCGTCCCATCACCGAGACGCGGGCGGCGAGACCGTTCGGCAACCACCCCGTGAGCCGTTCGAGTTCCTTGCCGGCCACGACCAGGGCCGTCCCGGGGTCGGCGGACAGGTCGTCGAGCAGCACGGGCACGTCCACCGCGCTGAAGTCCACATCGGACACCGGCCGCCCGGCGGGCTCGTCGTTCGCCCGCACGATCCGCCAGCCCTCGTACCCCTCCCACTCGACCTCGGCCGCGTTCAGCGTGGCCACGAACTCGTCCAGGCGCGCGTGCGGCGCCACGAGCGCGATCGTCCCACCGAACCGCCCGGCCAGCGCGCTCAGCCGCAACGGGTGCTCCAGGCTCGCGGGCTCGGCCTTCGTCCGCGCGTACGGCACCCCGAGCCGCCGCGCGACCCGTTCGACCGTCGCGTGCACCCCGTCCTCCAGCGCCGCGACGACCAGCTCGACGTCCCGCGACCGGTTGAGCGCCTCCGGCAACGCGAGCTGCGCGACGGCGAACCCAGGTAGCACCGCGACGTCCGGGCTCAGCAGGTCCGGCACCGTCAGCTCGACCAGCACGTCGGAACCCCAGCCCGACGTGCTGGTCGAGGCGTTGACCCGCCGCTCGACGAGGTCGGACAACGGCTGCCAGTACACCGCGCGCGGCCGGCGCGCGACGGGCCCGGCCCACCACGGGATGCCCGGCACCATCTCAGCCCAGTAGACGTGAATCACGAGATCCCCCAGGGTTGCGTCGGTGCGCGTCCCCCTGACACGCGCAACCCAGTGCGTTCAGATGCCCATGTTAGCGACGGGCACCGACGTCCCGCTGTCGTCTCGCTGACGCGCGAGGAGCCTCTCGACCGTCGCCTCGATGGCGTCGACCCGCTTCAGCGCGGTCTCGTGGTCCACCCCGTCGTCCTCCCTGGCCAGCGTGTAGATCACCCCGCCGGCGCTCGCCACGTGGTCGGGCACCCACACGATGCCGCGCTCCCGCAGCAGCGCGGCCACCCCGTCGTCGGTGAGCTGGTTGTTGGCCGGCCCCACGACCAGCCGGACATCCAGCCGTGCCACCGTCTCCGGGCTCAGCACCCCGCCCACCGCGGCGGGCACCAGCACGTCCGCCTCGACCTCGTACGCCTCGTCCGGGTGCACCCAGCCGAACTCGCCCGTCCGCCTGCTGCCGTCCACATCGGACACCGTGATGTCCGCGCCTTCGAGCCCTCTCGCGATCAGCTCCCCCACCGACCCGAACCCGCTGATCACGACCTTCCTGCCGGTGAGGTCCGGCGTGCCGAAGGTGTGCCGCGCGGCCGCCCTCAACGCCGCCAGCACTCCCCGCGCCGTCGGCCCGCTCGACGATCCCGTGCCGCCGTTCTCCTCGGGCAGGCAGTAGGCGTGCGGCGTGAGCTCCCTGAGCACCAGCATGTCGGCCGGTCCGGTCCCGACGTCCGGCCCTGCGCGGTAGGAGCCGCCGAACTCGTTGATCAGGTCCGCGTGGTCGAGCAGCACGGCGCGCCTGCGTTCCGGCGTGAGTTCGCGGTCCACCACGATCACGCTCTTGGCTCCCCCGTGCGGAATCCCGGCCGCCTCGCACTTCAGCGTCATCGCCCTCGACAACCGCAGCACGTCCGTGACGGCGTCGGTGATCCGCGCGTACGGCTTCATCCGGCACCCGCCGACCGCCGGTCCCGCCTCGGTCGAGTGCAGGGCGACCATGGTGGTCATCCCAGAGCGCTTCCCGGTGCGGACGACGAGTCGTTCGTGCTCCCACATCTGCGTTCCTCCCGAACATCGGTCAGGTATCGACCTCGAAGTTAGGGTGAAGGGCAACGGTTGATGCGCGCCGCCGAACGTTGTTCGGCTCGACGGCCTGGGGAGCGCGATGGATGAACTTGATTCGGCGATCGTGCGCGAACTGCAGCGCGATGCCCGGCAGTCGAACCGCGACATCGCCCGCAAGGTGGGCGTCGCGCCGTCGACGTGCCTGGAGCGCACCCGGCTGCTGCGCGAGCGGGGCGTGATCCGCGGCTACCACGCCGACATCGCGCCGTCCGCGCTGAACCGGGGCGTGCAGGCGCTGGTGTCGGTGCAGGTCCGCCCGCTGAGCCGCACCGTGATCGACGCCTTCAAGGCCTTCGCCGCGGGCCTTCCCGAGGTGACGGCGGTGTTCGTGATGGCGGGCAGCGACGACTTCGTGATCCACGTGAGCGCCCAGGACAACGACCGCCTGCACGCGTTCCTGGTCGACAGGCTGAGTCAGCGCAAGGAGATCGTCGGCTTCCGCACGTCGATCATCTTCCAGCACCTGGCGAAGCACGACCCGGCGCCGCTGCCGGGGGCCTGACAGACCCCCGGCGCGCGTGTCAGCTGCCGTCGCTCGAATGCCCCGGGAACAGGTGCGCCGAGGGGTTGAGGGCCACCGCGATGTTGTTCACCGCGGTCGCCGCCTCCCCGAACCCGGTCGCGATGAGCTTGACCTTGCCGGGGTACTGCGCGACGTCGCCCGCCGCGTAGATCCTGTCCAGCTTGGTCTTCATCGTGGAGTCGACGAGCACGGCGCGGTGGTCGAGCTCGAGTCCCCACGACTCGATCGGCCCGAGGTCCGCGGTGAAGCCGAGGGCGGCCACGACCGCCTGCGCGGGCAACGTCCGCGCGTCGCCACCCTTGACCTTGACGTCCACTTCGGACAGTGGTTCGCCGCGCAACGCCAGCACCTCGGCGTCGGTGATGATCTCCACGCCGAGCTCGCGCACCTGCCGCACGGTGGCCGCGTGCGCGCGGAAGTTGGCCCTGCGGTGGACGATCTTGACGCTCGCGGCGATCGGGTGCAGCGCCAGCGCCCAGTCGAACGCCGAGTCGCCACCGCCCACGATCACCACGTGCTGCCCGGCGTGTTCGGCCAGCACCGGCACGAAGTGCACCATGCCGCGGCCCAGCCAGCCGTCGCCGGCGGGCAGCGGACGCGGGTTGAACTCGCCCATGCCGGCCGTGATCAGCACGGCCTTGGTGGTGATCGAGGAACCGTCCGCGAGCCCGACCCGCAGACCGTCCTCAGTGGACTCGCAGGTGCGTGCCTGCTGGCCGAGCAGGTAGGTCGGCTTGAACTGCGCGGCCTGCTCCACCAGCCCGTTGACGAGGTCACGTCCCCGCACGGCGGGGAACCCGGCCACGTCGAAAATCATCTTCTCCGGATACATCGCCGTGACCTGGCCACCCGGTTCTGGCAGAGCGTCGACCACTGCGACGTTCATTTCCCGGAAGCCTGCGTAGTAAGCGGCGAACAACCCCGTGGGACCAGCTCCCACGATGAGGAGGTCGACGTCACGCTCCATGAGTGGTGCCCTTCTGCCAGTGGTGGGTGGCAGTGCTGTGATCGACGATAGAGACTCGGAGGTATGTCTGAACAGGAGTACCGCGTCGAGCACGACACGATGGGTGAGGTCCGCGTGCCGGTCGACGCATTGTGGCGCGCCCAAACACAACGCGCGGTGGAGAACTTCCCGATTTCCGGTCGAGGCCTGGAACGCGCCCAGATCAGAGCCCTGGGCCTGCTCAAGGCAGCGGCGGCCCGGGTCAACGCCCGCCTCGGCGTTCTCGACGCGGACCTCGCCGACGCCATCGCCGCGGCGGCCGACGAGGTGGCCGCCGGCCAGTGGGACGCCCACTTCCCGGTCGACGTCTTCCAGACGGGTTCCGGCACGTCCTCGAACATGAACGCCAACGAGGTCATCGCCACCCTCGCCACCCGTGCACTGGGCAGCGACGTGCACCCGAACGACCACGTCAACGCCTCGCAGTCGTCCAACGACACGTTCCCGACGACCCTGCGAGTGGCCGCCACCGAGGCCGTGGTGACCGACGTGATCCCGTCGCTCGAGCACCTCCTGGGCGTCCTGGAGTCACGCGCTCTCGAATGGGCGGACCTGGTCAAGTCGGGCCGCACGCACCTCATGGACGCCGTCCCGATCACCCTGGGCCAGGAGGCGGGCGCCTGGGCGGCCCAGGTCCGCTACTCCGTGGAGCGCCTGCGGTCCTCTGTCCCGCGCCTGGCGGAACTGCCGATCGGCGGCACCGCGGTGGGCAGCGGCCTGAACGCCCCCGAGGGCTTCGGCGCGGCGGTCGCGGCAGAACTGGCCAAGACCACCGACCTGCCGCTGGTGGAGGCCCGCGACCACTTCGAGGCCCAGGCCACCCAGGACGGCGTGGTCGAGATCTCCGGCCAGCTCCGCGCGTCGGCCGTGGCACTGTTCAAGATCGCCAACGACCTCCGCTGGCTGGGCTCGGGCCCCCGCACCGGCCTCGGCGAACTGGCACTGCCCGACCTCCAGCCGGGCAGCTCGATCATGCCGGGCAAGGTCAACCCGGTGATCTCCGAAGCCACGATGATGGTCGTGGCGCAGGTCATCGGCAACGACGCCACCGTCGCGTTCGCCGGCTCGCAGGGCAACTTCCAGCTGAACGTGATGCTGCCGGTCATCGCCCGCAACGTCCTGGAGTCGTCCCGCCTGCTGGCCGCCGTGGCAAGACTCCTGGCGGACAAGGTCCTCGCGGGCACCGAACCGCAGGTGGCGCGGATGAGCGAGTACGCCGAGTCGTCCCCGTCCATCGTCACGCCGCTGAACCGCTTCATCGGCTACGAGGAGGCGGCGTCGATCGCCAAGCAGTCGCTGAAGGAACGCAAGACGATCCGCGAGGTGGTGCTGGAACGCGGCCACGTGCCGGGCAAGCTCACCGAGGAACAGCTGGACGCGGCGCTCGACGTGCTGCACATGGCCCGCGGCGGCCGCTGAGGTCGGGGTTCCGGTGCCGGGGCTTCCCGGCACCGGGCTCGAACGAGCTGACTCGGCGTTACCGTGAACTGGTCGCGACCGCCCGCCGTCGCGACGTACGAGGGCCGAGTCGAGACGGTGACCAGGTCCCGCCCACTCGCGTCGGCGTGGCGGGAGAAGATCTCGCAGCCCACCTCGACCTCGAACGGATGCACCGCGTCGAGCCACGCGTCGTCGTCGGCGTCGAAGACGTAGAACTTCTCGACGAAGCTCCAGACGGCGCCGTCAGCGTCGGTGAGCTGAACTTCCACCACACCCGGCCGAGGTTCGTCGCTCACCCAGCGCACGGCCTGGCACCGGCCCCGCGTCAGGAGTACATCGCGAGCCAAATCGCGATGTAGTGGCAGATCGCCGCCACCACGGTCGCGGCGTGGAAGAACTCGTGGTACCCGAACACCTGCGGCCAGGGGTTGGGCCACCGGGTCGCGTAGAACACCGCGCCGACCGTGTAGAGCGCCCCGCCCACCAGCAGCAGCACGAGGGCGGCAACCCCGGCGTGGTGCAGCAGCTCGGGCAGCACGAAGATCGCGACCCACCCGAGAGCGATGTAGATCGGCACCCCGAGCCACCGCGGCGCGTGCGGCCAGGCCAGCTTCAACGTGACACCGAGGATCGCGCCGACCCACACCACGGTCAGCACGACGCGTCCGGTGCCGGGATTCATCGCCAGCAGCGCGAACGGCGTGTAGGTGCCGGCGATGAACACGAAGATCATCGAGTGGTCCATGCGCTTCATCCACGTGCGCACGCGGTCGGACGTCCACGTCACGCGGTGGTACAGCGCCGAGACGCCGAAGAGGCCCAGGACGGTCAGGCCGTAGACGGAGGTTGCCAGGGCAGCACGCGCGGACACCGTGGACGCCGCGAGAGCGATCAACGTCGCGCCTGTCGCCACCGAGGCGATGAACGACCAGAAGTGCAGCCATCCACGCAGGCGCGGCCGCAGTCCGGGCTGGGGAGGAACGGTCGCATTGGTCACGAGGTCCTAGGTTACGCGACCGTAGGTTTCCGACCAGTACTCAGTGATGAACCTTGCACGGCGTACGCTGTTCGGACGTGGCACTCCGCACCCGTGTGAAAGACGTCGCTATCCACCTCTACGAGTGGATTCTCCGCCGCGAACTGAGCACGACGCCACAGGCGCCCAAGCACGTCGGCGTGGTCCTCGACGGCAACCGCAGGTGGGCCAGGGAAGCCGGCTTCACCGATGTCGCGCACGGGCACAGGGCCGGCGCGCGCAAGATCCTCGAACTGCTCGACTGGTGCGCTGACGCCGATGTCGAGGTCGTCACCCTCTGGATGCTGAGCACCGACAACCTCAACCGCGACAACGACGAGCTCGCGCCGTTGCTCGACATCATCGCGGACATCACCGACGAGCTGGCCGGGGACGGCAAGCCGTGGCGCGTCCGGCACGTCGGCGCCATCGACATGCTGCCCAAGGAGCACGCCGAGCGCCTCACGAACGCCGCGGCCCGCACGAGGAACCGCACGGGCATCCAGGTCAACGTCGCCGTCGCGTACGGCGGGCGGCAGGAGATCGCGGACGCCGTCCGGAAGCTCCTGCAGGCGCACGCCGAGCGCGGCGGCACCATCGAGGAACTCGCCGAGGTGCTCGACGTCGACCACATCGCGGAGCACCTCTACACGTCCGGGCAGCCCGACCCCGACCTGATCATCCGCACGTCGGGTGAGCAGCGGCTCTCCGGCTTCATGCTCTGGCAGTCGGCGCACTCGGAGTTCTGGTTCTGCGAGGCCTACTGGCCCGGTTTCCGGCGCACCGACTTCCTGCGGGCCATGCGCGAGTACGCCAAGCGCCACCGCCGTTACGGCAGCTGACGCAACGCCGAAGGGGCGCCCACCGCGAGGTGAGCGCCCCTTCGGACCGAGAACGTCAGCCCTCGACGTTGACGTCGTCGCCGTCCACGACGCCGCCCGCGGCGCAGGTCTCGGTGAGGCTCGGGGAGTTGATCGGCACCGCAGCACCCAGCACGCCGACGTTGTTGCCGCAGGCGCCGACAACGGCGTTGACGTTGTTGCCGTTCAGCACGCTCAGCACCGAGCCGTTGGTCTGGTGGAAGTCAGGTGCCGCGGACGCCATCCCGGTGGCGCCGAACATCATGAGGCCAGCCGCAGCGACCGTGGCGACACACGCCTTCTTCAGCATTTCTTCTCCTTGTAGACAGGTACTAAATATCAGAAAGAGCCCAGGGACGCCCTGAAATGACGTCCCTGGACCATGAATCAACTGCGAGCGAAAATCAGCCGTCGACGTTCACGTCGTCGCCGTCCACGATGCCGCCGGCAGCGCAGGTGTCGGTGATGCTCGGGGAGTTGATCGGCACCGCAGCACCCAGCACGCCGACGTTGTTGCCGCAGACGCCGAGAACGGCGTTGACGTTGTTGCCGTTCAGCACGCTCAGGAGCGAGCCGTTGGTCTGGTGGAAGCCGTGGTAGTGGTGGTGGTGATCGTCGTCCCCTCCCGCCATGGCTGCCGGGGCGAACGCGAGCGACAGAGCAGCAGCGGCGGCGACCACTGCGAAAGTCCTCTTCACGTCATTCTCCTTCATGTCGGGTCATCCCCGTCATTTCCGGAGTCTTCGGGGATCTCCGGACTTGGGGTCCTCGTGCGAAAGTTACCCGCGCCCGTTCAGCTTGATGCGCCCATTAGCCCCATTGTGTGACGTCAAGATCAACGACATTCCCCGATCAGGTGGTCGTCGTTTCACGATTCGGTCGCGAGTAAGGCGCTGTGGTAGACGCCTTAAGCTCTCCGACTCATGGACGCCAACGAGCTGGTGCGCGGATATCTGGTGCTGGGGCTGCGGCTCGGGCGCCTGGTGTCCGGGTTCGTCGACTCGTTCACCGGCGACCCGGCCCTGAGCCGCGCCGTCGACAACGAGCCGCGCCTGCACCCGAGGGCACTGGGCGACCACGCGCGGTCGCTGCGCCGGGAGATCCCCGGCAGTGACCTCACTGAGCAGCGCAAACAGTTCCTCGACGCGCACCTGCGGGCGTTGGAGTGCACGGCCCGCAGGCTCGACGGCGAGCGCATCTCGTTCGTCGACGAGGTCGAGCGGTACTTCCAGGTCCGCATCCGCCCCGGCGACGAGGACGCGTACGCGCAGGCCCACCGCAACCTCGACGTGGCGCTCGCCGGGCCGGGTTCGCTCGCGGACCGCCTCACGGCCTTCCGCGCGGCCGACGAGGTGCCCGCACGCAGGCTCCAGGGCGCCGTGCAGGCCCTGTCGAGCGCGCTGAGGGACCGGGTGCGCCAGAAGTACGCGCTGCCCGAGCAGGAGATCGTGGAGTACCGGGTCGTCACCAACAAGCCGTGGAGCGGCTTCAACTACTACCTGGGCGGCTACCGCAGCAGGGTCGCGATCAACGCCGACATGGGTCACCGGATGGCGAACCTGCCGCACCTGGTCGCCCACGAGTCCTACCCGGGCCACCACACCGAGCACTGCCGGAAGGAGTCGGGCCTGGTCGCCAAGCGCGGCCACGCGGAGCAGTCGATCTTCCTGATCAACACTCCGCAGTGCCTGATGGCCGAGGGCATGGCGGACCTCGGCCTGCACGCCGCCGTCGGGCCTGGCTGGGGCTTGTGGACGGAGCAGATCTTCCGCGACCTGGGGTTGCGAATGGACGGCGAACTGTCCGAAAAGGTCGAGGCGGCGGCATCGGGCCTGCTCACGGTCCGGCAGGACGCCGCTCTGCTGCTACACGATCGAGGTGCGGACCAGGATGACGTGGTTGCGCATCTGCGCAGGTGGCTGCTAGTTCCAGAGCGTCGCGCACGGCAGATGGTCCGCTTCCTGGCCGATCCGCTGTGGCGCGCGTACACCACGACTTACGTCGAAGGGGTGCGTCTCGTACGGGCCTGGCTCGACGTCCGGGCGCCCGGCGAATCGCTCGACTCCCGCTATCTGAGACTTCTCGACGAGCCCCTCGTGCCGAATTCACTCGAATCCCAGGTCAGGGACGGCTTGTCGTGGTTGGCGCGCAACACCCACGAGAACAGCATGTGACCAGCGGAAACACGGCTGCGGTCACGTTTCGGGATGTTTTCGGGCAGATGACAACTCGGGATTCACCTGTGTGGCTTCGTGCAGATGGGGCACTTCCGCAGGTAACTTCGAAAGCGGCGGGACGCGACCACTGCGGACCGCGCAGGGAGGCTCTGATCGTGGCAGACAACGTCGCGAGGGGGCCGGCACCCGGCCCTCGTGGTCGACCTGCCTGACGCCACACCGGCGGACGGCGGGACGATCAATCAGGGTGGTGCCTGGCCCAGCGAGGAGCGGACGCGGGTGCCGCGTTCGTGAGGGAGTTGCCGTGAACGCACGACGTCCCGCGAGCCGTTCCTCAGGCTCATCGCGCAGTTCTTCCTCCCGGCGCAAGTCCGCCGCCCCAGCCATCACGACATATGTGCTGGACACGTCGGTACTGCTGTCCGATCCTCTCGCCGCCACCCGTTTCGCGGAGCACGAGGTCGTGCTCCCGCTCGTGGTGATCAGCGAGCTGGAGGGCAAGCGCCACCACCCCGAACTGGGCTGGTTCGCGAGGGAAGCACTGCGACTGCTCGACGACCTGCGCTTGCGGCATGGTCGCCTCGATTCGCCGATCCCCATCGGGGATCTGGGAGGCACCTTGCACGTCGAGCTCAACCACTCCGACCAGGAGGTGTTGCCATCAGGTTTCCGAACGGACTCCAACGACGCCCGAATCCTCGCCTGCTCCCTCAACCTCGCTGCTGAGGGACGCAACGTCACCCTGGTGACCAAGGACATGCCCCTGCGGGTCAAGGCCGGATCGGTCGGCCTGCAGGCGGAGGAGTACCGGGCACACGACGTCACCCTGTCAGGCTGGACGGGGATGTCCGATCTGGACGTCCCCCAGTCCATGGTGGACAGCCTGTTCAAGGAGAACGTCGTCGACCCCACCCAGTACGAGGACCTGGAGCACATCGCGGAACTGCCCTGCCACACCGGAATCCGGTTGCTGGCGGGTACCTCGAGCGCTCTGGGCCGGGTGACCGCGGACAAGCAGATCAAGCTGGTGCGCGGAGATCGGGAGGCGTTCGGACTGCACGGGAGGTCCGCCGAACAGCGGATCGCCCTGGACCTGCTGCTGGACTCGGAGGTCGGCATCGTCTCGCTGGGCGGGCGTGCCGGCACCGGAAAATCGGCACTGGCGCTGTGCGCCGGTCTCGAAGCGGTGATGGAACGCAGGCAGCACCGCAAGGTCGTGGTGTTCCGGCCGTTGTACGCGGTCGGTGGCCAGGAGCTCGGCTACCTGCCGGGTAGCGAGAACGAGAAGATGGGGCCGTGGGCGCAGGCGGTGTTCGACACCCTCGGCGCGCTGGTGAGCCAGGCGGTCGTGGAAGAGGTGATGGACAGGGGCATGCTAGAGGTCCTGCCCCTCACCCACATCCGCGGCCGCTCGCTGCACGACTCCTTCGTGATCGTGGACGAGGCGCAGTCGTTGGAGCGCAACGTGTTGCTGACCGTGCTGTCGCGTCTGGGCAGCAACTCGCGGGTGGTGCTGACGCACGACGTGGCGCAGCGCGACAACCTGCGGGTCGGCCGGCACGACGGCGTGGCGGCGGTGATCGAGAAGCTGAAGGGCCACCCGCTCTTCGCCCACGTCACCCTGACGCGCTCGGAGCGTTCGCCGATCGCGGCCCTCGTCACCGAGATGCTGGAGGACTACGCCTCGTAGCAGTGATGTGAAACGGCCCCGCGCAGCTTTCGTTGCGCGGGGCCGTTTTCCTGTGCGGGTCTAGTCGAGCGCGCGCTTCATGAAGCCGCGCAGACCGAGTCCGCCGAAGCCCGCGATCGCGACGACGAGCACGACCAGCACGATCGGCAACGGGATGTGCGGGACGTCCGGCACGAGCTCCGCGCGCATGCCCTCGCTCACGTAAGTCAGCGGGTTGAGCGCGCAGACCACCTTGAACCACAGCAGGTCGTCGCTCAGCGACCGCCACGGGAACTGCGCGGAACCCGTGAACAGGATCGGGGTGAGGATCACCGCGAACATCACGTTGACCCGGCGCGCGGGCACCGACGTGCCGATGACGAGGCCGACGCTGCCGCCGGCGAGACATCCGAGGACGATCACCAGCAGTGCGCCCGGGATTCCCGACCACTGCCACGACACGTCGAGCATCACGAACCCGACGGGCACCATCAGCACGGCCGCGAAGAACCCGCGGACCGCGCCGAACACGATCTTCTCCACCGCGACGAGCGGGATGGAGATCGGCGCGAGCAGCCGGTCCTCGATCTCGCGCGTCCAGGAGAAGTCCAGCACCAGCGGGAGCGTCGTGTTCTGCAACGCGCCCAGGAACCCGTTCATCGCGATGATGCCGGGTAACAGCACCTGCGCGAAGTCGTCCTGGACGTACCCGATGTCCCCCAGCACCTTCGCGAAGATGAAGAGGATGAAGAACGGCTGGATGATCACCTGCGCGAGGAAGCTCGGCAGTTCGCGGCCCGTGACGAAGACGTCGCGCCACAGGATCGCCTGGAACGTCCTGAGTTGGCTCACCGGAGCTCCCTGCCGGTCAGGTGGATGAAGACGTCTTCCAGGCTGGGCTTGCCGATCGCGACGTCGCTGACCGTGACGTCGAGGTCCCGCAGGACGTTCAGCACCGCCGGCAGCGTGACCGAGGTGTCTGCGTCGGTGTAGACGCGGTACGTGCCGTTGAGCTCCTCGACGCGCTGGGCGCCGTCCACTTCGGACAGAGCTTGGGTGATCTTGGCGATGTCGTGGCCGTTCGGGCTCACCGTGACGCTGACCGTGTTGCTGCCGGGCAGGGTCTTCGTGAGCTCGTCCGGCGCGTCCAGCGTAAGCAGCTTGCCGTGGTCGACGATGCCGACCCGGTCGCACAGCTTCGTGGCCTCGTCCATGTCGTGCGTGGTGAGCACGACCGTGACGCCGTCCGCGTGCAGTGCGGCGACGCGCTCGTGCACGAAGAGCCTGGCCTGCGGGTCGAGGCCGGTGCTCGGTTCGTCGAGGAACAGCACCTTCGGCCGGTGCATCAGGGCGCGGGCGATCATCAGCCGTTGCGCCTGACCGCCGGACAACGTGTCGACGAGCGCGTTCTGGTGGTCCTTGAGGCCCATCCGCTCGAGGATGTCGTCGGCGAGCTTCTGCCGTTCCTTCGGCCCGATGCCGTGGTAGGCCGCGTGGAACAGGAGGTTCTGCCGCGCGTTGAGAGACCGGTCGAGGTTGTTGCGCTGCGGCACGACGGCGAGCAGCTGCCGTGCGCGCTTGGAGTCGGTCACCACGTCGACGCCCTCCACGAGCGCCTGCCCCGAGGTGGGGCGGACGCGCGTGGTGAGGACACCGACCGTGGTCGTCTTGCCCGCGCCGTTGGGCCCGAGCAACCCGAAGACCTCACCCCGGCGGACGTCGAAACTCAATCCGTCCACCGCGGGTTTTTGGCCCGTTTTATAGACTTTGCGGAGATCTCTTACCGAGACCGCTTCGTCCACTAGTTCACCATCCCCCTGGCAACGGCCTTCCTTCCGCGAATCCAGCGGCGGACTGGATGCCGAGCACAGCCTTGTCGTGGAATTCCTCCAGCGAGTTCGCACCGGCATACGTGCAGGCCGAGCGAACGCCGGACGTTATCGCATCGAGCAGGTCCTCCACGCTCGGGCGCACCGGGTCCAGCTTCATCTTCGAAGTGGAGATGCCCTCTTCGAACAGCCCCTTCTTGGCCCGGTCGAACGCGTTGTCACTACGCGTCCGCGCCGTGACAGCACGCTTCGACGCCATTCCGAAGGATTCTTTGTAGAGGTTCCCGCGCTCGTCCCGCTGCAGGTCCCCGGGCGACTCGTACGTGCCGGCGAACCAGCTCCCGACCATCACGCTGCTGGCCCCGGCGGCCAACGCCAGCGCCACGTCCCGCGGATGCCGCACACCACCGTCGGCCCACACGTGCTTGCCGAGCTTCCGAGCCTCCGCGGCGCACTCCGCCACGGCGCTGAACTGCGGCCGCCCCACCCCGGTCATCATCCGCGTGGTGCACATCGCGCCGGGCCCGACACCGACCTTGATGATGTCCGCGCCGGCCTCGACCAGATCCCGGACGCCCTGCGCGGTGACGACGTTGCCCGCCGCGACCGGCACACCCGGGTTGGCTTCCTTGAGGGCCTTGAGCGCCGCGAGCATCTTCTCCTGGTGCCCGTGCGCCGTGTCCACGACCAGCACGTCGACCCCGGCCTTGATCAACGCCTCGGCCTTGGCCCGCACATCCCCGTTGACCCCGACAGCAGCCGCGACCCGCAACTTGCCGTCGTCGTCAGTGGCGGGCTTGTAGACCTCGGCCCTCAACGCGGTCAGCTCCGTCAGCACACCACGAAGCCTCATCGCCTCGTCCACACCCAACGCGATCTTGTGCGCGCTGTGGTGGAGCTCGTCGAACACGTCCTGAGGCCGCGAGTCGAGCGACAGCTTCAACACGTCGGTGTTCATCACGTCGCCAAGCCGCGCGAACCGGTCAACCCCGGTGAGCGCCGCCTCGTCGACAACGCCAAGGGGCCGCCCACCGTCGTCCACGACGACAACGGCCCCATGCGCCCGCTTGTGCAACAGGTTCCACGCGTCCGCAACCGCATCACCCGTGGTGAGCGTCAACGGCGTGTCCCAGACGGGATGCCGCTCCTTGACCCAGGCGATGATCTCGGCGACGGCTTCGGTGGGCACGTCCTGCGGGATGACGACAAGCCCGCCACGCCGCGCGATGGTCTCCGCCATCCGCCGCCCGGCCACGGCCGTCATGTTGGCGACGACGATCGGGATCGTGGCCCCGGTACCGTCCGAAGTGGAGAGGTCGACGCCGAACCGCGACTCCACGGCGCTTCGGCCGGGGACGAGGAACACGTCGTCGTAGGTCAGGTCGTAAGAGGGTCGATGCCCTTCGATGAACCGCACGTGCTTCCACGATACCCGCAGCGTCTCGCTTGGGCAGCTACGCGGACGTCACGTCGGCTTGCGGTCCGCGTCCGCCCTGCTCCACGCCCTGGCCCGGCTCGCGATCCGCGTCACCTCACGCCCTGGTCCGGCACCGAAGCCCGATTCGATGAGCCTGCAGCCGGTTCTCACGGCCCGGTTCTCACGACCCGGTTCTCACGACCCGGATGCGACCGAACCGGCTGTCCGGACTCACCTGGCGACGCAGTCCGAATCGGACGGACTCGGAGATCCCAGCTCGGCGACCTCGGACACAGCAGCCCCGTGCCTGACCGCTCCGCCCCGCCCCCGCGCTTCCTTACCTTGCGGAACGATTGGAATTCGGTTTCGGTTCCCCGCTATCCACAGCTTATCCAGCCACACGTTTCCGCAGGTCAAAGCTTCGCGATCTGGGGACAACTCGAGATCTTGACCGAAATGCGCGCGCCGCCCCCGGAATCGCCGGTTCGCGAGCGGCGGGTTCCAGCGAACTGTGGGCTTTCAGTGCGTGTGAGCGTCAGCTCGGGTTCCACGCGTACCCGGTCGTCGTGGTGACCGCCACGAACCCGAGCCGCTCCAGGATCGGCCGGCTGTCCTCGGTCGCGTCGACCTGGAGGTACTTGATGCCGCGCTCGACGGCGAGGCGGGCGCGGTGTGCAACGAGCGCGCGGTAGATGCCCTTGCCTCGCCACTCGGCGAGGGTGCCGCCGCCCCACAGGCCCGCGAACTCCGTGCCGGGCACGATCTCGATGCGCGAGGACGAGACGACCTTTCCATCTGCCTCCGCGATCACCGCGATGACGTTCGGGTCGTCCTTCTTCTCCATCAGGCGGTCGACGAGCCAGCTGTGCTCGCGGCCGAACACCTCGGTGGCGGTGGCGGCCAGGCTGTGCACGTCGGCCTCGTCCACGGCCTCCCGGATGACGATTCCGTCCAGTTGCACCGGTGCGGTCATCTCCTCGGCGAGGCCGATCAGCACGGTTTCCCGGCCTTCCGACTCGAAGCCGGCCGCGACCAGCCGTTCGGGCAGGTCGGTGGGGGTGTCGTGGCTCCACGTCTTCCACTCGACGCCCTGGTCGCGTGCGGTGAAGAAGTCGCGTTGGCGGGCGATCAGCTCGTCCAGTTCGGGGCCGGTGACGCCCAGGTCGGGCGGGCCGCCGACGAAGCCTCGCCGGCGTGGCCAGTGCACCCGGAACACCGGGCCGTCGCGGTGCACCTCGGCTCCGGGGTCGAGGATCGTCCACTCGGCTGGGCGGGCTTGGTCGTCGAACGCGCTGAGCAGCGCGGCAGCGGTCACTGGCCTGACGGTATTGACAGGCGCTGCTGGTGCGCACTCGATTTTCGGGGCGTCAGCCCTTGGGGTTCGGTTGTGCGGTGGGCAGGAGTGCCCTCACCTCCTCGATCGTGGTCGCTTCCGACGGGTCCTTGTCCGGGCGGTAGCGGACGACGCGGGCGAACCGCAGCGCCACGCCGCCTGGGTAGCGCGGGGAGACCTGCACGCCGTCCAGTTCGATCTCGATCACCAGCTCCGGGCGGACCATGACGACCCAGTCGTTCTGTTCGGTGACGATCTCCTGCAGTGCTTTGGTCTGCCACTTCAGCAGCTCGTCGGTGAGGCCCTTGAAGGTCTTGCCGACCATCACCGGCGGGCCGCCGTCCGGGTCGCGGGCGCCCAGGTGCAGGTTCGACAGCCAGCCTCGGCGGCGGCCGCTGCCCCACTCGACGCCGAGCACGACCAGGTCGAGCGTGTGCACCGGCTTCACCTTCTGCCAGGCGCTGCCTCGGCGGCCTGCCGCGTAGGGCGAGGCCAGCGACTTCACCATCACGCCCTCGTGGCCTGCTGCGAGCGACGCAGTGACGACGGCCGCCGCTTCCTCCGGCGACGGGTCCAGCACGCCCGGGATGACGTGCTCGCCCGCCACCTGCCTCAGTGCGGCGAGGCGGTCGCGCAGCGGCTCGTCGAGCAGGTCCTTGCCGTCGAGGTGCAGGCAGTCGAAGAAGTACGGGTGCAGCAGCAGCTCACGTTCGTCCTGCGCGCCGAACCTGCTCATCGTCTCCTGGAAAGGGCGGGGTCTGCCCTCGTCGGTCAGCGCCAGCGTCTCGCCGTCGAGCACCACCGACGCGCACGGCAGGCCGCGGACGAGCTCGACCAGCTCCGGCACCGTCTTGGTGATCTCGCGCAACGTGCGCGTGTAGATGTGGACCTCGTCGCCTGAGCGGTGCACCTGGATGCGCGCACCGTCGAGCTTGTGCTCGACCACGCAGCTGCCGAGCTCGACCAGTGCCTCGTCCAACGACTCCGCCGGTGACGCCAGCATGGGACGCAGGGGGCGCCCGACCTCCAGCCGGAACGCCTCCAGCACGGGTGCGCCGCCCTCCAGCGCGGCCACCGCGGTCTCCGGCAGCCGGCCGGACAGCATGAACGCTCGCCGCACCGTCTCGCCCGGCACGTCCGCGGCTGACGCGATCGCGTCCAGCATCACGCCCTCCAGCGCGCCCTGGCGGAGCTCGCCGGTGAGCAACCTGCGTAAGAAGTCCTGCTCCGCCTCGGTCGACCGCGCGAACAGTGCAGTGAGCAGGCCGGCCCGGCGCTGCGCCGAGCCCTTGCCGGACGTCGCCGCCACCTCGGCCAGCGCGGCGTCGACCTCGGCGATCGTCAGTTCGGCGTGGGCGGCGGGTGGCACGGACAGGTCGAGAACAGTCCGCCAGCCCGCGCCGATGCGCCCCTGCCGCGGCGTGCCTATGAGGAACGACACCACCGCGACCACCACGTCCGCCGTCGCCGCGTGCAGCAACGCGGACAACGCCTTGACCTTGGCCAGGCGTGACCGGGTCGCCGCCACCGCGGCTGACGTGTCGACCACTTCGGAGAGGAGCACGGTTCTATGGTGCACCCGAGCACTGACAATTTCTGGAGGCTCGGGTTAGGCTGACCGGGTCAACCGTTCTACCTGGGGGTTTACCGCACCATGCGTGCATTCATCGCTGCCGCCCTGCTCTTCGCGGCCGTCGCCGTCACGTCCTTCGCCGGTCCCGCCACCGGGGACCGCGAGCACATCCTCGGCTCTGACGCCGACGTGAGCGCCCAGCGCGAGCACATCCTCTAAGCGAAGACGTCGGCGATCTCCCTGACCGCCTCACGCAGGCGGTCAGGGGTCAGCGACGCGTAACCGAGCACCAGACCGGGCCACATGGGCGTGCGCGTGTACTGCGCCAACGCCCAGACGTGCACGCCACGCTCGGCAAGCCTGCTCTTCAACGCGAGGTCGTCCGTCCCGTCGGGCATGCGCAGCACGACGTGCAACCCGGCTGCGACGCCGATGGGCTGCCATGTGGGCAGATGCTCCGCAACGGCCTCCAGCAGCGCGTCCCGCCTCTTCCGGTAGAGCGCGCGCGTACGGCGTAGATGCCGGTCGTAGCCGCCCGTCCGCAACAGGTGCGCGAACGCGGCCTGCGGGATCGTGCCGGTGCCCATGTCGTTGTACTGCTTGCGTTGCACGATGCCTTCGCGCAGACGTTCGGGCACCACGAGCCATCCGAGGCGCAACGCGGGCGCCAGCACCTTGCTCGTCGTGCCTTGGTACACCACGTGTTCGGGCGCGAGGGCCTGCAACGCCCCCAGGGCCGGCCGGTCGTACCGGTGTTCGGCGTCGTAGTCGTCCTCGATGATCAACGCGTCCCGCTCGCGCGCCCACTCGACGAGCGCCCGCCGCCGTTCGGGATGCAGCACCATGCCCAGCGGAAACTGGTGCGCCGCAGTGACCAGCACCGCTTTGCAGTCCGTTTTGGACAGAAGGTCGACGCGGATGCCCTTGTCGTCCACCGGAACCGGCACGGTGACGAGGCCGTGCGAGCGCAGCAGGTCTTCGCCGCCGAAGTGGCTGGGTTCCTCGATCGCGATGCTGCCGTTCAGCATCCTGGCGGTGAGCTGCAAGCCGTCCGCCGCGCCGTTGGTGATCACCGCGTCCTTCGCGACCACGGCCCGGACGCGGGCGAGGTAGTCGACGATCTCCTTGCGCAGTCCCAGAAAACCGGCAGGGTCGGGGTAGGCGAGGTCGTCGTCGGGGAGCTCGGCGAGCGCCGCCCGATGAGCCGCCACCCACTCGGCTCGGGGGAACGCGCCCAGTGCGGGCAGGCCGGGCCGCAGGTTGTACCGCCACCGCTGCGGCGGCTCGGGCACGCCGCACGCGCCGGCCGGCCCGAGGCTCGCGACCGTCGTCCCCGATCCGCGCCGCGTCGTGAGGTAGCCCTCCGCGACGAGCTGCGTGTACGCCGACGTCACCGTGCCGCGCGCCACCCCGAGTTGCGCGGCCAGGTCGCGGCTCGACGGCAGCCGAGTGCCGGGCAGGAGCCGCCCGTCCCGGACGGCCCGGCGCAGTTCGGCCTCCACTCCGCGACGCCGCTGGTGCTCCGGCAGCAGTAGTTCGCGAAAAGTGGTCCAGTTCGTGGTCATTGAAGTGGAGCTTAAACCTGGACCAGTTCGACGCAAGGCTCTGAAGCATGAAACTTGGGGTGGCCGCGGGAGCGACAGCGGCAACGATCGTCGGCGCTTCGGTGCCGATCACGGGAATGCTGGACGGCTACCCGGTCCTGACCGGACAGGCAATGCGCTACGCCCTCGGCGCGGCCGTGTTGCTGCTGGTGGCACGCCGTTTGCCGATGCCCGCGTGGCGTGACGTTCCGCCGTTGCTCGGGGTGGTCGTCACGGGCATGCTCGGCTTCAACGCCGTGCTCATCGCCGCCCAGCAGTACGCGGAACCGGGCTTCGTCGCCGCCGTCATGGGCGGTGCGCCCATCGCACTGGCGCTGCTCTCGCGCCAACGAACCGCATCCGCCATGGTGGGCGCCGTAGTGGTGGCGGCAGGCATCGTGCTGTTGTCCGGCGGCGGCTCGTGGCACGGTCCTGGCCTTGCGCTGGCGTTGACCACGATGGCCGGTGAGGTCTGCTTCACCTTGTTCGCCGTGGGAGTCGTACGGCGCCTTGGCGTGCTCGGCGTGGCGACCTGGACGTGCATCTTGGCGACGGTGATCGGCGCCGTGCTCGGCACGTTCTTCGGCGGCTGGCAGATGCCGAACGCCCGGCAGGGCTTCTCGCTCGCGCTGCTGGCCGTGGTGGTGACCGCGCTGGCCTTCGGGCTCTGGTACTTCGCCGTGAACCGCCTGGGCTCCGACCGCGCGGGCGTGCTCATCGGCCTGATGCCGGTGTCCGGCCTGGCGACCTCCGTGCTGCTGGGCGCGCAGGAACTCTCTCTCGTGTCCGTCATCGGCGTCACCACGGTCGCACTCGGGTGCGTCATCGGGCTCCGGCGCGGAACGCACGAACCGTCGGGAACGCACGATGCAGAGGGAACACACGACGTCGAGGGGACACACGACGCAGCGGGCGCCCACCACACACACGACGCGGGCCGGGTACCCCCAAAATCAACAATAGCGAACGGGTCTGACACTCCGGCCGAAGTTGTTGCGCCGTAACGGTGTCAGGATTTGGCGACCACGACCGCCATCTGCCGGACGATCGCCCGGGAGTTGCCGGGCTGGGCACAGACCCGGTCGAAGATCTCCCGCTGCTCTGCCGTGAACCGCCCTCGCTCCAGCAGCGCAACGGCGAGGCTGTGCACGTCGACGTCCGCGGAGTCGCCCTTCGAGTACCAGACCCACACGGCGTGAAGGGCTCCCTCACGCGGTGCGCCGTACCAGTGCGACGGCTGGTTCGGGTTGGGCGCGGACGGGTGCGGCCTGCGGTACCCCAACCGCTTGGCATGACGGCGAAGCACGGCGTAGGCACGAAGTTCGGCCTGCCAGGCGGTGTAACTGGAGGTCAGCAGTTCCATCGCTCTCGGCAACGCGGCCGGGTCACGAGTGAAGTCACCTGCCACGAACCGAAGAAAGCTCAACGACGCGTGGAAGCCGATCGGGCTGTAGCGCTCCAGGCAGTAGCACAACGCCGTGACGCGACGACCCAACGGAAGGGAGTCGTCGAGAACTTTCCTCGTGTCACTGGAAAAGCTCACGAACTGACCTTCTCCGACCACGGAGAGGCTTCGTCAGCGGGCAGCACGCGAGCAACGTCGACGAGAGGCGTCATCATCGGGTAGATGCGGCCAGCGTTCCACGACCGCAGGTACGGCGGCGGGTCCAGCACGACGACCCGGCGGCCCTCGAACAACGGGATGGGTTCGAGGTCCGGGCCCACGGACGCCGTCTCCACCCACGACTCCAGCGGCGGTTCGAGGTCCACCACCATCAGCAGGCCGTACAGCCACGAGTCAGCGGGCGCGGCAGCCAGAAGGCGCTCGCGGTGCGGCAGGCCGACGCGGACAACACCAGGGCCGCCGCCGATCTCGTCGGACGAGCGGCCCTGGGCCTCGTTGACGAACGTTTCGAACGCGCCCGGCTCGCCCCGGACGACCGCTGCCGCGACCGACGTCAGATCCACGCGCAGGACACTAGGCCAGATCAGGCCCCTGCGAGCGGAGATCGTCCACCTTGGACATGGCATCGCGCAGCTCGCCGAGCCACGTGTCCGCGTGCTCGCCGACCAGGCGCACGGCCCATGCCAACGCGTCTGCGCGTGAGCGGGCCACGCCGGCGGCGACCAGTGTGTCGAGCACTTGGCGTTCTGGCTGACGCAGGCGCGTCATGACCGGAACGGCCAGGTGCGTGAACAGTTCGCGCGTGCTGCCCAGGGAAGCGCCCCAGGCGACCTTGCGGCCGTAGCGGTGCTCGGCCTGCCGGGCGATCTCGATGCGTTCGTCACGCGTTTCCTCGCGCCAGCGCGAGATGCGGCCCGACTCGGCCGCGGAGCGGGAGGCGTCGTCGAACTCGCCCTCCAGCGGGGCGAGCGTGCCGACGACGGTGATCTCCTCGCGGTCGACGATCACCTCCGCGGCGCCGGTGAACCAGCCGTCCGGGAGCCTGCCCGCGAACCACGCCGCCGCGTCGTCGGCCGAGGGCAGGTCAGCCTGCTGCCACCCGCCTCGTCCTCGCCATCCACGTCCCATTACAACCACCTCTGATTACATGATTACGTTGTAACCGACGTTACGCTCGCAATCAGTCAGGCGGTGTTCGCCGTCAGCGAAGTGACCAGGGCGTCTACCGACACGACGGGCCGGTCGCACACGTAACCGCGACACACGTAAGCCGCAGGACCTTCGTCGACCAGCGGGCGGTCTTCGAGCAACGGCACGGACGCCGGCTCTCCGGCCACGACGACGCCGCCTCCGGGCACATGGGCGACCGCCGCCGCCCACAGCGACGCACGGCGCGAGTCGTCGGCACCCACCACCGCCACCTGCAACGGGCCCGCGACCAGCGCTTCGGCGGCGGTGAGCCAGTGGCCGGCGAACCGGGGTGCCCGCGCGGCCAGCAGACCGGCCCGCGTCACCGCCTCCGAAGCCGCGGTGAAGTAGTGCGAAGAACGATCGGCGCCGGACAGCAGGGAGGCCGTCAGCAAGGCCGAGGCCAGCGAGGACGCACCGGAGGGTGACGCGTTGTCGGTCGAGTCCGCGGGACGCCTGACCAGCGCCTCGGCGTCGTCGGCGGTGTCGTAGTAGGCGCCGGGAGAGTCCGGCACGGCAAACCGCGCGAGAGCGGTGTCGAGCAGGCCGCAGGCGAGGTCGAGCCACCGGATCGAGCCGGTGACCTGGTGCAACGCCAGCAGGCCGTCGGCGAGGCAGCCGTAGTCCTCCAGCACGCCGAACGACGGCCCGGCGACGCCGTCGCGCGAGGTCCGCAGCAGCCTGCCCTCGACCAGGTGCACCGAGGCCAGCAGCGACGCCGCCTCGGAGGCCGCCGAGATCCACGACTGCTCACCGAAGAACGCGCCCGCCTCGGCCAGCGCGGCGATCGCCATGCCGTTCCAGGAGGCGATCACCTTGTCGTCCCGGCCGGGCTGTGGCCGCAGCGCGCGCTTCGCCAGCAGTTCGGCCCGCACCTGCTCCCCCGGCTCCGACACGAACCGCAACGTCGACTTGCCGTCCTCGAAGTTCGGCTCCGGAGTCACGCCGAACGCGGCAGCCGCCGACCCGAGTTCCTCGAACGACCACACGTACGTCGAGCCTTCTACACCCTCAGTGTCCGCGTCGAGCGATGCCGCGAACCCACCTTCGGCCGTCCGCAGGTCCCTCAGCAGGAACGTTGCCGTGTCCCGCGCGACCCGCTCGTAGCGCTCCGAAGCCGTCACGCGAGTGAGGTGGGTGTAGAAGCGGAGCAGCAAAGCGTTGTCGTACAGCATCTTCTCGAAGTGCGGCACCACCCACGAGGCGTCGACGCTGTAGCGCGCGAACCCGCCGCCGAGCTGGTCGTACAGGCCACCGTTCGCCATCGCGTCGGCCGTCGCGGTCGCCATCGACACGGCCTCGACCGAGCCGGTGCGTTCGTGGTGGCGCAGCAGGAACTCCAGCGCCATCGACGGCGGGAACTTCGGCGCGCCACCGAACCCTCCGTTGCGCCGGTCGAACTCGCCGAGCAGCGACACCACCGCGCCCGCGAGCACATCCGCGTCCACAGTGGACGGGGGCAACGGTGCGGCGTGGCGTGAGATCTCCTCCACCACAGCGGAAGCCGACTCCAGGATCTCGCCGGGTTGCGCGGCCCAGGTCGCTGACACGGCCTCGATGAGCTGCCGGAACGACGGCATGCCGGGGCGGGGAGCCGGCGGGTAGTAGGTACCGGCGTGGAACGGCCGGGCGTCCGGGGTCAGGAACACCGTCATCGGCCATCCGCCGTGGCCGGTCATGGCCTGCGTGACCTCCATGTACACGGCGTCGACGTCCGGGCGTTCCTCGCGATCCACCTTCACCGACACGAAGTGCTCGTTCAGGAACGAGGCGACCTCGGCGTCCTCGAAAGACTCGTGCGCCATCACGTGGCACCAGTGGCAGGCCGCGTATCCGATGGACAGCAGCACCGGCACGTTGCGCCGTCGTGCCTCCTCGAACGCCTCCTCCGTCCAAGGCCACCAGTCGACCGGGTTGTCCGCGTGCTGCAGCAGGTAAGGGCTGGTCGCGTCCGCAAGCCGGTTAGTCATGCGAACCACACTAAATGAGCAGCGCAGAGGCCGAATCTCGATCAGACTCACGCTCGTGTTGCTCACCATGACCACGACGCACCAGCCGGCGACCGACCTGGGCCACCTGCTGCACAAGCATCCCGACCGGGCTCAGTCCTTCACGACGAGCTCGGGTGTCGCGCACGTCTTCTACCCGAAGGCGACGAACGAGGAATGCACGGTCGCCCTCCTGCTGGAGGTCGACCCGATCGCGCTCGTCCGAGGTCCTGGCAGCACGCTCACCCAGTACGTCAACGACAGGCCGTACGCGGCCGGGTCGTTGCTCACGGTCGCGCTCGGCAGCGTGTTCCGCACGGCCATGAACGGCCGCAGCGACAGCTACCCCGAACTCGCCGCGACGCCGATCCCGCTGGTCATCCGCATTCCCGCGCTGCCGCACCGGCTCGCGGACCGGCTGTTCACGCCCCTCGGCTGGACCGTCGAGACGACCGGGCACGGCGATTCGCGCTTCGGTGACGTGACGCTGACCGGCACCGTGAGGCTCAGCGACGCGCTGAAGCACCTCTACGTGCTGCTGCCCGTGCTCGACGGCGGCAAGCACTACTGGGTCGCGGCCGACGAGGTCGACAAGCTGCTCAAGGCCGGTGACGGCTGGCTGGCGGCGCACCCGGACAAGGAGCTGATCACCACCCGGTACCTGGCGCGCAAGCGACCGTTGATCACCTCGGCCCTGGAACGCCTCGCGGACGTCGACGAGGTCGAGCCCGAGGAACTCGACAACGCACTGGCCGAGCCGAAGATCTCCCTTGCCGCACAGCGCAAGGAGGCCGTGGTCAAGGCGCTCAAGGACGCCGGGGCCAAGCGCGTGCTCGACCTCGGGTGCGGTGGTGGGGCGCTGTTGCGCGCGCTCGTCAACGAGCCCGAGTTCACCGAGATCCACGGTGTCGACGTGTCCGCGAAGGCGTTGCAGGAGGCCGCGCGCAAGCTGCACCTGGACCGCATGGGCGAGCGCCAGCGCGAGCGGATCACGTTGCGGCAGTCGGCTCTGACGTACGCGGACACCGAACTGGCCGGGTACGACGCGGCGGTGCTGATGGAGGTCGTCGAGCACGTCGACCCGTCGCGCCTTCCCGCGCTGGAACACTCCGTGTTCGCCGTGGCACGCCCGGCGACCGTGCTGGTGACGACGCCGAACGTCGAGTACAACGTGCTGTTCGACACTTTGCCGGAAGGCCAGCTGCGGCACTCCGACCACCGTTTCGAATGGACTCGTCAGGAGTTCCAGGACTGGGCCGGCGGCGTCGCCGAACGCCGTGGCTACGCGGTGCGCTTCGTGCCGATCGGGCCGGAGGACGCCGAACGCGGCGCGCCGACCCAGATGGCCGTGTTCAGCTCGAAGGACGTGAACTGATGGAACTGAAGATCCCCGACCTCTGTCTGGTGGTGCTCGTCGGCGCCTCCGGTTCCGGCAAGTCCACGTTCGCACGCAAGCACTTCCTGCCCACGCAGGTGTTGTCGAGCGACTACTTCCGCGGGCTCGTGGCGGACGACGAGAACGACCAGTCGGCGTCCGTGGCCGCGTTCGACGTGCTGCACTACGTGGCGAGCAAGCGTTTGGAGGCAGGCCGCGTCACCGTGGTCGACGCGACCAACGTGCAGCCGCAGGACCGTGCCCGGCTGGTCGAGGTCGCGCGCAGGGCGAACGTGCTGCCGGTCGCGATCGTGCTCGACACCCCGACCGCGGTGTGCCTCGCCCGCAACGCGCAGCGACCCGACCGCGACTTCGGCGCGCACGTCGTGAAGCGGCACCGGGCGGCGTTGCGGCGCTCGCTGAAGTTCCTCGGCAAGGAGGGGTTCAAGCGCGTCCACGTGCTGCGCTCCGAGTCCGATGTGGACAACTCGACGATCGTGTACGAGCGCCTGCTCAACGACCTCAAGCACGAGACCGGCCCGTTCGACGTGTTCGGTGACGTGCACGGCTGCCGCGCGGAGCTGGAGGAGCTGCTCACCGAACTCGGCTACACCCTGGTGCGTGACGACGAGGGCCGCGCGGTCGACGCCGTTCCGCCGGGCGACCGCAAGGCCGTGTTCGTCGGTGACCTCGTGGACCGCGGCCCGGACACTCCTGGCGTGCTGCGTCTCGTGATGGGCATGGTCGCGCGCGGCCACGCCTTCAGCGTGCGCGGAAACCACGAGGAGAAGCTCGTGCGGGCGATGCGCGGCCACAAGGTGACGGTCCGGCACGGGCTGGAGAAGTCGCTGGAGCAGTTCGCGCACGAGCCGGAGGAGTTCCGCCTGGCCGCGACGAAGTTCTGCGACAGCCTGGTCGCGCATTACGTGCTGGACGGCGGAAAGCTCGTCGTCGCGCACGCCGGGCTGCCCGAGCGCTACCACGGCCGTGCGTCCGCGAAGGTCCGCAGCTTCGCCCTGTACGGCGACACGACCGGCGAGACCGACGCGCACGGACTGCCGGTGCGCCTGCCGTGGGCGAACGACTACCGCGGCTCGGCGATGGTGCTGTACGGGCACGTCCTGACGCCCGAGGCCGAGTGGATCAACAACACCATGTGCCTGGAGACGGGTGTGGTGTTCGGCGGCAAGCTGACCGCTTTGCGCTACCCGGAGAAGGAGCTCGTCTCCGTCAAGGCGCACCAGACCTGGTACGAGAACGACGCACCGTTCCCGCCGAAGGCCGTCGAACGCGCGCCGGACGTGCTGGCGCTCACCGACGTCACGGGGACGCGCCGCATCGACACGTCGCTGATCGGTGCCGTGACGATCCGGGC
Organism: Lentzea flaviverrucosa; assembly: GCF_003350445.1. Lineage (NCBI taxonomy): Bacteria > Bacillati > Actinomycetota > Actinomycetes > Pseudonocardiales > Pseudonocardiaceae > Lentzea > Lentzea flaviverrucosa. Next base: position 258,852 of record NZ_QQAU01000004.1, read on the forward strand.
GGAGCAGTCCGCCTCGGCCCTGGAGGTCATGAGCCGGTTCGCGATCGACCCGCACGAGCTGCTGTACCTGCCGCCGACGATGGCACCTGTGGCGACCTCGCAGCGCGACGACGTGCTGGAGCACCCCGAGGAAGCCTTCGCGGAGTACAGGTCGGCCCGCGTCGAGCAGGTGATCTGCGAGGAGAAGCACATGGGCTCCCGCGCGGTGTTGCTGGTGCGGAAGGTTGGTGGCGCGATCTACACGCGCACCGGCCGTGCGTTCTTCGACGGCGCGCTGGGCACCGAACTGCTCGACGGCGTGCGTTCGGCTTGTGCGGGGCTGTTCGAGGAGCTCGCCACGGACTGGCTGCTCATCGACGCCGAGCTGATGCCGTGGAACGCCAAGGCCTCCGGGCTGATCCGCGAGCAGTACGCGGCGGTCGGCGCGGCGGCGAACGGCGCGCTTCCGGTCGCGGTCGACGCACTGGCGACTGCCGCTTCGCGCGGTGTCGACGTCACGGAACTGTTGGCGCGCACGACTCAGCGCGCCTCGAACGCCGCTGCCTACAGCGCGGCGTACGAGCGTTACTGCTGGCCCACCGACGGGCTGGAGGGCGTGCGGATCGCGCCGTTCCAGCTGCTCGCCGCGGAGGGCCGGACGTTCCACGACCGTTCACACCTGTGGCACCTGGAGACGCTGGGCAAGCTCGAAGGACCGTTGTTCCAGCGGACCCGGCACCTCGTGGTCGACGTGAACGACCCTGCGCAGGTGGCCGCCGGCGTCCAGTGGTGGCAGGACCTGACCGGGGCCGGCGGTGAGGGCATGGTCGTGAAGCCGCTGGCGAACCTCGGCGGACGCGTGCAGCCGGGCGTGAAGGTGCGCGGGCGCGAGTACCTGCGGATCATCTACGGCCCGGACTACACGTCGCCCGAGAACCTCTCGCGGCTGCGCAAGCGTTCTCTTGGACGCAAGCGCGGACTCGCCCTGCGCGAGTACGCCCTGGGCATCGAGGCCTTGGAACGCCTCGTGCGCGGCGAACCCCTGTGGCGGGTGCACGAGTGCGTCTTCGGCGTGCTCGCGCTCGAGTCGGAACCGGTGGACCCGAGACTGTGATCCTCGAAACCGTGATCGGCTCGCACGCCTACGGGCTCGCGAGCGCGGAATCCGATGTGGACAGACGCGGGGTGTTCGTCGCGCCCACGGAAGCGTTCTGGCGCCTGGAGAAACCCCCGACCTCGCTCGTGGGACCAGATCCGGAGCAGCTCAGCTGGGAGGTCGAGCACTTCTGCAGGCTGGGCCTCAAGTCGAACCCGACGGTGCTCGAGACGCTGGTGAGCCCGCTGGTCGAGATCAGCACGCCGATGGGGGAGGAACTGCGGGACCTGCTGCCCGCGTTCCTCTCCCGGTACGCCGTGCGCGCCTTCACGCGCGCGACGGAGATGCAGCTGTCGCGCGCGGGCCGCAACCTCAAGCCGAAGCAGCTCATGCACGTCGTGCGGTTGCGGTTGGTGGGGCTGAACCTGCTGCGCACCGGCCGTTACGACATCACGGCGGACCGCTCGTTGCTGAAGATCCGCGACGGCTCGATGCCGTGGGACGACGCGGTGGCGTGGGCGCATCAGCTCGGCGACGAGATCGCGTGCGCTGAGGGCCCGCTGCCGGAGGAGCCGGACCGGGTGCGGGTGGAGGACTGGCTGGTGTCGGTGCGCAGGAGGATGTTGTGAGCTACGAAGTACCCGACCTGAGCGCCGTCGTCGCCGAGCAGTCGCACGGCCTGCTGTTCGCGACCGTGTCCGGCGCGCACCTGTACGGCTTCCCGTCGCGCGACTCGGACGTGGACCTGCGCGGCGTGCACGTGCTGCCGCTCGCCGAGGTCCTCGGCCTGCGGCGCGGCCCGGAGACCAAGGAACGGATGTGGGTGCGCGACGGCGTCGAGATCGACCTGGTCACGCACGACGTGCAGAAGTTCTGCCGGCTGCTGACCCGCCCGAACGGCTACGTGCTGGAGCAACTGCTCTCGCCGCTGGTCGTGCACACCACGGAGGCGCACCGCAAGCTCGCCGCCCTGGCCGCTGGGTGCCTGACCTCACGGCACGGGCACCACTACCGCGGGTTCGCCGCCACCCAGTGGCGGCTGTTCGAGAAGACCGGCGAGATCAAGCCGCTGCTCTACACGTTCCGCGCTCTGCTGACCGGCGTGCACCTGCTGCGCACCGGTGAGGTGAACGCGCACCTGCCGACGTTGCTGGAGGAGCTCGACGGTCCGGACTACCTGCCGGGGCTGATCGAGGCGAAGATCCTGGGCGAGCACCGGGCGCTGGCCGGGGTGCCGGAGAGGCCCGCTCCCGAACGGCTGGAGGCGGACCTCGCGCACTGGCACGAGGAGTTGCGGCAGGCTCGGGAGATCAGCGATCTGCCGTTGGAGCCGCCGGCCTTTGAGGAGGTCCACGACTTCGTGGTCTCGACGCGGCTGGCGTGAGCCGGGGCCTCTGTGCTTGCTGGCCTGGCGTCGGGTCGATCACCCCGGGCTGACGTCGGGTCCACCGCGCTCACCGGCCTGACGTCGAGCCGACCGCGCTCACCGGCCTGGCGCTGGGTCCACCACGCCCGCCGACCTGGCGCTGGGTCCACCACGCCCGCCGGCCTGGCGCTGGGTCAACCGTGCTCACTGGCGCCGACCACGCGAGCCTGGCTCGGCCGTGACCCACGGCTCGGCCGCCATGACACTGAAAGATCTGACCTGGCCGGGCTCTCACCCTGGCCTGTCCTGACCCTCGCCCCCGCGCTTCCTCCTCCTGCGGAACGAAGGAAACGCGTTTTGCGTTCCCGCCTATCCACAAGCTACCGCGCCCCAGCATCTCCGCAGGTCAGCAAGCTGCAACCTGTGGACAACTCGCGATCATGACAATCCAGCGAGCCAAATGACCGCCGCGGCAAGGCGAAGTCAGTCCTTCTTCTTCGCAGCCTTCGAGGAAGCAGGCGCCGCGGGCTCGACGGGAGCGTCCTTGGCCGACTCGGCAGGCTCGGCCGGCTCGTCGAACGATGCGGGCAAGCCCTTGATGTGCTTGTTCATCGACTTGACGAGGAAGAACACCGCGATGAAGAAGACGATCAGCAGGACGAGGCCGACCGGGGAGGACTTGCCGAAGTCCTCGCCCTGGCCGCCCTTGTCGTCGTCGTTCGTGTTCGACGGCTGCACGGCGACGAGCGCCACCGTGCTGCCGACGGAGAAGTCTGGGGAGAGCACCCCTAGACCTTAACTCCGGCGAACAGGTCGTTCTCCGGCAGCGTCGAGTCGACCTGCGAGCGGACGAGCTCGTACTCCTCGGTCGGCCAGATCTCCCGCTGCAGCTCCATCGGGATGCCGAACCAGCGGCTGGTCGGGTCGATCTGGGTGGCGTGGGCCTTCAGGGCCTCGTCGCGGACGTCGAAGTAGTCCGCGCATTCGACCTGGGTGGTCACGCGGTCCATGACGTCCGGGCGGTCGGTGCTCCAGTTCGAGAGCCACTCGGTGTACGGCGACTCCACGCCGCGGGCTTCCATCGCCTCGTGGAACGCGAGGATCTTGGCGCGGGAGAAGCCGTGGCCGTAGTAGACCTTCTGCGTTTCCCAGGCTTCGCCCAGTTCTGGCTGGTAGGCGGGGTCTGCGGCCGCGTCCAGGGCGGCCATCGAGATCTCGTGCGTGCGGATGTGGTCCGGGTGCGGGTAGCCGCCGTTCTCGTCGTAGGTCACCACGACGTGCGGGCGGAAGTCGCGGATCGCCTCCACCAGGGACGGCACCGACTCCTCCAGCGGCACGAGGGCGAAGCACCCCTCGGGCAGCGGTGGCAGCGGGTCGCCCTCGGGGAGGCCCGAGTCCTTGAAGCCCAGCCATCGGTGCTGGATGCCGAGGATCTTGGCCGCGCGGGCCATCTCCTCCCGGCGAACCTCGATGATGTTCTCGAGCACGTCCGGCCTGTCCATCGCCGGGTTGAGGATGCTGCCCGCACCACCGTCGGTGCAGGTCACGACCATCACGTCGTGCCCTTCGGCGATGTAGCGAGCCATCGAGGCCGCGCCCTTGCTCGACTCGTCGTCGGGATGTGCGTGCACTGCCATAAGGCGCAGCTTGTCGGCCATGACCCCCGTGGTCCTCCTGTGAGAATGGTCCTGCGACACTCATCAACTGAACGCCGGGCACCATTGTTCCCCAGAGGCCGAGGAGGACGCGGAAGTGGCACAGCGCGTGCTCCCCGAGGGGCGCTACAGCAGGCAGAGCCGCAAACCGCTGGCCACCTGGGCGCGGTGGGCGTTACTCGCCGTAGCCGTCGCGGTAGGTGCCGTCATCGCCTTCGTCGGTTACCGAAATCTCGGCACAAAGCCGATCGAGGCGAAGCAGACCGCGTTCATCCTCCTCGGCGACGACCAGGTGAAGGTCAGTTTCGAGGTTTCTCGCGATCAACCGGAGCGTGCAGCCGTCTGCATCATTCGGGCCCGGTCCAAGGACGGGGACGAAGCAGGCAGACGCGAAGTTCTGGTACCGCCGGGAAATGACGTCGTCGTGGAGACAACCGTTCTACGCACCTCGAAGCCGCCGGTCACCGGCGAGGTGTTCGGGTGCTCCTACCAGGTTCCCCCCTACTTGTCCACGAGCTAGCGGCCAAGCGGGTGATCTGCGGTTTAAACGGCGAGATGGGGAACAAATCGCCGTCGCTGAACGTTGTCTACGTGTTACTATTGCAGCTCAAGCACGGCCCCGGCGCGGGCCGTGTTTTTCCGTTCCGGGCCACGGCCCGGGAACTATCTGGGGCACACGCGTGCGCCGGAGCAAGACGAGGAGTTGGTGACCGTGAGCGACACCCAGGTGACCTGGCTGACCCAGGAGGCCTACGACCGGCTCAAGGCTGAGCTGGACGAACTCATCGCGTACCGCCCGGTCATGGCTGCCGAGATCAACGCCCGCCGCGAGGAGGGCGACCTCCGTGAGAACGGTGGCTACCACGCGGCTCGCGAGGAGCAGGGCAAGCAGGAGGCGCGCATCCGCCAGCTGCACGAGCTGCTCCAGGCCGCGAAGGTCGGCGAGGCTCCCACCACCAAGGGTGTCGCGGCACCGGGCACAGTGCTCACGATCCGCTACGAGGGTGACGACGAGACGGAGACCTTCCTCCTCGCCACCCGCGAAGAGGGCGCGCACGGCGAGATGGAGGTCTACTCCCCGCTTTCGCCGCTCGGCAAGGCCCTGAACGGCGCCAAGGACGGGGAGACCGTGTCCTACGAGCTGCCGAACGGCAAGCAGCAGAAGGTCACGTTGATCTCCGCTGTTCCTTACCAGTCGTAGTCACGCCACAAAACGTTCGAAAGGGCGGTCACTTCGGTGGCCGCCCTTTCACGCGTTCCAGCAAAGGCCGCACACGTGGGGGCACCGGAGTCGACAACGCAATGGAAGTCGACAGCCTTCGGACGTGTGGAACGTCGACGATGTGATCTACCACGCGTTGCAGGTCCGCATTCGATCTCGCGACCATTCGCACGAACAGATCTCCTTGGCCCGTCGTCGCGTGCACCTCGCACACTTCACTGATCGCGGCCAGCCCTTCGCACACTTCGGCCCGGCGTCCCTGCGCGATCTCCACCGTCGCGAACGCCGTCAGCCCGTATCCCATCGCGCCCAGGTCGAGTGCCGGCGGGAACCCGGTGAGCACTCCGCGCTCGACGAGCCTGTCCAGCCGGGCCTGCACGGTCCCCCGCGCGACGCCCAGCCGGCGGGAGCATTCGAGGACGCCCAGGCGGGGCTCGTCCGTCAAGAGCAACAGCAGCTTCGCGTCGAGTTCGTCCACGGGCTGGTCAGAGTGCTCACTCTGCTGATCCGAAGGCATAGATCACTATACAAATTGTCCTGTGAATTCGCTGACTATTGCTCACCATGTCGGGTCGAATCATGCTGATGGGCATGACGCAGCAGCTTGACGACGTGAGCTACGACCAGCTCCGGCAGCTCGTGGGGTTGGTCGACTACGACGCGACCAAGGACCCCTTCCCCGTGCGCTCCATGGACGCTGTGGTGTTCGTCGCGGGCAACGCCACGCAGACCGCGTGGCTCTACCAGGTGGCGTTCGGCATGGAGCTCGTGGCCTACGCGGGCCCCGAGACCGGCCAGCGCACCCACAAGTCGTTCGTGCTGAAGTCGGGATCGGCCCGCTTCGTGATCCACGGCGGCGTCACGCCCGGCTCCGAGCTCCTGGACCACCACCGCCGCCACGGTGACGGCGTGATCGACCTGGCGCTGGAGGTCGGCGACGTCGACCAGTGCATCAAGCACGCCCGTGAGCAGGGCGCCACCGTGCTGGAGGAGCCGCACGACGTCACCGACGAGCACGGCACCGTCCGTCTCGCCGCGATCGCGACGTACGGCGAGACCCGCCACACGCTCGTCGACCGCTCCAAGTACACCGGCCCCTACCTGCCCGGTTACGTGGCGCGCAGCTCGTCCGTGAAGCGCCCGGAAGGCGCCCCGAAGCGCCTGTTCCAGGCCGTCGACCACTGCGTCGGCAACGTCGAGCTCGGCAAGATGGACTACTGGGTCGAGTGGTACAACCGCGTCATGGGCTTCGTGAACATGGCGGAGTTCATCGGCGACGACATCGCCACGGACTACTCCGCGCTCATGTCGAAGGTCGTCTCCAACGGCAACCACCGCGTCAAGTTCCCGCTGAACGAGCCGGCGATCGCGAAGAAGAAGTCGCAGATCGACGAGTACCTCGAGTTCTACGAGGGCGCGGGCGTCCAGCACATCGCGCTGGCGACGAACGACATCATCAAGACCGTCACGGCCATGCGCGACGCGGGCGTCGAGTTCCTGGAGACCCCGGACTCCTACTACGACGACCCGGAGCTCCGCGCCCGCATCGGCGAGGTCCGCGTCCCCATCGAGACCCTCAAGGAACACCGCATCCTGGTCGACCGCGACGAGGACGGCTACCTGCTGCAGATCTTCACGAAGCCGATCGGCGACCGCCCGACCGTCTTCTACGAACTGATCGAGCGCCACGGCTCCCTGGGCTTCGGCAAGGGCAACTTCAAGGCGCTTTTCGAGGCGATCGAGCGCGAACAGGAGCGACGCGGCAACCTCTAGTGGTGTGGCTCGGCACGTTGCCGGTGCATCCGCGGTCAGACGGGTGCATCGTGGTGCCGCCCCCACGTCCTCGTACTGGTCGTACGGGGTCGTGGGGGCGGCGCCGCGAGGCGCCCTGCTGAGCGTGGATGCGCCGCCGACGTGCCGAGTCACGCCACTGGTGGCGATCCCCCGGTAGGCTGCCTCACGGGGGACTCACATCGGGTGGAGGTGGCATGGCATTCGCGCGACGCGTGGCCGCGGTGATTCCGCTGGTCGGAGCCGTGACCACGGCTGCGGCACTGACCGGCGCGGCGTTCTTGACAGTGGCGCACGCGGGCTGTGACGAAGCCGGCCGCTTCGTCCGCACCGGCGAGACGATCCAGTTCGTCGGCGGCTGTGTGAACGGCGCCGACCTACCGTCGGCTCCGACGGCCGAAGTCGAGAACGTGGACAGGTTCGGCTCGAAGAAGCCGTGAGGTTCTGAGACGTGGAAGGCCCCTCCCGCACGGGAGGGGCCTTCTGCGTTGCCGGGAGAACTCAGCCCAACGCCGCCAGCAGGTCGGCCACCAGGTCGTCACCGGACTCGATACCGACCGACACCCGCACCAGGTCGGCAGGCACCTCCAGCATCGACCCGGCCGTGGAAGCGTGCGTCATCTTCCCGGGGTGCTCGATCAACGACTCGACCCCGCCGAGCGACTCGGCGAGCAGGAACAGCTGGGTCCGCGCACAGACTTCGAGCGCGGCCTCCTCGCCGCCTTCGACGATGAACGACACCATCCCGCCGAACCGGCTCATCTGCTTGGCCGCGACGGCGTGCCCGGGGTGCGACTCGAGGCCGGGGTAGATGACCTTCTTCACGCGCGGGTGCCTGGTCAGGGCCTCGGCCACCAACTCGGCGTTGTCGGAGTGCTTCTCCATGCGCAGCTGGAGGGTCTTGATGCCGCGCAGCGTCAGGTAGGCGTCGAACGGCCCGGGAACGGCACCGGCGCCGTTCTGCAGGAAGCCGAACGCCGCGTCGAGCTCCTCGTCGGAGGTGATCAGCGCGCCGCCGACGACGTCGGAGTGGCCGCCGATGTACTTGGTGGTGGAGTGCAGCACCACGTCCGCGCCCAGTTCCAGCGGGGTCTGCAGGGCCGGGGAGGCGAAGGTGTTGTCGACCACGAGCTTGGCGCCGGCGCCGTGGGCGACCGAGGCGATCGCGGCGATGTCGCCGATGTTCAGCAGCGGGTTGGTGGGCGTCTCGATCCAGACGAGCTTCGTCTCGGGACGGATGGCCGCGCGGATGGCGTCGACGTCCGAGACGGGGGCCGGCGAGTGGGTGACGCCCCACTGCGAGAAGACCTTGTCGATCAGGCGGAACGTGCCGCCGTAGGCGTCGTTCGGGATGACGATGTGGTCGCCGGGCTTGAGGAACGTGCGCAGCGCGGCGTCGGTCGCACCCATGCCGGAGGAGAACGCACGGCCGTAGCGGCCGCGTTCGAGCGACGCGAGGCACGTCTCCAGTGCACGGCGGGTGGGGTTGCCGGTGCGCGAGTACTCGAAGCCCTCGCGCAGGTTGCCCACACCGTCCTGGGCGTACGTCGACGTGGCGTAGATGGGGACGTTCACCGCACCCGTGGTCGGGTCCGGGTCCTGACCGGCGTGGATCGCCCTGGTGGCGAAGCCGTATGGGGTGCTCATGTTCGAAGGGTACTCACCCATCTGGCCGCCGACCGCAAGAGTCCAAGCAGTGAAAACGGACCAGCCCCCGGCCGAGGTGGCCGGGGGCTGGTCGAGGTCGTGCACAGGGCGTGCATCGACGCCCTTGGGGCTTTACCAGCCCTGCTGCTGACCGCCGTAGCCCTGCTGCGGGGGCTGGCCGTAGCCGCCCTGCTGCGGGGGCTGCTGCTGCGGGTAGCCGCCGGTGCCGGGCTGCTGCGGGTAACCGCCGGTGCCGCCGTAGGGCGAACCGGTCTCCGGGGCGTTGACCACGATGGACTTCATGATCTTGTCGGCCCAGGTCTGCTTCTTCGGCTCCCACAGCGGGGCGAAGAAGCCCGCGTAGCAGGGCAGGCCGTCGACGATGTGGCACAGGTAGCGCACGAACGTCGTACCGCCGCCCAGCGGCTGCTGGGTCTCCTCGCCGAGGAGCCTGATCTTCGCGACCTTCTTGCCGAGCGACTGACCGGTCTGGCCCTGCTTCACCACCGTGTTCCAGATGATGAAGCCGAAGTTCGCGATCCAGATCGGGAGGGCGAGCAACGTGAGACCGGGGGCGTCGGAAGCGATCGCGATGCCGATGACCACGTAGTAGAGGATCACCGTGACGACGGTCGGTGCCGCGTAGTCGATCAGGCCGCCGATGAAGCGCGAGCCCCACTCGGCGTAGCCGGTGGGAGGCGGCGGGGCCATGCCGTAGGCGGGCTGGCCGTAGCCACCGGGCTGGCCGTAGGCCTGCTGCTGCGGCTGGCCGTACGGGTTCGACTGCGGAGCACCGTAAGGCTGCTGCGGAGCGCCGTAGGGCTGCTGCTGTTGCGGCTGGCCGTACGGGTTGGACTGCGGAGCGCCGTAAGGCTGCTGCTGAGGAGCACCGTAGGGCTGCTGCGGAGCGCCGTAGGCCGGCGGCTGGGCGGGGAACCCGCCGGAGCCGGGTCCCTGTGCCGGGAAACCACCCGAGGCGGGCGGCACCTGACCGGGGCTGACGACCTGGGTGGCGTCCGCGTTCTGCTGCGGTGCGGCAGGAGACTGCCCTGGCGAGACGACCTGCGTCGCGTCCGGGTTCGGGTTCGCCGCGGACGGCTGGCCACCCCCCGGGACGATCTGCGTTGCGTCCGCGTTGGGCTCCTGCGGCTGACCGCCGAACGGATTTCCTGGCGGCTGCGGAGCGTTCATCCGGTTTCCAACCCCCTTGGCTGGGCCGTGTACGAGTGAGACAGGTGTTGATCTGGGGCGTCACGCTATCGGACGCACCGGCTTCTACGCTCAGCGACCAGCCAAGAACCCCAGAATGTCCTGTCGGGTGACGACTCCGGCGGGCTTTCCGTCCTCCAGGACGAGGGCGGCGTCGGCGTTCGAGAGCGCGTTCATGGCGATGCCGACCGGCTCACCGGCGCCGAGCGTCGGCAACGGCGGTGACATGTGCTTGTCCAGGCGGTCGGACAGCTGGGCCTTGCCGGTGAACAGGGCGTCGAGCAGGTCGCGCTCGTTGACGGCGCCGGCGACCTCGGCCGCCATGATCGGCGGTTCGGCGTTGACGACGGGCATCTGCGAGACACCGAACTCGCGCAGGATCGCGACGGCGTCGCCCACGGTCTCGTTGGGGTGCGCGTGCACGAGGTCGGGGAGCATGCCGCCCTTGCGGCGCAGCACGTCGCCGACGGTCGCGCCGGTCGAGTCGGGCGGGAGGAAGCCGTAGGACGCCATCCAGCGGTCGTTGAAGACCTTGGACAGGTAGCCGCGGCCGCCGTCCGGGAGGATCACGACGACGACGGCGTCCTCGGGCAGGTCCTTCGCGATGCGCAGCGCCGCGGCGGCCGCCATGCCGCAGGAGCCGCCGACGAGCAGGCCTTCCTCGCGGGCGAGGCGGCGGGTGGTGTCGAACGAGTCCGCGTCCGAGACCTCGACGATCTGGTCGCAGATGGTCTTGTCGTAGGCCTCGGGCCAGAAGTCCTCGCCGACGCCCTCGACCAGGTACGGGCGGCCGGTGCCGCCGGAGTAGACGGAGCCTTCCGGGTCCGCGCCGATGACCTTCACGGCGCCGTCCGAGATCTCCTTGAGGTAGCGGCCGGTGCCGGAGATCGTGCCGCCGGTGCCGACGCCCGCGACGAAGTGCGTGATCTTGCCGGCGGTCTGGCGCCAGATCTCGGGGCCGGTCTGGTGGTAGTGGCTCGCCGGGTTCTCCGGGTTGGAGTACTGGTCGGGCTTCCACGCGCCGGGGATCTCGCGGACGAGCCGGTCCGAGACGTTGTAGTAGGAGTCCGGGTGCTCGGGCGCGACGGCGGTCGGGCACACCACGACCTCGGCGCCGTAGGCCTTGAGGACGTTGCGCTTGTCCTCGCTGACCTTGTCCGGGCACACGAAGACGCACTTGTAGCCCTTGCGCTGGGCGACCAGCGCGAGGCCGACGCCCGTGTTGCCGGAGGTCGGCTCGACGATCGTGCCGCCGGGCTGCAGCTCACCGGACTTCTCGGCGGCCTCGACCATCCGCAGCGCGATGCGGTCCTTCACGCTGCCGCCGGGGTTCAGGTACTCCACCTTGGCCAGCACCGTGGCCTTGATCCCCGTGGTCAGGGAGTTGAGCTTGACCAGCGGCGTGTTGCCGACCAGATCGACGACGTGCTCGACGTACTCCACCGGTATCTACTCCCCTGCTCCCACTCTCCGAGATAGCGGGACGAAGCGTAGCTCTAGTCGCGGCAGAGGTTGATTCGAACGGCGAGGCCGACGATTCCGGTGGGAAGGGGGTGCCGCGGATGATCGGACTGCGGACGCTGCGAGCGGTGGCGATGACCGCCGCGACTCTCGGAGGTCTCTCGGGCGCGGTGGTCGGTCTGCTCACTGAGCAGGGACGACGTGCTCGTGCGGCCATCGGCGTGCTGGAGCACCTCTGGCCCGCGCCGGACGGCGTGTACCTCGACGACGGCGGTGATCCGGTGCGCCTGGCGGTGCTCGGCGACTCGATGGCGGTGGGTGTCGGTGTGACCCATCCCTCGCAGATGCCGGGCGTGTTGCTGGCCGAGGCGCTGGCGGCGGAGGCCGGCCGGCCGGTGCGCCTGTCGACGTACGCGATCAGCGGCTCGACCACGCGTGATCTGGTGCCGCAGGTCGACGCGGCCGTGCGGGACGTGCCCGAGGTCGCGTTGATCATCATCGGCGCGAACGACGTGACGTCGCGGCTGGGCACCGCCGAGTCCGCCCGGTTGCTGGCGGAGCAGGTGGGCAGGCTGCGCGCGGTCGGGTGCGGCGTGGTCGTCGGCACGTGTCCCGATCTCGGGATCGTGCGGCCGATCCCCCAGCCGTTGCGGATGGTCAGGCGCCGGTACAGCCTGCGTCTCGCGGCCGCGCAGACCGCCGCGGTGCGCCGGGCGGGTGGTGTGCCGGTGCCGCTGGGGAACCTCCTGGCGCCGGAGTTCACGGCACGGCACACCGACATGTTCAGTTCGGACCGCTTCCACCCCAGCGCGATCGGCTACGAGGCCGCGGCCGGTGTGCTGCTGGCGCCGTTGTGCCAGGTGGCGGGGCTGTGGCCGGGCTGGGTCGCCCCTGTCGTGCGGCTGCCGTCCGCGGCGGCGCTGGCGGTGCGGCCGTCCCGCGTGCCGGCGTGGCTGCAGAAGCGGCACGCTTGAGTTTCGGAATTCTCGTCACTCGCGCTGGCCGTGGTGAGCGGGCGTTAACTAGGCTCGAAGGCAACCTTGACTCTCAACGAGGAGTTTCGTGATGCCTGAGGCCGTGATCGTCTCCGCCGCCCGCTCCCCCATCGGCCGTGCGGGCAAGGGTTCGCTGAAGGACGTTCGGCCCGACGACCTGGTGGCGCGGATGATCCGCGCGGCACTGGACAAGGTGCCGCAGCTCGACCCCGCGCAGATCGACGACCTGATGCTCGGCTGCGGCCTGCCCGGCGGTGAGCAGGGCTTCAACATGGCGCGCATCGTCGCCGTGCTGCTGGGTTACGACAACCTGCCCGGCACCACGGTGACCCGGTACTGCGCTTCGTCGCTGCAGACCACGCGCATGGCCCTGCACGCCATCAAGGCGGGCGAGGGCGACGTGTTCATCAGCGCCGGCGTCGAGACCGTGTCGCGGTTCGCCAAGGGCAGCTCCGACTCGTGGCCGGACACGCACAACCCGCTGTTCGGCGAGGCCGAGGCGCGCACCGCCTCCGTCGCCCAGGCCGGTGCCTCGGAGTGGGTGGACCCGCGTTCGGTCGACGTCGTGCCGGACGTCTACGTCCCGATGGGTCAGACCGCCGAGAACCTGGCTCTGCTCAAGGGCGTCTCGCGCCAGGAGATGGACGAGTTCGGCGTCCGCTCGCAGAACCTCGCCGAGAAGGCCATCGCCGACGGCTTCTGGGCCCGCGAGATCACGCCGGTCACGCTGCCCGACGGCACCGTGGTCTCGACCGACGACGGCCCGCGCGCCGGCGTCACGTACGAGGCCGTGTCCCAGCTCAAGCCCGTCTTCCGTCCCGACGGCCGCATCAACGCCGGCAACTGCTGCGCGCTGAACGACGGCGCCGCGGCCCTCGTGATCATGTCCGACACGAAGGCCCGCGAGCTCGGCCTCACGCCGCTGGCCCGGATCGTGTCGACCGGTGTCTCCGGCCTGTCCCCCGAGATCATGGGCCTCGGCCCGGTCGAGGCCTCGAAGCGCGCGCTGGCGCTGGCGGGCCTGTCGGTCTCCGACATCGACCTCGTGGAGATCAACGAGGCGTTCGCCGCCCAGGTCATCCCGTCCTACCAGGACCTCGGGATCGACCTCGACCGCCTGAACGTGAACGGCGGCGCCATCGCGGTCGGCCACCCGTTCGGCATGACCGGCGCGCGCATCACCACGACCTTGATCAATTCGCTGCAGTTCCACGACAAGCAGTTCGGTCTGGAAACGATGTGCGTCGGCGGCGGTCAGGGCATGGCGATGGTCATCGAGCGCCTGAGCTGATCTTTCGCTCAAGATCTGCAAATTGACGCTTGCAAGTGGCTCCGTATCACCCGAACGGAGCTACTTGCCTGCACCCTTCCTGCCGATGAGATGAATCATCGCGCAATGGCGTCATCAGGCGAGGGGAAGTCCGTCCCTACCGATGAGCAAGGAGGGGTCGGACATGCCCTACGTGTGGTGGCAAAGCGAATATGACCTGCAATGCCATGCTTTCCCGCTCGACCAAGCCGATGGTCCCCGCAGCTTTTACGAAGCCGTCTGCGAACATTCGGTGCCCGACGAGCGGGTGTCGCGCGCGCAGGCGGGTGCTCTCTGCATGAACTGCCTGATCAAGGTGGGCACCGAACTGCCGGACGTGCGCTGGCGGGCTTAGCGCCGCCACATCCCGATCGAGCCCGGTGCGCTCTCCACGAAGCCATGTCGTGCGTAGAGGCGGCGGCCGGGCGGATCGGCGAGCAGACTGACCTGAGCGCCCGGAGAGGATTCGTAGATCCTCGCCAGCAGGGCGGTCATGATCGCGTCGCCGATGCCTTTGCGTTGGTGCTCGGGCAGCACCGCCATGTCGATGATGACGAAGTACCAGCCGCCGTCGCCGAGCACCCGGCCCATGCCCGCGGTTTCACCTGATTCCACGTGAATGGCACTGGCGCTGGCCCATGCGCCGTTGATGCCTTTTTCGGCTTCTTCGCGAGTTCGCGCGCTCAGCCCGGATTCCTCGCGCAAGCGCAGGTAGTCGTCGACTGACGGCGGTTCCATGACGAGCCGATATGCGGAGTCCACGCATTCCCCCCGAAGTTGAATTCCCGGTGCTTCCCCGCAGAACGCCGAAGGGGCGCCCCGCCGCGGCGGAACGCCCCTCCAGCACACCCGAAGCGTCAGTCCGAGTTGAAGTACGACAGCAGGCGCAGGATCTCGGTGTACAGCCACACCAGGGTGACCGTGAGACCGAACGCGATCTGCCACGCGAACTTGGCCGGCACGCCGGCGCGGATCGCCTGGTCGGCGGCGTCGAAGTCGATCAGGAAGCTGAACGCCGCGAGGCCGATGCAGACGAGGCTGAAGATGATCGCGAGCGGGCCACCGCTGCGGAGGCCGAGGCCGCCGTCGGTGAAGAAGCTCATGACCAGGTTGAAGAGCATGAGGATGCCGACGCCGATGATCGCGCCGACGATCCACTTGGTGAACTTCGGCGTGACGCGGATCGCACCCGTCTTGTAGACGACGAGCATTCCGAAGAACACGCCGAGCGTGCCGATGATGGCCTGACCGATCATCACGACACCCTGACCCGGGTTGCCGGTCATGCGGTCGACCATGTTGCCGATGATCCCGCTGAACGCGCCGAGGAAGACACCTTCGACGGCGGCGTAGGCGAGGACGAGCGGCGGGCTCGGCATCTTCTTGAACATGATGACGAGGGCGAGCACCAGACCGATGATCGCCGCGGGGAACAGCAGACCCCACGCCTTCATGAGGTACGTGATGACGGCCGTCGTGGCGACCAGGGCGAGCGTCATGCCCGTCTTGGTGACCACGTCGTCGATCGTCATCGGCCGCTCGCTGGTCAGCGGCGGCGGGGCCTGCTGGTAGCCAGCCTGCTCTGGCTGGCCGAAGCCTGCGTAGCCTCCGTACCCGCCGCCGGTCGGCAGGTTGCGGAAGGCCGGGTTGCTGCTCGAGCGCACCTGATCCTCCTGTGGCGTTGCTTTACGCCGTCACTGGGTTCAACGAGCACGCTCGGTGCCATGTTCCCCATCGGTAAAGGCGACTTTACCCCCGACGACGATCACACGTGCGCAAATACTGCGCCAACTCCAGAGCGTTATACGACTACGGCGTGTCGCGGCGTGTCCGACCCGAACTGCGTAAGCCGCGTCACATTCCAATCACGTTCACACGCAGAGTAGCGAGAGACTTCCCCCTCGTGGCGGCTTGTCCCCGGTGTGGGGGACCGACAAGCTCGCACGCGGGATAATCCGCAGGTCAGAGGGGATCAAGATCCAAATGGGCTGGAAACGTCTGGCCGCCGTGGCGATGGTCTCGGGGCTCGCGCTCCTGACCGTTCCCGCGACGGCGTCAGCGGTCGGCGTCAAGGGCATCGGCCACAACGCGTCAGGGCTCCAGCCCAACGCCACACCGGGCAGCGAGTGGCACGGGTCATACATCTGGCAGGACAAGCAGGTGTGGTGCGTGCAGTACGCACTGCCCGCGCCCGACAGCGGTGTCGGCTACCGCGAGGGCGACGAACTGCTGACCAAGGCCGGCAAGAAGCTCGACGCCGGCGTCGCGGCGAACATCTCCTACCTGCTGCTGCGCTACTCCACGACCAAGTCGCCGGAGGAGGCCGCCGCGCTCGCGCACCTGCTGCACAGCTGGACGTCGGTGCCCGACGGCGCGGTGCGGCTCGACACGACCGACCCGAAGTTCCTCGCCTACGACGCGCCCTTCTACGCCGCGCGGCTCCCCCAGCCGGTCCTGGACACCGTCGCGCGCCTGAAGGCCGACGCCGAGGCGAACCGCGGGCCGTGGACGCTCAGCGCGACCGCGCCGAAGGAACCGCTGATCATCGGCACCGAGTCGGCCTGGACGCTCGCGCTGCTCAAGGCCAACGACAAGGGCGTCACGAACGCGCCCATCAACTTCACCCTGACCGACGCCACGCTGGCCGACGGCAAGACCAGCGGCACGGCCACCACGGGCGCGGACGGTCAGCCGGCGACGGTGAAGATCGTCGCGACCGGGCCGAAGCCGTCGATCGCGGCCGTCGCGGACTCCCCCGCCGACCGGCCCGTCGTGCACTTCCCGATCCAGACGGACGACATGCAGCGCATGGTCACGACCGGCGGCGAGAAGAAGCTGAACGCCGCCGCGAACGCCCAGGCCAAGACCGCGCCCGGCGCCGTGAAGATCACGAAGATCGACTCCGAGACGAAGAAGTCCATCCCGGGCGTCGCGCTGCGCGTCACCGCCAAGGACCAGACGTCGGCGGCGAAGAAGCAGGACGACACCGACCTCGTCGGCACGGACGGCAAGCCGCTGGTGCTGCAGACCGGCCCCGACGGCACGGTCGAGGTGCCGGACCTGCGCACGCCGCAGGAGATCTGCCTCGTCGAGGTGGCCGCTCCCAAGGGTTATGAGGAGTTCTTCGACCCGAAGGCGCCGCCGTCCGCGTGCGGCACGCTCGCCGCGGGTCAGACGCTCGCGCTCGAACTGGTGAACAAGCCGAACAAGCCGGTCGTGCCGAGCACGATCCCCGCCGGCGCGGACGGCCAGACGCCGGTCGCCACCGCGTCGTTCGACATGGCGCTGCGTCCGGGACTGATGCTGACGGTGGGTGGCCTGGTGCTGCTCGGCGCGGCGCTGGCAGGCTTGCTGGTGTGGCGCAGGCAGTGAGTCCCAAGGCTTTTCTGACCGGTGCGCTGGTGGCGGGTGTGGCCGCCGCCAGCGTGCTGGTCACCACGTCCGAGACCGACGTCCTCCCCGGACGCGCGGTCGCGGACGAGATCCCGGTGGTGGGACCGGGGCCGGTCGCGGACAGCCTGAGCACCGGCCGCGGCCCCGACCTCACCGGGTTGATCGGCGGTGCGAACACGGCCAACGCCAGGCCCGCCGACCCCACTCAGCAGCAACCGCAGCAGCAACAGCCCGCGCCGCCCAAGGCCGGTCCGGGCTCGGTCCGGCTGCCCGCGGGCGGTTCCGCGACGCTGGTGCGCAAGGAGGTCGAGGACGGCGTGCTGCCGGTGCCCGACGGCATCGGCGAGGCGACCTGGTGGGGCACCGAGCTCGCGGGCGCCGAGGGGGCGACGGTGCTGGCCGGGCACGTCGACTGGAAGGGCGCGAAGGGCCCGTTCGCGGAGCTGTGGCAGGCGCAGAACGGCCGTGAGGTCGTGATCGCCGACAGCGCGGGCAAGGAGTTCAAGTTCCGCATCAGGCAGATCGAGACCATCCGCAAGGAGGAGCTCCCGGCGCGCGCCGTCGAGTTCTTCGGGCCGCGTGGACCGCACCGGCTCGTCCTGGTCACCTGCGGTGGCACGTGGGTCGGCGGTCAGCAGGGGTACGAAGCGAACCGAGTGGTCATCGCCGAACCCGTTCAGTGACCAATCGCGCACCTCGCGCAACCCGTTCGGGTAATCAGTCGTCTCCTAAGGTGTGAAACGGTGGGGATGGTTGACCACGGGCCTTGCTCTGGGACTGGTTCTGGCGGTGGTGATGACGCTGGGGTCTCACGAGGGCCCGGCGAACCAGGCGGACTCCGGCCCGTTGCCGATGGCACCGCGGCTGCCCGCTCCCAAGGACGCGGGACCGACGCCGACGGTCCCCGCACCCACACCCGAGCAGGTGCAGAAGCAGCCGTGGATGCACAAGCTGACGCCGGGTGAGAAGCCACCGCAGTTCGTGCTCTTCTCGTTCGACGGCGCGGTGTCGAAGCAGCACTGGGACAAGGTCCTGCCGATCGCCAAGTCCAAGAACGCGCACGTGACGGGTCTGCTGTCGGGCGTCTACATGCTGGCGGACCCGGACAAGAGCCAGTACCAGCCGCCGGCGGGCCTCAAGCGCGGCCTGTCCGACATCGACTTCGGCGGCACCAGGCAGGACGTCGCCTCGCGGATCGGCTACCTGAACCAGGTGATCGCCGACGGCCACGAGATCGGCACGCACTACAACGGCCACTTCTGCTCGAACGGCACCCAGCCGTCGGTCGACAAGTGGGACACCGCGGCCTGGAACGCGGAGCTCGCCCAGTTCAAGCAGATCGTCGACAAGTCCCGCGCCGCCGGGCTCAACCTGCCCGCCGACGCCGTCCGGGGTGGACGGACGCCATGCCTTGAAGGCAACTGGGACCAGGCTTTCCCGGCGATGGCCGCGAACGGGCTCGTCTACGACACCAGCAAGGTCGCGCTCGGCGTGCAGTGGCCGACCGTCCAGAACGGACTGTACGAGTTCCCGATGCCCGAGGTCCGCGTTCCCGCGCTGGGCAAGCAGGTCGTCATGATGGACTTCAACCTCTGGTACTCGCTCAACCAGGCGAAGAACGAGCCCTGGCGCGCGGCCGACTTCGCCCAGATCGTCCTCGACACCTACAAGTCGGTGCACCAGGCCGCGTTGAACGGCAACCGCGCGCCGATCGTCGTCGGCAACCACTTCAACGAGTGGAACGGCAACGCTTTCTCGACGGCGATGGAGCAGTTCATGGAGTTCGTGTGCGACAAGCCGGAGACGGTGTGCGCCACCTACACCGAGGTGATCCAGTGGATGCAGCTGCAGGACCCGGCGGTGCTGGACCAGCTCCGCCGGATGCCCGCTGCCCGCAACTGGCAATGACTTCTGGCAATGACCTCTGGCAACGACCTCTAGCCGTCGGTCGAGATGATCCGGTCGTCGTTCGCGCCGGGTGAGCCGTTGGCGTCCTGGTTGGACGTGCCCAGCCACAACGTGCCGTCCGGCGCCGGAGCCACCGCGCGCACGCGGCCGTAGCTCGTGAACACCGCCTGCGGGGTGCCGAGCGTGGTGCCGTTCACCGGGATCTTCCACACGCGCTTGCCGGTGACGGCGCCGACGTACAGGGCGTTCTTGTAGAACGCGATGCCGGTCGGGCCGGCCTGGCTGGTGGACCACGTCTTGACCGGGTTGGTCATGCCCGCCGTGTTGCAGTTGCCCTCACACGTCGGCCAGCCGTAGTTCTTGCCGGCCTCGATCCGGTTGACCTCGTCGGTCCTGCTGTTGCCGAACTCCGTGGCGTACGCGGTGTTGCCGATCCACGTGATGCCCTGGACGTTGCGGTGACCGATCGAGTAGACGACGCTGCCGGCGCGAGGGTTGCCGGCAGCGGGCTTGCCCGTCGCGTCGAAGCGCAGGACCTTGCCGCCCAGCGAGTTCCAGTCCTGCGCGAAGGCGGTGTTCTGGCCGTCGCCCGTGGTGGCCCACAGGAAGCCGTCCGGACCCCATTCGAGGCCGCCGCCGTTGTGGTAGCGGTTCTTGGGGATCCCGGTGACGATCGGCTGCGGCGTGCCACCGAGCTGGAGCTTGGCGACGCGGTTGTCGCTGGCGGTCGAGTAGTAGATGAAGACCGAGTTGTCGGTCGCGAAGCTCTTCGACACGGCGAGGCCGAGCAGGCCGCCCTCACCACCGGTCAGCTGGGCCTGTTCCACCGTGTCCAGTTCGGTCACCGTGGTGCCCGAGATCTTCTTGATCTTCCTGGTGTCCCGCTCGGTGAAGATGCCGCTGCCGTCCGGCAGGAACTCGATGTCCCACGGGATGTCCAGCTTCGTGGCGAGCGTCCGTTCGGCGAGGACCGAGGGATCGTCCTGTGCCGATGCGGGCAGTGCGCAGAGGGATGCGGCAAGGGCAGTGCAGGCTGCCGCTGCTGCGATACGACGAGCACGCATGTGCTCTCCTTCGGGTCCGCTCGTAGTTGTCTGCGGCGGCGGTGTTGCAGGGCGTGCTTAAGCAATCACACATCGCATCGGCCCGCAACAGTGGTCCGATGTACCGGGATTCCCGGCCTCCCGGAGGACGAAACGAGGGTTCATCCCTCCGATGACTTCGGGCAACTTTCTGTACGGTCTAGACCGTGGCGGCACGGACCACCTACCGTGTGGTTCGCCGCCGCGCCCCAACGGAAAGCGCTTGCACGCCCAGTAGGGCATGCGGGCCGGACACCCGAGGAGTTGCGCCATGAACGTTGCCGTCACCACCAGCGAGACGAAGCTGCCCGAGGTCAGGCGCGAGTGGGTCAAGCCCGACTTCCGCGACTTCGAGACGCCGATGGAGGTCACCGCCTACGCGGCCCGCAGCTGACGTCAGGCATCGCGCCGGGGTTCCTGGCAGGCTGCCGGGAACCCCGGCCCCGCGCGCGTTCCTGGAGGAGTTCCCGCCCATGTCTGCCGTCGCCCCCGCGGAGTTCGTCGCCGAGCTGCGCGCCCTCGCACCCCGGTACTGGGACAGCCACCCGTTCCACCTGCGCATGCACGCCGGACAGCTGAGCAAGCACGAGCTGCAGGCGTGGGCCGCGAACCGCTGGTACTACCAGCGTTGCATCGCGCAGAAGGACGCCGCGATCCTCTCCAACTGCCCGCTGCCGGAAATTCGCCGCCAGTGGCGTGAGCGGATCGTCTGGCACGACGGAACCCGGCCGGGTGAAGGCGGCGCGGAGAACTGGATCCGCCTCGCGGAGGCCGTCGGGCTGACGCGGGAGGAGGTGCTCGACGAACGGCACGTGCTGCCCGGCACGCGCTTCGCCGTCGACGCCTACGTGAACTTCGCGCGTACGCAACCGTGGGTCGTCGGGATCGCCTCCGGTCTCACCGAGATGTTCTCGGGTGCGTTGATGCGCAAGCGTTTGGCGGCGCTGCGGGAGCAGTACCCGTGGATCGCCGAGGAGGGTTTCGCCTACTTCACCGACCGGATCCAGGCGATCGCCGGTGAGGGACGGGCCACTTTGGACATCGTGGTCGAGCATTCGACCACCCGCGAGCAGCAGCTGGCCGCGGTGTCCGCGCTGTCGTTCAAGTGCGACGTGCTGCGGGCCGCGCTGGACGCCGTCGACTACTACTCGGGCAAGGGAAAGCCGTGACGACGGCCGTCGCGCTGGACGCCGTGCCGCGGATCCGGCGCGGTGTGAAGTGCACCTACGACCAGATCCGTTCCGCGCACGTGGTGCTGTTCCCCGAGGGCGTGCTGGTGCTGAACGAGACCGCGGCTTCCGTTGTGGCGCTTTGTGACGGCGTTCGATCCGTCGGCGACATCGCCGTGGCACTGGCCGACGAGTACGACGGCGTCGAGCCGGGGGACATCGCTTCGCTGGTCGGCCGCATGGTCGAACGAAGGGTGGTGGACGTCGATGGCTGAGGCACCTTTCGGCCTGCTGGCCGAGCTCACGCACCGGTGCCCGTTGCAGTGCGGCTACTGCTCGAACCCGCTGGAGCTGGTCCGCCGCGACGCCGAGCTGCCGACCGAGGACTGGCGGCGCGTCTTCGACCAGGCGCGGTCCCTGGGGGCGTTGCAGATCCACCTGTCCGGCGGCGAACCGTTGCTGCGGCCCGATCTGCCGGAGCTGGTGGCACACGCGAACAGCCTCGGCTGTTACGTCAACCTGGTCACTTCGGGAGTCGGTCTCTCGCGCGACCGGTTGCGTTCGCTGGCCTCCGCGGGGGTCGACCACGTGCAGCTCTCCCTGCAGGACGCGACGCGGGAGGGCAACGACCGGATCGCGGGCATCAAGGCGTTCGACCGGAAGGTGGAGGCCGCGGCCCACGTGCTCGACGAGGGCCTGCCGCTGACCGTGAACACGGTGCTGCACCGGCAGAACCTCGACAACATCGCCGGCATCATCGCGATGGCGGAGCAGATGGGCGCCGAGCGCCTGGAGCTCGCCAACACCCAGTACTACGGCTGGGCCCTGCGCAACCGCGCGGTGCTGCTGCCGACCCGTGCCCAGCTCGCCGTCGCCGACCCGGTGGTGGCCGCGGCGCAGGAACGCCTGCGCGGGCGGATGGAGATCGTCTACGTCATCGCGGACTACCACGAGGCCCACCCGAAACCCTGCATGTACGGGTGGGGTGCACGGCAGCTGACGGTGGCACCGAACGGCGACGTGCTCCCCTGTCCCGCCGCCACGGTCATCTCGTCACTGGAGATCGAGAACGTGCGCGACTCCTCGTTGCACGACATCTGGCACCACTCGCCGTCGTTCAACGCCTTCCGCGGCTTCGAGTGGATGCAGGACCCGTGCCGCTCCTGCCCGCGCAAGGAGATCGACTTCGGCGGCTGCCGATGCCAGGCGTTCCAGCTGACGGGGGACGCCGCCGCGACCGATCCCGTCTGCTCCCTGTCACCCGAGCGGTCCACTGTGGACCTGATCCTGGAGAACGAGATAGCGCCGTCCGAGGTGCCCTCGATGGCGATGAGGAAGATGCGGTGAAGGCGGTCCTGCTCGGCACGACGGCAGGGGGCGGGTTCCCGCAGTGGAACTGCGCCTGCCCGCTGTGCGTGCGCGCCCGTTCCGGCGAGTTGCCCTCGCGGTCGCAGGACTGCCTGGCGATCAGCGGCAACGGCACCGACTGGTGGCTGGTCAACGCCTCCCCGGACATCCGGTCGCAGATCGCCTCGTGTTCGTTGCTGAACCCTGGCCCTGGAGCGCGCGACACGCCGTTGCGCGGCGCTCTGTTCACGGACGCCGAGCTCGATCACACGCTGGGGCTGCTGACGTTGCGGGGCGGTGCGGGCCTGACGGTGTGGGCACCGGGCACGGTCCTGCACGCGTTGAAGGACCAGTTCGACCTGCGCACCGTGATCGACGGCTACGCGCCGGTGGCGTGGCGTGAGGTCGACGAGACCTTCGAGGTCGGTGGGCTGCGGGTCTCGGTGATCCCGATCAGCGGCAAGCGCCCGAAGTACGCCCGGTCGTCCACCGTGGACGGCCATTGGGTGGTCGCCTACCGCTTCGAGGATCCCGTTTCCGGCGGCGTGCTGGTGTACGCGCCCTGCCTCGCGTCGTGGCCCGCCGGGTTCGACGAGGTGGTGGCCGGTGCCGACTGCCTGCTGCTCGACGGCACCTTCTACGCGGCCTCGGAGATGGGGGCGGCGACCGGCAGCTCGTCCGGCCAGGCCGCGATGGGCCACCTGCCGATCACGGCGAGCCTGCCCGAGCTGCGGCGGTTTCCCGGGGTGCGACGGATCTACACGCACCTCAACAACACCAACCCGGTGCTCGACCCGTCCTCGCCGGAATCGGCGAAGCTGCGCGAGGCAGGCGTCGAGGTTCCGTTGGACGGCACGGTGATCGAGCTGTAGATCGGCCACAATCACGGGATGTCCTACGTGATCGGAGGCCGTCCGGTGGCCGCGCGGCTCGCCGCCGAGATGCCGTCGTTCGTGCGGCAGGTGATCGCGTCGCTGGTGGAGCGCGTGCCCGCGTACGCGCAACTGCCCGCCGAGGAGCTCGCCGGCGACATCCACCGCGTCACCGAGCACGCCTTGCGCGCCTTCGCGGCCGTGCTGGCCTCCGGTGAGCTGCCTTCCGCCGAAGAACTGGCATTCCTGCGCGAGTCGGCGGCACGGCGCGCCGAGGAGGGCGTGCCGATCGACGTGGTGCTCACGGCGTACCACGTGGGCATCCAGGTCGTGTGGGAGACGCTGGTGCCCGAGGCGCGCCCGGAGGAGGTCTCGGACGTGCTCGCCCTGAACGCGCTGGTGATGCGGTACCTGCAGCTCGTGACGCCCGTGGTGAGCGCCGGGTACCTCGACGAGCGCCAGACGATGTTCGACGACGAGCGGTCCGCGCGGGCCACGCTGCTGACCGGGCTGCTCGCCGGAACCGTTGAAGCGCCGGGACCTTTCGTGGTGCTGGCACTCGAAGTGCCGCCGCATCCCGACGAGCTGCTGGCGGGCGTGGACGCGGCGGTCGCCTCGCGGCGCAAGCTGCGCCGGTTGCGGGCCGAGCTCGAGCGGCACAGCCGGGAGCCGGTGCTGTCGTCGCTCACCCCCGACGGCGGCCTCGCGCTGCTGCCCGGCGAGGACCTGCCGCTGGAACGGATCGTGGCCGACGTGACGCGGGCGTCCGGGGTCCCGTTGACGGTGGCGGCGGTCGCAGCCCCACCCTCCGGGGTCGCGGCCGCCGCAGTGCTCGCGCGCGAGGTGCTTCTCGTGGCACGGGGCTCAGGACCGGGCCTGTACCGGCTGACCGACGTGCTGCTGGAGTACCAGCTCTCCCGGCCCAGTGCCGCCTTGGAGCCGTTGGCGGCGATCGTCTCGCCCATGACCGACGAACTGGTGCAGACGCTGGAGGTCTACCTGCGGCGGGGCTCCCGGCGCCCCGCCGCCTCCGAACTGCACGTGCACCCGAACACCGTCGACTACCGGCTGCGGCGCGTCGCGGAACTGACCGGACTGGACCCGACGCGGATCGAGCACGTCACGCTTTTGACGGCTGCGCTTGCTGCGCGGCGCGCGCGACCGTAGCGCCGAAGGCCGCCATGCCCGCCGCGTTCGGGTGCAACGGCGCCGCGATCGTCGTCGGGATCAGGCCCTCCAGGTACCGGTCGGCAGGCTTGGCGCACGTGTCGTGCCCGACGCTGGCGGCCGCGAGGTCGACGTAGGTCGCACCGCGCTTCTCGGCCTCGGCCTTGGCGGTCGCGCTGAGCAGGTTCACCGATCCCTGCAGGTAGTCGGCGTCGCGGGCCCAGATCGGCTGGACCGGGTAGCAGCCGCCAGGCCGGATGTAGGTGCCGTAGCCGGTGACGAGGACCTTCGCGTGCGGTGCCCGCCGCTTGACCTCGTCGAGGGCCGCACCGAACTCCGGTGCCCACTGGGCGATGGCCGCGGCGACCTGGTCACCACCGGACGTGAGCCGTGCCTTGCAGGAGAGCCCGACGGGTTCCGGCAGCAGGTTGATGCAGCCGAGCGCCGTCTGCACGAGCCCCACGTCGTTGCCGCCGATGGTGATCGACACCAGGTCCGTCGTGGACTTCAGCGCGTCGTACTGCGGCGCCACGAACCCGAACTGCCGCCCGGCGAAGTCGTCCGTCTTCGCCCCGGAACAGGTGACGTCGGTGAGCTTCGCGTTGAGGAGCTTCGCGGCGATCTGCGGGTAGTTGTCGTTGCTGCTGCGCAGGCACCACAGCGCGGGGTCCTGGTTCGGGATCAGCGGCCCGGCCGCCGCCGAGTCCCCCAACGCCACGTAGTCGAGCGTGTCCGCCTGTGCGGTGCTTGTTCCGGCGACCAACATCGCCACGACAGCCAACCCGGCCACGATTCGCATCCTGATCCTCCAACGTCGTTGTCAGGTCAGCTCATCGTGGTGGCTCAGGTCACTGGCGCGGGTAGGACTCTGCCCAGAGTCATCCGGTCGTGTTTGTGACCGATCACAATGGGCCCGTGACTCCTCCCGATCTCCTCTCGCTGGCCGCGCAGTCCTGCGTGGACGCCGCCGCCCTGCTGCGCTCCGTCGAGGTCGACGTGTCCGCCAAGGGCGACTTCGACCAGGTCAGCAACGCCGACGTCGAGGTCGAGGCGTTCCTGCGGTCCGCGCTCGTGTCCGGCGCGCCCGGCTCGGCGGTCGTCGGCGAGGAACTGGGGTCGGCCACGGCCGCGGTCACCTGGTTCGTCGACCCCATCGACGGCACCCGGAACTTCGTGCGCGGCCTGCCCCTGTCGTGCATCTCGGTGGCCGCGGCCGTGGACGGAGTGCTGGTGGCCGGCTGCGTGCTCGACCCGTTCCGCGACGAACTCTTCACCGCGGCTCACGGCGTGCCGTTCAGCGTCCGGTCGACCGGCCTGGTGATCACTCCCGCCGAGAGCCCGCGCCCTCTGGTGCTGACCGACATCCCGTTGCCCGGCAGCCCGTACTCGGGCGAGATGGAACTGCTGGCCGAACTGATGGAGATCGCGGACGTCCGCCGCGTCTACTCGACGGCCCTGTCGCTCGCCTGGGTGGCGGCGGGCCGGGCGGACGCCGTGGCGAACATCGGCGTGTTCCCCTGGGACACGGCGGCGGGCGCGGTGCTGGTCCGCGAGGCGGGCGGCAGGTTCGTCGAGATCGCGGCCAACGCGTTCGCGGCGGGCCGGGGTGAGATCGTCGACTGGTTGGCTTCGGGCGTGAAGGGCATCGTCTCGTGATCGATCTCAGCGGCAAGGTCGTCCTGGTCACCGGCAGCCACGGCACCATCGGCGCCGGCATCGTCGACCGCTTCACCGCCGCGGGCGCCCAGGTCGTGCACCACACCGGCACGGACGACGGCGACCTGCGCACGTCGGCCCAGCGCGTGGTCGACGACGCTTTCGCCCGCCACGGCAGACTGGACGCGGTCGTGAACAACGCCGGCATCCAGCCCGTGGAACCGTTGCCCGACATGACGTCCGCGCAATGGCAGTCCGTGATGGACATCAACCTGATGGCACCGTTCGCCGTCACCCAGGCAGCGGTCGCGCACCTGCCGGCCGGCGGCTCGGTGACGCACATCGCGTCGATCGAGGGCACGCACCCGGCCCCCGGCCACGCCCACTACGCCGTCTCGAAGGCGGGCCTGATCATGCACGCGCGTGCGGCGGCTTTGGAGTACGGCGGGCGCGGCATCCGCGTGAACACGGTGTCGCCCGGCCTGATCGCGCGGCCGGGCATCGCGGAGCAGTGGCCTTCCGGTGTGGCGCGGTGGGAGGCCGCCGCGCCGTTGGGCCGTCTCGGGACACCGGAGGACATCGGAGACGCGTGCGTGTTCCTGGCTTCGGACATGGCCCGGTGGATCACCGGGCACGACCTGGTGGTGGACGGAGGCGTGACGGCCCGCCCGACCTGGTAGCGACAGCGCTCGATGCGTCGGCCGTTGACACGGCCTCAGTTCGACGGAACGTCGGTTCACCTGTTCGGCTGAACAGGTTGTGCAGTGGATCGCAGAAACTGGCCACCGGCAGGACATTCCAAGAAGACCGATCTCGATATCTTATTCCACCACGCCTGGCAACTTCCCTCCACTTTGCGACAAGAGCTGGCCAACTGCCAGACTTCGCGCATGAAAAACTTGAAGTCGCGGTATCTTTCCGATGTCGACGTCTCCACGGCGCTCGTCGCAGCTGCCTTGAACTATGCGTTCCAGCAACTTGCCGGTGATACGTCAGGCCATGATCCACATCATGTCATGCGCGTCTTCAAGATGGCACAGCGACTGGCGGAAGCGGAGGGCGCGGATCTTCAGACCGTCGAACTGATAGCGGCACTCCACGACGTAAAAGACTTCAAATTCACCGGAGACGAAATGTCGGGAGCCCTGGATGCAAGGCGCTGGCTTCTCGAACAAGACGCCGATCCGGATCTGGCCGAGCTCGTGGCCCGCAACATCGCCGGAATTTCGTTCAAGGGAGCGGGAACTCGAACGAAACCGCTGACGATCGAAGGCAAGTGCGTGCAGGACGCCGACCGCCTGGATGCCGTGGGCGCCATCGGCGTTGCTCGCTGTTTCGCTTATGGCGGCACCAAGGATCGTCCGATCCACGATCCCGAAACCGCTGTCGCCCACCATTCGACGACCGAGCAGTACCTGAGCCATCAGGGAACGAGCATCAATCACTTCTACGAGAAGCTTCTCCTGCTGAAAGATCGCATGCACACACAGACGGCGAAGGATCTCGCAGTCGAGCGGCACACTTTTATGGAGGGATACCTGCAGCAGTTCTTCAACGAATGGGAAGCGCGCTCTTAGACCACAGCTGAGCTCAGCCTGCCGCTGAAGGAGCGTCATGCTGCATGCAGTTCATGATGTCGCCTCGAAACTTCTCGCCGTCAGCTCTTTTCAGGACGTCTGCCTCTCAGTGCTGAACAGGTGCATGCTCGACAACGGAAGATTCGAGGCCGGCCGATTCGGCCGCGGCCAGCATTCTTCCGCGTCCGCTGGGGCCGTCTTGAACGGCGTGGTCTCCATCCCCTGCGTTCCCGCTCGACTGCGGCAGCGAGTTCGCCGCCTGGGCTGCTCACTGCTCACCACAGAGGGACATCTGCGGGGGCATGACGAGCATCCAGGCGACGGCACGACATCCTGGTCACTCGCACAGGTTCTGCATGGCATCGCCAAGGACTCCACCGGTCAGTTTCTACGTTCAGCGAACTTCGCCAACGGACTCACCAGGCTGCTCGCCTTGCAGAATCGATCAGACGGTTCGTGGCCACTGCGTCGCGGTGACTTCGATGATCCGGTTTTCGCGTTCTACCCGGTCTTGCTGTTCGAGCAGCTGTCCCGCACTCAGGGCCCATACGCCGAGTATGTCCAGGAGTCGATACGACTCACCGCCGACTACCTGCTTGACGTGGCATCTGCCACCAACGGAACGATCGCCGACGCAGCCCTCGCCGTTTCCGCCCTGGACAGAATATTCCGCCTGGGCAGGCTGGACGACAGGGCTGTGTCACGCTATTTCGACCACAAGGCGCGTCTGATCTCGGATCTGGTCGACGAGACCGGAAATCTACATTTGACTGATAAGTACATACAGAATGATCTCCAGCCTCGCTGGCACTCAGTTACCTGGACACCCGTTCTGTACGCTTGCACAAGACACTGGGGCGGCGTGCAGTCGAGCCATAATTTCCAGATATCGGCCCGACTGATTGAATCCTTCGATCGGACGGAGTCAGGCTGGAAGGGGCCTTCTCACTCGCCTGGAAGAGCCAGTTCATGGGCATCATCACTGGCCCTGCTCAACGTCTACCTCCTGGCGCGGGACATAGTGACCAGCGGCTTGGATGTAACCGAATACCAGAACACGATGCGGAGCATGAGCGCCCGCAAGAGATTTGACGTCGTCATCTCCTTTGGCGGGCCCGATCGCGCTGTGGCCAGAGAAATCCGGGACCACTTGGTGGCAGCGGGATTGCGAGTCTTCTTCGACACGGACTTCAGACACGATCTACTGGGAGAAGATCTCGCAATCTTGCTCCAGGATATATATTTCGAGCGGAGTAGGTTCGCCATTGCAATCCTGTCTCGATCCTTCCTGAAGTCCGACTGGGCCGGCAACTGGGAGTGGAAGGCAGTCCTGGCGCGAATGAATAAACAGCGACAGGGCTATCTTCTCCCTTATTTTCTGGAGAACGTCGAAGTTCCCGGGCTGAACCCGACCATCGGTTTCCTGTCTGCAGACAAGGTGTCGCCGTGCGAGTTCGCCGACATCGTGGTGCGAAAGGTCCAGGCCGGTCGACGACCGTGACGAATAACACAGTGGACGATGTGCCAGCTCAAGGCGGGACAGATCACATCATCGCACCTGCTCGAGTCCGATCGAAAGCAGTTTGACCTGCAGCGACGAGAGTCGTCCAAGATCACTCTCATCAGCGTCGCCGAGTTTGATGAGAGTGATCGACTTATGGTTACTCTCCGACTACTCTCCGCACATCGATCAGAGGTATCGACCTCGGCCGAACGGGTCGGCGAGGCAAGACGGACGAGCCGCAAAATACCTGATCAGGAACCATGTACTGCGGTGATTCTGTTGGTGCCCCCGACGGGATTCGAACCCGTACTGTGATCCTTTTAAGGGACCTGCCTCTACCGATTGGGCTACGGGGGCGCGGTGAGCCTAGGCGTTGATCGTCGGCTTGTGTGAGCGGATGGTCGTTTCTCGCCCGAGCGGCCCAGCGAATTGGACTAGAGCGAGCATCCGGCTAAGCGTCGAACGGTCCCGAACATCAGCGTGCCCTCCCCGCGCCGAGCAGCTCCTTGAAGCGCAGCGCCACCCAGTCGTGCACGGCCGTGGAGACGTTGTTGTCGCCTGCCCTGTGTTCGAACCAGCGCCAGTCGCAGTTGACGTTGATCTCCAGGAACACGTGGTCACCGCCGGTCACTAGCAGGTCGAACGCCGCCACCTGGACGCGCCAGTGCCGGGCCAGCGCCAGGAGTTTGTCCGAGAGGGACGCGGGGACCGTGGTCGGTGTGACGCGGACCGCGTCCGGGTCCACCCAGAGTTGGGCCGGGTCGAGCTTGTCCACCTGGTAGGCCAGGCACTGCTCGCCTACGACGAACACGCGGAGTTCCGTCTCGGAGGGCACGTACTCCTGGACGATCACGGGTGCCGGTTCTGGGGCGTCGGAGGCGCGGGAGGTTTCCAACGGGCGCGGGAACAGGCCGTGTTGTACGCCCGGGCGTGGTTCCAGGAGGTGTCTGCCCGCCGTTTTGACGATGCAGGCGCCGCCTCCTGGGCGGGTGCGGCCTGGGCGGGTCGTCACGGCTGTGCGCGGTACGCGCAGGCCGAAGGTGGACGCGTCGGAGAGCTGCGTCAGGCGGTCCAGGTGCGTCGAGAAGCGGGACGGGTTCACGTGCGCCCAGTCGGAGCGTGAGGACAGCCAGTTGGCCACTGAGGCCCACTGGTCGACCGCGTAGGCACCGGCGAGGGTGCCTGGTTCTACCGGGACCGCGGAGAGTTCGAAGTGGCGGCGCCAGACCAGCAGGGGGCGCAGCAGCCAGCGGTCCAGTTCGACCAGGGGCTGGTCGGTGTAGACGGTGAGGGGCAGGTCCACGCAGCGGTCGGCGTCGATTCGCGCCATGCGGATGCCGCGCTCCGCCAAGGCGATGGAGAGTTCGTTCATCTCCATGTCGGCGGCGCGGGCCAGCACGAGCACGCAGGGTTGCGGGTTGCCGTCGCCCTCGTCGACCATGCCGAGGCGGTGGACCTGTTCCTGGAAGTCCAGACACTTGGGCGGAGAGCGGAAGAGGTATTCCTGACCCTGCAGCAGCAGCGGTCTGGCAGCCTCGGACGGGGCACCTGGCACCCGCCCGTCAGCCGACCTGCTCAATCGTCCTTCTTGCTGCGGAAAACTTGCCCCGCCTGCGCGTACTCTGCGGCGTACTGCGCCAACGCGGGGTCCTCGATCTCACCGCGACGAAGCTGTGCGGCCAGCTCCTCGAGAGACATCGGGATCACCTCTCTCCCCACATGGCGAATCACGCATTCAGGTGATGCACCAGCCGTAGTCTCCGAAACACGTAACGCAATGTCAAGACGACCCTCGGAGCTTACTCCGATTGGGCGCTCAAGTTCCGCCCTCAAGTCAGACGAGTGCCCCGAACGAGGAGATCGTCCGGGGCACGGCGTCACTTACAGACAGTGAGTCTCTGTGTCACTCCTAGAAGCCACCTCTTGAGGTTGTCGACACGAGAAAACGCTCGTGTCGACAACCTCAGGACTGCACTGCGCGATCGAAGTCCGACTTCGGGTCGTTGATCTGGCCCAGGGCCACGATCTCGCGGCCGTAGAACAGCGCCTGCGTCCAGTCCATCAGCACGCGGAGCTTGCGGTTCACGGTCGGCATGAACGCCACGTGGTAGCTGCGGTGCATGAACCACGCCGGCACGCCCTTGAAGCGCAGGCCGAACACGTCCGCCACGCCCTTGTAGAGACCGAGGCCCGCGACCGAGCCGAGGTACTTGTGGAAGTAGTCCTTCGGCTGCTGGCCGCGCAGCGACTCGACGATGTTCTTCGACAGCAGCTTCGACTGGCGGATGGCGTGCTGCGCGTTCGGCACGCACGTCGCCGTCGGGTCCTCCTCGGTGCGCGAGAGGTCCGGCACCGCGGAGCAGTCACCGGCGGCCCACACGCCTTCGAGACCCTGGACCTGCATGGCGGCGGTGCACCGGACGCGGCCGCGCTCGTCGAGCGGGAGGTCCGTGTTGCGCAGCACCGGGTTCGCCTTCATGCCGGCGGTCCAGATGATCGTGTCCGAGTCGAACTCGGTGCCGTCGTCGAGGATGACGTGACCGCCCTCGAGCGACTTCACGCGGGTGTCGAGGTAGATCTTCATGCCGCGCTTCTCCAGCGCCTCGACGGTCCACGCGCCGAGCTTGGCGGACACCTCGGGCATGATCCGCCCGGCGGCCTCGACCAGGACCCAGTTCATCTCTTCGGGCTTGATGCCCTCGTAGTACCGAAGCGCATACCGCGTCATGTCCTCGAGCTCGGCGAGCGTCTCGATGCCCGCGAAGCCACCACCGATGACGACGAAGCTCAGGAGCTTCTTGCGCAGGTCCGCGTTGTTCGTGCTCGCTGCCTGGTCCAGGCGCGACAGCACGTGGTTGCGGACGTAGATCGCCTCGCCGATCGTCTTCATGCCGATGCCGACCTCGGCCAGGCCGGGGATCGGGAGCGTGCGTGAGATCGCACCCAGCGCGGAGACGAGCACGTCGTACTCGATCTCCTCGACGTGGCCGTCCGACAGCTCGGCGGTCACGATCTTGCGCGCGTGCTCGATCTTGGTGACGCGGCCGGTGACGACGTGGCAGCGCTTGAGCACCTTGCGCAGTGGAGCGACGACGTGGCGCGGCTCGATCGAGCCGGCCGCCGCCTCAGGCAGGAAGGGCTGGTAGGTCATGTGCGGCTGCGGGTCGATTACCGTCACGGACGCCTCACCGGAGCGCAGTTTCTTCTGCAGTCCGAGAGCCGTGTACATCCCGACGTACCCACCGCCGACAATGACAATCCGAGTGGGGTGCGACTTCACAGCAGCCATACACACATGGTCGCACCAGGACCCCCTTTTTCGCGCGTCCGAAGGGGCCGTTGTGACTACCGTCGCCGGGTGATGCGGGACACGATCGCGGCTGACCTGCGCCTCCACCTGAAGTCGAGCCGTTCTCCCTGAGAGTGTCGATTCAGATCCTCAGCGCGACGACCCCGATCACGACCGTCAGAGCGCCCAGTCCGAGCACTTCCACGAGCCCGATGCCGGTACCCGATGGGACGAACGCGGCGAAGGCCGTGAGGGCGAATGTGATCACTTGGACAATGGCGAACCGGCGCGCTGGTGCTTTCAGCGCAGCGGGCTCGATCCTCGTTTTCACCGGAACGACCGCAGCGAGCGCGGACGTCACGTGAATGAGGTGCAGCGCCGGAATCAGAACTAGCACTCCGAGCCGCAACGGGTGCCCGTCGGCGAACGCCATCGCCACCGCCGCGTAGCCGATCAGCAACGCCGCCCCGGCGCTCCCCGGCATCAGCGCGGTGAGCGCCGTCAGCACGGTGACGATCAGCAGCGGCGCGATCGACGAGGACTCCAGGTGCAGGACCAGCGCCACGGGCAACGCCGCGAGCACGACCGCCAGGCGCATCAGCATTCGCGCGTCACCGCCACCCCGTGCTCGGCCATGCGCCGCAGCCGCAGCCGGTGCTCCGCGGCGATCATCTCGGCCGCGACCTCACCCCACGGCGTCTCCGCGTCGGGTTCCAGCGGCATCGGCAGCGTGTTGATCGCCAGTACGACGTGCCCGTGCTTGCGCGTCTGCACGGCCAGTTCCGCGACGTCGTCGTCGAGGAACGGCGACAGCAGCACGACCACGCTCCCGTGCGGCAGCCTGCGCAACGCCACCCTCGACGACCACCCGGCGGCCTGCACGCACACGACGAGCTGCGTGCGGATGCGCATCAGGTGCCGCCGCCCGACGCCGGACCGCACGTTGAGCTGCGGCCGGGACAGGTCCGTCAACGCCACCCGGTCGCCTTGGCGCAAGTAGCCCGCGGCCATCGACGCCGCCAGCCGCACCGCCCGGTCGAGGCTGCCGCCGGGCCGCGTCGTCGCCCCGTAGTGGGGAGAGGCCCAGTCCGCCACGTCCGCGCCGACGTCCGCGCGGGTGTCCAGGGCCAGCACGATCTCCGCGTCGGCCTCGGCGTGCCGTTCGCGGACGTGCACGGTGCCGGTGCGGGTCGTGACGCGCCAGTCGATGCGCTTGAGCCTGTCCCCCGGCTGGAACGCCCTGATGTCGCGCAGTTCGGTCGAGTCGCCGGCGCGGGGTGAGCGGTGGATGCCGACCAGCCCGGCGGGCCGGGGCGGGAGCGGTCCGGACGGGTGGTGCTCGACCGGCGGCAGGATCGTGCGGACGTGCTCGACGCCCACGATCGGCCCGTAGACGTGCATGCCGTCCGGTCCGGCGAACAGGTGGTCCAGCCGCAGGTCGACACCGGGACCCCACGCGTCGCGCCGGATCTCGACCGGCAGGTCCGGCGAGTGCGCCGGCACCGCGCGGGCTCCACCCGGCAGCTTGACCACCGCGATCTCCGCGTCCGCGCCGTCGAGGTGCGCGACCGTGTGCACGACGCCCATGCCCGCTCCGCGCGGCACGGGACGGACGTCGACCTTCGGTGTGCCGCGGGGTGTGTGGGTGAGCAGCACGGACAGGACCAGCGGCACGCCGAACAGCACCAGTTCGACCTGGTGCAGGAACATCCCGCCGACGACGAGCCCGACGCCCAGCCAGACGGCGCGCGTGTACGCGTCCGTCGGGTGCCAGTGCGCGCCGTGCGACTGGGCGAACGCCTCCCTGATCTTGTCCGCCCTGCTCATGAGCTGGGCGGGCCCGGAACCTTGCCGAGCAGCTCGGTGACGACCTGCACGCCGTTCACGCCGGACGTCCACGTCTCGGGCTTCATCACGAGCCGGTGCGCCAGCACGGAGACAGCGCACTCCTTGACGTCCTCGGGCGTCACGTACGCACGATCGTCCAAAGTGGCCAGTGCGCGGGCGACGAGCACGAGTCCCTGCGCGCCTCGGGGTGACGCGCCGACCTCGACCGAGGAGTGGTTGCGCGTGGCGACCGCGAGATCGACGCAGTACCGCAGGAGATCGTCGTCCACTGTGGTCCGTTCGAGCTCGGCCTGCAGCTCGGCGAGCCTGCCGGGGGCGAGCACCGGCGCCACCTCGGCGTCCTCCCGCTGCCGCGCGAGCCGGCGGCGCAGGACCTCGACCTCCTCCTCCGGCGGCGGGTACCCGATGTCGAGCCGCACCAGGAACCGGTCGAGCTGCGCCTCGGGCAACGGGTAGGTGCCCTCGTACTCGACGGGGTTCGAGGTCGCGAGCACGTGGAACGGCCTGGGCAGCGGGAACGTGCGCCCCTCGACCGTCACCTGCCGCTCCTGCATGGCCTCCAGCAACGCGGACTGCGTCTTCGGCGGCGTGCGGTTGATCTCGTCGGCGAGCAGCAGCCCGGCGAACACCGGCCCCTGGTGGAACTCGAACTCGCGGCTGCCGGGGTCGTAGAGGAACGACCCGGTGACGTCCGCGGGCAGCAGGTCCGGTGTGCACTGCAGGCGGCGGAAGTCGAGGCTGAGCGCCTGCGCGAGCGACCGCGCGATCAGCGTCTTGCCCAGGCCCGGCACGTCCTCCAGCAGCACGTGCCCGCCCGCCAGCACGGCCGCGAGCGCGAGCCGCAGCGTGCGGGTGCGTCCGACGACGACCTGGCCGATCTCGTCGAGGACCGCCTTGGCCTCCTGCGAAATGGTCACTCGACCCTCCTGAGCCTCTCCGCGAGTTGTTCCGGATCCGGCATCTCGGACGCCTCGATCCCCAGTCGTGCGAGCCGGGCGCGGAACCGCTCCTGGTAGCGCCTCGGGTCCTCCGCCGCCTCGGTGAGCCTGCTCGCGAGCGTGCTGGCGAGCGCGGTGCTGATCGACCCGGGCGGCGGCGGTGCCGAGCTCCAGACGATGTCGGTGGCCCGCGGCAGCCTCGTGACCAGCACGCCGAACGCGGTGGGCGGCACGGCGAGTGCCGCGGCCCACGCCGGCGGGGCGCCGAGCAGCCAGATCACGACGCCGATGACCACCCCGGCCGCCAGTGCCAGCACGGTCTTCATGCGAGCTCCCGGACGATGCGGCTCAGCTCTTGCCGTGCCTGCTCGGCTTGCGCGGCCGTCACGTCCTCGTGCCCGAACCGTGCGCGTTGGTAGAGGTCCTTGAGCACCACCGCGTCCACGCCGAGCTTCTCGGTGAACTCGGTGGGCGTCTGGTGCGGCAGGCGTTCCTCGGCGGCTTCGAGCGCGAGCCAGGCGGCGATCACGGCGTCGCGCGGCGGCCGGTTCGGGTGCTCGGTGAACTGCTGCAACGCCTTCTCGACGCGCGCCACCACCGCGGACTCCCCGAACTCGGCGCCCTCGACCTCCACGCCGCGCACACCTCGGCGGCGGCGCCAGCGGGGCAGCTCGAACGCCAGGACGATCCCGATCAGTCCGAACAGGACGAGCCCGGCGAGCAGCACCAGGTACGCGGTGAGCGGCACGGCGAACACGCCGGGCAGCTCGTTCGGCAGCGGAACGTCCAGCTGCGCCTCGACGTCCTGCGGCGGCGGGCGGTCGTCGAGCCGGTCGACGAACGTGATCGGCGACGTGCCACCGGCAGCGACGACGACGATCAGCAACGCCGCCACCGCCACCCCCGCGCGCCACCACCTCATGCCGGTCAGCCTTGCACGGGCCGGCGGGGTTCGGATGATCCTTCGGCCAACTCGCTAGTCGAACGACTCGGCGGGCACCAGGCCGTCGAGGAACGTCCGGAGGTCGGGGGCCAGTGGCAGCTCCCACTCGTCGTCGGCGTCGAGCCACACGACCGACGGCTCACCGGTCGCCCCGCACGTCCGGTAGTCGAGAGCGATCCACCAGTGGCCGTCCCCGGTCAGCAGCACGACGGGCGACGGCAGCCCCCACTCCCGCACCAGGTAGGGCGTGTCGAGCAACGACGTGGTGCGCTCCGCCGTCCCGATGCCCATCAGGCTGTCGAACGGCGCGTGGTTCGGGGCCCACGAGGTCGGCTCACTCGTCGGGAACGCGGACCGCCCGGCCACGACGCCGCCGCCGTTCTGCACGCGCAGCAGCTCCAGCAACGCGTCAGGCAGCCGCACGCCCAGCACCGCCTCGGCCTCGCGGACGGCGTCGTCGGTGAGCGGTGCCTGCATGCCGTAGCTGTCCTCGGTCCAGAACTCCACGCGGCGGATCCTAAGTGGAACCCATCGCCCGTTTCAGCACGTCCTGCAACATCTCCTGGGTCAGCCTGCCGGTGTAGGTGTTGTGCGGGGACACGTGGTAGCACCCGAACACCCGCAGCCCGCCCATCTCGACCTCCACGCCGTGCCCGAACTTCGGCCGCTCCGGCCCCAGCAGCGGCAGGAACGCCTTCCACCCGAACCCGCCGAGCACCACGACGGACCGCAGGTTGGGCATCAGCGAGATCTCCTCGCGCAGGAAAGGTGAGCACCTGTCCCGTTCCGCGGACGTCGGCTTGTTGTCCGGCGGCGCGCACCGGACGGGCGAGGCCATGCGCACGCCGTACAGCTCCATGCCGTCGTCGCGGGCCCACGCGGTGGGCTGTGAGGCCAGGCCGGCCTCGTACAGCGCCCGGTACAGGAAGTCGCCGGACGGGTCGCCGGTGAACATCCGTCCCGTCCGGTTTCCACCGTGCGCGGCGGGTGCGAGGCCCACGATGAGCAGCGACGCGTCCATCGGACCGAAGCCCGGGACCGGTTTCGCCCAGTAGTCCTGGTCCAGGAACGCCGCGCGCTTCGTCACCGCGACGGACTCGCGCCACGCGACCAGGCGCGGGCACGCTCGGCAGGCCGTTATTCGATCGTCGAGTTCCGTAGTGTTGCTCCCATGTCCGAGGAGAAGACCGAAGAGAAGCCCGAGTCTCCCGCTGATGATCTGGTCACCACCCAGCACAGCATCGTCGTCAAGGGCCGCGAGCTGAACTACACCGCCACCACCGGGCGGATCGTGCTCAAGGAAGAAGTGCTCAAGGACGGCGTGTTCGAGGGCCACAAGCCCAAGGCCGAGGTGTTCGTGACCACCTACACCCTCGACGGCGCGGACCCGCTGAAGCGGCCCGTGACGTTCGCGTTCAACGGCGGACCGGGTTCCGCGAGCGTGTGGCTGCACATGGGGCTCCTCGGGCCGCGCCGGGTCCTCAGTGGCGACGTCGGCGACCTCACCGCCCCGCCGTACGGGATCGCGGACAACGAGGAGAGCCTGCTCGCCGAGAGCGACCTCGTGTTCATCGACCCGGTGTCCACCGGGTACTCGCGGGCCGCGCAGGGCGAGAAGCCCGGCAGCTACCACGGCTACCAGCCCGACATCGAGTCCATCGCCGAGGTCATCCGGCTCTGGACCTCGCGCAACGGCCGCTGGATGTCGCCGAAGTTCCTCTGCGGCGAGTCCTACGGCACGCTCCGCGCGGCCGGTCTCGCCGAGCACCTGCAGAAGAAGTACGGCATGTACCTCAACGGGCTCATGCTGATCTCGTCGGTGCTGGACTTCGCGACGCTGGAGTTCAACGAGGGCCACGACCTGGCCTACACGCTCTTCCTGCCGACGTACGCGGCCATCGCCAACTACCACGGCCTGCACGGCGACCGCCCGCTGAAGGAGGTGCTCGCCGAGGCCGAGGAGTTCGCGGTCCGCGACTACCCCTACGCCCTCGCCCGCGGCAACCGGCTCAGCGACGCCGAGCGCGCCGCGACGATCGAGAAGCTCGCCCGGCTCACCGGCCTGTCCGAGGAGTACGTGGACGCGGTCGACCTGCGCATCGAGCACATCCGGTTCTTCACCGAACTGCTGCGCCGCGACCGCAAGACGGTCGGCCGCATCGACTCCCGCTTCACCGGCTGGGACACCGACTACGGCCGCGAGGGCATCTCCGCGGACCCGTCCATCGACGCGATCCTCGGCCCGTACTCGGCGGTGCTCAACCACTACCTGCACGCCGAGCTCGGTTACTCCAGCGACCTGCCGTACGAGGTCCTCGCGCGGGTCATCGAGAACTGGTCCTACAAGGAGTTCGAGGGCCGCCACGTCACGACGGCGGGCAAGCTCTCGGCGGCGATGCGGGCGAACCCGCACCTCAAGGTCCACGTCGCGTTCGGCTGGTACGACGGCGCCACGCCGTACTTCGCGGCCGAGCACCTCATCGCGCACCTGCAGATCCCGAAGGAGCTCACGGCGAACATCGAGTCGGCCTACTACCCGGCCGGCCACATGATGTACGTCCACGAGCCCAGCAGGATCCAGCAGTCCGAGGACCTGGCGGCGTTCGTCCGGAACTCCTGCGGCACGTGATCCTCGACCTGTCCGACGACACCGTCCTGCACGAGCTCTGGACGGTGCAACGGCTGGCGTACGCCGTCGAGGCCGAGCTCATCGGCTTCGACGGCATCCCGCCGCTGCACGAGTCGCTCGACGAGCTCCGCGCCTGCGACGAGACCTTCCTCGGGCTCCACGACGAGGAGGGTCTCGCGGGCGCGGTGTCCTACCGGCTCGACGGGTCCACTGTGGACATCTGCCGGCTCGTCGTGCACCCGCGGGCACACCGCCGCGGCATCGCGTCGAAGTTGCTCGACGCACTGCCGGACGGGCCGCAGGTCGTCAGCACGGGCACGAAGAACGAGCCCGCGCTCGCGCTGTACCGCAGGCGGGGGTTCGTGGAGACGGGCACGCGCGAGGTCGCTCCGGGTGTGTCGCTCACCGACCTGAGCCGATGATCATCTTTCTCAACGGGACGTCCAGCTCCGGCAAGTCGAGCATCGCCGAGCAGCTGTTGCTGGTGCCGGACACCCCGTACTTCCACCTCGGCGTCGACGCGTTCGGTGC
Source organism: Lentzea flaviverrucosa (assembly GCF_003350445.1). Taxonomy (NCBI): domain Bacteria; kingdom Bacillati; phylum Actinomycetota; class Actinomycetes; order Pseudonocardiales; family Pseudonocardiaceae; genus Lentzea; species Lentzea flaviverrucosa. The sequence continues at coordinate 298,435 of NZ_QQAU01000004.1, forward strand.
CATGCGCGCCGTCGAACGGACGCTGGAGCTCGACGGCCCCGCCCAGACCGAGGTCCTGCGCCGCACCAGGGCCGGCTTCCACCGGGCCGTGGCGGGCATGGCGCGGGCCGGCAACGACGTCGTGGTCGACCACCTGCTCAGCGAGCCGTGGCGTCTGCAGGACTGCCTCGAGGTGATGGACGGCCTGGACGTCGTGCTCGTGGGCGTGCACTGCCCTCCAGACGAGCTGGAGAGGCGCGAACGGGCCAGGGGTGACCGGGCGCCGGGGCAGGGCGCCGCGCAGCTCCAGAGCGTCCACCAGCACGGGCTTTACGACTTCGAGGTCGACACGAGCGCGCACAGCCCGCGCGAGTGCGCGCTCGCGATCAAGGAGTTCGTCAGCCGGGAGCCCACGAGGAGGGCCTTCGACGAGCTGAGGGGCCGCGCCCGCAGGCACGACCCCTCAGTCACCTAGAAACCGGTCAGACGACCGCGCGCTCCTCCGCGAAGTGACACGCGGCGGGGTGACCGCCGCCCCGCACCACGAGCTCGGGAACCTCGGTCGCGCAGATGTCCTGCGCCTTCCAGCACCGCGTGCGGAACCGGCAGCCCGACGGCGGGTCGATCGGCGAAGGCACGTCACCCGTCAGGCGGATGACGTCGCGCCGGCCGCGCTGGGTCGGGTCCGGTACCGGCACGGCGGACAGCAGCGCCTGCGTGTACGGGTGCATCGGACGCTCGTAGATCTCTTCCTCGGTGCCGATCTCCACGATCTTGCCGAGGTACATCACCGCGACGCGGTCCGACAGGTGGCGGACCACCGACAGGTCGTGCGCGATGAAGACGTACGAGAGACCCATCTCGGACTGCAGGTCGCCCAGCAGGTTCATGACCTGCGCCTGGATCGAGACGTCCAGGGCGGACACCGGCTCGTCGCACACGATCACCTTGGGCTTGAGCGCGAGCGCGCGGGCGATGCCGATGCGCTGGCGCTGACCGCCGGAGAACTGGTGCGGATACCGGTTGATGTGCTCCGGGTTGAGACCCACGGTCTCCAGCAGCTCCTGGACCTTGCGCTGCCGGTCGCCCTTGGGCGCGACCTCGGTGTGGATCTCGTAGGGCTCACCGACGATGTCGCCGACCGTCATGCGCGGGTTCAGCGACGTGTACGGGTCCTGCAGCACGATCTGGATGTCGCGGCGCAGCTTGCGCAGCTCCGCGCCCTTCATCGCGAACATGTCGCGGCCCTCGAAGCGCGCGAGTCCCGACGTCGGCGGTTCCAGGCGCATCAGCACCTGGGCCAGCGTGGACTTGCCGCAACCGGACTCGCCCACCACACCAAGGGTCTCGCCCTTGTTGAGGCTGAACGAGACACCGTCGACGGCCTTGACGTGGCCCACGGTGCGCTTGAACAGCACGCCGACGCGGACCGGGAAGTGCTTGACGAGGTTCTCGACCTCGAGGATGGGCTCAGCCACGAGCGACCACCTCCTCCGCGATGTGGCACCGGCTGGTGCGGCCCATGCCGAGGTTGTGCACGGCAGGGACCTCGGTGGGGCAACGGTCGAACGCCCGCGGGCAGCGCGGGTGGAACGGGCACCCCGACGGGATGTTGGTCAGCGACGGCGGCAGGCCCTTGATCGTCTTGAGCTCCTGGCCACGCAGGTCCACGCGCGGCAGGGACTCCAGCAACGACTCGGTGTACGGGTGTCCCGGCGCGCGGAACAGCTCGTAGACGTCGGCGTGCTCGACGATGCGGCCCGCGTACATGACCGAGATCCGGTCCGCGACGTCGGCGACGACGCCGAGGTCGTGGGTGATCAGGATCATGCCCATCTCGCGTTCCTTCTGGATCTCCGCCAGCAGGTCCATGATCTGGGCCTGCACGGTGACGTCCAGCGCGGTCGTGGGCTCGTCCGCGATCAGCAGCTCCGGGTCGAGGGCCAGCGACATCGCGATCATCGCGCGCTGCCGCATACCGCCGGAGAACTGGTGCGGGTAGTCCGAGACGCGACCCTTGGCGTTCGGGATCTTCACCTGGTCGAGGAGCTCGACCGCCCGCTTGCGGGCGTCCGCCTTGGACATCCCGCGGCGGACCTTGAGCTGCTCCTCGATCTGGAACCCGATCGTGAACACGGGGTTCAGGGCCGACAGCGCGTCCTGGAAGATCATGGCGATGCCCTCGCCACGAACCTGGCGGCGCTCTTCCGCCGACTGCTTCAGCAGGTCCTCACCGCGGAACTTGATCGAACCGTTGGTGATGAACCCCGGCGGCGTGTCCAGGATGCCCATGATCGTCTGAGCGGTCACGGACTTGCCGGAACCGGATTCGCCCAGCACGGCAAGGGTTTCGCCCGCCGAGACGTGGTACGAAACGCCGTTGAGCACCTTCGCGACACCGTCGCGGGTGCGGAATTCCACGTGGAGATCCTCGACCTCCAGCAATGGCTGAGTCACAGGATTCCCCTATCGGGACTTGGGATCGAGGGCGTCGCGCACGGCGTCACCGAGCATGACGAAGGCCAGCACGGTGATCGTGACGAAGCCGGCGGGGAACAGCAGCATGTGCGGAGCCGACTGGAAGTAGTCACGCGACTCCGAGATCATCACGCCCCACGACACCACCGGCGGACGCAGGCCGATGCCGAGGAACGCCAGCGTCGCCTCGGCACCGATGAAGGCACCCAGGGCGATCGTCGCGTACACCAGCACGGGCGCCACGGTGTTCGGCAGCAGGTGCCGGAACACGATCCGCAGCGGGGACGCGCCGAGGCCGCGGGCGGCCTTGACGTAGTCCTGCTGTTTCGCGACCAGGGTCGCCGAACGCATGATGCGCATGGCCACCGGCCACGACAGCACGGCGATCGAGAGCACCACCTGGGTGATGATCCGGAAGACGCCGGGGTTCTCCGTGGGCGCGTTGAGCGTCGTCAGGATGACGATCGCACCGAGCACGAACGGGATGCCGGCGAAGATGTCGCTGAACCGCGACAGCAGGCTGTCGATCCACGTCTTCGCGTAGCCGGCGATGATGCCGACGGTCGACCCGATCAGCACGGTCAGCAGCGTCGCGAAGATGCCGACCAGCAGCGACGCGCGGGCACCGTGCATCGCACGGGCGAAGACGTCGTAGCCCTGCAGGTCGTAGCCGAACCACGCGTCACCCGAAGGCGACTGCAGCGACTTGTCGAGGTCGGCCGCACGCGGGTCGACCGACGTGAACAGCGTCGGCCAGATCGCCATCAGGACGATGATCGCGATGATCACCAGCGAGATGATGAACGTGGGCTTGGTGCGGAGATCGCCCCACGCGTCGCTCCAGAGCGAGCGCGGCTTCTTCTGCTTCTGCGAGGAGTCGTCGACGTGGCTGAGCTGGTCGACACCTGCCGCCGCGGACGCCTCGAGTCCGGTTCCGCCGGACACGGATCCTGGGTCACTCATAGCGAATCCTCGGGTCGAGAACGGCGTACAGGAGGTCGACGATCAGGCTCATCAGCAGGTAGACGAGGACCAGCAGGGTCACGATGCCCGTGACCATGATGCCTTCCTTCTCCTGGATGCCGCGGAAGATCAGACCGCCGATGCCGTTGATGTTGAAGACGCCCTCGGTGACGATCGCGCCGCCCATGAGGGCGCCGAGGTCGGTGCCGAGGAACGTGATCACCGGGATCAGAGAGTTGCGCAGCAGGTGGATGCCGACGACGCGGGACTGCGGCTGGCCCTTGGCGATGGCCGTGCGCACGTAGTCCGCGCGCCGGTTCTCGACGATGCTCGACCGGGTCAGCCTGGCCACGTAGGCCATCGAGAGACTGCCGAGCACGAAGCCGGGCAGGATCAGTTCGCCGAACGTCGGATCGGAGCTGACCGAGGTGTCCATCAGGTCGAAGCCCTGCGGGCCGAGGTAGAGCCGCAGCACGAAACCGGTGACGAAGACCGGCAGCGAGATCAGGAACAGGGTCGAGACCAGGACCAGGTTGTCCAGGAAGCCCGACTTGCGCAGACCGGTGAGGACACCGGCGACGATGCCGATGACGGCCTCGATGATCAGCGCGATGATGCCCATCTTGAGCGTGATCGGCCACGAGGTGGCGATCTGCTCACCGACGGAGACGCCGTTGAAGGTGGTGCCGAAGTCACCGACGAGCAGGTTGCCCAGGTACTTGAAGTACTGGACGACCAACGGGTCGTTGAGGTTGAGCTTCTGGCTCATCTCGGCGATGTAGGCCGGATCACACGGCCGCTGGCCGCACTTGCCCGCGAAGGGGTCCTGCGGAATGGCCCAGACGAGGGCGTAGATGAGAAAAGTGGTCCCCAGGAAGACCGGTATCAGCTGCAGCAGACGGCGCAGCACATAGCGACCCATGAGGTCGGCTCCTTGCGTGGTGGGGGCGCCCAAGGTCCTGACACCGCACCGGCCCCGCGCCCGTAACGCTCGAGGGACGCGGGGCCGGACGGATCAGTCAGAACTCAGGTGTTCGGCAATCAGGCCTTGACGCGGAACGACTCCAGAGCGCCCTGACGCTTGAACGACATCTTCGCGGCGAGCAGGTTCTTGGAACGGCCGCCGATGCCCTTCTCGTTCCAGGTCGGCATGGAGGGCAGGTCCTTGGCGATGATGTCCTCCGCCTGCTGGTAGATCTTGATCGCCTCGTCCTCGTTCGCCGTCTCGTCGGCCTTCTTCAGAAGGGCGTCGACCTCGGGGTTCGAGTAGTTCGAGTCGTTCGACGAACCACCGGTGCGGTACAGCGGGTTGAGGAAGTTCTCGATCGACGGGTAGTCGGCCGACCAGTCCGAACGGCTCATGCCGGTCAGCTGCTTGCCGTCGACGATCTGGCGGAACGCACCGAAGTTGGTGGCACCGACGAACTCGCAGTCAACGCCGAGCGCCTGCTTGATGCTGTTGCAAGCCGCCTCGAGAGGCTCCTTGCGGCCACCGTCCTGGTTGGACTGGATGGTCAGCTTCTTGCCGGTGAAGCCCGACTCGGCGAACAGCTGCTTGGCCTTCTCCGGGTTGTACTTGCAGTACTCGCCGCAGGTGTCCGCGCGGTAGCCCTTGATGCCGGGCGACACGAAGCTGGTGGACGGCACGTACGAGCCGGCGAGCACGGTCTTCGTGATCTGCTCGCGGTTGATGGCCATCGAGACGGCCTGGCGCAGCTTCACGTTCTTGAACTCGGGGATGTACTGCGGGAACGCGATCGCGCTCTGGCCGAGCAGGTTGGCGTTCACGACCGCGTCACCGAGGTCGGCCTTGTACTTCTCGCCGACCTTGGCCGACGGGGGCAGGGCCTCCATGAAGTCCAGCTTGCCCGCGACCAGGTCCTGGTACGCGGTCTCCTGGGAGGAGTAGATCTTGTAGTCCAAGGTCTTGAAGTGGACCTTGTCCTCGCCCTTGTAGTCGTCGAAGCGCTCCATCTTGATCAGCGCGTTCGGCGTGCGGGAGACGAACTTCAGCGGGCCGTTGCCGATCGGCTTGGCCTCGGCGGCCTTCGGGTCCGCGAAGAACGAGTCGGCCATCGGCGAGAACGGCGTGTAGCCGATCATCGTCGTGAAGACCGAGGTCGGGCCGTTGAGGGTGACCTTGAACTCGTAGTCGCCCACCAGCTCGAGACCGGACATCTTGTCCTTGGCCGGCTTGGCGTTCTCGTCGGTCGGGTGAACGTCCTCGAAGCCCGCGATCGGGGAGAAGAACGATGCCGCCTGCTGCGCGTTCGGCGCGTACGCGGCCCAGTTCCAGGCGTCGACGAAGTTCTTCGCCTTGACCTCGGTGCCGTCGTGGAACTTCCAGCCCTGCTTGAGCTTGATCGTGTAGACCTTCGCGTCACTGGTCGTGATCGAGTCGGCCATCAAGTTGTAGGGCGCGCCGTCTTCGGTCTTGTAACCGACCAGCCGCGAGAACAGCGAGTCGGTGACCTTGCCACCGCCGGCCTCGGTCGTGTTGGCCGGGAACAAGGTGCTCTTGGGCTCGGTGCCGTAGATGGACACCGTGCCGTCCGGGTTGTCCTTGCCATCGGTGGCATTGGTGCTACCGCCACCGCCGCCGCATGCGCTGAGCGTCATGGCGAGCGCGGTGGGAAGAACCACCCACGCAACCCGTGATCGCGACATCAGTCTCTCCCGCCTTTCCCCGGCGCCGCTCCGCAGATATTGCGTGCGCGCGCCTCCCCGGGAGGTCTCGTCCACCTCCCAAAACGTGAGAGGACGTTAACCGGGGCGTCCAGCAGTACGCGCACTGAAATCGGTCACAAAGTCGTCACGATCACCTCAAGCGCACCTTAATTCGGCGCTAGACCAGCGAAAACGCGATGCCGTCGAGGATGTCGTGCTCGCTGCACACGAGCGTGCGAATTCCCGCGCGATTTTCCAGTTCGTCGGCAATCGCACGCAGTACCACTGCTCCACCGCAGATCACGTCCACTCGACCGGGGTGCATGGGTCCCAGCGAGGCACGCTCATCATGCGTCATGGAGAGGATACGGTCGGTGATTTCACGAACATTGTCAAGTGTGATGCGACTCAGGTGAATATCGTCGCTGTTGTACACCTCCAGCCCCTGGACCAGGGCTGACAATGTCGTAACCGTGCCGGCGACGCCGATCCACGTCTTGGTCTTCTCGACCGGGACGACTTCGAATGCTTCTTTGACGGCCGCACGCGCAAACGCTTCCGCCTGCGCGATTTCGTCCTCGGTGGGCGGATCGGACTTGATGAACCGCTCCGTGAGCCGCACGCAGCCGATGTCCATCGACCTCGCGGCCTCGACGTCGGAGCCCGTGCCGAGGACGAACTCGGTGCTGCCGCCACCCAGATCGGTGACGAGGAAGGGTCCCTCGTCCGGGTCGAGGTCGGCCACCGCGCCGAGGTAGGACAGCCTCGCCTCCTCGTCCCCGGTGATCACCTCCGCGGGCGCGCCGAGGATCTGCTCGGTCATGCTGAAGAACTCGTCGCGGTTGCTCGCGTCACGCGTGGCACTCGTCGCGACCATCCGTGCGGTCTCCACGCCCTTGCGTTGCATCGTGCGCGCGTAGTCGAGGAGGGCTTGCCGGGTGCGTTCGATGGCGTCGGGGTGCAGACGCCCGGTCGCGTCCACGCCCTGCCCGAGCCGGACGATCTTCATCTCGCGGTGGACGTCCCGCAGCCACGCCGTGCCGTCGTCGCGCTTGGTCACGTCGGCGATCAGCAGCCGGATCGAGTTGGTTCCGCAGTCGATGGCCGCAACGCGCGACATGATCACTCCTCGTCTCGGTGGAGCGGCCAAACCTACGCGTCGCGACCCCGGTGCCCCACTCAGCCGGAACGCGACGCGCGCCACTCGTCCGCGAGCATCGCGTAGACGAACTCGTCGCCCCACTCGCCCTTGAAGATCTCGTTCTGCACGAAGTGCGCCTCGCGCCGGAACCCGAGCCGCTCCATGAGCCGCCACGACGGGTCGTTGCGCGGGTCGCAGCGCCCGATGATCCGGTGCAGACCCAGGTCGGCGAACCCGAGCCGCAACATCACCTCGGTGGCCTCACGGGCGAGCCCCTTGCCCTGGTAGGCCGGGTGGAAGATGAAGCCGGTCTCGCCCTGCCGGTTCTCCTCGCTCAGGTAGTTGAGGTTGACCTCGCCGATGACCTTGCCCACCTCCGGCCAGTAGACGGCCAGCACGAAGTAGTCGCCCTCGGCGGCGAGGTGGTCCTGCTCCACCTTCTTCTTCAGCGCCTCCGCGACCTGGTCGCGCTCGCGGGCGTCCCAGTAGAGGTAGCGGGCGACGTCGGGCAGCGACTGGTAGGCGTACAGGTCGTCCAGGTCGGACTCGGTGAAGGGACGCAGGACGAGGCGGTCCGTGGTCAACGGGTAATCGGGTCGCAACACGCTGTGATCCTATGCAACGGGGACTGGTCGGGGAGTGAGAAAGCGAAGACCGGCGGCGCAGACGGCCACCGTGAGCACACCGCAGGCCGTGGCCAGGCCGAACGCCGCCGCGCTGCCCGCGAGGTCCGCGAACGCGCCGCCCGCGGCCGAGCCCGCCGCCATGCCGAGCGTGACGCCGCTGCCCACGACGGCGAACCCCTCGGTCAGGCCGCGCCGGGGCACCAGGGACTCGACGAGCGCACTGCCCACGACGAGCAACGGCGAGATGCCCACGCCGAGCAGCAACACGGCCAGGCACATCGTCACGACCGACCCGGCGAACAACGCGGGCACACTGCCGCAGGCCAGCACGGCCGCGGTGAGCAGCAGCCGGCGGGGCAGCCCCAGCTGCCAGCGGAGGAGCCCGAACGTGAGCCCGGCGACCATGCTCGCGAACGTCATCAACGCGAGCAGCACCCCGGCCGCACCGGGGTCCTGGTGCTCGCCCGCGAACTTCACGGCCGCGACGTCGATCGCGCCGATCAGGCCACCGGCGGCGAAGTAGACGGCGGTGAGGACCTTCATGCCGTGGACGCGGATGACACCGGTGCGCGGTTCGTCGCGTGCTTCGGCGAACCGCGGTGCGGTGCGCGGTTGTGCGGCCAGCGCGAGCCCGCCGGCCACGGCCAGCACGACCGCGCCGAGCAGGCCCGCAGCCGGCGTCAGCTGCACGGACAACCAGACGACGAGCAACGGCCCGAGGATGTAGATGACCTCGTCGACCACGGCTTCGAGCGCGTAGGCCGCCTGGATGCGGTCGCCCGCCACCACGGCCCACCGCGCGCGGACCAGCGACCCCATCGGGATCGACGTGAGCCCGGCGACGGCCGCCGCCGGGAAGTACGTCCACGCGGGAGCGCCCCAGACGACGGCCGCGACGAGCACGCCGACACCGGCCCCGTGCGCGAGTGCCGACCAGACCAGTGTCCGCGACTGGCCGTGCCGGTCGGCCAGCCGGGCGAGGAACGGGCCGCTGACCGCCATCGCGATGCCGAACACCGCCGAGACACCACCGGCCAGCGAGTACGACCCGGTGAGGGCGGACACCATCAGCAGGCACCCCAGCGTGCGCATGGCCATCGGGAGCCTGCCGACGAAACCCGCCGTCACGAACGCCGCCGCGCCCGGCAGCGCCAGCAGGGCGCGGTACGTGCGCATCAGCGTTGCCGGCAGCAGCCGTGCACGGCCGACTCCGAGTGGTGCCAGTAGTGCGCGGGGTTCTGCACGGCCGAAGGCGCGTCCGGACGGACTTCCGTCGTGCTCAGCGCCGCGGGTCGCGCGACGCGGAACGGCGCGAGGAGGTCCGGCACGGTGTGCATCATCCCGCCGACCATGACCTGCCGCACCGCCGCGGCCTTGCCGATGTCCCGCAACGGGTCGCCGTCGACGAACACGAGGTCGGCGAGCAGGCCGGGGGCGACGGTGCCGAGCCGGTCGGCGAGTCCGAGCACCCGAGCCGCGTCACGGGTGGCCGTGGTGAGCGCCTCGAACGGGGTGAAGCCGTGCTTCACCATCACCCGCAAGTTCTGGTGGTAGCTCACCCCGATGTCGTCGAGCGCCGCGTCGGTGCCGCACGCCACCAACCCGCCGCCGCGATGCACGCGCAGCAACGCGTCCACGTCACCGGCGGTCCACGCCCGGTACAGCTCCGCCCACGGTGCGGCGGCGTCCTCCGCCTTCTGCAGCAGCCGCCGGTACTCCCAGTCCGGGAACAGCACCTTCGTCCGCTCGTCCTCGATCAGCGACCTGTCCTCGAGGAACAGCTCGCTCGCGAACAGCGTCGTGGAGGACATCCACATGCCGCTCGCGACGAACAGGTCGACCGAGTCCTGCGAGGTGCGGCCGGCGCCGTAGCTCAGCGTGCGCGAGTACCCGAGCCGGTTGCCGCCGCCGGTGTGCTCCATCCCGTCGAGACCGGTGATCGCGGCCGGGTAGAGGTAGTGCGAGGTGACCGGAACGCCCTGCTGGTGCGCGCGTTCCACGATCCGCCGCTCCAACGCGACCGGCATCCGCATGTACGACTTGAGCAGGTCGTACTCGAGGCCCTGGGCGCGGTCGAGCTCGCGCTCCAGCTGCTCGCGGTTCATGGTCGTGCGCATGAAGTTGTAGTAGGCCCTGGTGCCGTCGAGCGCCTCGCCGGTGCCGAAGAACCTCGGCCCCACCCGGGTTCCGGCCGCGAGCGCCTCCCGCGTCTCCACCATCTGGTAGGCCGGGTCGCCGGGCGAACGGCTCGTCGTCACGCCGTACGCGAGCCACGCCCGTCCCTGCCGGTCGCCCCACTGCCGGCCGCGCAGGTGCCAGTGGTTGTGCACGTCGATCATGCCGGGCATGACCGTCAACGCCGACGCGTCGACCACCCGGCCCTTCGCCCTCCCCTGCGGCAGGACCGCGGCGATGCGGTCGCCTTCGAGCACGATGTCGACGTTCTTGCGCAGTTCGGCGCTCTTGCCGTCCCACAACGCGCCGGCCCGCACGACCACGCGTTCGGCGGACCGCTTGGCCTTCCACGTCAGGTCGAGCGGGATCGTCCGCGCCGGGCCGCCGTTCAGTCCGACGAGCCGCAGCCTGCCGTTGGAGAGGTACAGCACCCGGTCGCCGCTGACCGACACCGAGTCGGTGACCTCGTCGCTCAGGCGCACCGGTTTGCCGGTGATCCGGCCCGCCGCGTCGACGGGCACCTTCCACAGCAGGCTCTCCGCGACCACGACGAGCCAGCCGTCCGTCCACACCGGACCGTCGTCGCCGCGGGTGGCGATCGAGCGTTCCGGCGCGATCGGCTGGTAGGTCACGGTGCCGGACGCCAGGTGCGCGGTGAGGACCTGGTTGTGGCCGGACGTGCTGCGACGCGAGTACGGCCTCACCGCGGCGAGCGCGATCGTGCCGCTGTCGGGCGACCAGGTCGGCCTGCCGGGCTGGTACATGGCGGGCAGCACCTTGGTGACGGCGCCCGCCTCCCAGACCCAGGTCGCGCCGGCCTCGTCCTGGTAGGCGATCTTGCGGCCGTCCGGGGAGACGCACGGGGTCAGCTGGGCGTTGGGCAGGGAGGTGATCTGCCGCGAGGCACCCGTGGCCAGGTCGTGGCTCCACAGGTTCGCGGTGCCGGCGCGGTCGCTGACGAACACCAGGGACCGGCCGTCCGGGAACCAGTCGGGATCGGTGTCGAAGTACGCGTCGTCGGTGATCCGGCGGGCCTTGCCGCCCTCGACCGGCAGGAGCCACAACGAGTTCAGCGCGCGGAACGCGATGGTCCGGCCGTCCGGTGAGAGCACCGGCCCCGCGATGCCCTTGACCTGCTGGGGCGCCGAGGGGGCGAAGTCGCGCGGCTTGCGCTGGTAGTTCCGCTGCCGCAGCACCGGTGCGGCGACGACGAACGGGATGTCGCTCGCCGCGCCACCGAGCACGCGGCGGCGGATCCCGCCGTTGGTCGCGTACACGATCTCCTTGGCGGACAGCCAGTTCGGCCCGAACGGCGCCACGTCCTCGCCGTCCGCGACCACCGCGCCGTCGACCACCACGGCGGTCTTGGAGCCGCGGGCCTCGACGTACCCGAGCTTGCCGTCGGGTGCGTAGCTCGGCCCGAACACGGTGTCGGCGTCGGACTTCCGCACTTCGGCACGTGCGCCCGTAGCGATGTCGGTGGACTCGACCGTCGTGTCGTTGACGACGTAGACGACCTTGCGTCCGTCGGGCGACCAGGACGGCTGGGCGTGCTTCTTGTCGCCCTCGGTCAGCACCCGCAGCACGCCGGTCGCGATCTCCAGCAGCCAGACGTGGCTGGCGGAGCCGCGGTCGGAGGCGAACGCGACCAGCCTGCCGTCCGGGGAGAACGCGGGCTCCTGGTCGTAGCCGGGACCGTCGGTGAGCCTGCGCAGGCCGGTGCCGTCGGCGTTGATCGTCCACAGGTCGTAGGTGCCCTCGCGGAACGACTGGAACACCAGCGACCTGCCGTCGGGCGCCCAGTTCGGCTGCGTCGAGTCCTGCACGTCGTCGGTCAGCCTGCGCGCCCTGCCGCCGCCGACCGGCACCAGCCACAACGAGTTGAGCGCGTCGAACGCGATGGTCCTGCCGTCCGGCGACACGTGCACCCGCGGACTCGTCGACTCGCGCAGCTCGACCAGCTTCGTGCCGGTCTCGTGGTGCGGTGCGGCGGTGGCGGTGCCCGCGGTGAGCCAGATCGCGCCCGCTCCGGCGGCGACCTGGCCACCCCTGCGGAACACGTCCCGGCGCGAGACACCGGGTGTGTCAGATGTGGACACTCAGATTCTCCTGTGCGCGGTGGTGAAACGGGGATCACCGTGGTGGTCCGGGTGGTTGGTGATGCCGGTGAGGACGCCGGTGTCGCGCATCAGCGCGGCGACGACGGCCACCTGCGGGTCGCCGTGCTCGACGGCGAACCCGCCGCCGGGCCGTGCCAGCCGGGCGGCCAGCGCGATGACGTGCCGCAGGACGAACGTGCCGTCCGAACCGGCGTACATCGCCATCAGCGGCTGGTGCTCGCTCCACTCCGGCAGCATGTCCACGTCCATCGGCACGAACGGCGGGTTGGCGACCACGAGGTCGACGGCGCCGTGCAGGTCGTGGAACAGCTCCGGGTCGGTGACGTCTCCCTGCACCAGCCGGATGGCCGTGTCTCCCGCCTCCGCCCGCTGCTTGGCGTTGCGGAGCGCGAAGTCCAGCGCCACGTCGGAGAGTTCGACGGCGTGCACGGTCGCGTCCGGCCGGGCGTGCGCGATGGCCAGTGCCAGCGCGCCGGAACCCGTGCAGAGGTCGACGACCACGGGATCGGAGACCCCACGCAGACGTTCGAGTCCCCACGCCAGCAACGGTTCCGTGTGCGGGCGGGGCACGAACACCCCCGGGCCGACGGCCACCCGCACCCCGCCGAGCTCGGCCCAGCCGGTGACGTAGGCGAGCGGGATCCGTTCAGCTCGCTGTGCCACCAGCCGGTCCAGCTCCGCTGCCTGCACCGCGTCCAGCTCGGCATCGGGTTCGAGCACGCCGAGCACGTGTGCCGCGAGCACCTCGGCGTCCGATCGCGGCGCCCACACGCCGGCCGCGGTCAGCTTCCGTTCCGCGTCGGCCAGCGCGTGGGCCAGCGGCCGGGACGTCATCAGCTCCCCGACGCCGTGCGGCTGGCGGCGTAGTAGTCGCGCAGCGCCTTCACCAGGCTCGGGTGGATGCGCGACGAGGCGAGCAGCTCCGGCGGCGGCGTGAACTGCGGGTCGAGCTCGTCGGCCCACCGCTGGTAGGACGCCGTCAGGTTCTTCTCGATGATCACCGGCCAGTCGACCGGCACCTGCCAGTTGTACTCGTAACCGGTCGCCAGCATGTGCGTCACCGCGGTCTCCACCGTCTCCTGGCGGGTCGCGGTCTGGATGGGCGAACGCACGGGCTGGAACACGTCGAGGTCGTGCGCGGGCTTCTCGCCCAGGATGCGGGCCGTCATCTCGCCGGCCAGCAACGGCGACAGGTGCAGACCGTCGCGGTAGGTGCCGGTCATCATCCACAGGCCGTCGAGCTCCGCCTCGCCCAGCAGGGGGAACCCGTCGAGCGCGACCGGCCGGTTGCCGACCTGGATCTTGTCGATCCCGCTGTCCCAGAGGTTGCGGCGGACCTGCTTGTTCACGCAGTCGAGCAGGAACAGCACGTCCCGCATGACGGGGGTGTCGACGGGGTCCGGCGAGATGATGTTCGTCGCGCCCACGTAGACCTTGCCCTGGCTGCGCGGCACGACGTGCAGGCCGCACGCGAACGCCCTGTTGGGCGTGCGGATGACGCTGTCCGGCGAGGTGCCGTCCTCGGTCTTGACCAGCACCGACACGCCGTAACCCGAGACCAGGCGCGGTACCCGTGACGCCACGTCCGGCACGGTGTCGAGCAGGTCCTGGGACTTGGCGCCCGCGGCCAGCACCACGTCGGGCGCGCTCAGCCGGGTGCCGGACTCCAGCACGACGCCCTCGACCTTGCCGCTCGCGTACTCGACGCGGGAGGCGAACTCGGGGATGACCGTGCCGCCGGCCTTGAGGAACGCGTTCTGCAGCTGCAGGAGCAGCGCGTGCGAGTCCACCGCGTGCTCGCCGGGGATGTAGAAGGCGCGCAACGGCCGTGAGCTCGGATGCGGGTCGAGCCAGTCGACGTCCGCGGGGTCGACGTCCTCGAACGGCGCGTCGTAGCGGCGCATCTCGGCGCGGATGGCCTCGAAGTTCGCGTCGTCGATGCCGGGCACGCCAATGGTGTTGAGCATGACGACGGTGCCGTTCGCGGTTCGCACGTCCACGCCGTCGGTCTCGGCGGCGAGCTCCGCCGACCACTCCGGCCACAGCGCGGTGGCCGCGATGTCGAGCTCCAGCTTGGAACGGCCCTCGTCGCTCGCCACGAGCGTGGTGGTGACCTCGCCGAAGCAGCCCAGCATCGCGCCCGCCGCGGTCGAGGCGGCGTACGGGCGGTGCGGCTGCCCGAGCAGCGCGACCTTCTGCCCGCGCCGGGCCAGTGTCAGGGCGACGGACGAGCCCAGAGCACCGTTGCCTACGACGACGACGTCGAACACCCTGGTGCCGGTGTTGACGGTTTCATTGGTGCTCAACGGTTTTCACGCCCTCCGGTAGGTGCGGTCAGTCCCAGGACCTCTGCCGCGCTTTCGAGATGTGCCTGCTCGTGCAGTGACGACAGGGCGAACCGGATCAGGCCGGTGCCCCTGGCCACGGTGGGGAAGAACGCGGGCAGGATCAGCAACCCCGCCTCCTTCAGCCGCCGGGCGACGTCGAACGCCTCGTCCTCAGTCGGGTACAGGGCTCCGCGCACGGGTGAGCGCAGGCCCGCGTTGACCAGCTGGCCGCCGGTCAGCTCGTCGAACTGGTCGGTGTTGTGCCACAACCGCTTCTGCAGCGCGGCGACCTCACCGGTCAGGTGCAGCTTCGCCGCGGCGACGTTGGCGGCCAGCATCGGCAGCATGATGGAGTGCCCGAACACCAACGGGTTCGCGAACTTCCGCAGCTTCAGCACGTCCGCCTCGGAGGGCACCAGGGCGAAGCCGCCGGAGCCACCGAACGCCTTGGACAGCGAGCCGGCGATGACCACGTGCGGCGGCAGGCGGTCGCCGAGGACCTCGAACGCGTAGCCCGCGCCGCGTTCACCGGCGATCGAGATGCCGTGCGCGTCGTCGATGTAGAGGTGACCGCCGTGCGGTTCCAGCGCCGCCAGGATCCCGGTGACGTCGATCAGGCCGCCCATCGACCCGACGCCGTCGACCAGCACGATCGGCGTACGGCCCTCGCGGGTGTTCAGCGCGGTGGCGAGCGACTCGGGGTCCTGCAGGTCGAACCGGCGGACCGGGCCGATCTGCTCCAGCAGGCCTCGCAGGATCTGCATGGACGCGTGGGCGGTCTTCTCCACCAGGAACAACGCGCCCGCGTCGGCCACCGGGTAGCTCGGCAGCACACCGGTTCCCAGCAGCGGCAGCAGTCCCAGGTGGACGGTGCCGACCGAGGTGAAGGCGACCGGCCGGTTCCCCTGGTAGACCGCGCCGAGCAGCTCTTCCAGCTCACCGAGGTAGTGCGGCCGCATCCGGTTGCGCGACGAGGAGAAGTGGGCGCCGAAGCGCTGCAGCGCCTCCGAAGCGGCCGCGACGAGGTCCGGGTGCTCCTCCAGCCCGAGGTACGAGCAGGAGACGAACTCCACGGCGTCGCCGCCGTCCTGGAGCTGCACGCGTTTGCCCTCGCGGCCGACGATCACGTGCCCGGTCAGGCCTTCGTCGAACGCGCGGTCGAGCGAGTCGGACGTCTTGCCGACCCGGGACTCCACCCAGTTGGCGGGTCGCTGCACCTGCGTCATTTCTCCTCCATCCCCTCGAAGATCCGCTCGCACAGCTCGCGGTGGTGCGCGAGCCCGTCGCCGAGGAAGCCGCGCAGCTCGTCCAGCAGGTCCGCGAAGGCCGCCTCGTCGCCGTTCTCGACCACGTCGGCGACCCTGCGCATCCCGTTCGCCAGCGCGGCACGTGCCTGGGGCGCATGGGGGTTCGCCGCCTGGACGTCCCAGTAGACCTCCGGCGTGCCGCCCGCGATCCGTGCCAGCAGCGCCAGCAGGGTCCGGTGCGGTGGCGGGGCGACCGCGGTCAGGGCGTCGGCATCGACGTCCAGTTCGGCGAGCCCGAGACCGAACCCGAGCACCGCCGCGTGCGTCAGTGCCTGGGAGGCGGCCGCCAGGCGGTCGTGCTCGGGCGCCGTGACCTCGACGACCCGCGCGCCCCAGGAACCCAGCAGTCGCAGGAAGTCCCGCGCCCGTGGGCCGTCACGCACCACCACCGCGGCGATCGGCCGTCCCCGGACCGGCAACGACGGCGCGAACATCGGGTTGACGCTCACCGCTTCGAGTCCGGTCGCGCGGACGGCCTCCACCACACCGGACTTCACCGAGAGCGTGTCCACGAGCAGCGTGCCTGGCTCGAGGGACAACGCCTTCACCGCGTCGAGCGCCACCTGTTCCGGCAACGCGACCACCACGACGTCGGCGTCCAGTTCCCGGTCCGGTGCGGTGGCGTCGAAACCCGTGGCCAGGTCGAGCACCTCGACCTCACCGGACTCGCGCAGCCGCTCGGCGAAGAGCGAGCCCACCGCGCCGGAGCCACCGATGACCGCGTACCTCACCGGTCCTCACCCACGAGCTGGGCCGCGGTCGCGGCGACGGCGGTGAGCATCGCGCGGGACTTGACGACGGTCTCCTCGAACTCCTCCGCCCGGTCCGACAGGGAGACGATCGCACCGCCGACGCCGAACGTCACGTGGTCGTCCGTGACGACCAGCGTGCGGATCACGATGTTCAGGTCGGCGGCGCCGGACAGCGAGAACCAGCCGAGCGACCCGGAGTACACGCCGCGCGGCCCTTCCTCCAGCCGGTCGATGATCTCCATCGTGCGCACCTTGGGCGCGCCGGTCATCGAGCCGCCGGGGAACGCCGCGCGCACGCAGTCGACCGCCGACCGGTCCGGCAGCAGCGTGCCGCGGATCGTGGACACCAGCTGGTGCACCGGCGCGTACGTCTCCACCGCGAACAGCTTCGGCGCGTGCACCGACCCGACCTCGCAGACCACGTTCAGGTCGTTGCGGACCAGGTCGACGATCATCAGGTTCTCCGCGCGGTCCTTCTCGCGGCTGAGCAGGTCGAGCCGCAGCGCCTCGTCCTGGGCCGGGGTCGCGCCGCGCGGGCGGGTGCCCTTGATCGGCTTCGACTCCGCCACCCGGTCGGCCCCGATGCTCAGGAACCGCTCCGGCGACGCGCAGAGCACCGCGACACCGGGGAAGTCCAGCAACGCGGCGTAGGGCACCGGGCTGATCCGGCGCAGGTGCAGGTAGGTGTGCAGCGGGTCGACCCGCGCGCGCACGGTGACCTCGTTGGTCAGGCAGATCTCGTACGACTCGCCGTTGCGGATCTCCTCCAGGCACGCGTCGATGCGCTCGAGGTAGGCCTGCTCGTCATGGCGCCGGTCGAACGGCACCGGGCCCGACTCCAGCAGCACCGCCGCGTCCGCGGGTTCGGGCGCGGGCAACAGCTCCACCCGCTGGGCCGTCTCCTCCAGCCAGTCGCGGTTCTCCTCGCCCAGCGCCAGCACGTAGGTCGTGCCGGTCCGGTGGTCCAGCACGACCGCGCGGTCGCAGAACAGCAGCGACGCGTCCGGCGTGCCCGCCGAATGTGCCGGCGCACCACCGGTCTCGGCCTTCAGCTCGTACCCGAGGTAGCCGACGTACCCGAGGTTGAAGTCGAACGGCAGGCCGGGCGTGCTGGTCGAACGCAGCCGCAGCTGTTCGTCGAGGTAGTCGAAGAAGGGCTGGCGCACCAACGAAACCGAGCCGTCGGAGCGCCGCACGTCGACCACACCGTCGGCCACCCGGTAGGTGACGTGCTCGGCCAGCGGACCGGACCCGCCGCCCAGGAAGGAGAACCGGGACACGCCGTCGATCACCGCGCTGCTGTCGAGCCAGAACCCGTGCTGCCCGGCGGCGAAGAACTCGCGGTACACCGCCTCCGCGTCCGGCAGCACCGGCACCTGCCGGACGTGCACCGGCAGTCCACCGGTCGGCTCCGGCCGGCGGCGTGGCGCTGGCACGTACGGGTCGGCGGTCGCAGCGCGTTCGCCCATCACCAGGTCGCGGAAGTTCGCGAGCAGTTCACGGCCGTACTCGCTGCTGATCGACTCGGGGTGGAACTGCACGCCCCAGACGGGCCGGGTGCGGTGCCGGACCGCCATCAGGATCCCGTCCGGCGTCCAGGCGATCGGCTCCAGCTCGTCGGGCAGCGCGGTGACCGTCAGCGAGTGGTAGCGCACCACGTCGAACGGGCTCGGCAGACCGCGCAGGATGTCGACGCCGTCGTGCAGCACCGGCGAGATGCGGCCGTGCATGGGCTCCGGCGCGTGGCCGACCTCGCCGCCGAACAGGTGCGCGATCCCCTGGTGCCCCAGGCAGACCCCGAGCACCGGCAGGCCTCCGTCGAGGATCGCGCGGGCGCTCACCCCGAAGTCGCGCTCCCGGTCGGGACGGCCGGGTCCCGGCGAGATCACGACGGCGTCGAACTCGCTGAGGCGTAGGTCGGACCACTCGACGTCGTTGCGCACGACGACCGGAGGCTCCCCGTTGACCTCGCCCAGCAGCTGGTGGAGGTTGTAGGTGAACGAGTCGTAGTTGTCGATCAGGATCGTTCGCATCGCGGGCGCCGCTCCTCGACTGCTATTCGGCCGGTGTGTTGCCCATGACCACGTCCTCGACCCGGCAGGTCTCGGCGATGACGAGCTCGTACAGCCGGTGCAGGAAATCCTGGTTGAGGCCGTGCTCGGCGCCGTACTCCGCGGCCCGCTTCTGGACTATTCCAATTCGGTGGGGCTGCATCATCGGCACACCGTGCTCGAGTTTGTGCTCGGCAATGCGCACACACACTCCGATGCGGTCGCGCAATGTGTCGAGCAGACGAACGTCAATGGCGTCGAGTTCCGCGCGCAGCTCCTCGAGGCGGTCGACTCCGGTGACCGAATTGACCGTTGACACAATGCACCTCCACGACGTGGTTCTTCCCTTTTCGCCCATGCCGGACCCGGCCTGCCGCACACAAACGGCAAACCTCAGCAGGAGGACGTGCGGTCAGCTCATATTCGCTGGAACAACACCGGCACCTTGCCCCGTGCCGATCTCTCGAATTTCGCGAGTTCCGCCCGTTCGACCGAGAATCCGGCACACCTCGGGCCCATCAGCACTTTGCGCAGCTGGTAGGCGGGCAGCAGGTGTTCTCGCACCAGTTCGGTGGACAGGCCTTGCGGCGTGCGCGGTGACAGCAGCAGCCGCACCTCGTACTTCGACGACTCCCACAGGAACTGGAGCTGCACGTCCTCGGCGTCGGTGATGCCGAGGACCTCCAGGGCCCCGATGAGCTGGTCGGACGAGATCGTCCAGTTGTCCACGTTCATCGACTGCGCGGTCCGCCCGAGCAACGTCAGCAGCCGCGCCGGACTGCCGCACCCGCACGGTTCGGTGGTGAAGTACCCGCGGTCGCCGATGCGGTAGCGCAGCAGCGCCATGCCCGTGTCCGCGAGCGGCGTCACCACGATCTCACCGGCTTGACCAGCGGGAACGTGCTCACCGGTGTCGCTGTCGACGATCTCGACCAGCACCGCGTCCTCGTGCACGTGGTGGGTCGCGCCGCTCAGGTGCGCGCACTGGTAGCCGATCGGCCCGGTCTCGGTCGTCGAGTAGGCGAGCGAGCGGACGTTCAGCCCCGGCAGCACGGAATGCACCGCGTCCAGCCGCGCCCGGCCCATCGCCTCACCGAGGTAGAGCAGGTTCTCCAGGGATCGCAGCTGGTCAGCAGGGGTGGTGGTGATCAGTTCAGTGGCGAACGCCGGCCCCGCGACCAGCGTGTCGATCCCGTGGTCGCCGATGGCCGCGGCGATCTCGTGGAACGGCATCGTGCTGCCCAGCGGAAACGTCAGCGTGGGCAGATGTTTGCCCAAATCGTGCACGAAGATGAACGCGCCGTTCAGCTCCGCCGGGAACAAGCAGTTCGCGATGCGTTCCGGCGCCTTCCCCAGCACCGCCCGCACGCCGCGGGCGCCGAGGAGGTCGACGACCTCGTTCGACTCCCACGAGTGGTACACGACCTTGTTGCGTCCCGACGTGCCGCTGGAGCGCAGCACCATCCCCGGCAGACCACCGCGCAGCAGGAAGTCGTCCGAGTGTGGCGGACACCGTTCGGCCAGGTCAGCAGGGGTGAGCAGAGGCAGTGCGGCGATGCCGGCGACACCCGCACCGTCGGCGAGCGTCGGCCATCGCCTGCTCACCGCGGGCGTCTCGCGGACGGCTCGCACCATCGCCGCGAGGTTGTGGTCCCTCAGCTCCTCCAGCTCTTCCCTGCTGATCACGTCCAGATCTCGGGCAAGTCGCACCGCGCTCGCGCCGCCTATGGCATGCGCGAACAATTCGAATTCCAAATTCATCAGACCCCCGCTGGTCGCACCGCTCACCGTATTCGCCCCAGTGCGATGTGCGGTACCCATGACTCGTCTTCGAACGTAGCTGAGGCCCGGCAGCCCGTCCAGCGGTTCTCCGGTAATTGCCGGTTGAGCCGCAACGCACACCGTTGACACACCGCGGATGCACCTTTGTGGACAATGGCGGCCGTCACGAAGGATCACCCGATCGGACCTCACGTCGACCACAGAAAGTATGCACGGTGGGAACCGTGAGCATTGCGCGTGATTCCGCGCTAGGCTCGGACGGGGGAGTCGAGGTGCATTTCCTCGTTGTTCACTTCAAATTTCTGTTCGCTTGTCGGAACCCGGGGAGACCGATGAACAGCGTCGTGGAAAGCACCTGCGCACTGACACGCGTGCGTGAGGTGCGAGCCGTCTCCGCACTGCCGTTCGACGTCCGCCACGAGGTAGAGGAGGCGCTGAGCCGGCCGGCGGCCCAGCAGCCGGTCTGGAGATCGGCGGCGGACTGCCGCGACGCCGTGGCCGCGCTGAGCACCGCGCCACCGGTGGTGCTGGCATCCGAAGTGGACGATCTGCGCGCACGACTCGCTTCCGTGGCGCGTGGCGAGGCCTTCCTGCTCCAGGGCGGCGACTGCGCGGAGACCTTCGCGGGCAACACGGAGGCGCACATCCGCGCCAACTTCACGACCCTGGTGCAGATGGCGGTCGTGCTCGCGTACGGCGCGGGCACCCCGGTCGTCCGGGTGGGCCGGGTGGCGGGCCAGTACGCCAAACCCCGTTCGTCCGAAGTGGACCCCTCCGGCCACCCCTCGTACCGCGGCGACATGGTCAACTCGGCGTCACCGGCCGACCGGACCCACGATCCCGCACGCATGGTGCGGGCGCACGCGAACTCGTCCGCCACGATGAACATGTTGCGCGCCTTGGCCCACTCCCCTGTGCCCGTGAGCGACGCCCCCACCGGCCGCCGGTACGCGGCCCTGGTGGCCGAGGTAGACCGCGCACTGCGTTTCATGCAGGCGTGCGGCGCCGCGAACGACTACACCCGTGACGTCTACGCGAGCCACGAAGCCCTGGTGCTCGACTACGAACGCGCCCTGCTCCGGATGGCCGGCGGCAGGCTGTACGGCCTGTCCGGCCACTTCCTCTGGGTGGGCGAACGCACCCGCCAGCTGGACGGCGCCCACATCGCCCTGGCCGCGCTGCTGGCCAACCCGATCGGCCTGAAGATCGGCCCGACCACCACCCCGGAGTCGGCGGTGGAGTACGTGCAACGCCTCGACCCGCACGGCGAACCCGGCCGCCTGACGTTGATCAGCCGGATGGGCCACGACCGCATCAGGCACGTGCTGCCTCCCATCATCGAGAAGGTGACGGCCTCAGGGCACCAGGTCGTCTGGCAGTGCGACCCGATGCACGGCAACACCGAGACGTCCTCGACCGGCCACAAGACCAGGAGGTTCGACCGGGTCGTCGACGAGGTGGCGGGGTTCTTCGAGGTGCACCGCGCCCTCGGCACCCACCCCGGCGGCCTGCACGTGGAGCTGACCGGGGAGGACGTCACCGAGTGCCTCGGCGGCGAGCAGGACATCGCGGAGGCCGACCTCGGCGAGCGGTACCTGACGGCGTGCGACCCGCGCCTCAACCCGCGGCAGTCGATGGAGCTCGCGTTCCTGGTGGCGGAGATGCTGCGGGGCTAGCGGGGGTCCGCCGTCACGAGGTGGAGGAACGCGGACCACGCCTGCTTCGATTCGGGCTATAGCTGCTCTTGCGCCAGATCGACAAGTGAAACTCCCCCTCGAGACTCGAGGCTGCTGATCAGCTCCCTCGACTCTTCAACACCTAGGGCTTGCTTGTCGAGCAAGTCCAACACGCTGTCGTAGTCGTCCAGGCTTTCCTCGTCGTCGAGGAACAAGCCGGTTCGCAGGGACTCGATCCAGATGGCCGGCTCGTACTTGTCGTACTCCAGCTTGATGAACGGACCGGCCGCAGGGGTACGCGCCGATCGCCGTCGGCACGACTCTGATGGTGATGTACGGGCGCACCGCCATCGTCAGGACGTGGAGGAGCTGAGTCTGCATGAGGCCTGAGCCACCCACCGGCAGCCTGAGTGCGTTCTCGTGGATGTAGAAGAGGAACTCCCGACTGCGGTTGAAGATCACCTGCCGGTCAAGCTTCATTCGGATGAGGTCGTTGAAGTCCGGAGGCTTGATGACCGCTGAACTCTCCATCAGGGCGCGGATGTACCCGGCGATCTGGAAGAGCCCAGGCACGTAGGCCTGCGACCATGATCAGCTCGACCTCGGTGATGCCGCCCTTGCCGTTCACCGCGTCGGACGTCTTGGCTTCCTGCCAGTCCAACAGTTCGGCGAGTCTGCGTTGGGTCATGCCGCTCTGTTCGACGGCGTCGCGGACGCCCTGACCGAACTCGCGGCCCACCACGGTCGAGTTGCGCTTCGGCATGCAGACGGAGCTAGGAGACGGACTCCCCTTCACTCCACCGTTTCTGCCCGAATCTCGCCGAACGAAGTACCACTTGGATTCGTTCCAACCCGACACGCCGCGCTAGCTGGGCGTACTCGTCAGCAAGCTCTGCGACGTCGTCGGCACCGAACTGTTGACGCTGCTGCCCGCGGACGACGACTGCTGCGGCGGAGTCGACGGCTCCGTCTGCGGCGGGTTGGTCACCGTGGTCGTGGTGGTCGTCGTGGTCGTCGTGGTGGTGGTCGGCGGCGTCGTTGTGGTCGTCGTCGTGCACGAGGACGGCGGCGGTGTCGTGGTGGTGGTCGACGACGTGGTGCTGGAGGTCGTGCCCGTGGTCGTGGTCGGGCAGTTCGGCGGCGTCGTCGTCGTGGTGGTCGTCGTGGTCGTGGTCGTCGGGTTGCTGGTGTTGCCGTTGCCCGGCGGGTTTCCGGGGTTGCCGGGGTTGGGATTGCCCGGCTGCGGGTTCTGCTGGTTGTTGCCGTCGTCCGGCAGCAGCGGCAGCGTGTCGATGTTGTCGCTGTAGAGCTTGGCCCACTGCAGGACCTTCGCGACGTACGCGTTGTCCCGGTTGTACCGGTAGATCGCGGCGGCGCGGTCCGACGGCTTGTTCATGTCGAGGCCGCCGGAGCACAGGTAGCGGCCGGAGCCGAGGGCGGCGTCGTAGATGTTCTGCGGGTTGAAGTCGCCGTCGTCGTTCAGGTCGCCGCGGTAGCTCGCCCACGTCGAGGGGATGAACTGCATCGGGCCGACCGCGCGGTCCCAGGCGGTGTCGCCGTCATAGCGTCCGCCGTCGGTGTCTCGGATCGGTTCGATGTTCGGTCCGCCGTTGAGGACCGGGCCGAGGATCTTGGGGGTGGCGTCGCCGTTGCCGTTCACACGGCCGCCGTTGGCGTGGTTCGACTCGATCTTGCCGATGCCTGCGAGCAGCGACCAGTCGAGGTTGCAGCCAGGGACGAGCTCGCCCATCCGGTCTGCGGCGCGGAGGTAGGCGTCGACCATCACGCCGGGGATGTCGTGCACGCCGGTGGTGTCGATGCCGTCGTCGATCAGGCTGTCGTCGTAGTCGCCGTCGATCTCGCCGTCGTCCTCGAGGTCGGCGAGCAGCGCGGCGCTCAGTTCGTCGGACAGCGGCAGGCGGCCGGAAGCGCCGAGTTCGGACGGGTCGCGGTGCAGGGCGCCGAAGACGTCGGCGGGGCCTAACGAGACAGCGATGTCATCGTGCTTGGCGAGGTTGACCCAGTCGACGAGCTTGGTGCCGACGATCATCGCGGGGGCGAGCATCGCAGCCAGCGCGGCGACGGCGAAGCCCTTTTGCCTAGGGCTCAACACCGACGGACCACGCAGTTTGGCCATTGCCACGAATACTCACCTCTCGTGCGTCATCGCGGCTCGCCGTCCTGCAGTTACGGCGAACGCCCCCTGTCCCACCCTGCCCCACTACGAAGCCTAGGTGTACCCAAGACGGAGTGAAGCGTGTGTTCGGTTCCGTTGACTGTTAACTCGCCGAACATTCACCTGCGGGCCACAGGCCCTGCTCGCCCAGGAGTGCCAGCGCCTCGTCGCCCATGGGGTTGACCCCGGGGCCCTTCGCGAGCGCGTGTGCGACGTGCACGTGCAGGCACTTGACCCTGACCGGCATGCCGCCCGCGGTGACCTGGGTGCCCAGCGACTCGATGGCGTCGCGTTCCGCGAGGTACGACTCGTGCGCGCGCTGGTAGGCGGCCGCGAGGTCCGCGTCCGTGGCCAGCCGCTCCTGCTGCTCCTTCATCAGCCCGCCGCCTTCGAGCGTGCTGACCAGGGAGTTCAGCTTGGGGCAGGTCAGGTAGTACAGCGTCGGGAACGGCGTCCCGTCGGGCAGCCGCGGCGCCGTCTGCACGACGTTCGGGTGCCCGCTGGGGCACCGCGAGGCGATCGCACGTGTCCCGCGCGGCGTGCGGCCGAGCTGCTGAGCGACCGTTTCCAGGTCAGCAGCACTTACTTGTGCGTCACCGATTCCCACAGTTCCTCGTACCAGGACCCTTCTGCCGCCTGCTTGCCCGACGGCCTCTCCGTCTCCGTGTTGCGACCCTCGTCACCCGGCAGTTGCACGATGTAGGGCGTCTCGCCGGGCCGCACCCAGTGCAGCCGCTTGCGCGCCTCGATCTCCACGTACGCCGGGTCCTGCAGTTCCGACTTGCGCTTCTCCAGCGCGGCGACCGTCTCGCGCAGCTTCTGCTGCTCGGCGCCCACGTCACGCAGCTCGTCGCGCTGCGAGAGGTAGGTCCGCAACGGGACCGCGATGCTCAGCGCCAGTGCGCACAGCACCATCGCGAACAACGCGGCCCGCCGCGTACCGGTCATTCCGAACGCGCCACCCGTGCCCTCACTGCGCCGCGACGGCGCCTTGGGACGGGGTGGCTTGCGCGCGCGTGCGGGCCTCGCCTCCCGCTCTTCGCGGGGGCGGCGGGGACGACGCGCGCGCTCGGCCATGCCTTACAGCCTCTCAGCTCTCCGGCGTGTAGCGCGGGAACGCGAGCTCGCCCGCGTAGCGCGCCGCGTCGCCGAGGCTCTCCTCGATGCGCAGGAGCTGGTTGTACTTCGCGGTGCGCTCACCGCGGGCCGGGGCACCGGTCTTGATCTGGCCGGCACCGGTCGCGACGGCGAGGTCGGCGATGGTCGTGTCCTCGGTCTCGCCCGAGCGGTGCGACATCATCGACTTGTAGCCGTACGACGTGGCCAGCGAGACCGCGTCGAGCGTCTCGGAGAGCGTGCCGATCTGGTTGACCTTCACCAGCAGCGCGTTGGCGGCGCGGCGGGAGATGCCCTCCTCCAGGCGCTCCGGGTTCGTGACGAACAGGTCGTCGCCGACGATCTGGACCTTCTCGCCCAGCTCGGCGGTCATCTGGACCCAGCCGTCCCAGTCGTCCTCGGACAGCGGGTCCTCGATGGAGACCATCGGGTAGTCGCGCACGAGCTCGGAGTAGTAGCCGATCATCTGCTCGGCCGACCGCTTGTTCTTCTCGAACGTGTAGGCACCGTCGGAGAAGAACTCCGTGGCGGCCACGTCGAGCGCGAGCGCGATGTCGCGGCCCGCCCGGTAACCGGCCTTCTCGATGGCCTCGAGGATCAGGTCGAGCGCGTCGCGGTTGCTGCCCAGCGACGGCGCGAAGCCACCCTCGTCACCCAGACCCGTGGCGAGACCCTTGCTCTTCAGCACGGACTTCAGGGCGTGGTAGACCTCGGTGCCCCAGCGCAGACCCTCGCGGAACGTCTCCGCGCCGATCGGCGCGATCATGAACTCCTGGATGTCCACCTCGGTGTCGGCGTGCGAACCACCGTTGAGGATGTTCAGCATCGGCACCGGCAGCACGTGCGCGTTCGGCCCGCCGATGTAGCGGAACAGCTCCAGGCCGGAACTCGTCGCCGCCGCCTTCGCGACCGCGAGGCTCACGCCGAGGATCGCGTTGGCGCCGAGACGCCCCTTGTCCGGCGTGCCGTCCAGGTCCACGAGCTTCTGGTCGACGATGCGCTGCTCGACGGCCTCGATGCCGACCAGCTCGGGCCCGATCTCGTCGAGCACCGCGGTGACCGCGCGCTCGACACCCTTGCCCAGGTACCGCTTGGCGTCGCCGTCCCGCAGCTCCACCGCCTCGTGCTCACCGGTCGAAGCACCCGACGGAACAGCCGCACGCTCCAGCGTGCCGTCGTCCAGCGCCACCTCGACCTCGACGGTGGGGTTGCCGCGCGAGTCCAGGATCTCGCGTGCTCCGACCTGTTCGATGACCGCCACTTGCGCTCCCTGTTTCTCCTGCGTCTCGTCTCGCGACGAGCCTACTTGGGCCAGGTGACCGGCCGGGGCTCGACACCGTCAGATCACAGTGGGCCCGTCGCGCCTGTCTACTGAATCGTGCCAGACGCTCTACGTGCTGACCATGGCCGTCCTGTCAGCTCGTCCAGCAGTGGACTCTCGTGCCCGGCGGCCGGTTCCGGATCAGGTCGGCCAGGTTTCGCAGGAGGTCCGCTGCGATGGCCGGATCGATTCGGCCGGTCGAGCTCTCCGCCCACCGCCGCGCCAGCTCGTCGAGCGCGGCGGTTGAAGCGTTCGCCAGGGATCTTTGCAGCGCGTCGGACAGCGCGAACACCCACGCGCCGGTGTCTTCGTGCTCCGCGACCACTTCAGGGACGTCGCTGTCCAGGAGGTCGTCGAACGACGTGCCGGTCAGATGTTCTTCCCAGTGGAGCAGGGCCTCTTCGGCGTCGAAGTTCCCGCAGGAGAGAGGCCGGGACGACGGATCTGGACCGTGGGCGGCGGCTTCCTCGTTCGTCGCCGCGAAGAACTTGACGATGCTGCTCATAAGCGAACCGGCAGGTGCTTCACGCCGTTCTGGAAGTTCGACCGCAACCGGCTGACCTCCCCGTCGAGCTCCAGCACCCCGGGCAGGTCGAGGACCGCGTCGAACACGGCCCGCATCTGCGTCCGGGCCAGCTGCGCGCCCAGGCAGAAGTGCGGACCGTGCCCGAAGCTCAGGTGGTCGGCCTCCCGCCGCCCCACGTCGAACCGGTCCGGCTCGGTGAACACGCGCTCGTCCCGGTTGGCGGACGAGAACCAGACGACGACCTTGTCCCCCGCCCGAATCCGCTGCCCTGACAACGAAGTGTCCTGCACGCAGGTGCGGCGGAAGTGCATGACCGGTGTCCACCAGCGCAACATCTCCTCCACCGCGAGAGGAAGCAGCGAACGGTCGGCGCGCAGACGCCGATACTGGTCAGGGTGGGAGAGCAGGGCGATCATGCCGCCCGGGATGCCGTTGCGCAGGGTTTCGTTGCCCGCCACGGAGAACAGCCAGAAGAGGTTCTCGAACTCCTCCAGCGAGATGTCCTCCCGCATGAGGTTGCTCAGCACGTCGTCCCCAGGCGACGAGCGCTTGTACGAACCCAGCGCGTGTGCGTAGGCGTAGAGGTCGGGCATGCCGTCGCGGGCTCGTGGGTCGCGGCCGTCGTCGGGACGGAGCTCCAGCGCGGCGAGGGCCATGTCGGTCATGCCGGCGGTCGAGCTGGACGACAGGGCGTAGTCGGGGTCCTGGAAGCCGATCACGCGGTTGCTCCAGTCGTAGAGCAGCGCTCTGTCCTGGCGCGGGACGCCGAAGACGTCGGCCAGGGTCAGCAACGGCAGATCAGCGACGTCGGACGCGAAGTCGCCGGACAGGCCATGGACGATCTCGCGGGCGTTCGAGCGGATGCGGTCTTCCAGGCGCGCCACGGCGCGAGGGGTGAAAGCCCTGGTCAGCATGCGTCTGAGCCGCGTGTGCGTGGGCGGGTCCTGGTTGAGCATCATGCGTTGGACGTAGGCCAGATCGGCAGGCAGGGGGTCGCGGATCTGGGTAGCGCCTCGATGTGAGGAGAAGACGGAAGGCGTGCGCAGGACCGTGCGGACGTCCTCGTGGCGGAAGACCGCCCAGAAGTCGTCGATGCGCACCACGTCCTTCTCACGCAGCCGGGTTAGTGCGTCGTGCGGGACTCCCGATGTATACGTGTCCGGGTCGACGATGAGGTCGGCATCGGTCCTGGGCATAGAACGGATTCTGACGTGCTTCATGTCGAACGTGGTGGGAACGGGCCGTTGCTGGTGCTGCTGCACGGGCTGGGCGCTACCGGCGAGGTGTGGCAGGACGTCGTGGAGGACTGGTCCGGCAGCTGGCTCGTGCCCGATCTGCCCGGTCACGGACGAAGCGCGCGGATCGACCGGTACTCGTTCGGTTCGCTCGCGGCGGCGGTCGCTGAAGTCATCCCGCGCGAGCCGGTGACGATCATCGGGCACTCGCTGGGCGGCGTGGTCGGGCTGGCGCTGGCGAGCGGGTGGTTCGGGGTCGAGGTGACCACGTGCGTCGGCGTCGGGATCAAGGTGCGGTGGACCGACGAGGAGCTGCAGAAGGCCGCGGCGCTCGCCGCCAAGCCCGGGAAGGTCTTCGACACCGAGGAGGAAGCCGTCGAGCGGGCGTCGAAGATGGCGGGTGTGCCGCTGCGGCACGGCGTGTCCGAAGTGGACGGTGGGTGGACGCCGTCGCTGGACATGAGGGCCTTCGGCGTGGGCCGGCCGGACATGGCCGGGCTGATCATGTCCGCGCAGGCCCACGTCGTGCTGGCGGCGGGTGAGAACGACCCGATGAGCCCCCAGGAGCACCTGCGGGAGCTGGTGCCCGAGCCGGTCTCGTTCCCCGGCGCGGGCCACAACGTGCACGTCGAGTCGCCCTCGTCCCTGCGCACTGTGCTGGCTCAGCCCGCGACGTAGCCGCCGTCGGCCGTGATCACCGAGCCCGTGATGAAGCTGGCCTTCTCGGAGGCCAGGAACAGCACGGCTTCCGCGATCTCGTCGGGCTGGCCGACGCGCTGGAGGGGCAGGTCCTTCGCGATCGCGTCGAACACCTCACCGGCCTCCGCCAGGGCCTTCTCGGTGGCGACCGGGCCGGGTGCCACGGAGTTCACGCGGACGCCGGCGGGACCGAACTCGGTGGCCCACGAGCGGGTCAGCGCGTCCATCGCGGCCTTGGAGGCGTTGTAGACGGACCCGACCGGCGTGCCGACCACGGCCGCGATCGACGAGACGTTGACGATCGAGCCCCCGCCCTTGGCGACCATCGCCGGGGCGAGGGCGGCGGTGAGGAAGTAGGTGCCGCGGACGTTGACGTCGAACACCTGCTGGTAGACGTCGACGGACTGCTCGGTCGTCGGCGAGAACGGGAAGATGCCGGCGTTGTTCACGAGCACGTCGACGTCGCCGACCTCCTCGGCGAGCTTGCGGACGTCGTCGACGCTGGCGACGTCCGAGACGATGAAGTGACCGGTGCCGCCGGCCTGCTCGATCAGCGCGACGGTCTCCTTGCCGAGCTCCGCGCGGCGGCCGGTGAGGTAGACGGTGGCCCCCGCCTCCGCGAGCTTGACCGCGATGGAGCGGCCGATGCCGGAGGTGGCGCCGGTGACGAGGGCCTTCTTGCCTGCGAGTTCCTTGGTTGACATGTCTCCGAACTTGCCGACGCCGGATCGTCAGGCCATAAATTCCGGATGAATCAGCTGGTCAGCACAGGTGCACGCCAGCCGAAGTACATCCGCACGAAATGCGGCAGCCGGTACCGGCCGAGCACCAGCGGTTCGATCAGGTGCACGTCGGCGAGCGACTCCAGCGCGAACTCGATCGAGCCGGGGTCGGCGCCGGACATCTCCGCCGCCTCGCACACGTCGATGACGTCCGCGTCGCGGCCCGCGAAGCACAGCAGCAGGTGGCGTTCGTGCTCGGTGAGCTGCTGCTCGGCCTTGATCATCGGCGCCACCACGGCCATGCAGTCGGACGGGATGGCGTCGCCGAGCCGCGTCTTGCGTTCCATCTGGGCCAGCAGCATCCCCAGGGTCCAGGTCGGGCGGCCGGTGAGCTTGCCGCCGAGCACGCGGATGGGGTTCGGCAGGTAGGAGACGCGCGCCAGCACCTCGTCCGTGACGGCCGCCTCGGCGTCGACCCGGACGGGGTCGAGGACCCTGCGGAAGAACTGGTTCGCCTCGGCCTCGGTCAACCCGGCGACCTTCAGCCACGTCACGCTGGGCAGCTCGTTCCACCTGCGCACACTCGTGAGGACCATCGCCGAGCCGGGCGTGTGGAGCTCCGCGATCTGGGCGGGGTCGTGCACGTCGTCCACGACGATCAGGAACCGCTTGCCGCGCGCCTTCTCCCGCCACAGCGCGGCTTTGTCGCCGTGCGGGTTCTCGACGCCGACCGCGCGCAACAACTCGTTGGCGACGTCCTTGCCCCGCACGAAGATCTGCCCGTCGGGGTAGTCGTGCTTGGCGAGATGCGCGACGTGCGTGGCCAGCGCCGTCTTGCCGCTGCCGTGCATGCCGGTGATGCCGACGGTGCGCGGGAGGGTCCGGAGCGCCAGCGCGATCTCGGCCGTGCGGCCGGTGAAGTCGGGCAGGCCGGGCGGCAGTTGCTCGGGCCGGCGCGTCAGGTTCAGCTCGCCCCGCAGGATCTGCGCGTGCACCTCGCGCAGCTCGGGCCCCGGTTCGAGTCCGAGCTGCTCGTTCAGCAGAGCGCGTGCCTGGTGGAACTGCTCCAACGCGTCGGCCTGCCTGCCGTCGCGGTAGAGGGCCTGCATCAGCAGTGCGCGCGTTCGTTCCCTGAGCGGGAAGGCGGCGACGTGCTTCTGCAGTTCGAGAACGTCCATCTCGCGTTCGAGCAGCGCTTCGCGGCACTGCATCCGCTCGTTGCCGATCCTGACCCGCTGGGCCTCGAAGTACGTGCTGCTCAGACCCTCGAGCGGCTCGTCACGGCAGTCGTCGAAGATCTCGGCTTGAAGCGTGTAACCGCCGTCCTTGGACTTCAGGTCCAGCTCGGGGATGGCCTTGCGGATCTTGTACATGTACGTCCGCAGCGCCATCACCGCACTCGGCGTCGGGTCGTCCCAGACCATGCCGATCAGCTGGTCGTTGCTCAGCCGCAGGCCGTTGTTCAGCAGCAACGCCGCCAGCACCGCCCGCTGTTGCCGCGGGCCCAGATCGATCTCCTCGTCGTCGCGCCAGGCTCGTACCGGACCCATCAGTGAGAAGCGCAGGCTCATGCAACGTGACAACGCCCGCGGGCATTCCTCGCTTCCCGTCTCACGGACCGGCCGGCAACGGGCGGGGCCCGATCACCTGCTTCATCACGATCGTCGAGGTCAGCCCGCGCACCCCGGGCAGCTTCGCCAGCGTCTCCTCGTACAGCCGCTGGTACGACGCGAGGTCCGCGGTGACCACGCGCAGCAGGTAGTCGGGGCTGCCGAACAACCGTTGCGCCTCCACGACGTTCGGCACGTCGACCAGGGCGCGGTCGAAGTCGGCCATGGTGTCCAGGCGCACCTTGGCGAACACGAGGGCCTCGAAGCCGAAGCCGAGCGCCGCCGCGTCCACCACCGCGCGGTAGCCGTGGATGACACCCTCGCGTTCCAGCTCGCGCAGGCGGCGCTGGCAGCGCGAGACGCTGAGTTGCACGCGCTGGGCCAGGTCGGTGACGGTGATCCGTCCGTCGCGCTGCAGTTCAGCAAGAATCTTGCGGTCCACGGCGTCCATGAGCAAAGAACGCAAACACCTTGCGCGCGAGTTCCCCTAGCTTTTGCCCCATGAGCAGCGCGAATCCGTTACGTCAGCTGACCCTGGACCAACTGAGGCGCCGCACCAGCATGAAATGGCGGTACTACCCCGAGGACGTGCTGCCCGTGTGGGTGGCCGAGATGGACGTCCCGCTCGCCGAACCCGTCGCCAGGGCGATCACCGACGCCGTCGAGCGAGGGGACACCGGCTATCCGAACGGGACCGCCTACGCCGAGGCGCTGGCCGGGTTCGCGAAGGAGCGCTGGGGCTGGGAGCCCGCGGTCGAACGCACGGCGATCGTGCCGGACGTGATGCTGGGCGTGGTCGAGATGTTCCGGCTGGTCTCGCACCGGGACGCGCCCGTCGTCGTCAACTGCCCGGTCTACCCGCCGTTCTACCAGTTCGTGGAGTCGCTGGGACGCCAGGCGGTCGAGGCGCCGCTGGGCGCGGACGCGCGGATCGACTTCGCCGCGTTGGAGGCGGCATTCGTGCGGG
Organism: Lentzea flaviverrucosa; assembly: GCF_003350445.1. Taxonomy (NCBI): domain Bacteria; kingdom Bacillati; phylum Actinomycetota; class Actinomycetes; order Pseudonocardiales; family Pseudonocardiaceae; genus Lentzea; species Lentzea flaviverrucosa. The sequence continues at coordinate 330,851 of NZ_QQAU01000004.1, forward strand.
CCGGACGGGGTGCGGTGTACCTGCTGTGCAACCCGCAGAACCCGACCGGCACCGTGCACACCACCGCCGAACTGGAGGAGGTCGCGCGGCTGGCCCGTGCACACGGCATCCGCGTCGTGGCGGACGAGATCCACGCGCCGCTCACGACCGGCGGCTTCGTGCCGTACCTCAGCGTCGCGGACGACGGGCTGTCGTTGATGTCCGCCTCGAAGGCGTGGAACCTCGCCGGGCTCAAGGCCGCGCTCGCCATCGCCGGGCCCGACTCCGCTGACGACCTGAAGAGGCTGCCCGAGGAGGTGAGCCACGGGCCCAGTCACGTCGGAATCCTCGCGCACACCGCGGCGTTCGACGACGGCGCCGACTGGCTGGACGCCCTGTTGGAGGGCCTCCAAGAAAACCGGGAACTGCTCTCCGGCCTGCTCGCCGAGCACCTCCCCGCCGTCCGCTACTCCCCCGGCCAGGGCACCTACCTCGCCTGGCTGGACTGCCGCGCGCTCGGCGACGACCCGGCCAGGACGTTCCTCAAGCGCGGCAGGGTCGCGCTGAACTCCGGGATCCCGTTCGGCACGGGCGGTGCCGGGTTCGCCCGGATGAACCTCGCGACCTCGCCGGAGATCATCACCGAGGCGGTTCGCCGGATGGCCGAGGCATGGCACGGACGGCTCGCTTGACGGCCTGGGTGTTCCGTGTCCGCAGTGGACTCGGGCAGGTCGCCGGTCTGCTGCTCGGCGGGCGTCCGCACGGGCCGTGCGGCCACTCAATCGAGTTCTGTCGCCCGGACGGCAGTCGAAGAACCGGCAGGCGGTAGGTAACGTTGATCGAATGACGGACGGCACCTTCGAGGCGTTTCGGAAGGCCGAGGCGTTGATGGCTCAGCGCAGGCCGCTCGACGCGCTGCGCGAACTGAGGCGGGTGCTGGACGAGGCCGGCGAGGCGCCGTCCGTGCAGCTGCTCGCCGGCCGGGCCTATCTCGGGTCCGCGCAGCTCAACCGGGCTGAAGAGGCGTTCCGCAAGGTCCTCGACCTCGATCCGAGCGATCACTACGCGCGGTTCGCGCTCGGTAGGACGCTGCAACGGCAGAACCGCCTCCCCGAGGCGCTCGCCCAGCTCCGGATGGCGGTCGCGATGAACCCGTCGCCGGAGTACCAGGAAGCGCTCGGAGAGGTCAAAGCCCGGCTGGCCCTGGGGAACTGATCACCGGAACAGGGTGTCTCCCCAGAACCCGCCCTCCTTCACCCCCGGCGGCACCGCGAAGTGCCCGGACCCGGTGTGCTCCAGGTACTCCATCATCTCGTCCTTTGTGGACAAGGCCTGCTGCATCGGGACGAACTGGGTGCGCGAGTCCCGGTTGAACGCCACGAAGAACAGTCCCGCGTCGAGGTGCCCGAGCCCGTCCGTGCCGTCGGTGAAGTTGTAACCGCGACGCAGGATCCTGGCGCCGTTCAACGACTCCGGCGCCGCGAGCCGGATGTGCGCGATCTCGCCGATCAACGGGATCCCGCCCGCGCCCTTGACGTGCAGGTCGGGTTCGTCGAACTCCTTGTTCTGCCCCAGTGGCGCGCCCTCGCCCTTGGTGCGGCCGACGATCTGCTCCTGCTCGGCCAGTGACGTGCGGTCCCAGATCTCGATGTGCATGCGGATCCGCCGCGACACCAGGTACGTACCGCCGACGAGCCACTCCGGCCCGTCCTCCTCCGAGACCCAGACGTGGTCCCGCAGGTGCTCGGTGTCCTCGGCCTTGATGTTGCGCGTGCCGTCCTTGAACCCGAACATGTTGCGCGGCGTCGCCTGGTCGCGCGTGGTCGAGGACGTCCGTCCGAACCCGAGCTGCGACCACCGCACCGCGACCCGCCCGAACCCGATGCGCACCAGGTTCCGGATCGCGTGCACGGCCACCTGCGGGTCGTTCGCGCAGGCCTGGATGCAGATGTCCCCGTTGCTGCGCGCGGGGTCCAGGTCGTCCTGCGGGAACCGGGGCAGGTCGATCAACCGCTCGGGCCGCCTGTCCCTGATCCCGAACCGGTCGTCGAACAGCGACGGCCCGAAGCCGATCGTGATCGTCAGCGCGGACGCGGGCAGGTCGAGCGCCTCGCCGGTGTCCTTGGGCGGCGCCTGGGCGTTGCCGCCGACCGCACCGTCCTCCGCGGCCTCCTGCCCGGCCGTCATCCGTTCCGCGGCGACGGTCCACTGCTTCAGCAGGTCGACCAGCTCGTCGCGGCTCTTCGTCTTCACGTCCAGCGCGACGAAGTGCATGTGGTCCTGCGCGGGCGTCGTGATGCCGGCCTGGATCTCACCCCGGAACGGCACCTTCGCCGCGGCGAGGTTCTCGATCTCAGGTGATCGGGACGCCAGCACACCGGCGGCGGCACCCGCACCCGCGAGCGCCACACCGGCGCCCGCGAACCCGAGCAGCCTGCGGCGGGGAACCCCCGTCACTTGGCCGACACCACTTCCGCGACCTTGCTGACGGGCTCGCCCAGCGCGTCGACGGCCTCGGCCAGCGCCTTGACCTCGTCCTGCGTCAGCTCGGTGTAGAGCTTGAAGCCGTCACCCTTGCGGTGCTTCTCCAGTGCCTCGTCCAGCGCCTTGAACTTCTCGTCCAAAGTGGACACGAGCGCCTTGTCCCTCTGCTCCACCACGGGACGCAGCGCGGCGATCGCGGCCTGCGACCCGTCGACGTTCGCGCGGAAGTCCCAGAGGTCCGTGTGCGAGTAGCGGTCCTCCTCACCGGTGATCTTGCCGGTGGCGACCTCGTCCAGCAGCTCCTTGGCACCGTTGGCCAGCTGGACCGGCGTCAGCTCCACCGACTTCGCCTTGGACACGATCTCCTTGACGTCGACCAGCAGCTGGTCCGCGATCTTCTCGGAGTCGGCCTGCAACCCGGACTCCCAAAGGTCCTTCTCGAGGCGGTGGAAGCCGGTGAACGCCATGCCCTCCTCGATGACGTCCTCACGGCCGTCGATCTTGGGGTCGAGGTCGCCGAAGCTCTCCGCGACGGGCTCGATGCGTTCCCAGTACAGGCGCGACACGGGGAACAGCGCCTTGGCGTCGTCGACCTTCTTCGCCTTGACGGCGTTGACGAACTCCTCGGTCTTCACCAGCAGCTGATCAGCCTGCGAGCCGACGTAGCGCTGGTAGCTCCTGGTCGCCTCGGCCAGCATCGTGTTGCCGTCGGTCGACTTCTTGGCGTCACCGGTCACCGTGAAGTCGCCGCGGATGCCGTCGCCCTTCATGCCGGGCTTGCACGCGGTCTGGAACTTGCCGGACTCCGTGACCTCGACGATCAGCTTCCGGGTGAGCCCGGGCCCGATGTTCTCGACCTCACCGAGGATGCGGTCCCCTTCGGCGTAGAGGTAGAACTCGGTCACCTTGGTGCCCTTGTTGGTCACCTCGAACGTCACGTTGCCGGCCCCGGCCTCGGTCTTGGCGACCTTGCACGCGTCGTCGGTCGCTTCGACGGCGATGTTGCCGTTGGCGCCGGTCGTACCGCCGTTGCTGCTGCACGCCGCCAGCACCGCGAGGGAACCCAGGATGACTGCTGCCTTGCGCACGGTTGCTCCAGTGATCAGTTGGCCACGGCGGCGCGACGACGCGGCCGGACGAGGAACAGGGACAGGACCACCACCACGTAGGAGACCCACGCGATGGCCTGCAGCACGGACGTCCGCTGCGAGTAGTTGAAGAAGCCCTTGAGCAGCGCCCCGTACCAGGAGTCCTCCGGCAGGGTGTCGCTGATGTCGAACGCCAGCGTGTTCAGCCCGGGCAGGATCGCGGCCTCCTGCAGGTCGTGGATCCCGTAACTGAGCACACCCGCGGCCACGAACACGAGCAGCACACCCGTGACCGTGAAGAACTTGCCGAGGTCGAACCGGATCGCCCCCTGGTAGAGCAGCGCGGCGATCAACACGGCGACGAAGATCCCCGCCAGAAATCCGATGAGCGGCTCCGCCGTACCCCCTCCGGCGGCCTGCACGCTGGAATAGAAGAAGACCGCCGTCTCCAGCCCTTCCCGACCAACGGACAAAAGGGACACGACAACGATGGCAAAAGGTCCGATTTCGAGCGCTTCATCCATTTTGCCGCGCAACTCGGCCGCAATCGTCTTGGCCGCCCTGCGCATCCAGAAGATCATTCCGGTGACAAAGGCGACCGCGATGATCGACATCGTCCCGCCGAAGGCTTCCTGCTGCTCAAAGGTCATCCCGGCAGCACTGAACGTGATGATCGCCCCGGCCGCTACGGACAGTGCCACCGCCGTCGCAACACCGACCCAAACCCATTTGAGCGCATACCGTCGATCGGTCTTCACGAGGAATGCGATCAGGATGCTCACCACGAGCGCGGCCTCGAGCCCTTCGCGCAGCCCGATGAGCCCATTGGCGAACAACATCCCACGCCTCCGAAGATTAGGTCGACCTATTTAAGGTAAGGCTCACCTGATTGTCCAGACGCCATCAGTGCCGGTTTCATCACGCTTCCCCCCGTCACCACTGGCGCGGAGCACGTAGCCTGGGTCGCGTGGTCCCGCCGCCCGCAGTCCAGGAACCCGCCCGCCGCAACCGCTCCGGCAACATCTTCGGCCGCATCGTCCTGGTGCTGCTGCTGATAGTCGTGGTCGCCGCAGGCGCCTGGGGCCTGGGCGCCCTGGGCCCGCCCCCGTTCCTCGTCCCGATCCAGCAGGTGGAACCGGGCGCAGCGGCGCCAGGCAGCGCCCCGTCCCCTGGCACCACGGCAACCGCCAACCCCCTGGCCGACTGGGCGACACGAGTAGCGTCGAAGACGGACATCCCGGCCAGGGCCCTGCACGCCTACGCGCAAGCAGACCTGACGATGCAACAAGAGGCCCCAGCCTGCCGAATCAGCTGGGCGACCCTGGCCGGCATCGGCAGGATCGAGTCGCACCACGGCAACATCAACGGCGCCCGCCTGCAGGAGAACGGCCTGCCGTCCCGCCCGATCATCGGCATCCCCCTGGACGGCGGCCCAGGCGTGAAGGCCATCAAGGACACCGACGGCGGCCGCCTGGACGGCGACACCACCTGGGACCGGGCAGTGGGCCCGATGCAGTTCATCCCGGGCACCTGGAACCGCTGGGCGAAACGAGCGGCAGGCGACGGCCTCCCAGCAGACCCGCAGAACATCGACGACGCCGCCCTGACAGCGGCCCGCTACCTCTGCGGAGGCAGCGCACGAGACCTCGGCACGGGCCAGGGCTGGTGGGCAGCAGTGCTGGCGTACAACAACTCCGTGGAGTACGGCCAGAACGTGTTCAGCGGAGCCGACGCCTACGCCAGGGCAAGCATCCCGCAGTAGCGCCAGAACACGCTGACGCAGGGGTCCTCTTCGCTCAAGGACCCCCCGCGACCCAACGTACAGAGCAGGTCTGACACTCCGACGAGGTCGAGGCAGGCCGCCTGGCCGCACGCCACGCCGAGGGCGGGCTGCCTGACCTCACGCGATGCCAAAGGCGAGCCCATGGATCGCATGCGACGCCGCCTGGCCGAACGCAAGCCGACGGATCGCACGCACGCCGATCGCAAGCTGCCCGACCGCACGCGACGCCGAAGGCGAGCCCCACCTGATCGCACGCGATGCCGCAGGCGAGCCGTCCTTACCGCAAGGTCTGGGTGGGGTGGTCCCGTCACGAGTCGCACCTCAGCTCTTGCTGCACCTGAAGAAGGGTGTGGCCCGCTCTGGTGCGGCTCGTGACGGGACCACCCCACCACCGCACCCCTCAAAGCAACGCAACTCCGCCCAAAGCAACAGGCGTGCCATCTACCCACGCGTGGCGCGGGCCGGTCTTCGATCAGATCGTGGGGGGTCTGGGGGGGGCGGAGTCCCCCAGGAAGCAGCGCAACCGCACGCCCGCAACGCAACCACCTACGAACTCAAAACAGGAACCCCCACCGAAACCTCAACCCGATCAACAGGAGGCTCAGCCCGATCAACAGGAGGCTCAACCGGCGAGGTGACCGGCGGCGAGGTAACCGGCGGAACCACAGGCGGAACCGGCTCCTCAGCCCGAGGCGCAGACGAAGGCGGAGCCTCGACAGGCGCTTCCACCGGCGCCACAACAGAACCAGGCGCCTCAACAGGAGGCCCAGGCTCCACACTGGACACAACCACAGAGGTAGTGGTGACCACCGGCGAAGCCGACCCAGAAGGCGAATTGGGCTCTTCCTCGCCAGGCCCAGCAGGCTCCCCAGGCTCGTTCCGCCCAACAGCCACAGGCTCACCAGCACCAACCCGAACAGTCTCGGTAACGGTAGCCCCGACCACCCGAGTCTGCGTAGCGGTACGAGCAGCCCGAACCTCCCGAGCCGCCCCCTCCACCACCACAGTCTCAGTAACGGTGGCCAACGAAACCCCAGCCTCAAAAGGCTCGGTCCACCACTGAGACGAAGGCCGGGAAGGCGGAGGCGCAGCCAACGGCGCCTCCGAAGGCGACCCGGTCAGTGCGATCAACGCGAACATGCCGCCCAGTGCCAGGAACGGCACGACGACCACGGCCCCGAAGCATCCACGGCCACTGCGCGGCTCTTCACGATGACTCATCTCCAGCACACCCCCGAACGGTGAGAACTGTTCCATCTGGTTGATCGTCCACATGGAACAGTCCGTCACAGTTCTTTAGTAACACGATGGGGTGTTCATGCCAGCGGTGGCAACTCCGGAGCGTGAGCTGCGGGCGAAGATGAAAGAGTTTCCAGGGCCAGCGAGACGGCCTTCTCCAGCTGCGGGTCGCGGCCGGACACGCGGTCTGCAGGCGTCATGACCACCTCGATGTCGGGGTCCACGCCGTAGTTCTCGACCGCCCAGCCGTGTCCCTTGAAGTAGGACGCGTACCTCGGCTGGGTGACCAGGGTGCCGTCGACGAGCGTGTACATCATGTCGATGCCGATGACGCCGCCCCAGGTGCGCACCCCGACGACGGGGCCGATGCCGAGTTCCTTGATGGCCACGTTGACGATGTCGCCGTCGGAGCCGGCGTACTCGTCGGCCACCGCCACGACGGGGCCGCGCGGCGCGTCCTGCGGGTAGGACTCGGAGGCCGTGTAGCCGCGGGCTACCGACCAGCCGATGACCTTGCGGCCCAGCTTCTCGATCACCAGCTGCGAGGTGTGGCCGCCGCCGTTCTCGCGGACGTCCAGCACCAGGGCCTCGCGGGTCAGCTCGACGCGCAGGTCGCGGTGCAGCTGGGCCCAGCCGGCGCCCATCATGTCGGGGACGTGCAGGTAGCCCACGCGGCCACCGGACTTCTCGTGCGTGAACGCACGGCGGTTGGCGACCCAGTCGTGGTACCGCAGAGGCTCCTCATCGGCCAGTGGCACCACCACGACCCGACGCAGCTCGCCACCACCACCGGGGCGCACGGTCAGCTCGACGGGCTTCCCCGCGGTTCCGACCAGCAACGGGCCGGGGCCGGCCAGACCGACCGGACGGCCGTCGACGGCCACGAGTGCGTCTCCCGCGCGCACGGCCACGCCGGGCGCGCACAGCGGCGAGCGGGCGTGCGGGTCGGACGTCTCGCCTGGGATCACGCGCTCGATGATCCAGTCCGAACCCGAGCGGACCAGGTCCGCGCCCAGCAGCCCCTGACGGCGGGACGCGGGCACGCTCGGCGCCGAGCCCCAGACGTAGGCGTGCGAGGTGCCCAGTTCGCCCTGCACCTCCCACAGCAGGTCGACCAGGTCGTCGTGGCTGCCCACCTCGGCCACCAGCGGCCGGTAGCGGTCGAGTTCGCCCTGCCAGTCGACGCCGCCCATGTCGGTGCGCCAGAAGTTGTCGCGCATGAGACGCCCGTTCTCGGCGTACATCTGCGCCCACTCCAGCGCCGGGTCGACGACCACCCGCACGCGGGACAGGTCGATCTCCACGTAGTCAGCAGAGTCCTCGTCGGCCTTGCTGTCGGTCGGCACGACCCGCAGGTCACCGCGGTCCTCGACGAGCATCCGCTTGCCGTCGCCGGACACCGCAAACGCTTCCGCGCTGTCCGCCAGGCACTCGGTCTTCTGCTTGCCGAAGTCGTAGCGCTCCAGCACGGTGCGCGGCGGGCGCGCGTCCGGCGAGGCCAGGTTGTCCCCCAGCACGCCGAGCAACGGCCGGCGCAGCCACAGCAGACCACCGCGCGCCGCCTTCAACGACACGTAGTCGGCGGCCGCGACGGGAACCGGCACGACGCGGTCGGCGAGGCCTTCGAGGTCGACCTTCGTCACCGGCGCCTTGTCGTCGTCGTCCTCCGAGTCCTTGTCCTCGTCGCCGACCGGGCGCCCGCCGTGCATCGGGGCGAACGGCGACGGCGTGGTGGCGGCCAGCGGCACGAGGTGCGGGCGGCAGCCGGTCGGGAACGACAGGTCGAACACGTGCGCGTCGTAGATCGGGTCGAACGTCCGGATCGACAGGAACGCCAGGTACTTGCCGTCCTCGGTGAAGGTCGGCGCGAAGTCGGCGAACCGCAGCGACGTCACGTCCACAACGGACAGATCGGCCGCGTTCACCATCTTGATGTGCCGCAACGGGGTCGGGCCTGGGTGCGACCACGCCAGCCAGGCGGAGTCCGGCGAGAACGCGAGGTGCGTGACGTGCGCGTTCGCCCCGCGGACGACCTCGCGCACCTCCCCGGAAGCGATGTCCACCAACAACAACCGGCCGTCGTGCGTGGCGACGGCGACCCGCGAACCGTCAGGTGCGGCAGCCAGCGACATGACTCGGCCGAGGGCACCGGAAGCGATGCGGCGAGCGGTGTTGCCCGGCTCGACTCCGCCGACGGGCGCGATCTCCAGCGCCTCCTCGCCCTCGACGTCGGTCACCCACACCACGTGACCGGTCTCGCCGAGCACCTTCGGCAGCCGCGCCCGGACGTCGGAACGGTCGGCCAGCACGCGGACCGGGCCGTCGCGATGCGTCACCCAGTGCACGGAGCCGCGGACCTCGACGGCCGACGCGCGGCCGGTGTGGTCGACGCTGAACGACTCGATGTTGCCGGAAGCCTTGACGTGGCGCGGTTGCAGGCCGGTGCGCGGGCCGCCGAGCTTGATGTCGAGCTTGCGCAGGGCCTCCAGGCCGTCGAGCAGCCACAGTTCGCCGGCCTGGTGGAAGATCACCCGCGAGCCGTCGGTGGAGGCGTTGCGCGCGTAGAACTCGCCCTCCGAGTGGCGGCGCAGGTCGGTGCCGTCCGGCAGCACCGAGTACACGCTGCCGACGCCCTCGTGATCGGAGAGGAACACGATCCGCCCGTCGACCCACATCGGGTTCGACAGCGTCGACTTCAGCTCGGACAGGATCCGGGTGAAGTCACCGGAGCCGTCGGCGTCGACCCAGAGCTTCCCCGCCGTGCCGCCGCGGTACCGCTTCCACATCGACGGTTCCTGCATGTAGCTGGACGACGTGACGACCTGGCCGTCCGGGCCGAAGGAGACGTCGTTGACCCAGCCGTACGGCAGCACCTCGGACGGTCCGCCGTCCAGCGGAACGGCGTGCGCCCGCTTGCGGTTGCGCGACATCTGACCGGTGGTCGACACCGCCAGCACTCGCCCGTCCGGTGTCCAGCCCGACACGGCTGTCCGGGCCACGCCCCAGTGCGTCAACCGCCGTGCCGGACCACCGTCCACAGGCGCGACGCGCACTTCAGGGGCGCCGTCGATCACGCTGGCCCACGCGAGATGCGTGCCGTCAGGCGAGAAACGGGGCGTACGGGCAGGAACCTGGTCAGCGGACGCGCGCCAGGCCCTTCCTCCATCGACGGGCGCGAGCCACACGTCGTCCTCGGCCACGAAGGTCACCAAGTCACCGCGCAGGTGCGGATACCGCAGGTAAGTCACGAGATCGACGTTAGCCCACGCCCACCGTTTCAGGAGGGCAAAAAACGCCGCCAGTCCTCAGCCGCAAGAGAATCAAGACCTTCGGCCCGTGCCTTGGCCTCCGCCTCGCGCACGTTCGCGGCGAAGCGGCGGCAGACCTGGCGCAGTTCCGTCTCCGGGTCCTCGCCCGCGAGCTTGGCGAGCGCGGTCACGGCGAACAACGTCGTGCCCGTGTCGTCGCCCTCCGGCAGCAGGTCGACGGGGAAGCCCGCGCGTTTGGTGCGCTGCACCAGCTTCGCGGCCAGCGCGACGGCCGGCTGCCCCAGCGCGACACCGTCCACACTGGACTCACGTTGCTTCTCGGCCTGCTTGAGCTCCTCCCAGCGGTGCTGCTGGGAGGTCGCGTCGTGCACGGCCGGGTCGTTGCCCTCGAAGACGTGCGGGTGCCGGCCGACCAGCTTCGCGACCAGTTCGGACGCCACGGCGTCGATGTCGAACGGGTCCTCGGCGGCCTCGGCCGCGACACGCGCGTGGAACAGCACCTGCAGCAGCACGTCGCCGAGCTCCTCGCGCATCGCGGCGCGGTCGCCGTCCTCGATCGCCTCCAGCAGCTCGAAGGTCTCCTCGACGAGGTACTGGCGCAACGAGTCGTGCGTTTGCTCGGCGTCCCAAGGACATCCGCCCGGCGAACGCAGCCGGTGCATGACGGCGGCCGCGTCGAGCAGCCCAGCACCCAGCGGCTCCGGCGTCGTGATCACGTGAGCGTCCGGGTACGCGTCGGCCGAGGTCGCGATCACCACCGCGCCGGCCTCGACCACCGCGGGCGCGGGCCCGTCGACGCCCAGCGCGGACCAGGACTCCAGGGGCACGCCCTCGCCCGCGTAGACGGCCTCGGCCGTGCGCAACGCGGGCAGAGCGGCAGCGGGCAGCACGGCGCCGAGGCGCTCGCTCAGGACTACGACAGTGATCAAGACTTGTTCTCGGCCGCGGTCACGCCGACGAAACCGGCCCTCTCACCGGCGTTGCCGACGACCTGCGCGTTGGTCGGGTCCCACACGCCGTAGCGGGGGTTGACCTCGATCTTCAGGTCCGCGGTCAGGAACTGCGCGATGCGCAGGCCGAACGCCGCGAGCAGCTGCGGGTCGATGCGCTCGATCAGGTCCTCCTCGCCCGGCGTGGGCGAGACCTTGTTGCGCTCCTTGACCAGCGCGACCATCCAGCTGGACTGCTGCTCGTCGGCCGGGAAGGCGACGACGGTGCCGGGCTTCACGCCCCACAGCATCGTGTGGACCAGCGACGGGTTCTCGGTGACGCGGACCCGCTGGTTCGTCGCGGACGCCTGCTGGCCGCCGGTGGTGCGCGGGGCCTCCTGCACGAACCGCGACATCTTCGAGGGGTCGGCGGTGACCTCCGCCGCCTTCTCCTTGGCTTCCTTGGGGTCCTGGACCTGGAAGAAGTCGATCACGACCTCGAGCGTGGAGAGGTTGCGGCGGGCGAGCTCACCCATCACCAGCACGTCGCGCTGACGGCGGTAGATCGTGGTCTCGTCCTGCTCGCTCTGCTTGGCGGCGGCCTCGGCGCCGCCCTTCTCCTTGATCGCGTCGTACACCTTGGTCTCGTCGACCGTGATGTTCTCGCGCTGCGCCGCGGTGGCCGCGAGCCGGTGGCTGATCTCGTCGGCCAGCACCAGCTTCGAGACCTGGTCGAGCTTGCCCTGGTCCTGCATCTGCTGGGCCGCGGGCTCCTTCTTGAGCACCTTCACGGTGCGGTCCTGGACGGTCTGCAGGCCGATCGCCTGGTCGCCGACGATCGCGGCCGAACTGGCCTTCGCGGGCCCGGTCGCGCATCCGGTGGCGAGGAGCGCCACAGCCACACCGACCAGCGAGAAACGCTTCAGAACAGTGCTCACGAGGATCTACCCTCTCACGCCTTGGTGACTCCGGTCACGGGAGTCCCCGCGAGTGAGTTCAGGAACGCACCGCACCAGTCCAGCAGCTCCTGGTCGCGCAGCTGAGGTGCACCCATCCGGCCGCCGGCCGCTCCCTCCGTCGGCCTAGGCACGGTGACCGTGCCCATGGACTGCTTGTAGACGGCCTTCGGGAACAGGCGCCGCAGCCTGACCAGCTGCGAGTCGAGCAGGTCGAGCTTCGCGAACCGCAGGTTCTGGCCCATCGCGATCACCTCGGTGACCCCGTGGCGGCGGCAGGCGTGCCGCAGGCGGGCCACGCCGAGCAGGCGTTCGACGGGCTCCGGCGGCGTGCCGTAGCGGTCCTTGAGCTCGTCCCAGACGGACGTCAGAGAGGCCTCGTCGGAGGCGGCCGCGATCTTGCGGTACGCCTCCAGCCGCAGCCGCTCGCCCGGCACGTACTCGTGCGGGATGTGCGCGTCGACCGGGAGGTCCACGCGGACCTCGGCGAGCTCCTCCTCGACCTCGCCGCCGTCCGCCCCGGCGTGCTTGCGGAACGCCTCGACGGCCTCGCCGACCAGCCGGATGTACAGGTCGAAGCCGACGCCCGCGATGTGACCGGACTGCTCGGCGCCGAGGATGTTGCCGGCGCCGCGGATCTCCAGGTCCTTCATGGCGACGGCCATGCCGGCGCCGAGCTCGGTGTTCTGCGCGATCGTCGCGAGCCGGTCGTGGGCGTGCTCGGTGAGCGGCGTCTCCGGCGGGTACAGGAAGTACGAGTACCCGCGCTCGCGGCCACGGCCGACGCGGCCGCGCAGCTGGTGCAGCTGGGCCAGGCCGAGCAGGTCGCCGCGCTCGACGATCAGCGTGTTCGCGTTGGAGATGTCGAGGCCCGTCTCGACGATCGTGGTGCAGACGAGCACGTCGTACTCGCGTTCCCAGAACCCCTGGATGAGGTGTTCGAGCTTGTCCTCGTTCATCTGGCCGTGCCCGGTCACGACCCTGGCCTCCGGCACCAGCTCGCGGATGCGCTTCGCGGCCTTCTCGATCGTCGAGACCCTGTTGTGCACGTAGAAGACCTGGCCGTCGCGCATCAGCTCGCGCCGGATCGCCGCGCCGACCTGCTTGTCGTCGTACGCGCCGACGTAGGTGAGGATCGGGTGCCGTTCCTCCGGCGGGGTCAGGATCGTGGACATCTCGCGGATGCCGGCGAGCGACATCTCCAGCGTGCGCGGGATCGGCGTCGCGGACATCGTGAGGACGTCGACGTGCGTGCGCAGGGCCTTGATGTGCTCCTTGTGCTCCACACCGAAGCGCTGCTCCTCGTCGACGATCACGAGGCCCAGGTCCTTGTACCGCACGTTCTTCTGCAGCAGCCGGTGCGTGCCGATCACGATGTCGACCTCGCCGTCCGCGAGGCCCGCGATGGTCTGCGCGGACTCCTGCGGGTCGGTGAAGCGGCTCAGTCCCTTGACCACCACGGGGAACTGGCGCATGCGTTCGGCGAACGTGTTGAGGTGCTGCTGGGCGAGCAGCGTCGTCGGCACCAGCACGACGACCTGCTTGCCGTCCTGCACCGCCTTGAACGCCGCGCGGACCGCGATCTCCGTCTTGCCGTAGCCGACGTCGCCGCAGATGACTCGGTCCATCGGCACGGAACGTTCCATGTCGGCCTTGACCTCGTCGATCGCGGCCATCTGGTCCTGCGTCTCGGTGAACGCGAACGCGTCCTCCAGCTCGCGCTGCCAGGGCGTGTCGCTCGCGAAGGCGTGGCCGGGGGCGCTCTGCCGCGCCGCGTAGAGCTGCACCAGCTCGGCCGCGATCTGCTTGACCGCCTTGCGCGCCTTGGACTTCGTGTTCTTCCAGTCGCTGCCGCCGAGCTTGTTCAGCGTCGGCAGCTCGCCGCCGACGTACCGGCTGACCTCGTCGAGCTGGTCGGTCGGCACGAACAGCCGGTCGCCGGGCTGGCCGCGCTTGGACGACGCGTACTCCAGCACCAGGTACTCGCGGGTGGCGCCGGCGACGGTGCGCTGGACCATCTCCACGTACTTGCCGATGCCGTGCTGCTCGTGCACCACGTAGTCGCCGGCCTTGAGCGCGAGCGGGTCGACCGCGTTGCGCCGCTTGGACGGCATCTTGCGCATGTCCTTGGTGGACGTACCGCCGCGACCGCCGGTCAGGTCGGTCTCGGTCAGCACCACCAGCGCGAGGTCCGGCAGCACGAACCCGTCCTCGAGCGAGCCGCGCACGACCGTGACGGTGCCCGCTTTCGGTGCCTCGTCGAGGGATTCGACGCAGACGGCCGGGACTTCGGCTTCCTTCATCCGTTCGACGGCGCGCTGCGCGGTACCGGCACCGGGCACGACCAGCACGGCCGCACCGCCCGTCGCCGTGTGCGCCTTCAGGTCCGCGAACGCCCGCTCGACGTCGCCCTGGTAGGCCTCGACCGGCTTGACGTCGAGGTGCACGACGTCCCTGGCGTCGCTGGTGAGCTGGCTGAGCGTCCACCAGGGACGGCCGCCTGCCTTGGCGTGCTCGGAGATCTCACCGATGCCCTGGTAACCGCTGCGGCCGAGGTCGATCGGCGCCTTGCCGCCCGCGGCGGCCGCCATCCACGACGCCTCGAGGAACTCCTGCCCGGTGCGCACCAGGTCGGCCGCGCGGGCCCGGATCTTCTCCGGGTCGTTGAGCAGGACGTGCGTGCCCTTCTCGACCACGTCCGTGAGCAGCTGCAACTCGTCCGGGCAGAGCGCCGGGATGAGCGCCTCCATGCCCTCGACCGCGATGCCGGCCGAGATCTTCTCCAGCATCTCCGCGAGGTGCGCGTCCGACCGGTGCTCCTCGGCCAGCTCCGCCGCGCGGTGCCGCACGTCGTCGGTCAGCAGCAGCTCACGGCACGGCGGCGCGACGAAGTCGGTGACCTCCTCGGGCAGCGATCGCTGGTCCTGCACCGAGAACGGCCGGATCTCGCTGACCTCGTCGCCCCAGAACTCGACGCGGTACGGGTGCTCTGCGGTGGGCGGGAAGATGTCGAGGATGCCGCCGCGCGTCGCGTACTCACCGCGCTTCTCGACCATGTCGACGCGGCTGTAGGCGTTCTCGGCCAGCGTGGTGAGCAGCTCGGCGAAGTCCTGCTCCTCGCCCACCTTCAGATGCACGGGCTTGAGGTCGCCCAGCCCCGGCGCCATCGGCTGGATGAGGCTGCGGACCGTCGTGACGAGGACCCTGATCGGGTTGCCCTCGGGGTGCTTGAGGCGGCGCAACGTCTGCAGGCGTGCGCCGACCGTGTCCGCACGCGGGCTCAGGCGCTCGTGCGGCAGCGTCTCCCAGCTGGGGAAGAACGCGACCTTGTCCGGGCCGATCAGGTCCTTGAGGACGTTCGTCAGCTCTTCGGCCTCCCTGCCCGTGGCGGTCACGGCCAGCACCGGCCTGACCGTGGACAGCGCGGCGGTGACGAGCGGGCGGGCGGCCAGCGGACCGTCCAGTTCCAGCTCGGGGACCCCCGCCGATTCGATCAACGTGCGGAGGGCTTTGTCGGGCAGGACACCATCGAGCAGGCCGAGCAGCGGCATGTGAGAAACCCCGGTCGAGTGCGGAATGGGCGGCCGAGTGCGAACGCCGACAGACCCCTGCCTGGGACGAGGGGTCTCACCACCCACCATAGCTCTTTCCGCGACCGCTTATCGGGTGGCTCGAGCGCAGCCCCAGCCGTCACGCTGTGCACGTGTCAACGAGAGAAATCAGGGCTGACTACGACGATCAGTCCATAGTGGTTTACCAGGCCTATTCGCCCGCGATCGCCGATCCCGCCGTGGCCGCGCAACGGTTCGTGCCGCCGTTCAAGCTGGACCGGATGACGTGGATCAAGCCGTCGTTCCTCTGGATGATGTACCGCTGCGGCTACGCCCGGAAGGAAGGCCAGGAGCGGGTGCTGGCCGTGCGCATCACCCGTACGGGGTTCGATTGGGCGGTCTCCAACGCGGTCGAGAGCAGCATCAGGGGCAAGCCTCCGGTGCGCGTGCAGTGGGACCCGGAACGTGGGCTGGACCACGAGGCGCTCCCCCACCGGTCCATCCAGATCGGGCTGACCCGCGAAGCCGTGGACATGTACGTCAACGAATGGACGGTCGGCATCACCGACGTGACGGCCCTCGCGCACGAGATCCACGAGAAGGTGCGTGCGCGTGATCTGGACGGAGCGCGCGCGTTGCTGCCCGTTGAACGGCCTTACGGAACCTCCACGGCACAAAACGCATAGTTGGGACATGCGCGCACTCGTTGCTGCTGGGTTGGTGCTGGTCGTCGCGGCGTGCTCGTCGCCGGAACCGGGCGGCAACGCGCCGTCCAAGGCTCCGGCGCCGCAGGGCCTGAAGGTCGAGGAGGTCGCGGGCGGCTTCCAGCACGGCTGGGACATCGGGTTCCTGCCCGGCGGCTCGCTGCTGGTCACCGAACGCCCCGGCGGCGTCAAGCTGGTCAAGAGCGGCCAGGTCACGCCCGTCGACATCGACCTGACCGACCTGCAGGCACGCGGCGAGGGCGGCCTGATGGGCCTGGTGGTCCACCCCGACGACCAGCGCTTCACGGTTTGCTACAACACCTCCAGGGACGTGCGGCTGGTGACGTTCCGCCTCGACGGCACTAAGGCGACCAAGACGAAGGACCTGCTCACCGGCATGCCGTCGAACTCCAGCGGGCGGCACTCCGGCTGCCGGCCGACGCTGGCGCCGGACGGCTCGATGTACGTCGCGACCGGCGACATCGCGCAGGCCCGCAACCCGCAGGACCGCACGAGCCTGGGTGGCAAGGTGCTGCGGATCGACGCCGAGACCGGCGAGGGCGCGGCCGGCAACCCGTTCATCACCTCCGCGAACGCCAACGAGCGCCGCGTCTACACCTACGGCCACCGCAACGTGCAGGGCGTGGTGTTCCGGCCGGACGGCGACCAGGCGTTCTCCAGCGAGCACGGCCCGAGCGTCGACGACGAGGTCAACCTGCTGCAGAAGGGCGCCAACTACGGCTGGGACCCGTCCGAGGGCGGCACGAAGGGCGGGTACGACGAGAGCGTGCCGATGACCGACCTGCAGCGGTTCCCGGACGCGGTGCCGGCGGTGTGGTCGTCCGGCTCGCCGACCGAGGCGATCTGCCAGGCGGCGTTCTGGAACGGCAAGCTCGCGATCACCGCCCTGAAGGGTTCGAAGCTGATGCTCTTCACGCTCGACCAGGCCGGCAAGGTGCAGAACGTGAGCATCCCCGAGGAGCTGAACGACAAGTACGGCCGCCTCCGCGCCGCGCGCACCGCGCCGGACGGCTCGCTCTACCTCACGACGTCGAACGGCACCGACGACAAGCTGCTCAGGCTCACCGGAACCGCGTGAAGCCCGTCCGAGCCGTTCGACCCCTCGACGAACGGCTCGGACAACGAGCTTCACTGGGAACCATCGCTCGGGCGCACCCGGACCGTTTCACCGTCGAGGGCGGATTAGGCGCCCTGCACTAACGCCGGACCCGTGATGCGTGCAGATGCACTAAGAACGACAGCTCACGAACGGCTGCGCAGCTTGGGCTTGTGCTCCATCGCCGACAACCCGTTCCACGCGAGGTTCACCAGGTGCGCCGCGACCTCGTCCTTCTTGGGCTTGCGGGCCTCCAGCCACCACTGCCCGGTGAGCGCGACCATCCCGACCAGCGCCTGCGCGTACAGCGCGGCGAGCTTGCGGTCGTAGCCCTGCTTGGCGAAGTGCAGCCCGAGAATGTGCTCGACCTGCGACGCGATGTCGTTGAGCAGGGAGGAGAACGTGCCGGAGGACGACGCGACGGGCGAGTCGCGCACCAGGATGCGGAACCCGTCGGTCGAGCCCTCGATGTAGTCGAGCAACGCGCAGGCGGCCTGTTCGAGCAGCTCACGCGGGTGCGAGCCGCCGTCCAGCGCGTCGACGATCTGGTCCATCAGGCGCTGCATCTCGCGGTCCACGACGACGGCGTAGATGCCTTCCTTGCCGCCGAAGTGCTCGTAGACGACGGGCTTCGACACGCTCGCGCGGTGCGCGATCTCCTCGACCGAGGTCGCGTCGAAGCCCTTCTCGGCGAACAGGGACCGGGAGACGTCCAGGAGCTGCTCTCGGCGTTCCTTGCCCGTCATCCTGACCCTGGCCATCGAGTCAGCCTACAAAGGTCACTTCTGCGCGGTGATCCTGGCCAGCCGCTGTTCACTCGGCCAGCGGACGTGCGTCGCCCAGCCGAGCTTCTCGTACAACCAGATCACACGGGCCGAGATGTCGATCTGGCCGCGCCGCACGCCGTGGCGCGCGGAGGTCGGGTCGGCGTGGTGCAGGTTGTGCCACGACTCGCCGAAGCTCAGGATCGCCAGCGCCCAGACGTTGGCCGAGCGGTCGCGGGCGGCGAACGGCCGGTCGCCCACCATGTGGCAGACCGAGTTCACCGACCACGTCAGGTGGTGCAGGAACGCGACGCGGACCAGACCGGCCCAGAAGAACGCCGTCACGCCGCCCCAGACCGACCACGTGATCAGGCCGCCGAGAACTCCCGGCGCGGCCAGCGAGATCGACGTCCACAGCACGAAGTGCCTGTCCACCCACACGAGGTCCTCGTCGGCCAGCAGGTCCGGCGCGAAGCGCCTGTGGTTGGTCTTGTTCCGCTGGAACAGCCAGCCCATGTGCGCGTGCCAGAAGCCCTTGGCCAGCGCCGCGGGTCCGGTGCCGAACAGCCACGGCGAGTGCGGGTCGCCCTCGCGGTCGGAGAAGGCGTGGTGGCGGCGGTGGTCGGCCACCCAGTCGAGGACGGGACCCTGCAAGGCCATCGAGCCGGCGATCGCCAGCGCGATCTTCAGCGGACGCCTGGCCTTGAACGAGCCGTGCGTGAAGTAGCGGTGGTAGCCGGTCGTCACGCCGAGGCCGGAGAGGTAGTAGAAGACGACGAAGAGCGCCACGTCGACCCAGCCGAGGCCCCAGCCCCAGGCGAAGGGGACGGCGGCCAGCAGCGCGAGGAGGGGAACGACGACGAACACGTACACGCCGAGCTGTTCGGCGTTGTTGCGCCGCTTGCCGAGCAGGGGTTTGGGGCCGTGGCCGGTGGCCCGGTCCATGGTCGAAGTCATCCAGAACCTCTGAGGGGTGAGGGGACCGACGTACCTACGCGACCGTAAGTTACGGAAGCGTAGGTTAGATTCCGCCGCCGTCGCCACACCCCACGTGGAAAATCACGGGCAGTTCTCAGGATCAGCACGCTGTGTCGACTGGAATCGAGACCTCGACCCGGCATCATCGAACGATGGCCAGACGCAAGATCATCCGGATCACCGCGACCTCGCTGCTCGTCCTGCTCGTGCTGGTCACAGCGGCTCTGGGCGGCGTCGGGTGGTACTACAGCGGCGAGCTGCTCGAACCGGAGGAGGTGCCGCGGCGCTACCCCGAGACGGCGCTGGGAGTGGACGACAAGAACGTCGTGCTCGCCGAATCGAAGCTCACGCTGCAACGCGGCACGTTCGGCGTCGTCTGGCCCGGCGGCACCGCGAAGGTCGGCGACATCGCGTCGACCAAGGACGGCCGCGTGGAACGCCCTCTGCTGGAAGGCACCGCACCGCCCGAGGGCACCAAGGTGCGCATGGAGACCAACGTCCACGAGGGCAACCCGAAGACGTCGCTCGGCCTGGTCTTCAGCGACGTCGCCGTCCCGGGCGAGCTCGGGGACATGCCCGCGTGGTTCGTCCCGGCGTCGAACCCGGACACGTGGGTCATCACCGTGCACGGACGTGGCGCGTCGCGTGAGGAGGCGCTGCGGGTGGTTCCGCAGTTGCACGGCGCGGGGCTGCCCGTCCTGCTGATCACCTACCGCAACGACCCCGGCGTCCCGAAGTCGCCGGACGGCCTCTACCACCTCGGCGACACCGAGTGGCACGACGTCGAGGCCGCGATCAAGTACGCGCAGGGCAAGGGCGCGAAGAAGGTCGTGCTCTACGGCTGGTCGATGGGCGGCGCGATCGTCGGCCAGACGCTCGCCCGGTCCGGCCTCGCGGCGGCCGTGAGCGGCGTCGTGCTCGACTCCCCCGTCACGAACTGGACGCAGACGCTGAACCTGCAGGCGGAGAACCGGGGCGTGCCGACGTGGCTCACGCCGGTGGCCGAGGTCGTGTCCGGCTGGCGCGCGGACATCGACTTCGACCGGTTCGACCTGGTCCGCACCCCGCCCGCCCTCAAGCCGCCGACGCTGCTCGTGCACGGCTCGGCGGACGGCACGGTGCCCGCCCAGTCGTCGCGCGACCTCGCCACCGCGGCGAACGGGCTCGGGTGGCCGCTGCAGTACGTGGAGATCCCCGGCGCCGACCACACGTCGGGGTGGAATGTGGCGACGGACACGTACCGCACCGCGCTCGGTGACTTTCTGACCAGGTCAATCGGCGCCAAGCCGTGATCTTGAACTGAGCCGAGCGAGTGGTGGTTGGACAAGAAGAGGACCACTCGTGACAACATGTGCCCTGAGCGGACGCGAGTTCGCTCATTCCGCCATGGTGTAAAGGCAGCACCTCTGATTTTGGTTCAGATGGTCCAGGTTCGAATCCTGGTGGCGGAGCTGGGCACGAGTCAGTGTGGTCTTTGGGAGGTGCGAAGCTGCCCGAGGAAACGGTCGACGAGCAGGGCAACGTGGGCCACCGCCATCACGAGATGTCCGACGCGTGGCTGGTCGGTCGCGCGTCCGAACTGGTCGCCGTGGCCCAGAGCAGCCACCTCGCCGCGCAGCTGGACGCGGCGTCCGAGATCGACCGCATCCTCGCCGAGGCGCAGGGTCGCGGAGAGCCCCGCATCGTCGCACAGCTGCTCAGAGCCGCGGCCGTGGTCAGGCTGGTCACGCCCGGCCTCGTCGACATGTCCGACCCGCAGCTCGACGAGATGCTCGCCCACTGCCGCCGCCACGGCCTGATCGTGCTGGAGGCGGACGCGCGGGCGTTGCGCGGCCGCCGGTTCCTGCTGGGCAACGCCGAGGACAAGGCGCTGACCGAGATCGCGTCGGCGCTGGCGATGATGCTCGACGAGGAACCCGAGGTCGACCCGGTCTTCGACAAGCGGATCTGGGACCAGCTGCTCGCCACGACGCTGCAGGACATCGCCCTCGTGCTGACCCAGCTCGGCGTCTACGAGATGGCGGACGACGTGCTGGCGGGCGCCAACAACGCGTTGCGCGAGAGCGGCCAGCCGCACCAGATCTACGTCCACCTGGTCAACCGGGCCCGGCTGCGCATCGGCTGGGGCCTGCGACTCGAACGGGTGAACCTGCACGACGCCGCGCACGAGCAGTTCAAGGTCGCCTCCGGGCTCGCCGAGGCCGCCGAGGTGCCGTTCCGGCAGTCGCTGCACCCCGGCAGGCGCGACCTCGACGCCGCCGAGCAGGTGCCGATCCTCGGTGCCGCCCACGCGCTGACGAACCCCAGGGAAAGCCACCTCGACCGGCTCTGGTCGTTGCGCGGCCTGTCGATGTACGCGCGAGAGCTGATCATCGTCGCGATCGCGCTGGCCCGGTGCCTGGTCGAGGCGAACCGGCTGGACGACGCGCTCAAGGTCCTCGACGACACGCGCACGCAGATGGAGCACGACACGTCGGAACCGTCGCTGGTGCTGTCGCTGGAGCGCGAGTACGCCCACATGTGCGGGCCGCACACGACGTCGGCGCTGCAGGCCTACAACGCGGCCCTGGAGCTGGAGCTGTGGCAGATGCGGGAGTCCCGCGTGGCCACGCTGCAGACGCGCCGTGAGCACGAAAGGCTGACGCGCGCGCACGGCCAGATCGCGCAGCAGGCGTTGCAGGACCCGTTGACCGGCCTGCCGAACCGCCGCGCGCTCGACGACAAGATGGGCGAGCTCATCGCCGGTCAGGTCGACCCGTTCTCGATCGCACTGGTCGACCTCGACGGGTTCAAGGGCGTGAACGACCGCCATTCACATGCCGACGGTGATGATGTTCTCCGGGTGATTGCCAGCACACTCCGGCAGGCCCTGCGGGGTGACGACATGGTGGCCCGCTACGGCGGCGACGAGTTCGTCGTGCTGCTGCCGGGGGCCCCTCTGCACGCCGCCGAAGCAGCACTCGGCCGGGCCGTGGATGCGGTGGCAGGCTTGCCAATCGACCTCTCCCGGGGCGTGACGCTGTCGGTCGGCGTCATCTCGCTGCGCCCCCGCGAATCCGCCAACCAGGCCCTGTCGAGGGCTGACTCGGCGATGTACGTGGCGAAGCGCCAAGGTGGCTGCCAGGTAGCGGCGGTGGCGGGGGAGCCGTCCGCGGAGGCCTAGGCTGGTCGCGGACTTCGAAACACCCAGCCTGTTAGGGAGAGCATTGATGCTCGAGGGCCCTGTCAGCACGGTCGTGCTCGCCGCCGGGGAAGGCACCCGCATGCGGTCGTCCACGCCCAAGGTGCTGCATCGGATCGCCGGCCGCTCACTCGTCGAACACGCGGTGCGCGCGGCGGCCGGCACAGACCCCGACCACCTGGCCGTCGTCGTCGGTCACGGCCGTGAAGCCGTCACCGAGCATCTGGAGACCCTGGCCGGGACGCTGGGCCGCAAGGTCACCGTCGCGGTGCAGGCCGAGCAGAAGGGCACCGGTCACGCCGTCTCGTGCGGCCTGGCCGAACTGCCGCACGACCTGGCCGGCACGGTGATCGTCAGCTACGGCGACGTGCCGCTGCTCGACACCCAGACGTTCACCGCCCTGCTCGCCGAGCACCGGTCCGCCGGCAACGCGGTCACCGTCCTGACGGCCGTGGTGGAGAACCCCACCGGGTACGGCCGGATCGTCCGCGACGCCGACGGCACCGTCCAGCGGATCGTCGAGCAGAAGGACGCGGACCACGGCGAGCAGCTGATCAACGAGATCAACTCCGGCGTCTACGCGTTCGACGCGGCGGTGCTGCGCGACGGCCTCTCGCGGCTGTCCACCGACAACGCGCAGGGCGAGCTCTACCTGACCGACGTCCTGGGCATCGCCCGCGGCGACGGCAAGCGCGTGGGCGCGCTGATCGCGTCCGACCGCTGGCTGGTCGAAGGCATCAACGACCGCGTGCAGCTCGCGGCCGTCGGCGCCGAGATGAACCGCCGCATCGTCGAGGGCCTCATGCGCGGCGGCGTGACCGTCGTCGACCCGGCCTCGGTGTGGGTGGACGCGGACGTGCGGGTGGGCCAGGACGCCCTGATCGAGCCGAACGTGCAGCTCCGCGCGGGCACGGTGATCGGAGCCCGGGCGACCGTCGGCCCCGACACGACGCTGTCCGGCGTGACCGTCGGCGAGGGCGCCTCGGTGATCCGCACCCACGGCAGCGACTCGGTGATCGGCGACGGCGCGTCCGTCGGCCCGTTCGCCTACCTCCGCCCCGGCACCTCCCTGGGCGTGAAGGGCAAGATCGGCACGTTCGTCGAGACGAAGAACTCGCAGATCGGCGACGGTTCGAAGGTCCCCCACCTGTCCTACATCGGCGACGCCACGATCGGCGACCACAGCAACATCGGTGCGGCCTCGGTGACCGTCAACTACGACGGCGTGAACAAGCACCGCACGATCGT
Organism: Lentzea flaviverrucosa; assembly: GCF_003350445.1. Classification (NCBI taxonomy): domain Bacteria; kingdom Bacillati; phylum Actinomycetota; class Actinomycetes; order Pseudonocardiales; family Pseudonocardiaceae; genus Lentzea; species Lentzea flaviverrucosa. The sequence goes on from NZ_QQAU01000004.1 coordinate 354,121, forward strand.
CGGATCCCATTGCCGCACCGGCTCGGACAACATGTTCGTAGCGCCGGTGACCGTGGGCGACGGCGCGTACACCGGCGCGGGCACCGTCCTGCGCCGCAACGTCCCACCGGGCGCGCTCGCCGTGTCCGGAGGCCCGCAGCGCAACCTCGAAGGCTGGGTCATCAGCCGTCGTGAAGGCACGGCGGCCGCTCAGGCGGCAGCCGAGGCCCTGGCGAAGCAGAATGCCGACGAGAACACAGAGGAGGGTCGCTGACCGTGAACCCGCAGATGCCCGGCACACCGAAGAAGAACCTGATGCTCTTCGGCGGGCGTGCCTACCCGGAGTTGACGGAAGAGGTCTCGAAGCACCTCAACGTCACGGTGACTCCTCAGTCGGCCTACGACTTCGCGAACGGCGAGATCTTCGTCCGCTTCGAGGAGTCCGTCCGAGGCTGTGACGCCTTCGTCATCCAGTCGCACACCGCGCCCATCAACCAGTGGCTGATGGAACAGCTGATCATGGTCGACGCCCTCAAGCGGGCCTCCGCCAAGCGCATCACCGTGATCATGCCGTTCTACCCGTACAGCCGCCAGGACAAGAAGCACCGCGGCCGCGAGCCCATCTCCGCCCGCCTGGTGGCAGACCTGTTCAAGACCGCAGGCGCCGACCGCCTCGTCTCGGTGGACCTGCACACGGCCCAGATCCAGGGCTTCTTCGACGGCCCGGTGGACCACCTGTGGGCCATGCCGCTGCTGGCGGACCACATCCGCGGCAAGTACGCGGGCCACGAGATCACCGTCGTCTCCCCCGACTCGGGCCGCACGAAGCTGGCCGAGAAGTGGGCGGACACCCTGGGCGGCACCCCGATCGCGTTCATCCACAAGACCCGAGACCCCCTCCGCCCGAACGAGGTCGTCTCGAACCGAGTGGTGGGCAAGGTGGAGGGCCGCCTCTGCATCGTGATCGACGACATGGTCGACACCGGCGGCACCATCGCGGGCGCAGTGAAGCAGCTCCTCAACGAGGGCGCCTCCGACGTGGTCATCGCCGCGACGCACGGCATCCTCTCCGGCCCCGCAACCCAGCGCCTGCAGGACTCGGGCGCCCGCGAGGTCGTGTTCACCGACACGCTGCCGATCCCAGCGGAGAAGCGCTTCCCGAACATGACAGTCCTGTCCATCGCGCCACTGCTGGCACGAGTGATCCAGGAAGTGTTCGAGGACGGCTCCGTCACGTCACTGTTCGACGGCAACGCCTGACCCAGCCAGACCGGGCCCGCCTGCTTTTCGCGAAGCCGAAGGCGAGCCGTCCTTACCGCGCGGTACTAGGCGGTGGGGTCCCATCACGAGTCGCGCCACAGCTCTTGCTGCAGGAGAGAAGGGGTGTCAAGCGGACACGCTTTTCGTCCGCTTGACACCCCTTCTCTCCTGTGGCCCGCTCTTGGCTCGGCTCGTGATGGGACCCCACCGCCACGCCACCCTCGAAGCAACAGGCAGCCGCCCAACGCAACAGGCGTGCCATCAACCCGCCCGTGGCGTGGACCCCTGATCAGATTGCCGGGGTCTGGGGCAGAGCCCCAGGGAAAGCACGCAACGCAAGGTCGCCGCCCGCAAGGTGACCACCCGCCCGGTCGCGGCAGGCAAAGGCGACCACCCGCAAGGCGGCGGCAAGCAAAGGTGACCACCCGCAAGGCCGCGAACCGCCCCACCAAGCCACCCCCGATTAACACCCACCCCGCCCACTCACCTACACTGGTCGGGTTGCCTCGGCGAGGGCGAGCTTTCCAGCTCAACGTGATCGACGCGGTGGCTCGATGCCGCGCGTGTTGAAGTCATCCGTGTGCTGCTCGCCACCGCTGGCCACCCCCCTAGCTGATCCGCTGATACTTGTGCACCGCCCCGACGTACAAGGCCAGACTTGTAAGGAGTACCCCACCGTGTCCGAGGTCCGTCTCGCCGCTGAGCAGCGCACTGAATTCGGCAAGGGCGCCGCCCGCCGTACCCGTCGCGCCGGCAAGATCCCCGCGGTGCTCTACGGCCACGGTTCCGACCCGAAGCACCTGGCCCTGCCGGCGCTCGAGTTCGCCCGTGTCGTCCGTGAGCACGGCCAGAACGCTGTCCTCACCCTCGCCCTTGACGGCGCGGCTGAGCTGGCGCTCACCAAGACCGTCACCACGCACCCGATCAAGAACTACATCGAGCACGTCGACCTGCTGCTCGTGAAGCGCGGCGAGAAGGTCACCGTCGAGGTGCCGCTGGTCATCTCGGGCGAGCCCGCTTCGGGCACGCTGCTGACGCAGGACCTCAGCACGATCCAGATCGAGTCCGACGCCATGAACATCCCGGACCAGATCGAGCTGTCGATCGCCGGTGTCACCGCGGGCACGCAGATCCACGCCAGCGACCTGACCCTGCCGGCCGGTGCCGTGCTGATCACCGACGCCGACGCTCTCGTCGTCGCCGTGAACGAGGCGCCGTCCGCGGCGCAGCTCGAGGGTGACGAGGCTGCTCCGGCGGCTGAGGCCACCGAGGAAAGCTGAGCCCCATCACGTCGGGCCGAAACGACGGCGCGTCACCTCCTCACAAGGGGGGCGGCGCGCCGTTGCCGTACCTGCGGCCCGCAGACGTCCGGTCGAAGACCTTCCGCCGCAAGCGGCAGGGTTACGACCCGGACCAGGTGAACGAGTTCCTGCGGATCATCGCCGACGCCCTGGCCGGTCGTCTCCGCCTCGACCCGGACCACGTGCGCACCGTCAGGTTCGCCACGGTCCCGAACGGCTACGACCCGCTCAGCGTCGACGGTGTCCTGCACCTGCTGGAGTTCCAGGTCCGCAACGGCATCGTGCCGCCGACGGGCCTGAGCTCCGGCGAGGACCTGCACGCGCGCAAACTCCCGAGGTCCAGCACCGGTTACGATCGCGCCGAAGTCGACGCCTTCGTCATCCGTGCCGCCGCCAACCTGGACGGCCGGGGTGCCATGACCTCCACCGAGGTCCGCAACACCCGGTTCAGCACCACGTCCGGCCTGCTGGGCAAGGGGTACCAGGTGCAGGCCGTGGACACGTTGCTGGACGATCTCGAGCAGGAGTTGCGGTTCCGTGGACGCTGACCTCGCCCTCATCGTCGGGCTGGGCAACCCAGGCCCCAGGTACGAGGGCAACCGCCACAACATCGGGTTCCTGGTCCTCGACGAACTGGCCGCCCGCGTCGGCGGCAAGTTCAAGGCCCACAAGTCGGGCGCCGAGATCGTCGAGGGCAGGCTGAGCGGCCACCGGGTCGTGCTCGCCAAGCCGCGCAGCTTCATGAACCTCTCCGGCGGCCCCGTCGCGAGCGCCGTGAAGTTCTTCAAGCCCACCACCATCGTCGTGGTCCACGACGAGCTGGACCTCCCGTTCGCCGTGCTGCGCATGAAGCTCGGCGGCGGCGACAACGGCCACAACGGACTCCGCTCCATCACGAAGTCCCTGGGCACCAAGGACTACCACCGGCTCCGCTTCGGCGTGGACCGCCCGTCCGGTCGCCAGGACCCGGCCGACTACGTCCTGAAGGACTTCTCGACCGTCGAGCGCAAGCAGCTCGCGCTGGAGATCGACCGGGCGGCGGACGCGGCCGAGGCCCTCGTGACCAAGGGCCTCGAAGCCGCGCAGAACAGCTTCCACTGACCCGCTGGTGGCCGGCGGTTCCAGGCCGCTAGACCAGAGCGGCCGCCGCAGACCGCCTCAGCTTGCCGGACGGCGTCTTGGGCAGCGTCCCGGGCGGCTGCACCACCACCGCGAACGGCCGCAGCCCCACGGCGTCCACAACCCGAGCAGTGACCTGCTTGACCAGATCCCTCTCGGCCTCGGCGTCCCCGGCCAGCTTCGACTCCACCACGACGGCGAACCGCTCGCGCTGCGTCCCGGCGTCCAGTCGCACGGCGACGGCGTTGCCGGGCCGCACCCCGTCCACCGAGCAGGCGGCGCGCTCCACGTCGGTCGGGTAGATGTTCCGGCCGCCCATGATGATGACGTCCTTGCGACGCCCGCAGACGACCACCTGGCCGTCCTCCACCACGTACCCGAGGTCCCCGGTGGACAGCCACCCCTCGGCGTCCTGTGTCGCCAGTGGACCGTTCACCGTGAGGTAGCCGGGCGTGACGGCCTCGCCGCGGATCTGGAGCTCACCGACGTGCCGGACGCCCAGCACCTCACCGGAGTCCGACACCACCCGCAGTTCCAGCCCCGGCAACGGCGGCCCCAGCAACGGGAACGCACGCCCGTCGGCAGCGGGCACGGCCTTCTTGTCCGCCTCCACCGCGTCGGCGTCCACCACGTCCACCGACAGTCCGGTGAACAGAGGCGCGAAAGCCACACCCAGAGTGGTCTCCGCCATGCCGTACGCGGCGAGGATCGACTCCGGCCGCAGTCCGAACCGCGCCCCGGCGTCCACGAACGACTGCACGGCCGCAGGGTCGATCGGCTCGGCGCCGTTCAGCGCCAGCCTCAACGACGACAGGTCGAAGGAATCGGACGAGGACGCGAGCCTGCGCGCCACGATCGCGTAGGCGAAGTTCGGCGCTGCGGTGATCGTGCCGCCGTGCCGGGTGATCAGGTCTGCCCACAACGTCGGGCGGGACAGGAAGTCGACGGGTGTGACCTTCACCAATTCCAGACCGAACAGCATCGGGACGGTCAGGAACCCGACCATCCCCATGTCGTGGAACAGCGGCAGCCACGAAACCATGACGTCAGAGGCAGGATCCAGCGCCGCCGCGACGCGCATGCCCTCGGCGTTCGCCATGAGATTGCGGTGCGTGATGCGCACCGCCTTCGGATCGGCGGTCGATCCACTCGTCAACTGCAGCAGTGCCGTGGCATCCTCGTCGGTGGGAACAGGAGCAGAGATCGGTTCCGCATCGAGTTCGGAGAGCAGTTTGTAGGGCACTCCGTGCTGGTCGAGAACGGCAGCCAGAGCGTCGAAAGGGCTGCCGAGCAGGACCAGGTGCGAATCGATCATGGCGAGCACCCGCAGCGTGTCCTCGGCCCACTCGGCCAGGTCGGTGCGTGGTGTGGGTTGATGCAACATCGTGACGCTGCCACCACACAGCCATGCGGCTTGCACGGCTGGGGCGATCACGGCTGGTTCGGCGGCGAGCACGGCGATCGCGGTGCCCGGCGCCACGTCGAGCGCACCGGCCATCCGCCGGGCGCGTTCGTGCACCTCGGCCCAGGTCCGGCGGACTGGCGAGGCGGGTTCGCCCGTCGTCATGCCCCTGTCCCCGCCGCTGGTGGCCGTCGCCAGCATCACATCCACGAACTGACTCATGTTCGCGATCGTAGTGGCGCCGTTTGGTCCATCAGGGCGAAACGTTATGCCACACGAAACGCGATACTCCCCAGTACAGGTACGCAGGAGGAGGTCATTGGTGGATCGGGGCGGCCCCGGAGCGCAGCATTCTCTACCCGCGCATCCGGCACCTCTGCTCTCCGCGCAGGACGTGGCCCTGGTCGCGTTCCACCGTCCCCCGCGAGGTCAGCGCGGGTACGACGCGGCTGAGGTGGACGCGTTCCTCGACCGGGTCGAGGGCACCATGAAGAGCAAGGACATCCTCACGCGTGAAGACGTGCTCAACGTCAAGTTCAGCACCGCCACCCGGGACCCGGGCTACGACGTGAACGAGGTCAACGTCTTCATGGAACTCGTCGCGGACACGCTGAGGTCCACTCCGCAACGCGCGCAGGCCTCCGCGCCGGCCAAGGGCGCCCACGCCACGTCACAGGCGATGAGACCCGCGGTACGACTGTCCCCTGACGACGTTGCCGCCGTGCGCTTCCACAAGCCGAGACCGGGGACCCGCGGCTATCACGAGGGCCAGATCGACGCGTTCCTCGACCGCATCGAGCAGACTTTGCGCGGCAGGGACAACCTGACCGCCGGGCAGGTCCAGGACGCCGTGTTCGGCGAGACCGCCCCCGGCACGTTCGGCTACGACGAGGAAGACGTCGACACGTTCCTCGACCTCGTGGTGCTGATGTTCGAGGTCGCTCCGCCGCCGCGTGACGCGGGCCCGCCGACCACAGTGCTCTCGCCGCTGCCGCAGCAACAGCAACGGCCGCAGCAGCGCAGCCCGCAGCCGGATCCCCGCCCGAAGCAGGACCAGCGTCCCCAGCAGCCTCGACGCCCCCAGCCGGCCCCGTCGCAGCCCGCCCAGCAGCCCGCGCTGCAGAAGGCCATCGACTCGCCGAAGCTCACCGCGGCGGACATCCGCAACATCGCGTTCCACCGCCCTCCCCGCGGCCGCCGCGGCTACCAGGAGTCCCAGGTGGACGCGTTCCTCGACCGCATCGAGGCGACGCTGCTCGGCCAGGACAACCTGACCTCGAAGGACGTCCGCGACGTCAGGTTCTCCCGTCCGCTGATCGGCCGGCGCGGCTACGACGAGACCGAGGTGGACGGGTTCCTCGGCCAGATCGAGCAGCAGCTCTCCGGACCGGTGCGCAGCAGCATGCCGACGGTCAAGTCGTGGAAGGACCTGCGCCAGCTGCGGATCCCGCAGGCGGCGTCCGGGCAGCGCGGTTACCGCACCGCGCAGGTCGACCGGATGCTGGAGGAGATCGGCGTCGCGCTCGACGGCATGCTCGGGGCGAGCTCGGACGAGGTCATGAAGGCGCGCTTCAGCTACGCGCTGCTCTCCGGCCAGGGCTACGACACGTCGTTCATCGACGAGCTGCTGCCCCTGCTCGCGACCGAACTGCGCCGCCAGGGCAAGTAGCCCCGGCGGCGATCAGGTCAGGTCAGGTCAGGTCAGGCGGCTCAGCCTTCGACGACCTCGGCCGCGACCATCCACTGAGCCTCCACGTCGGACTCCTCCGCCAGCACGGCACGGAGTTCGGCGTCGAGCTTCAGCAGCCTGGCGGAGTCGGTCGAGGCCTCGGCGAGCGCCGCGTGCAGCTCGGCTTCCTTCTTGTGCAGCACCTCGAGGCGCCGCTCCAGCCGGGCCAGCTCCTTGCGGGCGGCACGCTGGTCGGCGGCGTTCGACGGGGCCTTGTCCCCGGACGGTCCGGTCGCGGACTCCCTGTCGCGCATGGAGTCGCGGCGCTTCAGGTACTCCTCGATGCCACCGGGCAGTTCGGTCAGCCCGCCCTCGCCGAACAGCGCGACGACCTTGTCGCACACGCGCTCGACCAGGTAGCGGTCGTGCGAGATCACGACGAGCGTGCCGGCCCACGAGTCGAGCAGGTCTTCCAGCTGTTGCAACGTGTCGATGTCCAGGTCGTTCGTCGGCTCGTCGAGCAGCAGGACGTTCGGCTCGGCCATCAGCAACCGGCACAGCTGCAGCCGGCGCCGTTCGCCACCGGACAGGTCGGAGACCGGCGTCCACTGCTTCTGCGACGAGAAGCCGAACCGCTCGCCCAGCTGCGACGCCGACATCTCGTACTTGCCGAGCACGACGCGGCGCGCGACCTCCTCGATCGCCTCCAGCACGCGCATCGACCCGTTGAGGTCGAGCAGCTCCTGCGAGAGGTGCGCGATCTTGACCGTCGAGCCCTGGATCCGCTTGCCCGTCTCGGGTTCACGCTCACCGGCCAGCAGTTTCAGCAGCGTCGTCTTGCCCGACCCGTTGACGCCGACCAGTCCGATCCGCTCACCCGGTCCGATGCGCCACGTCAGGTCGCGCACCAGCACGCGGTCCGGAATGGACAGTGTGGCGTCCTCGACCTCGATGACCGTGCGGCCCAGGCGCTTCTTCGCGAACGCCAGCAGCTCGACGTTGTCCCGCAACGGAGGCACGTCGGCGATCAACGCCTCCGCCGCCTCGATCCGGTAGCGGGGCTTCGAGGTGCGGGCAGGCGCGCCGCGGCGCAGCCAGGCGAGTTCCTTGCGCGCCAGGTTCTGCCGCTTCTCCTCCATCGTGTCCGCGAGCCGCTGCCGTTCCGCGCGCGCGTAGATCCAGTCGGCGTAGCCGCCCTCGTACTGCTCGACCTTGCCGTTCACCACTTCCCACGTGCGGTTGCAGACGGTGTCGAGGAACCACCGGTCGTGGGTGACGACGACGAGCGCGCACTTGCGGGCCAGCAGGTGCTCCGCGAGCCACCGCACGCCCTCGACGTCGAGGTGGTTGGTCGGCTCGTCCAGCACGAGGAGCTCGAGGTCCTGGATCAACGCCGCCGCGAGCACGACCCGGCGCCGCTCGCCACCGGACATCCGCGACACCACGGAGTCGAGGCCCAGCGCCGTGATGCCGAGTCCGTCCAAAATGGACCGGACGCGCGCGTCAGCCGCCCACTCGTGCTCGGCGTCGAACCCGAGCGGGTCGATCACCGCGTTGCGCACGGTCGACCCGTCCGGCAGTTCGGTCCGCTGCGTCACGACGGCCATCCGCAGGTCGCGCGACCGCGACACGCGGCCGTCGTCGGCGGGCTCCACCCCGGCCAGCACCTCGAGCAGCGTCGTCTTGCCGCCGCCGTTCAGGCCGACGACACCGATGCGGTCGCCTTCGTTGACGCCGAGCGACACGCCGTCGAGCAGCGGCCGGACGCCGAACGACTTCGACACGGACTCCAGGTTGACCAGGTTGGCCATCAAAACCTCACGACTAGTAAGAAACTGCCCTGGGAAGGCTACCCAGCACGACCAAAGCCCTCGGTCACGCGTGTACCTCGGGCGGCGTGGGCTTGGGCTCCTCAGTCGCGATCACACGCGCTCCGGGCACCGGCCCGTGCGCCACGCGCACCGTCCGGCACACACCGGCACCAGCGAGTTCGGCGGCCACCCGCACGGCCATGTCGCCGTCTTCGCACAGGAACGCCGTCGTGGGGCCGGAACCGGACACGATGCCTGCCAGCGCGCCCGCGTCGACACCCGCGCGGAGCGTCCGGCGCAGGTTCGGGCGCAGCGAGACCGCCGCGGCCTGCAGGTCGTTGCCCAGCAGCAGGGCGAGCTGCCTCGGGTCACCCGAGGACAGACCCTCCAGCACCGCCTCGACCTCGCCGACGCGCGGCGGGTCCCCGTCCGCGCGCAGGCGGTCCAGCTCGTCGAAGACGTCCGGAGTGGACAGTCCGCGGCGGTCGAACGCCAGCACCCAGTGGAACTGGTGGCGGCCCAGCACGGGCACGATCCGTTCCCCGCGGCCCGTACCCAGGGCGGTGCCGCCGTAGAGGGCGAAGGGGACGTCCGCGCCGAGCTTCCCGGCCAGTCCGGCCAGTTCGTCGCGGCTGATGTCCAGGCGCCACAACGACGACAGGCCGACCAGCGCCGCCGCCGCGTCCGCGCTGCCGCCCGCCATGCCGCCCGCGACGGGGATGGCCTTGCGGATGACGACGCGGACCTTGGGGTCGTCCGCGTCCTTGCCGACGTGCGTGGCCAGCAGCTGCACCGCGCGCCAGGCGAGGTTCGAGGCTCCGGTGGGCACCTGGTCGGCGCCCTCGCCGTACACCTCGACGCCTGGCTCGTCGGCGACCGCGACCGTGACCTCGTCGACCAGGGAAAGCGCCTGGAAGATCGTCACCAGGTCGTGGTAACCGTCCGGGCGCACGTCACCTACGGCCAGGTGCAGGTTGACCTTGGCCGGGACGCGAACTGTGACCGGGGGAGGAACGACTGCGAGCACCATGTCAGAGTACGGGCGTTCTGGGGTCCCGGACTCCTCCCCCGGCCACTGTCACGGTCAGACGGGGATGACCGAACCGCTGAACGTCTGCTTGATGTAGTCCTTGACCTGCTGCGATCCGAGCAGTTCCGCCAGCTCCTTCACGCGCTTGTCGTCCTTGAGCTCGGTGCGGGTGACCAGGCCGTTCGCGTTCGGGTTGCCCTCGGCCTTCTCCAGCGCGAGCGAGTCGGTGGCGGGCTTGAGGCCCGCGTCGATGGCGTAGTTGCCGTTGATCACGGACGCGTCGGTGTCCTCCAGCGACCTGGGCAGCTGAGCGGCCTCCAGGGGCACGAACTGCAGGTTCTTGGGGTTCTCCGCGAGGTCGCGCACGGTCGGCTGGTCCACGGCCTTGAGCTTGATCAGACCGTTGGCCTCCAGCAGCTTCAGGCCACGGGCCTCGTTGGTGGCGTCGTTGGCCACCGCGATCTTCGCCCCGCTCGGCAGTTCGTCGAGCTTCTTGACCTTCTTCGAGTACAGGCCGAGCGGCTCGACGTGGACCGGCTGCACCCACTCGACCTTCGCGCCGCTCTCCTTGGTGAAGGTCTCCAGGTACGGGACGGTCTGGAAGTAGTTGGCGTCGAGCGACCCGTCGACCAGCGCCGTGTTCGGCTGCACGTAGTCGGTGAACTCGACGACCTCGATCTTCAGACCCTTCGACGCGGCGAGGTTGTCGGCCACGTACTTGAGGATCTGGGCGTGCGGGACCGGCGAGACGCCGACCTTCAGCGTGTCGGACGCACTGGTACCACCTGACGAGCAAGCGGACAGAGCAGTCAAACCGGTCAAAGCTACTGCGATCAGGGCAGCACGAATACGCATGACGTTCCTTTTGAGAAATTGCTACGGGTCAGACGGAGGCGTGCCGGCGCCGGTCAGACGCACGGGCGGCACGGGTGAAACCGAACTGGATCACGGTGGTGAGCACGGCGAGCCACGCCACGGTGCTCCACAGGATCCGGTCGTTGAAGCGCTGGTAGCCCTCGCGGATGGCCAGGTCGCCGAGACCGCCGCCACCGATCACGCCGGCCATCGCCGAGTACCCGATCAGGGCGATCACGGTGACACCGATGGCGTTGATCAGTGCGGGCAGCGACTCGCGGATCAGCACGCTGCGCACGATCCTCAACGTCGAGGCGCCGGTCGTGATCGCGGCCTCGACCACGGTCACGTGCACCTCGGACAGGATGTTCTGCACGAGCCGCCCGACGAACGGGATCGCTCCCACGGCCAGCGGCACGATGACCGCCGTACTGCCGATGGAGCCGCCGACGAGGAGGCGGGTGACCGACGTGAGCGCGACGAGCAGCACGATGAACGGCATCGAGCGGCCCAGGTCGGTGACGAAGCTGAGGATCCTGTGCACCGCGGCGTTCGGCCGCAACCCACCCTTGGCGGTGAGCTGCAGCCAGACACCTACGGGAACTCCGAGAACGGTGGCGATGACGGTCGAGACGCCGACCATGTACAGCGTCTCGCCGGTGGCCTCGACGAGGAAGCTGACGACGTCGGACCAGGGTGTTGCAGACCTCACGCAGCTACTCCCTGCGGGCCCTTCAAGGACCTCTGCACCGAGCCGCCGGCTTCGCCGATCCACTCCAGGGCGGAGTCCGAGCGCTCGCCGTTCAGGCCGAGCCGGAACCGTGCGACCGGGGTCTCGCCCAGGCGCGTCAGACCGCCGCCGACGATGTTCAGCTCGACGCCGAACCGGTGCGCGGCCTCGGGCAGCAACGCGCCGACCGCGGCGAACCCGACGAGCACGACGTCCGCGACGCGGTCGTAGCTGCTCTCGTTGATCGGGTTCAGGTCGACGGCGGGCAGCAGCGCACTGCTCGTGCGGCTCGCCACGTCGTTGACCAGGTCGAGCACCTTGCCGTGCTCGACGACGCGGCCCTGCTCCAGCACGGCGACGTCGTCGCAGATCTTCCGGACCACGCCCATGTCATGCGTGACGATGAGCACGGTCACACCCAGCTCAGCGCGCGCACGGTCGAGCACGGTCAGCACGGAACCGGTGGTCTCCGGGTCCAGCGCGGACGTGGGCTCGTCGGCGAGGAGAACGCTGGGGTTGGCCGCGAGGGCGCGCGCCACGGCGATGCGCTGACGCTGCCCGCCGGACAGCTGGTCGGGGTACGAGGCGGCCTTGTCGGTGAGCCCGACGAGGTCCAGCAGTTCGCCGACCCTCGTGCGGCGCTGCGGCCCGGGGATGCCCGCGGACTCCAGCGGCAGGGCGATGTTGCCGGCCGCCGTGCGCTGACGGAGAAGCGAATCCCCTTGCGGCACAACGCCGATCTGCCGGCGAGCGGCCCTGAGGGCCGACCCGTCGAGACTGGTGATGTCGGTACCGTCGACGCGGATCGCACCCGAGTCGGGACGCTCCAGCAGCGCGACGCAACGAGCCAGCGTCGACTTGCCGGCGCCGCTCGGGCCGACCACGCCGAGCACGGTTCCGGCCTCGACGTCGAGGGTCACGCCGTTGAGGGCACTGATGCCCTGGAAGGACTTGGTGAGGTTTTCGACAGTGATCACGTCTGCTCCACGGCTGCGCGCGACGGCACACAGTCCGTTGTGGACGGACGTGCGCGGTCGAGAGTTCTGCTCAGGTGTGTGCGCCACTCGTTGGCTGAGTGCGCGTCAGGAGGACTTTTAGAAGGCGCCCTAGACGAGGTGGCGACGACATGCAGAAGACGAGCGACGGCACTGGTCGATGACTCGACGGCGCGTCAGCATTCGCACGGTACCCATGGTGCTCCTCCATCGGTCCTGGCGTTAGCACCTGCCCGCATCCAGCGGGTGGTTGCTGCGACGTCGTAGAGCCAGGTCTCTCAGTCGCTCCGGATGGCAAGTAGCAGTCAACCGGACGGACGTTCGGTTGCGCAAGCCAAAACCGGATTCGTTCGACAGATCACACTGTTGGCCGATGGATCCCCGGCCTAGACCTCGGCAATCCGGATGAAGTCGATCACGCTCAACTGCTCTCCCCGAACCTGGGGATCAACGCCGGCTTTCTCGAGCAGTTCGTCGATGTTCCCCGGGTTGCCGGCCCAGCCCCTGAGCGCGGCCCGCAGCGTCTTCCGACGCTGGGCGAACGCAGCGTCGACGATCTGGAAGAGCTTCTTCCGATCCACAGTGGACAACGGCTTTTCGTGACGCCGGAAGGAAACCAGCCCGGAGTCGACGTTGGGCGCAGGCCAGAACACGTTCTTGCCGACCGCCCCTGCCTTCTTCGCCTCGGCGTACCAGGCGAGCTTCACGCTGGGCACGCCGTAGATCTTGTTGCCGGGCTTGGCCGCCATCCGGTCCGCCACCTCCGCCTGCACCATCACCAGACCCTTTTGCAGGCTGGGAAGTTCGGCCAGGAGGTGCAGCACGACCGGGACCGCCACGTTGTACGGCAGGTTCGCGACGATCGCGGTGGGTTGCGCCGGCAGGTCTTCTTGGGTGACTTTCATGGCGTCCATGAGGACGACGTGGAGCTTGCCGGCGTTCTCCGGGTCCATCTCGCTGACCGTCTGCGGGAGGCGGTGGGCCAGGGTCGGGTCGATTTCGACTGCGACCACCTGGCTGGCGCTGGGGAGCAGGGCGAGGGTCAGGGAGCCCAGGCCTGGGCCTACCTCCAGGACTACGTCGTCTTGGGTCAGGCCGGCCGCGGTGACGATCTTGCGGACGGTGTTCGGGTCGTGCACGAAGTTCTGGCCCAGCTTCTTGGTTGGGCGGATGTCCAGCTCTGCGGCTAGACGGCGGACTTCGGCAGGTCCCAGCAGGCTCACTTGGGCATTCTCGCAGGCTTGGCGGTGGAGGGGTGGGCTGGGACCTTGCTGGTGGGGCCGGTGGGTCACCTGCCGTGCGAGCGGTCACCTTGCGAGGGTGGCCGGGCGGGCAATACCGGGCCGGTGCCGGTCATCGCCGCTGCGCGTCGATAGCGATTCGGGCACCACCGCTCGACCAGTGCGCAGAGGTTCACACGCCTCGGCTTCGCCATTGCGATTGGCGGCAGGGCAGCTCGGCTTCGCCGTTGCCCTGCGCGCAGGGAGGGACGCCTCGGGCTCCGCCCTTGCGTTGGGCGGCAGGGTGGCTCGGCTCCGCCGCCGCTCTGCACGAGCCTTCATGCGGCATCCGCCTGCAGGATCTCCCCCACCGCATGCCCGTCCACGGTGCCGCACTTCAACTGCGGCGCGTTCGCTCCCTGCCGCACCCCGCCTGCCGCGCGCCCGCCACCCTCCACCTGCCGCGCTCGCCACCGGCCTTGCCTTGCCCCGCGCACTGGATTTCGCCGTGCCCCTGCCCCGCCAACGACGAAGGCCGCCCGTGGGGAACCAGGGCGGCCCAAGTCAGGGGACGGGGAGAAAGTGTGTGTTTACGGCAGGCCCAGCTTCGCGCGGCAGCCCGGCCATGCGCCGTACGTGCCGCCTGCGCGGTCGCGCAGCTTCGTGGCGGTGGCGATCTGCTGTTCGCGGGTGGCCTGGTGCGGCAGCTGTGCGTAGGCGGTGCCGCCGTTCGAGGCCCAGGTGCTGGCAGAGAACTGGAGGCCGCCGTAGTAGCCGTTGCCGGTGTTGATGGCCCAGTTGCCGCCTGCCTCGCACTTGGCGAGGCGATCCCAGACTTCGCCGTCCGGGATCGGCTTGGTGCCCACGGTGATCTTCTTGGGCTTCGGCTCCTTGGTGATCTTGCCGCCGATCTTCTCGCGGCTGATCTCCTTGCCGTTCTTCACCGTCACGCGGTACGTCGACGTCTGCTCGCCCGGCGTGCCCGGGTCGGTGACGGTCTGCTGGCCGCTGGCCAGGTTCGGGTCGTTGGTCTTCTCGACCGGCGGGGCCACCGGCTCGTTCACGTTGATGACCGTGACGCCGGTGCGCGAGATGTAGATCTCGGCGCCGGTCGCGATCTTCACGTCCATGCCGGACGCGACCGCGTCCTCCGGGCCGAGGGTGAGGTTCTCGCCCTTGAGCAGCTCGTCGACGGTGAGCGCGGTCGTCTTGACCTCGCGGACCGGGTTCGCGCCGTCGAAGACCTTGACGTTCTTGAGGGTCTTGACCTCGACGCTCATGCCTTCGAGCGGCACGTCGTGCGAGCCGGGCATCGACATCCAGGCGCCCTCGAGCGGCACGCCGAGCTGCTTGGCGGCCTCCTCGACGGTGACCGAGCGGACCCAGTCCTCGCGGGCCTGGCCGTCGATGCTCATCTTGAGCAGGCGGCCGCGGTCGAGGCTGATCTTGCCGCCGTCGGAGATCGGGGCGTTCAGCGACGGGGACAGGGCGTCGTGCTCACCGACGACGATGCCCTCCTCCGCCAGGACCTCGCCGACCGTGCCCTCGTAGGAGTGGACGGTCTGCATCGCGCCGTCGACCTCGACGGTCAGCGACTTGTCCATCGCCATGGCGGTCACGCCGCCACCGGAGATCGACACCAGGACCGCGGCGACGGTGCCCTTGAGGAAGCGGCGCTTCCACGTCGAGGCGGCCGTGACGAGGACCTGCGGGTCGTTGCGCTCCTCTTCCTCCGACGGGAGGACGAGCGGCGGCATGATCGTCGTCTCGGCGTTGATGAGACGGATCAGCTCGTCGACGTCGACGTTGGCCGAGGCGAGCAGGTCGTCGGCGTCCGGGCCGAGCACCTCGAGCACGTCCGCGGGCGTGATGGTCAGCGCACCGGCGGGGAAGCTCGGGTGGGGGTCGACGACGTCAACGGTCGTGCCGCCGACCGGCGTGAACCAGTCGGTGTCGTCGTTGAAGTCGTACGGAGCAGCAGCTCTGTCGCTACCAGACAAGGGTCGATACCTCCATTGCGGAAGCTGTGAGGCCACCGCACAGTTGGCGTTGACAAGATCATTCGAGTTGGAGCTCGAAGGTTCCCGGCAACTCCTCCTACGTGGTCTCGCTTCTTCGCGCTTCTGGCTTCGGTCCCGCCCCGACTGCGGGCGTGCTCCGAACCGACAAGGTCGACTCAGGTGGCACGGTCACGGGACAGTAACGGGGTAGCCGACGTTGCGCAAACACCCCCGCCAATGTTGTGACCTCAGTCACCCCATGGAGGTAGGAACCCTGTACTCCGTTCGCTCTAAGTCGCATTTCAGTGGTCCAGCCCGAACACTCGTTGAGCAGTACGGGTGACGGCGACGCAGAGTTCAGAAAGATCTTCGCCACGCAACGTAGCGAGATCGCGAACTGTGTAATTCACACAATAGGGTTCATTTGGACGCCCACGATACGGATGGGGCGTCAGGAACGGTGCGTCCGTCTCGACCAGGAGCTGATCTTGCGGCACGAGCGCCGCCGCTTCCCGCAGCGCACGGGCGTTCTTGAACGTCACCGGGCCCGCGAACGACAGCACGTACCCCGCGTCGACGCACCGCCGGGCGAAGTCCGCGTCGCCGGAGAAGCAGTGGAAGACCACAGTGGACGGTGCGCCCTCGGAGTCGAGGATCTTGAGGATGTCCTCGTGCGCGTCCCTGTCGTGGATCATCAACGGCTTCCCGACGCGCTTGGAAAGGTCGATGTGCCAACGGAAAGCCTCGTGCTGGGCGGCCGGTGGCGAGTAGTCCCAGTAGTAGTCCAGACCGGTCTCGCCGATCGCGACCACGCGGGGCAGAACGGCCAGCCGCTCCAGTTCGGCCTTCTCCTCGTCACCGAACGAAGAGGTGCGCGTCGGGTGCACGGCGACCGCGGCGTAGACCCGCGAGTCCCAAGTGGACGCTCCGGCGGCCCACTGCGCGGCCTTCAGGTCGTCCGCCACGGTGATCACGTGCGAGACGCCGGCGGCCTCTGCCCGATCGAGCAGGACCGCCACGTCGGCGGCATCGACGGCACCGCACGCGTCGAGATGGGTGTGGGCGTCGATCACCGGTGCCGGAAGAGCTTCCGGCACCGGCGGTCGTTCACGCTTGTCCGTCACTACTCGGTCACGATCGGAGCCCACTCGGGCCCGACCTCGCCCAGCTTCGCGTCCAGCTTCGTGAACAGCGGCGACGGCTTCTGCAGCGGCCGGCCGACCTCGAGCGGCGTGGACTCCCACTTGGCCTGCTCACCGGCGTAGTCACCGGTCAGCACCGGGTACGAACGGTCGGGGATGTCCAGGTCGTCGACCTCGGTCATCTCCGGCTGTGCGGCCCACACGCCCGTGCCGCCCAACGCCTCGTGCACCTTTTGTGCTGAGTGCGGCAGGAACGGCGTCATGAGCGTGTTCGCGTCCTGCACGACCTGCAGTGCCGTGTGCAGCACCGAGTCGCGGCGGTCCAGGTCGTCCTTGAGCTTCCACGGCTCCTGGTCGGACAGGTACTTGTTCGCCAGCGAGATCACGCGCATGGCCTCGCCGGAGGCCTGCTTGAACCGCGAACGGCGCAGGTGCGCGCCGACCGTGTCGAACGCCGCCTTGGACTGCGCGAGCAGCTCGTGGTCGGCAGGCGTCAGCGCCGTGGCCTTCGGAATGGCGCCGACGTTCTTGTGCGCCATCGAGATCGAGCGGTTGACCAGGTTGCCCCACTCGTTCGCCAGCTCGAAGTTCGTCCGGCGGACGAACTCCTCCCAGGTGAAGTCGGTGTCCTGGTTCTCGGGACCCGCGACGGAGATGAAGTACCGCAGCGCGTCCGGCCCGAACTCCTTAAGGAAGTCGCCGACGTAGATCACGGTGCCCCGCGACGTCGAGAACTTCGAGCCGCTCATCGTCAGGTACTCCGACGACACGACCTCGGTCGGCAGGTTCAGCGTGCCGAACCGGCCGGGCTCGCCGCCCTTGTCGCCCGCGCCGTTCTGCCCGAGCAGCAGCGACGGCCAGATGAGCGAGTGGAAGACGATGTTGTCCTTGCCCATGAAGTAGTAGCCCTGGGCGTCGCCCGTCCAGAACTCCTTCCAGGCGTCGGGGTCGCCGGTGCGCCGCGCCCACTCGACGGACGCGCTCAGGTACCCGATCACGGCGTCGAACCACACGTAGAACCGCTTCATCGGCTGGTCGCTCCACCCGTCGAGCGGGATCGGCACACCCCAGTCGAGGTCGCGGGTGATGGCGCGCGGCCGCAGGTCCTTGATCAGGTTCTGCGAGAACTTGAGCACGTTCGGACGCCAGTCCGACCGCGTGCCCATCCAGCTGCCCAGCGAGTCGATGAACGCGGACAGGTCGAGGAACAGGTGCTCGGTCTCGACGAACTTCGGCGTCTCGCCGTTGATCTTGGAACGCGGGTTGATCAGTTCCGACGGGTCGAGCTGGTTGCCGCAGTTGTCGCACTGGTCGCCGCGCGCGCCCTCGTAACCGCAGATCGGGCAGGTGCCCTCGATGTAGCGGTCGGGCAGCGTACGACCGGTCGACGGGCTGATGGCGCCCATCTCGGTCTTGGGGACGACGTAGCCGTTCTTCCACAGCGCGGAGAACAGGTCCTGCACCACCTGGTAGTGGTTGCCGGTGGTGGTGCGGGTGAAGAGGTCGTAGGACAGGCCGAGGCCCTGCAGGTCACCGGCGATGACGCGGTTGTACTTGTCGGCGAGCTCGCGGGCGGTGAGCCCTTCCTTCTCGGCCTGCACCTGGATGGGTGTGCCGTGCTCGTCCGTGCCGCTGACCATGAGCACCCGGTGTCCGGACATTCGCATGTAGCGGGAGAAGACGTCGGACGGGACACCGAAACCGGAGACGTGACCGATGTGCCTGGGGCCATTGGCGTAAGGCCAGGCCACCGCGGTCAGTACGGAGGCACTCATGGCAATAGCCTACGGAGGCGGTGCCAGGGGGTTTTCACCGAGTGGGAGGTCTGTTTGTCCGCGACCAGAATGCTGGTGCTCGGCGTGGTCAAGCTCGTCGGCGAGGCACACGGTTACGTGGTGCGGCGCGAGCTGAAGTCGTGGTCGGCGGACAGCTGGGCGAACGTGCAGCCGGGCTCGATCTACCACGCGCTGAAGTCGCTGGCCAAGGACGGACTGCTGGAGCCGGTCGGCACCGAGGAGTCCGACGAGGGCCCCGCCCGCACGACCTACCGGATCACCGCGGCCGGCGAGCACGAGCTGCGGGACCTGCTCGCACACGCGCTGGCTGACCCGGCCGCGGGCAACGACGAGGTCTCCGCGGGCATCGCCATGCTCAACCTCGTCCCCCGCAAGCAGGCGGTCGTGCTGCTGAAGAACCGGCTGGCGGGCCTTGAAGGACAGCTCACCCCGACTCGGCACGGCATCTCGTCGATGCAGGAGATGGGCAAGCCCGCGCACGTCAGCGAGCTGTTTCGACTCTGGCTCGTCCATCTCGAAGGCCAGGTGCGCTGGACTCAGGAGCTGATCGAACGCCTAGAGGCCGGTGCGTACGAGCTGAGGGACTAGTCAAACTTGATTAGTTCTCGCTAGCCTCTAGTCAAAGTTGACTAGAGGGGGTTTCGTCATGATCAAGGCACGCGGTCTCGCGCGCCGGTTCACCACGAAGGCCGGTCCGGTGGACGCGGTCAAAGGGGTGGACATCGAGGTGGCCGAGGGCGAGCTCGTCGGGTTCCTCGGCCCGAACGGCGCGGGCAAGTCCACGACGTTGCGCATGCTCACCACGCTGCTGCAGCCGACCGCCGGCGAGGCGGTCATCGCCGGGCACGACCTGCTGACCGACCCGGCCGGGGTGCGCCGCAACATCGGCTACGTCGGCCAGAAGAACGGCTCCGGCCAGGACCAGCGCGTCGCCGACGAGCTGGAGTTCCAGGCCCGCTTCTACGGCCTGTCCAAGCACCATGCCCGCAGGAAGGTCGCCGACCTGCTCGAACGGTTCGACCTCCAGGGCCTCGAGAAGCGCGGCGTCATCACGTTGTCGGGCGGCCAGCAGCGCCGGCTCGACATCGCGATGGGCATGCTGCACGACCCGCAGCTGCTGTTCCTGGACGAGCCGTCCACGGCACTCGACCCGCAGAGCCGCCGCAACCTGTGGGACCACATCAGGCAGCTCAAGGCCGACGGCGTCACGGTCTTCCTGACCACGCACTACCTGGACGAGGCCGACTTCCTCAGCGACCGGCTGCTGGTGATCGACCACGGCTCGATCGTCGGCGAGGGCTCACCCGACGAGCTCAAGCAGCGCGTCTCCGGCGACCTCGTCGTGCTCGGCACACCGCAGGCCTCGATCGTCGCCTCGAAGTTCGAGAACGCCGTCGTCGAGGGCGAGCAGGTCAGCTTCCGGATCCCGAACGGCGACCGCGCGCTGCCCGGGCTCCTGCGCGACCTCGACAACATCGGCGTGGAGCTGCACTCGGTGCAGGTGCACCGGCCGACGCTCGACGACGTGTTCCTGACCATGACCGGCCGCTCGTTGCGGGAGGAAGCCAATGCTGCCTAGGAACCTTTTGGGTGACACCTGGCTCGTGTTCTGCCGCGTGATGCTGCCGGTCGTGCGCAACCCCGTGGCGATCGTGTTCGGGATCGCCCAGCCGTTGCTCTACCTCGGGCTCTTCGGGCCGCTGCTCGGCGAGGGCGGCTGGCAGTGGTTCGTGCCGGGCCTGCTGGTGCAGATGGCGTTGTTCGGCACCGCCTACGCGGGCTTCTCGTTGCTGCCCGAGGTGCGCACGGGCGTGATGGAACGGCTGCGCGTCACCCCGGTCAGCCGGATCGCGCTGCTCGTCGGCAGGGTCGGCAAGGACGTGGTGCTGCTGGTCGTGCAGAGCCTGCTGATCATGCTCGCCGCGATGCTGTTCGGCTTCCGGGCCACGGCCGGGCAGATGCTGCTCGGGCTGGGGCTGGTGGCGTTGCTGGGCATCGCGATCGGCTCGGTGTCGTACGCGATCGCGCTGAAGGTGAAGCTGGAGTACGTCTTCGCGTCCGTGCTGTCGGCGTCGATCGTGCCGTTGATGCTGCTCTCCGGCGTGCTGCTGCCGATGTCGAACGGCCCGCAGTGGCTGTACTGGCTGTCGCGGATCAACCCGCTGGCGCACGTCGTCGACGCCGAGCGGTCGATCTTCAACCCCGGCACGATGCTGTACGGGCTGATCTCGGTGGCGGCTCTGGTGCTGGTCGGCGTGTTCTACGGCGTCCGCACGTTCAACAAGGAGTCAGCTTGACTTGATCGCCGCGTCGTAGAGCGTCTTCTTGCTGATCCCGGCCGCCTCCGCGACCTCGGCGGCGGCCGACTTCATCCGCTCGCCGTCGGCGACGCGCTGCCTGACCTCGGCGACGAGCGTGTCGAGGTCCGGCGTGTCAGCGACGGGAGCGGGGCCGAGCACCACGGTGATCTCGCCGCGTGCGCCTTCCACGGCCCATTCGGCGAGCTCGGCCAGTGAGCCGCGCACCACCTCCTCGTACTTCTTCGTCAGCTCGCGGCACACGGCGGCACGGCGGTCCGGCCCGAGCACCTCGACGGCGTCCGCGAGCGTGTCCGCGAGCCGGTGGGGAGCCTCGAAGAAGACGACCGTGCGCTGTTCGGTGGCCAAAGGTGCGAACCAGCGCTTGCGCTCACCGGACTTGCGCGGCGGGAAGCCGTCGAACGCGAACCTGTCGCTCGGCAGGCCGGACAGGGCGAGCGCCGTCGTCACCGCGGACGGCCCCGGCAGGCACGTGACCGTGAGGTCCTGCTCGACGCACGCGGCGACGAGCCGGTAGCCCGGATCGGAAACGGACGGCATTCCGGCGTCCGTCACGAGCAGCACGGTCGCGCCGTCGCGCAGCGACTCGAGCAGCCCCGGCAGGCGCCCGACCTCGTTCTGGTCGTAGAAGCTGATCACCCGCCCGGACGGTTTGACCTGCAACGCGGCCGCGAGGCTGTGCAGCCTCCTGGTGTCCTCGGCGGCGATCACGTCAGCCGTCCCGAGTGCCTCGATCAGGCGCGCGGAGGCGTCGCGGATGTCCCCGAGAGGGGTGGCTGCCAGGACGAGACGGCCTGAACCGGATACAGGACTCACAAGCTTCACCCTACGATCGGCGGCGTGACAGTCCTCGTGCAGCCAGGAGAGGCGCCCGTCGTCGTCGAGGAGCCGCCTACGGATCGTGCGGCGGTACTAGACCCGCCGCCGTCCGGAGACCGCATGCGCGGGTGGCTCATGACGGCCGTCGTGACGCTGATCGGTGCCGTCGTGCGCTTCTGGAACGTCGGGTATCCGACGGACAAGGGCACGCCGATCTTCGACGAGAAGCATTACGTGCCGCAGACAGCGCAGGTGCTGCGCAACGGCGGCTACGAGGACAATCCCGGCTACGAGCTGATCGTCCACCCGCCGCTGGCCAAACAGCTGATGGCGATCGGCCAGGAGCTCTTCGGCTACGACGGCATCGGCTGGCGGTTCGCCTCGGCGCTCGCGGGCGCGATCACGATCCTGCTGATCGTCCGCATCGCCCGCCGCCTGACCCGGTCGGACCTGTTGGGCGCGCTGGCCGGTGTCCTGCTCATCGCGGACGGCGTCTCGCACGTCCAGTCGCGGATGGGCATGCTCGACATCTTCATCGCGCTGTTCGTCGTGGCCGCGTTCGGCTGCCTGGTCGCCGACCGCGAACAGATGCGCGCCCGGCTGGCCGTGGCCGTGCGCGAGGGCTTCGTCAACAACTCGGCGTTCGGCCCGTGGATGGGCTTCCGCTGGTGGCGCTTCGGCGCGGGCGTGATGCTCGGTGCGGCGTGCGGGATCAAGTGGTCCGGCATCTGGTACATCGCCGCGTTCGGCCTGCTGACGGTCATCTGGAGCGCGCTGGCACGGCGTGCCGCGGGCGTCGAGGAGCCGTGGCTGGGCGCGCTGGTGAAGGACGTCCTGCCGTCGCTGGGCGGCCTGGTCGCGATCCCCGTGCTCGTCTACGTCGCGACGTGGTTCCCGTGGATGGCCAGCGAGACCGGCATCGACCGGCACGTGGTCGGCGGCAAGGTCCAGGACGTCTCGTACGTCCCCGACGTCCTGCAGTCGCTTTGGTACAACGCGAAGAACGTCTACAAGTTCCACGTCGAGCTGGTCACCTCGGAGACCAACCGGCACCCGTGGGAGTCGAAGCCGTGGACGTGGCCGATGGGCCTGCGTCCCATGCTCTACTACTACGACAACTCCGTCACGGGCTGCGGCGCGGCGTCGTGCCTCGGCGCGATCATGCTCATCGGCACGCCCGCGATGTGGTGGCTCGCGTTCCCGGTGATCGGCTGGGCGCTGTACCGCACCATCGGCCGCATGGACTGGCGTTACGCCGGCGTCCTGGTCGGCTACGCCGCGGGCCTGCTGCCGTGGTTCCTCAACCTCGACCGGCAGATGTACTTCTTCTACGTCACGCCGATGGCACCGTTCCTGGTGCTGCTGATCGTGCTGGCGCTGGGCGAGGTCCTGGGCCGAAGCACCGCGGGCTCCGAACGCCGTGGCACCGGGTTGCTGGTCGTGGCGCTGTACGTGGGCATCGTGGTGGCGAACTTCGTGTGGCTGTGGCCGATCCTGAACGGCAACCCGATCACACCGGAGATGTGGCAGCAGCAGCTGTGGCTGCCTAGCTGGCGCTGATCTCGAGGGCTTTCTCCTTGGTCAGGTCGCCTTCGAGCCTCATGGTGACCTGACCTCGTTGCCAGAGCAGGGTTTGCCCTGCCCCGTTCGGTTCCTCGGTGTGCCACGCGCCGTCGCGGTCGATGTAGAAGAACACGTGCGGGTACGGGATCCAGATCTTGTCGCCGATCTGCTCGACGCCCTCCTGGTGCACCAGCTTGCCGACGGTCGAGCTGATGGCGCCGTCGAACTGGTCGAGCCTCAGGCCGCCGTAGTGCAGGCTGACGAACCGTCCTTCGTGGACGGTGACCCGGTCCGGCGTGCCGAGCTCCCCCGGCAGGTGGATCTCGAACGGCATCTGCTTCCGGGCCTCGTCGAGTGAGACGTCGTTGCTGGGCAACGGAGGGACGACAGACAGCGGCGCCTCCGTGCGGAACTCGACACCGGCGAACTCCAAGAGCTGCTGCACGCCCGCCCGCACCGCCGGCGACACCGCGAAGGCGATCGCCGACGCCGTGATCGCGGCTACGAGCGCCTTGAGCCAACGGTTTCGTCGTCGCGGCACGTTGATCCTGGCCAGCACCTGGGCGGTGACGTCCGGCGGTTCCGGCACGTGGAGCTGCCGGCCCAGATCGCGGAGGGCGGCCTCTGCCCGGTCATCGGTCATGGGCCACCTCCTCCAGCATCGGGCGCAGCTTGGCCAGGGCGCGCGACAGCCTCGACTTCACGGTTCCCTTGGCCACGTTGAGGGTCTGCGCGGTCTCGGCCTCGCTCAGGTCCAGCAGGTACCGGCACGTGACGACCTGGCGGTCGGCTTCGTTCAGGCTCTGGACGGCGTGCAGGAGCTTGGCGCGGGAGTCGTCCACGAGCGTGCCGGGGTCGTCGTGGTCGACGGTCTCGGTGATGGCGGCGAGCCTGAGCTCCATCAGGTTGCGCCGCCGTCTGCCGCGGTGCAGGTTCTTCGTCTCGTTGGCGACGATCTTGAGCAGCCACGGCTTGAAATCGGCTTCGGGCTTGAACGTGTGGAGCTTCCGGTACGCCTTCACGAACGCCTCCTGCACCATGTCACCGGCGTCCGCACCGGCTCCGAGCAGGAACGCAGTCCGGTGCGCGAGCGCGGTGTACCGGGCGACCAGCTCGCCGTAGGCCGCCTGGTCGCCTGCGATCGCCCGTGCCACCGCTTCGTCCGTGATGCCCTCTCTACACCGGGAACCTCAGATCGGTTCCCGGTGTATTCGCGCCATGAGGATTCTCGCCTTTTTATGCGCTTTCCTGCTGATCAGCGCACCGAGTGCGCTCGCGGGCGGCTGGGCGGTCACGTACGTCGACCCCGTGCCGTCGATCCAGCCCTCCGTGACCCACACGGTCGGCTACTGGGTGCTGCAGCACGGCACCCACCCGTTCTCCGGCGACCTGGGCAGAACCGGCCTGCGCTTCAAGTCCGGAGCCGATTCCCGGGACTTCGCCGGCGTAGCACTGGGCGAACCCGCGCACTACGCCGTGACGTTCTCCCTGCCCGCCGGCACGTACGAGGTGTTCGGCGTGCAGGGCGTGTTCCCGGAACACGCCCTGGGCACGCTGACCGTGCCGGGCACGTTGCTGGTGAAGCCGGTGGACCCGCAGATGGTGCAGGGAACGGTGGACGGCCCGTCACCGTGGCAGGAGATCGCACCGCCACTGGCGGTCTCCGCTTCCCCCGCCCCGGCCGCCGCGGTGGCGCCTTCCGAGCCTTCGGGAAAGCCCTTGCCCGTGTGGATCGCCGGACTCGTCGTCGCGGGCGCGGCCGGTGTGTTCCTGCTGCTGCGCAAGAGGTTGCGGCCGAACCCCCGAAGGTGAGTGGTGAGGCGATCGGCGGAAACCGCCTCACCACTCTCGCGTGGCATCCCGTGAGGGTGCCGAGGCTTGCGGGTGGACCACGGCTTAGGTCGGTGAACGGTGAATCACCGTTACGGACCGGTCCAACGTTCACCCGGTTCGCCTAAGCGTCGACCTCCTGCGGAACCGACACCGCGACAGCGGCGGGAACTTCCTGCCCAGGCACCGCCGCCGGGCCGAGCTCGGGTCCGTCCTGGGACGACGGTGCCGTCGACACGAGCGCCACCGGAACGTCCGCAGGGGGCACGAACGTCGCCTCCGACCTGATCTTCGGCGGCGTGGCGGACCACGGCTTGAGGTTCTGCACGATCTCCTCGTAGAACGACGAAACGGCGTTCAGCACCGAGTCGATGAACGAGTTGCGCCCGGTGCCGCGCTTCGAGCCCATCTGGACCGAGATCTCGACCCTGAACCCGCGGATCTCCTTCTGCGGATCGGCGATCAGCAGCGCGGGATTCGCCCGGACCGCACCCAGCAACTCGGACGCCCCGGCACCTCTGGCATGCGCGACGAACGCTTCCAGCCGGACCGAGTCAGGCGCGTTCTTCAGCTGCCGCAGCAGCCAGTTGATCCGGGTCGACGGGCGGCCCTCCCTGGGACCTTCCACGTCGACACCGCAGATCACCCTGCCGGCTCGCAGATCGGCGACGACGTGCAGCGTCCCGACCGTGTCGGGAATGCGAATGCCGCCGGACAGCTTCCCGTCGGCCACCAACTGCCCGAGCTGGCGGGAAAGGCGGGCCTGCGGCTCAGCGAGGTCCTTGCGGGACAACGCCGGGGTCACGTCCGTGCCGAGGCGCCTGCCGAGCTGCAGTCCGGCGAACCGGAGCAGGGCCTCGAACCGGAGCACCACGTCGGGTGCGATCTTGTCGGTCGTCCGCAACGTGCGAGCCTCGACCGCGTCGCGCAGCGGAACCCACGACTGGCCCATGTCCTCGAACGCCATCGCGCCCGACCGCGGATGCTCGAGGTACCTGATCAACTCACCGAGGATCCAGGCCTGGTCGGGGTCGGCCACGCCGCGGTGTTCCTTCTGCATCACGGCTTCGCAGAGCACCTCGCTCCACGACCAGTGGTGCAGCGCGACCTTCTTGAGCTTCTTGCGGTCCACCGGCGTCGGGTGCTGGCCGGGCAACGGCGAGATCTCGTTCGAGATCGTGATGACCGCGTCGAAGCCGAACTCGCGCGCGACGTCCAGGTAGTTCTCCAACTGCTCCACCTGGAGCTCGTTGGACCCGGTCTTCACCTCGACCAGCGCGGTCCACGACTTCTGCCCGCGGGTGACCCGGACCAGTCCGTCAGGGATGAGCTTGCGTCCGTCGAGCTCGAACGGGACCTCGATGAAGGTCTGCACAGCGGCGGCGGGCGCCCCCAGCGGCTGGGTCAACGCCCGCCCGAACTCGCGCACCGCTGACATGACGGCCAGCAATGCCGATGTCGCCCGTCGTTCTTGTTCTTCAGCACCGTTGATGCCCGAAGTCGGAATCAGGCGTGCGGCATGCCAGCTTTCTTCAGCGGTCATAGTTCCCTCGCATGGCGGCTTTGCGGTCAGGAAACAACAACGCTGTCGTCGTTGAACTCTTTACGACCGTTACCCGCCGTGCGGGGCATTCACCCGGTTCGCCTACATCGGCATGTGCCGCGTGGGCGGCGGCGTCGGCTTGCTGATCATCTTGGTGACCGGGCCTTCCTTGCTCATGCCCTGCTGGTCGAGGAACTGCGACAGCTGCCCGCGCACCTGGGCCAGCGACGGACGGCGGCCCGGTTCGGGGTCCATCGCCGCGAGCAGGAGCCTCGCGTGCTTGCTGTTCTGCGGCAGCTTGGTGATCGGTTCGCCCTGGGCAGCGGCCATCAGCGAGGAGATCGGGTTCTCGCGGGAGCCGCGCGGCGGGTGGCCGGTCAGGGCGTAGGAGACCGTGGCGGCCAGCTGCCAGGAGTCCGACGCCGGGGACGCGGTTTCGCCGCGGGCCGTTTCCGGGGCCAGGAAGTCCGGGGTGCCGACCATCATGCCGGTGGCCGTCAGGGTGCTGTCGCCCTTGGAGCGGGCGATGCCGAAGTCGATCAGGTGCGCGGTGCCCTGGTTGTCGACGATCACGTTGGACGGCTTCACGTCGCGGTGCAGCACGCCTCGGTCGTGGGCCGCCGCGAGTGCGTCGGCCATGTTCAGCCAGAGTCGGGCGGCGAGTTTGTCGTCGATCAGGCCGTTCTTCAGGACCGTCTCGGACAGCGAGGCGCCCTCGATGTACTCCATGACCAGGGCGAGGCCGTCCGGGTCCTGGACGATGTCGAAGACCCGCACGCAGTTCGGGTGACGGACCGCGGCCAGGGCGCGGGCCTCGCGGAGCATGCGCGCCTCGGTGTCGTTGTCCGGGGCGTGCGCGAGCTTCACCGCCACGGTGCGGTCGAGCTGCTCGTCCACGGCCAGCCAGACCGTGCCGAAGCCACCGGAACCGAGCTGGCGGACGCGGCGGAACCGGCCGTTGCCGGGGTTCCAGACCTTGCCCGACTTCTGCACCGGCGCGGGCGACTCGGCGTTGGCCGCGCCCGGACCGAACGGCAGCGGGCCCGGCGTGTCCGCGAGCACCGCCGGGTTCGACGGCTGCGGAGTACTCGGCTGCGGCAGGACCTCGGCGACGCGGGTCGGCGGGTACTGGCGCGGCGGCTGGTGCTGCGGTTGTGTCACCGGGCGCATCGGCCGGTTCATCGGTGCCGGCTGGTACTTCGGCACCTGCGCCGGCTGGTACGGCGGCGGGTTCTGCCCCGGGTTCTGCGGCGGCGGCTGGTGCTGCGCGGCCGTGATCGGCTTGGTCGCCGCCTTCTTCTGGGGCTGACCAGCCGGGAGCTGGTTGTTCTGGGGCTGGGGCTTGCGCGCCACCGGCTGCGGTGGCGGCGAGTTCTGCGAGTTCCGGTCCTGGGACCGGTCGCGGCCGGGGCGGTTCAGCATGGCGGTAGTCAACCCGAAAATCCGCACGACGAGTGAGCCGATTATCGCAATCGGCAGAAACCCGAGGAGCACATGGCCGACGAGGGTTACGGGGAATGCCGACGTCGTCACCAGCAGTACCAGGAACATCGGCCAGAACACGCGGCGCGGCCAGTTCGGCCCGAGCCGGAACGCCGAACCGGACTGCAGCATGACGAACAGAAGGCACAGCAACGCGAGCGCCGCGGTGATGCCCGCGGCCGCCAGGAACAGGGGCTGCTCCGTCGGCCGCTGGATCACGCCGATGATCGACGGCGCACCGTCGACCAGGTAGCTGCCCTGTGAGAACGTCCCGAAGCAGGTGTCCTGGTCCAGCGACGCCGAGCCGGGGATCGCCCGTCCGGACAGCCCCTGCACGGTGCCGCGCATGACGAGCCACGGCAGCACCAGACAGCTGGCGACGCCGAGCACGGTGAAGATGGCACCGGTCACGGGTCCGTAGGAGTTGCCGACCACCCGGCGCACCGCGATGGACAGCAGCGCCCCGATCGTCGGGAACAACCCGAGCACCGCACCGAGCGCCGTGGTGGTCCACACCCAGTCACCGGGGCAGACACTCGCACCCACGAAGCCGTGCAGCCACGTGAGCAAGGACTCAGCGAGCCCCACGACTCACACCACCCCTTCCGAGATCACCCCCAGCCTAGGCGGTCTGTCAGCGTACGGTGCGTGATTGGTTTGCGGTTGACGCCACAGCAACCCTTTCCTTGATCACCGCGTTGTACCTCCGTCCGGCACGCGTCGAGCCTGCTGTTCCTTACACGTCTCGACGGACGGCTCCGTTGACAGAAGTCGGCAGTGCTGCGCGATTCGTTATCGAGGCAGCACGAACGGACACCTGGCGAACGGGTGGAAAAGGCGACGTCAGCCGACGTCTGCCCGGTGATCGGAGAAGGTGCGCGAACTGCCCCTGCCCGCCGACGCGCCGGAAGTCTGCGCGGCCGGACCGGACGCCACCGGCAGGTCACCGAGGCCGGCGACGAACTCGACGGTCCACAGGTGCCGGGCGGCCGGGTTGTGGTCCGTGAAGGAGTCGCGGTGGCCGTAGGTGGCGACGCGGGTGTTCTGCTGGTCGTGCATCTCGACGGTGATCTGCGAGCCGAGCAGGCCCTTCTCACCGGGTGCGCAGGCCAGTTCCAGGCGCGTGCGGATCCACTGCGGCTCGGTGGCCGGGTCCGCTTCGAGTTCCTCGGAGACCGCGGTGCAGGCCGCGCCGTGGGCCCGGAAGGTCAGGGCGGCCCGGAAGACGACGAGCTCACCGGCCGTGCAGCCGGTGAGAACGCGCGCTTCTACAGCTGTCTCCGTGCTGGAGACGACAGAACGGGCGGCCGTGCACCGGGCGGTAGGGGCTTCGGTCGACGCCGCCGCACCGCTGGAGGTGACGGCCCCGAGTAATAACGCGGCGACCACAGATCTCATGAGAGAAAACTATTTGTGGATTCCGCGTTCTTCACTCAACTTCACCCCATAGATGGGTGAGCGCGAAATACGTTGCCGGCGCTGACCTGTCAGTGGTCGTGGTGGTCGTGCTCGGGAGCGAACGGCTGGTAGACGTAGAACATCGTCACGGGCTCGTCGCCCGCCACGGTCTCGTGGTCGACGCCCGGCGGCACGAACGCGTACGAGCCTGCCGTCGCCTCCGCCCCGCCGATGCTCACGGTGCCGTCGATGACCCACGTGTGCTGCGTGGCCGACGGGTGGCTGTGGCCGGCGTCGCGCGCGCCTGGCGCCATCTGGATCAGGCCGACGATGGTGTCGCCGCTGGGCGACTTCCACAGCAGCCTGTTCTGCAGCCGTTCGTCGCCGTGCAGCGGGAACGCCTTCAGCTGGGCGAGGGCTTCGGCGGACAGGACCGTGACCTTGTCCTGCGGCACGTCGCTCATGGGGGACAGCCTTTCGGGAGCCGAACGAGCTTACGGCCGTTATATAGGCGAAAGGGCCGTTCCCATTACTGCGAACGGCCCGGAACCACTCAGTTCAGCTGCATTTGGCCTCACCGTTGAACAGCAGGAACGTCGTGAGCTTGCCGTCGGTGAAGTGGAAGCTCAGCACGGTGCCCTGCTGATCGGGCACCGGCACCTCGAAGCCCTTGCCGTCCTTGTCCACGGCGTTCGGGTAGGCCGCCTTGAGCTGCTCGACCGTGGCACCCTTGCCGATGTTCTTCGCCGTCGTGGCACCCGGCGGCGGCACGATCATCCGGATCTTGTCGCCGGCGAACAGGACGCCGCCGTTCGCCTCACGCGCCTCGGCCCGAGCGGCGATGCGCTTCGTGGACTCCGCGGACAGCTCGACCGCCTTGGCTCCGGCTTCCGCGGCCGTGGCGAGCTTTTCGGCGTGGGCGGCGTAGGCAGCGGCACCCGCGTTCGCTCCCGGCGCGGGACCGACAGCCGCGTCGGCGTCGTCCGCCACCTTCTTCGCTGCCTCGTACTTCTGCTCGATCTCGGCGTCTTCCGCGAGTTGCTTCGCATCCGGCGCCGGCGCGCCCTGGTAGCGGTAGTCCTCGCAGTCGCCGGTCTTCCCGGCGGCGGTCGCACCGAGCTCGCCGGTGGCCAGTGCGTCCTTTTTGGACATTCCGGGCTTCAGCCCGCCCCAGCCCGTGACGTCGAAGTGCTTCTCCTGCATCGTCGCCGCCCGCTGGTCTCCCGACCCCGGCGAGCAACCGGCGACGGCGAGTGCCACCGCCACGACGAATACAGCTTTCAATCCCCCAAGATTGTTCACGCGCCCAAGATATCCATCATCGCAGCAACTGCCGAACGAGTTACTGACCACGCAAAAGAAGAGAGCCGATGGTCGCTATGACCACCGGCTCTCTTCTTACGTGGAGCTGAGGGGAATCGAACCCCTGACCTTCTCGATGCGAACGAGACGCGCTACCAACTGTGCTACAGCCCCTTGCGGTGTTACGAGAGAACTATAGCAGTCCCAGAAGGGGTGTTTCACCACCCCCTCCTACGCCCCGACAGCACCTCGGTACCGCAGCGACTCCAGTCCCTCTAACTCGACGAAGACCGGGTCCTCGTCGTCGGAGTCGACCGGGATGGTGCCCGGGAGCACGCGGTGTTCGAAGCGCGGCAGCGGTGGCAGTGCGGGCCTGTCGTCGACGACCTCGACCTGGGTGGTCTCGGAGTCCTCGGCGCCGACCTGCTGCGGGATCTCGGCGGCGGCCGCGATCTCCTGGTGCTGCGGGCCCGTCTCGCGGCGGCGGCGCACCTGCTGCAGGCGGGCGAGCCGCCGGGCGCGGATCTCCTCCTCGATCCGCACCTGGCGGCGCAGGTACGTGAGGTAGCCGACGAGCAGCAGGTCGAGCGCGGCGTGGCCGTACCAGAGCTTCGTGAAGAACACTCCGGCGACGATTCCCGACACCACGGCGGCGACCAGCAGGAACGCCACCACTCTGCGGCGGAACGCGTACTTGGCCTGTGCCACCAGAACGGCGGCTTCCGGGTCGTAGCCACCACGGCCACGCCGGAACGGGCGCTCGACGTACTCCTCCTCGTCGAAGTAGTCGTCGTCGATGTCGTGGATGTCGTCGTACTCGGCGTCCGGCATGGCGTCGTACTCCTCCCCCACGCTGCGCGCACTCTCCTGGCGCTTGCGGGCCATCATGGGGACGAGGACCACGAGCCAGGCGACGACCAGCGCAACGATGATCAGCGAACTCGGCATTCCCCGTTCACCTCCCCCGGCCCACGCGTGGTGCTGTCAACCACGCTAGTCACAACAGTCACACCTGTCTCGGAGGCACGCCGAACTCGGTGCGTACGAAAGTGTGGTCTATCACCCACTTTTGGGTGAAGTGATTAGGGCAAACGGAAGCGGACGTCAGGGAAGACGGGCCTCTCCGCGTGCGACCAAACGGCGCACTAGGCCATCCGGGACCTCTTCGGTCGTGAGCGCGAAGCAGAGGTGGTCGCGCCACTGCCCGGCAACATCCAGATAACGCTTGAAGAGGCCTTCCTCGCGGTACCCGGACTTCGTGAGCACGCGGATCGAGGCGCCGTTCTCGGGGCGGACGGTGGCTTCGAGCCGGTGCAGACCAGCGTCGCGGAAAGCGTGGTCCGTGAGCAACGCCACGGCCGCCGTTGCGACGCCGCCTCCCGCCCGATCGGCGGCTACCCAATAGCCGATCCACGCCGACAGCAACGAGCCGCGCACGATGTTGCCGACGGTGATCTGACCGGCGACCTCGCCGTCCACCAAGATCATGAACGGCAGCGTGGTGCCGCGGCGGGCCATGCCGCGCAACGACGACCACTGCGCGGGCCAGGACAGCGTCGCGTTGCGCTCGTCCCAGCCCTCCTGCGCGGTCGGTTCCCATTGTTCGAGGTAGGCGCGGTCGCGGATGCGCAGCCTCGACCACTTACCGCCGTCGAAGAGCCTCGGCCCGCGCAGCTCGACGGTTCCCGCGCGCACCTGGAGAGGCCCCAGCCGGACCGGCCAGCCGGGGTGTCTGCCCAGATCGGCGAAAACGCTCATCCACGCTGCGCAAGGAAGCTGACCAGCACCTCTTGGCCGACGGAGACCTCCGTGACGTCCTCGTCGACCATGATCAGGCAGTTGGCCTCGGCCAGTGACGCGAGCAGGTGCGACCCGGACGTGCCGAGCGGCTGCACCAGGTACTCGCCGTTGTCCGCGTCGCGCAGCAGCTGACCGCGCAGGAAGCCCCGGCGGCCCTTGGTCGACTGCAGCGGCGACAGCAGGCGTGCGCTGACGGCGCGGCGGTACGGGTTCTTCTTGCCCAGCGCGGCCCTGATCAGGGGCCTGACCAGCACCTCGAACACGACGAGCGCGCTCATCGGGTTCGCGGGCAGCAGGAACGTCGGCACGGCGTCCGGGCCCAGCCGGCCGAAGCCCTGCGCGGAGCCGGGGTGCATGCCGACGCGGGTGACGTCCATGTCGCCCAGGTCCGTGATCGCGGCCCTGACCTCGTCGCCGACCGTGCCGCCGACGCCACCGGCGATGACGACGATCTCGGAGAGCAGCAGCCTGCCCTCGATCACCTCGCGCAGCCGGCGCGGGTCGGCCGACATGATGCCGACCCGGCTGACCTCGGCGCCCGCGTCGCGTGCGGCGGCGGCCAGTGCGTACGAGTTCACGTCGTAGACCTGGCCCTGGCCGGGCGTGCGGTCGACGTCGACGAGCTCCTCACCGAGCGAGATCACGGACACGCGCGGACGTGGGTGCACGAGCACCTTGTTGCGTCCCACGGCGGCCAGCAGACCCACCTGAGCAGCACCGATGGACGCGCCGCGGCGCACGGCGACGTCGCCGGTCTGCACGTCCTCGCCGGTGCGGCGGACGAACCCGGCGGACGGCACGCTCCGGTTGACCGTCACCTTGGCCTGGTGGCCGTCGGTGTACCCGAGCGGCACGACCGCGTCGGCGAGCGTGGGCAGCGGAGCGCCGGTCGCGATCCGCACGGCCTGGCCGGGCTGCAGTCTGCGCGGCTGGCGCGAGCCGGCCGGGATCTCGCCCACGACCGGCAGCTGCACCGGGCTCGCGTTCGCACCGGACACGTCGACGCTGCGCACCGCGTAGCCGTCCACGGCGGCCTGGTCGAAGCCGGGCAACGCGCGTTCCGCCACGACCTCCTCGGCGCAGAGCAGGCCCTGCGACTCCGAGATCGCCACCCGCACGGGTGCGGGCCGCACCGCGGCCGCGATCACCCGAGCGAGCTGCTCGTCCACTGACCTCATGTGATTGGTCCTCGCGCTCAGGAGTTGTCGAGGCGTTCCCGCAACCACTCACGCAGATCGGGTCCGTACTCCGGGGTGTTGAGTGCGAAGTCAACCGCAGCCCGCAGGAATCCGGCGGGATTACCAAGATCGTGTCGCCCGCCGCGGTGGACCACGACGTGCACCGGGTGACCCTCGTTGATCAGCAGCGCGATGGCGTCGGTGAGCTGCAGCTCGCCGCCCGCGCCGGGCGTGATGCGCTTGAGCGCGTCGAAGATCGCCCGGTCGAGGAGGTAGCGCCCGGCGGCCGCGAACGTCGACGGGGCGTCCTCCGGCTTCGGCTTCTCGACCATGCCGACGACCTGCTTGACGTCGTCGTTGCCGGTGTCGCGGACGTCGAACACGCCGTAAGCGGAGATCTGCTCACGCGGGATGTCGAACGCCAGCAGGACGCTGCCGCCCTTCTCCTGGCGGACCTCCGCCATCTTCTTCAGGGCGCCGGTCGGCAGGATGATGTCGTCGGGCAGCAGCACCGCGACGGCCTCGTCCTCGCCGGTCAGGTTGCCCTCGGCACAACCGACGGCGTGGCCCAGGCCGAGTGCCTGCTCCTGGATCGCGGTCTCCGCCTTGATCAGCTTGGGAGCGCGCTGGATCTTCTCGACGAGGTCGGCCTTGCCGCGCGCGGCCAGCGTCTCCTCGAGTTCGGGGTTCGCGTCGAAGTAGTTCGCGACCGCCGCCTTGTCCGGCGACGTCACGATGACCAGCTTCTTCGCGCCTGCCTCGGCCGCCTCGCGCGCCACGTACTCGATGGCGGGGGTGTCGACGAGGGGCAGCAGTTCCTTCGGCACGGCTTTGGTGGTGGGGAGGAAACGGGTGCCCAGACCGGCCGCGGGCACGATAGCGGTGTGGAAGGCGCTGCTCATGGGCTGCGATGCTAACGACATACCGGGGGATACCCATCATGACGTCCGATCTTCGTGACCGTAAGGCCACGTTGCGTTCACGGTTGCTGGCCTCACGGCGCTCCCTGCCGGCCGAAGTGCGCGCCCTGGAAGCCGCCGCGCTGGCCGCGCACGTCGCCGCCCTGGACGTCACGCCTGATCAGACGGTGTGCGCGTTCCTGCCGGTCGGATCGGAGCCCGGAAACGCGTCGTGGCTCGACGGGCTGCGGTGCCGGGTGCTGCTCCCGATCGTGAC
Source organism: Lentzea flaviverrucosa (assembly GCF_003350445.1). NCBI lineage: Bacteria > Bacillati > Actinomycetota > Actinomycetes > Pseudonocardiales > Pseudonocardiaceae > Lentzea > Lentzea flaviverrucosa. The sequence continues at coordinate 388,839 of NZ_QQAU01000004.1, forward strand.
GGGCGACTCGCCGCTGGACTGGGCGGTGCACGACGGCCCGTCCGCACTCGCGCCCGCCGGGTTCAAGCTGCTCGAACCCACCGGCCCCCGGCTCGGCGCCTCGGCGATCGCTGGAGCATCGCTGGTGCTCGTGCCCGCGTTGGCCGTGTCGGTGGACGGGGTGCGGATCGGGAAGGGGCAGGGCCACTACGATCGCTCGTTGCCGCTGGTCAACGCCCCGCTGATCGGCGTCGTGCGGGACAGCGAGGTGCTCGCCGAGGTGCCGGGCGAGCCTCATGACGTGAGGATGAACGGCGTGCTGACCCCCTCGGTGGGCCTCCGGTGGCTGTGACATTGACCTGGGGTGTTTGCGCTCCGGGAAGGTCCTGAGCGAAAATCGTGTTGGCACTCACAAAGGTCGAGTGCCAGAGCTAGGAGCAGACCCAGTGCCTACGTACCAGTACGCCTGCACCGCGTGTGAGCACCGGTTCGAGGCTGTGCAGTCGTTCAGCGACTCCTCCCTCACCGAGTGCCCCGAGTGCTCGGGCAAGCTGCGCAAGCTCTTCGGCGCCGTCGGCGTCGTCTTCAAGGGCAGCGGTTTCTACCGCACGGACAGCCGGTCGGGCTCGTCCACGAGCGCGGCCACCACGACGTCCTCAACGGATGCGAAGCCGGCCGAGAAGAAGTCGTCGGACACGAAGTCCTCATCGGACTCGAAGTCCTCGACGAGCGCTCCGGCGGCCGCCGCGTCCTGAAGATCGCGAGTTGTCCACAACTTGCGCTCAGCCCCGTCCACCCTGCCTCCGACCGCCCTACGGTCGGAGGCATGACCCTTTCCGCGACCGCCCTGGACCGAGTCCGCACCCTGTCCCGCCGCCGCCCTTCCGTTGCGTGGCGCCGTTTTCTGGCTCTGGGCCTGGCGCTGATGGCGGTGTCGACGTTCTTCTGGCCCGACGTGGGCCATCCGGCCGTGGTCGCGGCACGGGATCTACCGGCAGGCGTGTCGTTGTCCGCCGCCGACCTCCGGCTGGTCTCGTTGGCCTCACCCGTACCGGGGACCTTTCCCGATTCCACCGAACTGGTGGGCAGACCGCTGGCGTCCCCCACACGCGCAGGCGTCCCGTTGACGGACTTCGACCTAGCGAGCACCTCGGAGGAGCAGGCCTCAGTCGCCGTGCGGGTGGCTGACCAGGGCCTCGCCGAGGTGGTGCGGCTGGGCAGCCGGGTCGACGTCGTGTCGTCGTCCGGCGAGGTGCTCGCGGAGAACGCGGCGGTGCGCGAGACACGCGGCGAAGTCGTCGTGCTCACGTTGCCGAGACTTAATGCAACTCGTGTGGCCGCGATGTCACTGGATCATTCATTAGCCGTTACTCTCCGCTGATGCTGAAGGGATTCAAAGACTTTCTGATGCGTGGGAACGTCGTCGACCTGGCTGTGGCCGTGGTCATCGGCACGGCGTTCACCGCGATCGTCACCGCGTTCACCACGAGCCTCATCAAGCCGCTCATCTCCTCGCTCGGCAGCACCGAGACGAAGGGCCTCGGCATCCAACTGCGTGAAGGCAAGGAGGACACGTACCTCGACTTCAGCAACGTCATCAACGCCACGATCAACTTCGTGATCGTGGCCGCTGTCGTCTACTTCGTCCTGGTGCTGCCGATCCAGAAGATCCAGGAACGCCGCAAGAGGGGCGAGGAGGCCGGCCCGTCCGAGCCGACGAACGTCGAGTTGCTGATCGAGATCCGCGATCTGCTCGCCGCTCAGCAGCAGCCCACCACCACGGTGCAGAACACCGCACCGGACCGCCGCGGTCCCGCGATCTGATCTCCACCCGTCCCCGCCGAGACGAAGCGCGCAGCCGTCGCACCACCGCGCGCTTTGTCCTGGCCCTGCGGCCATGGCCGACGACGGTCCGAGCGGTTTCGCGACGCGGCTGTGTTGAACCACCTCGCGCTCCGGCGTCCAGCAAATACAGCCCACCCGTGGCGCGGCCGGGCTGTTGAGCCGCACCCGCGAAAGCCAAGATCCAGACAGGTCGGCGGACGCAAGCCGCACCGGTAGGGCCCGAAGGCCGAGCAGCGCTCACCACGGGTGCGTTGGCACAGCTCTACGTGAACACAGGCAGCCTCGCCGCGCCCCAGTCTTGAGGCCCCAACGGCGAAGCCGAAGGCCAAAGGACCGCGGCGACCTGGAGACCGGCCGCACGCTCAGACGTTCGGCAACATCAGCCCGGCGACGATGCGTCTGTCAGCCGACGGCAGAGCCCGAAGGCGACGTTCGCCACCACCGCGCTACCCGCCGTGGTGCGGCGGCAGGCGCGCCAGCACAACTCGCACGTCGAGCACCGGCAGAGCCCGAAGGCGACGGCACCCGCCCCACCCGCGTCAGCCGCCGTGGTGCGGCGGCCTGTTCTCGCGGTACCAGGCCTCGCGGTCGTCCGGGGAACCCCCGCCACCGCGCTCGTCCGACGTCGTCTCCGGGAGCACGTCGCCGAACACCTCGGCCAACCGGCGACGACGCGCTGCGGCGTCGTCGTCGGCCGGCTTCGGCGAATCACTCTTCGTCAAGACCGCTCAGCTGTTCGATCACGTAGGGCACCAGAGCCGACAGCGTCGCCATGCCGTCGCGGACCGCGGAGCGTGAGCCCGCGAGGTTCACGACGAGCGTGCTGCCGGAGACGCCGGCGAGGCCGCGCGAGATGCCCGCGTCGACCGCGCCCGCGGCCAGCCCGGACGCCCGGAGGGCCTCCGCGATGCCGTGGATCGGGCGGTCGAGCACGCCCTGCGTGGCGTCGGGTGTGACGTCTCGCGGGGACACGCCTGTGCCGCCCACCGTGACCACGAGGTCGACGCCACCGATGACGGCCGTGTTGAGAGCGGCCCGGATGTCGACCACCTCACCCTCGACCGCGACGGTGCCGTCGACGATGAAGCCCACTTCTTCCAGGAGTTCGGTGACGAGAGGCCCGGAGTTGTCGTCCTGCTCGCCGTGCGCCACCCGGTCGTCCACGATCACGACCAAAGCGCGGCCAAGGCGCTGCGCGCTGCGTTCCATACCGATCACCGTAGCGGGAGTCTGACTTCGAAGCGGCAGCCAGGACCGTGGTTCTGGACGCCGATCCGTCCGTGGTGCGCGTCGACGAGGCCTCGCGCGATGGAAAGACCCAGTCCGGCACCGGAGGGATTGCGTGCGGACGAGCCGCGGAATCCCACGTCGAAGACCTGTGGCAGCACGTCATCGGGTATGCCGCCGCACGCGTCGTCCACCCGCACCACCGCTTCGGGTCCGTCCACATCGACCTGGACGGCGACCGAGCCGCCCTCCGGTGTGTGGCGAATGGCGTTGGACACAAGGTTGCGCACGACACGCATCAGTTCCGGATCGGAGCCCTTCACGACCGGCCACGCGCGAGCATCGGCGCGCAGCTCGACGCCCTCGCGCGCGGCGACCGGGCGGGAGGCCGCGACCACGTCGCTGACCACGTCGGCCAGAGCCACGTCGTGCATCGGCAGGTTCAAGGCGCCCGCGGTGATCCGTGAGAGCTGGAACAGATCGTCCACCAGCTTCGAGAGGTGGTCGGCCTCCAGGGCGATCTGCTTGGCGTAGACGGCGACCTCACCCGGCTCGGAGACGACCCCGTCCTCCAGCGCCTCGGTCATCGCCCGGATGCCGGCCAGCGGCGTCCGCAGGTCGTGGCTGATCCACGCCACCAGCTGCCGCCGCGCCGCCTCGGCCTCGCGCTCCCACATGGTGCGCCGCGCGATCGCCCGGCCCAGCATGATCGAGAACGGCACCGTGACCACCCCGACCAGCACGCACGCCATGAGCGTGGCGTTGAGCATCGGCGTGAACATGAACCCGCTGACCACCAGCACGCCGGCGATGGTCGCCACCACCGGCACGATGACCATGACGGTCATCGCGGTGGTCAGGGAGACGCGGCTCAGTCGATCGAACACGGGTCATACCTGTAGCCGACGCCCCACACCGTGCTCAGCCGCCGGGGCTTCGCAGGGTCTTCCTCGATCTTCTCGCGCAACCGTCGCACGTGGACGGTCACGGTCGACTGGTCGCCGAACTGCCAGCCCCACACCCGTTCCAGCAGCTCCGCGCGCCCGAACGCCTTGCCCGCGTTGCCGATGAAGAACGCCAGCAGGTCGAACTCGCGGGTCGTGAGCTGCAACGGCTGCCCGTCGAGCGTCGCGGTGTGCGCGGCCACGTCCAGCACGAGGTTCCCGTCCCGCACCACCCGCGGCTCGTAGGCCCGATGCGCGCGCCGCAGCACCGACGAGACGCGCAACGCTAGCTCACGCGGGCTGAAGGGCTTCGTGACGTAGTCGTCCGCACCGATTTGAAGCCCGGCGATGCGGTCTTCCTCCTCGCCCAGCGCCGTCAGCATGACGACGGGTGTGCTGCCGCGTTCCCGGATGCGCCGGCACACCTCGAGCCCGTCGATGCCGGGCAACATCAGGTCCAGCACCACGATGTCCGGCTCGTTCGCGGCCACCAGCCGCAGCGCCTGCTCCCCGTCACCGGCGAGCTCGACCTCGTACCCGGCGTGTTCGAGGTAGCGGCGCACCACGTCGCGCACCGTCGTGTCGTCGTCGACGACCAGGACCCGTTCCACCACGTCACCACGCTAAGCCACGAACGCCGGCCCGGCCCGCATCTGTCACGAGGACGTAAGAAGAGGCCTCTGCCTGTGTGCGGGGCAGGTGCGCACAGCCAGAGGCCTCTCCGGGGTCGTCACGCTCGGTTTCCGGCGGGCGGCGGTTGCCGGAAACCGAGCGTCCCCCGACCTATCCCACCTCGACACCGTCGAGGGTGGCTTCCACCGTCCTGTTGTCGGACAGCGTGATCGTGACCTTGTCGCCGGGAGCCTTGGACCGCACGGCGGCCACCAGCGTGTCCGACTCGTCGATGCGGCGGTCACCGAACTTCGTGATCACGTCGCCGGCCTTGAGCCCGGCCTTCTCCGCGGCACCGCCGGAGGTGATCTCGGAGATGCGGGCGCCCTGCTCGGTCGACTCGACCTTCACGCCGAGCACGGTCTGCCTGGGCTTGCCGCTCTTCACGATCTCGTCGATCGTGCGGCGGGCCTGGTCCATCGGGATCGCGAAGCCGATGCCGACGGAACCGGCCTGGCCCTGGCCCTGGCTGGGGCTGTAGATCGCGGAGTTGATGCCGACGACCTGGCCCTGCATGTTGACGAGGGGGCCGCCCGAGTTGCCGGGGTTGATCGCGGCGTCGGTCTGGATGGCGTTGAGGACGGTCGCCTGCGAGGTGCGGTCGCCTCCCGCGGAGACCGGGCGGTTCACCGAGCTGACGATGCCGGAGGTGACGGTGCCGGACAGTTCGAACGGCGAGCCGATCGCGACGACGGCCTGGCCGGTCCTCATGTCGCCGGAGTTGCCGAGCTGCACGACCGGGAGGTTCGAGACGCCGTCGGCCTGGATGACGGCGATGTCGGAGCTCGGGTCACGGCCGAGGATCTTGGCGGACGCCGTCCTGCCGTCCTGGAAGACGACCTTGATCTCGCCGCCGGAGGCAGCGCCCTCGATGACGTGGTTGTTCGTCACGATCTGGCCGTTGCCGGAGATGATGAACCCGGAGCCCTCGCCGGAGCCGGACCGCGTCGTGACCTGGATCTGGACGACGGACGGCAGCAGCCGGTTCGCCACGTCCTCGACCGAACCCGCGGGTGCGTTCGAGGTCTGCGAGGCCGGGCGGGGCGTGTCTAGGGAACTGACGGACGACGAGTCGTTCGCGAAGTTGTAGCCCAGATAGCCGCCGAGGCCACCGGAGAGCCCGCCCACGAGCAGCACGAGTGCCGCGACGCCCGCCACGACCTTCCCGCGGCCCTTGGACTGCGGTGGGACGGGCGGCGGCTGGTAGCCGGGCGGGAGGTAGTACTGACCCGTCTGAGGACCCGTGTGCGGACCGGGCTGCGGTCCGCCGAAGGGGCCCGGTTCCGCGCCGAACTGCGCGGTCGTGGCGCCGAGGCCGAGCGGGTGAGGTTGGCCGGACCCTGATGGAGGAAGCTGCTGGCCGGGTCCGGGCCCGCCGAGCTGCGTCTGGCCCGCGCCAGGTGAGGGCACCTGCGGCTGGGCCGAAGTGAAAGAGGCGGGCACGTCGCCCAGGCCGGCAGGAGCGTGAGTAGCCCCAGCCTGGCCGGATCCCCCCTGCAAAGGATCCGGCTGGCCGGGATCCGGCAGCGACGGGCCCTGCTCCCGTGCGCCGGAGTCTGTCTGACCGGCGCTCGCCGGGACGGAGTTGGACTCTTCCGGCTGCGGCGCTGGCTTGTTGCTCTCGGTCATGGGCACAGTCTCTCGGCTCGTCCTGAGAGAACCCTTAGACCAGCCTGGGAGCTAGTTGTGTGTTCCCCGGAGCCGCTCGGCGATCTGCTCGGGCGTCACGTCGTTGATCCACACGGCCTCACCGGACTCCGAGCCCGCGAGGTACTTGAGCTTGTCCTTCGTCCTGAGCACCGAGAAGACCTGCAGGTGCAGCCACATCTCGTCGCGGCCCGCGTTGACCGGCGCCTGGTGCCAGGCCGCGATGTAGGGCAGCGGGCGGTCGTAGAGCGCGTCCAGCCGGTGCAGCACCTTCAGGTAGAGCGACGCGAAGTCGTCACGCTCCACAGAGGACAGTGCGGCGATGTCCGGTACCTGGCGCCGTGGCGCCAGCACGACCTCGACCGGCCAGCGGGCGGCGGCGGGCACGAAGGCGACCCAGTGCGGGGATTCGTCGATCACGCGCGCGCCCGCGCGTAGTTCTGCCTCCAGCACGTCGCCGAACAACGGGCGCCCGTGCTCGGCGTAGTAGTCCAGAGCCGCGTTGAGCATGCGTTCGGTACGAGGTGTCACGAACGGGTAGGCGTAGATCTGGCCGTGCGGGTGCGAGAGCGTCACGCCGATCTCTTCGCCGCGGTTCTCGAACGGGAAGACCTGCTCGACCCCTGGCAACGTTGACAAGTAGGCGACGCGGTCCGCCCAGGCGTCCACGACGGTGCGCACGCGTGACTCGGAGAGCTCGCCGAACGACTTGTTGTGGTCCGACGTGAAGCACACGACCTCGCACCGCCCGCGGCCCGGTGCGCGCGCGAACAGCGGTTCACCATCCACAGTGGACTCCACGTCCGGCACGTTCTGCGCCAGCGAGGGGAACCTGTTCTCGAACACCACGACGTCGTAGTCGGCCTCGGGGACCTCCGTGGGCCGGCCCGGCGTCGACGGGCACAGCGGGCACAGGTCCGCCGGCGGCTTGTACGTGCGCGTCTGGCGATGAGCCGCCATGGCGACCCACTCGCGGGTCAACGGGTCCAGCCGGACTTCGGACATCGGCTGGGTCTCGGGGAGGTCCCGGGTGTCCACCGCGACTCGCGGTGGCGCCTCAGCGCTGTCGTCGAAGTAGATGATCTCCCGGCCGTCCGCCAGCTTCCCCGCGGTACGCCTCACGCCAACTCCTCGTCACTTCCCGGTACATGAGCCAACACCAACTCGCCGACCTGCTCGGACAGGATCGCCCGTGCGTCGTCCGGCAAACCCTCGTCCGTCACCAGGACGTGTGCCTCGTCGAGGTCCGCGATCGTGGAAATGCCGACCGTGCCCCACTTCTCGTGGTCCGCGACCACGACGACGCGTCCTGCCGCGTCGACGAGCGCGCGGTCCGTCTCGCTCTCGTTGAGGTTCGGGGTCGTGAAGCCGGAGCGCTCGGCCATGCCGTGCACGCCCAGGAACACCACGTCCAGGTGCAGCGATCGCAACGCCTGGACGGCCACGGGGCCTACCAGCGCGTCGGACGGCGTGCGCACGCCGCCGGTCAGCACGACCGTGCGGTCGGTGCGCCCGCTCTGCTGCAGCACGTCCGCGACGCGGATGGAGTTCGTGACGACGGTCAGGTCCGGGATGTCGTCCAGGAACCGCGCCAACGTCCACGTCGTCGTGCCGGCGGACAGGCCGATGGCGGTGCCGGGGCGCACGAGGCCCGCGGCCGCGGCCGCGATCGCCTCCTTCTCGGGCAGCTGCCGCACCGACTTGGCCTCGAAACCGGGCTCGTCGGTCGAGCGCCCGACGACGGACGTCGCGCCGCCGTAGACCTTCTCCACCAGGCCGCGTGCGGCGAGCACGTCGAGGTCGCGGCGCACGGTCATGTCCGAGACGCCGAGCCGCACGACGAGGTCGCTGACGCGCACCGCTCCCGTACGACGGACCTCTTCGATGATTACCGCCTGCCGCTGACGTGCCAGCACCTCACACCTCTTCCCTGAGGACGACTACGTCCCCGGCGCGCACGGTGAGGCGTCCGGAGACCTGCGTGCCGGACAACACGTCGACACCGGACGCCTCGATCTGCACGTCGGTGCCGGTGTGGTTGACGGCGAAGAGGAACGATACGTCGCCTTTGCGCCGCACGAGCTCGATCTCAGAAGGCGACACCGGCACGCCCGCACCGGAAAGCGCGTTTTCCACCGTTCGGCCGAGACCGCCCTCGTCGAGATCGCACGCCACGTACCAGGCGACACCGTTGCCGAACGCGTTGCGCGTCACCGCCGCGACGCCGGGCAGCGGCCCGTCGGCATAGGAGACAACGGTGTCAGCGGTGCGCGTGTGCAGGTGCTCCGTCCACAACGAGGCGGTCGAGCCGTCGGTCAGCGAGACCGTCTCGTCCTCGCGCAGCGGGTAGAACTCCTCGGACCACACGCCCAGCACGTCGCGGAACGCGCCGGGGTATCCGCCCAGTCGCACTCGCGTGTACTGGTCGGCCACACCGGACAGGTACGTGACCACGACGTGTCCGCCGCCCGCCACGTAGTCGGCGATCACGGCCGCGTGCGCGTCGGACACCGCGTAGAACGCCGGCACGATCACCAGCGAGTACTTCGAGAGGTTCGTGCCCGGTGCCACGAAGTCGACGGTGACACCGGCCTGCCAGAGCGCCTTGTAGTAGCCGAGGACGTGCTGCCAGTAGTCGAAGTCGTTGGTCGGGTGGGCCTCCTGGCGCAGCGCCCAGCCGGACTGGAAGTCGAACAGGACCGCGACGGAGGCGTCCACAGTGGAGCCCACGACGCCGGCGAGCTTCGCGTACTCGGCGCCGACCTCGCAGACCTCCCGGTACACCTTGGTGTCCGTGCCGGCGTGCGGGACCATCGCCGAGTGGTAGCGCTCGCTGCCACCGCGCGACTGCCGCCACTGGAAGAACAACGTGCCGTCCGCGCCGCGCGCGATGTTCTGGAACGAGTGCCGCCGCTGCTCCCCCGGCAGCTTGGCGATGTTGCGCCGCTGCCAGTTCACCGCCGACGTCGAGTTCTCCATCAGCAGCCACGGCTTGCCGCCGGCGAGGCCGCGCACGAGGTCCGCGGACATCGCGAGCTCGATGTGCCGGTCCGGCGACTGGGCCTCGGTGTAGTGGTCGTTCGAGACGAAGTCGACCTCGCGGGCCCACTTCCAGTAGTCGAGGTCGCCGAACGTCCAGTTGACCATGAAGTTCGTGGTGACCGGCACGCCGGGCGTGATCATGCGCAGCACGTCGCGCTCGGCCTTGTACAGCTCGAGGATCGCGTCGTCGGAGAACCTGTCGTAGTCCAGCACGTGCGCCGGGTTCGAGAACGTCGGAGTCACGCGCGGCGGCAGGACCTGCGCGAAGTCGGTGTAGCCCTGGCTCCAGAACGCCGTGGACCACGCGTCGTTGAGCTGGTCGAGCGTGTAGCGGCTCGACAGCCACTCGCGGAACGACGCGGCGCACGTGTCGCAGTAGCAGCGCTTCACGTGGCACGCGTACTCGTTGCCGACGTGCCACGCGGCGAGCGCGGGGTGGTCGCGGTAGTGCGAGGCCATCTCGGCCGCGAGTGCGGTCGCCCGGTCGCGGTAGATGGGCGACGACGGGCAGTACGCCTGCCGTGAGCCGTGCGAGAGCCGCACGCCGTCCGCGCGGACGGGCAGCATCTCGGGGTACTCGGTGGTGAGCCACGGCGGGGGCGCGGCGGTCGCGGTCGCGAGGTCGACGCGGATGCCGCCGGCGTGCAGCAGGTCCATCACGCGGTCGAGCCACTCGAACCGGTACTCGCCCTTGCTGACCTCGATCTTCGCCCAGCTGAAGATGCCCAGGCTGACCATGGTCACCCCGGCGCGCCGCATGAGCTCGACGTCCTCGGCCCACACGTGTTCGGGCCACTGCTCGGGGTTGTAGTCAGCCCCCCAGCCGAGGCCGGGCAGGTCTGTGGGCCATGTCGTCACGAGCGCAAGCGTGGCCGACAACAACCCCCAACGTCAACACAAGCAAACACAACTTCGCGTTGGGGTCTGTTCGGCCTACGACCGGGACAAGTACCGGGAAATGACGCCGCACGCGGCTGTGCACTGGTTTAACAGCTCCGTAACGGGACTTGACAGGCTGTGTGCCTGGGACCACATTATGCGCAACTTTGTTGGAGTCCTGTTCGGTTCGCACGTGCGAGTGTCACCTGTAGGAGCGATGATGGTTCTGCACACGCCTGGTTCCACTCCGTTACCGCACTTCGGTCGGCGAACGATGCTGCGAGTCATGCTGGCCGGTGCGGGCGTCGCCGCTACCGGCGGTCTTCTCTCAGCGTGTGGCGGTGGTTCGGGCTCGGGCGGTGACTCGAAGGTCGTCACCTTCGGCAACAACCTGTCCGACCAGGTGCCGAAGGACGCGATCACGGCCGCGCTCAAGGGCTTCGAGGGTCAGTCCGGCGGCCTGTCGGTCACGATCAACACCAAGCAGCACGAGCAGTACCAGGAACAGATCAACAACTACCTGCAGGGCAAGCCGGACGACGTGCTCGCGTGGTTCGCCGGCTACCGCATGCGGTTCTTCGCGGACCAGGGCCTCACCGGCGACCTGAGCGACCTGTGGGGCAAGGTCGGGGGCAACTACTCCGACGCGCTCAAGCAGGCGTCGACGGGCTCGGACGGCAAGCAGTACTTCGTGCCGTTCACGCAGTACCCGTGGGGCATGTTCTACCGCAAGAGCGTGTGGCAGGAGCGCGGTTACGCGATCCCGAAGACGCTCGACGAGCTCGTCGCGCTCTCCACGAAGATGCAGTCCGACGGCCTGAACCCGATCGCCTTCGCGCAGAAGCAGGGCTGGCCGGCCATGGGCACGTTCGACCAGCTGAACTTCCGCACCAACGGCTACCAGTTCCACGTGGACCTGCTGGCGGGCAAGGAGGACTGGCAGGACAAGCGGGTCAAGGACGTGTTCGACACCTGGAAGCGGCTGCTGCCGTTCCACCAGGAGAACGCGCTCGGCCGCGAGTGGCAGGAAGCCGCGCAGTCGTTGCAGCAGAAGAAGTCCGGCATGTACCTGCTGGGCTCGTTCCTCGGCCAGCAGTTCCCGGACGCCGAGAAGGACGACCTCGACTTCTTCCCGTTCCCGGAGATCAACCCGGCGCACGGCACCGACACGGTCGAGGCGCCGATCGACGGCTACATGATGGCGAAGAAGCCCGGCAACTCCGAGGGCGCGCTCAAGCTGCTCGAGTACCTGTCGACGGCCGAGCCGCAGCTCACCTACCTGAAGTCCGACTCGTCCGTGGTCGCGACCAACCAGAAGGCGGACACCTCCGGCTACAACTCGCTGCAGAAGAAGGCGGCCGAGGTCATCAAGGGCGCCAAGCACATCACGCAGTTCCTCGACCGCGACACCGACCCGGCCTTCGCGAGCGAGGCGGCCACCAACGGTCTCATCGCGTTCATCAAGGACCCGAACAGCGTCGACTCCGTGCTCAAGGGCATGGCTGACCAGGCGAAGAACATCTTCAAGTGACCGCGTTGCAGGAGAAGCCGAAGGCGGTGACCCCCGACGGGTCGCCGCCTCGTCGGCGTGGAAAGCGTGCCACGGCCCTCGCCGGCACGGACAAGCTCGTGCTGGCGCTCATGCTCGGCATCCCCGCGTTCGTGCACCTGCTGTTCGTGTGGATCCCGGCGCTGGGCTCGGTCGCGTTGTCGTTCAGCAGGTGGAACGGCATCGGCGGCTTCGAGGACATCGAGTGGATCGGTGTCGGGAACTACGTCGAGATCTTCACCGAGTACCCGCGGTTCTGGCCGGCGGTGCAGCACAACCTGATCTGGTTGCTGTTCCTGCTGATCGTGCCGACCTCGGTGGGTCTGCTGCTCGCCGTGCTGCTGGACCGCGAACTCCGGTTCAGCCGGATCTACCAGTCGGCGCTGTACATGCCGATGGTGCTGTCGCTAGCGCTGGTCGGGTTCATCTGGCAGCTGATCTACACGCCGGACGGCGGACTGCTGAACTCGGTGCTGGGCCTCGACGAGCCGGTCGACTGGATCGGCGACTCGGACATCAACCTGTACGCGGTGATGGTCGCGGCGGCGTGGCGGCACACCGGCTACATCATGCTGCTGTACTTGGCGGGCCTGAAGTCGGTGGACCCGGCACTGAAGGAAGCCGCGTCACTCGACGGCGCCTCGGCCTCGCAGACGTTCTTCCGCGTCACCTTCCCGGTGATGAAACCGGTGAACATCGTGGTCGCCGTGGTGACGGTGATCGAGGCGCTGCGGGCGTTCGACATCGTGTACGTCATCAACAAGGGACGCAACGGCCTGGAGCTGCTGTCGGTGCTGGTGACCGACAACATCATCGGTGAGGCTTCGCGCATCGGCCGCGGTTCCGCGGTCGCGGTGATCCTCCTGACGATCTCGCTCGGCGTCATCATCCCGTACCTGTACCAGGTGTTCAGCAAGGAGAACCGGACGTGACGGCCACGCTGGAACGGCCTTCGGTGCCGGTGAAGAAGACCAGGCCGATCACGCCGGCCCGCATCGCGCTGCACGTCTTCCTCGTCCTGACGTGCCTGATGACGCTGGCACCTCTGCTGTGGGCGGTCTACGCGTCGCTGCGGACGTACGAGGACACGTCGGTCAACGGCTACTTCTCCATCGCGAAGTCGCTGACGTTCGAGAACTTCGCGAAGGCGTGGGAGATCGGCGACCTGCCGCACTTCTACTGGAACACGTTCCTGATCACCGTGCCGGCCCTGGTCATCACGCTGCTGCTGAGCTCCATGGTGGCGTTCGGGGTGTCGCGGTTCAGCTTCAAGTTCAACATCGCGCTGCTCATGCTGTTCACCGCGGGCAACCTGTTGCCGCAGCAGGTGATCGTGACGCCGCTGTGGAGGCTGTACCGGCTGATCGAGCTGCCGGCGTGGATGTCGGAGAGCGAGTCGCTGATCGACTCGCCGCTCGGCGTCATCCTGATCCACATCGCGTTCCAGATGGGCTTCTGCACGTTCGTGCTGTCGAACTACATGAAGACCATCCCGTACGAGCTGACCGAGGCCGCCAGGGTCGACGGGGCCTCGGTGTTCCGGCAGTACTGGCAGCTGACCCTGCCGCTGTGCCGGCCGGTGCTCGCCGCGCTGGCGACGCTGGAGTTCACCTGGATCTACAACGACTTCCTCTGGGCGTTGGTGCTGATCCAGGACGGCGACAAGATGCCGGTCACCTCGGCGTTGCAGAACCTGAAGGGCACGTTCTTCACCGACAACAACCTGATCGCGGCCGGCTCGCTGCTCGTGGCGCTGCCGACGCTGGTGGTGTTCTTCGTGCTGCAGCGGCAGTTCGTGGGCGGACTGACGCTGGGATCCACGAAGGGCTAGAGACGCACGGAAAAGGGGCGAGGACCGACTTGGTCCTCGCCCCTTTCGCGTGCTTTGCGACTACTTGCCGCCGGTCTGCGGGTTGTGGTCCGAGATCGAGCCCCAACGGCCCACCGGGATCACGATGACGCGGGCCTTGCCGATCACGTTCGAGACCGGGATGGCGCCGTCGGCCGGCGTGGGGTCGCCGTGCTTGCGCGAGTCCGACGAGTTGTTGCGGTTGTCGCCCATGACCCACAGCGTGCCCGCGGGAACGGTGACCTTCTCGAACGAGTCCTGCTGGCGGGGGCCGCCGCCGAAGTTCAGGTACGGCTCGTCGAGCGGCTTGCCGTCGACCTTCACGCGGCCCTCCTCGTCGCAGCACTCGACGGTCTGGCCGCCGACGGCGATGACGCGCTTGATGAAGTCCGTGCCGCTGGGCTCGGAGAGGTTCACCATCGAGCCGAGGTCCTGCAGGGTGCCGACCACGAAGTTCGGGGGCTGCTTGCCACCGGTCCAGTTCGGCGGGCCGCGGAAGACGATGACGTCACCGGGGCGCGGGTCGTTGAACAGGTACGTGATCTTCTCGACCAGCACCTTGTCGTTCACGCAGCCCGTGCAGCCGTGCAGCGTCGTCTCCATCGAGGCCGACGGGATGACGAACACGCGCGCGACGAACGTCTGGATGACCACGGTCAGCAGCAGCGCCACGCTGAAGATGACCAGCAGCTCTTTCCAGAACGGCTGCTTCTTCTTCGCCTTCTTCTTGTGGAACCTGGGCGCCGGGTCGTCCTCGTACGCGGAGGAACGCGACGAGCGGTCCTCGTACGACGAAGCGGGCGAACCGGACGTCGAGAAGCGCGACGTGGGTTCGGGGCCGTCTCCGGAGGGAGGGGTCGTCTCCCAGGTCGACGAAGAATCGTCGTTCACGCGATGACTCACACGCCCCACCTTACGGTCGTCCGGGTAGGCGCAACGTGAACAGGGCTCCACCCTCGGGGGCCCTGCCCGCCGTGGCCGTGCCGCCGTGCCGTTGCGCCACCTGCTTGACGATGGCGAGTCCCAGACCGGAGCCCGGCAGGGTCCGCGCCTCGGACGAACGGTAGAACCGCTCGAAAACGTGAGGTAGATCGGCGTCCGCGATGCCGGGGCCCGCGTCCGCCACCTCCACGACGGCGCTGCCGTCGCCCATCTGACGGAGGTGCAACCGCACCGCCGAACCCGAGGGGCTGAACTTCACGGCGTTGTCGAGGAGGTTCAGCACCGCGCGTTCCAGGGCACTGGAATCACCCAGAAGTGTCCACGGTTGCAGCTGCACGTCGAACGTGACGTTCGAGGCGCGGCGGCGCGCGCGGTCCAGCGACCGTTCCACCACCTCGTGCAGGTCGACCGGCTCGTGGATGACCTGTGGTGCGTCCTCGCGGGCCAGTTCGACCAGGTCACCGATCAACGTGGTCAGTTCGTCGATCTGGGCGCGCACGTCCGCCTGGATCTCCGTCTTGTCCTCCTGGGACAGGTTCGGGGCGTCCGGGCGTTCCGAGGCGAGCAGCAGCTCCAGATTCGTGCGCATGGACGTCAACGGCGTGCGCAGCTCGTGGCCGGCGTCGGCGACCAGGCGGCGTTGTCGTTCCTGCGACTCCGCCACGGCACCGAGCATCGCGTTGAAGCTGTGCGTCAGCCGCGCCAGCTCGTCGTCGCCCGCGACCGGGATCGGGGTCAGGTCACCCGTGTTCGCGACGCGTTCGGTGGCCTCGGTGAGTCTTTGCACGGGCCGCAGACTCGTGCGGGCGACTGCCGTGCCCGCGATGGCCGCGAGCAGCACGCCGGCACCGCCGATGAGCAGCAGGACCACGCTGAGCTTCGCGAGCGTCGTCCGTTGCGGCACCATCGACTGGGCGATGATGATCGCCTGGCCCGGCTGGTACGCGACGGCGATGACCCGCGTCTCGGTCTTGTGGTCGGTCCAGATGAACTCGGGCCGGTCGCCGTCCGCGACGTCCCAGGCCTCCTGGACGCTGGGCGGCGGGGTGGAGTCCTTCGGGTAGATGATCTTCCCGGGGTCCGCCAGCAGCACGCCCATCTTCACGTCGCCCGCCGCGAGGAACGCCGCCGGGTAGTTCGCGACCTCGTCCGGTGTGGTGACCTTCGTGCCGTTCGCCACCGTGGCGGCACGCTGGCGCAGACCGTCGTCGAGTGCGTCGTACGTGCTCTTGCGCACGACCATGTACGCACCGAGAGAGACCAATGCGACGGCTCCGGCCACGCAGAACGCCGCAAGCCAGGTGACCCGCGCCCGCAACGACGCCCGTTGCAGGCGTCCCTGTGGTTCAACGATCACGGAGGGGTCTCCCGCAGGACGTAGCCCACCCCGCGCACCGTGTGGATCAGCCTCGGTTCGCCCTCCAGCTCCGTCTTGCGGCGCAGGTACCCCACGTAGACCTCGAGAGCGTTGCCCGAGGTCGGGAAGTCGTATCCCCACACGTCCTCCAGGATGCGGCTGCGGGTGAGCACCTGGCGCGGGTGCGCCAGCAGGAGCTCGAGCAGCGCGAACTCGGTGCGGGTGAGGCTGATCGGACGCTCGCCGCGGCGGACGTCACGGGTCGACGGGTCCAGCTCCAGGTCGGCGAACTTCAGCACGGCGGCGGACTGCTTGGCCGCGTCGTCGTCGTGGGCGGCCCTGCGCAGCAACGCGCGCAACCGGGCCAGCAGTTCCTCCAGCGCGAACGGCTTGGGCAGGTAGTCGTCGGCACCGGCGTCCAGCCCGGACACCCGGTCGCTCACGGCGTCCCGTGCGGTCAGCACGAGGATCGGCAGGTCGTCACCGGTGCTGCGCAGCCTGCGGCACACCTCGAGGCCGTCGAGGCGGGGCATCATCACGTCGAGCACCATCGCGTCCGGCCTGGCGGCGGTCACCGACTCCAGGGCCTGCATGCCGTCTCCGGCAGTCTCGACCTGGTAGCCGTTGAACTGCAGCGAGCGGCGGAGTGACTCCCGGACCGCCCGATCGTCATCGACAACGAGGATGCGCATGGGGGCAGTCTTGCCGAGGGATCTGAGAAGTGCCTGAGAAGGGCCCTAACTGCAGGTGTGAGTACTGCGTTAGTTCTTGCTAGCCCTCCAAGCCCCTCGCGACCGGCGCATTCCACTTCCGCCAGAGCGCGATGAGCCTGATGGTGATGATCAGTACCGCGCCGGCCAGCGAGACCAGGCCTTTCGGCAGCCCGGCCCATTCGCCCACCGCCACGACGACCGCGCCGCACAGCGCTGCCACGGCGTAGATCTCTCTCCTGAGGACTAGAGGAATCTCACGGAGGAGCAGGTCACGTAGTGCGCCACCACCGATGCCCGTCGTCATGCCGATGAGGCACGCCGCGTAGGGCGTCGCGCCGAGGGACAACGCCGTCGACGTGCCGGACGTGACGAACAGGCCGAGGCCCACGGCGTCGAGCAGCAGCACGCTGCGGCGGAGCTTCGCGACGTGCGGGTGGAACCAGAAGACGATGAGGCCTGTACCGCCCGCGACCAGCAGGTACGGCCAGTTCCGCAGGCTCGTCGGCGGGTGCACGCCGAGCAGCACGTCGCGGATGATGCCGCCGCCCAGTGCCGTGGTGAGCGCCAGGATGGTCACGCCGAACACGTCGAGGCGGGCGCGGACCGCGGCCACCGCTCCGGAGGCGGCGAAGACCGCGAGACCGATCAACTCCAGGACGATGAGCAGCACGAACGGAGAGGGTAATGCTGGTTATCGGGGCGGTGCCGCCCGGCGGTAACCGGCGTCCAGCCGCCCTCCCGCGGACACCAGGACGGCCTCCACGACGGCGATGAACCGCTCGGCGCCCTCGCCCCGCACCAGCGCCCGGTAGGCGTCCACGAGCTCGTCCTCCTTGGCGTCGCGCAGCCGGCGCAGCAGCCACTTGCCGTGCCCGAGCCACCGGTTCTGCATGACCAGCGCGAGCTCTCCCGCGCAGCTCAGGAGCCTTGCCGCGACGAACAGGCGCTCGTCCTCGTCGCGTGCGCCGATCAGGTCCTCAAGCAGGTCCGTGGTGCCGTAGCGACGGTCTTCCAGCTCGGTGACCGTCGCGGGAGCAGGGCCCGCGTCGAGCAGGGCGCGTGCCTCGGACCGCATGCGCTGACCGGTGCCGTCGGCGTCGAGCATGAGGAAACCCTCGGCGCACATGTGCAGCAACGGAGGCCGCCGGCCCTCGGCGTCACGGGCCACGAAGTCCTGGAACGACTCGATCGTGTGACAGAACAGCTCGACCGGCCAGCCGCGGTACCGCAGCGTCTCGCGGAACGCGCCGGGCAGGTCGTCGACGATCACGACCATGTCCAGGTCGGAGTTCGCCGTGTAGTTGCCCGCCGCCACGCTGCCGCCGAGGAACGCCGCCCTCGCGAGCGGGTACTTCACGTCGAGCAGGTCCCGCGCGACCTGCACCGGGTCCTTGTCCCAGTCCAGCGGGTGGCCGTTGACGTAGTAGTCCTCGTCGGGGTTCAGCGGGCCGAGCACGTCCTCGACGTACGGCCTGATCGCGGGGTGCACCTCGTGGAGGTCCACCAGCCACGGGTTGTCCTCGGCGTCGAAGTACGGCCTGATCGCGAGGAACTGGGCCCGCGAGATCTCCCGCACGCTGACCGGTGGCCCGCTGCGGTGCCTCGCGTAGCCCTTCAGGCGCCAACCCATGTTGTCGCCGTAGGCATGCCTGACCTCGTCCTGGTCCCCCGCCACGCGTCCATTGTGACCGAAGGACAGGTGAGAATCCCGTTGCGAACGGCCTGTCGTCAGAAGAAGTCCGCGAGCCGGGGCGTGCCGGACGAGCCGGTGAGCTGGTCGAGCACCGCCGCGTCGGCCGGGTCGCCCTCCAGCAGACCCCCGCGTCGCAACGCGTGCGTGTTCTGCGCGCCGGCGAACCACGGCCCGAGCGCTCGCGCGTGCAACCGCACCGCGCCGGTGCCACCGGGTTCGACGCGCACCGAACCGTCCTCCACGACGAGGCGCCGGAGACCCGCGTGCCACGGCGCGTGGTCGTCGACGACCTCCAGGTCCACGGCGGCGTTCGCGAGCCGCGGCCAGCCCCGCGCGGCCACGGCGGCGGGCAGGTCGACGACGCGCTGCATCCAGGTCGAGGTCCACACCGAGTGGCGGATCGGCGTGCCGCCCAGGAAGCCGATCGTCGCCGGGTCGGTGATCCGCAGGTCGATCGCTTCGAGCGTGCCCGCCCAGGACGCCAGCGAGGCGAGGAGGTTCAGCTGGGCCTCGACGTCGACGCCGATGAGGTCGTGGACCTTGAGCCGGCCCGTGTCGCCGCCGGGCTCGCGAGTGGCCGTCAGATAGCCCCGCAGGCCGTTCGGACCTGGCAGCACCGTCACCAGGTCCATCTCCAGGACCTTGCCGAGGTCCATGCGCGGTGGCCTGCGGTCGGCCATGCCGTCGATCGTCCGCGCCACCTCCAGGTAGCACTCGTGCAGGGCGGGGAGGTCGCTCTTCTCCGCCGGGCGCGAGGGGATCAGCTCGGCGGGCTTCGGAACGGAGAGCAGCCTGTCCATCGGCAGCTCGACCCACTCGAAGACCCCGGTGCGTTCCCAGCCGCGGCGCCGGTACAGCGTCGGCACGGTCGCGTAGAGCACCGAGAGCGGCTGGCCGTGCTCGCGCATCGTGGTCAACGCGGCGTCGAGCAGCGCGTTCGCGATCCCCCGGCCGCGGTAGGACCCGTCGACGGCGACGCCGCCGATCCCGCCCATGGGAACCGCGGCGCCGCCGTAGAACTGGGCGTACGAGCCGATGCCGAGCACGCCCGCGACCCGTCCGTCGATCTCGGCGAGCAGTCCGTGCGAACCCGGCCTCAGCAGCGGCCCCGACGGTTTGGTGCCGTTGAACGCGACCCTGCGCAGCCGGAACACGGCGTCGCGGTCGTCCTCGGTGAACTCGCGGATCTGCACGGACAACTATCTACCAGGAAAAGAAGCCCTGGCCCGCCTTCTTCCCCAGCTCACCGCGGGCGACCTTGTCCCGCAGCAGCTGCGGCGGGTCGAACCGCGGCCCCAGTTCGGCCGCGAGGTGCTCGGCGATCGCCAGCCGCACGTCGAGCCCGACCAGGTCGGTGAGCTCCAGCGGGCCCATCGGCCAGCGGTAGCCGAGCTTCATGCCGGTGTCGATGTCCGCGGCGGAGGCGACGCCCTCCTCCAGCATGCGGATCGCCTCCATGCCCACGGCGACGCCCAGCCGTGAGGTCGCGAACCCCGGCGAGTCCCGCACCTCGATCACGGTCTTGCCCATCTCCTCGGCCCAGGTCCGCGCCTTGGCCACGTTCGCGGGGTCGACGCCCTCGTGGTGGACGAGCTCGACGAGCTGCTGCACCGGGACGGGGTTGAAGAAGTGCATGCCCAGCACGCGTTCGCCGGGCAGGCCGGCGGCGATCTCGGAGATCGACAGCGACGACGTGTTGGAGGCGAGGACCGCGTCCGGGCACCTCTCGGCCGCGAACCCCAGGACCTTCTGCTTCAGCGGCACGTTCTCCGGCACGGCCTCGACGACCAGCTCGGCGTCCGCGGGCAGCTCACCTGTGGAGAGCAGCGCGAACACCGCGTCGGCGTCGGTGAGCTTGCCCTTCTCCTGCGCCCTGCCGAGCGACCGCCGCACGGCGAGCCTGCCCTGCTCGGCGCGTTCGGCGTCGGCCTCCGACAACGTGACCTCGTGGCCGTTCGCGAGCAGGAGGTGTGCGATGCCCGCGCCCATCGTGCCGCCGCCGATGACGACGGCCTTCACGCCACGACCTCGGCGCTGAACATCGCGACCAGCTCCATCCCGCCGATCTCGGCGAGGTTGGCGCCCGAGGTGGCCCACTCCGCCGACTGCAGGACGGCCTTGAACGACTCCTCGGACTCGAAGTACATCTCCGCGATCAGGTGCGGCTCGTTGTCCCCGAGGAACCCCGCCAGGAACACCTGCTGCACCTTGGCGACCTCGGCGCGGACCAGGCCGGGAACCGAGTTCACGATCGGCAGGTGCGACTCGAAGTACCTCTGGTCGAAGCCCTCGGGGTCGGCGGGCTTCTTGTACAGCGCGATGTACTTGATCATGTGACACCATCCTCCTCGACTCGCCGAGCACTGTAACGCCCGGAGCGGTCCCCGGGCTGAGGCACGATGGTGAGGTGCGGATCATCCTGCTGCGCCACGGACAGAGCCTCGGCAACGTCGACGAGCTCGCCTACTGCCGCATCCCCGACCACGCCCTGCCGCTCACGCAGACCGGGGAGGAGCAGGCGCGCGCCGCCGGGCCGACGATCAAGGCCCTGATCGGCGACGGGCCGGTCGCGGCCTACGTCTCCCCGTACAAGCGGACCAAGCGGACGTTCGAGCTGCTCGGGATCTCCGCGGAGCGGATCGTCACCGAGCCCAGAGTGCGCGAGCAGGACTGGGGCAACCTCCAGGACCCGGTGCAGCAGGAGGTGCTCAAGCACCAGCGGCACGCGTTCGGCCACTTCTTCTTCCGGCTGCCCAACGGCGAGTCCGGCGCGGACGTGGACGACCGGGTGGCGGCGTTCCTCGACGGCCTGGAAGTCCGGATGCGCAAGAACGAGACTCATCCCAAGACGGTGCTGGTCGTGTCGCACGGCCTGACGATCAGGTTGCTGTGCCGCAGGCTCTTCGACTGGAGCATCGACCTGTTCGAGTCACTGTCCAATCCGGACACATGTGAGAACCGGGTGCTCGACCACGACGGCACGGGGTGGAGGCTGGACCGCCCTTTCGACCAGTGGCGCGACTCACCGGACGGAACGGTCCAGCGTCCCGTCTAGATGAGCCCGCGCTTGTAGGCGGCGACCAGCCGCCGAGGCACGAGGAGCTCCTTGCCGTCCAACGTCCGCACGCGCACGAGGTCCGGCGCGGTGGCCTTCCACTGCGACCGGCGGTGGCGGGTGTTGGACCGGGACGTCTTGCGCTTGGGAACGGCCATCAGCGCTCTCGCTTTCCGTAGCGGCGGTTGAACTTCTCGACCCGGCCCGCGGTGTCCACGAGCCGTTGCGTGCCCGTCCAGAACGGGTGCGAGTCGGCGGTGATGTCGACGACGAGCAACGGGTAGGTGTTGCCGTCCTCCCACTCGATCGTCCTGGACGACTTCGCGGTCGAGCGTGTCAGGAACGTCTTGCCGGTGGACGCGTCCTGGAAGACGACCGGGTGGTAGTCGGGGTGGATTCCGGGCTTCATATCGCCAGCTTTCGGATCGAGTCCACGAAGGACAGTTCGTCGTCGGTGAGCAGTGCTTCGGCGAACGCCGCGGTGATGGAGTCCGGTTCGCCCAGGGTGATCGCCACGATCTGGGTGGTCCTGCCGCCGAGCGGCCCGCCCTCGCCGACGTGCAGGCCGCAGCCCGCGGATTCCAGGTGCAGCGCGACGTCCGGCTCGTCCGCCACCCAGAGCCGGCCGCGCGAGCGCACGACCGTTCCGTCCAGCAACGAGTCGAGCGCGTCGTTCAGCCGTGCCGGGTGGAACGGGCGGTCCGCCGTGAAAACCGCTGTCGAGACACCGCATTCGGGCGTCAGGGGCATCAGCCGCGGCCGGGTGCTCCTGCGCGCGACCACCGTCTCGGGCGTGCAGCGGTGCGCGCCCGGAGCGAGCCGGTCGAGCACGGCGAGCGTGCGTTCGTCCGCGTCTCCTTGCAGCACCAGCACGTCCGCGGCCTCGGCCTGCGCGACGACGACCTGCGCCACCGTCCGCTGGTCGCTGACCATCGACGCGTCGCCCAGGGCGTCGTCCAGCCAGGTCGCCGCGTCGAGCACGGTGATCACGCACTCGACGTCGATGCCGAGCTTGCGGCGCACCGCGTCCGGCTCCAGCAGCGGGTCCAGCTGCAGCACGACCGTGTGGCCCTTCAGGCCGGCGAGCAGCTCGCGCAGGTCCTCCCGCACGGTGCAGGACACGCAACCGTGCAGCAGGTCGATGTCGGTCGCGATGCCGTCGACCCAGCGCCGCACGCTCGTTTCGGCGGCCACGTGACGCACGAGCACCGAACCGGGCCGGTCGCGCCACACCCGCACGGCGACGTCGTGGTCGACCAGCCCCGCCACCATAACGACAACGGTTTCCATGTGAGGTACCGTAGATGAAAACGAAAGTCGTTTCAATCTGAGTCTGTCCTCCTGGAGGTACTCGTGCGCTGCCAGCTGACCGGCCGTGAGCCGGGCTTCGGCAACCGCGTCTCGCACTCGCAACGCAAGACGCGGCGCCGGTGGAACCCGAACGTCCAGCACAAGCGGTACTTCGTGCCGTCGCTGAACAGGTTCGTGACGCTGACGCTGTCCGCGAAGGGCATCAAGACCGTCGACAAGATGGGGATCGAGGCCGCCGTGGCCCGGCTCCGCGCGCAGGGGGTGAAGGTCTGATGGCCAAGAGCACCGACGTCCGGCCGATCATCAAGATGAGGTCGACCGCCGGAACCGGCTACACCTACGTGACCCGCAAGAACCGCCGCAACGACCCGGACCGGATGGTGCTGCGCAAGTACGACCCGGTGGCGCGCAGGCACGTCGAGTTCAAAGAGGAGCGCTGAGGACGTGGCGAAGAAGTCGAAGATCGCCGCGGACCTGCGCAGGCGCGAGGTCGTGGCGCGGTACGCGGAACGGCGGGCCGAGCTCAAGGAGATGCTGCGGCACCCGGAGACGCGCGCGGAAGCGTTGCAGGGTCTGCAGAAGCTGCCGCGGGACGCGTCGCCGACCCGGTTGCGCAACCGCGACGTCGTGGACGGACGGCCGCGCGCCTACAACCGGAAGTTCGGTCTGTCCCGCGTCCGGCTGCGGGAGATGGCCCACCGCGGTGAGCTGCCCGGCGTCTCGAAGGCGAGCTGGTGATGCGCGAGAGGAAGCCGCTCAAGCGCAGGGTGAACCTGCTCGCGAAGGAGGGCGTGACCGTCGTCGACTGGAAGGACGTCACGCTGCTGCGCAAGTTCCTCTCGGACCGGGGCAAGATCCGGTCCCGCCGGGTGACCGGCCTGACGCCGCAGCAGCAGCGCCAGGTCGCCACGGCGATCAGGAACGCACGGGAGATGGCCCTGTTGCCGTACCCGTCACAAGCGCGATGACCCGCACCGCCGCGCTGGTCAGGAAGGCCAGCGCGGCGAGCTGCACCAGCAACGCGAGCACCCAGGTCGTGTGTTCGTCGACCGTCAGGTCGCCGCGAACACCCACCAAGAAGGTCGCGTAGAGGCCCCAGCACTGCAGCGCGGCCAGGCCGGCGCCGACGATCGTGGTCCGCATCGAGACGACCACGACGACGGCGGCGAGCAGGAGCAGGGCGAGCAGCGGCCAGGCGCTGGTGAACGCGGTCACGCCGACTCCGGCACCGAATCCGAGCGCCGAGCCATAACCGCCTTTCATTCTTCGCATCCGATCGGTGTATCTCCTCAGGTGAGATCAGCGCCACCTCTCCAGCGTGAAGTTGGTGCTTTCGAGTGAGGCACGATCGCACGAATGAACCTGTACGACGTGGTCCACCGCCGCAGGGACACCCGAGCCGAGTTCTCCGGTGAGGAGATCCCCGCCGACGTGCTGCGCCGGGTGCTGAGCGCCGCACACGCCGCCCCCAGCGTCGGACTGTCCCAGCCGTGGGACTTCGTGCTCGTGCGCGACGAGTCGACCCGGCGTGCCTTCCGCGACCACGTCCAGGCCGAACGCAGCGTCTTCGCGGCTCAGCTGGACCAGGAACGGGCGGAGACCTTCTCCCGCATCAAGGTCGAGGGGGTCATGGAGTCGACCCTCGGCATCGTGGTCACCTACGACCCCGACCGGGGCTCGCCGGCGGTGCTCGGCAGGCACGCGATCGCGGACGCCGGTCTGTACTCCGTGTGCCTCGCCATCCAGAACCTGTGGCTCGCCGCGACGGAAGAGGGACTCGGTGTGGGCTGGGTGAGCTTCTACCGGGAAGATGTGCTGCGCCGGCTGCTGGACATCCCCACAAGGGTTCGTCCGGTTGCGTGGCTGTGCGTCGGTCCGGTTCGATCACTGCCCGAGACGCCCGATCTGGAACGTCACGGTTGGCGCAACCGACTACCCCTCGATGACGTCCTGCACCACGATCGGTACGGGGCGCGACAGACCCGGTAGCCTGTGCGGGCCGCTCGGCCAGTCGGAACGGAGTCGATGAACGAGTGGAGCAACGCGATCCGCTGGTAGCGGGCCAGATTCCGCGGTTGGACCGAGAGGTCCGCGCGTTGCTCAACGCTGGCCGCTTGCCGGAGGCGAACAGTCTTTTCGACGAGGTGGTCACCAAGGTGTCCCCCGGCGCCGACCGCTGGGTTCGGTCGGCGGTGCTGGTCAACCGGGCGGTGATGGCCTGGCGCCTCGGCCGCATCCCCCTCGCGCTGGAACTGGCCGCCGAGGGGTGGACGGACCTCGACGCCGACCGGTCGGACAGCCCTGCCGTGGCCCACACGATGGGCTCCCTCGGTTATCTGATGGAGGGCATCGGCAACCGGCGCGCGGCCCTGGACATGCTGCGGCTCTCGGTGCAGGTGGCGCGTCGTGCGGGCAACACCGACGTGCTGGCCCACTGCCTGCAGCGCCTCGGCGGTTCGCTGAACTTCCGCGCCTGTTCCGGACCTCCCGCGGCGGCGCCGGCGATCTTCGAGGAGGCGCTGGCCTACCTCGACGAGGGCCTCGGCATCGTCAAGGACGAGGTGCACCGGCGCGCGCTCCTCGGCGCGTGCGGACGGTCCCTGGCCGGCGTCGGCCAGTTGGACAAGGCCGAGGAGATGGGCGAGGAGACGCTGCGGCTCGCCCTGGACGCCGACGACCTGTGGGGCGTCTCAGTAGGTAACTGGGTTCTTGCCGTCGTGCGCCGCGAGAAGAACGATTTCGACGAGGCGCGCACACTCGCGTCCCGTGCCGTGACGAGCGCCGAACGCATCAACGACACGTCACTGCTGCTGCGGTTCTCGACCGAGCTGGCGGACATCTGCCACGCCCTGGGTGACGCCGAGGGCGAGGCCGAGGCGTTGCGCCGGTCGATGGCCGCCTCCCGCACGGCCAGGGAGACGTTGCAGGAGGGCCTGGGCCAGGCGCTGGAGCAGCGCCGGGTGGCCGTTCAGGCACAACGGCTCGCGGTGGCGGCGCAGGAGGCCGCGGCACGTGACCCGTTGACGGGCCTGGCGAACCGGCTCGGGCTGGAACGGGCGGCCGCCGCGCTGCTGGAGTCGACGGCGGCGCGCGGGCGGGTGCCGTGGCTGGTGCTGGTCGACGTGGACTGGTTCAAGAACGTCAACGACGACGCCGGGCACGCGACGGGCGACGCGGCGTTGCGCGAGATCGCGGCGTTGCTGCGGCGCGAGTGCCGGTCGGACGACCTGGTGGCGCGCTGGGCCGGTGACGAGTTCGTGGTGCTGCTCGGGGACACCGGGCCGAACATGGACGTCGGCCCGAACGTGGCCGAGCGGATCCGCGCGGCCGTCGACGGGCACGACTGGACGATGGTGCTCGGCGCGGTCCGCCGCCCGACGGTCAGCATCGGCGTGGCGGCGGGACCGGCCAAACTGGACCAGCTGTTCGCGGCCGCCGACATGGCGCTCTACCGCGCCAAGCGGCACGGCCGCAACAGGGTCGAGGTCGAGCCCTCGGTGGACGAGGTGCCCGAGATCGTCTCCGGGAACTAGGGCTCCCGGCGAACGAAGGGTTCTCGGCGTCTAGGCGATCAGGCCGCCGCGGTAGGCCACCAGTGCGGCCTGCACGCGGTTGACCGCGCCGATCTTGCCGAGCACGGACGAGACGTAGCCCTTCACCGTCGCCTCCGACAGGTGCAGGGTGCCGCCGATCTCCGCGTTGGACATGCCCTGGCCGATCAGCACGAGCACCTCGCGCTCGCGTTCGGACAGGCTCTGGAGGAGCCTTCGTGCCGGCTCCGCCATCCGTTCGCCGTCGGCGACGGCCGCGAGAACTCTCGCCGCCACACCGGGGTCGAGAACAGCACCTCCGCGCGCGAGATCACGCACGGCCTTGACGAGCTGTTCCGGTTCGGTGTCCTTGAGCAGGAAGCCGGCGGCGCCCAGGCGCAGAGCTTCCGACACGTACTCGTCGACGTCGAACGTGGTCAGGATGCAGACCCTCGGTGGGTCCGGCAGGGTCCGCAGCCTCCGCAGGGCCACGAGTCCGTCCGAGGTGCGCATCCGGATGTCGAGCAGAACAACGTGCGGACGATGCTGGCGTGCCAGGTCGGCTACCAGATGTCCGTCATCGGCCTCAGCAACAACTTCGATGTCTCCGACGCTGCTCAGGATCATGCGAAGGCCGGAGCGGACGAGGTCCTCGTCGTCGGCCAGCAGAACCTTGATCACGACGCCTCCCGCATTGGCGTTCCGTGCTCCCTCATGTTCGTGATCTTGGCGTACGCACGCCGAAGACCACGTTAATTCTCAGTTATCTCATCATGTGGTTACAGATTTTCGAGAACGCCAACCGCGTTCACAGTTACCGGAATTGAGCTCTGACTTCGCTGCGTAGGCGGGCCACCAGGCGTTAGGAGGGATCATCGGAACACTGAGTGACGAAACATCAATATCCCACTGAGTGGAATGCGGTACCAGAAACACGGATACACCCTCGGTAATCCGATTCAGATGTCTCGCTTGGCCTCGTTTCTGCCCATATGGCTCCTTAATGGGTTTCGGGATCGATACAGGCCGTCCCGCACTGGATCAGAAAACGCGAAGGTCTTTCGCAATAGCCCTACTGGAAAGTAACGTGCGTCACAACAGCCCTGCCCTGCACGGAGAGGAGCTTCGCGCGATGCGGAGAGCCAATCCGGTGACGACCCTGCTGGCGACCGCCGCCGTCACCGCCTCCCTTTTGATCGTTCCGCCGGCCAACGCCGAGGAACCCCCACGCGCGGCCGCGTACGCCGCGGACGACTACTGCCTCGGGCAGTGCAACGACGTCCTGCCGCCCGGCAACAACGGCAACGCGACGCTGGCCGAGGTCCTCGCGCACAAGGCGTTCGGCACCAGGCCCGCGCATTCGGCGGACCAGCTCGGGAAATACGACGCCCTCGTCAACGGCTACGGCGGACTGACGAACTCGCAGCTGACGGACTTCTTCAACGACGCGTCGTTCGGCGTGCAGTCCGACCAGGTCGAGAGCACCATCAAGCCGCGGTCCGACGTGACGATCGTGCGCGACAAGAAGATCGGCATGCCGCACATCACCG
Organism: Lentzea flaviverrucosa; assembly: GCF_003350445.1. NCBI lineage: Bacteria > Bacillati > Actinomycetota > Actinomycetes > Pseudonocardiales > Pseudonocardiaceae > Lentzea > Lentzea flaviverrucosa. Next base: position 416,623 of record NZ_QQAU01000004.1, read on the forward strand.
GGACCACGCGGTCCGGCACGATGTTCGGCGCCGGTTTCGCGGCCGCGCAGGACCGCCTGTGGCTGATGGACGTCTTCCGCCACCTCGGGCGCGGCCAGCTGACCGGGTTCGCCGGTGGCGCGCCGGGCAACCGCGTGCTGGAGCAGAGCTTCTTCAACCAGATCCCCTACACCGAGGCGGACCTGCAGAAGCAGATCGACAGCGCGACGGCGAACGGCGGTGAGCGCGGCCGGCAGGCGCTGGCCGACGTCACCGACTACACCGCGGGCATCAACGCGTACATCACGCAGGCCATCGGCGCGCGGAACTTCCCCGGTGAGTACGTGCTGACCGGGCACGCCGACGCGATCACGAACTGGAACGACATCCAGCCGTTCAAGACGACCGACATGGTGGCGATCGCGTCCGTGGTCGGCGGCCTGTTCGGTGCCGGCGGTGGCGGCGAGGTCCAGTCGGCGCTGGTGAAACTGGCCGCGCAGAACAAGTACGGCGCTGCCACCGGTGAGCAGGTCTGGAAGGCGTTCCGGGCGCAGAACGACCCCGAAGCCGTGCTGACCCTCCACGACGGACAGTCGTTCCCGTACTCCGCCTCCCCCGCTTCGCCCCAGGGCGTGGCGCTTCCCGACGGTGGCGTCGTCACGCCGGAGCGCATGGTCTACGACGAGGTGGGCGGCACGGGTGCCTCCGTCGCCGTTCCCGCCGCCGAGGACGTGGCGAAGGCCCGGGGCATCTTCTCCGACGGCGTGCTGCCCGCCGACCTGCTGAACAAGAAGCACGGCATGTCGAACGCCCTCGCGGTGTCGGGTGCTCACACGGACAGCGGGAACCCGATCGCCGTGTGGGGGCCGCAGACCGGTTACTTCGCGCCGCAGCTGCTCCTGCTGCAGGAACTCAACGGCCCCGGCATCCGTTCGCGCGGCGTCTCGTTCGCAGGCGTCTCGATGTACGTGCAGCTCGGCCGGGGTGTCGACTACTCGTGGAGCGCCACCTCGTCGGGCCAGGACATCGTCGACACCTACGCCGTCGAGCTGTGCAACGCGGACGGTTCTCCTGCCACCAAGGCTTCGACGTCGTACCTGTTCCATGGCGCGTGTCTGCCGATGGAGCGCCTCGAGCGCAAGAACGCCTGGAAGCCCACCGTCGCGGACGGCACACCCGCCGGTTCGTACACGCTGGTCATGTACCGGACCAAGTACGGCCTGGTGACGAGCAGGGCGACCGTCGGCGGCAAGGTCGTGGCGTACACGACGTTGCGTTCGACGTACATGCACGAGGTCGACTCGATCATCGGCTTCCAGGAGCTCAACGATCCTTCGGCGATCCGCTCGGCCACCGACTTCCAGCGCGCGGCCAACAAGATCGGCTACGCGTTCAACTGGTTCTACGTGGACTCCCGCGACTCCGCGTACTTCAACTCGGGCCTGAACCCGGTCCGCCGTTCCACTGTGGACCCGAACCTGCCGACGTGGGGCCGGGCCGAGTACGAGTGGGTGAACTGGAACGGCGACGAGAACGTCGCCGACTACATGCCGTTCGCCGGGCACCCGAACTCGATCAACCAGGACTACTACGTGTCCTGGAACAACAAGCAGGCCAAGGACTTCACGTTCGGCGGGTTCGGCCACAGCGCCGTGCACCGCGGTGACCTGCTGGACGTCCGCGTGCGCGCTCTGATCGCTTCCGGCCAGAAGGTCACGCGTGCTTCTTTGACCCGAGTGATGGCCGAGGCGGCAGTGGCCGACCTGCGCGCCGAGCAGGTGCTGCCCGAGTTGCTGCGGGTGCTGGAGTCCGCTCCGGTCGACGCCGCCCTGGCCCCGGTCGTGCAGAAGCTGAAGGACTGGCAGCGCTCCGGCTCGTTGCGCAAGGAGACCGCGAAGGGCAGCAAGGCCTACGACCACGCCGAAGCCATCCGAATTCTCGATGCCTGGTGGCCCCTGCTCGTCGAGTCGCAGTTCAAGCCGTCGCTGGGTGACGGCCTGTACAACGCCCTGGTGGCAGCCCAGCAGGTGGACGAGGCCCCGTCCGACACGCACGGCGCCGCCCCGCACAAGGGTTCGTCGTTCCAGTACGGCTGGTGGGGTTACGTCGACAAGGACCTGCGCAAGGTCCTCGGCGACCCGGTCCAGGGCGCGTTCCCGCAGACCTACTGCGGTGGCGGCACCCTGTCCGGTTGCCGCACGGCTCTCGTCTCGTCCTTGCAGGCGGCCGTGGCGAAGCCGGCGAACGCCGTCTACCCAGGTGACGCGGACTGTGCCGCGGGCGACCAGTGGTGCGCGGACACGATCATCCACCGCGCCATGGGCGGCATCACCCAGGACAAGATCCACTGGCAGAACCGCCCGACGTACCAGCAGGTCGTGCAGTTCCCGTCCCGCCGGGGCCAGACCACCACCAACCTGGCAGCCGGCCGCACCACCACCGCGTCGTCCCACGAAAAGGGCTGGAACACCCTCCCGCCGTCGAACGCGGTGGACGGCAACCCGACGTCCCGCTGGGCCAGCGACTGGAGCGACAACCAGTGGATCCAGGTGGACCTTGGCTCTGTGCAACGAATCGGTCGCACGGTGTTGCGGTGGGAATCGGCCTTCGGCAGGGGATACCGCATCGAGATTTCCAATGACGGCACGAACTGGCGGAACGTTTTCTCCACAAGTAGTGGCGATGGCGGCGATGATGTCGTAGCGTTCACACCACAGGACGCGAGACACCTACGGCTGACGGGCACCCAACGGGCCAATCAGTACGGGTACTCCCTGTACGAGCTTGAGGTCTACGTTTCGTAGGCCTTCGAGATGAGGACGCCGATCCACCCCCAGGGGTCGGCGTCCTCTACTTATTTCAGCCGAGGTGTCGCGCGAGCTCGTCGGCGGCGTCGTCGTGACTGTAGCCCTTCATCAAGCGCTGGATCTGCTCGAACACGTCCCACCGGTTCTGCGGCTCGAGGCCCGGCATGGCCTCGCCCAGTGCGTCCGCCAACCGTCGTGCCCACGGTTGCTCCACTCGCTCGGCGTTGACGATCCCGATCAACTGTTTGAAGACACCTTCCTTGTGAAGCGCGTCTTCCACGTTGTACCCGGTGCGACGCAGCCACCAGAGCACGGCGTGCGGCAGATCGGAGAGAACGTTTTCACGCAGGTGGGCGATTTCCGCCAGTTCGGCGACACGTTCCCTTCTCTGTTGCAACAATGCCGCACTGTGCTCGGTGAGCTCGACGTGCACGTTCTCCGTCCCGACCCACATCGCGCTGTTGGGCGCGATCGGTCTCGGGTGGCCGAGTTCGGCGGCCAGCACGTGCTGCATCATGTCGCTGCTCACGCCTTCGGCTCGTGCGAGAGGGGCCGCGCGATCCCGTAGGGCGACGGCGGCGATCGAGGCCGGAGCCGGATGCGTGCCCTGGTTGCCCTCGGTCCACCAGACGATCGTCCACTCCGCACGCCACTCGACGCCAGGTTCGGCGCCCTGGAGCACACCCGACCACTGTTCGCGCTGGTAGATGCGCGGTGCGGCCAGCGACTGAGGGCCACGCTGCAGGTTCTGCCACCAGTTCATCGCCGCACCACCGGGTGCTGGGCGTCGATGAGCCTTCTCAGTTCGGCGTGCACTTCTTCGCGTCCTTCCGGTTGATCGCGCTTCCACAGGTCCACCGCCATGCCCAGCAGGTTGAGTGCGTTGACGTCATTGCCCGCGGCTTCCACCAGCAGGGAGAACGGCACCGCCCTCACCTCGCGATCAACGCCGGACGCAGCGGAGAACCAGTCCTTCAGGCCTTCCACGACGCCCATGTGGTTGGAACTGCGCAGAATCGCCCCCCAAGCAGCGAAGCCGGAGGCGCCACGCAGGTGGAACCTGCGGCCGGGCAGGGTCATCTCCCGCACGACGATCGCCGCGGCCGCCCACTGGCCACCGGTGCTGGTGCGAAGCCACTCGACCATCCGCCCGAGGACGACGTCCGCCTTCCCCTGCTCCGTCGCCAGCACGAGCAACGCATCCTCGACTCTGCGCACCACCTCCGCTCTGGCATGACCGGTCAGGTGCCCGAGCCTGGTCAGCGCGAGCTGCGTGTGCACTTTGCCGAACTGCGCCGCGCAGACCTCGACGATCGCACGGGCCAGTGGCACCGGAAGCTCGGGATCCTTCGCCCACCAGTACATCCGGCGACGCACCTCGACCGTGGTGCGCTCGTCCACTGCCGCCTCGTCGAGCAGGCCGGCGGCCAGCGCGATGTTGTGCTGGACCCACCTCCGCACAGCCGTGAGCAGTGGCTTCGCGTCGCTCGTGTCGGTGCAGAGGGCCAGCAGCCTGGCCGCGATCTCCTGGCGGGTCTGCGGGTCCAGACGAGCCTGATCGTCGAACGCCACCGCGACGATCCAGTCGCTGAGGTGGTCGCGCAGCTGCGGAAAGCCGCGCCACACGTGGTTCAGGACCGACGTGTCGTAGTCGCGGCGGGTGAACTTGGTGCGGTCCAGGAAGGTCGCCGTGTGGGCGATCTTTCCGAGTCTGCGGACGAATCCCTCGCTCGCCAACACCTGACTCGGCTCGTCCTCCAGGTGGTTCGTGAGGTCGAGCAGAATCCGTTCGGCGCGGTAGATCGACTCGTGCCGGCCGTTGTTCACCAGTGCCAGTGCTAGCAGCGCGCTGCGCTCTCTCGCTTTGGCACCGTCGAACTCTTTCGAGAGGGTCTTCGCGTACTTGTGGAACGCCTCGAACGCCTCCCTGATCGAATCGCCCAGGGGCGCGTCACGCCGCGCCCGCAGCACAAGTTCGGCGAAATGCGCGACATCAGCAGGGCGCGCGCCATCAGCCAGGTCGAGCCAGTCCGAGTCAGCCAACAACGTGCAGAGCTGGTCGCCCGGCAGGTCGTGGCGCAGGTGAGCCTGGAGCACCTCCTCCAGCCACGGCGAGGGCAGTTTCCTGCGCAGGTGACCGTACCTGTGCAGGAATTCCTCACTTTCGTTGCCGGACAACAGGACCACGACGTGCCCGCGTGGCACCTGCTCGCTGAGGAACCCGCCGATCTGGGCCTCGACGGGGCGGGTGTCCTCGGCGGTGCGGAAGTCGATGAGCACCAGCGCGTCCTCGGACACCCGGCGCAACCTGAGTTCGGTGTCCTGCTCGACCTCGACGTGTTCGACCGTGCGCGCCTCGTTGTGGACGTCGTGCAACAAGCACAACGCCGCCGTCCGCGCGCCACCGTCCGCCGTGAGCGCCAGGAACTTGTTGACTCGCAGGGACTCCACGGCGACATGGAAGTCGAGCGGCTCAGCGAACCGTTCTCGTTGCCAGGTCAGGGTGGTCGGCAGGATCTGGTCTCCGAACACCTGCCGCACGAGACCGTGACCAGCGCTGATGGTGATGATGTCGCGCCCGGCGATGGTGTTGTGGCGGCCGTCGACCTCGATCGAGGGCATCACGACCGCCTGCCCCTGACGTCCCGCCCGGCGACCGTGTTGCTGTTGCCACGCACGCTGATCCGGTTCGACTGGTCGCGGTGGTCCTGCGTCAGGTGCCCGATGCTGCCCGCCTGCACGACATGACCCGAGTTGTTGCCGGAGAACTCGTTGTGGATGCCCTGAACCCTCTTCTCGTCCTTCTCCTCGCTTCCCTTCACCTCGTCCTCCTGGCTGAACCCGCGGGACAGCAGGTCGCCGGACGGCTTGGGCACGTGCAGGTACGCGTCGCCGCAGAACTGCTTCACCGACACCGAAGTCCGCACGTAGTCGCTCGATGCTTTGGTGGCATGCCCACCCAGCACGACGTCCTCGTGCACGCGGTCCGAAATGATGGCGGCGACGAAGGTGATGTCGGGGTCCGAGAGTTCGAGCAGCCGGCGCACCTCGGCGGCGTCTACCAGCCGATGCGCCGCCACGCGGCTGTCCCCGCACCCGTCGCCGAGACGAGGGGAGTCCGACTCGTACAACGGCCCCACGGTGATCGCGGCACGCAGACGCAGCCTGGACTTCCGGTCACCGGAACGCAGAATCCGGTCGTAGTAAGCGAGTTCGGTCTGCAGCGCGTTGAGGAACGGCCCGATCAGCAGCGGCAGCGACTCGGGCCGGAACCCCACCGCGTACCCGTCACCCGTGCTGTCCGGGAAGCGCCGTTCCTCCCACACGTCGGCGCGCCCCGCACGTTCGAACGCCCGGTGCAGCAGCTCGGGGATGATCTCGGTGAACTCGCGCTGCTGTGCGGCGGTGTGACCGCTGTAGTTCTCCATGTCCACCACGAGCACCGCGCGGTAGGGCGGCAGTTCTTCGACCGGCTCAGTCATGCCGATGACGGTGTCAGCCCACCGCCGGCCGTGCTGCGCACCAAATACCACCCGCGAAGTGACTCAGGTCACTCAGCGAGGCAGATCGGGTTGGTCGAGGCCAGGTAGTTCTGGTCACACAGTTGCACGAGCACCTTGGCGACCGCGTTGCGAGACAGGCCGAGCGACTCAGCGAGCTTCGACTGCGACAGCGGGATGGTCAGCGGCTTCGGGTGATCGGTCTCGGCGAGCCGCGCGATGCGTTCGAGCACGTCCCGCACCCGCGCCTCCGTGCCGCGGGAGGAAACCTCGGTCACCGTCTCCCGCAACTTGGCGACGACGTACTGACCGAGCTGATCGCCGACCTTGTGCCGTTCGAGCACTCGCTTGAAAGCCGCCCGCGAGAGGCTGAACGCGACGCAGGACTCCATCGCGACCACGGTGGCCGACCGCGTGCCGCCGTCCTGCGCGGACATCTCGCCGAGCACGTCACCGGAGCCGCGCACCGCCACGAGCAGCGTCGAGTTCAGCACCCGGACACGTCCCCGCTGCAACACCAGCAGCGATGTGTCCGGCGCCCCCTCGACGAGCAACGTCTCGTTGGCCTTGAAATCCCGTCTGATCCCGGTGCCGCGCAACTCGTTCCACACCACCACGGGCACCAACGCCCGAAACCCTCGCACGACTCCTCTTTACTCAAACGAGTGTCATGCCGCAATCGCCTAAACGCGGAAGAGGTAGTTCCGGACCTCGCCCCCGATGTCGCCGGTCGGCACCCACGCACCGCCGTGCCACGTGGTCATGCGGTACCCGCGCTCGGTGAGGAAGTCGGCGACGTCCTTCGCGTGGTACCCGAACCGCTCGACGTGCCGTTCCTCGATCTCGAGCAGGAACGCCGGCTTGAGCCGCTCGATGGTCTCCACAGCCCCTTCGAGGACCCTGAGCTCGGCCCCCTCGACGTCGGCCTTGACGAAGTCGAGCCGGGTGATCCCCTGCTCCTCGACGAAGTGGTCGAGCGTGTCCGTCTTGACCAGTACGTCCAGGTGCTGGTCGAACTCCTCGTTGGACCCGAGCCCGTTGGCCCCCACCGTGAGGAACGACCGCCCGGTCACCGGACTCCCGTGCCGCACCGGCACGGACATGACCTCACGCCCCTGCTTCTCAGCGCCAAGAGCCACCGAGTGCCGCTTGATGTTGGCCCCTTCACGCGGCCGCAGCACGTACGACAGGGCGGGGTGCGCGAACACCAGCGGCTCGACGCTGTACACAGTCCCTTGTGGACCGACCAGTCTCGACAGGGTCACCGTGTAGAGCCCCAGCGCGGCCCCGACGTCGATGCAGACGTCCCCAGGCTTGACGACCTTGCGAAGCCCGATCAGCTCTGCCTCGGCATAGGGCGTGAGCCGGGCGAGGGCCTGCAACCCGGCGACAACAGCGGCACTGCGAAGTTGGGTCAACACCCCGGTCAGCCTAGACGTGCCCGTTGTTGCGTTGTTCCCCCGCGGGCAACCCGACCTGGTCAGCGAACTCGGCGGCCACCCGAGCCCCACCGTAGACGCTCAGCGCCTTCACCAGGTGCAGCCGCAGGTCCTGCCGATGGGCGTCCCCGAGCTCAGGCATGGCCCGCTCCACACTGCTGACCAACGACTCGGCCCAGTTCGTGGCCGGCTCCCGCTGCGCGAGCTTCACGAGCTCAGCGAGGTGATCAGCCAGCTTGACCGCCTCAGCGACCTGATACCCGTTGCGCTGCAACCACCAGATCGTCGCCGTGCCGACGTCCGTCAGCACCTCGTCCCGCAGATACCGGATCTCAGCCCGCTCGACGTCCCGTTCAGCCAGCTTGAACGTGGAGTTCCGCAACAGCTCGACGTGCTTCCGAGCCATCTCCAGGTCCTCGTCCCCAACAGTGATCTTCACCTGCTCGGCCCGCGCCCAGACATGCGTGCCGGGTACCTGCCGTTCGGTGGCGAGCTCATCCCCCAACTGCACCTGCAGGGCAGCGTGATGAATCAACATCGCCTTCGAACTGATCTCCTTGGCCCGCTGCAACACGTGATGGATAGCCGCACTGCGCGGCGAGTTGTGCCGCAACCCGGTAGCCAGATCAAGCCGCCACACCACGGTGAACTTGAAGTGGAAGTCCAACCCGTACACCGCACTGGCCAACGGCGTCTCGAACTCCTGCTGATGACTGCTGGCCGGCGGCACGAACGTGATGTCGTCAACGCGCCTGGGCACCCTCCGGCGCCACCAGGCCTTGAAGGAACCAAGCGGGCCAGGACGGAAGTCGGGCCAAGGTCTGCTCACGCCCCCTCCCTACCTGACGTTTGTGCCCGGCAGAAGGTGGCCTGCCTCACTTCCCTCCAACGGCCGCACGGCGCTTTGGGTGCTCCTCACGGTGCGTGAGCGAGGTGCCTGTCCGCGGTAGGCGGGGGCTCTGGTCAACTCGGTGGCGGCACCCCGGTAGACTGCTGTCGCCAGCCCTAGTAGCTCAGGGGATAGAGCATCGGTTTCCTAAACCGTGTGTCGCAGGTTCGAATCCTGCCTGGGGCACCACCTTTCGCCGGGTGAAATCAGGGCCTGACATGCTGAAACGCTGTCGGGCCCTGATCTTTTCGGTTTGGTGCGAGTTCATAGACTCGGGAGGTGTCCGCCAGCGATCGACTGCCTTTGGTGCCGCCCGCCGAGTACGGCGACACCTGGGGGATGCTCGAGCAGGTGCGGCTGAGGTCTGGAATGTGGGTCCGCGAGCGCCAACTTCGCGATTTGCAGGCGACCCTCCTGGGCTACGGCATCGCACTGGAAGTCCATGGCATCGACGAACCGTTTCCGTTCTACCCAGGCGGTCACTTCGCGGCGTGGCTGCATGAGCGGTTCGGCTGGGGCATGTCTTGTGGGTGGGCGGGTGCCATCGAGGAGATCTCCGGCACGGAGGACCCGCTCGACCTCTTCTTCCGGCTCGCGGACGAGTACCGAGGTCACCTGCCGGCGCGGACGTGACTGATGTACGGCTCGTACGCCGACAGGTCGCGCAACGGCTCGTACCTGCTCAGGTAGTAGTAGTCGGCGATGATGTTGGCCTGCTGCTCGGTGTTGAAGTCGGCGAACGTCTTCCCGTGCAGGCCTTCGATGCCGCCGTAGTCGTAGAGCCCCTTCGCGAAGAAGCCGGCGATGGCCGTCGGCAGGAGGCTCAGGACGCTGCGGCCGTGTTGGTACTGGTAGGCGTGCGTTAGTTCGTGGACCAGCCAGCGTTCGTAGCGGGCCTGGTGTTGTGGCGTGGTCAGGACGCCCTTGGGGAAGGTGACCAGGCGCGGGAGGGTTCGGGCCACGCCGAAGCTGCCGAGTACGCCGCCTTCGGCGAGGGTCAGGGCGCTGATGTCCAGGGCGTCGCCGAACACCTCTCGGGCTATCGAGGCTTCGTGTGACTCCAGGTTGCGGCGGAACACAGGTCGGAACACCACGGTGGCTCCCCTGCTCTGGCTTCGGGCTGTCGGTGTCGAACAAGGATGTCACGGGCCGCTCGCCGAAGTCCTGTTTGGACACAGAGGTTCTTCGAGAAGCTCAGGACGGCGCGCTGATCGACGAGATCACCCTGCGACGCCCGTGAGCCGGTAACGGATCTCCTTCAACTCTGCCCCGCCGATGGTCTCGGTCTTGACCGTGCCATCGGCGCGGAACCCGAGCCGCTCGTAGAAACGCCGCGCCCGCGGGTTCTCGTCGAACACCCACAGCACCATGTCCTGCTCCGCACCGAGTGCCGCACGTGCCAGCTCGTACCCCAGCGGAGTGCCCCACGCCGAGGGCAGCACGTAGAGCGCATAGAGCTGGAACGCCGCATCGGGCTCGCTGGACGGGCCGACGGCGCAGAACCCGGCCACGGCGTCGTCGACGAGCCCGACCCAGACCCCACCGCGTGGGATGCCCCGTTCCCACATCGACTCGCGCTCCTGCACGGAGAGCTCGTCCAGCACGGAATCCGGGACGAGACCGCGGTAGGCGGACTGCCAGGTCTGGACGTGCACCGACGCGACGGCGGGAGCGTCGGAGACTTCTGCGAGACGGACTGTCATGGCTGCCCCCACTGGCATGATCGAACGCATGCGGATCATCGTCGACGCGGACCCCGGCATCGATGATGCCCTCGCTTTGTACTACCTGCGTGCACAGCCAGAAACCGAAATAGTCGCCATCGGCACGGTCCACGGCAACGTGCCGGTCGAGCAGGCCACGGCCAACGCGTTGAGGCTCGTCGAACGCCTGAACCTCGATGTCCCCGTGGCCATGGGCGCGGCGAAACCGCTCGCTCAGCCGCTCATGACCGCGGAGAGCGTGCACGGTGAGGACGGCCTCGGCGGTCATGCGGGAGGCGAGCCCACCACGTCGCCCACCGGGGAGAGCGCCGCCGAGCAACTGGCGAACCTGGCACGAGAGAGTCCGGGGGAACTGAGCCTCCTCGCGATCGGGCCGCTCACGAACGTCGCTCTCGCCCTGCAGATCGAGCCACGCCTGCCGGCGTTGCTGGACAAGGTCGTGGTCATGGGCGGCGCGCTCAACGTGCCCGGCAACATCACCTCCCACGCCGAGGCCAACTTCTGGCACGACCCGGAGGCGGCCGATCTGGTCCTCGCCGCCGGCTTCGACGACCTCACGATCGTCGGTCTCGACGTCACCATGGAGGGCCACGCGTCGCAGGAATGGCTCGACGCGCTCCCCGACGACTGCTTCCCGAGGCGGATCCTCGGCTTCTACGCCGACTTCTACGGCAGCTTCCTCGGCAAGAAGGGCTTCGTCCCGCACGACCCGCTCGCCGCGGCGATCCTCTGCGACCCCGGCCTCGCCACCTGCCACGAGGACCGGTTCGCGATCGAGCTCACCGGTCGCTACACGCGCGGCAAGATCGTCGCCGACCAACGGTTCCTCGCCCCGGAAAGCCCGTTCGGGCGTGACATCGCCACCGAACGCACGAAGGCCAAGTACGCCGTCACGGCCGACAACGCCCGGTTCCTCGACCAGCTGAGGCACGCTGTGACACAACCATGACGAACCACCGACGGGACCTGGACAAAGAACGGGGACCGTGAGAAGCATGAACGTCCACTTGAAACGATGGCTCGCGGTCTCGGGGACCGCCTTGGTCATCGCGGCGGGCGTCGTGGCCGGGGGTTCCTACTGGCGGCTCGAGAGCAATCTCCAGACCGTCGATCTCGCCAAGGAGATCACCCACCCCAGGCCTCCGTCGACGCCTGGGCGCCCCCTCAACATCCTCCTCGTCGGCAAGGACGACGGGCGGTCCGACACGGCCATGGTGGTCCAGCTGAACGCGGCGGGCGACCAGGCCCGCGTGGTCAGCATCCCGCGCGACACGATGGTGCCCAGGCCTCGGTGCGGGGCCAGCCCGCCGGTCGCGATCGCCATGTTCAACAGCGCCTTCTCCACCGGTGGGGCCGCGTGCACCGTGGCGACGGTCGAGCAGATGAGCGGCATCCGGATCGACCACTTCGTGCAGATCGACTTCAACGGGTTCCGCGACCTCATCGACCGGCTCGGCGGCATCGACGTCACGATGCCCGAGGCGATCGACGACGAGAAGAGCGGGCTGCACGTGCCGGCCGGGCCCACGAAACTCGACGGAACGCAGGCGCTCGCATTCGTGCGCACCCGCTACAGCATCGGTGACGGCAGCGACCTGAACCGCATCAAGAACCAACAGCTGTTCATGCGGGCGTTGAGCGAGAAAATGGCGAACGAGAACTGGCTCGCCAGCCCGGCGAAAACGCTCGAGCTCGCCGACGTCCTCACGAAGTCCATCGTCACGGACACCGGAATCGGCTCGATTCCGAAACTGGCAGATCTCGCGGGAAAACTCACCGCGTTGAAACCGGAGTCCATCGCCTACGTGACGCTTCCGACCGAGACCTACCTCCCCGACCCGAACCGGGTCCAGCCGAAGCAACCCGAGGCGGACGCGCTCTGGCAGGCGGCCTGATCTAGCTGACGGCGCCTTGCCACTCGCCGGGAAGCGGACCCGAGGGCCACGGCTGAGGAGACCCCCGGTACTCCTCAGCCGTGGACGTTCCGCCCCAGTCGGCCACTCTCACGTCGACGATCTCCCCCCGCTCGTGAAGGACTTGGAGTCGAGGTTGTCGGACCACCTCGTTATGGTGGTTCTCTGACTGCCTGTGCGGTGCGTTCGCCGCAGCTCAGACGGGCGGTCCTCGTTTTCCGGTCCGGACGGGGAGGAGGCCGGTTGGGACCCCGTGGCGTCTTCGCGGAGCGCTTCGCGCTGCTCTACGCGGAGGCAGGCGACCCTCCCCTGAAGAGGGTCACGGAATCGGTCGCCCGTGCCCGCCGATCGGACGAGCAGGGCAGGCCGCTGCGGGTGCCCGCCCAGCGGGTCAGCGACTGGCGGCGGGGGCGCAACGTGCCCGCCAGGTTCAGCGGGCTGAACGCGGTCCTCGAGGTCCTCGTCGGCGAGGCCCGCAAGCGCAGGCCACAGCCGGCGATCGAGGGCCTGTACGAGCTCGACGTGTGGCGCGCCCTCTGGGAGGCGGCGCTGGCGAGCCCCGTCACGGAATCGGACACACCCCCTCAGGAAGACGACTCCGTCTGCCCGTACATGGGTCTGAGCGCATTCGGGCCGCAGGACGCGAATTGGTTCTTCGGCCGGGAAATGGCGACGAACGCACTTTTGCACCGGCTGAACGACAACGGCATCACGATGCTCGTGGGCGCGTCCGGCGCCGGCAAGTCCAGTTTGATGAAAGCGGGCGTGCTGCCCAGGCTCGGCAAAGAGACCATCGTCCTTTCTCCTGGCACCGACCCGCTGAAGGAGTTCGCACTCCAGGTGCCGGAGCTGGTCCACGCGCTGGAGTCGGCGGCCGCCGAGGACGTGCAGGTCGACCTGTCGCACGAGGTGCAGCTCGCGGTCGGCGACCGGGTGGTGGTCGTCGACCAGTTCGAGGAGGCGTTCACCCTCGGCGGCGACGAGAACCGGTTGCGGATCTTCGTGCAGGCCCTGCACGCGGCGGCGGAGAAGAGCGTGGTCGTGCTCGGCGTGCGGGCCGACTTCTACGCCCGCTGCCTCGACTTCCCCGAGCTCGCCGAGGCCCTGCAGAGCAGGCAGATGGTGCTCGGCGCGATGTCCGCCGCCGAGGTGCGCGACGCCGTCACGAACCCGGCCAAGGCCGTCGGCCTGCAACTGGAGGCCGGTCTGGTCGACCTCGTGCTGCGCGACCTGGGCACGCACAACCGCCGCGGCAAGGACGCCTACGACGCAGGCGCGCTCCCCCTGCTCAGCCACGCACTGCTGGTCACGTGGCAACGCAGGCAGGCCGGGCGCCTCACGATCGCCGGCTACCGGGCGGCCGGCGGCATCCAGGGCGCCGTCGCCACCACCGCCGAACGCGCCTGGTCAGACCTCGACGAACCGGCCAGGGCCGCCGCGAGGCAGCTGCTCCTGCGCCTGGTCAGGGTCGGCGACGACACGCAGGACACCCGCCGCCGCTCCAGCCGCCGCAGCCTCCTCGAAGCCGGCACGAACCTCCCCGCCGCGGAACGCGCGCTGGAAGTCCTCACGCAGGCCCGCCTGATCACCACGGACGCCGACTCGGTCGAGATCACGCACGAGGCGTTGCTGCAGGCCTGGCCCCGGTTGCGCAGCTGGATCGACGAGGACCGGGCGGGCAACCTCACCCGGCAACGGCTCGAGGAGGACGCGGCCACGTGGTCCGCGCACGACCACGACTCGTCACTGCTCTATCGCGGCGCACGGCTGGAGGGAGTGCGGCAGCAGCGGGACGTCACCACGATCGCCAAGGAGTTCGTCCGCACGTCCGAACGCCAGCACCGCAAGACCGTCTGGCTGCGCAGGTCGGCGGTCGCGCTGGTGGCGGTGTTCGCGCTGATCGCGGCCGGCGCGGCCGTCATAGCGGTGAACCAGCGCGACGACGCCCAGTTCCGCCAGGTCGTCGCCGAGGCCGACCGGCTGACCGCGAGCGACCCGTCGCTGTCCGCCCAGTTCCTGATGGTCGCGCACCGCATGCGCCCGGCCGACCGGAGTGTGGCCGCGAAGCTGCTCGCCACCCAGCAGGTCCCGCTGGCCGTGCCGCTCGTCGGGCACACCGGCGCCGTCTACCTGACGACGTTCAGCCCGGACGGCTCGCTGCTCGCCACCGCCAGCTACGACCGCACCGCACGCCTGTGGGACGTCCGGGACCGCAGTCGCCCCAGAGAGGTCGCGGTGATCTCCGGGCACCGGAACTGGCTGAGCTCAGCGGTGTTCTCGCCCGACGGCAAGGTGCTCGCGACCACCGGCCAGGACGCGACGATCCGCCTCTGGGACGTGACGAACCCGAGTTCCCCCAGGGCGTTGAAGACGATCGAGACCGGCAACGGCCCCTCGTACCTGCTGGAGTTCAGCCCGGACGGCACGCTGCTCGCCGCGGCGAACGAGGACCGCTCGGCGATGCTGTGGGACGTCCGCGACCCGGCGAACCCCGCACCATCCGGCGAGCCGATGCGCGAGCACGCCGCCTCGGTCCGTTCGCTCGCGTTCAGCCCGGACGGCAGGACCCTGGCCACCGCCGGCGACGACCAGACGATCCGGCTGTGGGACGTCGCCACGAGAACGAGCGTCGGCAAGCCGATGACGGGCCACACGCTCGGCATCCACAGCGTGGCGTTCAGCGGCGACGGCAAGCTGCTCGCGAGTGGCGCCGACGACAAGCTGGTGCGGCTGTGGGACCCGGCCACGCAGCAACCGGTGGGTCAGCCGCTCGTCGGCCACACCGGACCGGTGTGGTCGGTGAAGTTCAGCCCGGACGGCCGCACGCTCGCCTCTGGCGCGTCCGATGCCACCGCGCGGCTGTGGAGCCTGACCGACCCGGCCGCGCCGACCCCTCTCGGCCGCCCGCTCGCCGCACGGGGCGCCGGCGTGTTCGCGGTCGGTTTCAGCCCGGACGGCGACTCGCTCGTGACCGGTTCCCTGGAGAACGCCGTGAACCTGTGGTCGTTGCCGCAGGCGATGCTCCTCGGCCACTCCTCACAGGTGACCACACCGTCGTTCAGCCCGGACGGCAAGATCGTCGCGACCGGCTCCGGCGACCGGACCGTGCGGCTGTGGAACGTCTCGGACCCGCAGCACCCCAAGCAGATCGGGCAACCGCTGCTGGGGCACGAACGTTCGGTCAGCAGGCCGCGGTTCCGCCAGGACGGCAAGGTGCTGGCCACCGCGGCCGGCGACAAGACGGTGCGGCTGTGGGACGTGGCCGATCCGGAGCATCCCGAACCGCTGGGCGAGCCACTCGTGCTGTCCAACCGGTTCTCGGCGTGGGCGGTGTTCCGACCGGACGGCCAGGTGCTGCTGACCAGCAACACCGACGAGTCGGTGCGGCTGTGGGACGTGCGCGACCCTGCGCGGCCCGTACCGCTCGGTGTGCCGCTGACCGGTCACGACGCCTACGTCAACGACGTCGAGTTCAGCCCGGACGGCCGCACGGTCGCCACGGCGAGCAGCGACAAGACGGTCCGGCTCTGGGACGTGGGCGATCCGGCGCGGCCGCGGCAACTGGGAGAGCCGATCAAGGCGCCGCAGGTCGTGGGGCAGGCGATCTTCACCCCGGACGGGCACACGCTCATCACCTCGGGCCAGGACAAGGTGATCCGGCTCTACGACGTGCGCGACCGCGAGCACCCGGCGCTGATCAGCGAGTTGTCCGGGCACACGGGCTCGATCAGTGCGGTCTCGATCAGCGCGGACGGCAGGACGCTGGTGAGCAGCAGCGCCGACAAGACGTTCCGGCTGTGGAACGTCGAGGACCCGGCCAACCCGGCGGACCTGGGCCTGCAGATCGCGGGCGACTGGGCGGCGGAACCGCTGGCCCAGTTCGCGCCGCGGGGCGAGGTGCTCGCGACCGGCAACGCGGACGGCATCGTGCGGCTGTGGGACCTCGACGTCGAGCACGCGATCAGCCGGATCTGCACGGCCACCCGCGGCGTGCTGACCCCGGCGCTGTGGCAGGAACGTCTGTCTCAGATGGACTTCCGGGATCCGTGCTGACCCTCACCGAGCAACTGCCTCACCGGCAGCACAGCATCGGTTACTGTCCGCTCCATGCGTCTTCTTGCTCGGGTCGGCAGCTTGCGCGCGATCGTCGCGGTGACCGTCGGGTTCATCGCCCTCAACATGGTTCTGGTGGTGCTGGGCAACGTCACGGACTACGGCACGAACGAGGCGTTCGTGCGGCACGTCCTGGCGATGGACACCACGTTCGGCACGGAACTGAGGTGGCGGGCGATCACGAGCCCGGCCGTCGTCACCATCGTCTACGTCGCGATCATCCTGTGGGAGGCGGTCTCCGCGGTGCTGCTGACCGCCGGCACCGTCGCCTACCTGCGGGACAAGGAGGACAGCGCGCGCAAGTTCGCGTCCGCCGGTCTCCTGATGGTCGTGGCGTTGTTCCTCGGCGGCTTCATCACCATCGGCGGCGAGTGGTTCGCGATGTGGCAGTCGAAGGACTGGAACGGCATCGGCGCGGCCCTGCGCATGGTGACCATCGCGGGCTTCGCGCTGATCCTCGTGCACCTCAACCCTCGTCGGGCCACTCCGTAGTCGGCTCCACGCAGAACACCGGCCCGACACCCGCGTCGGCGCCGAGCTCACCCCACCAGTCGCGCTGCTCGGCGTCCTCGATCGAGTCGACCACGACCATCCCACCGGCCTGGTGCACGAACCCGATGAGGTCGCTGAGCACGTGCGACACCAGCTCGTCCGGCTTCTGGCACCGCCCCTTCACCCGCACGGCCCGCACGCCGAGCGAGCGCACGAGCTCGATCTCCGTGGTGGAGCCCTGGAAGTCGCGCGCCCCGATGTGGATGCCCATGTCGGCCAGCAGGTCGAGGTTGTCGGCGGCCTCGCTGTCCTCGGACGCGAGCACGTGCACGGGGAAGCCCAGCAACAACCGCCCGGCCTGCAACCCGGTGTCCGCCAGCACGCGCCGCACGTCCCGAACCAGGTCCGGGCTGTTCGCCATGCTCTCGGTCAGGCAGACCGCGAGCATCTCGTCGTAGCGGCACGCGGTCTCGGCGGCCGTCCGCAACATCCACTCGCCGAGGGGCAGCATCAGGCCGGTGTGCTCGGCCATCGACGCGCACTTCTCGTGCTGGATCAGTCCGACGTCCCGATGCCGCCAGTTCAGCTCGGCCTCGACGCACACCCGCGTCGTCCCGTCGAGCTTCATGACGGGGTTGAACACGACCTCGATCTCGCCGCTCTCCCACGCCCCGGGCATCACCGCGGCCAGCGCAAGATCTTCTTGCTCCCGCTTGTCCTGCGTGGCGTCGTGCAGCCCCCACTGCCGCCGCCCGACGCGCTTGGCCCGCCGCAACGTCATGTCGGAGGCGCGCAACACCTCGGCGGGATGATCCCCGGGATGCAACCGCGGCAGCACCCCGATGGACGCCGACACCGCCACCCCGTGCTCACCGAAGTAGACGGGCTCGGCGAGCTCGTGCTCGATCATCCGGATCGTCGTGTCGACGTCCGGCGTGTCGATCCCGTTCTCCACCAGCACGGCGAACTCGTCACCTTCAAGCCGGGCGACCATCGCCTTCTCGGCGGAGAACACGGAACTGAGCCGCTCGGCGACGAGCTTCAGCACCTTGTCACCGATCTCGCGCCCGAGCCCGTCCGTGATGACCGCGAAGGCGTCGAGATCGAGGTGGTACAACGTGACCCCGTGCTCGATGTCGCTGTGCAGCAACGATTCCAGCCGAGTGGTGAGGTACTGCCGGTTCGGCAGCCCGGTCAACGCGTCGTGCAACGACTGGTACTGCAACCGCCCACCGAGCAACGTGAGCTGGCTGTCGTCGTCGATCATCACCACGTAGTGCCGCGGGTTGTCCTCGGCGTCCTTCTGCACGGTCGCCGCGAGCAACACCCGGAAGTGCTCACCGTCGCGATCGATGAGCCGAGGCCGTTCCTCGACCCGCCGCATCCGCCCGTACCGCAACCCGGCCAGCGCGTCGTTGATGAGCGGCAGATCAGCGGGCGCGATCAAATCGGTGAGCGTCATCCCGGCGACGTCGTCACGCCGGAGGATGGTGCACAACGCCTCGTTGGCCCGCGTCAGCTCCCCGTCGAGTTCAACGATCGCGATGCCGGTGGACGAGTGCGCGAAAATGTCCTCGAACCGCTCCTCGCTGGCCTGAAGATCCAGCTGCACAGCCCGATTCGCGCGTAACAAGGCCTGACTGATGCTTTCCTGCTGCTCCAGCACAAATGCCTGAATGGCCGCCGTATAAGCAGCAGACAGAGCACCGATCACCAACGAGGCCTGCCGGGCGTCCGCCTTCTCCTGCACGACGAACCGCGCGAGGACCTCGACGGACTCCCGCAAACTCTCAGCACCGACGCAGTGCATCTCAACGAGCCGAGTACCGACCCACGAGGCCACGTCGGGCTCCCCGACGAGCGCCTCGGCCACCACGTTGAGCAGCTCGTGCAGCTCTTCGGTCAGCTTCGCCGCAGACAGCGGCACATACGCGGTACGACTGATCTTGGCAGCCCAGTCGCGCGCCAGCTCGTCACGTCCCAGCGGACGTGACGGTCTCGCGTCGTCCTGGCTCGGCAACCGTTCCACCTGACCTGCTCGGCGAGCAACGGTGCGGAAGCCTACCGCCAGCAACCCACACCGTCCCAACGCGCGGAGACGTTCCCTCCAACGGGGTAATAGCGATCTCCGGGCGTTACAACAATTACTAGCTCGATCGGACCAATTTTCTCACGAAACACCCCAACCCTCGACCCCAGATCGACTGACAGGCGGCCAACGGCCCCTTGGCAAGGCCGAACGGCCAGCACGCCCTGACACTTGATCGCACGCGAAGCCGAAGGCGAGCCGTACTCACCGCGCGGTCCGGATGGGGCGTGGACCCGGCTTCGGATCAGATTGGCGGGGTCTGGGGCGGAGCCCCAGGAATCAGCCCGCCCCCATGATGTGCCGCAACTGAGCCAGAAGATCCGACCGGGACGTAGACCCCAACCGCTGCCGCATCCGAGCCATGTGGTGCTCAACAGTCTTGGCGGAGATGAACAACCGATCCCCCACCTGCCGATAAGTCATCCCCTCCAACACCAACTGAGCCACCTCCCGCTCCCGATCGCTCAACTTCCCGGCATCCTCGACCACGGCGACAACATCAGCCTCAGCCGCACGCCGAGCGGAAACCGGCCGCCCCTGCAACAACCGAGCACAGTCCAGCAACCGGACCATCGCCTGCCGATCAGAAGTCCGGATGGCAGCCTGCCCGGCCAGCCGAGAAGCGTCCCACCACAACCCGACAGCGTGCAGACTCCGAGCGACTTCCTCGACCCGATCAGCGTCGACATCCCCAGCCACCACGTCCAGCCAGCACTCGGCAGCAGCGGACAGGATCGCGCAGTACCGGCTCCGCTCCCGATGAACCGCCAGCGCGGCAGCATGTTCCTCAGCCGACGCGGTGTTCTCATCAATGATCGCCGCGTGCAGCAGGCTCCAGTGCAGCTGCGTGGCCCACATAGGTGGATTCCCCAACGCCCGCAACAACACAGCGGCCTGGGCCAGGTGGGGCGCCAACCGCTCCTTGTCCCCCAACCGGGCAGCGGCAGCGGCGAACTCGCCCAACGGCAACAGGCTGAACAGGTCAACGGGATGCCGGAGAACAGCCTCACAGGCCTGCTCCCAAGTCCGGCGCAAGGTCGCCAGATCAGAGTTCCGCCGAGCCACCCCGACCTCGAGGGCCACCGCGAAGATCCAGTCACGAGGCTCAAAAGCACCCCGAACGGACATCAACGTCTCGCGGGCCACAGCCAGGTTCCCGCGCAACATGTGCAACCAGGCCTGCAACAGCCGGTGCCGCACGGACATCAGCACCCCACCGGTACCGGCCTCCACGGCCCGGTCCAGCACGGACTCCGCAACTTTCGGCTCGCCGCAGTGCACAGCGACCAACGCCGCCAACGCGGCCGGGCTGTCCGGCAGCAGCACAGCTCCACCGGCAGGTTCGAGCATCGACGAAGCACGCACCAATGTGGACAGTGCCGCGGTCTCGCCGCCGGCCACCGACTGCCGAACTCCCTGCAGCATCAACGAGGCCGCGCCGCCGAGCATCGTGGGAGGCTGCGGAGGCGTCTCCTCGAAGACATGGCCGGTGCCGATCAACCCGATCCCGGCGAAAGCGGCGGCGTAGGGAGTGGCGGCCCACCGGAACAGCTCGGTGCTGCGCGCCAGTTGCCCGCGGTGGGCCAGCGCGACGGCCGCCACCTCGGCCGCGGTCCGCCGGTGCGGCGAGTCGGCGACGCTGATGACCTGGTCGGCGAGGCGCAGGGCACCGTCCAGGTCTCCGGCCATGGCCGAGGCGGTGGCCCAGGAGGCAGCGGTCTCGGCGGAAGGCGTACCTCCGCCGGTCGAGGCCTTGAACAGCCGCGCGGCCAGTGCGGGATCGGAGGCCAGGGCCTCACGGGCGGCCGCGACGAACACGGGTCCGCCGATCCCGGTGTCGACCAGGGGCCGCACCAGTTCCAGCACCGGCCCACCGCGGTCGAGCTGCAACTGCGCCAGCTTCTGCCGCACCGCGATCCGGCGCTCGGCGCGAGTCAGCGCACCGACGGCCCGCTGCGCCAACGGCAGCAGGGTGCCGTCCTCGGTGAGCATGCCTGTGGCACGGGCGGCTTCGATGATGTCACTGACCTCGTCGAAGTCCTTGTCCAGCAAGGCGGACAACAGGTCCAGCCGCTGAGCGGCACCGGCTTCGGCGGCCAGCAGGAACTTCTGGAGGTCGGCGTCCAGCCAGTCCAGGTCAGCGCGGAACGCGCCGAGGGCGTCGGCGGAAACCTCGGTCACAGCGCCAAGGCGTTCCACGTACCGCGGCACGCCGCCGGTCTGCGCGAAGACGAAGTCGGCAACCGGCTTGGCGGCGCCGAGCAGTTCGCGAACACCGTCACGGGACAGTGGCGCCAACGACACGACGACGGCACCACCGCTCAGTTCGGCCAGCGCCGCACGGCGCGGCCAGGGCCGGTGGGCCAGCACCAGGAGGGGTTCCGCGGCAAGCGAGCGCAGGGAGGCGTCGTCCAGCAGGTGCGCGTCGTCCACCACGCGCACAGCGGAGTTGGTGATCTCCGAAAGCAGCGCTGTCTTGCCGTAACCACCAGGCGCCGCAACGACCACGCGCAGGCGGGTGCCCGCGGCGGCTTCGTTGATCCGGTCGAGGACACCCCGCACCGGGGCGTCCAGCACCAACCTGGCTCGCGTGGTCACGCTCAACGGCCGTCCTCATCATCGTCTCGGGATCGGGGGCTGGAACCGGCGCGGCGGCCGGCGGGCTTCAGCACGCGCGCGACGCGCTTCACCCGCCTCGGCGGCAGTTCCAGCGGGGACACGTCCACCGGCGGGCGGGGCGGTGGCGCGCTGAACTCGTCGTCGGCGCTCGGGACCTCGCCGACGGGGAAGCGCATCGAGGCTTCACGGGTGTGCACGAGGACCGACGTGTCGAGCGGTTCCGGCTCGACCTCGGGGCCCATCAGGACCAGCCGCGCGGCGACCGCGAGGCCCTTGGCTACCGAGTGCTCGGGGCGGGCCTCGGCCAGCACGCGGCAGTCGACCGCGGACGACAGCGCGTCGCCGATCACGGGCATCCGGCATGCACCGCCGACGAGCAGCACCGCGTCGGGCTGCACGGTCCCCAGGGCACGAACGAAGGTGCTGACCAGGTGGTCGACGGACGGCCGGATCTCGTCCACGAACTCGTCGCGCGCGATCTCCACCCCGCTGACCACGACGGACGGCGCGGAAGGGCCGAACGCCCGCTTCGCCGCCTCGCACTCGGCGGACGACACGTGGCCGTCCTTGCCGAGCCGGCCGCGCACCAGCCCGAAGAGCAGGTCGTCGAAGTCGGCGCCGGTGTGGTGGTCGACGCCGTCGACGTGGTTGACCAGTTCGAACGTCCGGGTCTGCGCTCGCCGGACCACCGACGTGGAGAAGGCGTGGCTGCCGAGCGAAAAGACCGCCAGCGACGCGTCGAGCACCACGCGGGAACGCACGGCGTGGTTCTCGGCGGCCGCCAACGGCTCCGGCACGAGCGTGGCGTCGGGCAACCCGACCGCCCGCAGGGCCGCGTGGAGCTGCCCACGGCGATAGGGACCCCACCCTGCCGGGTGACTGACCGCCAGGTGACGGGGCTGTTCACCCTCTCGGGCTACCACCTCGCCGACGACCCACATGACCAGCAACGCGGTGAGCTCCTCGGCCGGGCACAGCTCCGGACCCAGCGCGAACGGCACGGCGTCACCGACCCGCCGGGCGAAACCGGAGGCGGTCCACCCGACCACCCCGCGCTCACCGACGGAGAACGTCCCCGCCTCCGTGAGCTGCAGCGAGGACGGCACCACGAGGGCGATCTCGGCATCCCGGGCACCGTCGAGGCGGCACACGGCAGCCGTCGTCCGGGTGGTCCCGACATCGACTCCGAGTACGTACGCCAAGTCTCTTCCTCACCTGTTCGCAGCAGCGACCAGTACCTACACGGGTGAACGAGAGACGCTCAAGCGAGGCCCCTAACCCCCTAGGGGGTCAACGACCGTCACCCCATCGGGGAACGGGGATTCACTGGGAGTGATCCCCGATGCCGGTCACGGGTCCGCTCTCATAACTTTCAGCCACACACCCCGACCGAGATCCGTGCCTCAACAGGAGTCCCTTCAGATGATGCCCAGCACGCTCCACGACTTCGTGCTCAACCTGCTCAGCGACCCGTCCCTCAAGGACGCCTTCGCGGCCGACGCTCAGGGCACCCTGGAGCAGGCTGGCCTCGCCGACATCACCGCCGTCGACGTGCAGGAAGTCATCCCGCTGGTCCTCGACCTGCTGCCCGCCACCCCCGCTGGCCTGCCCGCCATCGACGGTGTGGACCTGGCCCTGCCGACCGACGACCTGCTCGCGGACGGCCCGCTCGGCGCCATCAGCCAGCTGCAGGCGGTCGCGTCTCAGCTGACCTCGTCGGGCCTGAGCCTCAGCGAGCTGCACACCTCCTCGGCCGGCGTGCTCGCGGCGGACGAGAACGGCTTCAACCTGATCACGGCGAACAAGACCCTCGGCGAGTACACCTCGACCAACGTGGGCCTCGACGGTGACTTCTCCGTCGTCGGCGACGTGGCGAGCGTCCTCGACCAGACCGCGTCGCCGCTCACCGGCACCGTGCTGGACGTGGCCGACACCGCCACCGCGACCGTCGACGCGCCGCTGGACGGCGTCTCCTCGAGCGTTCCCGGCCTGGACGGCGTCCTCGGCAACCTCGGTGGCGCGACGGGTCTCGCCCACGACGCCCTCGGCGTGCTGGGCGGCGGCGGCGCCGACCTCGGCGTGCTGAACGTCTCCGGCCTGGGCGACCTCGCCGACGGCAACCTCACCGCGCACTCCACCGAGACCGTCGCGACCGTCGAGCACACGGTGACCGGTGTCGTCGGCACCGCGACCGGCGTGGTCGGCAGCGCGGGCGTCGGCGACGTGCTCGGTGACCACGGTGTCGGCAACGTGCTCGGCACCGTCACCGACGTGACCCACAACGTCCCGGTCGTCGGCGACCTGGACCTGGGCCTGCTCGGCTGAGCCACCCTCCCCACGCGGACCGGCCCTGTCTCTCGCGGACAGGGCCGTTTCGTCGTCTCCGCCTGGATCGTCGTCTGACAAAACACCCAAACCGGTTCACGTTCTACTCGGTGAGCAACGTCACCGCCCTCCCGAACAGCCCCGTCTGTTCGAACGAAACCGGTATCGAAGTCAAGGCTTTCACCCAAGGGGGTGAACACGGCACTATGAGTCAGGTGATGGCACCGCCCTGGCTCGACGTGCTCGACGAGACGATCGGGGCCTGCGTCACGCACCGGAGGCCCGATCTGGAGGCCCGGCTGCGGGAGAAGCGGGCACAGCAACTGGACCCCAAGTTGCGCGTTCTCGTCGTCGGCGAGTCCAAACAAGGCAAGAGCCAGCTCGTGAACGCGTTGCTCAACGCACCCGTCTGCGCGGTGGGCGACGACATCACGACGACTGTCCCGACCTTCGTCCAGCACGCGGACACCCCGTCCGCGGCTCTGGTCCGCAACGCCTCGGCGGGCGGATCGATCTTCCACACCCCGACCGAGCGCATCGCCGTGCCGATCGACCAGGTGACGAAACAGGCCGCCGCGCAGCACGTCGTGCGGGCCGAGATCGGCATTCCGCGCGCGCTGCTCGACAGCGGCCTGGTCCTGATCGACACCCCCGGCGTCGGCGACACCCGCTCCGCGCACACCGCCAGCACGTTCGCGACGCTGATGCAGGCCGACGCCGTGCTGCTGGTCTCCGACGCGACGGGTGAGCTGACCTCGGCGGAGATGACGCTGCTCAAGAAGGTCATGGAGGCCTGCCCGAACGTCACCGTGGTCGTCACCAAGATCGACCTGGTGCCGAGCTGGCGGCACGTCGTGGAGCGCAACCGGGCGCTGCTCGCCCGCGCCGGCATCCGCGCGAAGCTCATCCCGGTCTCGTCCGCACTGCGGCTGCGCGCCGCGAAGACGGGCGACCAGCGCCTCAACAGCGAGTCCGGGTTCCCGGAGCTGGTGACGTGCGTGCAGAGCGACATCGTGGCGAGCGCCGACCTGCTGGCCCGCCGCGCCGTCGCCGTCGTGGCGTCGTCGGCGATCACGCAGCTGGTCACGCCGTTGCGCGAGGAGCTCACGGCCCACGACTCGTCCCGCACGGTCGCCACGATCTCGACGCTGCAGGAGGCCCAGCGGCGCGTCGACGAGCTGCGCCGCCGGTCCGCGCGCTGGCAGAACGTGCTCAACGACGAGATGGCCGACCTGATCTCCGACGTCGAGTACGACCTGCGCGACCGCACCCGGAAGATCCTGCGCGAGGTCGACAAGACCTACGACGAGGCCGATCCCACGATCGGCTGGGACCAGTTCGAGCAGTGGCTGGAGGACAACCTCAACGAGGCCGCCACCACGAACTTCGCCTGGCTGATGGAACGCGCGGAGTGGGTGGCCGCCAAGGTGGCCAGGAACTTCCCGGTCTACCGAGAGGACCTGATCCCGGGATCGGTGCTGCCGGACGACCTGCTCGAACCGGCGAGCAAGCTCGAGAAGCCGAAGATCGAGCCGTTCTCGATGCCGCAGAAGCTCTTCACCGGTCTGCGCGGCTCCTACGGCGGCGTGCTGATGTTCGGCCTGGTGACGTCGCTGGCCGGCATGCCGCTCATCAACGTGATCTCGCTCGGCGCCGGCGCGCTGTTCGGCGGGAAGTCCATTCTGGACGAGAGCGACCAACGGCTCAAGCGCCGTCAGGCCGCGGCGAAGGCCGCCGCGCAACGGCACGTGGACGACTTCTTCATGAAGTTCTCCAAGGACGTCCGCGACTCCGGGCGGCACATCCAGCGCTCGCTGCGCAACCACTTCAGCACGCTCGCCGAAGAGCTGCAGGAGACGTTGCTGGAGTCGGCCCGCAGCGCCAAGCGCGCGGTGCAGGACGACCAGACCGAACGCGAGCGCAGGATGCGGGAAGGCCGCAAGGAGCTGGACAAACTCGTCACGCTCTACAAGCGGGTGCAGGCACTCGGGGGTCCTGCGATGGAGCTCACCGCGTGACATTGGACCGCGTCGTCTGGTCGATGCTGCAAGAGGCGCTGGGTGTCTACCGGGACAGCCCCCGCGCCACGGCCTGGCTGCGCTCGCACGTCGAGCGCTACACCGAACCCGTGCGGATCGCGGTGGCCGGCCGGTCGCGGATCGGCAAGTCCACTGTGGTCAACGCACTGGTCGGTGACGAGTTCACGCCGCAGAACTCGTTCGTCTGGTACCGCGGCGGCACCGAGCAGCGGGCGCACGTGTTCAACGGCCCCGGCCGGCCGCACGAGATCACGATCGGCAGGCGGGGCAGCCGCAACCACGTCGAGACGGGCCAGTTCGACCGCTCCGACCGGATCGTCGTCGACTGGCCCGCGCGGACGCTGCGCGACGTCGTGCTGATCGACACCCCGTCCGAGGCCACGCCGGAGCAGGTGCTCGGTGACGCGGACGCGTTGCTGTACCTGATGCGGCACGTGCAGGACGAGGACCTGAAGTTCCTGCAGTCCGCCAACGACCACCCGATCGCCAGGACCGCAGCGGTGCACACGGTCGCTGTGCTCGCCCGCGCCGACGAGATCGGGGCCGGGCGGATCGACGCGCTGTCGTCGGCCAAGCAGATCGCCCGCCGCTACCGGCGTGATCCGGCCGTGCAACCGTTGTGCCAGAACGTGGTCTCGATCGCCGGGCTGCTGGCGGTGGCCGCGAAGACGTTGCGGGAGGACGAGTTCGCGGCCCTGCGGGTGCTGTCGTCGCTGGGGCGCGAGGAGCTGGAGGACCACCTGCTGTCGGCGGACCGGTTCGCCGGCGAGCAGTTCCCGCTGGCGATGGAACCCGCTGTGCGGCAGGCGTTGCTGGAGCGGTTCGGCATCTTCGGCGTCCGGCTGATCACCGCGTTGATCAGGCAGGGTTTCGACTCGCAGGTGAAGCTGACCGGCCAGCTGGTGCAGCGCAGCGGGCTCGGCGAGCTGCGCGACTCGATCGCGGTCCACTTCGTCGAACGCCGCGAGGTCCTCAAGGCGCGGTCGGCGCTGCTGGCGCTCGACGTGCTGTTCCGGATGGAGCCGCGGCAGAACGCGCGCAAGCTGGTGGCCGACCTGGAACGGGTCGTCGCCTCCGCGCACGACTTCCGCGAACTGCGGCTCGTGGCCGCGCTGCAGTCCGGCCGCACGAAGCTGCCCGCCGAACTGCAGGCCGAGGCGCTGCGGCTCGTCGGCGCCGAGGGCGTGGCACCGTTGGCACGGCTGGGTTTCGAGTACGAGGCCGATGCCCGTGAGCTGCGTGAGGCGTTGCTCGACGCGCTGCTCCGGTGGCAGGCGCAGGCAGCGGACGTCCACGCGACCCACGCCCACCGGAAGGCCGCCCAGATCGTGGTGCGCGCGTGCGAAGGGCTACTCCCGCAGTTCAGCTGAGGCACGATGGTCCGCATGGAACTCGTGCGTTGGGAGAACGAGCACTTCGGCTACATGCTGAGGTGGGCGTCCGACCCGCGGATGACGGCGTACGTCGGCAACGGCATGCCGTGGACCCCTGACTACGTGGCCGAACGGCACGAGCAGGCGTTGCGGCACTGGGAGGTGCACGGCTTCGGCCTGCACGTGGTCGTCGAGGACGGCGTGGTCGTCGGGCTCGCGCAGATGCTCGACGGCGACCTGGGCGAGATCGAGATCGGTTACTGGGTCGACCCCGCGTGGTGGGGGCGCGGGATCGCCTCCCGGGTCGCGGTGGAGCTGCGGGACCGGGCGCTCGCCATCGCGGACCGGGTCGTGGCCGGGACCGACGCCAGGAACTCCGCGTCGGGACGGGTGCTGGAGAAGGCCGGGCTGAGGTACTTCACCAGCAGGAACATGGGCGGAAGACTTCAGCACTGCTACGCGTTGGACCGGGGTATGAGTGACAAGGGCGTCCTGCGGTACAGCGCGTTCACGACCGATCCGGCCGGGGGGAACCCGGCGGGGGTGGTGCTCGACGCGTCCGATCTGAGCGACGACGAGATGCTCGGGATCGCGGCGAAGGTGGGCTATTCGGAGACCGCGTTCGTGGTGCCGCGGACCGAGCGCGAGTTCGACGTCCGGTACTTCAGCCCCAAGGCCGAGGTGCCGTTCTGCGGGCACGCCACGATCGCCACGTCCGTCGCGCTGGCCGAGCGGATCGGGGACGGGCCGCTGACGTTCCACACGCCGGCCGGGGAGATCACCATCGAGACCTCGGGCGGGACCGCGTCGCTGACGAGCGTGCCGACGAGCACGTCCGCCGCCGACCCGGCGCTGGTCGCGGACGCACTGGAAGCGTTGGGCTACAAGGAGATCGGTGACGGCCCGGTGCACGTCGGCTTCGGCGGCGCACGCCACCTGCTGATCCCGCTGAAGGACCGCGAGCAGCTGCGCGAGCTCGACTACGACTTCGACGCGTTGCGCGACCTGATGCTGGCGCACGACCTGACGACCGTGCACCTGTTCTGGCGGGAGTCCGCGGACCTCGTGCACGCCCGCGACCCGTTCCCCGTCGGCGGTGTCGTCGAGGACGCGGCCACGGGCGCTGCCGCCGCCGCGTTCGGTGGCTACCTGCGCGACCTCGAAGGGCCGCAGCGGTTCGTCATCAGCCAGGGCGAGGACATGGGCAGGCCGTCCCGCCTGGAGGTCGACGCCACCCGCGACGACCGCCGCGTCACCGTCACCGGTGCCGCCGTGGTCATCCCTTAGGGTTCGACGCCGCTGCCGCAGAGCGCAGGGTGTGCGGCAGCAGCGTCGAACCGAGGGGTGCGCACCCTCCCGCGCCGGACCCGAAGGCGCTGCCGCAAGCGCCGGGCCGGATGATCGATCGAGTGCCACTATGCACCGATCGAAGGGTGGCGGCGCATTCAGAAGGGGGATACAAGGTCTTTATGCCCGAGCTGGAGCTCCGACACCTCCGCGCGGTACGAACCATCGCCGAGGAAGGCAGTGTCACCAGGGCCGCGACGCGGCTCGGACTCACCCAACCCGCCCTGTCCGCCCAGCTGCGCACCGTCGAGAGACTCGTCGGCGGCCAGCTGTTCGACCGAACGCGCAACGGTTGCGTCCCAACGGACCTGGGCCGCCGGGTGCTGGGCACCGCACGCCTGGTGCTCGACGAGATGGCGCAGCTGATGGCCAACACCCGCGAGACGGACCGGCGTGGCCCGCTCTTCGTCGGCTGCATCCCGATCCTGTACTTCGCCCGGCTCGTGGAGGGCATGCGGGGACTCAACGCGGACGTGCGTGCCGAAGTCCGGCCCTCGTCCGCGGAGATCGTGGACATGCTGGAGGCCGGGCAGGTGCACGTGGCGCTGTTCGAGTTCTTCGACGGCATGCACGCGCGCGACCTGGCCGGCATCGAACTGCGGAAGCTGGTGACGGAGCCGGCGTTCGTGGCGTTGCCGGAGACGGACCCGCTGGCGGCGCAGGAGGAGGTCGACCTGGCCTCCCTGGCAGACCGGGACTGGGTCACCCCGCCGAAGCAGCACATCGGCAGCCGGACCCAGATGTTCCAGGTGTGCGCCGACGCCGGGTTCGTGCCCCGGCTGACGCACCACACCGGGGAGGCCAGCATGGCCCGTGGACTGGTCGCCGGCGGGTGTGTGTCGTTCGCCGCGGCGCCTTCGCGGACCGGGGAGGGGATCGTGATCCGGCGGCTGCGGGGGATGCCGTTGATGACGGACATCTTCGTGGCCACGCGCAGGGACTCGCCGGTGGCGGGGCGGGCGCACGAGGTTTTCGCGTGCGCCGCCGACGCCTACCGGTCGGTGCTGGACCGCAACCCGGAGTACCGCAGGTGGTGGGACGCGCACCCGGAGGCGCACCCCGAGTTCACCTAGACCGCGATCGGGCGGGAGGGACGGCCGATCAGCTTCTCCAGATCCGGGCGGACCTCGGCGAACACGCCTTCGCGGATGGCCTTGAAGAAGTCGACGAAGATCGCGGGCACGCCGGCCGCGACCAGGTCGTCGTCGCTGACGTCGCGGTAGCGGTCGCCCGCGAGCTCGGGGAACGACCACGAGGTCGAGCCGGTGAGCTCGTAGACCTGGTTCTCGTGGCCGCCGGTGGTGAGCGCGACGGCGGCGGCGAGGGCGTAGTCGTCACGGGCGGCGCTGGCGACCCGGCCGTCCTTCGTGGAGACGGCGACGGTCTCGCCGGCCAGCACGCCGAGGTAGTTCTCGTGGTACATGCCGTTGCGCAGGAACGTGAACGGGATGCCGGTGGCCCGGATGGCCTCCTCGGTGGCCTTGTGCACCGCCGCGACGCCCACCGTGGACGTGTCCGCGTCGGTCAGGCTCGTGTAGAAGATGTGGCCCACGCCGTGTTCGACGGCCTTGGCCACGGCGTTGCGGTGCTGCTGGACGCGGGTCTCCGTGTCGGGTGCCTCGCCGGACACGATGAGCAGCTTGTCGGCTCCGCGGAAGTCGAGGGTCTCGGGCTGCTCGAAGTCGCCCTGCCTCACCTCGACGCCTTCCAGGGTGAACTTCTCCGGAGAGCGCACGGACACGACGACCTGCTCGTTCGTGCGGTCGAGGACGTAGCGGACCACGGCGTTGCCGAGCTGGCCGGAGGCTCCGGTGATGAGGATCGTCATGGATCTGAAGGTAGGGTTAGCGCTATCCTTTCGTAAGTACCCACTTTGGAGTCGGGTACTTACGCGGAGGTGAGCATGCAGGTCGCGGTGTGTCCCGAGCGGGCGATCATGGAACACGTCACAAGCCGGTGGGGCGTGCTGGCGCTGCAGGCGCTGTCCAACGGGGAGGCGTGGCGGTTCAGCGAACTGCGCCGGGAACTGGAGCACGCGAGCGAGAAGATGCTCACCCAGACGTTGCGGACACTGGAGCGCGACGGGTTCGTGCACCGCGAGGTCTTCCCGGTCATCCCGCCGCACGTCGAGTACACGCTGACACCTCTCGGCAAGGGTGCGGCGAACCACCTCGTGGCGCTCGCCCACTGGATCGAGGCGAACGTCCCAGAGGTGACCCAGGCGCAGCAGCGCTATGACAACCCCTGAGGCACACCGGAGAGTCGAGCAGCAGACATCGGACTAGTCACCCAGATGCGCAGTGAACGTTCTCACTTGGATGCCTTAAACCCGAGAAAGACATCGGATGGGTCACGAATTGGGGGCGCCATTCGGGGGCCGATACTGGCACAATGGACCAATGGCCCAACCGTTCACCGACGAAAGCCATCCGGCTGAGCCCTATCCGGGCACTCGTCCAGACCACTGTTTCGTCCACGTGGACGAAACGGGCTGGCCAGTGCGACCGGACCTCACCATGGAGTCGGGATGGCGTGTTGAGCCGGAGAACATCGATCTAGACCAATGGCTTGCGAACCACGGCGAGCCCCCGCTGGCGGGCCGCATGCCGGTGCTCGGCTACGGGTCGAACGCCAATCCCAGCAAGCTCACCTGGCTCCGTGAAGAGCTCGGACTCGAAGGCCCCGCGGTCGTGCTGCGCGCACGGTGCGAGGGCCTTTCTGCTGTCTGGGCCGCCGGCCTGCGCATGCGGGACGGGCAGCGGCCGGCGACGCTCGCGGGGGCGCCCGGCGTCACCGAGGAGCACTCGATCTGGTTCGCCACGCCTGATCAGTTGCGCGTGCTGGACCGGTGCGAGGGCCGCGGGCTGCGCTATCGGCTCGTACGCGTGCACACGGGCCGTGTGGTGCTCTACAACGGCGGCGTCATCGACAGCGTTCTGGCGTACACGGCAGGCTCGAAGAAGCGCATGCCCGTGCTCTTCAACGGCCGCATGGTCCGTTGCGCGGACGTCTCGCAGCGGGGCGCGCGCGTGCTGGGCGAGAGGCCCGCGCCGAACGACGGGCTGGACGTCACCGAGATCCACGGCGAGCCGTCGGCCGACGACTGGCCCGAGTTGCTGTTCGCCTACGGCACCCTCCAGCCGGGCGCAAGCGCTTGGCACCTGATGGAACCGCACGTCGTGGAGGCCGAGGAGACTCATCTCCCCGGCACGTTGTTCGACACCGGCCAGGGCTACCCCGCGCTGCGCCCCGGCGCCGGCCTGGGCGTGCCCGGCTTCGTGCTGCGGCTCAAGTCGCCCGAGGACGCCCTGCCGCTGCTCGACGAGTACGAGGGTGAGGACTACCGCCGCGTGCGCGTCGTGCTGCCCGACGGGCGCATCGCCTGGACGTACCTGTGGACCGCCGCGGTGCAGGGCATGGCGGAACTTCCGGACGGATGGGACGTCCACCAGATCCGGTGAATTTCCGGCACGTTGTGTTGGTTGATCGGTAATTGGGCACATCCTTCGGTGGTAGGAGGTGCACCCATGACTCGACGGTTGATCGCTTGCGGACTGCTGGTGCTCGCTTCCGTTACGGCTTGCGGGACGAGAACGCCGGACAACGCGTCGCAAACACTGCCGACGGCTTCGCCGACGCCCTCGTCGACGTCTTCGTCCGCTCCCGCCTCGAACACGCCTCAGGCGCTCTCCCCCAACGGGACGCGCTGCAACTCGGCGGCGTTGAAGGGCGAGGTCGTTCCGACTGATGCCGGAGCGGGGAACAGGTACGGCAAGTTCGTCGTGACGAACACCGGGACGGTGCCGTGCACGTTGGACGGTTACAGCGGTTTCCAGCTGGAGAACGCCTCCGGCGCCGTACCCACCAAACTGGAGCGCAAGGCCGACCCCGGTCCTGCCGCTCTGACGCTCGCGCCTGGCGGCAAGGCCTCCGCGAACCTGCGCTGGAGCGTGGTACCCGCGGGCGGCGAGCCGGTGGAGGGCTCGTGCCAGCCGGAGCCGTCGAAGGTCGCGGCGATCCCGCCGAACGAGACGGCACCACTGTCCATGCCGTGGACCCTGGGCCCCGTGTGTTCCGGTGGCCGGATCGAGATAAGTGCCTTCTACGCTTCGTAGATGCACGTACCTGGATGGCTCGCCGTGCTGCCGCACGGCGAGCGCATCGCCTTCTCGCTGCGCACCGCGGGCGTTCCGGTCGCGGTGGGCGAGAACTTCGAAGCGGTGATCGAGACCGCGGACCGGCCGGTCGTCCTCATTGGACACTTCACCGCGGCGCCCGCCGCGGTGCGCTGTGCCCAGAAGCGTTCCGGGCTCGCCGCGCTGGTGCTGGTGTCACCGGTGCTCGGCCTCTGGGACGGCGCGTCGAACGAACTGGCCGACCTGATGGACGAGGTCGGCTTCGGGCCGGCGCTGGGCGACCTGCCGACGTTGTGGCTGCACGGCTCGGCCGACGAGATCGTGCCGATCTCGGACACCCGCGCGGGCACCGACCGGATCCGCGGTTCGGCCTTCGAGGAGCACGTCGCGGACGGGCTGCTGACCGACGGCGAGGCCGTCACTCGGGTGCTGGAGTTCACGCGGAGGGTCGTCTGACACCATTTCGGGTGTCATGGACGAAGACGACCTCGTGCTCCTGATCACCGTGGTGGTCGAGGCAGCGGACGAGCAACAGGCGCGTGCCGCGTGCGACGCGCTCATCAACCGTGCGGGCGCCCAGATCGTGGACGCCCGCGACTGCTCCGACGAGGAGCCGGGCTGCTGGGCCGTCGTGATCACACGGCCGAGCACGGAGAAGGCCACCCACAACGTCGCGGCGGCGCTCGCGCGGGCCGTTCGCACGTTCGTGCGCGGGCTGGGCGAGGGCTTCTCGGCGCCGCGGGTGGCGTGCGAGCCGCCGACGGCGTGGACCGTGCTGGACGAACCCGAGCTGATCAACGGCCTGGTACCGGGCGCCGAGAGGGTTCTGGTCGAGGTGTGGGCCGGAGATGACCCTTTCGGGGCAACAACTTTGCGTGACAACTCGCCGTCGAAGCCGTCTTGATTCACCCGGCCGGTCGGCATGAACGCTCAACGGGCTGTAGGCGTCGTTGTGAGAGTTGCTACACGCGTGGAAGAGCGGCCTGCGGCGGGCTGAACTGATCATTAAATCAAGGCCCGTTCGAGTGGATTCAGGCATCCACCCGGTTAGCCGATCTTCGGTCTCAACTGTGAAAATCTGGGCACAATCTCTACTAAAGGTGGTCGTCAGACCATCTTGTTCCGGAGGGTTCGGGAGCCGACATGGCCAGCATCGAAGAGGTCCGTGCCGCAATTGCCCAGGCGATCGACAAGGCTGCTCAAAGCCAGTCGGCCCTCCAACAGGCGGCTGAGCTCGCCGAGGACGCGCAGCAGCTGCTGACATCGGTCACGCAGGGCTCCGTGCAGGCGGACGTCGAGACGACGAACGCCCAGTTCGCCCAGGTCGTGTCCGGCGTGAGCGAGCTGCAGAACTACCTCGGCGCCGGCATTTCCGGGGCCGAGGGCATCAACAGCAGGCTTTGATGGCGTCCATCGGCGAGGTTCGTGCCGCGCTCGAGCAGGCGAGCGAGATCCTGCGTGAGTCGTACCGCAACGTGCGATCAGCGCAGGAGGGCCTCGACGAGGCGGTCGCGATCCTCGCCGAGTCGAGTGAGAACCACCACGAGTCGCTGCTTCCAGTGGAGTTCGTGCGCGCGAAGGAAAGATTCCCCGATCAGCTGGAACTGATGGTGGGAACCCTAGAGCGCATCCAACGACTCACCGTGGAGCTGTGATGAGCAGGCGGGACGACCGGCGGACGAAGATCGAGAACGCCTTCGAGGAGTTCCAGCGCGCCGTTTCGGCCGCGCTGGGCTCCGTGGCGCGCGAACACCGGTTGCTCGCCACCGAGCACGCCAAGGACATGTTCGAGTTCACCGTGCGCGGCATGGGCGTCGACAAGGCGTTGCAGGACGTCGCCCTGAAGGACGTGACCTCGTTCCTGACGGTCGACGAGAAGCGCCAGAGGAACCCTCGTCAGGCGCCGCTGTCGATGCCCCAGTTCGCTGAGCGCCTCGACCAGATCAAGCACGACTGGGAGCAGTCGTTCCACGAGTGGACGACCACGGGCCCCGAGCAGCTGACCGAGCTGGTCAACTCGGTCGCCGCCGGGCCGGCGTCGTTGCCGCACGAGTCGTGGCTCGGGCATCCGGGCACGCACGACGGCAGCGAGGGCGTGCCGGAGCTGTGGCGGATCGGCACCGGCGTGGTGACGTCGGCGCCGACGCCCGTCCCGTTCCCCGTCGCGGTACCGCTGCTGGACCAGGCGCACCTGCACATCTCGTCCACTTCGGACACCCGCCAGCTCGCGGACACTCTGGTGGAGAGCCTGCTGCTGCGCGTGCTGTCGCACTTCCAGCCAGGGCTCGTGCACGTGCACGTGTGGGACGTCGGCCAGCTGACCGGGTCGTTGCCCGGCCTCTACCCGCTGACCCGCGCGAACCTGCTGACGGTGCACGACCCGGCGCGGCTGCACGAGCTGCTCGACGAGATGTCCGAGCACATCCGCCAGGTGCACACCAAGGTCCTGGTCGACGGCCACCTGACCGTTCGTGCGGTCAGCGGTGAGGGCCGGCGCACCGAACCGTGGCGCATCGCCGTGCTGTTCGGCAACCGCAAGGCGTTGAAGGAAGACCAGCAGCAACAGCTGCAACGCGTGGCGCGCAACGGTTTGGCGTGCGGCGTGCAGCTGTTCATCGTGGACATCCCGATCACGATCAACTCGCCGGTGGAGACGGTGTCGTTGCGTGGCGACGGCACCGCGTTCTGCACGATGACCGGCAAGGACGTGACCGTCACGCTGGACGACGCGCTGCCGCGCACGCTCGTGCCGCGCGCTTGTGCCGCCATCGCGGAGAAGCGCGAGGAACGGCGCTCGCGCATGAGCACGTTCGGCGACCTGCTGCCGGACAGGCCGTGGACGGAGAACTCGTCGGCCGGGGTCATCGCGCCCGTCGGCTTCGACGACGGCGAGCAGGTCTGCGTGCAGCTCGGCGACACCTCGCCGCACGCGTTGATCGGAGGGCCTTCGGGTTCCGGCAAGACGAACTTCCTCTACGCGATGCTCGGTTCGTTGTGCGCGCGCTACTCGCCGAACGAGCTGGAGCTGTACCTGCTGGACTTCAAGGAAGGCGTGTCGTTCGCGCAGTTCGCGCCGGGCCGCAAGGACCCGTCGTGGCTGCCGCACGCGCGCCTGGTCGGCGTGAACGTCAACACGGACCGCGAGTTCGGCGTGGCGCTGCTGCGGTTCCTGTCCGACGAGATGCGCCGGCGCGCGGACGCGGCCAAGCAGCACGAGGTCACCAAGCTGGAACACCTGCGCGCCGAGGACCCCGGTGGCCGCTGGCCGCGGATCGTCGCCGTGATCGACGAGTTCCAGTACCTGTTCGGCGAACGCGACCAGGTCACCGCCGCCGCGACGCAACTGCTGGAGGACGTGGCGCGCCGCGGCCGTTCGCAGGGCATCCACCTCGTGCTGTCGTCGCAGGACGTCTCGGGCATCGAGGGTTTCTGGGGAAAGTCGGCGATCTTCGAGCAGTTCACCGTCCGCATCGCGCTGCCCAAGGCCCGCCGGGTGCTGGCCGAGCCGCAGAACGACGCCGCCGTGGAACTGCCGCGCTGGCACGCGGTGATCAACCACGAGTCGGGCGTCAAGCCCGGCAACGAGATCTGCCGCGTCCCGGACTCGACGTCCAAGGGCACCATGGACTTCCTGCAGAACGAACTGTGGCGCCGCGAACCGGGCCGGGCACCGGGTCTGTTCGACGGCAGCAAGATCCCGCTGATCGACGCAACGCAGGACTTCTCCGACCTGCGACCCGGCGAGGCATCGCCTACTGTTCTTCTCGGACAGGTCATCGACGTCGCGGGCAGCGCGGCACGTGTGCGTTTCGCCCGGACCCCGGGCCGCAACATCGCGGTGATCGGCTCCGTGGTCCAGGACGCGGCCGCGGTGCTCGGCGGAGCGGCCGCGTCGCTGGGCAGGCAGCACCACCCGCACGAGGCGAGGTTCTCGCTGGCCTGCCTGGTGGAGGAGGCGATGCCCGAGGCGTTGTACCTGTCCAAGCGCCTGAGCGCTGACGGGCACGACGCCGAGGTGATCCAGATCGACGGCATCCGCAGGCTGCTGGACGAGACGGCGGCCCAGCTGCAGGCGATCAACACGGGCCAGGCCGACGCGCCGCTGAAGCCGCACTACCTGGTGCTGTACGGCATCGACGCCGCGCAGACGTTGCTGGAGCAGAAGGATCCGGCGACCCGGGCGTCCGGTGTGGACAGTCTCCGCACCGTGCTGAAGCACGGCCCGGAGAACCGCACGCACGTGCTGGGTTGGTGGCGCGGCGTGCAGAGGCTGAAGGCGAGCCTCCCGCCCGGCGTCTACGACGACATCGGCGCCTGGGTGGCGTTCGACGTCCAGGGCAAGGAACTGCTGTCGCTCGGACCGGAGCAAGTGATGTCGTGGTCACCGAGACCACGCCGCGGCCTGTTCTTCGACCGGTTCGAGCACTCGCGACCGCAAGTGATCATCCCGTTCGACACTGGAGAAGCGTCTTGACCTCGTCCCCGCGCCTAAGGGCAGGGGACTTCGACCCTCGCGGATCGAGATTCCTGCTTCACAGGCGACCGCCTCGCCGACTGGTGCCGGGTTGGTCTTACGTCGCCTCCACAGGCGGCAACCGCCAGCCCGGCGGTCAGGATGTTCTTCGCGGCGTTGATGTCGCGGTCGTGCTCGGTCCCGCAGCCGGTGCACGTCCAGGTTCGTACAGAAAGATCCAGCGAGTCGAGCAGCAGACGGCATCCCGAGCAGATCTTGCTCGAAGGGAACCACCTGTCGACAACGACCACAGCTCGGCCACGCCAGGCCGCCTTGTACTCGATCATGGTCCGGAACTCCGACCACGCAGCATCGGAGATCGCACGAGCCAAACGCGAACGACCCAGCATGCCGGACACGTTCAGATCCTCGATCACGATCGTTTGGTTCTCACGAACGAGTCGAGTGGTCAGCTTGTGCAGGAGATCCCGTCGCCGATCTGCGATACCGGCATGGATTCTGGCGACCGCACGTCGGGCCTTCGCACGGTTGGCGGATCCCTTGACTCTCCTAGCCAAACGTCGCTGCGCCCTCGCGAGCTTCACCCGTGCAAGCTGCTCATGCCGAGGGTTGCCGATCTTCTCGCCCGTGGACAGAGTTACCAGGGACGTAACTCCGAGGTCCACCCCGACCGCGGTCCGCGAACGAGGCAGCTCGGACACGCCGGTTTCAATCAGGATGGACACGAACCAGCGTCCAGCCGGGTCGAGCGAAACCGTGACCGTGCTGGGAGTGGCCCCTTCTGGCAGCGGACGCGACCAGCGAATCGAAAGCGGCTGATCCATCTTGGCCAGCTTGAGTCGGCCATCTCGCCACACGAAAGCCGACCGAGTGTACTCAGCCGACGCACGCGACTTCTTCCGCGACTTGAACCGAGGAAACTTCGCACGTTTGTTGAAGAAGCTCGTGAACGCACTCTGGAGATGCCGCAGGGTCTGCTGCAAAGGCACCGACGAAACGTGGTTGAGGAATGTCAGTTCACTGGACTTCTTCCACACAGTGAGCATGGCCGATGTTTCGGCGTAGTTCACCGTGCGCTGCTCACGGCCCCATGTATCAGCACGTGCTTGCAGGGCTCTGTTGTAGACAAGCCGCACGCATCCGAACGTGCGCAGCAACTGCCGCTGCTGCTGTTCAGTCGGATAGAAGCGGTACTTGTACGCCCGCTTCACCAGCATGCTCGACACCTTTGCCAGCTTACCGAATCAGCATCCACCGCCGAAATCGGTAAGCCTGGGATTGGCATCCTCGCCATAGTGGGTACACGTCAATTGGAGTTTCGATGAACCCGATGATGACGACGATGTTCGAGTCGGTCCCGTCGCAGCGTCAGAGCGAGGAGGTGATCGAGGTGCCCACGATCTCAGCCGTTGAGCGCTACAAGGAGATCATCGCCATCGCCACCGACGCGGCTGCTCGACAGCGCAAGCTGGACGTGGTGCGGTGCGCCGAGCTCGCCGAGCGGATCGCGG
Organism: Lentzea flaviverrucosa; assembly: GCF_003350445.1. Lineage (NCBI taxonomy): Bacteria > Bacillati > Actinomycetota > Actinomycetes > Pseudonocardiales > Pseudonocardiaceae > Lentzea > Lentzea flaviverrucosa. The sequence goes on from NZ_QQAU01000004.1 coordinate 455,392, forward strand.
CGACCCAGCACGAGATCGCCGAGGTGCGCGATCGCGAGCGGGTCGTGCGGATGGGCGCCGCGCTGCACTGGGAGGCGGCGGTGGAGCAGCTCTGGAACGAGCGCTGGCTGCAGATGGTCACGTTCCCGCAGCCCGACGAGTCCGTCCCCCCACGCCCCCAGGGCGACTACAACCGGGCGATGGACCTCGCCTACCAGGCGCTGGAGGACTCGCTCGCGAAGCGAACCCTGTTGCGCCGCAAGCAGAAGGACTGAGTGCGCCGGTTACGCACCACCGCCGACGTGCAGGACGCCAGCGACGACCCGATGGTCCGCTGGGCAGCCCAGGCACTGTCGTCGGGCGGTGCAGCCTGGGCACACGGCGACGCGGTGGCCGTGCACGCCCCCTCACTGACCCGCCGCCGCAGGCTGGTCCTGTCCGGACCGGCCGAGTGCGTGGCGTCTCTGCTGGCGGCACACGGCCGCGGCGTGGAGCTGCGGCCACTGTTGGAACGCCCACTGGCCCTGGAGGTGGCGTCCCTGATGCCGACCCCGTGGCTGGAGGACAAGCCCTTCGGCTGGATGGACCGCTCAGGCACGCTGGACCTCCCGGCCGAGGCAACCTGGCTGCGGTCCTCTGAAGGGGTGGAACCCCTCCTGCGCGAGGCCAACCCGAACTCCTGGGCCTGGCCCGGCGAGAAGGGCGTACGCCGCTGGGCAGGCGTCCACGAGGACGGCGAGCTGGTAGCCACCGCGGCCGAAGCCTGGTCGTCCACGGACGTCGGCTTCATGATGGGCGTGGCAGTCCGCCCGTCCTGCACGAACCAGGGCCTGGGCAGCCGGATCTGCCAGTTCGTGGCCTCCTCCCTGCTCACCCTCTACGGCACCTGCGCACTCTTCGTGGAGAACTACAACGCGCCGGCGATCGCCGTCTACCGCAAGCTCGGCTTCGCCTACCGCGACGTCACGACACTTCTTCCTGCGGCCTAGGTCACATTCCGGAACAGTCATCACCGACAGCCGGTTAAAACGGATAACTGATCCGCATGACTTCAGACAGGGAGATGCCCAGACCATGACGAACACCGCACTAGAGGTCCGTCTCGCGTCCCGCCCGAACGGCTGGCCGACCGAGGAGACCTTCGAGATCGCCGAGGTCGAGATCCCCACCCCGGGCGAAGGCCAGATCCTGGTGCGCAACGTGGTCATGAGCGTCGACCCGTACATGCGCGGCAGGATGAACGACGTCAAGTCCTACATCCCACCGTTCCAGGTGGGCGCCCCACTGGACGGCGGCGCGGTGGGCGAGGTAGTGGCGGTGGGCACGAACGTCGACGGCTTCGCCGAGGGCGACAACGTCCTGCACGGCCTGGGCTGGCGCGAATACGCCGTGGTCAACGCCAAGCACGCGGTGAAGGTCGACAGCTCAGTGGCCCCGCTCTCCACGTACCTAGGTGTCCTGGGCATGCCGGGCCTCACCGCCTACGCGGGCCTGCTGACTACCGCAGAGTTCAAGCCAGGCGACGCGGTCTTCGTCTCAGGCGCAGCAGGCGCAGTGGGCCAGATCGTGGGCCAGATCGCCCGCCTGAAGGGCGCCAGCAGGGTGATCGGCTCCGCCGGTTCCGCCGAGAAGGTCAAGTACCTCACCGAGGAACTGGGCTTCGACGCAGCCTTCAACTACAAGGACGGCCCAGTAGCCGAACAGCTGGCGGCAGCCGCCCCCAACGGCATCGACGTCTACTTCGACAACGTAGGCGGCGAACACCTGGAAGCAGCAATCGCAACCCTGAACCTGAACGGCCGCATCACCATGTGCGGCGCCATCTCGCAGTACAACGCGGCCGAGAAGCCGACCGGCCCGAGCAACATGATCCAGATCCTCGCGAAGCGCCTGACGCTCCGCGGAATGCTGGTAGGCGACCACAAGGCCCTGCAGGAGCAGTTCGTGTCCGAGGTGGCAGCCTGGATCGCCTCCGGCGAACTCAAGTACTCCGAGACCGTCATCGAGGGCGGCGCCCGCCAGGCCCCTTCAGCATTCCTGGGCATGCTGCGAGGCGAGAACACCGGCAAGATGCTCGTGAAGTTCTAACCCACACGCGAAGCCGAAGGCGAGCCACCCGCCCGAACGCGAAGCCGAAGGCGAGCCGTCCTCCCGCACGCGATGCCGGAGGCGAGCCGTCTTTCCATACGGGCCGGGCGGTGGGGTCCCGTCACGAGTCGCGCCACAGCTCTTGCTGCATGCGTGAAGGGGTGTCAAGCGGACACGCTTTTCGTCCGCTTGACACCCCTTCACGCATGTGGCCCGCTCTTGGTGCGGCTCGTGACGGGACCCCACCGCCAACGCACTCTCAACGCAACAGGCAGCCGCCCAACGCAACAGGCGTGCCATCAACCCGCCCGTGGCGTGGACCCCCGATCAGATTGCCGGGGGTCTGGGGGCAGCGCCCCCAGGAAAACGCACCCAACCGCAACTCGCTCAACACAACCGGGGAACGCAACGCAACGGGCGACTAAACCAACTTCCCAGGATTCAAAATCCCAGTCGGATCAACCCGCTCCTTCACCGCCCGCAACACATCAACCCCAACAACCCCGATCTCCTTCTCCAGCCAGGGAAGGTGATCGCGCCCCACAGCATGATGATGCGTGATCGTGCCGAGCCGAGAGATCACATCAGATGCCGCGACCTTGGCCTTCCCCCACTGCCCAACAGGATCAGAAAGATCCCGAGGCACCAACACGGTGAAGTAAAGCGAAGCCCCAGTCTCATAAGCATGCGAGACATGGCACATCACCACAGGATTCCCAAGCTCCCCAACCAACGCCTCCCGAACAGCATCACGCAGCTCAGAAACCCGAGACCAGCAAGTAGCGGTCTCCAGTGTCTCAACACAAACACCGGCATCCAGCAGGGCATCCCGCTGCCGAGGCCCGTTGAACCGCCCGTGCAGCCAAGAGTCCCCCATGGCCCGCCCAAGCCGAACAACCTTGTGCCCGCTCAACGCCCGAACAGTCGCGGCCCGGGCCCGGCACTCCCACCCGAGGATCACCAGGCAGGGCTGCCGAACCCCACGCACCCGCAGGTACTTCTTCACCAGATCGGCCTTGGCCCCGGCCATCTCGAGTGCGACCTCAGTCTCGTCCGCATCGGACAACCGAGTGACATCAGCCAAAACCCCAGCCTGGGCCAGCGACCGCACCAGGGAGACTCCGGCCTCCCACCCGTCGACCACGAATCCCTCATACCGAGCCGCGGAAGGCTTGGGCCGAACCCGAACAGAAACCTCGGTGATCACCCCGAACAGCCCTTCACTACCAAGCACGAGCTGTTTCAAATCCGGACCAGCAGCAGACGCGGGCGCAGCCCCAGCAACCCACTCCCCCACCGGCGTAGCGACCCGAACCGACTCGACCATGTCCTCAAACCGCCCGTACCCGGACGACGCCTGGCCGGCAGACCGGGTAGCAGCGAACCCACCGATAGTGGCCCGCTCAAAAGACTGAGGCACATGCCCCAGCGTGAACCCGTGCTCCCCCAACAACTTCTCCGCCTCAGGCCCGGTGATCCCGGCCTGCAACACAGCCACTCGCGACACGGGATCAACGGAAACCAGACGCCCAAGCCCGGCAAGGTCCAACGCCACGACAGCGGACTTGGATCCGCGCAGAGCCTCAACGCCACCCACCACGGAAGTACCACCGCCGAACGGCACCACAGCGATGTCGTACTCGACGCAAACCCGAAGCACCTCGAGAACTTCCTCAGGCGAGCCAGGCTGCACCACAGCGTCCGGCACAGCGAGCTCCCCATGCCCACGACGCCGCAACAGATCCAAGTACGACAGCCCACCAGCACGCCCGAGCCGGTCCGCATCCTCGACGGAAACCGCACACACGGCCTCCAGCGCCGTGAAGGCGTCCTCGGTCAACTCGGACGGAGGCACCACGACAGCCACCTCGGGAAGCGGCTCCCCCAGTCCGACGCGCTGACTGAGCCAAGCCAGCGCATGCGGCGGCAACGGCACGGTTTCGGAGGTCCATCGAGCCCTGGTCACTGCTACAGTGTTACACATGACGTCTCAACGTCACACCCACGACGCCCTGCTCGACGCCACCCGTGAGTGTGTTCTGGAGGTGGGGGTCCGCCGGACCACCCTCACCGACGTGGCGAAACGGGCCAACGTGAGCCGCATGACGCTCTACCGCCGCTACCCGGACGTCGACCACCTCGTCAGGGCCCTGATGACCAGGGAGTTCGCCGCGTTGCTCGAAGAGGTCGAGCGGACGACCGGGCACGGCAACGCGCGCGAGCAGCTCGTTCAGCGGGCCGTGGACGCCATCAGGCTGCTCGACGCCAACCCGTTGATGCAGCGCGTCCTGCAGCTCGACGCGGACCTGATGCTCCCCTACCTCACCGACCGGCTCGGCAGCACGCAGCGGCTGGTCGAGCAGTTCCTCGTCGCGCAGGTCGAGGCCGGGCACCTCGACGGCTCGATCCGGTTCGGTGACGCCAAGACGCAGGCGCGCGTGGTGCTGCTGACCACGCAGTCGATGGTGCTCTCGACCAGGCCGGCCACGTCCGGGCTCGACTTCACCGCACTCCTCGACGAGCTCGCCAAGCAGCTGGACGGAGCCCTGAAACCGTGAACACGTCCCTGAACGCCGCGAGGCGCCTGCAGGACCTCGAAGCAGCGCAACGGGAAGTCGCCGACCTGCTCGTCATCGGCGGCGGCGTCACGGGTGCGGGAGTCGCGCTCGACGCGGCCTCCCGAGGCCTCAGGACCGTCCTGCTGGAGGCGCACGACCTGGCGTTCGGGACGTCCCGGTGGTCCAGCAAGCTCGTCCACGGCGGCCTGCGCTACCTCGCGAAGGGCGACGTGCGGCTCGCGCACGAGAGCGCCGTCGAGCGCGGCATCCTCATGACCAGGACGGCACCGCACCTCACGCGCACGTTGCCCATGCTGTTCCCCCTGCACGCCGACGCCGGCCGCTTCGTCATGTCGGGGTTCCGCGCCGGCAACGCGCTGCGCATCGCCGCACGCACGCCGTCGGACGTGCTGCCGGCCCCCCGCCGGGTGCAACGGCACGAGGCCATGGCGCTGGTCCCCGGCCTCGACCCGGCGAAGCTCACCGGCGGTCTCCTGAGCTACGACGGCCAGCTCGTCGACGACGCGCGGCTCGTGGTCGCGCTCGCCAGAACCGCCGCCGGGCAGGGCGCGAGGATCATCACCCGCGCGAAGGTCGTGACGCTGCAAGGCGACGGCGCCGAGGTAGTGGACACGCTGACCGGCACCACCTTCACCGTGAAGGCCAGGGCGGTGGTCAACGCGACCGGCGTCTGGGCCGGCACGCTCGCCCCGGTGCAACTGCGCCCGTCGCGCGGCTCGCACCTCGTGATCGACGCCAGGAGCGCGGGCCTCACCGGCACGGCGCTGACCATTCCCGTCCCCGGCGAGCGCAACCGCTACGCGCTGCTGCTGCCCCAGGCGAACGGCCGCGCGTACCTCGGCCTCACCGACGAGCCGGTGGACGACATCCCGGACGTGCCACAGGTCCCCCAGTCCGATGTGGACTTCCTGCTCACGACCGCTTCCCACGTCCTGCAACGAAATCTCACGAGGGACGACGTCATCGGCAGCTACGCGGGCCTGCGCCCGTTGATCGAGTCCGCGGGCCGGACCGCGGACCTCTCCCGCCACCACGCCGTGCTGACCGCGCCGAACGGCGTGATCACGGTCGTAGGCGGCAAGCTCACCACCTACCGCAGGATGGCGGCGGACGCCGTCGACGCGACGAAGCTGACGCAGAACCCGTGCCGCACCAAGGACATCCGCCTGGTCGACGACAGGCCGGCGCCCACCACCCCGATCGCGCCCGGCGTCACCGAGGCCGACATCGTTCACGCGATCCAGCACGAGGGCGCGCTGGACGCCGACGACGTCCTCGACCGGCGCACGCGCATCGGCCTGGTGCCCGAAGACCGTGAGAAGGCCGCACCCGAGATCGAGAAACTCCTGACGAACGCATGAAAAACGGGGCGTCCGCGAAGGACGCCCCGTTTCAGCGCAAGGACCGCAGGATCACTCGCCGATGACCGGCTTCGCGGCCTTCGGGGGTTCGACCAGGGACTCGCCCTCGATCCGCACCTTGCGCTTGTGCTCGTTGCTGCCACCCTGCTGACCGGCACCGCCGGCCATCGGAGCGCCACCCATCATGCCCGCGCCCATACCGGCGCCACCGCCCTTGCCACCGCCACCAGCGCCGCCGGCCGCGGGAGCGGCAGGAGCAGCGCCGCTACCGGCCGCCATGACGCCGGCCGCGCCACCGAACTGCGTCGCCGAGGTACCGCCGGCGCCACCGCCACCGGCCGGGCCACCGCCGAGGCCGGCGGGCATGCCGCCACCTCCGCCGCCGCCCATGCCCTTCGGGGCGCCACCGCCACCGCCGCCACCGCCCGCACCGGCTGCGGCAGCAGCCGCGGCGGAGTCGGTCGGGCGGTACCAGTCCGTGCTCGGCGTCGTCGGCGGGATGCCGATCGACGGCGGCTTGACCCCGGTGTTGCCACCGGCCGTCGTGGTCGTGCCGGGCTCCCAGTGACCGGGCACCCAGCGGCCACCGGTGCCGCCACCACCCGAACCGCCGCCGGGGCCGGGCACGTAGCCACCACCGCCGCCACCGGGGTTGCCGGGCGTCGGGTAACCGGGGCCGGTGGGCGTGCCGGGAGGCGTGTAGATGGGACGCACAGGCGTGCCACCGACGTTCCCCGTGCCACCCCCGCCCGGGGCATGGCCGCCCTGGTCGACAGGGGTCCAGCCGGGCCGGACCTGCCCACCGCCGGCAGCGGCCGAACCGGTGGACCCGCCGCCGGCACTGCTGGTGATCGTGCTGCCCGCACCGTTCCAGGCCTGTGACTGGTCGCTGCCGCGGATGCCGTCGAAGCCACCGGCGGTGTTGCGGACGGGTCCGCCGCCGCCACCGCCCTTGCCCTGGTTCGCCATCGTGGAGATCGCGTCGATGATCGTCTCGGCGGTCTTGGCGATCTGCGAGACGGACTTGATCAGGTTCATCAGCTTCTGCACGGAGCCGACGAGCTTCTGCAGGAAGTCAGCCAGCTTCTTCGCGTAGTTGACCGCGGTCGTGACGATGTCCGAGATCGCGCCCGCGATGGCCGCGCCGAAGGTGAGGAACGACGCCGCCAGCCACTGGATGATCTTCATGACCATGTCGGACACGGCCTGGCTGATCAGGTCCATGATCATCTTGCGCACGGTGCCGACGAGCTCGCCCGCGCCCTTGACCGCGCCGGCGATGCCCTCGACCGACTTGGCCAGGGTCTCCAGACCGCCTGCGTGCCGCTTGGCCGCCGCGCGGTAGCCGTCCGCCGCCTTGCCCTGCCACTCACGGGTCTGCGAGGTGCAGATCTTCTCGTACTCGGTCGCGATCGCGTGGACCTGCTTGCCCGCGTTCTGGAACGACTGCGACATCTTGGCGATCGACTCGGGGCTGCCGAGCAGGACGTCGAACGGCTCGCGCAGGAAGTCGACGTGCTGGATGGCCCAGCTGAAGCCGGCGGAGAGGAAGCCGCTCAGCGGGTTCGCCGACATGCCGACGATGCCCATGGCCGAGTTCGCGATGCCGAGGCCCGCGTTGACCCAGTCGCCACGTTCGATCGCGGAGTAGGTGTTCGAGATGTTGCTGATCAGCTGCTGGGTGTCCTGGCCGCTGGACTGCGTCGCTGGGGCGTTCATCCCCGGCCTCCCTGGAAGCCGAACATGTTGTCGAGGTCGACCTGCTCGTACTGCTCGACGGTCTGCTTGAGACCGCTCGCCATGTCCATCAGCGAGTTGGCGGCCTTGCCGAGTCCGTCCTGCGACAGGCCTGCCTGCTTGAGGACGTTCGAGGCCAGGAAACCGAGGAAGACACCGAACGCCTCAGTCGTGAGGGCACCCGGATCACACGTCTCGGTGGCCTTGCGCATCCTCTCCATGAGCCGGTCCACGCTGGCGGCGTGGGTTCTCAGCTCGTCGAGGTCGATGTTGAACTGCTGCTGCATGCCTAACCCCCTCCTGCACTCAGGCCATGACGTCGGGCGGGTTGGTGAAGTACTCGTCGTCGGGCCGGACGTCCTTGCGCTCCAACTCCGACTTCGGTTCTTCCTCGTCGGTTCCGTCGCCCTTGTATCCGTTCGGCATCTGCGCCTTCACGAACTCGAGCGCGGGGCTGTCGCCGACGAAGTCCGTCATGATCTGCACGACGCGGCCGGAGGCGTCACGCTGGGCCTTGGTGGAAGCGGCGAGCACGGCGGAGGCGATCTCACTGGGGTCCATGCCACGGGCCTCGGGCTTGATCTGGAGGTCTGTCAGGACGCCTGTGGCGTTGACAGTCACCGTGATCAGGCCGTCTGGCGAGCTGGCGCTCCCGCCGACACCACCGAGCTGGTCGCGTGCCTGCTCAGCGTGCTGCTTGGCCTGCTCGATCTTGGCCCCGTACTGCTTGAGCCACTGATCCGGGTCAATGGGCTCCATGGTCACCCCCGTTGAGTGAATTGGTCGTTCATTCGATTCGCCGTAGACGCCCGTATCGTTTCACCCGTTCCCTGCTCACCGATACTTTCAGTCCGATTACCGCCATCCGGGCTAACGAAGGGGTTCACCGTGCCTGAGGGAGTGCTGGAGATCGACAGGATCTCCAAGCGCTACGGGGAGGTCGTCGCCCTGCGGGACATGTCTTTCGACGTGCGCGCGGGCGAGCTCTTCGGATTCGTCGGAAGCAACGGCGCCGGGAAGACCACGGCCATGCGCATCGCGCTGGGCGTGCTCTCGGCCGACTCCGGCGAAGTGCGGTGGAACGGCAGAACCGTCGACCTCGACACCCGGCGCCGGATCGGTTACATGCCGGAGGAGCGCGGCCTCTACCCGCGCATGAAGGTGCTCGACCAGCTCGTCTACCTGGCCGAACTGCACGGCATGGGCACCAACGAGGCCCACACGAGCGCGGAGAACTGGATCGCGCGCCTCGGCCTGCGCGACCGCCGCACCGACGAGGTGCAGCGCCTGAGCCTCGGCAACCAGCAGCGCGTCCAGCTGGCCGCCGCACTGGTGCACGAGCCGGACGTGCTGGTGCTCGACGAGCCGTTCTCCGGCCTCGACCCGGTCGCGGTGGACGTGATGAGCCAGGTGCTGCGCGAGAAGGCGTCCGCCGGGGTGCCGGTGGTGTTCTCCAGCCACCAGCTCGACCTGGTGGAACGGCTGTGCGACCGGGTCGGCATCGTCAGCGCCGGTTCGATGGTCGCGACCGGAACAGTGGATGAACTCCGGTCGAGTGGCGAAGCTCGCCTCGTGGTGGAGTCGCCAACGACCGAGTGGGCTGCCACGCTGGGTGGCGTGCGGGTGATCGAGAAGAACGGGACGCGGTGCGTCCTCGAACTCGCCGACGGCGTGGACGACCAGGCGGTCCTGCACGCGGCGCTCGCGGCCGGTCCCGTGCACGAGTTCTCCCGGCAGCGCCCGTCGCTGACCGAGCTGTTCCGCAACGTCGTGACCATCGAGGGCAGGAGCGCATGACGTCGGCCCGAGCTGTCTCGCTGGTGGCGAAGCGCGAGTTCGTCGTGAAGGTGCGCACCAGGTCGTTCCTGATCGGCACGGCCGTGATCATCGCCGTGCTCGCCGGGTACGTGGTGCTGCAGTCTCTCCTGTTCGACGACCAGCAGCACAGCGTCGTGGGGCTGTCCGGGCAGGCGACGCAGCTCGCGGACCCGTTGCGGGACAAGGCGAAGGCGTTCGGCATCGAGGTCGAGACGCGGGACGTCACGACCGCGGGCGACGCCGAGCAGCAGGTCCGCGACGGCTCCCTGGACGCGCTGGTGACCGGTGCGCCGCCGGAGCTGAAGATGATCGTCAAGGGCTCCGGCGACGAGGTGCTGGCGACGGCGCTGAACGACGTGCTGCGCCAGCAGGTGCTGACCGCGCAGCTCGCGGAGGCGGGCATCAACCCGCAGGAGGTCGCGGAGAGCCTCGCGAACGCCCGCGTGGCCGTCACGGCGCTGGAACCCGTTGACCCGCAACGAGGTCAGCGCCTCGCGATCGGGCTGATCGTGGCCGCGCTGCTGTACTACTCGCTGCTCGTCTACGGCACGATGGTCGCGCAGGGCGTGGTCGAGGAGAAGTCCAGTCGCGTGGTGGAGATCCTGCTTGCGACCGTGCGGCCGTGGCAGTTGTTGCTGGGCAAGGTGATCGGCCTCGGCGCGGTCGGCCTGCTGCAGCTGCTGGTGATCTCCACGGTCGGCCTGGGACTCTCGTCCGCCTTCGACGTGATCGACGTGGGCACGCTGGGCGGTGCCGCCCTGCTGACCGGCGTGCTCTGGTACCTGCTCGGTTTCTTCCTGTACGCCACCGTGTTCGCGGCCGCCGCGTCGCTGGTGTCACGCCAGGAGGAACTGCAGTCGGTGCTGACGCCGATCAGCATGACGATCATCGTGGCGTTCGTGGCCGGCATCAACCTGATGATCGGCAACCCTTCCGGCACGACGGTCACGGTGCTGTCGATGCTGCCGCCGTTCGCACCGATCCTGATGCCGGGCCGGATGGCGATGGGCGTCGCCCCGGCCTGGCAGGTGCTGCTCGCGGTCGTGCTGGCGCTGCTGGCCATCGCGGCGATCACGTGGCTGGGCGGCAAGGTCTACGCGAACGCCGTGCTGAGGACCGGCGCTCGCGTCAAGCTCCGCGAGGCGCTCAGGCTTTGATCGCCTGGTAGCGGTCGAGCGCCACCTGGCGTTCGACCGCGTGGTCCACGATCGGTTCGATGTCGGGCGAGTCCGGCGCGTACCTCCTGACGTAGGCGCCGTCCGGGTCGAACTTCTTGGCCTGCGTCGTCGGGTTGAACACGCGGAAGAACGGCGAGGCGTCCGTGCCGCTGCCCGCGACCCACTGCCAGTTGTGCTGGTTCGAGGCGATGTCGCCGTCGACCAGGTGCTTCATGAAGTGCCGCGCGCCCCACCACCACGGCAGGTGCAGGTCCTTCACGAGGAAGCTCGCGACGATCATGCGCACCCGGTTGTGCATGAAGCCTTCCTGCAACAGCTGCCGCATGCCGGCGTCGACGATCGGGAACCCCGTGCGTCCCTGTTTCCAGGCCTCGAACAGCTCCTTGTCGTCGTCGTGCACCATGCGGTCGAACTTGCGGTCGTAGTTCTCACGCGCGGTCTCCGGCTTGTGCCACAACACGTCGGCGTAGAACTCGCGCCACGCGAGCTCGCTGCGGAACGTTCCGTCACAGTCCTGCAGCAGGGTCCGGGGGTGCAGCACACCCCACCGCAGGAACGCCGACATCCTGCTGGTCGCGTCCATGTCGGGCCGGTCGCGGGTGGTGTCGTAGTCCTGCAGCCGTTCGTCGCGGAACTCCTCCCAGAGTTCGAACGCGTCCGGGAGCTTCTCCTCGACGGCCGGGATCGTGGTGCTGTGCCCCGGTTTCACCCAGTCCAGAGTGGACGCGCCGGTGTCCGCGGGCTTGCGCCAGCCGTGCTCCAGCCAGGCGTTGCGGAACGGCGTGAAGACCTTGAACGGCGTCCCGTCCTGCTTGCGCACCCGGCCGGGTGCGACCGCGTAGGGCGAGCCGGAGCGGACGAGTTCGACACCCCCCAACGCTTCCTCGACGGCCTCGTCCCGGCGGCGCCCGTACGGCGCGTAGTCCGCGGAGATGTGGACGCTCTCCGCACCGATCTCCTTCGCGACGCGCGGAACCACCTCCACCGGATCACCGTGCACGACCATCAGACGACCGCCCAGTTCATCGTTCAGGGCGTGCAGACAGCGGTGCAGGAAATCGATTCGCGGCTTCCCGGACGGTTTCAGCAACCGGTCGTCGAGAACGAACAACGCGAGTGCGCGAGGCGATCTTTCGGCTGCCGCGAGAATGGCCGGATGATCGGATGTCCGCAAATCGCGGCGGAACCAGACGAGCGACGGGGAAGAACTCACCGTTCGACGCTAAGGCGCACCGGGGGCGCCCGCATGACAGGCGGCGCCTCGCACGGGTGAAGCAATGTCCGACCAGCGGTTCGCCAGCCACCTGGAGGCACAGCCCGCGGCCCGCACGTCCGTCCCGCACCACCCCCAGGACAAGCGAAAAGGCGCGCCGCCAGTGGCGACGCGCCTTCAGCCTGCCAGAAGGACTAGCCCGTGATCAGCGGTTCTCCATCGCGATGAAGTCGCGCTCCGTCGGGCCGGTGTAGATCTGCCGCGGGCGGCCGATCTTGGTGGCCGGGTCGTTGATCATCTCGCGCCAGTGCGCGATCCAGCCGGGGAGCCGGCCGAGCGCGAACAGCACGGTGAAGAACTTCGTCGGGAAGCCCATCGCCCGGTAGATCAGACCCGTGTAGAAGTCCACGTTCGGGTAGAGCTTGCGGGAGATGAAGTAGTCGTCGCTCAGGGCGGCTTCTTCCAGCTGCTTCGCGATGTCGAGCAGCTGGTCGTCGGCGCCGAGCTTGCCGAGGATCTCGTCGGCGGTCTTCTTGATGATCGCGGCGCGCGGGTCGTAGTTCTTGTAGACCCGGTGGCCGAAGCCCATCAGGCGGACGCCGTCCTCCTTGTTCTTCACCTTGTTGACGAACGACTGCACGTCGCCGCCGTCGTTCTTGATCTTCTCCAGCATCTCCAGCACCGCGCTGTTCGCGCCGCCGTGCAGCGGGCCGAACAGGGCGTTGATGCCCGCGGAGATCGAGGCGAAAAGGTTCGCCTCGGAGGAGCCGACCAGGCGCACGGTCGACGTGGAGCAGTTCTGCTCGTGGTCGGCGTGCAGGATGAAGAGCAGGTCGAGCGCGCGGACCAGGTCCGGGTCGAGGTCGTAGGCCTCGGCCGGGAACCCGAAGGTCATCCGCAGGAAGTTCTCCACCAGGCCAAGGGAGTTGTCCGGGTAGAGGAACGGCTGGCCGACCGACTTCTTGTACGCGTAGGCCGCGATGGTCGGCAGCTTGGCGAGGAGGCGGATCGTGGAGATCTCCACCTGGTTCGCGTCGAACGGCGACAGCGAGTCCTGGTAGAAGGTCGACAGCGCGGAGACCGCGGACGACAGCACCGGCATCGGGTGCGCGTCGCGCGGGAAGCCGTCGAAGAAGCGCTTGAGGTCCTCGTGCAGCAGCGTGTGCCTGCTGATCTTGGAGGTGAAGTCCTCGAGCTGGGCGGCGGTCGGCAGCTCGCCGTAGATCAGGAGGTAGCTGACCTCCGCAAAGTTCGAACGCGCGGCCAACTGCTCGATCGGGTACCCGCGGTAACGCAGAATTCCCGCGTCACCGTCGATGTAGGTGATCTCGGAGGAGCAGGAGGCCGTGTTGACGAAACCGGTGTCCAGGGTTACCAGACCGGTGGTCGACAGCAGCTTGCCGAGATCGATGCCGGACGCGCCTTCGGACGCCCGCACCACCTTCATCTCGAGCTCTGCGTCCCCGTGGCGCAGCGCGACGGTCTGTGGGTCGGTCGGCGCAGTCGTCGCGTCGGGCATTCAAGTCCCTCTCAACGCTCGGACGGGGTGGCGGCAGTCCACGCTGGGTCTGCCGTCGTCTCGGACCACCCCGTTGGGATCTGAGTCTTCAAGTCCACTCACGCTAGTCGGCGGAAGGCCCGCCTCGCAGCAGCGGTGTGAACCGATTCTGAGAGATGGGACCGGCATCACATCCGTAATGCCAGTTTCTAGCGCGGCTCCCCCACGGTAGTCCGATCCTCCGTTTTATCCACCCAACGCGGCGGTGAGTTCGCTCGCAAAGGGCGGTTCGGCGCCCGCACGGGAACATGTGATCGCGGCGGCCGCACCGGCGTACGTCAATGCCGCGGTCCATTCCTCCGTGGAGAGGCCACGGATCTTCTCCGCGCTCAACGCATCATGGTCGTGCAGCCACGCGAGCAGGGCGCCTTGCACCGTGTCGCCCGCCCCGATCGTGTCGACCACGTCCACCTTCACGGGCGGCACGTCGACCTGTCCGGTGGCGGTGATCACGGACAGGCCGTCGCCGCCTTTCGTCAGCACGACGGCGGCGGGTCCCTGTGAAATCCACGTCCTTGCGATCTCGATCACGTCGCCGTCCTCGGCGAGCCACCGCGCGTCCTCGACGGACGCCTTCAGCAGCCCGACGTCCGGCAGCCAAGACCGGAACCGCGCCCGATAAGCGCCCGGATCGTGGATCAGACCCGCCCGGATGTTGGGGTCGAGCACCGTCAGCAAGCGCTTGCTCTCCCGCCGCAGCACCGTCTCGTACACCGAGGCGCCGGGCTCCAGCACCAACGACAACGTGCCGAACGACACGGCCTTCGTCTCCGCCGGCAGCGGCCCGGGGTCCTCGACGAGGCGGTCGGCCGTGCCGTCGACGTAGAACGAGTAGCGCGCGGACCCGTCCTCCGCGAGGCCGACGACGGCGAGCGTGGTGTTCTCCGGTCCACGTTGGACCAGATCCGTCGCCACCTGCGACGCGTGCAGCCGCTTGATCAGCTGCTCCCCGAAGTGGTCGGTCGACACCCGCGACAGGAAGTCCGTCGGCACGTCGAGCCGCCCGAGCGCGACGGCCACGTTGTACGGCCCGCCACCGAGCTTCGGCGCGAGCGGCGTGAGCTCGTCGTCCCCCACCGGCACCATGTCGACGAGTGCCTCACCAGCAACCACGATCACGCGCTCTACTCCTTCTGGGAGGTTCCGGTCCTCTGCAGCCCATCCAACAACAGTTCGCCCAGTGCGGTGAACGCCTCGGCGTCCGAAACACCTGCCCGTTTCGTGAGCACACCGGTCTGGATGCCCTCGATGAGCAGACCGGCCATCTCGGCGAACAACGCGGCGTGCACCTCGCGGAACACGTGCCGCTCGACGCCGTCCTGGATGAACGCCTTGATGCGCTCGGCCGCAGCGCGCGCGTTGCGTTCGTACGTGGCGCGCGTGGGCGGGAAGTCCGACACGTCCGCGATGAACGCCGCTGACGCCTTGTTCAGCTCCTCAGCGGCCCCCGCGAGATAGCTGCCGATGCGTTTGCGCACGTCGTCGAGGCCCGCGATGCGCTTCTCGATGCGCTCGGCGGCCCCCTTGAAGTACCGGCCGACGACCCTGACCGCCAGCTGTTCCTTGCTGCCGGCGAGCGCGTACAGCGTCGATTTCGAGCAGTGCAGCCTGCCCGCGATGTCGTCCAGGGTGAGATGTCCGAAGCCCTCGGCGAGGAACAACGCCTCCAACCGGGTGAGCAGCTCGGCCTGCCGCTGCGTGAGCGCCCGCGTCATGGTGACGACCCTGCCACATTCACTGGCAGCTGTACTGCACAACGCACTAGAGTACAGCTACCAGTACACACCGGAGGTCGACGATGCCCGCCGAGCGGTTGCTCCCCACGCAAGAGGCCGAGGACCTGATCGCGCTGGTCAAGGAGATCGCGCGGGACGAGCTGAAGCCCCACGCCGCGGACGCCGAGGAGAACGAGAAGTTCCCCCGCGACGCGTTCCGCCTGCTGGGCAGGTCCGGCCTGCTGGGCCTGCCGTACCCCGAGGAGTTCGGCGGCGGCGAGCAGCCCTACGAGGTGTACCTGCAGGCGCTCGAAGAGGTGGCCTCCGCGTGGATGACGGTCGCCGTGGGCCTCTCGGTGCACGTGATGTCGTGCTACGGCCTCGCGACCTTCGGCACCCGCGAACAGCAGGACCGCTGGCTCCCGGAGATGCTCGAGGGCGACCTCCTCGGCGGCTACGCCCTCTCCGAGGTCCAGGCGGGCTCCGACCCGGCGGCCATGTCGACCAGGGCGGTCCGCAAGGGCTCCGAGTACGTCGTGAACGGCACCAAGGCGTGGATCACCCACGCCGGCGCAGCCGACTTCTACACCCTGATGGCCCGAACGTCCCCCGACGCGGGCCGCGGCATCTCCTGCTTCCTGGCCCCCGGCGAGGCCCAGGGCATCACCGCAGCCACCCCGGAACGCAAGATGGGCCTCACCGGCTCCATCACCGCGCAACTGGCGTTCGAAGACGTCCGCTTCGGCACCGACCGCCTGATCGGCAAAGAGGGCGACGGCCTCAAGATCGCACTGTCCGCTTTGGACTCGGGCCGCCTGGGCATCGCGGCCTGCGCCGTGGGCCTGGCCCAGGCCGCCCTCGACGAGGCGGTCACGTACGCCAAGACCCGAACCCAGTTCGGCCGCCCGATCATCGAGTTCCAGGGCCTGGAATTCCTGCTGGCGGACATGGCAGCGGCAGTGGAATCGGCCCGAGCCACCTACATCTCAGCCGCCCGCCGCCGCGACAGGGGCCTCCCCTTCCGCCAGCAGGCGTCGATCGCCAAACTCATCGCCACGGACGCGGCGATGAAGGTGACGACCGACGCCGTCCAGGTGCTCGGCGGCGCCGGCTACACCCGCGACTTCCCGGTGGAGCGCTACATGCGTGAGGCGAAGGTCCTGCAGATCTTCGAAGGCACGAACCAGATCCAGCGCCTGGTGATCGGCCGAGGCCTCCGCTAAACGCTCTCGCGGTAGAAGGGGTCGGCCACGACCCCTTCACCAGCGGTCTCGTCCCACGTGTAAACCTCACGCCCCTGCACGAACACGCGCAAGGCACGGCTCATCACGTCCAGCGGATCGCCAGACCAAACAACAACATCACCATCGAGCCCAGCCTTCAAAGACCCGACCCGATCATCCAGCCCCATGATCCGCGCAGGGTTGGTGGTGATCGACCGCAGCGCCACATCACTGTCCAACCCTTCCTTCACGGCCAACGTGGCCTGGTGCACCAGGAAGTGAATGGGCACAACGGGATGGTCGGTCGTGATCGCCAACTCCACCCCAGCTCGCGCCAGGATCCCAGGGTTGCGCAGCCCCCGGTTCCGCAACTCCACTTTGGACCGACTGGTGAACAACGGCCCGATGATGACCGGAATCTGCTTGTCGGCAATGACATCAGCGATCAGATGACCCTCAGTCCCATGATTGAGGATCAACCGGTACCCGAACTCCTCCGACAACCGGATCGCCGTGGCGATGTCGTCGGCCCGATGAGCGTGCTGACACCAGCCCAACTCGCCGGAGAGCACCTTCCCCAGAACCTCGAGGGTGGTGTTGCGGTCAAAGGACTTCCCGTCAGCCTCAGCCTCGGCCTTCTTGGCGAGGTAGTCCTGAGCCTTGGTCAACTCATCTCGAATGACCGCCGCAACCCCTTGCCGCGTAGACGGCAACTTCCCCTTCTCGCCGTACACCCGCTTCGGATTCTCACCAAGCGCACTCTTGACGCTGACCGGCTCCTTGACGAGCATCTCGTCAACGGTCCGCCCCCAACACTTGATCGCGACCGTCTGCCCGCCGATGGGGTTGCCGGACCCAGGCTTGATCACCGCAGTGGTAACCCCACCACTGAGCGCGTCGGCAAAGCCGAGGTCAGCAGGGTTGATCGCGTCAAGCGCCCGCATCCGAGCCCCAACAGGATCAGTCATCTCGTTGGTGTCCTGCCCAGCCCAGCCCTCGGCCTCCTCATGGACACCGATGTGCGCATGAGCCTCGACAAAGCCAGGCAACACCCAAGCCCCATCAGCGTCGACAACCTGAACCCCATCAGGAACGTCGACATCAGCACCCACAGCAACGATCTTGCCGCCCTGAATGAGAACAGTGCCGCCTTCAAAGGGCTCGCCGTCGACGGGAACGACGTAACCACCGGTGATCGCGATGTCCATGGTTAGCAACGCTAACGGTTAGCCAGACACTCGGCCACCCCTGACGGCCGCGAAGCCGAAGGCGAGCCGCCCACCCGCACGCGAAGCCGCAGGCGAGCCGTCCCTTCGCACGCGAAGCCGCAGGCGAGCCGTCCTTACCAAGCGGGCCTGGCGGTGGGGTCCCGTCACGAGTCGCGCCATAGCTCTTGCTGCATGAGAGAAGGGGTGTCAAGCGGACACGCTTTTCGTCCGCTTGACACCCCTTCTCTCATGTGGCCCGCTCTTGGTGCGGCTCGTGACGGGACCCCACCGCCACAACGCACTCTCCACGCAACAGGCAGCCGCCCAACGCAACAGGCGTGCCATCAACCCGCCCGTGGCGCCCTCCCCCGATCAGATTGCCGGGGGTCTGGGGGCAGAGCCCCCAGGGGAAGCACTCAAGGCGACCCGCCAACGCAACAGGGGAACGCACCCCAACCGGCGCGTCAGCCCAACGGCCGAATCCCCCACCGAGCCCCCCAGGACTCCCCAGGAGAAACCCAAATCAAATCCACCCCAGAATTCAAGGCATCCGGCGGACAGGTCATGGGCTCAACAGCCACAGCCCGCCCCCGCCCAGGATAAGAATCGGGCGTATAAACCTGAACCCACCGAAACGCAGGATCAGCCCAAACCTCAACCCCACCGCTCTCAGCGACCAACGTGTGGTGGACCAGCCCGTCCACTCCAGGCTCACACCCCCCAAAGGGCGTGTCCAACCGAACCCCGTCCAACCCCCGACCACCACGGAAGTCGAACTCGGTCCCCTCCACCGGCACAGCCGCCCCAGAAGGCACCATCCGCTCAGCATCCAACGGCAGCACAGTGGTAGCGGCCAACGTCAAAGTGCAGGAATCG
This sequence comes from Lentzea flaviverrucosa, assembly GCF_003350445.1. Lineage (NCBI taxonomy): Bacteria > Bacillati > Actinomycetota > Actinomycetes > Pseudonocardiales > Pseudonocardiaceae > Lentzea > Lentzea flaviverrucosa. The sequence continues at coordinate 473,925 of NZ_QQAU01000004.1, forward strand.
GTAGCAGCGTTCCCAGCCCGAGGATAGGGATGCATACCAACCCCGAAAGGCGTAGCAACGTCCCCAACGTTGGTAACCCCATGTGTGACGGTGAGCCCACGATCATCCAACGCATACGACACAGTGACGTCCAAAGCAGCAGGCCACCCGGCCTGGGGCTCGATCAAAACCCGCAGGGACACCAACGACCCGGTGTGCTCCAAGACTGTCCAGGCCCGACGCCGCACCAGCCCGTGGACCGCGTTCCCGCGAGCAGGCTCCGTGACCTCCAGCTGCTGAACAACCCCGTCCAGCACCCAGGACGCACCGGCGGTCCGGTTGGGCCAGGGCACCAGCACGGCCCCGGCGCTCATCGGGGGTTTCTCGTCTGCGCCGAACGTCTCGACGTACGGCACACCGTCCACCTCGAAAGACCGCAGCCCCGCGCCTACAGTCGTGATCACGGCGGTGGCACCCTCGTACGAGATCCCCAACATGAGGCTGAAGCCTACGGGGCCTGCGAAAGGATTTGCCCATGAAGGTTCATCACCTCAACTGCGCCACGTTCCGGCCTCCCCTGGTCGCGGGCGGGCTCGTGGCCCACTGCCTGCTGATCGAGACCGACCAGGGCCTGGTCCTGGTCGACACCGGCTTCGGCACGAACGAGGTGATCAACCCGAAGGCGACGATCGACGGCCTGAGCCGCAAGCTGCTCAAGCCGGTGCTCGACATCACCGAGACGGCGATCAGCCACGTCGAGAAGCGCGGTTACACGGCCGACGACGTGAGGCACGTCCTGCTGACCCACCTCGACCTCGACCACGCGGGCGGGCTGCGCGACTTCCCCAAGGCCACCGTGCACGTGCTCGACACCGAGCTGGAGGCCGCGACCAACGCGCGCAGCACCAAGGAGCGGGCGCGGTACCCGAAGGCGCAGAGGGACGGCGTCAAGTTCGAGACGCACAAGGCCGAGGGCGAGGACTGGTTCGGGTTCCAGGCGGTCAAGAACATCGCCGGCCTGCCGGAAGAGGTGCTGATGGTGCCGCTGATCGGCCACACCCGCGGCCACACGGGCATCGCGGTGAAGTCGGACGACGGCTGGCTGCTGCACGCCGGCGACGCGTACTTCTACCGCGGTGAGGTCGAGACGCCGCCGAGCAACATCTTCGCCCTCAAGCTCACCGCGAAGCAGACCGAGACGATCCGCGAGCAGCGTCTGTCCAATGTGGAACGCCTCAGGGAGCTCAAGGCGAGCGGCGAGGCCGAGGTGTTCTGCGCCCACGACCCGGTCGAGCTGGCGCGGCTGGCGTGACGTTCATCCGACAGATCCGCCTCGACCAGGCCGACGACACGCACCGCTACCCGTTCACGCTCCCGGTCGTCCGGCACCTGATCGAGCACCCGCTGGAACTGAGGTCCCCCATCACCTTCCTCGTCGGGGACAACGGCGCGGGCAAGTCCACGCTGGTCGAGGCGATCGCGGTGGCGGCCGGGTTCAACGCCGAGGGCGGCACCCAGTCGTTCAACTTCGCCACCAGGGCGACGGAGTCGTCGCTCGGCGACTACCTGGTCCTCAGCCGGGGCACGAGGAAACCCAGGACCGGGTTCTTCCTGCGCGCCGAGTCGTTCTACAACGTCGCCACCGAGATCGACCGGATCGGCGGGGGGATCCACGCGTCGTACGGCGGGAAGTCGTTGCACGAGCGGTCGCACGGCGAGAGCTTCATCGACCTGATGAACCACAGGTTCGGCAGCAGGGGCCTCTACGTCCTCGACGAACCCGAGGCCGCACTGTCGGTCAAAGGCTGCCTGACGGTCTTGAGGCGCATGCACGAACTCGTGGAAGAGGGTTCGCAGTTCATCATCGCAACACACTCGCCGATCCTGCTCGCGGCACCGAACTCCACGATCTTCGAGATCACCGACACGATCGACGAAGTCCCCTACGACACAGCGGAACCGGTCCGGCTCACCCGCAACTTCCTGGGCGAACCGGACCGGTTCCTGAAGCACCTGCTGGACTAGAACTACTTCCTGAGGTTCTCCGGGTGGATCTCCACCTTGCCGTGCAGCACGCGGTTGATGCCCCAGAGCACCAGACCGGCGAGCAGCAGGTAGCCCGCAATCACGTAGTCGCCCGCCGGGCGACCGGACGTCCACGGGATCGCGAGGTACGCACACGTGATCGCGCCGAGCACGGGCGCCCACGTGGGTGCGCGGAAGTGCTTGTGCTCAGACGGTTCCTTGCGCAGCACGAGACACGCGACGTTGACGATGGTGAAGACGATCAGCAGCAGCAACGACGTCGTGCCGCCGAGCTTGCCGATGTCGGCGGTCGACACCAGGATCACCGCGACGCCGGTCGTGAAGACGATCGAGATCCACGGCGTGCGGCGGAACGGGTGCACGACACCGAAGAACTTCGGGATGATCTTCTCGTTCGCCATGCCGTACAGCAACCGCGACGCCATCAGCATGTTGATCAGGGCCGAGTTGATGACGGCGAGCAGACCGATCAACGCGAAGATCCACAGCGGGAAGCCCGGCGCGCCGACGGTGACGACCTTCAGCAACGCGCCGCTGCTCGCCTTCGCGAGCTCGTCGGACGGGATCAGCAGCGACGACGTGATCGCGACGAGCACGTAGATCAGGGCCGCGATGCCCATGCCCCACAGCATCGCGCGGGGGAAGATCTTGACCGGGTTGCGGCACTCCTCCGCCATGTTCACCGAGTCCTCGAAACCGACCATCGCGAAGAACGCGAGCGCCGTGGCCGAGGTGACCGCGAGCATCACGTTGCTGCCCGACGGCACGTTGATCTCGGTGAGCCTGCCGGGGTCGCCGTCGCCGTTGATGACGGCCCACGCGCCGATCAGGATGATGATCACCAGACCGGACAGCTCGATGCAGGTCAGCACCACGTTGGTCTTGACCGACTCGGACACGCCGCGGAAGTTGATCAGAGCGAGGCCGGCGATGAAGACGATCGCGATACCGGTGATGACCAAGGACTCCGGGCTCAGCGCGACGTCGAAGAACTCGATGAGCAGCTGCCGCAGGTACGTGCGGCCGAAGGCGAGCGCGGCCGACGAGGCCGACGTGATGCCGGAGCACATGACCGCGAACGCGACCATGAACGTCAGGAAGTGGATCTTGAACGCTCTGTTCGTGTACAACGCGGCGCCGGCGGCCTTGGGGAACTTGCCGACGAGCTCGAGGTAGCTGAACGCGGTCAGGAATGCCACCACGAACGCGAGCAGGAAGGGCAGCCAGAGCGCGCCGCCGATCTTGCCTGCCACGTTGCCGGTGAGGGCGTAGATGCCGGTGCCGAGGATGTCGCCGACGACGAAGAACAGCAGCAGCTTCGGGCCGATTGCCCGATGTAGCTCTGGTTGCTCCGTTTGTGGAGTCGCTTCAGCCATGCCCGAAGATTCTGCCCGTTGTGCCTGCCCACCAGCACGAACGGACGCCTACCTCACCCATTTGATGTAACAATTGCCCGATGAGACTCGCGGCGACCGCGATCATCGCCGCTCTGGCGCTGACCGCCTGCTCCTCCTCCGAACCCGCGAGCGACACCAAGTCCCAGCACCGCGACGTGCAGAGCCTGGTGGCCGCGGTGACCAAGACCGCCGGCGAGAAGGGGTCCTACCGCTTCTCCATCACGCCACCGCCGACCGGAGGCGGAGTCCGGGCGCCGGCGAGCGGCAGCGTGCGGCTGGGCGGCGAGGTCCCGAGCATGGACGCGACCACCCAGCGTCCCGTGCAGACCGGCGGCGAGGCGGTCGACCTCCGGCTGGTGTCGACCAGGAAGGACATCGCGTTCGTGAAGCTGCCCGCCGCGGTGTTCGGCCTGCCTGCCGACAAGCCGTGGGTGGAGCTGGACCGCAAGGTCGACGACGACTTCACGACGACGTTGCTCGGCTTCCACGACGTCGTCTACCAGCAGGCCGCCTTCACGACCTACCACCTGCCGGTGATCCAGGCCGGTGGCGAGCTCAGGCTGACCGCGCAGGTCGGCGGCAACACCCGGTACTCGATCGCCGTCGACTACAAGAAGGCATACGACAACCTCACCGATGAGGGCCTGAAGGCCGAGGTCAAGCTCGCACTGGACCAGAAGGTCGCCGGTTCGACCGGTGAGGTCGAACTGGACGGCAGCGGCCTGCCGATCCGCATCACCTTCTACACCGAGTTCCAGGGCGCGCAGATCGTCGACGAGGCCCGTTTCTCGGACTGGGGCTCCGATGTGGAGATCGCCGAGCCGAACCCGGCGGAGATCAGCTCGCGGAAGTGAAGCGGTAGCGCCAGATCGCCGGCAGCACCGCCACCATCGCGACGGACGCCACGACGACCAGCAGGCCACCGACCGACACCGCCGCGGCCGTGCCGAACGCCGCGCCACCCGTGCCGTGCAGCAGGTCCGCGATGCGCGGCCCGCCGGCCACGACCACGATGAAGACGCCCTGCATCCGTCCGCGCATCTCGTCCGTCGCGGCGGACTGCAGGATCGCGCCGCGGAACGCCATCGACACCATGTCCGCCGCACCCGCGAGCGCCAGGAACCCCGCCGCGACCCACAGCGAACCTGCGAGACCGAAGCCCATGATCGCGAGGCCCCAGCCGACGACGGCCAGTGTCAGCGCGACGCCGTGCCTGCTGACGTTGGAGATCCAGCCGGACGTCAGGCCGCAGATCACCGCACCGACGGGGATCGCCGCGAACAGCACGCCCAGCGCGAACCCACCGCCGGCCGGGTCGCCGAACGTGTGCTGGGCCATCTCCGGGAACAGCGCCCGCGGCATGCCGAACACCATCGCGATGATGTCCAGCAGCATGCTCGCCATCAGCACCTTCTGCGCCCACAGGTATGTGAACCCGGCCAGCACGTCCTTGAGGCCGGCGCGCCTGATCACGCCGTCGAGCGGGGGCATCGAGGGCAGCTTCCACACCGCGTAGACCGTGGCGGTGAGCGCGATCGCGTCCACCAGGTAGAGCGTCGAGAGCCCGACGACCGGCATGAACGCGCCGGCGAGCAACGGCCCGAGCACCGCGCCGAACTGCATGACCGTCGAGCCCAGCGCACCGGCCGAAGGCAACAGCTCCGCCGGCACCAGCCGGGCGATGGAGGCCTGCCGCGCCGGAGCGTTGGCCGCGAAGAACACCTGCTGCAGGCCGAGCAACCCGATCACCAGCCACACCGAGCCGACGTTCATCGCCGCCTGCGCCCACAGCAGCACCGACGAGAGCGCGATGCCGATGTTCGTGACGAGCAGCAGCTTGCGACGGTCGACGGTGTCGGCGATGGCGCCGCCCCACAGCCCGAACACGAGCAGGGGCACCAGCGCCACACCGGCGGCGATGCCGACCCACGCCGAAGACCCGGTGAGGTCGTAGACCTGCTTGGGCACGGCAACGGCGGTGAGCTGGGAGCCCACCGCCGTGATGATCGTGGAGATCCACAGCCGGCGATACGCGACGATCTTCAACGGTCGCGTGTCGATCACGAACGTAGAGCGCGCGCTTCTCCCCACAGTGGCCACTTGGTTAGCCTATGACAACTAACAAGCCCTTCACGTGGAGGTGTCACCAACACCACTCGTCAAAGGCGGACGGGGTACACCGGCTCCGGCACCTTCGGGCTGATCCGCCCCTCGACGAAGATCCCGTGCCAGATCATGAAGCAGAGCACGCTCCACAGCTGCCGGCTGCGGTCGAACTGCTCGGACTTGTGCTCGGCGAGCAGGCCCATGACCGCGTTCTTGTCGAGCAGGTGCCCGGTCTGCGAGTCGTTGATGATCCCGCGCGCCCAGTCGTACATCTCGGCCCGCAGCCAGTGCCGGATCGGCACCGGGAACCCGAGCTTGGGCCGGTTGAGCACGTGCGCCGGAATGATCTTCGCCAACGCCCTGCGCAGCGCGTACTTGGTCGTGCCCTCGGTGAGCTTCTGGTCGAGCGGCACCTCGGCCGCGACCCGGAACACCTCGGGGTCGAGGAACGGCACGCGCAGCTCGATGGAGTTCGCCATCGTCACCTTGTCGGCCTTGACCAGGATGTCGCCGCGCAACCACGTGAAGAGGTCGATGTGCTGCATCCGCGCCACCGGGTCCCACGCCTCGGACTCGCGGTACCAGGGCGCCGTGACGTCCTGGAAGCCGATGCCCTCGACATAACCGGGGAACACGGCACGCACCTGTGCGTCACTGAAGTTGCGAGCGTTCCCGTAGTACCGCTCCTCGAGCTTGAGCGCCCCACGCCGAAGCAGGTCCTTACCGCGAACACCCTCCGGAATGGACTTCGACACAGCGCCCATCAACTTGCGAACGCCGCCCGGCACCTTCTCGAAGGGCGACAAGGACAGCGGCTCGTGGTAGATCACGTACCCGCCGAACAACTCGTCCGCACCCTCACCAGAAAGCACGGCCTTGACGTACTTACGAGCCTCCCGCGCGATGTAGTACAACGGCACCAACGCCGGGTCCGCCACCGGGTCGTCGAGGTACCAGATGATGAGCGGCAGCTCCTCCATCATCTCGTCCGCAGACACGGTCCGAACGACGTGCCGCACACCGATGGCCGCCGCAGTCTCGGCAGCAACGTCCACCTCCGAGTACCCCTGGCGATCAAAACCGCTGGTGAACGCGATGAGGTTGGGGTTGTGCTGCTTTGCCAGCGTCGCAGTAGCCGTGGAGTCGATACCGCCGGACAAAAACGCACCGACCGTGACGTCCGGGTCGGAGATCATGTGCTTGGCCACCGAGTCACGCATGACGTCGGCGATGCGCTCGTACAGCGCCTCAGCCTCATGCGCCCCGTTCACCGGCCGCGGCGAGAACACGGGCTTGAAGTACCGGTTGAACAGCACCTGCCCACCAGGCGACACCTTGAACGACGTCCCGGACTCGACCCGCCGAACAGCCTTGTGCAACGACTCGGGCTCAGGCACGTACTGCAACACCAGGTAGTGCTGCAACGCAGTCTGATCAAGCTCCTGGCTGATCCCCAGAACCCCCGTGAGCTGCAACAAGCTCTTCTTCTCAGACGAGAACGCGACCCCACCGGGCCCAGCGGCCCAGTACAGGGGCTTGATCCCGAACGGATCCCGGGCGCCGAAGACCACCCGCTCCTCAGCGTCCCAGATCATGAACGCGAACATGCCGCGCAACATCTTGACCCAGTCAGCACCGAGGTAGTGATAACCAGCGACGATGGCCTCACCATCACCGTTGGTCTTGAAGTTCGCCCCGAACTTCCGCATGAGCTCGGCCCGGAGCTCCTTGTAGTTGTAGATCTCGCCGTTGAAGTTCAACGTGTACCGCGTCGGGTTCTCCGGCGGCCCCCACACAAGCGGCTGGTGGGAGTGCTCCAGGTCGATGAACGCGAGCCGGTTGAACCCGTAGACGACCTCGGCATCAGCCCAGGTGTCCTGCTCGTCGGGCCCACGGTGCCGCTGGCAGCGCAGTGCTGCGGCCACAGAGGCACGCGCGGAAACCGCAGCGGCTTCGGTGGAACAGATGAGTCCGAGCACTCCGCACACGTGAAATCGCACCTCGTAGTTCGCTGTAGCAGAAATCCCAGTATGCCGAAGCGAACTTCGGACATCCCCGCCAGCCTGAGGACGCCTGACCCACCGCTCAGGTTCACCCGAAGCCGAAGGCGAGCCACAGCCCACACGCGATGCCGCAGGCGAGCCGTCCTTACCGAACGGGCCCGGCGGTGGTTCCCGTCACGAGTCGCGCCATAGCTCTTGCTGCACCTGAGGGGTGAGGTCAAGTCGACACGCTTTTCGTCGACTTGACCTCACCCCTCAGGTGTGGCCCGCTCTTGGTGCGGCTCGTGACGGGAACCACCGCCAAACGCACTCTCCAAGCAACCGGCGGCCGCCCAAAGCAACAGGCGTGCCATCTACCCGCCCGTGGCGTGGACCCCCGATCAGATTGCCGGGGGTCTGGGGGCAGAGCCCCCAGGAAAACGCACGCAACCGCAAGCTCGCCGCCCGCAAGGTGACCGCCCGCCCGGTCAGCGGAACAGCAAAAGGGGCGCCTCCCGCCCACAGGAGACACCCCATCCGCAAAAGCTCAAACTCCAACGGCGACCTACGGAGCAACCCGCTCCAACGACCACCCATCCCGCCCATCCCGGAACCGCAGCCGATCATGCATCCGATCCCGCCGCCCCTGCCAGAACTCGACCTCCTCAGGCCGAATCCGCCACCCACCCCAATGCGGCGGCACAGGAATCTTCTCGGTATCGGCAAACTGCCGCTCGATCTTGTGCAGCGCGGATTCCAAAGTAGACCGCCCACCGACCACCCGGGACTGAGGCGAAGCCCAAGCCCCGATCTGCGACCCACGGGGCCGGGAGTTCCAGTACTCGGCGGTCTCCACCGGCCCGACCTTCTCCACTACCCCACGAACATGGGCCTGCCGCTGCATCGCGAACCACGGGAAGGTGGCCGACGCGTAGCGAGTAGCCATCAGGTCATGCGACTTGTTGGACGTGTAGTTGGTGAAGAACACCAACCCGCGAGCATCAAGCCCCTTCGCCAGCACGGTCCGCGACGAAGGCCGGCCCTTGACGTCGGTGGTCGCGAGCACCATCGCGTTCGGCTCGGGAAGCCCGGCGTTGGTCGCTTCGTCGAGCCACAACTGGAGCTGTTCGTGCCAGGTGGCGGCAAGCTCCGACTCGCTGAGCGAGCCCTGCTCGTAGGACACGCGCATCGCCGGTAGTGCGATGTTCGTGGTCTCCGTCATCGGCGAACCTCCAAGCGGCGGCAGAACTCGTGGTCCCTGGACCCGCGACCATACGCACGGGCGCCCGATCCCGAAACCGCCTGCGCGGTGATGACCACCACCTGAACGGTGACTGTCCGTGCAAAGAACAGTTCTGGATCGAATTCGTGATCGAGTCAGATGGAATCGAGCACACGTGTGACGGTGACCACGTCATCACCCAGTGCGGTGGCAAGGCTTCCGCCTGCTGCCAACGGAACGACGCTCCACCACTCCGCGCCGTCCGTTCCGCGCTCCACCGAGTCCAGCACCACCTCGGTGCCGACGACCCTCCTGCCCGCCAGGCCGGCGGCCGAAGCGTCGACCAGGGGATCGCCCACGACCAGTTGCTGGTGCAACAACGGCTTGCCGCAACGGGTTGCGCGCATCGAGGACGTCACCGTGCCCGGCTTCTCCCCCGCACGACCCAGCACGAGAACCTCACGAGTTCGCAACTGTGCGTGACCGTCCAATTCGGCCTCCACCACGGAAGTGTGGTTCGCACGGCTCGTCACGACGGTCGGCTCGGGCAGGTAGCGAACAGAGCCCTCGACCAGGAACCGGACCGAGGACGAGGACTCCTCACCGGACGAACCTGGCAACAACAGTGTCGCCGCAACACCTCGAAGCTCGAGCGAGGCTCCAGGACCGACTTCGACGGTCAAGGACAACGAATCGCCGCCCAGGGGTGCCGTCACCGAGGAAACCAGGTGCACCAAAGCAAGCGGACCCACGCGCCGGTGCGGCACCAATGTCAACGGTGTCATCGACCGCAGGACCCGCACGACGCTGTTGCCGTGCGAGTCCAGCGTGACGACCAGCCGCGCCGAGGCCTTCACAGGACCGCCCTCACAGAACCGCCTTCACAGCTGGGCCAGCACCCACTTCGCCACCTCGGGCGCGTCCGGCGTCTCGACCAGCGACTGGGCGATGACGGGCAGCTCCCCGCGCATCCGGTGCGCGTCGGAGATCATCACGTCCAGGTCCGCGCCCACGAACGGCGCCAGGTCGGTCTTGTTGATGACCAGCAGGTCCGCGGTCGTGACCCCGGGACCACCCTTGCGCGGCACCTTGTCCCCGCCGGCCACGTCCACGACGAAGATCTGCGCGTCGACCAGCCCGCGCGAGAACACCGCCGTCAGGTTGTCCCCGCCGCTCTCGATGATCACCAGGTCCAGGCCGGAGTACCGGTGCTCCAGCCGCTCCACCGCGTCGAGGTTCGCGGTGATGTCGTCCCGGATGGCCGTGTGCGGGCAACATCCCGTCTGCACCGCCTCGATCCGCGCCGGGTCGAGCACCCCTGCCCGGCGCAGGAAGTCCGCGTCCTCGGTCGTGTAGATGTCGTTGGTGACGACCGCGAGCTCCAGCTGGGAGCCCAGCGCACGGCACAGCGCCGCGGTCAGCGCGGTCTTGCCGCTGCCGACCGGGCCGCCGATGCCGATGCGCGGTGCGGCTCCGTGGTGGTGATCATGCGGGTCGGGCCCGTGGTTAGCTCCCAAAGAGACGCACCCCTTCACGTCGTACATGGGCCTCGGCCAGGAGATCCAAGGCAGGCGAACCCAGCGCGGGCAGTTCCTTGCACGCCCGCGAAGCAACGTCTTCCACAGCGAGCGAGGCCACGATCGCGTTGACCCCGAACGGATCGAGCCCGAGCAACCGGACAGCAGCCGACGCCGGTCCGCTCACCGCAAGATAAGCGCAGGTCAGAGCAGCTTCGAAGGCATCGTCGACCAACACTCCGATCACCAGCGGCTGGTGCGGGTCGCGAGGCAACGCCTCCAGCCGGGCGGACGGCCAGGCCCGGCGAGCCGCACGCAGCATGCCCCGCCCCTGCGCCCGCGAAGCCGCACGCTGGGCAGGCGAAGGCGTGCGGGCGTCCAGCTCCGCGTCCAGCACGTCCAGGTCCTCGCCACGGGCCGCCGCCGCGGCGAACCCGGCCGCGAGCAACCCGGCACCGAGCAACCGGCCGTGCAGGAACGCCCGCAGCGACGGCTCGTCGTGCACCAGCCCGCGCGCGGCGGCCTCCTCCAGCCCACCGGAGTGCACGTGGCCGCCGCCGGGGAAGCGGGAGTCGGCGAGGATCAGCGCGGTCAGCATCAGAACAGGAAGTACCGTTGGGCCATCGGCAGCTCCGCGACCGGCGAGGGCACGACCAGGTCCCCGTCGACGTGCACGGCGAAGCTGTCCGGATCGACCCGGACGTCCGGCATCGCGTCGTTGTGCACCATGTCGGCCTTGGTCACCGAGCGCGTCGAGGCCACCGGCAGCACCCTCCGCGCGTACCGGTCGCCGACACCGGCCTCGATCGCCGACGGCGCGACGAAGAACACCGACGAGGCAGCACCGGCCGTCGCACCGAACATCGGCCGCGCCCACACCGGCTGCGGTGTCGGGATCGAGGCGTTCGCGTCGCCCATCGCACCCCACGCGATGAACCCGCCCTTCAGCACCACCGAGGGCCGCACGCCGAAGAACTTGGGCTCCCACAGCACCAGGTCGGCCAGCTTGCCGGGCTCGACCGACCCCACCTCGTCGGCGATCCCGTGCGCGATAGCCGGATTGATCGTGTACTTGGCGACGTAGCGCTGCGCCCGCAGGTTCGAGTCCATGGAACGGCGCGACGACATCACGTGCGCGGTCTGCCAGGTCCGGATGATCACCTCGCCGACGCGGCCCATCGCCTGCGAGTCGGACGAGATCATCGAGATCGCGCCCAGGTCGTGCAGCAGGTCCTCGGCCGCGATCGTGGTCGGCCTGATCCGCGACTCGGCGAACGCCAGGTCCTCCGGCACGGACGGGTTGAGGTGGTGGCACACCATCAGCATGTCGAGGTGTTCTTCGAGCGTGTTGACGGTGTGCGGGCGCGTCGGGTTCGTCGACGACGGCAGCACGTTCGGCAGCGACACCACGCGGATGATGTCCGGCGCGTGCCCGCCACCGGCGCCCTCGGAGTGGTAGGCGTTGATCGACCGGCCACCGATGGCGTCCACAGTGGACTCCAGGAACCCGGCCTCGTTCAGCGTGTCCGTGTGGATCGCGACCTGGACGCCGGACTCGTCCGCGATGCGCAGGCAGGCGTCGATCGCGGCGGGCGTCGTGCCCCAGTCCTCGTGCAGCTTGAACCCGCCCGCGCCGCCGGCGAGCTGCTCGCGCAGGCCCTCCTCGGAGACCGTGTTCCCCTTGCCCAGCAACAGTACGTTGACCGGCATGTGGTCCATCGACGTCAGCATGCGGTCGAGGTACCAGGCTCCGGGCGTGACGGTCGTGGCCTTCGTGCCCTCCGCCGGGCCGGTGCCGCCGCCGATCAGCGTCGTCAGCCCGGACGCCAGCGCCTCGTCCACGATCTGCGGGCAGATGAAGTGCACGTGGCAGTCGATGCCGCCCGCGGTGAGGATCTTCCCGTTGCCGGACAGGATCTCCGTCGACGGGCCGATCACCAGCGCCGGGTGCACGCCGTCCATCGTGTCCGGGTTGCCCGCCTTGCCGATCGCGACGATCCGGCCGTCTCGCACGCCGACGTCCGCCTTGACGACACCCCAGTGGTCGAGGACCACCGCACCGGTGATGACCAGGTCCGGAGCACCCTCGGCGCGGGTCGCGACGCCCTGTCCCATCGACTCGCGGACCACCTTGCCGCCGCCGAAGATCACCTCGTCGCCCGAGCCCGCACCACGCGAGCGGTCCTCGGTGACCTCGATGAACAGGTCCGTGTCGGCGAGCCGGATCCGGTCCCCGGCCGTCGGCCCGAGCAGCTCGGCATAACGCTCGCGGTCGATCATCGCTGCAACCCCCGGACGATCCTCAAGCCTGCCAGCGGAACCAGCGTGACCTCGCGCTCGACACCGGGCTCGAACCGCACGGCAGTCCCCGCCGGGATGTCGAGCCGGTAGCCGAACGCGGCCTCCCGGTCGAAGGACAGCCCCGTGTTGACCGAGGCGAAGTGGAAGTGCGACCCGACCTGGACGGGCCGGTCGGCGACGTTCACGACGACCATCGTCACGCGCGGCCGGCCGGGGTTGAGCTCGACGGGCTCGGAGCCGACGACCACCTCACCCGGCGCCGGACCGGCCGAGGGCGCGATCGGGTGGTGCACGGTGACGAGCTTCGTGCCGTCCGGGAACGTCGCCTCCGCCTGCACCGAGTCGATCATCTCCGGCACGCCGCGCATGACCTGTTCCGGCGCGAGCACCGTCCGCCCGCTCTCCATGAGCTCGCTGACCGTGCGACCGTCCCGCGCGCCCTCGAGCACGTGGTCGGTGATCAACGCGACCGCCTCGGGGTAGTTGAGCAGCACTCCGCGTTCGAGTCTCCGCCGCGCCACGTCGGCAGCGACGTGCACGAGGAGCTTGTCCCGTTCATGCGGCGTCAGATGCACTCCGCCGTTCTAACACGCGAAAGCGCGCTATCGCGGAGTGGAAACACGGCCGAAACACGACCGCGTGTCCACCGACCGGTTGACAGCCGGGGTCAGCGGTGCGGTCGTCCCGCCGGACACCCTCCAAAACGCAGGATTTGTCCCATGAACGCGATCCGAGTGAGGGGCCTGAAGAAGGCCTACAAGGGCCACCAGGCGGTGGCGGGGGTGGATCTCGACGTCGCCCGCGGTGAGGTGTTCGCCGTGCTCGGCCCGAACGGTGCGGGCAAGACCACGAGCGTCGAGATCCTGGAGGGTCACCGCGACCGCGACGCCGGCGAGGTCAGCGTGCTCGGCGCCGACCCGGCCGAGGCGGGCAGGGAGTGGCGCGCGAAGCTCGGGATCGTCCTGCAGAGCGCGACCGACGCCGCGAACCTCACGGTCCGCGAAGCCGTGCACCACTACGCCAAGTACTACGCGAACCCGCGTGACCCGGAAGAGGTCATCGACCTCGTCGGGCTCACCGAGAAGGCCAAGTCCCGCGGCGGCACGCTCTCCGGTGGCCAGCGGCGCCGCCTGGACGTGGCGCTCGGCATCATCGGCCGCCCGGAGCTGATGTTCCTGGACGAGCCGACCACCGGCTTCGACCCCGAGGCACGCCGCCAGTTCTGGAACCTGATCAAGCGGCTGGCCACCGAGGGCACCACGATCCTGCTGACCACGCACTACCTCGACGAGGCGGAAGCGCTCGCGGACCGCGTGGCGGTGCTCGCGGGCGGCCGGGTCGTCGCCGAGGGCACGCCGCAGACGCTCGGCGGCCGGGCACACGCCGACGCGACCGTGCGCTGGCTGTCCGACCGGGGCTACCAGGAGATCCGCACCTCCGAGCCCGCCAAGACGATCGCCGAGCTGTCGAGGCACGGCGAGCTCGCCGAACTCACCGTCACCCGCCCGTCGCTGGAAGACGTCTACCTGGAGCTGATCGCGTGACCACCGCAACGTTGCCCGGAACCCTGTCGCTCGGTCTCTCGAGGGGTGCGACCGAGCTGCGGGAGTTCTTCCGGCAGAGGGAGAACCTCATCTTCACGGTCTCGTTGCCCGCGCTGCTGATGCTGCTGCTGGGCACCGTGTACGTGAAGGAACCCGCCGCCGCGCAGATGTTCGCGGCCAGCATGATCGGCGCCGGCATCATCTCGACGTCGTTCGTCGGACTCGGCATGAGCGTCGTGGCCGACCGCGAGGACGGCACGCTGAAGCGCCTGCGCGGCACACCGATGCCGTTCACGTCCTACTTCATCGGCAAGATCATCTTGGTCTTCGTGTCCAGCCTCTTCGAGGCCGTGCTGCTGCTGGTCGTCGGCATCCTGCGGTTCGACGTCGAACTGCCGGCCAGCGCGGAGAAGTGGTTCACGTTCGCCTGGGTCTTCGTCCTCGGTGTGATCTCGTGCTCGCTGATCGGCGTCGCGCTGAGCTCGATCGCGAAGTCCACCCGCAGCGCGGCGGGCGTGCTGAACCTGCCGTACATCGTGCTGCAGTTCCTCAGCGGTGTGTTCATCATGCAGATGGCGCTGCCCGAGTCGCTGCGCACGGTGGGTTCGTTCTTCCCGCTCAAGTGGGTGTGTCAGGGTTTCCGCTCGGTGTTCGCACTGAACGACGACTACGCGGTCATGGAGGCGGCGGGATCATGGGAGCTGGGCAAGATCGCGCTGGTGCTGGGGGCGTGGACGATCGTGGGCCTGGTTCTCGTCAGCAGGACTTTCAAGTGGAGCAACACCAGTCGCTGATCACCTGGTACGTGCTCTTCGCGATCACCCAGGCCACCGCGCTCGTGCTGATCCTGATCGACAACAACACCCTCGCCGACCGGCTGTCGGCGGCGGGGTTGTTGTCCCTGAACGGCGTGTGGTTCCTGCTCTACGGCAAGAAGCTGGTCAACCGCGCTGACGACGACTGGCGCGGCTTGGTCTACGCGGCCGGTTCGCTCGCCACGTTCGCCCCGGCGGTGTGGTTCAGCGGCAACGCGACCTTTGCCCTGTTCGGCCTGGTCCCGCAGATCTACATGGTGCTGCCGGTCGCGTGGGCGTTCTGGCCGATGGCGCTGTTCGTGTTCACGCCGCAGATCCTGACCTGGGCCGCCGGTGCCGTGCCCGCACTGCCCTGGCCGGCCGCGCTGCTGATCATCGCGTTCTCCCAGGCGTTCGGCTGGGCGATCAGCCGCATGTCCGAGCAGAGCAGGCAACGCGCCGAGCTGCTCAACCGGATCGAAGCGCTCACCATCGAGGCCGAACGGGCCCGCTGGGCAGGCGAGATCCACGACACGCTCGCGCAGGGCTTCACGTCGATCATCACGCTGCTGCAGGGCGCGCAGCCGAACGTCGAGCTGGCGTTGCGGACCGCGCGGGAGAACCTGCGCGAGGCACGGGCCCTGGTCGCGTCCAACGCACCGTCGCCTTTGGACGGTTCGTCGCTGGAGGAGGCGTTGCGGCGGCTGGTGAACGGCGTGGAGCTGGAGTCCTCCTTCCGGGTCATCGGCGATCCGGTGGGGCTGCAGACCTCGGCCGAGGTGGTGCTGCTGCGGACCGTCCAGGAGGCGCTGACCAACGTGGCCAGGCACTCCGGGGCGTCGCGGGTCGACGTCGTGATGAGGTTCGACGAGGACGGTGTCTCGCTGGAGGTGCGCGACGACGGCCGCGGGTTCGGCGACGCGCCGGAGGGCTTCGGCCTGCGGGGCATGCGCGCACGGCTGGAACAGGTGGGTGGGACGCTCTCGCTGTCCTCGGACGAGGGAGCGTCAGTGCTGGTGGAGGTACCGCTGTGATCAGGATCCTGCTGGTGGACGACCACCCGGTGGTGCGCCAGGGCTTGAAGGGCATGCTCGTCGCGGACGACCTGGAGGTCGTCGGCGATGCCGGTTCGGGCCAGGAAGGCATTGAGAAGGCCGCGCTGCTGAAGCCGGACGTCGTGCTGATGGACCTGCGGATGCCCGAGATGGACGGTGTGGCCGCGACCGCGAAGATCGTCGGGACCGGGCCGCGCGTCCTGGTGCTCACCACGTACGAGACGGATTCGGACATCCTTCGCGCGGTCGAGGCCGGCGCGTCCGGGTACCTGCTCAAGGACTCGACGACCGAGGACCTCATCGCCGCCATCCGGGCGGCGTCGCGCGGCGAGACCGTGCTGGCGCCGTCGATGGTCGCGAAGGTCGTCGGGCAGGTCCGCACCCCGCCTCTATCAGCGCGCGAGGCGGAGGTGCTGAAGTTGGTCGCCAAGGGGATGTCCAACGTCGAGATCGGCCGGACGCTGTTCATCTCGGAGGCGACCGTGAAGACGCATCTGCTGCGGGTGTTCAACAAGCTGGGCGTCTCGGACCGCACGGCCGCGGTCACCACAGCCCTGGATCGAGGCATGTTGCAGTGACGCAGGACACCCGGTTGACACCTCCCGGCTACCCTCCTGCAACACTGTGAACTCCGGCAACGGCGCCGGTCAGGTCCCTGAAGCTCGTCAATCGCCCCGGAGGCGTGACCACATGACCCAGACCGCCGATCCGACCTCGTTGGTGCTTCCCGCCGAGCTCAAGCCGTCTGACGGCCGCTTCGGCTGTGGACCGTCCAAGGTGCGTCCCGAGGCCGTCGCGGCCCTCGCTTCCGAGGGTGCGGCGCTGCTCGGCACGTCCCACCGGCAGAAGCCCGTCAAGAACCTCGTCGGCCGCGTCCGCTCCGGACTGCGCGACCTGTTCCAGCTGCCCGACGGCTACGAGGTCGTGCTCGGCAACGGTGGCACCACGGCGTTCTGGGACGCGGCGTCGTTCGGACTGGTCCGCGAGACCGCGCAGCACTTCACCAACGGTGAGTTCTCCTCCAAGTTCGCGAAGGTCACGCAGACCGCGCCGTTCCTGAAGGACTCGCTGGTCACCAAGGCCGAGCCGGGCACCTCCCCCGAGCTCTTCTACGCCGAGGGCGCCGACCTGGTCGGCTGGGCGCAGAACGAGACCTCGACCGGTGTCGCGATGCCCGTCACGCGCATCGAGGGCTCCGGCGACGCGCTGATCGCGATCGACGCGACGTCCGGCGCCGGCGGCCTGCCGGTCAAGGCCGAGGACTTCGACGTCTACTACTTCGCGCCGCAGAAGTCGTTCGCCTCGGACGGCGGCCTGTGGCTCGCGCTGATGTCGCCGGCCGCTCTCGCCCGCGTCGAGGAGCTCAAGGACCGCTGGGTGCCGGAGTTCCTGTCGCTGCCGACCGCGCTCGACAACTCCACCAAGGACCAGACGTACAACACGCCGTCGGTCGCCACGCTCTTCCTGCTGGCGCACCAGATCGACTGGATCAACGGCAACGGTGGCCTCGACTGGTCCGTCGCGCGCACGAAGGACAGCAGCGACCGCCTGTACTCCTGGGCCGAGAAGACCGCGTACACCACGCCGTACGTCGAGAAGGCCGCTGACCGCTCGCAGGTCGTCGGCACGATCAACTTCTCCGACGAGGTCGACGCCGCCGTCGTGGCGAAGGTGCTGCGCGCCAACGGCATCGTGGACGTCGAGCCGTACCGCAAGCTCGGCAAGAACCAGCTGCGCGTCGCGATGTTCCCGGCCATCGAGCCGAACGACGTCACGATCCTGACCGAGGCGATCGACTGGGTCGTCGGCCAGCTCTGAAGTTCCTGAAGTAGCAGCCTGGGGTGCACCGACTCACTTGTCGGTGCACCCCAGGGCTTTTTCAGGCAAGCGCCTCCGTGGGCGACTGGCGTGCCGCCCGCACCGCGGGATAGACGCCGGCGATGGCGCCGATGAGGATCGCCGAGCCCACTCCCCCGAGCAGGGCCGGCCACGGCAGTGCCGCGGGCCATTGCTGACTGATCGAATACCCGGCCGTGACCGCGATTCCCACGATCACGCCGACCAGTCCGCCGAGGCCCGACAGCAGCACCGACTCGGTCAGGAACTGCCACCGGATCTGCCGCCGGGTCGCCCCGAGCGCCCGCCGCAGACCGATCTCCCTGCGCCGTTCCAGCACCGAGATCACCATCGTGTTCGCCACGCCGACGCCACCCACCAACAACGCGACTCCGCCCAAGCCCAGGAACAGCGCGTTGTAGGAACTCTCGGCCAGCTGCTGCGCTTCCAGCGCCTCGGACGGCCGGGAAACCTTGACCTCGTTGGACTTCTGCGGGTTCAGCGTCGGCCCGAGCAGGTTGCGGACGTTGTCGACCTGGTCCGGGGACGTGCGCACGTAGACCGTGTTCGCGTTGCCCTCGAACCCGAACGCCTCCTTGGCCGCCTCCCAGCCGATCAGCGCGGACCTGTCGATCTCCGGGGAGAGCGGCAACGGCCCGAGGATGCCGACGACGGTGAACCACTGCCCGTCGAGCCACAGCTGCACACCGGGCTCCTCCACGCCCAGGCGTGAGGCCGCGGTACCCCCGAGCACCACCGACTTCTCGCCCGGCGACAGCCACCGGCCCTTGCGGACCTCGGCGTTCAGGACCTCGAGCAGGTCCTTCTCCGCCGCCTGCACCTGCAGCCCGAGCGTGTCGCTCGACGGCACGAGGTCGTTCTTGCGGACGCTCGCGGAGAGCTTGCCGGTGGCGCTGGCCGCCGACACCGCGCCGATCCGCTTGGCCATCGGCACCGCTGTCTCCGGCAGCTTCGCGTCCTGGCCGAAGAAGTCCTGGCCCGGCGCGGCGGTCAGGAGGTTGGTGCCCAGCTTGGACATCTTCTCGTTCAGCGCCGCCGCACTGGAGGCCGGGATGCCTACGACCGCGACCACGGCGGCGATGCCGATCGCGATGCCCAGGGCGGACAGCACCGCGCGGATCGGGCGGGTCCGCATGCCGAAGAAGCCGAGACGGAGGAGGTCGATCACAACGCCCTCCCGACGAAAGCCTGCGTCCAACCAGTCATGTCGTTCCCAGTGAGTTGTCTTTCGTGCGAACGGCGTACAAATGCCGGGCCTACCCGACCCCTGAAAAAGCCGCGGTGCTGTCGCGCACCCTCGGGTGCGTGCGTCTGGTGTGGAACAAGACGTTGAGCGAACGGACCCGCCGCTACCACACCGAAAACGCACCCACGTCGCACAGAGGGACAAGCGCCACGCTGACTACGCGGAGGCGAGGTGAAGAACTCGCGTTCCTGTCGGAGGTGTCTTGTGTGCCGTTGCAGCAAACGTTGCGGCATCAACAGGCGGCGTTCCAGAACTTCTTCTCCGGACGTACTCGCTACCCGAGGTTCAAATCGCGGACGGCCCGTCAGAGCGCGCACCACACCAGATCGGCGTTCCGGATGCGCGACGGTTCGCTCGTCCTGGCCAAGACGAGCTCGCCGCTGCGGTTCATCTGGTCCTTCAGCCACATCGACGTCACCGAACTGGATCCCACGACGGTGATTGCGTCCCGCGAGCCTGATGGCCCCTGGTACGTGAGCTTCGCGATGGACGTTCCCAAGCCTGCTGTCCCTCAACCCACGAGCCGCGCGATCGGGCTCGACCTCGGACTGGCGACCTTCCTGACGACCAGTGACAGCGTCCGGATCGCCACTCCGCGGAACCTGGCCCGCAAAGCCAGAAGCCTTGCCCGCCACCAGCGCGGACTTGCTCGGTGTCAACGCGGCAGCAACAACCGGCACAAAGCCAAGGCCGAGGTCGCTCGTACCCATCGCAAGGTCCGCAACGCGCGGCGGGACTTCCTGCATCGCACCAGCACCGCGCTGGTGCGGTCGGCGGACATGGTCGCGGTCGAAGACCTCAACGTCGCGGGCACGGTCCGCAACCGCCGGCTCTCCCGTGCCATCTCCGATGCCGGTCGGGGCGAGTTTCGGCGGCAGCTCGAGTACAAGTGTGAACGAGCCGGTCGCACGCTGGTCGTGATCGACCGCTGGTACCCCTCCAGCAAGACCTGCTCGAACTGCGAGTACCTGCTCGTCGAGTCGAAGCTTTCCGCCCGGCACTGGACGTGTCCGAGCTGCCGCACCCGGCGCGACCGGGACTTCAACGCGGCGAAGAACATCCTTGCGGCTGGTCGAGCCGTAGCCCGAGACGCCCCGGGCGATGCCTGCGGAGCTGATGTCAGACGGCAAGGGTCACCCCTTCCGCGATCGGTGGTGGAACAGGAAGCGCGCGGCCGAAGTTCCGGTTCGTGAGCGAAGTCAAACGATCACCCCGTCGCGGACCTCGACGCGGCGCGGCGCCCACGCCGCGATGTCCCGGTCGTGCGTGATCATCACGATCGTCGTGCCGTCGGAGTTGAGGCTCTCCAGCAACTCCAGCACGCCCGCGCCGTTCTTCGTGTCCAGGTTCCCGGTCGGCTCGTCGGCCAGCAGGATCCCCGGCGTGTTCACCACGGCCCGCGCGATCGCGACCCGCTGCCGTTCACCGCCGGACAGCTCGTGCGGCTTGTGCAGCGCGCGGTGGATCAGGCCGACCCTGTCCAAAGCGGACATCGCCATGGACCGCCTCTTCGACCGCGGCACACCGGCGTAGACGAGTCCGGAGGCCACGTTCTCGATCGCGGACAGCCCGTCGGTGAGGAAGAACTGCTGGAACACGAACCCGATGGTGCGCGCCCGCAGCGCCGACAAGGCGTTGTCCGACAGGGTGGAGATGTCGTTGCCGTCGATCTCGACCCTGCCCGTCGTCGGCTTGTCGAGCGTGCCCATCAGGTGCAGCAGCGTCGACTTCCCCGAGCCGGACGGTCCCACGATCGCGAGCATCTCCCCGCCCCCGACGGTCAGGGAGACGTCGCGCAACGCCTGCACACCACCGGGATACGTCCGGCTCGCGTGGTCGACGGTGATCACTCGGTGGTCACCACCTTCATGCCCTCGCGCAGGCCCTCGCCCTGCACCTCGACCTGGCCCTTGGCGAAGATGCCGACGGTGACCGGGATGGTCTTGCCGTCGTCGGTGACCACGCCGTAGCCGCCCTCGTTGAGCGCGAGGAGTGCGCCGATCGGGACCGCGAGCACGTTCTGCTTCTTCGACACCGTGAACAACGCGGTGACGTTGCCGCTCTCGATGCCCTCGGCTGCCTTGGGGTCGTCGACGGAGATCGTGAGGACGAGCTTCGGCTTCTGGCCCTGGTTCGGGTCGCCGGGGTTGCGGGTGACGCCGGTGATGGTGCCGGTGGTCGGCTTGCCGCCGGTGATCGACAGCTCGACCTTCTCGCCCTGCTTGGCGAGGCGCTGCTTGGACTGTTCCAACTCGACGGTCACCGCGCGCTCGGTGCCGGTGACCTTCATGAGGTCGCCGCCGGCGGGTGCGCCGAGCTGGGCCGACAGGGACGAGACGCGGATCGCTCCCGGCTGGACGATCACGTCACCGGAGCCGAGTTTCCCGTTCTGCTCCAGGCCGTTGGCCTTCTGCCACTTCTTCAGCGCGGAGGCCGTGTACGAGGTGAACTTCTCATCGGGGGCGCCGAAGTCGGAGAACCCGAGTGCGGCGAGGTTCTCCTCCACCACCTTGACGTCGGGTCCGTTCGGCATGCCCGCTTCGAGGTCGCGGTAGAGCGGCATCGTGCCGTAGAACAGCGGCACCGGTTTGGCGTCCGAGTGGAACACCGGTTTGCCCTGGTCGATGACGGCGCCCTGGTTCGGCAGCCCGGTGACGGTGCCGCTTTTCCGGCTGGCCAGCGCTCGTTCCGCGCCGAAGCCGAGCTGGCCGGTCACCGACTGCTGGTCGGCCAGGTTCGTCTTCTTGACCTGTGTGGTCTTCGACGGGTCGTTCTGCAGCGGCGCGGCGCTGGCCTGGTTGGACGCGATTCTCGTGAGCACCACGACCCCGCCCGTGCCGAGCACCACCGCGGCGACGAGCACGGCGACGAGGAGCTTCCTGTTCACCTGGCGCTTCATCCGACGGGCCTCGCAGCGACCATGCCCTCACCGAGGCCGCAGTCCTTCATGTCCTGCTTGACCTTGTCGTCGTCGAAGTTCGGGAACTCCCTGACCTCGGCCGTGCCGCCACCCTCGAACGACGGGTCGGGCCAGTCGTGTCCCTTGTCGCGCATGCACTTCGCCTGCTGGCGCATCTTGTCCTGCTCCTCCGGTGACGGCGGCTTCATCTCGCCGCCGTTGGGCAGGTGCTCCTTGCAGGCCTCGTGGGCGGTCTTCATCTTGTCCTCGTCGATGGACGCGGCGTCGCCGCCGGGCATCGCCTCGATCACGATGCCGCCGCCGTCCTCGCTCGTCTTCGGGTCCGGCATGTCGACGCCGTTCTCCCGCATGCACTGGGCGAACTTGACCATGTCGCCCTTCTCGTCCTTCTGAGCCCCGGCGGGCTGCTCTTTCGACCCGCAGGCGGTGAGCGCCAGGAGCAGGCCCAGCAACACTGCGATGGTGGATTTCATGGGGACAGGTCTACGGAGGGCGTCATTCGGCGGCGTTAAGCGAAAGGCCTTATCCGGCGCTTATGCCCGTTGCGCGGAAAATAGCGTCATGCGTGTGCTGGTGGTCGAGGACGAACAGCTGCTCGCGGACACGATCGCCGAGGGGTTGCGCAGGTACTCGATGGCGGTCGACGTCTGCTACGACGGCGAAGCGGCGTTGGAACGGGTGGGGGTGCACGCGTACGACGTGGTGGTGCTCGACCGCGACCTGCCTCTCGTGCACGGTGACGAGGTGTGCAAGGCGGTGCACGCGACCGGAGGTGAGGCGCGGGTGCTGATGCTGACGGCGGCGGCCGAGGTGGACGACCGGGTGGCCGGGCTCGGGCTCGGCGCCGACGACTACCTGACCAAGCCGTTCGCGTTCGCCGAGCTCGTGGCCCGCGTGCAGGCGCTGGGCCGCCGGGCCCGTCCCGCTTTGCCGCCGGTGCTGGTGCGGGCGGGCGTGACGCTGGACCTGCCGCGCCACCAGGCGTCGCGCGACGGTGCCTTCCTGCCCTTGTCCCCCAAGGAGTTCGCGGTGCTGGAGGTGCTGATGCGGGCCGAGGGCAACGTGGTGAGTCCCGAGGAGCTGCTGGAGAAGGCCTGGGACGAGCACGCGGACCCGTTCACCAACGCCGTGAGGGTGGCGGTGATGACGCTGCGCCGCAAGCTGGGCGCGCCGCAGGTCATCGAGACCGTGCCCGGCGCCGGCTACCGGTTCGGCTCATGACGCTGCGGACCAGGCTGACGGCCTGGTACGGCGGGGTGTTCCTGATCGCGGGGGTCGCGCTGGTCGGGCTCAACTACTGGCTGCTGGCCGAGTTCTTCCCGGTGGACGCGGGCATCGCGATCACACGGGGGATCCCCTCCACGGAACTGCAGCCGGTCACGGGCTACGCGACGATGGAAGCGGCGCAGCTCCCCGCCGACACCCTGGTGGTCAGCGGCGACCAGGCCAGGGCCAACACGATGAGCTCGGTCCTCTGGCAGTCGATCATCGCTCTGCTGTTCGCCGCCGTGCTCGCCGTCTGGCTCGGCTGGGTGGTGGCCGGACGGGTGCTGGCGCCGCTGCACTCGATCACGTCGACCGCGCACCGGCTGGAGGCCGAGCGCCTGGACCAGCGCATCGAGCTGGACGGGCCGCCGGACGAGCTGAAGGAGCTCGCGGACACCTTCGACGGGATGCTCGACCGGCTCGCGTCGTCGTTCGACAGCCAGAAGCGGTTCGTCGCGAACGCCTCGCACGAGCTGCGCACGCCACTGGCCGTGCAGCGGACGTTGATCGAGGTGGCGCTGGCCGCACCGGACGCGAACGACGACATGCGCCGTCTCGGCACGCACCTGCTCGACACGAACGAGCGGAGCGAGAAGCTCATCGACGGGCTGTTGCTGCTCGCTCGCAGTGACCGCGGCCTCGCCAACCGTGAGCTGGTGTGGCTGGACGAGGTGATCGACGACGAGATCGAGTCCTGCGCGGCGCTGGCTTCGGAGAAAAAGGTCACGTTTGCGGTTCGGACTCGCAGGTATCTGGTCGACGGCGACCCGGTCTTACTCGCGCAGCTCGTCGGCAACCTGTTGCGCAACGCCGTCCTCTACAACAAGCCGGGCGGTTCCGTGTCGGTGGAGCTTGATCGAGAACTGGTCGTCACCAACACCGGTCCCACCGTGCCTGCCCAGGCAGTACCCGGATTGTTCGAGCCGTTCCGCCGGCTCCGGGACCGCACCGGGACCGCCGGATCCGGCCTCGGGCTGTCGATCGTGCAGTCCGTGGCGAGGGCGCACCAGGGCGCGGCGAAGGCTCGTCCGAACGGAGGAGGAGGTCTCGTGGTCCAGGTGAACCTTCCGGAAACGGGAGTGCGGCAACCCTCGTGAACTGGCAAGATCACGTATAGATATCGGCGAGTCTCCCACTCATCGGGGGCTCGTTGTCCTAACGTTGTCTGCTGGCGAGGTGCGAATTCAGGGAGGCCACGATGCGAGCGCTGCGAGTCATCGGGCTCGACGAGGACGGCAAGTCCGTCATCCTCGAGGACCCCGAACACCGCGGCGAGCGCTTCACGCTCCCCGCAGACGAGCGTCTTCGGGCGGCCCTGCGCGGTGATCTGGCGCGCCTCGGCCAGATGCAGATCGAGTCCGGCGAGGCCCAGATGCGGCCCCGGGAGATCCAGGCCCGCATCCGTTCCGGCGAGTCGATCGAGCAGGTCGCCGCCGCCTCCGGCATGCCGGCCAATCGCATCGAGCGCTTCGCCTACCCCGTTCTGCTGGAGCGTTCGCGCACGGCCGACATGGCCCAGCGCGCGCACCCGGTCCGTGAGGACGGCCCGGACGTGCAGACGCTCGGCGAGGTCGTCGCGCACTCGTTCGGCCAGCGCGGGCACGACCTGTCCGACACGAGCTGGGACTCGTGGAAGGGCGACGACGGTCGCTGGATCGTGCAGCTGCACTGGAAGACCGGGCGCTCGGACAACCGCGCGCACTGGGCGTTCCACCCCGGTGCGCAGGGCGGCACGGTCACGGCGCTCGACGACGTCGCCGTCGACCTGATGGATCCGAACCCGAACCGGACGCTGCGCACGGTGCGCCCGGTGACGCAGCTCGCGCGGCAGGCACTGGAGGCGACTCCGGCCATCCCGCCGATCCTGCTCGACGAGGAACCACTGCAGGTCCCGGCTCAGGCGACTGCCCCCGTGGCGGCTCCGGTAGCGGCTCCGGCCGTGGCCGAGAAGCCGGTCCAGGAGAAGCTGCCCGAGCCGGAGCCCGCTCCTGCTCCTCCACCGCCGGTGAAGGAGCAGGAGCCCGCAGCCGAGAAGCCGGTCCGCAAGGACCCTCCCCCGAAGAGGGGGAAGAAGAACCACCCCATCGTTCCTTCGTGGGAGGACGTTTTACTGGGCGTGCGGTCGAACCGCTGAGTGAGACGCTGCCGCCATGGGACGTCGTGTCGCGCTGGCTGCCGGAGTGGGTGCACTCCTCGGGCTTGCCTGGTGGGGAATGTTCGAGCTCCTCGCCTCGGGCGCTGTCTGCTCGAAGGACGACTGGGGCTGCCTCCAGGCATTCGTGATCGCCGCACCGGTGTTCGCGGTGCTCGGAGCGGTCGTGGGTGGTTTCGCACTGCGTGCGTTGAGCGTGTCGCGGGCATGGCTGGTCGCCGTGCCCGCGACCCTCATGGCCGTGGTGGCGATGGTGTTGTTGCTGGGGATGACTTTTCTCGCCTTCGCGGTGTTCGCCGCGCTGTACGCGTTGATCGCCGTGCTCACGGGTGCGCGTCGTGAAGGTGCTGTGGAAGGTTCGTGAAGATCAGGCCGGTCACGGCCATGATCAGGTAGCTCTGGGCGCATGGGGTTGCGCGCTGTTGCAGGGGCGAGTGCCGGGCTCTTCACCGCGGTCGGCTGGCATCTGACCTGGCGGTTGTCGCTGTCGCCCGCCTGCCTCTCCGTCACCGACCGGAGATGCGGCCCGGAACACCTCATCTTCCCGACGGCGTACGCGATCGGCTGGGCGATCGCCGGCGGACTGCTCCTGTTCGCCGGGCTCAAGCTGGTGAAACTCCCTCACGCCGGATCGACCGCCGGGCTCGGGTGCCTGCTCTGGCCGTTCGCGGCGTTCGGGTTCCTGCTCCTCGGAGCCACGAGGGACTACGTCGGCATCGGTGTTCCCGTCGTCGCCTTCGGGCTGGCAGGAGCACTCATCGGGCGCCGGCCCAGGCACGCGTGATCGCCGTGCTCACGGGTGCGCGTCGTGAAGGTGCTGTGGAAGGTTCGTGAAGATCAGGCCGGTCACGGCCATGATCAGGTAGCTCTGGGCACATGTTGTCGCGCACTGTTCTCGGGGCCGTCATCGGAGCCGTGGCGGGCTTCGGGTTCCTGTCGACCATGACCCTGACGGGCCGGTACTGCACCGTCGGGTCGGGCCGCACCCTGTGCGGTGAGCTCCCGCTGCTGATCCCGCTCCAGTTCCTGTTCTGGGTGGTTGCCGCCGGGATGCTCGTCGTGGCCGGGTTCCGCCTCCTGCGGCAGCGACGCGGGTGGTGGGCGGCGGGGACCGCCGCCGTGCTGTGGGTCGCGCTGGTCGCGACGACCCTCTACGCGATCTACGAACACGCCGACCTGTACCAGGCGGAACGCGGTCCCGTCATCGCAACGGCTGCGGTGGTCGCGGCGTGCGTCGCCTACGCGGTCGCCGCGCTGGCGGTGGGGCGGGCGCAGCGGTGCTAACGCGGGCGCTGATCGGTGCCTTCGCCGGCGCGGTCGCCGGAATCGCGGGTCACCTGGGCTGGTCGTGGGTGATCCCTGCGGAGTGCCCCGAACTGGGTGGCCGGATCTGCGACAAGTGGTACAGCGTCGCGATGTTCTTCCTGCCCGTGTGCTGGGCCGTCGTGGCGGGGCTGGTCCTGGCGGCGGTGCTCGCGTTGTTCGCACTTCCTCGCGCTTGGTCCGCGTCCGGGCTCGGATGCACCTTCTGGCCGGTCCTGTGGGTGGCGGGCGCCGTGGTCGACGTCGCGAACATGCAACTCGTCGTGTCCGCCGTGCCGGTCGTGGCTTTCGCGCTGGCGGCCGCGCTGACCGGGCGGAGTCGTGCTGCCGGGGATGGCCTGCGCACCGGTGAAGGTGCTGTGGAGGGTTCGTGAAGGCCCGCCCGCTCAGGCGGCTTGATCAGGTACCTGTAGGCGCATGTTGCTGCGCGCTGTCGTCGGGGCGGTGGCCGGGGCGATGGCCGGCGCCGGTCTTCTGCTGACCGTGTACGCGTTCGCCTGGTACTGCGACGAGCCCGGCCGCACGGGGTGCGGTGGTGCGGTCTTGCTGCTGTTCCCGTCGTTCTTGCTGTCATGGATGTTCTTGGCGGCTGTGCTGATCACGTCCGGTTTCCGGTTGGGGTGCCTGGAACGCGGCTGGTGGACGGCCGCGATCGGCAGCGGGCTGTGGGTGGTGCTGGGCCTGTCGGCCCTCTACGTCGATGCCTCCTACCTCTACCTGTACCGGGAAGACGACCTGCGGTTCAAGGCGTACGCGGCGGTGATCGTGCCCTGCCTCGCCTACACGATCGCCTCGTTGGGCACCGGCGTCGCGCGCCTGTCCAGGACGGTCAGCGTGACTCCGCTCCGGCGTGGCACGGTGGGGGCGGTGTCCGGCGCGGTCGCCGGGTTCTGCCTCCAGGGCATGTTCTCCGAGCACCGTTCCGCGTACTACGGGACGAGCTTCGAGTTCTCCACCCTGCCGATCTGGATGCTCGTCGGCAGCGGCCTGACCGCGGGTGGGCTCGTGTTGTTCGGCGCCGGGCGCGGAGGGGCCGCCGCGTGGGCCGGCTTCGTGCTGTGGGCCGTGCTCGGCGTCTGCGCCGGCGTCCTCGGCATGTTCTCGCTCGAGGTCGAGGTGCTGCGCGTGGTCACGGTGCTGCTGGCCGCCTTCGCCTACGCCCTGGGGGCGGTGGTGACGACGTCTCGCGCTCGCGACGACGTTCGACCGGCAGGTGCGGTCACCAGCCGTTCAGCCCCTGGTGAGACGGCCGCCCGATCGTCATGATCTGCCCATGAGGGGGCTCTCGGCGATGCTGGTCGCTGCGATGGTGGGGGCGTTGTGCGGGGCTGGTTGGTTCTCCTCGGTCCAATCCGCGTTCGACCTGCCGTGCGACGGCACAGGGTTGTCGTGCACTTTCTTCGTGCTGCTCTGCGTGGCCCCGGCGCTGCTGGTCCTCTGGGTGGTCGCGGCGTGGGGACTGCTGCGGCTCGCGCGGTACTCGCCGGCCTGGCCGACGGTTCTCGCGGGGACGTCGTTCGCAATCGTGCTGGCTTTCGCACTCGGTTCGGCGATGCCCCTGCTGTCGCCGCCCCGGTGGTTCGTCTTCGTCCTCGTCCCGTTCTCGGCGGCGGTCGGGTACGCCTTGGCCGCCAAGGTGGCCGGAAATCATCGCGGGCAGGGCGAGACGCCGGTTGCGTAGTTCTGCGCATGGCCGTGCGTCCTGCGGATCGTCATGCTCCAGCCATGAGGGTGGTCACGGCGGCGGTGGTGGGGGCCTTGTGCGCGGCCGCGTGGTCGATGTCGTTCGTCCCCATCGGTAAGTCCCTGTGCGTGGGCACCAGCGCGATGGGATGTGTGGGTCTCATCTTCCTGTGGGTGGCACCGATCTCGGCGGTCGTGTGGGCGGTCGTTGTCTGGGCGCTGCTGAGGCTGGCCCGGTGGAGGCCCGTCTGGCCGACCGCGGTCCTGGGGCCGGTGGTCTCGTTCGTGCTGGCGCTGGCCGCCGGGCTGACCGCCGTGGGGATGCGTCTGCGGCCGTCGGAGAACGACAGCGTGCTGGTGGTCACGATCACGACCGGGATCGGCTACGCCTTGGCTGCTGCGGTGACCGGTGGTTACGGTGGGCGGCGTGACGGAGCAGAGCACCGCGGGCAAGACGGGTAGGGCAGGACGCCGGCTGTTGTTCCGGGTCGTCCTGTCGATGGCCGTCGGGGCCGGGCTGGTGCTCGGGTGGACGTGGGCGTACGAGTCGGGCTTCCTGAAGTCGTGGCTCGACAGCACGTCGATGTCGACGTTCCTGCTGCTCGTGCTGATCGGGCTGCCGCTCGCGCTCGTGTCGTCGCTGGTGCTGGCCGGGCCGGTGCTGTGGGTCTTCGGGGTGCGGCCGGTGTGGCCGATCATCCTGCTCGGGCCGATCGTGCTGGGCGTCGGGCTCTACTTCAAGGTCCACGAACCCGCCATCGCGTGGTTCACCAACCGGCACCACGCCGAGGCGTTGCTCGCGGCCGTCGCCTACGGGCTGGTCGGCCTGTTCACCTTCAAGAAGTAGCAGGTACCTCGTCGAGCAGGTGCAGGTCCCAGCCCTCTCGTTCGCACCAGTCCTCCGCGTCCTCGCGGGAGACGAGCACGGCGTGTCTGGGGCGCTCGCCCGCGAGCCGGTCCCAGCCGTCCGGAGCCAGGACGAAGTTCACTCCGCCGTGTGAGGCGATGAGCCGTCCGTGTGGAAACGCCATCGTCTGCTCGGTCCGCAGAAACCGCGTCATGGTGTTCATCGTGCCCTTGACCTCGACCTAAGTCGAGACAGGAGGCTCCGGTGGGAGAAAAACCGGATGCTGAGTGTCGGTCGTACTTCGTACCGTGGAGACGACCTGGAGGGGGCTCACCGCGTGAGCGATCAACGTAACTCGACGATCAGGACCTTGCGGAGGTTGTGGCCGTACGTGCGGCCGCACCGCGCACGGATGACTGTCGTGCTGTCGGCGACGATGCTCGCGATGCTGTGCGGACTCGGCATCCCGCTGCTGACGCAGCGCATCGTCGACGGTCCTATTCAGAACAAGCAGACCGGTCCGCTGCCCTGGCTGATCGCCGGGGTGCTGGTGCTCGGCATCGGCGAGGCGGTGCTGTTCTACGTCCGGCGCAAGATCGTCGCCCGGCCCGCGGCCGAGGTCGAGGCGCGCATGCGGTTCGACCTGTACAAGCACCTCCAACGGCTGCCGGTGTCGTTCCACGACCGGTGGCAGTCCGGCCAGTTGCTGTCGCGCGCGACGAACGACCTCACGACCGTGCGGCGGTTCGTGGCGTTCGCGATCGTCTTCCTGATCGTGAACAGCGTGGTCGTGCTGATCGGGCTGGGCATCATCGCCTCGCTCTCGCCGTGGCTGCTGATCGTGTCGCTGTGCGGCGCGCTGCCGTTGATCGTCATCTCGTACTTCTTCGAGGCGAAGTTCAAGGTCGTGGCGCGCAGGGCGCAGGACCAGGCGGGCGATCTGACCACGACGGTCGAGGAGTCGGTGCTCGGCATCCGGGTGCTCAAGGCGTTCGGGCGCGGGCCGGAGCTGTCGAAGCGGTTCATGGCGCAGGCCCGTGAACTGCGGACGACCGAACTGAACAAGATCTCGATCCTGGCCGCGCTGTGGTCGGTGCTGATCGTGCTGCCGGAGCTGTCGATCGCGGGCATGCTCGCGGTCGGCGCGGTCGGCATCGTGCAGGGCTGGATGACGGTCGGCACGCTGGTCGCCGCGGTCGCGGTGAGCGCTTACCTGCGCTGGCCGGTCGACTCCATCGGCTGGTTGCTGGCGGAGACGAACCAGACCGCCTCGGCGCTGGAACGCTACTGGGAGGTCATCGACTCCCCCGTCGCGATCACCGGCCCCGCCTCGCCCGCGCCGCTGCCCACGCCGCTGCGCGGGCACGTTCGTTTCGAGGGCGTGCGGTTCGCGTTCGACGACGGCCGCGAGGTGCTGTCGGGCGTCGACCTCGACCTGCGTCCCGGTGAGACGGTGGCGCTGGTCGGCACGACGGGGTCGGGCAAGACGACGCTGACCGCGCTCGTGCCGCGGCTCGCGGACGTGACCGGCGGCCGGATCACCATCGACGGCACCGACGTGCGGGACCTCTCGCTGGAGGACCTGCGGACCGTCGTGGGCATGGCGTTCGAGGAACCGGTGCTGTTCTCCGCGTCGGTGACCGAGAACGTCGGCCTGGGCCTGCCGGACGTCACCGAGGCCCAGGTGCGCGAGGCGTTGCGGGTGGCCAAGGCGGAGGAGTTCGTGGAGGCCCTGCCGTGGGGCCTCGCGACCCGGATCGGTGAGCAGGGCCTGTCGCTGTCCGGTGGTCAGCGGCAGCGGCTGGCGCTGGCCCGCGCGGTCGTCGGCAAGCCGGCGGTGCTGGTGCTGGACGACCCGTTGTCCGCGCTGGACGTCCACACCGAGGCCGAGGTGGAGGGCGCGCTGCGGCGCGTGCTGAGCGAGACGACGGCATTGGTCGTGGCGCACAGGTCGTCGACCGTGCAGCTGGCCGACCGCGTGGCGTTGCTGGTCGACGGCAAGATCGAGGCGATCGGCTCGCACCGGGAGTTGTTGGACACCAACGACGAGTACAAGCGTCTTCTGTCCAGCATGGACGAAGACCTGGTCGAAGAGGAGGTGGCGTCGTGAGTGAAGTTGTCGCACCTGTTGCGGCTGAAGAGGAGTGGCGCGGCGTCGCCTCCGAGGAGATCGAGGAGATCTCGTACTCGACGGGTCTGCGCCTGCAGGCCCGCTCGCGCCGTCTGCTGGGTTCGTTGCTGCGCCCGCACGTCGCCCGCACGTCACTGGCGATCGCCGCGGTGGTCACCGGCAACCTGGCGGCACTAGCGGGCCCGCTGCTGATCGCCGCCGCGATCGACCGCGGCATCCCCGCCGCGGTGGGCGGCAGTCCGGCGGTCCTGATCTGGTGTGTGGTGGGCTACGGGGTCTGCGCGCTGCTGATGACGTTCCTGCGCTGGGCGTTCCTGCGGGTCTCCGGCCGGGTGGGCCAGGACCTGCTGCTGGACCTGCGCGGCCGGATCTTCCGGCACTCGCAGGGCCTGTCGGTCGGCTTCCACGAGTCGTACACGTCCGGCAAGGTCATCTCCCGGCTGACCAGCGACGTCGACGCGTTGCAGGACCTGCTGGAAGAGGGCCTGGACAGCCTGTTCAACGCCGCGCTGTCGGTCGTGGGCATCGCGGTGATCCTGATCTGGCTCGACGCCCCGCTGGCGTCGGTCGTGATCGCGGGCTTCGTGCCGCTGTACTTCCTGTGGCGCTGGTTCCGCCGGCGCTCGATGGAGGCGTACCGGGGCACGCGCGGCGCGATCGCCAAGATCATCGTGCAGTTCGTGGAGTCCATGAACGGCATCCGCGCGGTGCAGGCGTTCCGGCGCCAGCCCCGCAACGAGCAGATCATGGCGGGCTTCAACGGTCAGTTCCGCGACGCGAACACCGACGCGCTGGGCGTGATGGCCACGTTCGTCTCGACGATCCGCGCGATCGGCAACGTGTCGCTGGCAGTCGTCCTCGCCTGGGGCGCCTACCGAGTCGCGGACGGCGCCATCGAACTGGGCGTGCTGGCGGCGTTCATGCTGTACCTGCGCCGCTTCTACGACCCGTTCGACGAGCTGGCGATGTTCGCGAACTCCTACTCCTCCGCCACCGCCGCCCTGGAGAAGATCTCGGGCGTCCTGGAGGAACAGCCGTCCGTACCGCAACCGACGTCACCGGTGGCCATGCCCCACGCACGGGGCGCCGTCCGGTTCGCCGACGTGGAGTTCCAGTACCCCGGCACGTCCCGGCAGGTGCTGCCGCGCTTCTCGCTGGACGTGCCGGCGGGCGAGACAGTGGCCTTGGTGGGCGCGACCGGAGCCGGCAAGACCACGGTGGCGAAGCTCGTGGCCCGCTTCTACGACCCGTCAGAGGGTTCCGTGCAGCTCGACGGCACGGACCTGCGCTCGGTGACGGACACGGACCTGCGCCGGGCCGTGGTGATGGTGACGCAGGAGAACTTCCTGTTCTCCGGCTCGGTAGCGGACAACATCGCCCTGGGCCGCCCATCCGCTTCACGGGCGGAGATCGAGGCTGCAGCAGCCGAGGTGGGCGCACACGAGTTCATCGCAGCCCTCCCGGACGGCTACGACACGGACGTCCGCAAACGAGGCGGCCGCCTGTCCGCGGGACAACGCCAGATGGTGGCCTTCGCCCGCGCGTTCCTCGCAGATCCGGCGGTGCTGGTCCTGGATGAGGCAACATCATCCTTGGACGTGCCCACCGAACGCGCCGTGCAGGCAGCACTGGAAACAGTGCTGGCGGACCGAACCGCGTTCATCATCGCCCACCGCCTGTCGACGGTCCTGATCGCGGACCGCGTCCTGGTGCTGGATGGTGGCATTGTGGTGGAAGACGGCTCCCCGGAGGAGCTGATCGGCGAGCGGGGCAGGTTCGCCGCCCTGCACACGGCCTGGCGCGACTCGCTCGCGTAGGCCTGCAGGTCGCGTTCGCGCCAATGGGGATCTGGCGCGAACGCGACCTCACGGCTCCTGTCGCCGACCCACGGCAGGCGCACGGCCAAGCCGCACGGTCAGGCCGCCGCACGGCCAAGACATGGCGAACCACCCTGCCGCCCAACGCAAGGGCGGAGCCGGGGCGTCCCTCCGCACGCGCAGGGCAACGGCGAAGCCGAGCCTCCCTGCCGCCAATCGCAAGGGCGAAGCCGAGGCGTGTGAACCTTTGAGGGCCGTTCAAGCGGTGATGACCAGCACCGGCCCGGTACTACCCGCCCGGCCACCCACGCAAGGTGACCTGAGCGCACTGGTGACCGCCCCGCCGGAACGGGACATGCCCACGGGAGCCGACCCGCGCGCTGCCAGCCCGCCCGCCCTCGCAAGGCGACCGCCCGCACGGCAGGTGACACCCCGCTGGAACGCGACATGCCCACGCAAGCCGACCCGCACGGTCCCAACCCGCCCACCAGCCGAACACCCGCCCCGCCAAACCCCTGATCCGTTCTCCCCACCCTCCACGTCCGATAGGTTCTGCCCGACAGCCAGACCAAGGAGGGCTCTGTGGAGTTGCGAGTCCGGGACGGCCGTGCCGTGCTCGCCGGAGAAGACGATTCCGGTGAGCGCGAGGTCGACCCGCACAGCCTGCCCCTCGGTGCCGATCTCGCCGAGGCGCTGCACGAGTGGGCGAAGGTCGCCGACGCGGTGGTGCGCACCGAGTCGCCGTCCGACGGCGTGGCCCGTGCGCTGATCGCACGCAGGGGCAAGCAGCTCGCGGGCAGGCTCGCCGCGGTCATGAACTCCCCCGTCAGCTACACCGACCCGGTCAGCGGCGACCTGCTCACCGTGGACGCGCCCGAGGTGCCGGTCGAGGCCGCGTTCACCGCGGAACCCGAGGCCGAGCCGGAGCCGACGCCGTGGGGCACCGGGCTCACGGTCAGCGTCATCACGGCCGCGATCGTCACGGTGACCGTCGTGTCGTTGTCGCTGGGCCTGGGTGAGACGAGCCGGTGGCTGGCCCTGGTCGCGAACGTCCTGGTGGTCGGTGGCCTGGCGCCGAGCGTCTGGCTGGGGCGCAACGTGCCGGTGTGGCGCTGGGTCGCGTACGGCGTCGTGACCGGGGTGCTCGTCGCCTGGCTCGCCCTGATCCTGACCCTGCTCTAAGACCTCTAAAGCAGCGCGTGGAACGCCACCGCGCCGGCGGTGGCCACGTTCAGCGAGTCCACGCCCGACGACATCGGAATGCGCACGGCCAGGTCGGCGGCGTCGATGGCCTCGTCGGTGAGGCCTGGTCCCTCCGAGCCGAGCAGGACCGCCACGCGACGGCCGCGCAAACCTGCGTCTGCAAGTTGCAGGGCGGACGAGCGGGGCGTCAGCGCGGCAACTGTATAACCCTTTTGCCTCAACAGGTTCAGCGCCGCGGGCCACTGATCCGTGGTAGCGAACGGCACGCGCAGCACGTGCCCCATCGAGACCCGCACGCTGCGCCGGTACAGCGGGTCGCTGCAACCCGGGCCGAGAACTACGCCGTCGACGCCCAGTGCCGCGGCGTTGCGGAAGATCGATCCGAGGTTCTCGTGGTCGCCCACGCCTTCGAGCACGGCGAGGCGCTGGGCGCCTGAGGCGAGCTCGTCGAACGACACGGCGGGGGCGCGGTCAGCCGCCGCGAGTACACCCCGGTTCAAGTGGAAACCAACGACCGACGCCATAACCTCTGCTGACGTCACGTAGGCGGGAACGTCCAGGTCAGAAAGGTCCAGCGCCTCGATCCTGCGCCGCACCCCGAGCAGCCCGCGCACCGGGTACGGCGATGCCAGCAGACGTTCCACCACGACGACGCCTTCGGCGATGACGAGACCCCGTCCTCCCGGCCGGTCGGGCCTGCGATCGGCCGTCGACAGGTCGCGGAAGTCGTCCAGCCGGGCGTCAGCCGGGTCGTAGATCTCGATCACGTCAGCCACGCCGGAAGTTTCGCATCCGGCGCGGTGTGGAACAGGCGAGGTAGTCCGGAGGGCGGAACCGCACACGCCCGACCAGCGGATGATCGCTGGTTGTTACCTCCACGTGACAGAGAGCACCGTTTTGGGCGATGTAAAGGGGGATCGCGCTGTGTCACTTTTGGCGTTCCGCCTGGCCCGCGCCCACCGGCGCCGAGCGAAGGGGTAGCGGCATGGGAAGTGAAGTGTCCAGCCGCACTTTCACCAGAGACGACCGCCAGCGTTATCGGGAGAAGATGCAGCGGAGTCTCGACGCATTGGCCACGATGCTGGCCGAAGACACGTTCTCCTTTCCCCGTCGCCAGATGGGGCTCGAGATCGAGCTGAACCTCGTCGACGACGCGATGCGGCCGGCGATGGCGAACTCGGAGGTCCTCGAGAAGATCGACGACCCCTCCTACACCCTGGAGCTGGGACAGCAGAACCTGGAGATCAACGTCCCCCCGCGGGAGCTCGCCGGGGGTGAGATGCTCGGCCTGGAGGAGGAACTGCGGCAGTCGCTCGACAACGCGGACTCCAAGGCCAACGACGCGGGCGCGAACCTCGCCATGATCGGCCTGCTGCCCACGTTGCGGGAGCGGCACTTCGACCGCAAGTGGCTCTCCGACGGGCCGCGGTACGCGCTGCTCAACGACACCATCTTCAAGGCCCGTGGCGAAGAGATGGTGCTGCACATGGAGGGCCCGGCGATGCCGGGCAAGGGGCCGGAGAAGCTGCTCAGCTACGCGGACTCGATCCTGCCGGAGGCCGCGTGCACCTCGGTGCAGCTGCACCTGCAGGTCGAGCCGACGCACTTCGCCGCGCATTGGAACGCCGCGCAGTGCCTGGCCGGGGTCCAGGTCGCCATCGCCGCGAACTCGGCTTTCCTGCTGGGCAAGGCGCTCTGGCACGAGACCCGCATCCCGTTGTTCGAGCAGGCCACCGACACCCGCCCGGACGAGCTGAAGAACCAGGGCGTCCGTCCGCGCGTGTGGTTCGGTGAACGGTGGATCACGTCGATCTTCGACCTGTTCGAGGAGAACGTGCGCTACTTCCCCAGCCTGCTGCCCGAAACCGACGACGAGGACCCGTTGGAGGTCCTGGAAGCCGGTGGCGCGCCTCGTCTTTCGGAGCTGCGCCTGCACAACGGCACGATCTGGCGCTGGAACCGCCCGGTCTACGACGTCGTCGACGGCGTGCCGCACCTGCGCGTCGAGAACCGGGTCCTGCCCGCGGGTCCCACGGTGCTCGACACGATGGCCAACGCAGCCTTCTTCTACGGTGCGCAGCGCGCGCTCACCTCGCAGGAACGTCCACTGTGGACGCAGATGTCCTTCCAGGCGGCCGAGGAGAACCTCTACACCGGCGCCAGGCACGGCATGCACGCCCAGCTGTACTGGCCGGGCATCGGCTGGATCCCTCCGGACGAGCTCGTGCTGCGCCGACTCCTGCCGATGGCGCACGAGGGCCTGCGTGACTGCGGCGTCTCCGACGAGGCCCGCGAACGCTACCTCGGCGTGATCGAGCAGCGCTGCCTCGCGCGGCGCACGGGATCGTCGTGGCAGCGGGAAACCGTTGCGCTGCTGGAAGAACGCGGCATGTCGAGGGACGCGGCGCTGTCCGGCATGCTCAAGCGGTACATGGAGCTGATGCACGCGGGCGAGCCCGTGCACACGTGGCACGTCGGCTAGGCCCTGCCCTGCAAGTCTCGACCGTGACTCTCATCGAACGGACTTACAGGACAGGGCCTAGTCCGGTTCACCACGTCGTCAGCTTGCTCCGGAACGCCCGCAGCACGTCGTTGGGCAGGCCCGTCGCCGTGACCGGCCTGCCCTGCACCTCGACGCTCGAGTCCGCGCCCACGAAGACGACGACCGCCAGCCGCGGGGTGTACCCGATCATCCAGGCGTGCCGGACCACGTCCCCGTCCTTCACCTCGACGGGCAGGCACGCCGCCTCCGGGTGGTCGCCGCAGAGCGGATCGGCACGCAACTCCTCGGTGACCCGCGCCGCGAACTCCTTGCTGCGCCCGGGATCCAGGCCCAGAGCGGGCCTGGACGCGGTCGCCGCCCGGTACAGCGTCTTGCCGCCGGCCTCGGTGACGTGGGTGACGAAGTGCGTCTCGTGGTGCATGCCCTCAGCCGCGAAGGTCGCGTAGGCGGTCGCGACGTCGAGCGGCCTCAGCAGCGCCTCGCCGGTGGCGAGCAGGTCCGTCCTCCTGCCCCCGACCTCCGCGCTCTCCGGCACCCCGGCCGCTCGCATGAGCGCCACCGACCCGAACGGCCGCGTCGCGTCGCCGGCAGCCCTGACCACGCCACCGGCGTGGTCCGCGGCGGGGTCCAGCCCCGGCGCGTACGCCCTCACGCTGCCATTGGCCGGGTCGACCGCCGTGATCGACGCCGGGCGTGCGGCCGCCAGCTGACGGATCACCTCCGTCGCACCGGCCTGCGCCTTCGAGTCGATCGTCGTGACCACCAGCGCGCCGCCCGCGGCGCGGAGCTGGTCGAGAGACGTCCCGACCGTCCCGAGTTCCCGCAGCACCTGCTGGACCAGCGGCGTCTCCGGCTGACCGGAACGCCACAGCAGCGAGCCGTCCGAGTGCTGCAGCACGACGTCACCGGCGGCGATGGCCTCCGATGACGCCTCAGGCCGTTGCCACACAACAGCTCCGACGACCGCCGCGACGAGAACCAGCGCGCCCAGAGCAGGCAGGAACCGCTTCATAGAATCCCCCAGCGAGAAACTCCCCCAGGGAATCGAATGTAGCGGTGCCGTCCAGCCTCAGGCCTCGACGTCCGGGAGCCGGTCTAGCGGCGGCGACCTGCCTTCAACGGCGCGACGTCCGCACCGTCGTGGGACGTCCGGCACTCGTCGGGCGTCACGGCCTCGACCGCCAGCGTCAGCTCGCCCTTCACGCCGGTGTAGATCGACTCACCGCGCGACGCGAGTGAGGCGTGCACGCGGTTGGAGTCGGTGAAGTCGCGTTCGTCCTTCACGCGTTTCTTGCCGGTCTCCTCGGGCCTCGTCGCGCTGCGGAGGTTGACCTCCAGCCACGCGGCGACCTCGGCCGGCGACGTGAGCACTTCCTCTGGGGTGCGTTCCAGCCGAACCTGCCGAGGAGAGGCGTGATCGAGTGACGTGTGCTCCACATAGGCGTGCCAGTGGGTGTTGCGCATCGACCAGGTCTGTTCGACCGGCCAGTCCTCCTCGGTGGTCATGACTCCTATCTTCCACCCTTCACACGAGGAAACGTGAGAAGGTCGCGGACGTTGATCTCGTGATCCACCCGCACGGCCGATGCGAGCCGCCGATCGTGCGTGACCAGCAACAACGTTCCCTCGTAGCTTTCGAGCGCCTGTTCCAGCTGTTCGATGGCCGGCAGGTCGAGGTGGTTCGTGGGTTCGTCCAGGACCAAACAGGTCGTGCCACGAGCTTGCAACAAGGCCAAGCCGGCGCGGGTGCGTTCGCCCGGTGAGAGCTCCCGTGCCGGCCGCAGCACGGCGTCGGCACCGAGCCGGAACTTGGCCAGCAGCGTGCGCACCTCGACGTCCGGCAGCCCGGCCGCGTCCGCCACGATCCGCAACGCGCTGTCGTCGCTCGCGAACTCGGCCCGCAGCTGGTCGACCTCACCGACGACGACACCGGGGCCGGTCGAGCGATCTCCGCGCGTGAGCGGGATGCGGCCGAGCAGCGCGCCGAGCAGCGTCGACTTGCCGGAGCCGTTGGGCCCGGTGATCCGCCACCGCTCGCCGGCGCCGATCGTGAGGTCGATCGGCCCGAGCGTCACGTCGCCGCGGCTGACCACGGCCTGGCGCAGGGTGAACGCGACCGAGCTGCCGCGTCCCGCCGACGGGAGGGTGAGCCGGAGCTGCCACGCCTCGCGCGGTTCCTCGACCTCCTCCATCCTCGCGAGCTGACGGTCCACAACGGACGCTTTGGCGGTCAGGCCCTCCGCGCCGCGTTTGTGGGCGGCCCGGATGTTGCGGTCCGGTTCGTCGTTCTGCGTCTTGGCACTCGTCGCCCGGCGCACACCCTTGCGCGACCACTCCCGCACCTGACGGCTGCGCTGAGTCAGCGACTCGCGCTTGGTCTCGTACGCCTCGTACTCCTCGTGCGCCCGGCGTTCCGCGTTCGCCTTCTCCTCGACGTAGGCGTCCCACCCGCCACCGAACACGGCGATCTTGTGGGAGAACTCGTCGAGTTCGGCGATCGCGGTCGTGGTGCGCGCGAGGAACTCCCGGTCGTGGCTGACCAGCACGATCGCGCCCTGGTACGCCCCGACGTGGGACTCCAGCAGGTCGAGCCCGGCGGCGTCGAGGTCGTTCGTCGGCTCGTCGAGCAGCAGCACGTCGGCACGCGTGAGGAGGACCGCGGCGAGCCTGAGCCGCGCCTGCTGGCCACCGGACAACTCGTCCGGCTCCCGGCCGTCGAGCAGGTCGGCCCGCAGCCCCAGGCGTTCGCAGACGACGTCAGCGCGTTCGTCGAAGTCACCGGCACCGATGGCGGTCCAGTGGTCGAACGCGTCGGAGTAGCGCTCGCCGCCGCCGTCCGCGAGTGCCTCGGCCTCCCGCTGCAGCCACCGCTCGGCCTGCGCGACGCCGGTGCGGCGCGCGAGGTGGTCGCGCAACGACTCTCCGGCTACGTGGAGGGTCTCCTGCGTCAGGTGCGCGACGGTCCCGGTGCTGGAGACAGA
Organism: Lentzea flaviverrucosa; assembly: GCF_003350445.1. NCBI lineage: Bacteria > Bacillati > Actinomycetota > Actinomycetes > Pseudonocardiales > Pseudonocardiaceae > Lentzea > Lentzea flaviverrucosa. The sequence goes on from NZ_QQAU01000004.1 coordinate 513,797, forward strand.
TCCGGATTCCGGCGGCAGCTCACCGGCGAGCAGGCGGAGCAACGTGGACTTGCCGACGCCGTTGGGCGCGATCAGGCCGACGCGGTCACCAGGCGAAACATCGAAATCAACCTCCGAGATCACGGTCCTCGGACCGAACGACAGCGAAACGTTCCTGGCTGTCAGCACGGACACGCTGTCGACGGTACGGCCCTCCGCAACTGGTTTACTCGGCCTTGTTGCTAGTAAGTTGCAAGTACCAATAGATTGCAGGAGACGTCATGGGCCAGTACGTGCTGCCGGATCTCGACTACGACTACGGCGACCTCGAGCCGGCGATCATCGGCGAGATCAACGAGCTGCACCACGGCAAGCACCACGCGGCCTACGTGAAGGGCGCGAACGACACGCTGGAGCAGATCGAGGAGGCCCGCGACAAGGAGTCCTTCGGCTCCATCGTCGGCCTCGAGACCACGCTGGCGTTCCACCTGGCGGGCCACGCGCTGCACCAGGTGTGGTGGAAGAACCTCTCACCCGACGGCGGCGACAAGCCGGTCGGCGAGCTCGCGGCGGCGATCGACGAGCACTTCGGCTCGTTCGACAAGTTCCGCGGCCAGCTCAACGCCGCCGCGTCCTCGATCCAGGGCTCCGGCTGGGGCATCCTCGCGTGGGAGCCGATCGGGCAGAAGCTGGTCACGCTGCAGCTCAAGGACCACCACTCGAACCTGTCGATCGCGACCACGCCGCTGCTCGCGTTCGACATCTGGGAGCACGCGTACTACCTGCAGTACCGCAACCTGAAGGCCGACTACATCTCGGCTCTGTGGAACGTCGTCAACTGGGACGACGTCAACGCCCGCTTCGAAGCGGCGCGTGCGGGCCAGAACGGCCTGCGGCTCTGACCCGCTGAGGCTTCGGCAGTGGATGCTCCGACAAGCTCCTGCTGCTGAAAAACGACGAGGCCCCCCTCTGCCCAGAGGGGGGCCTCGTCCGTTCCCGAACTGACTGCCGCTCCCACCACGAAGCGACGAGACTTAGGTTAGCCTAACTTAGCTGTCTTGGGAAGGCCTCCTGATCAGACCCCTCGCGACCAGTTCGACGACGGTCGCCACGGCGGCGGCCTCGACGGCCAGCAGGGCCAGGAGCACCACGATCTGCAGGGCACCGGCCTGCCAGACCGGCGCGCCGCCGAGCAGCATTCCGACGAATGCACCCGGAAGGGTGACAAGCCCGACCGTCCTGGTCTGGTCGAGCGGCGGCAGCAGCGCCTCGGCAGCGGGGTGGCGGATGATCAGGCAGACCGCGTCACGTTCGCCGAAGCCCATCGCGCGGGCCGCCTCGTACTCGCCGTGGCGGTCCCTGAAGGTGTCAAGGGCCCTCCGTGCGGACAGCGTGGTGGCGGTCATGGCACCACCGATCAGGATGCCGCCCACCGGGATCAGCGCGATGCCCTGGACGGGAAGCAGACCGATGGCGAGCAGCAGGCCGAGCGCGGGGACAGCGCCGACCAGGATCGAGAGCGCGACCCAGACACCCTTGCGGCCCGCCCCGGTGCGCCGGGCCGAGGTGGCGGTGGCCACGACGGCCATCACGCCGAGGAACGCCCACGTGAGCCCGAGGTGGGTCAGGACGAACGTGATCACGGCCGACACGGCCGCGAGCTGGAGGGCGGCACGTGCCGCCGCCTTGAGGAACGGCTTCGGCGTGGCGAGACCGGCGAACCACGCGATGGCACCGGCGGCGGCCGTGAAGACGACGCAGACGATCAGCAGCCGAACCCAGTCGGTGGCGAGGATCATGCGCGGCTACGCGTCTTCGAGGCCCTGCTGGGCCCCGCGTGACCCTCGCCTCGCGGCCCGGCGTTGCCAGTAGAACACTCCGTACCCGATGATCCCGAGCGAGCTTCCGGACAGGGTCGTCCAGATCAGGGTGCTGTTCGATCGATCGAAGAGCAGGACCACGAAAAACCCGAGGAACCACAGCGCGGTACCACCCAGCACGACAGGCACGGGATCTGCCAGCCTGTGCGGCAACGAAGGCGGGTGTGGGGCGGAGTCGCGTTCGGACACATCGTAAGGAGAGCAGATGCTGGACGGGTTCTTCAAGATTTCCGAGCGCGGGTCGACCGTGGCGCGCGAGGTGCGCGGCGGTGTCGTGACCTTCTTCACGATGGCGTACATCGTCGTGCTGAACCCGCTGATCATCGGCAGCTTCGCGCCGACCGGTCCCGGATCGCACCCGGACGTGCTCGGCAACATCCTCCCCGTCGGCCAGGTGGCGGCGGTGACGGCGCTGGTCGCCGGTGTGATGACCATCCTCTTCGGACTCATCGCCAACTACCCGTTCGCGCTGGCCACAGGTTTGGGCATCAACTCGTTCGTCGCGGTCTCCGTCGCGGCGAAGGTCACCTGGCCCGAGGCGATGGGGCTCATCCTCGTCAACGGCCTGGTCGTCCTCCTTCTGGTCGTCACGGGCGTGCGGACCGCGGTGTTCAACGCCGTGCCGAACGAGCTCAAAGCCGCGATCGCCGTCGGCATCGGCCTGTTCATCACCTTCATCGGCCTGGTCGACGCCGGCTTCGTCCGCCGCCTCCCGGACGCCGCGAACACCACGGTGCCGGTCGGTCTCGGCATCAACGGGTCGATCGCGAGCTGGCCGACCCTCGTCTTCGTCGTGGGCCTCGTCGTCACGGGTGTGCTGTTCGCGCGCAGGATCAAGGGCGCGATCCTCATCGGCATCGTCGCGACGGCGATCTTCGCGATCGTCCTCGAGGCGATCGTCAAGGCGGGCCCGTCCGCCGGCGTCAACGCCAAGGGCTGGAACCTCGGCTACCCCGCCCTGCCCGACCAGGTCTTCGGCGTCCCGGACCTCAGCCTGCTCGGCGACGTGTCGTTCGGCGCCTGGACCAGGATCCCGGCACTGGCCGCCGCGCTGATCGTCTTCACCCTCGTCCTGACCGACTTCTTCGACACCGTCGGCACGATGACCGGCCTGGGCAAGGAGGCCGACCTGATCAAGGAGGACGGCCAGCTGCCCAACGTCAGCAAGGCCCTGTTCGTCGACGGCCTCGGCGCCGTGGCCGGCGGTGCCGCGTCCAGCTCGTCGAACACCGTCTACATCGAATCCGCGTCCGGCATCGCGGAGGGCGCCAGGACGGGCCTCGCGAACGTCGTGACCGGCGTCCTGTTCCTCCTGGCGATGTTCTTCACGCCGCTCTACGAGGTCGTGCCGATCGAGGCCGCCGCGCCCGCGCTGGTGATCGTCGGCGCGCTGATGATGATGCAGATCCGCGACATCGACTTCAGCGACTTCAGCATCGCCCTCCCCGCGTTCCTCACGATCGTCGTCATGCCGTTCACCTACTCGATCGCGAACGGCATCGGCGCCGGCTTCGTCAGCTACGTGCTGCTCAAGGCCATGACTGGCAAGGCGCGCGGAATCCACCCGCTGATGTGGGTCGTGGCGGCCGCTTTCGTCGTCTACTTCTCACTGGGACCTATCCAGGCCCTGGTGAGTTGACCTTTCGGCAGGAAACTATTTCGTGAGGTATGCTAACTACGTGGCGATCGATCAGCACGGACTGGCGAGCAGGCTCAGGCTTGCCGTCGTTCGCCTCAACCGCCGCCTGCGGGCGCAGCGCACCAACTCGTCGGTGTCGCTCACCCAGGTGTCAGCACTCTCCACACTGCACAAGTGCGGCCCGCTGACCCCAGGCGAACTGGCGGCAAAAGAAGGCGTGCAGCCGCCGTCGATGACGCGCGTGATCGCCGCCCTGGAGGAGTTCGGCTTCGCAACCAGGAGCCCGCACCCCACCGACGGCCGTCAAGCCATCGTCGAGCTCACGGGCGAAGGCTTGTCGTACCTGGAAGACGAGATCACGGCCCGCGAAGCGTGGCTGGACAAGAGGCTGGCCGAGCTGGACCCCGAGGAACGGGAACTGCTCACACACGCCGCCGAAATCATCGACAGGATGGCGGGTCGGTAAGAACGTGTCGGGTTACGCGGGTGGTGGAGCAGACAGTTCGCCACCTCGTCGTACCGGAATGTTCGGATCGTTAGGCATATACAACTACCGCCTCTACGCCTCGGGCCAGATCATCTCGCTGGTCGGCGTCTGGATGCAGCGAGTGGCCCAGGACTGGCTGGTCCTGGAACTGTCCAACGGCTCCCCGATGGCCCTCGGCATCGCCGCTTCACTCCAGTTCCTCCCGGTCCTGCTGCTCTCCATGTGGGGCGGCGTCCTCGCCGACCGCATGGACAAGCGCAAACTCCTGCTCTGGCTGGAATCAGCACTGGGCATCTGCGCCCTGGCCCTGGGCATCCTCGACGTGACCGGAGTGGTGGAACTCTGGCACGTCTACCTGCTTTGCTTACTGCTAGGCGCCTTCTCAGCGGTAGAAACCCCAGTGCGCCAATCGTTCGTGGTCGAAATGGTAGGCCGCGACCAGCTGACCAACGCCGTGGCGATCAACTCGATGATGTTCAACCTGGCCCGCATCATCGGCCCGGCCATCGCAGGCTTGGCGATCGTGGCCATTGGCACGGGTTGGGTCTTCCTGGCGAACGCCATCAGCTTCATAGGCGTAGTGGGCGGCATCTGGCTGATGCGGACAACACAACTACTGCGCTCCGACCCCCTCCCAAGGGAAAAGGGCCAACTGCTCTCAGGCCTCCGCTACGTGAGAAGCCGCCCAGACCTCATGACGGTCATGCTCCTGGTGTTCTTCATCGCCACCTTCGGCATGAACTTCTACATGACGCTGGCGATCATGGCCCGCAACGTCTTCGGCGGAGACGCAGACGCCTACGGCCTGCTCTCCACCCTCATAGCGGTAGGCACCCTCGCAGGCGCAACCCTGGCAGCCAAACGAAAAACACCGAAGATGTCGGTCTTCATCGGCTCAGGCGTCATCTTCGGCGTACTGGAAATCATCTCGGGCATGATGCCGACGATGCTCCTGACCGGCCTGATGATGATCCCGGTGGGCGTAGCGATGATGACCTTCAACACCACGGCGAACGCCACCATCCAACTAGCAGTAGAACCAGAGATGCGCGGCCGGGTGATGGGCATCTACATGCTGGTGTTCCTGGGCGGCAACCCGGTGGGCGGCCCACTGATGGGTTGGCTGGGCGAGATCAACGGCAGAGCCCCGATCATCATCGGCGGAGCCGTGTCCATGCTGGTGACGATCACAGCGTGGATCATCCTCGTGAAGCGAGGGGACATCGGGAAGCCGCGGCTGAGAAGGCGACAACCCCCACGCAATGCCGAAGGCGAGCCGTCTTTACCAAGCGGGCCTGGCGGTGGGGTCCCGTCACGAGTCGCGCCATAGCTCTTGCTGCATGAGAGAAGGGGTGTCAAGCGGACACGCTTTTCGTCCGCTTGACACCCCTTCTCTCATGTGGCCCGCTCTTGGTGCGGCTCGTGACGGGACCCCACCGCCACAACGCACTCTCTGAGCAACCGGCGGCCGCCCAACGCAACAGGCGTGCCATCAACCCGCCCGTGGCGCCCTCCCCCGATCAGATTGCCGGGGGTCTGGGGGCAGCGCCCCCAGGAAAACGCACGCAACCGCGACCAGGCCGCTCGCAAGGCGACCGCCCGCATGGTCGCCGCCCGCAAATCAACCAAGCAACGTAGCCGCAGAGGGATCAGAAATCAGCGCAACAAAGGTGTGCCGATCCCCCCACCGCCCAGAAACCCAAGCCAACGCCCGCCCAAGCCCTTCAGGCGAGTCAGCAGCATGGGGAACCCCATCCACCATCCACCACTCAACCCGCTGCCCGTCGACCTGCAAATCCTCATGCACAACCACAACACCGTCAGGCAGCGCAACCTCGAGCAACTCACAGGCCATCCGAACAGCCCCAAGTTCCTGCCACTGAACAACCTCACCGACGTGATCCGGAGACCCCTCGAACTCCTCAGAGGCCAACGCCAGGTCCAACAGGTCAGCAAGCTCCTCAGACCCGTCAGCCAGCAAAACCCGGGAAGCCGGAACCACCCCGAGCAACCACGGATGATCCAGCACCACAACATCGTCAGCGGCAACGACGGCCCCGGACAACACCCGAACCCGCTCAGGCGGCGAAAAATCCCCCTCGGGCAGCCCCGCATGGGCCCGCAAAACCACAGCGTCAGCGACTACACGATCAGCATCCCCAAGCCGCTCCAACACGAACTCGGCATCGTCATCGTCGAGAATCTCCAACGAGGACCGAACCCCAGCCGCCCGCAACACATGCTCAGGCAACTCAAAATCCGGCACAACGTCGAAAAGCCCGTCCAACAACGACGCACCAGGAAGCCGGTACGAGCGAGGCGCGGCACCCCCGAGCGACGCGTAGCGAGCAATCCACCAGCCCGTGTACCCATCAGGCTCGGTGACCGCGCGCCAAGTCACCGGATCAGCGGCCAGCATCCGCAACGCCGCAGGCCAGTCGGCGACGAGGTCCAGATCCCGGACCCCCACCACCCGACGGGGCTCATCAACAACGGACGACCACCACGCCGACTCATCGGCAAGATCATGATCCGGCCCGGACGGCTCGTCATCGACCACCAACGAGAACCCGTCGACAACCCCGGCCGCAACCAACGCGGCACGCGAGTAAGTCTCAGCGATCTCCTTGGACAACAACGGAAAAGCATCAGCCTCGACCACACCGACCAACGGCGAATCAGGCAGAAGCAACTCATCGGCCCGATGCCATTCACCATCGGAGTCCGGCAGGGCAAGCGCCCCCAGCCAGGGCTCCTCACCGGCCCGAACCCCAGCGAGATCCACCAGCCGCAACACGGTCTCGACCAGGTCCAGCCCGTCGAGCCCGGCCTCAGCGTCCTCCAACGACCGAGCCACGTTCTCGCGCAACGAAGGATCGGCGAGCAACTCGGCAGCGCCGGCCTCGACAGCCCCCAGCCGCACCAGCAACGGATGCACGGCGTCGGGGTGGACGACCCGCAAGCCGGGCAACGGCTCATCGGCGATCAAAGTAGTGCGCGGCCCGGTGACCACACGCCCGTCGGCCAACGGCACCGGCAAAGCCGCCAAAGCCTCACGAACGTCCGGATCCACCTCGGCCAACGGCGAAAACGCCGCATAGACGTCACGCCACCAGCCGGGATCACCAGAGACCCCGGACAAAGCCGCGACGACCTCGGCGGTGGTGACCCGCGGAACCTCCAGCGCAGCCAAGGCAGCCGCGTGCACAGGGGCGGACAACTCAGCGTCCAGCAACCCGGGCAGAGCGTCCTCGACGAGGTCGACGAGCTCCTCGGAGCCGACATCGAGCACACGCGCCCGAGAAGGCTCGATCCACTCACCAGAAGCCAACGGCAACCAGGCGGAAGCCCGCAACGACCGCAGCACACCGGTACGCAGCCGATCGTCCACTTCGGACAACGGGAAACCGGGCAGCGGCACCAGCGAGGTCCGCTCGATGGCAGGAACGCGAGCGACAAGCGCCGGGTAGGCAGCAGCAGCGGCGTCCAGCACGGCCCACGCCGCAGGCCCGGGCAGGATCCGGCGACGAGAAGGCTCGACCGGCAGGGTCGCGATCAACCGAGCCGGCAACGACAACCGCTCGTCGGTCGGGGTCGGCGCGTGCAGCACGTCCTCACCCAACGGAGAATCCAGCGGGTAGGCCCAGGACACGGTCCACTGAGGACGCTGCTCGACACCCTGCACGAGCTCGGAAGGCAGCTCGCCGACGGTCCGCTCGACCAGCCAGCGCGCCGGACCGACCGTGACGACGCCGTCGTCGGAGACGGAGCGTTCCCACGACTGGGAACCGATCTCGATCCGCCGCAACCCCGGCAGGGCCAGCAGCAGGTCCGGGACCTCGGCAGCCAGGTCGTCCAGCGACAGGTCGACCTTCAACGGCAGCCGGACCTCGGTCGCGAACCCCTCCGGCACGTCCTCGACGACCGGCCAGACCAGGCGCAGCACCGGCACGTCGCCGCCGCGTTCGGAAGCGAGGTCCGGGACCTCGGCCTGCGTCCGCGCCAGGGAGAACTCGACGCCACCGGAGACGGACACCACGCGCGGGGCGTCCGAGACGGTCAGCACGGCCGCGAAGCCGACGCCGAACTGCCCGACGCCGGACTCCTTCGACGACGCCCGCAGCGAAGCCAGCGCGGCGACGCCGGCGGACGTCAGCGGAGCGCCGGTGTTGGCGGCACGCAGCTCACCGTCGATGAGAGTGATCCGCAACACACCCGGCGTGGAACCGGCCGCGTCGGAGGCGTTCTGGGCCAGTTCGACGAGCAGCCGGTCCCGGTAGCCACCGAGGCGCAGGTCTTCTTCGGCGTTCGCGTCTTCACGGAAACGGGTGGGCGAACCACGCCATGCGGCGAGGACCGAGGTGCGCAGGGCCTCGGTGCCGAACGGATCGGTCACTCCGAATCTTCCAGGACGTCCAGCTGCGCGTCGTCGTAGACGAGGTCGGCCACCGGCACCATCGGGCTGATGTCGACCTCGACCTGGGAGTGCGCGCCGCAGCCGTACTCGACGTGCACGACGTGGCCGTCCGCGGGCGCGATCTCGTTCGCGCAGACGCCGAACGCGGCGCCGAACGCGCCGGCCACGCGGGTGTAGAAACCGCAGGTGCCGCAGTGCGCGGGGGCGCTGCGGGCCATGTCGGAACGCGGGCCGAAGTCCGAGGTCTCCCAGCGGTCGGCAGCTTCGAGGCGGCCCTCGCGGGACAGGACGCGGGTGCGGCCGAGGCCGATCTCCAGCGCCACCTCCTCGATCGCGGGGTCGTCGGAGTGCACGTAGGCCTCGACCAGGCGCGGGTCGTTCTCCCGGGGCGGCATGAGGTCGCCCACGCCCAGGTCACCGGCACGGACCCGTTCGCTCCACGGCACCCACTCGGGGGCGACCAGGGCGTCCTGGCCGGGCAGCAGCACGACCTCGCTGATGGAGACGGGGGAACCCTCGCCTGCGTAGGCGACGGTCACGGCCCAGCTCCAGCCGCGGTAGCCGGCGTGCTCGGCTTCGAAGAGGTGCGTGACGGAGTACTCGTCCTCTCCGTGCACCCCGACATGAGCGCCGACGCTCTCCACACCCGCCTCTTCTTCTGCGGCGGCGCGGGCGAGATCAACGGCGTCGAGGAGCATCTCAGTCGCGGTCACGTCATGAATTGTGCCGCAGGACTTCGCCGGGACGAAAACTCGTGCCACCCTCCGTTGGGTGCGCTCACCCGTCTGGCTGGTCGTCGTCGCGGTCTTGGCCGCCTGTTCGACGCCGCAAGAAGCAAAACCGCAGGTAGAAGTCCTGCAGAAGATTCCGCATGATGCAACGGCGTTCACCCAGGGGTTGGAACTCGTCGACGGAGTCCTCTACGAGGGCACCGGCCTGGAGGGCCAGTCGACGATGCGCGCGCTCGATCCGTCGAGCGGCGACGTCCAGAAGAAGGTCGACCTGCCGCCGGACCTCTTCGGCGAGGGCATCACGGTCGTCGGCGACACCATCTGGCAGATCACGTGGCAGAACGGCATCGCGATCGAACGCGACCGCAGGACGCTGGACGAGCTCCGCCGCGTGAGCTACCAGGGCGAGGGCTGGGGCATCTGCGACGACGGCCGGCGCCTGGTGATGAGCGACGGCACCGCCAAGCTGACCTTCCGCGACCCCAGGTCGTTCCAGGAGACCGGCAGCGTGCAGGTCACCCGCGACGGCAAGCCGCTGACGCAGCTGAACGAGCTGGAGTGCGTCGGCGGCAAGGTCTGGTCGAACGTCTGGAAGACCGACGAGATCGTCCGCATCGACCCGGCCACCGGGAAGGTCGTGAACACCTACGACCTCGCGTCGCTCAAGCCCTCCGGTGACGTGGACGTCCTCAACGGCATCGCGCACGTCCCGGGGACCAACGAGTTCCTGGTCACAGGCAAGAACTGGCCGACCATCTTCCGAGTGAGGTTCAACGGGATGGGGCAGGATTGAGGGTGTGACCGGCGACCGCGGGTGGAGTGACGAACCGACTCCGAAGCGCTACCCGTGGCAGGACGACGAGTACCAGCCGCGGCAGCGTCGCGGAACACCGTCCGAGCACGGTTTCCAGCCGCCACCGAAGCGTCCCCAGAACACCCGTCCGCTGCCCAACCAGGACCAGCAGACGACGCCGACGCCCAAGCCGCCGCGCAAGCTGACGGTCACGCGTGTGGCGTGGTTCCGCAGCAAGCAGATCTCGCAGAAGGCGGTCGCGGCGTTCCGGCGCGCGGCCCGCGCCGACGGCGCCGGCAAGTCCGGCATGACGTCGGTCACCTACGCGGTGATGATGAACTACGCCGCCGACGCCGCGATGGCCGTCGCGCTGGCGAACACGCTGTTCTTCAGCGCGGCCACTGCGGAGTCCAAGACCAAGGTCGCGCTCTACCTGCTGATCACGGTCGCGCCGTTCGCGTTGATCGCGCCGGTGATCGGCCCGTTGCTCGACAGGATCCAGCGCGGCCGCAGGCTCGCCCTCGCGGCGTCCTGCGTGCTGCGCGTCGGGCTGGCGGTCGTGATGGCGCTGAACTTCGACAACTGGCTGTTGTACCCGGCTGCGCTGGGCAGCATGGTGCTGTCCAAGTCGTTCACCGTGCTCAAGTCCGCGATCACGCCGCGGGTGCTGCCGCCGGACATCACGCTGTCCAAGACCAACGCCCGCATGACGATCTTCGGACTCGCGGCGGGCGGGGTGTTCGGCGCGCTCGCCGCGGGCTTCGCGAACGTGTTCGGCTCACCGGGCGCGCTGTGGTTCACCGCCGCGTTGTGCCTGGTGAACGCGTGGCTGTGCATGAAGATCCCGTCGTGGGTCGAGGTGACCGAGGGCGAGGTCCCGGCGACGTTGACGGCCAGGCCCGCCAAGCAACGCATCTCCCGGCACGTCGCGGTCTCTTTGTGGGGCAACGGTTCCATCCGCATGCTGACGGGGTTCCTGACGCTCTTCGCGGCGTTCGTGGTCCGCGAGCAGACCGAGGGCGACGCCGTCCAGCAACTGCTTCTGCTCGGCGTGATCGCCGGCGCGGCGGGCGTCGGCAGCTTCCTCGGCAACGCGATCGGCGCGCGCCAGCAGTTCGGCAAGCCGGACGAGGTGGTCATCGCCTGCGTCGCGACGGCGCTGGCCGCCACCATCGTCGCCGCCGCGCTGCCCGGCCTGGTCACCGCCGCGATCGTCGGCCTGCTGGGCGCCACGGCGTCGTCGCTGGCCAAGATCAGCCTCGACGCGGTGATCCAGGACGACCTGCCGGAGGAGTCGCGCGCGTCCGCGTTCGGCCGCTCCGAGACGATCCTGCAGCTCGCGTGGGTCTTCGGCGGTGCGCTCGGCGTGCTGCTGCCCGCCACGTTCTGGGTCGGCTTCCTGGTGCTCGCCGTGCTGCTCGCCTTGGGCCTCGCGCAGACGTGGATGTACCGCAACGGCACGTCGTTGCACAGGCTGGTCCGCAGGCCCTCACCGGTGACCCCGTAGGCTGCCTGACGTGCGTCGACTTGCTTCTGTGATGGCTGCCAGTGTTCTCGTGCTGTCCGGCTGCTCCCTGCAGCGGCACGACCCCGAGGTCACGTTCTACGCGAACGGCAAGACCATCCGCATCGAGCCGACGATCTACTGCGACGTCGAGGGCTCCAACTGCGCCGAGAAGAACCCGCCGGGCGCGCTGAAGGTGCCGGCGGGCAAGGTCGTGCAGATCTCGGTGGACGGTCAGCTCGCCAGCGGCCTCTGGGAGGTCGTGTGCGTGTACGAGAACGCCGCCCGCGTGCAGGAGGGCTGCTCCTCGCCGTTGCTCGGCAAGGGCGACGACTACACGTACACGCTGGCCGTGCCGAACGACTCCGACCAGCTGCTGCGCATCGAGGTGCACGAGGCGGCCGGCGCGGTGCTGGAGACCGGCCAGCCGCTCATGCGCGGTTCGTGGGTCGTCGACATCACCCGCTGATCACCGCCTGCCGAACGCCTCCCACCACTCGCTGGGAGCGATCCGCAGAGCGGAGTCGAGCAGGGCCTTGCCGGTGTCGGTGACCACCGACTCCTGCATGGTCTGGATGAAGCGCTCCATCTTGGAGACGCCCGCGGCCTGGTACTCCCTGGCCTGCAACAACAACTCGAGCTTGTCCGCGTCACGCGAGCAGCGCGCCTCGGGCGTGTGGTCGAAGCCCTTGGCGGACTCGTGCTCGGCGACGAGCGCCTCGATGTGCGCGGCCAGCGGCGCGGGCAGGTGCTGGACCTGGTCGCGTGCCACGGCCTCCGGCGGCATCTTGACGTCGAGGTAGAGCTTGCCGACGTACGGGATGTCGCCGATGCGCGCCTCCGGCACGTCGTGGAAGAGGCCCAGGGTCGCCGCCCTGTCGGGGTTCGCGCCTTCCTGGACGGCGATCGCGAACGCCAGAACGCCCACCCGGAACGAGTGGGCGGCCACTGTCTCGGGGTTCTGCACCCCGGCGAAGAGCCACCCCGCTCTGGGCAGGCGTTTGAGCTGGCCGACCTCGTAGACGAAATCGACGATCCTGTCAGCGTCAGACATGACGCTGATCCTTTTACGGATCGAGGTCCCGCGCCACCACGCGGACGGCCTCGGCGACGAGCTTCATGGTCTTCTTGTCGGACGGGTAGCGGCCGCGGCGCAGGTCAGGCTGGACCTTGTTCTCGAGGAGCCTGATCACTTCCTCGATCAGGCCGTGCAGCTCCTCGGCGGGACGGCGACGCGCCTCCGCGACGGACGGCGCCGGGTCGACCAGGCGCACGGACAGCGCCTGCGGACCGCGGCGCCCTTCCGCCATGCCGAACTCGATGCGCTGGCCGGCCTTGAGGCCTTCGACTCCGGCAGGCAGGGCGGCTTTGCGGACGTAGACGTCCTCGCCACCGTCCTGGGTGACGAATCCGAAGCCCTTCTCCGTGTCGTACCACTTGACCTTGCCGGTCGGCACCGCGCTCACCATTCCCTTGCTTCTGCACAACGAACGCGCCCGGGGGCGTGCCCAGGACGCGTCCCACCAGAGTAGCCAGAAGACCTCGGGTAAGGCACCTCCGTTAGGGCCTGCATCGAAGTCCGGTCCGATGAGAATCGCGCTTGAGGTGGTTCCTGGTGGTGCGGCCGGATGGCCCGCATACCGGTGTTGTATGTGGGTCGTCCGGCCGTGCCGCCAGGGGCCGCCTCGGGCCCGGCTATCGCGGGCCGGACTTCGATGCAGGCCCTACCGCACTATCCTGGTCTTATGACCGCTTCGAAGTTGATGCCGCTGGCCATCGGCCTGTTCGCCGTGGGCGTACTGGCGATCATCGTGGTCTTCGCGCTGTTCCTCGCCGGCCACAGCGACCTGCCGGTGGCGCTGAACGTCGCGGCCACCTACCTGCCCGCGATCGGGCTGGGCCTCGGGATCATCGCGGTGGTCAGGAAAGCACGCCAGAAGAAGTCCTGAGCCACTCCGGGAACTCGCGCAGGTCCTCCAGCACGACCGCGGCGCCCGCCTCCGTGAGCTCGGCACGCGAGCACGGCCCCGTGACGACGCCGACGCCCAGTGCTCCGGCCCCGGCCGCACCCCGCATGTCGCCGACGTGATCGCCCACGTACACGGCGGCGCCGTGCAGCTTGAGCGACTCGGCCTTGCCCGTGGCCCACAGCTCGCCGTAGAGGTGGTCGACCTCCCAGCCCATCGCCTCGAGGTGCAGCGCGGCGTTCTTGCGGTACTTGCCGGTGACGACCATGGTGCTGCCGCCCAGTTCCCGCACGCACTGCAGGGCCATCGCCGCTCCCGGCAGCGCGACGGTCGACGGGATCACGACCTCCGGGTACAGCGCGCGGAAGAGCGACACCAGGTCCGGGACCTCCTCCTCGGGCACACCCATCTCGCGGTAGATCATGTCGAGGGGCGGGCCGAGGTTCGACGCGAACTTCTCGCCGTCGAGGGCGTAGCCGGTGCGGGCGCCCACCTCGTTCATCACCGCGGCCATTCCCGGTCGCGGGTCGATGAGGGTCATGTCCAGGTCGAAACCCACGGTGAACGGCACAGAACCCCACTTTACGTCTTTACAAGAACCATAACTGTGTAAAGCTGAGGTGGTGAGCGACATCACCGAGCTCTTGCTGGACGCGGCTGCCGACCTGCTGGCCGCCCGAGGCTTCCACGGGTTGCGCATGATCGAGGTCGCCGGCCGCGCCGGCGTGAGCAGACAGACCGTCTACAACGAGTTCGGCAACAAGGAGGGGCTCGTCCAGGCCGTCGCGGTCCACAAGACGGAGGAGTACCTGACCGGAATCGCGACCCGGCTCCAGGACGACCCCGACCCGTGGGAGGCGATGCGGTCGGCGTTCCGCTTCACCTTCGAGCAGACCGAGAAGGACCGGCTGGTCTCGGCCGTGCTGACCGGGCAGAACGCCGAGGACCTGCTGCCGTTCATCACGATCCGCGGCCACCCGATCCTGTTCCACGCGACCGAGGTCGTCGAACAGCACCTCAGCAGGCACTTCCCCGGCCGCCACGTGCGGTTCACGGCGGAGACGACCGTGCGGCTCGCGCTGAGCCACCTGCTGATGCCGAGCGGCGACCTGGACGGCGCGATGGACGCCGTCGTCAGGGTCGCCAGGGTGACGATGGACGCATGACCGAAGGCCCCTTGCTGCGTCAACCTGCGACAAGGGGCCTTTGACCTACTTGACGATGTCCGCGTAGGAGACGCCGAGCTGGCCGAGCGCGGTTTCGAGGATGCGGATGATCTCCAGCGAGTCGTTCCACGACATGTCGGAGTGCTCGATGAAACCCATCGCGACGAAGTCTTCGACCGACCGGATCTGGTGCGTGTAACCGCCGTCCTCGATCTCGTGCTCGACGCCGTTGATGACCACCTTGGTGGGGTTGTAGAACGCGTCGGGGATGTCGATGCGTCCCTCGGTGCCGACGATGGTGGCGCTGCTGCCGGTGTTCGCGGCCAGTGAGCAGCTGAGCAACGCCTGAGCGCCGTCCTCGTACCCCAGCAGGATGCCGGCGTCGGCGTCCACTCCGGTCGGTGCGATGCTGCCGTGCGCGTGGATGTGCGTTGGCACGCCTAGGAGTTGGTGCGCGAGCGAGACCGGGTAGACACCGAGGTCGAGGATCGAGCCACCGCCCGCTTCCTTGGCCCACAGGCGGTCGGCCGCGTCGAAGGTGTGCCGGAACCCGAAGTCCGCGCGGATCAGCCGCACGTCACCGATCTCACCGTCGTCGACGGCCTGCGCGATCTTCTGGATCAACGGGTTGAAGCGCGTCCACATGGCCTCCATGAGGAACAGCTGCTTCGACCTCGCCCGTTCGACCATCTCCTCGGCCTGCGCGACCGTCAGCGCGAGGGCTTTCTCGCACAGCACGTTCTTGCCGGCGTCGAGCGCGGCGAGCACGACCTCGTGGTGCTGGCCGTGCGGAGTGGCGACGTAGACGACGTCGACGTCCGGGTCGGCGAGCAGGTCGCGGTAGTCGCCGTACGCACGCTCGATGCCGAAGTGCTCAGCGAACTTCTGGGCCTTCGTGATGTCACGCGAGGACACCGCGAGCACCGTGACCCCCGCCTTCAGCATGTCGGCCGTCACGGCATGCGCGATTCCGCCCGTTGCGATCACACCCCAAGTCATGGCTTGAGCTTAGATGGAGGCATGCGCCTCATCCTGAACGTGATCTGGCTGGTGCTCGCCGGTTTCTGGATGGCCGTCGGCTACGCGGTCGCCGGCGTCATCTGCTGCATCCTGATCATCACGATCCCGTGGGGCATCGCGTCGTTCCGGATCGCGAACTACGCCCTGTGGCCGTTCGGCCGCGAGGTCGTGGACAAGCCGGGCGCGGGCACCGGATCACTGCTCGGCAACGTCATCTGGATCGTCGTCGCCGGCATCTGGCTCGCGATCGGCCACATCGTCACCGGCATCGCGCTGTGCGTGACGATCATCGGCATCCCGCTCGGCGTCGCGAACTTCAAGCTGGTGAAGGTCTCGCTGGTGCCGCTGGGCAAGGAGATCGTCGAGGTCCCGTGAGCACTCAGGTCTCACCGTCCGACAGCTCGTGCAGGCACAGGACGTTGCCCTCGGTGTCGTGGAACCAGGCGGCGCGCTCGGTGCCCATGACCGCGATGTGGTTCGTGGTCTTGAAGTCGGGCAGGTCGTAGTCCTCGAAGCGCACGCCCCTGCCTTCGAGCTCCGCGATCTCGCCCTCCAGATCGGGCACCTCGAAGCTCAGCACCGTGTGCCCGCTCTGCGCGCCCTTCCCGGCGGGCCTCAGGCCCAGCGCGTCGCCCTGGCCGAGCGCGAAGATCCGCGTGCCGTCCCCGGCCGTGGTGATGGGCTTGAGGCCGAGCATGTCGGCGTAGAAGCGGCCGGCGCGCTCGGGGTCTTCGACGGGCAGCATCGTCGTGGTCCTGGTGGCGGTGAGCATGCGCGCCTCCTTCGGCGGAATGCACTGATGCTGCGCCGGTCACACCTCCGCTCACCAGGGTCTTTAAGCCTCATCGCCCTGTAGCGCGGCGACCACGTTCCGTCCGCTCAGGCGTGCGTCGCGCCGTCTTCGAGACCGAGCAGCTCCACCGACTTCGCCCGCATCTCCACCTTGCGGATCTTGCCGGTGACCGTCATCGGGAACTCGTCCACCACGTGCACGTAGCGCGGGATCTTGTAGTGGGCGAGCTTGCCGGCGCAGAACTCCCGGACGGCCTCGGCGGTCAGCCCCGCAACGCCCTCGCGCAGGCGCACCCAGGCCATCAGCTCCTCGCCGTACCGGGTGTCCGGCACGCCGACGACCTGGGCGTCGAGCACGTCGGGGTGCGTGTAGAGGAACTCCTCGATCTCGCGCGGGTAGATGTTCTCGCCGCCGCGGATGACCATGTCCTTGATGCGGCCGGTGATGTTCACGTAGTCGTCGTCGTCCATCACCGCGAGGTCGCCCGTGTGCATCCAGCCGGCGCTGTCCACGGCTTCGGCGGTCTTCTCCGGCTCGTTCCAGTAGCCGAGCATCACCGAGTAGCCGCGCGTGCACAGCTCCCCCGGCTCACCGCGCGGCACCGTGCGGCCCGTGTCCGGGTCGACGATCTTGACCTCGAGGTGCGGGCCGACCCTGCCGACCGTCCCGACGCGACGGTCGAGGGAGTCGTCCACGCGCGTCTGCGTCGACACCGGCGAGGTTTCGGTCATGCCGTAGCAGATCGAGACCTCGCGCATGCCCATGCGATCGACGACCTGCTTCATCACCTCGACCGGGCACGGCGAGCCCGCCATGATGCCGGTGCGCAGGCTGCTCAGGTCGTAGCCGTCGATCAGGTCGAGCATCGCGATGAACATCGTCGGCACGCCGTACAACGACGTGCAGCGCTCTTCCTGAACGGCCGCAAGGGTTTTCGCCGGGTCGAACGCGGGCGCCGGGATCACGACGCACGCGCCGTGACTGGTGGCGGCGAGGTTGCCCATGACCATGCCGAAGCAGTGGTAGAACGGCGGCACCACGCAGATGCGGTCGTGCTCGGTGTAGTTGATCAGCTCGCCGACGAAGTAGCCGTTGTTGAGGATGTTGTGGTGCGAGAGCGTGGCGCCCTTGGGGAAGCCCGTGGTGCCGGACGTGTACTGGATGTTGATCGGGTCGTCGCGGTCCAGCTCGACGTCCGGAACTTCCTCACCGGTCCACTGTGGATCGTCGACGTACACGACGTGGCGGAGCCCGGGACAGCGCGGCCGGACCTCCTCGATCATCGCCGCGTAGTCCGACGTCTTGAACGACCGGGCGGACACCAGCGTGTGGATGCCCGCCTGGTTCAGCACGTACTCCAGCTCGCTCACCCGGTAGGCCGGGTTGACGTTGACCAGGATCGCACCGATCCGGGCCGTCGCGTACTGCACGAACACCCACTCGGCGCGGTTCGGCGCCCAGATCCCGACCCGGTCGCCCTTGCGGACGCCCAGCGAGTGCAGCCCGGCGGCGGCGCGGGAGACCTCCTGCGCGAGCTCCGCGTACGTCCAACGTCGATCTGTTGCTTTGTCGACAAGTGCCTCACGGTCGCCGAAGCGCGCGACGGTCGCCGCGAGGTTCGCGTGGATCGTGTCGCCCAGCAGCGGGGCGCCGGACGTGCCCGAGGAGTAGCTGGCGGTCATCCCCCAGACGGTAGTCAGGCCTCGGCGTATGGCAAGGGCACGACCAGGCACGGACCGCCGCTGTAGAGACCCGCGTCGATCGCCAGCACCTTGTCGCCGGCGTAGACGAGGGGCCCGTCGATCTGGTCCGGCGGCACCCCCAGCTGGTCGGCGATGACGCTGTGCCCGTGCACGATCGTGCTGCCGCCGAGGGTCGCGAGCAGCTCGTCCGCGATTTCGGGACCCTGCGGACCCCGGAACGCGTACCGGGTCGTCATCTTGCGCCAGCACTCCCACCAGTCGACGAGGTCGTCGCCCTTGAGCACGTGCCGGACGGCCTCGTTGACCTCTTCGATCGAGGACCCCCATTCGAGGTAGGCCGCCGTGTCGGAGTGCATCAGCAGGTGGTCGTCGCGCAGCTTCAGCACCGGCCGGTTCGTCAGCCACTCGACGTGCTCGTCGGTCAGCCGGTCCTGGTCGCTGCGCAGCCCGCCGTTGAGCAGCCAGCTGCGCGCGAACGACCGCGGCCCCATGCTGTCCGGCACCTGCTCGTCGCCGAACCGGTACATGCCGAGCAGCAGCACCTCGTGGTTGCCGATCAACGAGCTGACCGTGCCACCGGCCTCCGCGGCCTCCTCGCCGAGGCGCATGACCAGGTCGATCACGCCCACGCCGTCGGGCCCGCGGTCCACGAAGTCGCCGAGGAACCACAGTTCGGCCTCGCCACCCGTCCAGTGACCGTCCTCGTCGCACAGCTCCGCGACGTGCAGGGCCCTGGTCAGTTCTGCGAGGTGCCCGTGCACGTCACCCACGACGTACATCGGGCGTCGATCCGTGTCCACCTCCGCGACGATAGGTGATGAACCCTCGCGCGTCAGTGGTCAGTCCAGTCGCCGAACGGGTCCGCAGAGTGACCGACGAGGTCCGCGATCGACTTCAGCACGCGCGTCGGCCGGTACGGGAACATCTCGGCGGACTCGGCGGTGAAGACCCCGGACAGCACGAGGATGGTCGACAGGCCCGCTTCCAGGCCCGAGCGCACGTCGGTGTCCATGCGGTCACCGATCATCAGCGCCTGCTCCGAGTGCGAGCCCAGGGTGCGCAGGGCCGAGCGCATCATCAACGGGTTCGGCTTGCCGACGTAATACGGCTCACGGCCGGTGGCGCGCTCGATCAGCGCCGCCACGGCGCCGGTCGCGGGCAGCGAGCCCTCGCGCGACGGGCCGGTCGCGTCGGGGTTGGTCGCGATGAACTTCGCGCCCTCCTCGACCAGGCGGATGGCCTTGGTGATCGCGGTGAAGCTGTACGTGCGGGTCTCGCCGAGCACGACGTAGTCCGGGTCGCGGTCGGTCAGCACGTAGCCGATCTCGTGCAGCGCCGTGGTGAGGCCGGCCTCGCCGATGACGAACGCCGAGCCGTTCGGGCGCTGCGAGTCGAGGAACTTCGCCGTGGCCAGCGCGGACGTCCAGATGGACTTCTCGGGGATGTCGAGGCCCGTGCGCTGCAGGCGCGCACGCAGGTCCCGTGGCGTGTAGATGGAGTTGTTCGTGAGCACGAGGAACGGGGTCTCCGACGCCCGCAGCTCCGCGACGAACTCGTCCGCTCCCGGGATCAGGTGCTCCTCGTGCACGAGGACGCCGTCCATGTCCATCAAGTAGTGCCACATGGGTCTAAGTATCGATCACGCGCTTGCGAAACGTCTCGGTCTGGAGCTTGAGATAACGCTCGATCACCTGAAGTTCGTCCTCGTCGAAGTGGCCCAGGACCTCGACCAGGCTGTCCCGGGCCTTCTCGAACGGTTCGCCGAACTTGTCCACGTCGCCCACCGTGACCTCGACCAGGACCTTGCGGCGGTCGTGAGGGTCACGGACACGACGGACATATCCGGCACGCTCCAGGCGGTCGATCACGCCCGTGACCGCCCCGGTGGAGAGACCGGACAGATCGGCGATCCGGCCCGCGGTGAGCGGTCCGTCCGCCCGCATGGCGAGATCGAGGCACTTCTCGTCCGTCGCGGACAGGCCCATCTGCTCGGCGACCCGAGCGTGGAACATGACGGTGAGCGCGCTCTGCTCCCGCATGTACCAGGTGAACCTCTCCAGCACTTCAGGTTCCATGTTGAACATCTTAGCGGCTAAGACATTTCGTTGTCAGAGTGCTCCAAACGGGCGGAAGGTGAGAAACCTCGTTTGTGGAGTCACCTACAAGGAGTTGTTCATTAAGCTAAATAAGGTGACAGCAGTCGAGTTGGGCCTACCCATCGTGCGCGGTACGCCGGACGTGTCCGCACGTCCGGACTCGCCGCTGCTCGTCGACAGGTTCGGGCGGGTGGCGAAGGACCTCCGGGTCTCGCTGACCGACCGGTGCAACCTGCGCTGCACCTACTGCATGCCCGCCGAGGGCCTCGACTGGCTGCAGAAGGACGAGCTGCTCACCGACGCCGAGCTGATCCGGCTCATGCGCATCGCCGTGGTCGACCTGGGCGTGACGGACATCAGGTTCACCGGCGGCGAGCCGTTGCTGCGCCGCGGCCTGGAGCAGGTCATCGCCGCGACGGCCGAGCTCGAACCGCGCCCCCGCATGTCCATGACCTCGAACGGCATCGGCCTCTCGCGCCGCGCGCAGTCGTTGAAGGACGCCGGCCTCAACCGGATCAACGTCTCGCTCGACACCCTCGACCCGGACCGGTTCGCGACGCTGACCAGGCGCGACCGCATCACGGACGTGCTGGACGGCCTCGACGCCGCCCGCGAGGCCGGACTGGAGCCGGTGAAGGTCAACTCCGTGCTGATGCGCGGGATGAACGAGGACGAAGCCGTCCCTCTGCTGCGGTTCTGCGTCGAGAACGGCTACCAGCTGCGGTTCATCGAACAGATGCCGCTCGACGCGCAGCACGGCTGGACGCGCACGAACATGGTCACGGCCGATGAGATCCTCACGATGCTCACGACCGCGTTCACGCTGACCCCGTCGGAGGTCCCGCGCGGCGGCGCCCCGGCCGAACGCTGGCTGGTCGACGGCGGCCCCGCGGTCGTCGGCGTGATCGCGTCGGTGACCAGGCCGTTCTGCGCCGCCTGCGACCGCACCCGGCTCACCTCGGACGGCCAGATCCGCAACTGCCTGTTCAGCCAGGGCGAGACCGACCTGCGGGCACTGCTGCGCGACGGCTCCCCCGACGCCGCGATCGCCGACGCCTGGCGTGCCACGATGTGGGCCAAGGCGGCCGGTCACGGCATCAACGACGCGGGCTTCTCGCAGCCCGACCGTCCCATGAGCTCCATCGGAGGATGACAGTGACGGCCGTGAAGATCCGCTACTTCGCAGGTGCGCGGGCCGCGGCCGGGGTGGCCGACGAGGACCTGCAGCTCGACGCCTCCGAACCCACCGTGGCGCTCGTGGTCAGCACCATCGGCGAACGGCACGGCTCGAAGCTCGGCAAGGTCCTCGCGGCGTCGAGCTTCCTGCTGGACGGCGTCGCGGTGCGCGACACGTCGGTGCGCGTGCCCGCCGGTTCTCAGCTGGACGTGCTGCCGCCGTTCGCGGGCGGCTGAGCGCTCAAGAAAGCCTCGGCTCCGGCCACCACAGCACTCTGTTCGCGCACCTTCGCCAGTTCCAGTGCTTCTTTCGCGATGGCCGCGTCACCAGTCGCCTCGGCCAGCACCAGCAGCGCCTTGGACTCCATCAGCAGGTCACCGCTGTCCCGCACGTCCCGCACCAGCTCGCGTGCCAGTTCCACATCGTGTCTGGCGAGCACCAGCTGTGCCTTGTGCCGTCCCAGCGGGTAGTTGATCCGGTTCGCCAGCTCGACCGCCGCACCCAGGTCCCCCAGGACGATCAGCGCTTCGACCTCGACCCGAACGGCGGCGATCTGCCGTGCTGCTTCGAGAGCCCGTGACGCCAACGTCCGAGCGTGCTCGTCGTCACCGGTCGCCACCGCGATGTCGGCCAGGTTGACCAGCACGTTCGGCACGGGCTCCGCGGCGTTGGCCTCCTGGTAGCCGGCCAGCGCGGCCTCCAGATGCCTCCGCCCCTCCTCGTACTGCCCGAGTTCGAGGCGTGCGATGCCGATGCTCTCCCTGGCCACCGCGACCTTGATCTTGAACCCGTGTTCCTCCCCCAGCCGCACGGCCTCCTCCAAGTACCCGATCGCCTTGCGCAGTTCGGCGCGGGCACCGAGCACCGTGCCCAGGTTGAACAGCACGGTGATGTACAGAGGTGGCTCTCCCGGCGACAGGCGCAGCGCCTCTTCCAGGTCCGCGAGCGCGCCGGTGAGATCGCCGATCTCCCTCTTCACCGAGCCCATGTTGCTGAGCAGGACCGCTCTCATGAAGTCGGACGTGGCCAGGTCCGCGGCCCGGCCGAACGCCTCCAGCGCGTCGCTGTACGCACCTCGGATCAAGTGGAGCTGGCCGCGCCCGTTGAGCATCGCGATCTCACCATCGACATCACCCGCGGCACGCGCCGACGCGAGACCGGCGGCCAGCACCACGTCCAACTCGGGCCGGTAGGCGCCGTAGACGAGGTAGCCGCGCAACGAGTCGGCGAGATGGCTCGCGAACGGATGCGGCGCTGCCGCCACCGCCGCCACGAGCGTCGAACGCTTCGCGTCGAGCCACTCCTGTGCCTCCTCGGAGTTCGCGAACCTGCGACCGGTCACATCCAACGGCAGCGGGTCGAGCCGCTTGATCGGGGTGGCGGCGAGGTCACTGGCATGGCGCGCGGTGTCCAGGTAGAAGGACAGCAGCCGGCGCACTGCGGGTGGCCCCTCCGCACCCACCTGTTCGGAGGCGAAGAGCCGGATCAGGTCGTGCAGGTGGAACCGTTCTCCTGCCTGCTGGACGAGGCCGGCCCGCACCAGCACGCCCACGAGTTCCGCACTGTCCTCAAGGGACGACTCGGCGAGCACGGCGGTGTCCGGCAGGTCGAAGTCGCCGCCGGGATGGACGCTGAGCAGACCGAACAGGCGGCGCGCATCGTCCGGCAAAGCTTTGAAGGACAAGTCGAACGCGGCCCGTACTGCCGCGTCGCCCTCGATCTCCAGCGCGTCCAGCCTGCCATCGCCGCGCAGGTCTGCGAGGTAGTCGGGCAGGAGGCGATCGGCGAGGTGCGCGCCCGCGATCCGCAGCGCGAGCGGCAGGTTTGCGCACAATCTGATCAGTTCGGCGCGGTCCTCCGGCGAGCCGCCGATCTTCATCCGGTCGAGCAGCGCGCCCGCCTCGTCGTCGGCCAGCACGTCCAGCCTGACCTGACCGGCCAGCTCGTTGCGGCTTGTCACGATGGCCGTGCAACCCTCGACGCCCGGCACGAGCGGACCCACCTCCGTCGCATTGTCCAGCACCACCAGCACGCGGCGGCCGCGCAGCTTCGACCGGTAGAGCTCTACCTGCTCCTCGCGGTCGAGCGGGACCTTCGCGGGCGGCACGCCGAGGGCACGCAGGAACCGGCCGAGCGCCTGCTCGACGGTGACCGCCGGTCCTGTCGCGAACCCGCGCAGGTTGACGTGCAGCTGACCGTCGGGGAACCGGTCGCGGATCCTGTGCGCGAGCCTGATCGCGAGCGAGGTCTTGCCGACGCCCGGTGGGCCGGTGATCACGACGACCGGTGCGTCCATCGCGGACAGCGCGGCGAGTTCCGCTTCCCTGCCCACGAAGTCCGGCAGGTCGGCGGGCAGCTGCGACGGGCCGGGCGCACGCGCCACGAGCCGGTAGCCGGAGACGTCCGTGACGATCTCGTCCTCGGTCGACTGCCGCAGCCGGCGCATCAGTGTGCGGAGCGCGGGAAGAGGCTTGGCGGGCGGCTCGTCACCCCAGACCGCCTGGACGAGATCCCCGAACAGCACAGGTTCTCCCGCACGCGCGGCCAGAGCCCGGTGCAACGCCACCAACCGCGATTCTCCGTTCACAAGGGGCGATCGTAGAACCGACCGGGAGAGCGGACGACGAGCGGTTCCGAGGGGCGTTCCGGCGAGTCCGCCCGGCCGTCCCTCAACCGTGCGGAGCGTGTCTCCGACACCCGGAACACCGTGAGCCACGCCTCACTTTCCGTAATAGTTTTCGACTGATCTCAGAATGGAAACGGACCGGTAACGACACCTTTGAGCTGCGTGTTTGTGGACGTGACACAACGACACAAACCGTTACCGTGATGCGCGTCACACGCGGAAACCTTTGGTGAGGCCGCCATCGGTTACGTACGGTCGCTTCTCGGCTGGCCCGAACCAGCTACGAGCACGACCGGAGGACCAGCACCGAACCCAGTCCGAGGGTTCTCCGGAACACACCCCGAGCGAGAGAAACCGCCGGACTGGGACGCAGGAACGCACCGGGCCCCGAACCCGAGTTCCTGATCGGAGGTGCGGTGGACCGAGAGGCACATGGTTTTCAACCGAGGCAACAAGGGCAAGCAGAGTTCCGCAGCTCGCACTATCGCCAAGGTCGCGGTCGCCGGCATCATCGCCGGTGCCCCTCTGGGCTTGGCCGTTGGCACCGCCAACGCCGCCCCTGGAATGGACTGGGACGCACTCGCGCAGTGTGAAGCCAGTGGCAACTGGGCCGCCAACACCGGTAACGGGTACTACGGCGGCCTGCAGTTCACTCAGCAGACGTGGAACGGCTACGGCGGCCAGGGCAACCCGGCCAACGCCTCGCGCGAGCAGCAGATCGCTGTCGCCGAGCGCGTGCTCGCCGGCCAGGGCCGCAACGCCTGGCCTGCCTGCAGCGCCAAGCTGGGCAACTACACCGGCCAGGCCCCCAAGAAGGCCACCCCTGCCCCGCAGCAGCGCAAGGCGCAGCCGCAGCAGCGCCAGGCCGCCGCTCCGGTGCAGCAGGCACCGGTCGTGCAGCTCGAGGGCTCGAAGACGAACCCGAGCGGCAACTACGAGATCAAGGCAGGCGACACCCTGTCGAAGATCGCGGACGCCAACAAGGTCGCAGGCGGCTACCAGGCCATCGTGGAGAAGAACAAGGGCTTCGTCACGAACCCGGACCTGATCTTCCCGGGCCACAAGATCCTGATCTGAGCCTCGCAGGCTCGGACCGATCTTGATCGGTCGCACGAACGCCGGCCCGTAGACGTGGGCTGACACAGGACCAGGGATCTCACCGTTACCCCCCGACGGTGAGGTCCCTGCCTGCATTTCCGGGGTGGGGCAGGCCCACAGCGGGCCGGGCAGGCAGCCCCGCGCGGCGCCAACCGGCGCCCGCCACCGCAAAGCAACTACCCACGAGTCCTGGCGTGGCGATGCGAAGCGAGCCGTCTGAACCTGACGGGCTGGGTTAGCGGTTCAGGCCCTTCAAGGCGATTGGGGCTTTACCTTGAGTGGGCGGGATGCTCCCCTCAAGGGCACGGCCGGGCGCTTTTCAGCCCGGCCTCTTCCCGGAACGCGACCAACCCCGCTGGAACCGCCGCCAGCATTCGCAAGGCGACCCCTCAGCCGGTACCGGCGCCGACCACCGCAACCCGCCCCCCGCGGTGCCCACCGGCGCCAGCCAACGCAAGCCGACCCGCTCAGCCAGGCTCAGAACTCAGGGACAGTTCACCCACTCGTCCTCGCCCCCCGGAAAGACCTGCCTCTTCCACACAGGCAACCGAGCCTTGACCTCGTCCACCAGGTCAGCACAAAGGGAGAACGCCTCCCCCCGATGCTCAGCGGCCACAGCACAGGCCAGCGCCACATCACCGATCTTCAACGGCCCGACCCGGTGCGAGACAGCGATCCCGTGCACCCCGGAGTACTTGGCAGCCAAGGAGGAAACCACCTCGGCCACGACGTCCGAAGCCGAGGGGTGCGAGTGGTACTCCAACTCCAGCACCGCCCGCCCACCGTCGTGATCCCGCACGACGCCGG
This sequence comes from Lentzea flaviverrucosa, assembly GCF_003350445.1. NCBI lineage: Bacteria > Bacillati > Actinomycetota > Actinomycetes > Pseudonocardiales > Pseudonocardiaceae > Lentzea > Lentzea flaviverrucosa. The sequence goes on from NZ_QQAU01000004.1 coordinate 539,680, forward strand.
AGAAGGTGACCACGGCACCTGCCCGGTCAGACCCGACCAGGGCCGCGTGCTCCTCCACCGACAAGGGCTCCTCGGTCACGACGGCCCGCAGCACCACGCTCATTTGTGGTCACCTCCACGCAGTTGGTCGAGCGCATGCTCCAGCACGCTCGACAACACCTCCAGCCCGTCCCGCACCCCGCCGGTCGACCCGGGCAGGTTCACGATCAACGTCCGCCCGGCAACGCCGGCGACGCCACGCGACAGCACGGAGCCGGGCACTCGCGGCCACCCGGACATGCGAATCACATCGGCCAGCCCGGGCACCTCGTAGTCCAGGACCGCGCGAGTCGCCTCAGGGGTCCGGTCGGTCGGGTTGATCCCGGTCCCCCCGGTCGTCACCACCAGATCAGCACCGGCGGACACCGCGGCAGACAGCGCCTCGCGCACCGGATCACCATCGGGCACCACCACCGGTGAGGAAACCGAGAACCCGCGCCCGGCGAGCCACTCGACGATCAAGGGTCCGCTGCGATCGGCGTAGACGCCGGCGGCGGCGCGGTTGGACGCGGTGATCACCACCGCCTTCACGGGCGTTCCCACAGGCCGGACTTGCCGCCTTCCTTGCGCTCCACCCGCACCGCGTCCAGGGACGCGGCGGGATCCACCGACTTCACCATGTCGTGGAGCGTCAGGCCGGCCACGGAGACCGCGGTCAGGGCCTCCATCTCCACGCCCGTGCGGTCGGTGGTGCGGACGGTGGCGGTGATCAGCACGGCGGACGGTGCCAGCGCCAGGTCGACCACCACCGACGACAACGAGATCGGGTGGCACAACGGCACGAGTTCCCAGGTGCGCTTCGCGGCCATGATGCCCGCGATCCGGGCCGTCGCCAGGGCATCGCCCTTGGGCAGGCCGTCGGCGCCCAGCAACTCAACCACTTCGGCGGTCGTGTGCAGGACCCCTGTGGCCACGGCGGTCCGGGTGGTCTGCTCCTTGCCGGAGACGTCGACCATCCGGGCCGCGCCTTGGGAGTCCAGGTGGGTGAACTGCTTGGTCATACGGCGATCGTATGCCTGGCCCACGCAAACGGCCCGTGCCGAAAGAAGTCAGTGGGCACGCTTTTCGCCCGCCGACTTCTTTCCGGCTTTGGCTTGTACTGGTGTCACAGGCCCTCAGGAAGTCGCTGCCTTGCGCACCGCTTCGGCCACGGCCGGGGCGACGGTGTTGTCGAAGACCGACGGCACGATGAACGACGCGTTGAGGCGGTCGCCGTCCACCACGTCGGCGATGGCCTGCGCGGCGGCCAGCAGCATCGCGTCCGTGATGGTGCGGGCGTGCGCGTCCAGCAGGCCGCGGAAGACGCCGGGGAACGCCAGCACGTTGTTGATCTGGTTCGGGAAGTCCGAACGGCCGGTCGCGACGACGGCGGCGTGCTGCTGGGCCTCCATCGGGTCGATCTCCGGGTCCGGGTTGGCCAGCGCGAACACGATGGCGTCCTTCGCCATGGTCGCGACCTGGTCCGCGCCGAACAGGTTCGGAGCGGAGACGCCGATGAACACGTCCGAGCCGACCAGCGCGTCGTGCAGGCGGCCGGACTCGTTGCCCTTGTTGGTCGTCGCGGCGATGGACTTCAGGTTCGAGTCCAGGCCGGGGCGGTCGCGGTGGACGATGCCGTCGACGTCCACGGCGATGATGTCGCCGGGCTCCTGGGCCTGCAGCAGGCGGATGATCGCGGAACCGGCGGCACCGACGCCGCAGACCGTGATGCGGCAGTTCTTGATGTCCTTCTTCACGACGCGCAGGGCGTTGCGCAGAGCGGCGACGACGACGATCGCGGTGCCGTGCTGGTCGTCGTGGAACACCGGGATGTCGAGCTTCTCGCGCAGGCGGGCCTCGATCTCGAAGCAGCGCGGCGCGGAGATGTCCTCGAGGTTGATGCCGCCGTACACGGGAGCGATGAGCTCGACCGCGCGGATGATCTCCTCGGTGTCCTGGGTGTCCAGGCAGACCGGCCAGGCGTCGACGCCGGCGAACTTCTTGAACAGCGCGGCCTTGCCCTCCATCACCGGCAGGGCGGCGGCGGGGCCGAGGTTGCCGAGACCGAGCACGGCCGAACCGTCGGTGACGACGGCGACGGTGTTGCGCTTGATGGTCAGGCGGCGCGCGTCGTCCGGGTTCTTGGCGATGGCCTCGCAGACGCGGGCGACACCCGGCGTGTACGCGCGGGAGAGGTCGTCACGGTTGCGCAGCGGCACCTTGGACGCGATCTCGATCTTGCCGCCGAGGTGCACGAGGAACGTGCGGTCGGACACCTTGCGGACGACGATGCCGGGCAACGTCTCCAGCGTGTCGGTGATGTCCTTGGCGTGGTTGGCGGACAGCGCGTTGCACGTGAGGTCGATGACGACGCGGTCGTTGTGCGACTCGACGACGTCGAACGCCGTGATCACACCGCCGGCGCGGCCGACGGCCGAAGTGAGGTCACCCGCGGCGCTCGCTGACGGCGGCGCCTCCAGACGAACGGTGATCGAGTAACCAGGGCCGGGGACCGGCATCGTCGTCCTCCCACGAAGTACAGCTCAAGCGGGAAACGAGCCTATCCCCGGGCCCTTTGCGGTACTCACCCGACTCGGCGAGTCTTAAGACCGGCCTGACAATCCACTCAGGACTTGTTGATCTCGGTCACCGGGTGCTTGTACGGGAGGTCCTCCGACGGCAGCGGGAACGTCACCGTGCCGAACGGGGAGAGCGCACCCTGCAGGTCACTGGTCAGTTCGGTGACGGGATGGCTGCCGTCCGCACCCTCCGGCCAGTGCGGGTCGACCCGTCCCGGGCGTCCTTTCGCCACGTTCTCCTCCTCGGTGGTGCCTGCTGACGGGCACAAGTGTGACAGAGCACGACGTCATCTCCAGAGACCCATATACCGTGGTGAGAATGTCCGGCATCACACTCGCCGACTGGCTGCGCGCCCAGGACGACGTCGCTCTCGTCGCGCTGCTGCGTGCGCGCCCCGATCTGGCAACGCCCCCACCTGCTGATATGTCCGTGCTCGCGACACGGGTCGGCACCAGGGCATCGATCGCGCGCGCCTGCGAGGACCTCGACACCTTCACGCTGACCGTGCTCGAGGCCCTGGTCGTGCAAGGTGCGGACGCCGGGCCCGTGGCGTTGCCCACACTCGCGCAGATCCTCGGTCCGGACGTGAAGCCCCGGCCGCTCAAGCAGGCGGTCGCGAGACTGAGGTCCCTCGCTCTCGCCTGGGGCGACGACGACGCGCTGTCGGTCCCGCCGCTCACGCGCGAGGCGTTCGGCGCGTATCCGGGCGGCCTGGGCCGCGCGACCGGGCAGACCTACGACCTCGGCGGCATCACCGAGGGCGAGCAGCGGGTCCTGCAGAAGCTCGCCTCCGGACCGCCCATCGGCGACACCAAGGACGCTTCCCGCGTCGTGCCGCTCGACAAGGCCGACACCCCCGTGCAACGGCTGCTCGCCCGCGGTCTGCTGCTGCGGCGCGACCCCGGCACGGTCGAGCTGCCGCGGGAGATCGCTCTCGAACTGCGCGGCGACCGCCCCCTGGGCCCGGTCCAGGTCACCGAGCCGAAGCCGAAGACCACCACGTTCCAGCAGAGCAGCGTCGACGCGACCGGTGCTGGCGAGGCCCTGGAGCTCGTCCGGCACGTCGAGAACCTCATCGCGAGCTGGTCGGCCGAACCGGCGCCGGTGCTGCGGACGGGCGGTCTGGGCGTCCGCGAGCTGCGCAAGGCCGCCAAGGACCTCGACGTCGACGAACGCCGCGCGGCGCTGCTGATCGAGCTCGTGGTCGGCGCGGACCTGGCCGCGAACACCGAGGCCGCGGAACCCGAGTGGGTGCCGACGACCAAGGCCGACGTGTGGCTCGCCGCGACCACCGAGGTCCGCTGGGCCACGCTCGCGCACGCGTGGCTCGACCTGCCGCGGCTGCCCGCGCTGATCGGCCGGCGCGACGAGAAGGACAAGCTCTTCAACCCGCTCGCGGACGAGATCCGACGTGCGCAGGCCCCGCGCGACCGGCGGTGGATCCTGGAGGCGCTCGGCGCGTTCCCCAAGGGCACCGCGTTCTCGACCGCGGCCGACCTGGCCACCGTGCTCGGCTGGCGGGCACCGCGCCGGGGCGGCCGGCAACGCGACGAACTGGTGCGCTGGACGGTCGAGGAGGGCACGGCAGTCGGCGTGCTCGCTCTCGGCGCGATCACCAGCGCGGGCCGCGTGCTGCTCGACGAGGGTGCCGGCCACGCCGCGAAGTCCCTCGGCGACGCCCTGCCCGCGCCACTGGACCACGTGCTGGTGCAGGCCGACCTCACCGTCGTCGCCCCCGGCCGCCTCGAACCGGAGCTCGCGGACGAGCTGGCACTGGTCGCCAACGTCGAGTCGGCCGGCGGCGCCACGGTCTACCGGATCAGCGAGGCCACCGTCCGGCGCGCCTTCGACGCCGGACGCACCGCCGACGAGCTGCAGGAACTCTTCAAGACCCGCTCGCGCACGCCCGTCCCGCAGTCGCTGACCTACCTGATCGACGACGCCGCGCGCCGCCACGGCAGGCTCCGCGGCGGGGCGGCGGGCTCGTTCCTGCGCTGCGACGACCCGGTGCTGATCAGCGAGGTCCTCGCGCACCCGGAGGCCACACGGCTGGAGCTGCGCCGGATCGCCCCGACCGTGCTCGTCAGCCCGTTGCCGCTGGCAGAGGTGCTGGACGGGCTGCGCTCGGCCGGGTTCGCCCCGGCCGCGGAGGGCCCGGACGGCCAGGTCCTCGACCTGCGGCCGGGCGGCCGCCGGACCACGCCGAGGCAGCGCAGTGCCCGCAAACCGGTGTCACCCGCCGTGCACGCCGACGAGCGGCTGGGTGAACTCGTCCGGCTGGTCCGCGCCGGTGATCGTGCCGCCGCGACACCACGGGGTGAACGGATCTCCGTTCCCGGGCACCTCGGTGCCGGTCCGTCCGCGACCCTGTCGTTGCTCCAGCAGGCCGCACGGGCGCGCCGCAGCGTGCTCGTGGGGTTCGTCGACTCGCACGGCACGGCGGCACAGCGCGTGATCGAGCCGCACGTCGTCGGGGGTGGCGTGCTGGAGGGCTACGACCACAGCTACGGAGAGGTGCTCAGGTTCCCACTCCATCGCATCACGTCCGCCGCGTTGGTGGACGAGGCCTGACGGTCTGTCATCCCCCTTCGGGGGTCCGCAACCACACTTGAGTGGGCGCGCCGCGACCTAGCGTCGATTGACGTGGACGTACCCGAGACACGTCCGCCATCGACCTAGGAGGACTCCACAATGGTCAGCTCAAGGTCGGCGCTCCAAGCAGCCGCCGTCTTCACAGCCCTGGCATTCGCCTTGCCGTTCTCGTCCGGCACGGCGTCGGCCGATCCGATCCCGGACACGGACCGCGCGCAAGTCGCAGCCGTTCTCGCTCACCAGACCGACACCACCGACGGGCGGGACATCGGCCTCGGCCTCGGCATCGGAATCGGCGTCGGACACCACTGTCATGACTGGGACGACGACTGGGACGAAGATTGGGACTACGACTGCCACCACGGCCACCACGGCCTGCTCGACGGCATCTTGATCGGCATCGGTGTCGGCCTGCACATCGGCTAGCCGCCGGCGAACACGACGACGAGGCGAGCGCCGTACCCGAAGGTGGCGCTCGCCTCGTTCAGTCGTGCGTGCGGTCGTACTCCGGCGGAAGGAGTATCAGCCCGCGCGGACGGACATCCACTGGCGCATCGCGTGCTCCACCAGCGTGATGAGCGTCTGCTTCGTCGACTGCCGGTTGCGCGCGTCGCAGGTCACGATCGGCACCGACTCGTCGATCGTCAGCGCTTCGCGCACGTCCTCCAGCCTGTGGTGGAGGAGGCCGTCGAAGCAGTTGACGCCGACGACGTACGGCAGCTGCCGGTCGTCGAAGAAGTCGATCGAGGCGAACGCGTCGGCCAGGCGGCGGGTGTCGACCAGCACGATGGCACCGATGGCGCCGCGTACCAGGTCGTCCCACATGAACCAGAACCGGTGCTGACCCGGTGTACCGAAGAGGTACAGGATCAGGTCGCTGTCGAGCGACACACGGCCGAAGTCCATCGCGACGGTCGTGGTGACCTTGTTGGGCGTGGCGGAGAGGTCGTCCACCCCCGCGCTGGCCTCGGTCATCACCGCCTCGGTGGTCAACGGGACGATCTCGGACACCGAGCCGACGAACGTCGTTTTGCCCACACCGAAGCCACCCGCCACCACGATCTTGGCAGACGTCGTCGGCTTCCGTGCGCCCTCGGCGCCCTGGGGACTAGAGCTTGCGAAGCCCACTGAGCACCCTCTCCAGGAATTCCATGGAAGGCCGGTCCCCCACGACCAGACCGCCCTGGTGAATCAAAACCAAACCCATGCTTGCCATGTCGCCGATCAACACCCGCACGACGCCAAGTGGCAAGCGTAGGAGTGCCGCGACCTCGGCCACCGACCGCGTGTCCACACACAGCCCGCAGATCGACCTGTGCTCGGGAAGTACTGCGGCATCCCGTTCGAGGCCCTTTTCGCTGGTCGAAATCAGCGCCTCGATAGCAAGGTCGTAGTCGGGTCGTGTGCGTCCACCGGTGCGTGTGTAAGGCCGCACCAGTGAACCCGAGTCCGCAGAAGCATTCTCCTCCGGACGCACTTGAGGCTGCGCACCGGTGCTGTACGCCGGTTGGCCGCCAGTGCTGTACACCGGATGCGGACCGGTTGTGTACGGCAGTTGCTCCGGCACGGCCTCCGGCATCTCGTGCTGGCCGAAGAGGTCCGCGCCGGGGCCACCGAACAGCCCGGAGCCGTACCCGTCTATGTCGAACCGGTTCGGCACGTCGTCGTACGGATACGACGACGAGTCGTCCACCTCACGCTGAGACATATCGCCTAGCCCTTGCCCTGTAACCCGCTCATCGTGGGGCGCGTCCTCGGTTTCCTCTGGTTCTTGGGGTATCGCGTCAGGCTCGTCGAACTGAAACCCGCCAGAAGCCCACTCCTGGTAGTTGAAGTTCCTACCGAAGCCCCGGCCTCTAGCGCCAGATCTACCAGCCATTGGTTCTCACCCCTGAACTTCAGATGAGGTCTAGCGACGGACCACGCCCTGAAGCTGCGCGCGCAGCTCAGGGGTGAGTTGTTGACCGACTCTCTCCACCAACAGCGTCATCTCGTAGGCCACGAGGCCGATGTCGCAGTTGGGTGCCGCCAGGACGGCAAGGCAAGAACCGTCACTGATCGACATGAGGAACAGGTAGCCCCGCTCCATCTCGACGACCGTCTGGTTGACCCCGCCTGCTTCGAAGCAGCGGGCAGCACCCTGGGTGAGGCTGACCAGTCCGGACGCGACCGCGGAAAGCTGCTCTGCACGGTCCCGGGGCAGGCCCTGGGATCCCGCGAGCAACAGCCCGTCCGCGGACACCACAACGGAATGTGCCACTCCGGGCACCCTCCGCACGAAGTCGGTGATAAGCCAACCAAAGCTGCCTGGCTGCGCTGCGGTCGTCACTCCTGCTCCTCGTTCTGCCGGCTCGATTGGTCACCAGCGTATGCCTCGATCAATGCGTGCCGGCCTCGCTTGACACCACTCTGCAGGCTCGACATCCGTCCGCGCACCGCGTCTGCGGTACGGGGCGGCAGCGGCGGGCGCTGCGCTGTCGACGTCAGGGACTGCGGCTTGGGTGCTGCAGATCCTGGCACGAGCTGAGCCTTCGGTGTCCGTTTCGGCAGTCCTGCCGTGGTCTTCGTATCCGGCGTCTTGTTCAACAACGCCTGAGCCGCGTGCCATCCCTCATCGGCAGGCGATTGCCAAGCCGACTCGGAAGTAGGTGCCGCCGCTGGAGTCTCCTCCACAACGGGCTCGGGTTCCACAACTCGCTCCTGCTCGGCGGGTGCGGGTACTTCCTCGGCCGCCGGCTGGACCTTCGAGCGCGGCGTGCGCACCGGAAGACCAGCGGCCGACGTGGTGGTGGGTGCCACCGCCGGTACAGGCTTGCGAGATCGGGTCGGCAGCTCCGGTTCGGGCCCGTCCGAGAGCGGCGGGATCGTCGGGGGCTCGTCGATGTACTCGACAGAGCCCTTGTCCGTCCCTCCGAGCTTCGACGAGACGTGCCCGTTGGTGGCGGCCGGTGCGTCGTCCTCGGCGGTCGCACGGACCGGCTGAGCCGTCGATGCGGACGTCTCGCTGCCCACGGCCTGGAACCACTGCGACAGGACGGCCTCGTAGATCGGGAGGCGTTCGGTCGGGGCGTCCAGGTCGTGCTCGATCTTCTTGCGCGAGGCTTCCGAGGTCCCGTTGCGGTGACCCATCCCGATGTCGAGACGACCCTCGTCCGCCGAGGCGCGCGAGATGCCGTTGGACGAGACGGGCTCGTCCTCGATCGGCGGGATCGGCACGAACTGGGTGGTCTCGTAGCCCGGCTCGAAGGAGATCTCGCCGGCCTCCTCGTTGCGGTCCTCGTAGGCCGTGAAGAGGGTGGACTCGAACGAGGTCTCCGGGTCGACCGCCGCGAGCTGGTCACGACGCCACCGCTCGGACGGCGTCGCGTCCTCGATCGGCGGGTCGCTGTACACGGGGATCGCCGTCGCGCCCGCACCGGTGTCGGTGATCGAGCTGGGCACGAAGTTGACCGGGATGCCCGGGTTGCTCGGGCTCGACTCGTCGATCCGCGGTGTGACACCGGTCGCACCGCCGAAGGCGCCGGCGATGCCGCTGGCCCTGACCGCGGTGGTGCCGATCTCCGTCGTGTGCTCGGCCGGCGGCATCGGCATCGGCATGGGCATCGCCGGTGCCGACGCGGACGGCGACATGCCGAACGCGGAGGCCAGCGAACCCGAACCGGTCGGCGGGGTCGAGACCGGTGCCTGGCCGGGGATCGCGGTGAGCGTCTCCGGCACGATCACCAGTGCCGTCGTGCCGCCCTCGATGTCCTCGTTGCCGCGCAGGCGGACCTTGATGTCGTGGCGCTTGGCGAGCCGCGCGACCACGTACAGGCCCATCCGGCGGGAGACGGCGACGTCGACGTCCGGCGGGTCGGCCAGCCGCTCGTTGGCGTCGATGATCTCCTGCTCGCCCATGCCCACGCCGCGGTCCTGGATCTCGATCGCCAGCTCGCCCTTGCGGGTCTTCGCCGTGCGAACGGTGACCTTGGTGACCGGGTCGGAGAACGCCGTGGCGTTGTCCAGCAGCTCGGCGATGAGGTGCACGAGGTCGTTGACCGCGCGGCCCTGGACCGTGAGGTCCGGGGTCTGACCGACCTGCACGCGGGCGTACTGCTCGACCTCGGAGACCGCGGCGCCGAGGACCTCGGCGGCCGGGACGGGCCGGGTCAGGCGCCGCGAGAGGTCCGTACCCGAGAGGACCAGGAGGTTCTCCGAGTTGCGGCGCATGCGGGTCGCGAGGTGGTCCAGCTCGAACAGCGAGGCCAGCTGGTCCGGGTCCTGCTCGTCCTGCTCGAGCCGGTCGATCAGGTTCAACTGGCGCTCGACCAGGGCCTGCGAACGACGTGACAGGTTGACGAACATCGCGTTGACGTTGTCACGCAGGAGGGCCTGCTGGGCGGCCAGTCGCACCGCTTCACCGTGCACCGCGTCGAACGCGCGCGCCACCTGGCCGATCTCTTCCCGCGTGTGCACCGGCACCGGTTCGACGGCGGTCTTCGCCGCGTTCTCCGGGTTGGCGTCCGCGAGGATCCGCTCGACCGCGTCGGGGAGACCGTGGTCGGCGACGTCGAGGGCCGTGCGGCGCAGCGTGCGCAGCGGGTTGAGGATCGAGCGGGCGACGAACAGCGCCATCAGCAACGCGAGCGCGAGGATCACGAGGACGACGCCGGACTCGACGTACGCCCTGGTGCGCGTGTCGCCGGCCAGGTCGTCGGTCTTGGTCTGCAGCTGCTCGACCAGCAGGTTCTCGACGTCACGCGTCAGGTTGACCGTCAGCGTGGCGGCGATGTCCCACTTCTCGGGCGTGATCTGGGTGAAGTCCTTCGCACCCGCCTGCTGGTTGATCGCCGATTCCTGCATGTCGTTCGCGTTGTCGACGATGAGACCGGTGACGGTGTCGTCGTAGATCTTGGCCTGCTCGGGCGTCGCGGACTTGCGGAAGTCGTTGCGGGCCGCTTCGAGCTCGGCGTTCGCGGCCTGCAGGGAACGCAGCTGGGCCGGCGTGAAGGCCTTGCGCTGGAAGACGTCCAGGAGGATCGCCCGCTTGAGCGACTCCTGTTCCTTGATGCGCGCGATGGCGTTCGTGGTCAGGTGCAGTCGCACCAGTTCCGGGTCGTTGATCTCGGAGATCGTCTGCTCACCGAGGCCGATGAGCGTCTCGATGGACTCCGAGTAGGTGCGCTGGACTGCCTCGGCGGGGTACTGCGTGTCGCGCACCGAGTTGCGGAGGCTGTTCAGGCGGTCGAGCTGCTTGGCCGCGACCTGGAAGCGCTCGACGGCAGCCGAGTTCAGGTCGGAGCTGAGCTCGGCGATCCGGTTGCTGAACGCCTCGCTGGTGTCGTTCACGCGGCGCAGCTGCCGTTCGAGGACGACCCTGTCGACCCTCTTGTTCGACGCGACGTAGCTGACCGACAGGTCGCGTTCGCGCTGCAGCTGCTGCACCAGGTCCGCGACCGCGGTCTCGAGGCGGATCTGGTTCGCGAGGTTGTTGAACTCCGTCGCGGCCTGGAGGTCGCTGCGGACTCGCAGACCACCCAGGGCGAGCGCACAGACCGTCGGGATGAGCAGAACGGCGAGCAGCTTCGTGCGCAACCGCCAGTTGCGCAGGCGCCAGCCCGCGGATCGGGTGGATCCGGGGCCGGTGTCGTGCTTCACCGGGTCCGGTGTCACGTTCATCGGTCCGTTACCCAGCGCAGCCAGTCCGTCACCCGATTCGGGCCTTTCGGAGCGTGTGGTGTCACCCACGCCAAACTGGCTGGGACCTCTCTCACGTCGGGCCACTCTGGGCTTCCTCTTCCAGCAGCAGTGTCCCGGTCTCTCCCCAGGACCGAGCATGGACTCGTCAAACGGGCCGAATTGCAGCACAGAGGTCGTTCGCCCGGTGAGGCGCCCTACCCCGTCTGAAGACACGTCGGTCTACTACGACCAGTGCCACCCGAGCCGGAAGGGTAATGGTCACCCCCACCCCGGGGGAAGTCTCCAGAAGCACTCACCGTATCGGGATGGGGTGTCGTTTCATACGTTCAGGTGGTTAACATCCCCGGTTGTCGGCATGCTTCGCCTCCGTCGGAACGCCCAGTTGGGGCTGCGGAGGACCCGGTCTGTAACGACACTCACTGATCAAATCGATGCTACTTAAGCCCTACCGGCGAGAGGTGCCATGGCTACCCGAGCCACAGCCCTGCGGCTTGCTGCAGTGCTCATCACGTGTGTCCTGACCGCGAGCTGCGGCCTGTTCGGAAGTTCGTCGAGCGGCGGCGACGCGGACGTGGAGCGCAACGTCATCCGCATCGGCGTGCTGCCCGTCGTCGACGTGGCCCCGTTGCGCATCGCGCTGACCGAGAAGCTGTTCGAGAAGGCGGGCCTGCAGGTCAACCTGGTCCCGCAGCCCACCGAGGCAGAGGCCATCAAGCAGCTGGACACCACGCTCGACCTCACGTGGGCGACGCACGTCAGCCTCTTCCGCGCGGTCGCCGAGGGCACCGAACTGCAGCTGCAGGGTGAGGCCTACCAGGCCGGCCCGAACTCGATGGCGCTGGTCGCGGACGCGAAGTCGGACTACGACGACCCCGGCAAGAAGTCGGCTCCGACCATCGCCGTGAACAGCGAGACCGACATCGGCGCGCTGACCACGCGTGCCGTGCTGGACACCGCCGCGGTCGAGAAGCAGAAGATCAAGTTCAAGCCGATGGCGTTCGCCGACATGGAGGCCGCGCTCACGGCCGGCCAGGTCGACGCGGCGTTCATGATCGAGCCCTTCATCACGAAGGCGCAGCGCAAGATCGGCGCGAAGATCGTCACCGACACCGCCCGCGGCCCGACACTGGACTTCCCGATGTCCGGCTACGCGTCGTCGAAGAAGTTCGCCGAGGCGAACCCGAAGACGCTGAAGGTGTTCCGGGACGTGCTGCGCGAGGCGCAGCAGCGCGCGCAGGCCAACAAGCTGGCCGTGCAGGACTCGCTGACCAGCTACGCGGACGTCGACGCACCGACCGCGGCCCTCGTGTCGGTGGGCACGTTCCCGCTGTCGCTGAACCCGATCCGGCTCCAGCGCGTCGCCGACATGATGGACACCGAGGACGTGCTTTCCGGGCGTCTGGACGTGCAGCAGCTACTGCCACCGGGAACGACCAACTAGTTGTTCCTCGGCATGAGAAATGGCGGACCGGAGAACCGGCCCGCCATTTTTCGTGCGCTCACTGGCCGCCGGCGGCCGAGATGCAGTACGTGATGCCCGGCGCGGGTTCCGCGTAGGCGATGGCCGTCGCCTCACCGCAGTCCGCGGTCGCCGCCCTGACTACCTTCTCGACCTTCAGGACCTTCTGGACGGCGAACTCGTTGTTGCCCTTGGAGCAGTCGACGGGCTTCATGCCCTCCATGTTCATCTTCACGAGCTCTTCCTCGTAGCACTTGCCCTCTTCGAGCTTCTCGACGAGGCAGAGCTTCAGCGACGAGCTGCGGCGGCCGGACTCGGTGTACTCGGCGTAGTCCTCGCTCGGGCACGCCTCCGACGTGGACTTCATGACCTTCGCGATGAAGTAGTTCGCCTCGGCCGCGGAGCAGTCGACCTTCTTGTACTTCGGGCTGAACGTGGTGCCCGTGACGCTCGCGCAGTCGCCCGCCTTGGCCGACGGCTCGGTGATGGCGCTCAGGCCGCCGCCGATCAGGACCTTGACCAGGATGCCGACGCCGACGAGCACGACGATGGTGACGATCGAACCGATGATCTTGCCGGCGCCGCTCTTCTTGGGCGGCGGGCCGTAGGGCATCGGCTGACCCAGGGGCTGGCCTGGCATCTGGCCGGGAGGCGGGCCGTACTGGCCCGGCTGCTGGGCGTACGGGTCGCCGGGCTGACCGGGCTGGGCGTACGGGTCGCCGGGCTGGCCGTAGGGCTGACCGGGCTGGCCGGGATAGCCCTGCTGGGGCGGCTGACCGTAGGGGTTGGGCTGGCCGGGCTGCTGGCCGTACGGCTGCTGCGGCTGTCCACCGGGAGGCGGTCCGTAAGGCCCTGGCTGCTGGGGGTAGTTGGGGTCGGTCACTGGATTCCTCTCGGATGAGTCACGCGAAAGACAGCGAAACCGGAGCCGTGGGACACGACTCCGGTTTCGCTGGATCAAGCCTGTTACGCGGGAGCGCCAAGGCAGTAGTGCAGCTTCGCCTCGGGGAAGGACTGCGGCTCCTCACCCTCCGCGCACTGCGGCGCGGCGGTGTCCTTGACGGTCTTGGTCACCTTGAAGGCGGCCGACCCGCCGCACTCGACGGCCTTCGCGCCGACGCCGCCGGTGTTCTCGGCGTAGCACTTGCCCTCGGCGAGAAGCGGTGCGAGGCACAGCTTCGTCTTCGGCCCACGGCGCTGCGACTGCGTGTACTCGTCGTAGCCCTTGCCGCACACCTCGCTCGTGCCGCCGGCCTTGCCGACCGTGTAGTTCGCCTCGGCGGCACCGCAGTCGACCGGCTTGTACTCAGGGCTGGTCGACGTGCCGGAGACGACGGCGCAGTCGCCGGCCTTCGCCTGCGCGACGTCGCTGCTGAAGTAGTTGAACGCGTAGAACGCGCCGCCAACGACGATCAGGCCGACGACGTAGGTCAGGATCCGCTTGCCGATGCTCGACTTCTTCGGCGCGGGCTCCTGCGTGGGCTCCGGCGCTGACGCGGGCGAAGCGGATTCAGTCGTGCTCATGCGGTTCTCTCATTTCCCAAATACCCCAGATGGCCCATGCCCCCCGACACAGCCGGAGCAGACAGTGCCATGTGGCGCAGCAAAGCGCTTGGGCTTTACGGAAACGTTACGGCCGCCTGGATCACGTCACCCTCAGCACTCGCTCGCTGACCCGGCGGAGACCGCCGAACCTCAGTACGGTCCGATCCGGACAGTCGAAACGATCTTGAAGTCGAGGGTGCACATGAAGTTCGGGTCAGCTCTGCTCAGTGCGGCGGCAGTCGCCGGCATGGCCGTCGTCAGCGCGCCGGTCGCGCACGCGGACTCCTACACGCAGGTCGGCTACGCGAGCAAGGCGGGAAGGCAGGTGTACCTGTTCCGCAACAACGGGAACGGGTGCCTGCACGCGCAGGGCAGGAGCCTGCGCTGGGGCGACACGGTGTACGTGCTGGCCAGTTACGGCGGCAACGCGTCCGTGACCGCGAACGCCGACGGCATCGTGCTCGACACGCCGTCGCGCTGTGCCAAGCACGGCACGGACTACCAGGGCTGGGTCGACATCAGGGGTTCCGACGGCGGACCGATGACCGGGTCCTACCGCAACTTCTGAGACAGCGACTTCGGGGACAGCGACCCCCGGGACAAGGGCGGCGGTCAGGGGCAGGTCACTGCTTCTGGTCGCCGCGCTCCAGGCAGAAGGTGGTCGCGGGCTCGGGGAAGACCGCCGCGCGCGAGACCCCGCAGGCGGTGCGGTCGGCCTTGCCGCTGAACACCTTGGCGACCTTCACCGAGTCCTTCGTGGAGCAGTCGACCTTCGCGATGCCGCTCTCGGGGTTCTGGCCGTAGCAGGCGCCCTCGACGAAGTTCGGCATGAGGCACAGCGTGGCTTCGCCCGTGTACGTCGAGTAGTCCATGCCGCCGGACGGGCAGGCCTTCTCGTTCCAGTCGAGGACCTTGGCGATCTTGACGTTCGCCTGCTCGGAACCGCAGTCGAGCGCCTGGTAGGTCGGGTTGTCGAGCGCGCCGGAGATCCGCGCGCAGTCGCCCGCCCGCGCAGCCTTGGCCACGTCGCCGAGCTGGTTCACGACGAACCCGCCGAGCAGCAGGAGCGCGATGACAGCGGCGATACCCAGGCCGACCTTCTTCATGGCCTGGGTATCGGCGTCAGAAGGGGTGCGACTCAACCGAGTTCACCCGATCAGGATCCTTCGTGGACACCCATGCAGTAGACCGAGGCCGGCTCGCTGAACCTCAGCTCGCTGGAGCCCTCGGGGCACACCGAACCCTCCTCGGGCAGCCCGTCGACCTTCTTCACGATCTTCACGGGCGACTCCGTGGTGCAGGCCTCCTTCTTGAAGGCGCCGTCGTCGCTCGAGGTGTAGCAGTTGCCCTCGGCGAGGTTCGGCATCAGGCACATCGACTTGTCGCCGCCCGACTGCATCTGCTCGTAGATGCCCTCGGCGGGGCACTGGTCCTCCGCGTTGGCCAGCACGGCGGCGACCCGGTGCGTGGCAGCGGCGTCGTCGCAGCTCTTCGTCGAGATGTTCCAGTCGCCGTCCGGCTTGTCCACGTCCTTGGGCGAGGCGCTGACGCAGTCGCCGACACCGGTGGTGTTGAGCGCCGTCAGCGCCCACACGCCGCCGCCGACGAGCACGACCGCCAGCACACCGACGATGGCGAACTTCAGCCAGCTGTTCTTCTTGGGCGACTCGTCGGTCTCGGTCTCCGCGGGTTCCGGGGTCACCACGGCCGGCGGCTCGACGGGATCAGTCGACTCGGTGCTCATGGGCGAGAACGTACGACACGGCATGTTGGCTTCGTGTGTCGCCTCACAGTTGTCGTCACCAGTTGACGCAGGTCGAACGCATTTGGCGTCGTCAGGGAGACTTGTCGGCGTGACCGATGGCCCCTTGATCGTCCAGTCGGACAAGACGCTGCTGCTCGAGGTCGACCACCCGCTCGCGAACGACGCGCGCACGTCCATCGCGCCGTTCGCCGAGCTGGAGCGAGCTCCGGAGCACGTGCACACGTATCGCGTGACGCCGCTGGCCTTGTGGAACGCGCGAGCGGCCGGGCACGACGCCGAGCAGGTGGTCGACGCGCTGGTGCGGTTCAGCCGCTACCCGGTGCCGCAGCCGCTGCTGGTGGACGTGGTCGACACGATGGGCCGCTTCGGGCGGCTGGTGCTGACCAACAGCCCCGTGCACGGGCTGGTCCTGCACTCCAACGACCGCGCGGTGCTCGAGGAGGTGCTCCGCAACAAGAAGATCGCGCCGATGTTCGGGGCCCGCATCGACGACGACACCGTCGTCGTGCACCCGAGCGAGCGCGGGCGGCTCAAGCAGCTGCTGCTCAAGGTCGGGTGGCCGGCCGAGGACCACGCCGGGTACGTCGACGGCGAGGCGCACGCGATCGAGCTGGAGGAGAACGACTGGAAGCTGCGCGACTACCAGCGGATGGCCGCCCAGGCGTTCTGGGCCGGTGGCAGCGGCGTCGTCGTGCTGCCGTGCGGCGCGGGCAAGACGCTGGTCGGCGCGGCGGCGATGGCCGAGGCCCAGGCGACCACGCTGATCCTGGTCACGAACACCGTGGCGGGCCGGCAGTGGAAGCGGGAGCTGATCGCGCGCACCTCGCTCACCGAGGAGGAGATCGGCGAGTACTCGGGTGAGCGCAAGGAGATCCGCCCGGTCACGATCGCGACCTACCAGGTGATCACCCGCAAGTCGAAGGGCGAGTACAAGCACCTCGACCTGTTCGACTCGCGCGACTGGGGCCTGATCGTCTACGACGAGGTCCACCTGCTGCCCGCGCCGGTGTTCCGGATGACCGCCGACCTGCAGTCGCGCCGCCGTCTCGGGCTCACCGCGACGCTGGTGCGCGAGGACGGCCAGGAGGGTGACGTCTTCTCGTTGATCGGGCCGAAGCGGTACGACGTGCCGTGGCGCGACATCGAGGCGCAGGGCTGGATCGCCCCCGCCGAGTGCACCGAGGTCCGGGTGACCCTCACCGACAACGAGCGGCTGCAGTACGCGACGGCCGAGCCGGAGGAGCGCTACAAGCTCTGTTCGACGGCCCGGACCAAGATCGCGGTGGTCAAGCGGGTGCTGGAGCGGCATCCCGGCGAGCCGACGCTCGTGATCGGTGCTTATCTGGACCAGCTCGACGAACTGGGCGAGGAGCTGGGGGCGCCGGTGATCAAGGGATCGACGAAGAACAAGGAGCGCGAGGTGCTGTTCGACCAGTTCCGCAAGGGTGAGCTCCGCACCCTGGTGGTGTCCAAGGTCGCGAACTTCTCCATCGACCTGCCCGAGGCGTCCGTCGCGATCCAGGTGTCCGGCACGTTCGGGTCGCGGCAGGAGGAGGCCCAGCGCCTCGGCCGGATCCTGCGCCCCAAGGGCGACGGCCGGCAGGCGCACTTCTACTCGGTCGTCTCGCGCGACACGCTCGACACCGACTACGCCGCCCACCGGCAGCGGTTCCTGGCCGAGCAGGGCTACGCGTACAAGATCGTCGACGCGGACGACCTGGTCGGATGACGTCCTGGTGGATGTGGAACCCGGCCGGGACGCCGCCGGTGCGGCGGTTCCGGTCGGAGGAAGCACTCGCCAGGACGGCACCGGACGCCCAGGTCGTCCGGTCCGCCGACTTCACCTGCCCCGCGCAACGCCGCCGCGCCACCGCCGTGCGTTCGGACTTCCAGCGCGTGACGGGAGACCCGGTGCAGGTCGCCCTGGTCGAACAACGGCTGTGGACGCTGCTCGTGGCGTTGCGCCGGGCCCAGCCCCTGCGCGACGCGCTGGCGTCCGCCGTGCCCAGACCGGGCCGGGCGGCGCTGGTCGCGGAGCCGTCGCGCGAACTGGCCGAGTTCGACCGGCGCTTCGACCAGTTCGCGGACGCGGTGCGGGTCCTGGTCGCGGACCCGACCCCCGAGCAGCTGCGCCACACCGCCGCTCTCGACTAGCCGGGCCTTCCGGCCAGGTGCTTGACCTGCTGGCCGTAGCGGGTGCCTTGGCGCACGGTCACCGAGCCGTCCGCCGCGACCTCGCAGGGGTTGTTCGCCGTGCACCGCTCACCGCTGTCGTTGCCGGTGCTGTGCACGCCGACGACGGTGACGCCGTCCCTGAGCACGATCGGCGAGCCCGAACCACCGTGCGACGGCGAGCACTTCGGGTCGTAGCGGTAGGCGTTGTCCTGCGTGTAGCCCTCTTCGCGCAGATGCGGGACGACGGCGTCGATGGTGCAGCTGAAGCGCTTGCCGTTGCCCGCCGAGATGATGTCGACGCGTTCTCCTGGCCTGGCCGACCTGTCCGAGAGCTTGAAGATCTTCACGCCCTCGGCCTTGAGCTGGGCGTAGGTCTGGTCGAGCTCGAAGAGCGCGGTGTCGGTGCCGGTCATGGTCGCCGAGACGAGACGTCTCGTCTCGGTTTTGGCCTGCGGGTAGCCCTGGCGGTCGCCGATGGTCACCGGGAGCTTGATCGCGACGTCCCGCAGGGTCTCGCCGGGTGCGGGGCGTTCCGGGACGCAGTGGCCGTTGGTGAGCAGAAGCGCCGGGTCGCGGGGCTTGCTGCGATCGGTCCTGACCACGGACGCGGAGCAGACTCCCGCCAGTGACGCGGCGCCCTCGAGGTTCGGGACGGGAGTGTCCGGCGGGTTGATCTTCCCCGTGACGACGTCGTTGATCCAGCCTGTGAAGTGGTGGACGTCGGTGTACATGACCGGCCGGTCGTCGCCGCCGGAGCCGCTCACGAGGCCGGCGATCACCCAGCGGTCGCCGTCGCGGACGAGGGCGGGGCCGCCGGAGTCCATGTTCGTGGCGGCGACGCTGCCGTCCAGCGCGCCGATGCACAGCTCGCGGTCAGCGAAGATGCCGTCGCAGGCCGCTGCCGGCTGGATCACGGTGTCCGCCTCGCGCAGCTTCTGCGGGTAGCACTCGGGCGCACGGCGGTCGCACGTCATGCCCCACCCGAGGATCCGCGCCGTCGTGCCCTCGGCGGGCCGGGCCGACGGCAGCGTGACGGGCTTGGTCCGCGCGTTCTTCCTCAGCTCCAGCAGGCCGATGTCGCCGTCGTGGACGGGGTTGGGCGAGTAGGTGATGAACCGCTCGACCTCGACCACCTCGCCGCCGCTGCCCGCGTCGAGCGTGCCGAGCCGCACCGACCAGTTCTTCGGCCTGCCGACCTGGGCGAGGCTGGGGTTGTTGCGGGTGCAGTGGCCCGCGGTGACGGCCCAGCCCGGCGCGACCAGCGTGACGCCGCAGGTGTGGCCGTCCGCGCGAGGTGAGTCGGGGCGTTGCAGCGAGCCGGAGAACGGGTAGGGCGCCTGGGCTTCGACGCCGCCTCTGATGGCCAGCGCCGGGGCGGCGGTGGTGATCACCGCGATGGCCGCGAAGCTCATCGCCAGTAGCACTTTTCGCATGTCGCAGAGGCTGTCGAACCTGTGTCCGCACGGCGTGATGGCTCTGCAACAACTGCGCACGGGCGGTCGTTACGCAACGATGACGTCGCACGAACGTCCCCATGAGACCCGTCGGGAAGGCTGGAGGGCATGCCGCGCGTACTGCTGATCGAGGACGACGAGGCGGTCCGCGAGGGACTGTCGCTCGCCCTGACCTACCAGGGACACACCGTGGACGCGGTGCGCACGGGCGAGGAAGGCCTCGAGCTGCTGGGCAGCGTCACGCCCGACGTCGTCGTGCTGGACCTGATGCTGCCGGGCGTGGACGGGTTCGAGGTGTGCCGCCGCATCCGTGCCTCCGGCGACCTCCCGATCATCATGCTGACCGCGCGCAACGACGACATCGACGTGGTCGCGGGCCTGGAGGCGGGCGCCGACGACTACGTGGCCAAGCCGGCCCAGGCCCGTGTGCTGGAGGCCCGCATCCGCGCCGTGCTGCGCCGTTCGTCCGCCTCCGTCACCGAGGTCGTGGCCGAACGCCACGGCGACCTGACGATCGACCGCGAGGGCCTCGTCGTGACGCGGTTCGGCAAGCCGGTGTCGCTGGCGCCGACGGAACTGCGGCTGCTGCTGGAACTCTCGTCCTCGCCGGGCCGCGTGCTGTCACGGCAGCAACTGCTGAGTTCCGTGTGGGACCAGGGTTACCTCGGCGACTCGCGGCTGGTCGACGCGTGCGTGCAACGGCTGCGGTCGAAGATCGAGGACGACCCGGCCGCACCCGTGTACGTCCAGACGGTGCGGGGCTTCGGCTACCGCTTCGGACCGCTGTGACGCTCCGCCTGCGGTTGCTGCTCGCCTTCACGTTCCTGACCATCGTGACCGCCGCGGCCGTCGCCGGTGCGGGTTACGTGCGGGCGCGCGACGCGATCGTGCAGCGAGCACAGGACAACGCCGTCATCGAGACCACGAACCGCGTCGAGCAGCTCTACCCACTGCCCGCGCGAGCCGTGGACGCCGCCGTCCTGGAACGGGTCGCCGCAAGGGTTTCCGGGCGTGAAGGCCAGGCTTTGGCTTACGGCAACGGCACTTCCGCGGGAGGCATGAACCCCGCGGTGATCACGGCGGAGCTGCGTTCGCTCGTCTCGTCCGGACGCGTCGGCTGGCAACGCGTGTCGTACGCGGACAGCGTCTGGCTCGTCGTGGGCATGCAGCTGCGGGTGTCTTCCGGCGCCCCGTCGGGCATCGAGGTGTACGTGCTGCGGCCGTTCACGTCGGAGATCGCGTTCGTCGACGAACTCGCGCGCAACGCGTGGCTGATCGGCGGTGCCGTGCTGCTCCTGGCTCTGGGACTGGGTTTCCTGGCGGCCCGCGGCGTGCTGCGCCCCGTGCGGGAGCTGCAGCTGGCCGCCTGGAAACTCGGGCAGGGCGAGCTCTCCGCGAGGGTGCCGGTGCGCGGGCGGGACGAACTGGCCTCCGTCGCGTCGACGTTCAACAGCACGGCTTCCTCACTGGAACACCACGTGGGCGAGCTGCGCCGGATGGAGGCCGACGCGCGTCGATTCGTGGCGGACGTGTCGCACGAACTGCGAACCCCGCTGGCCGCGATGACGGCCGTGACCGACGTGCTGGACGCCGAAACCGCCTCGCTGCCAGGCGTGGCGGGCCAGGCGGCACGGCTGGTGAACCGCGAGACGCAGAACCTGACGCGGCTGGTGAACGACCTGATCGAGGTCACCAGGTTCGACTCGGGAACGGCGGCCCTCGCGCTCGACGACGTCGACGTGGCCGAGGTGGTGCGGACCTGCCTGCGCATGCGCGGCTTCTCGGAGGTGTCCGCGTCGCTGCCGGACGGAGTGCGCGCCCGACTGGACCCGCGGCGGCTGGACGTGATCGTGGCGAACCTGGTCGGCAACGCACTGCGGCACGGTTCGCCGCCGGTGTCGCTCGAGCTGTCGGTGTCGGGACCTGTGTTGGTGATCGAGGTGGCGGACGCCGGGCCGGGACTGCCCGACGAGGTCCTGCCGCACGTGTTCGCACGGTTCTACAAGGCCGACTCGTCGCGGGGGCGGTCCGAGGGCTCGGGGCTCGGGCTGGCGATCGCGTGGGAGAACGCGCGGCTGCACGGGGGCACGCTGGTGGCGGCCAACCGGGCGGGTGGCGGTGCCTTGTTCACGCTGCGGCTGCCGCTGGACGGTGGGTCTTGAGGCCGGGAACTGTCGGTGCCGCCTGGGAGGATGGAAACAGGGGGACCCCCGGGAGGGGACCCCTGCGTGAGCTTGGGCTCGCGGTGCCGCGGACAGGTGCTGGTGCGGGCGCACCTGCCCGCAACCTGGATGCCGTCCCCGGCGCCGGGCCTGATGCCGACGTGCCCGGCAAGAGCCCAGGCAGCATCCGCACCGCCGGTCCCGACATCGCTGCGCGCGACCGGAGCCGACGCAGCGCCCACCGACCACGCCGCCGGGGTACCGGGCAGCGGAAGGCGCCAAGGCGAACGCACCTGCGTGAGCTCGGGCTCGCGGTGCTCTTCCTCGCCGTCCTCACCGCCTGCGGCATCCGCCCCACCGACCCGATCCCGGGCCTCGAAGCGCCCAGCGGCGCCGTCGAGAACACCTCGCCGTCGCTCTTCTGGGTCTCCCCCGGCGGCGGCGTGGTGCCCGTCGGACGGCCGGAGGGCAGCCTGAGCGGGTTCGACGTCGTGGCGTTGCTCGCGCAGGGGCCCACCAACGCCGAGCAGGACCGCGGGCTGTCCACCGAGGTGCCGTTCGACGCCGCGCCCGCGACCGTCGACCGGGTCGCCAACGGCCTCGACGTGAACCTTTCGAGCGACGTCTCGCAGCTCAGTGGTGCTGCTGTGCAGCAGATCGTGTGCACGTTGCTCGCCGTGCAACCCGTCGGCACGGTGAACCTGCGTGGGGGCGGGCGTTCGCTGGAGCTGCAGAAGTGCGCTTGAATCGGGCCGTGCACGCCTACTCCATCCCCATGCGCGCCCGGTTCCGCGGCATCACCCAGCGCACCGGCCTGCTGTTCGAAGGACCGGCCGGGTGGGGCGAGTTCTGCCCGTTCGAGGAGTACGACGACGCCGAGGCCGCGGCCTGGCTCGCCTGCGCGCTGGAGGCCGCGGACGACGGCTGGCCGGCGCCGGTGCGAGACCGCATCCCCGTCAACTGCACCGTGCCCGTGGTCAGCCCTGAGGAGGCACACGAGATCGTGGCCAGGTCGGGCTGCTCGACGGCCAAGGTGAAGGTCGCCGAGTCGACGCTGGCGGAGGACTGCGCGCGCCTCGAAGCGGTGCGGGACGCGTTGGGGCCACAGGGGTTCGTGCGGGTCGACGCGAACATGCTGTGGGACGTCGACACGGCCGTCGCCGCGATCAAGGCCATGGACAAGGCCTCCGGCGGACTTCAGTACGTGGAACAGCCGTGCCACACCCTGGACGAACTCGCGGCGGTGCGGCGCAGGGTGGGCGTGCCGATCGCGGCGGACGAGTCGATCCGCAAGGCCGAGGACCCGTTGAAGGTGGCCGTGTCCGGGGCCGCGGACATCGCGGTGATCAAGGTGGCGCCGCTGGGCGGGGTGCGCAAGGCGTTGGAGGTGGCCGAGGCGTGCGGGCTGCCGTGCGTGGTGTCGTCGGCGCTGGAGACGTCGGTCGGGATGGCGGCCGGGGTGGCCCTCGCCGCCGCGCTGCCCAGCCTCGACTACGCGTGCGGGCTGGCGACGTTGCAGTTGCTGGACGGGGACGTCACGAGCGATTCGCTCCTGCCCGTGGACGGCTATCTGCCCGTGCTGCCGACGGCACCGAAGCCGGACCGGATCGCGGAGTTCGAGACGGGCGACCAGGCCTGGGTCGAGCGGTTCCGGCGGGTTCAGTCGACGAGCTGACCCAGCTCGATCTTCACCGGGAACGGGTCACGCGCCTCGTAGGTCGTGGTCGCGGGAGGCGCCTCCTCGAAGGAGCGCTCCGGGGTCAGGCGCAACGGGGTCAGCGAGACCGGCTCGGCCAGGTCGACCAGCCAGTAGAACGGGATGCCCGCTTCGGCGTAGTCGAGGCGCTTGGCGAGGCGGTCCGTGTAGTGCGAGTGCGGCGACAGCACCTCGACGGCGAGAACCACCTCGCGGGCCCGCACGAGGGCCTGGCCCGCGGCGCCGCGGTGGAACACGACCAGGTCCGGGCGCCGGACGAAACCGGGGGCGTCCGGTGGGGCCAGCTCCAGGTCCACGTCCGGGGCGTAGGTGACCTGGAGGTGCGCGGGCAGCTGGCCGGCCAGCTGCGAGATCAGGTTCCCGCAGGCGAAGTTGTGCTCGGCCAGACCGGCGGGAGAGAGGACCGGGCGGCCTTCCACGAGTTCGGTGTAGCCGGATTCGGCTGCTCCCAGGGCGGCGAACTGGGCGACGGTCAGCGGAACACCAGGTAGAGGCACTCAGTCACGGTCGCACATGGAGAAGCTCCAATCCCGCTCACAAGTACACACCTTCAAGCGATCTAAGGCTTGCCCCGAGCCAGCCCCTGCTTGTCAGCCCCCAGGCTGAACACGATCCCCTCGGTCCGGTTGATCGCCTCGGTCCGCCGTTCGGAAGCCGGCACCCGGGTCAGGTCCACCAACCGGATCGGCGGCCCCAGCTCCACCAGCGTCGGCGTGTAGGAAGCCTCGACCACGGACCACCCGGCGGCCCCCTGCTCGAACTTGAACCGAGCGATCGCCCCTTCCTCGGTCACGCCACGAGGCTCAGCGTGCCGGGCGACCTCGTTGCCGAGCCCGTAGGCGACCCACTTGTTGCCGATCTTCTCGAACGGCTGCACCACGTGCACGTGCGTGCCGATGATCAGATCGAGGGCGGGATCGGCCAGCAACTGCCGGGCCAGCGCCTTCTGGTCGGCGGTGGCCTCGTGCTGGTACTCGTTGCCCCACTGCACGGACAGCACGACGACCTCGGCGCCGGCGGCACGGGCGGCTCGGGCATCGGCGAGGATCTTGGCCGCGTTGATCTGGTTCGCGCGCCACGGCTGGGGCAGCGGGATGCCGTTGAAGCCGTAGGTGAACGACAGCTGCGCCACCTTCACGCCGTTCGCGTCCAGGATCAGCGGCGCCGCCGATTCCTCCTGCGTGCGGAACGAGCCGGTGTGCTTCAGGCCGACGGCGTCCATCGCGTCCAGGGTCGTCGTGATCGCGGAGACGCCGCGGTCCAGCGTGTGGTTCGAGGCCGTCGAGCACGAGTCGTAGCCCACGTCGACGAGGCCCTTCGCCACCTCGGGCGGGGCCAGGAAGGCCGGGTAGCCGAAGAACGGGCCCTCCTTCGGGCCCAGCGGCACCTCGAGGTGGCACAGCGAGAGGTCGGCCTTCAGCGTGTCCTTGATGCCCGAGAACAACGGCAGGAAGTCACGGCCGGCCGCGCCTCCGTCGGCGACGGCCTGGTCGGTCAGCGCCGGGTGGATCAGGATGTCGCCACCGGCGGTGAGCACGAACGAGCGTGGCGGGGGCGGGCCCTGGGAGGTCGGCGCCGGGGCCGGGGGTGCCGAGGTGACGACTACGGGCGAGCCGGTGCACGCGGACAGCAGCAAGCCGGTGACCAGCACGGGTGCCGACCACCGGACCGCACGCTTCAGCGCTGCCGCCTGCGTCGCAGGACCACCAACAGCACGACCGCCAGCGCTGCCGCCGCGAGGGGCAGCACGCGCTTCAACACCGGAACGCCTGCCGTGTCGATCAGGTCGATCGGCTCGTCGGGGACCACTCGGAGATGCTGCTGTTGCGCCACCTCGTCAGGATCCACGGATCCCAGCGTGCTCGCCAGGCATTCCGCGAACTGGTCGACGAGCCTGCCGCTGACCTCGGCGATCAGGCCGCGACCGAGTTGGGCCGGACGGCCCGTGATCGCCAGATCGGTCTCGACCTCGACCGAGTCCCCGACCACGAAGGTCACCACCGCCGATGCCGTGCCGTTGCCGCGGGTGTCCTTGCCCGCGGCTTTCATGACGGCACGGCGCAGCACCGGGTCGATCTCGACGAACTCGCCGGTCCCCCGGTACAGCAGCTGCACCGGGCCGAGCTTCACCTTCACCTCCCCGCTGAACGTCTTGCCGTCCACCGAGGTCAGGGTGGCGCCGGGCAGGCACGGCGCCACCCGCCCGGGGTCGATCAGCGCGTCCCACACCTCCTCGGCGGGCGCCGGCGACGTGAACGAGTGCGTCAGCTTCATCCCGCGACCGCCGCCGTCAGCGCACGGCCGGTGAGCACCCGAGCCAGGTTGTCCTTGTAACCGTCACCCGAGGACGCGCGCAGGGCCGCCTCGGAGATCGCCTCGGCGGAAGCCGGCTGCCCGACCAGGGCGGCCTCGACCCCGGTGGCGCGCAACGGACCGGACCCCACGTTGGTGAGACCCACCCGAGCGGCGGAAATAGCGCCGTCACGCACCTGCACGGCCGCCGCGACCGCGACGATCGACCAGGCCTGCGCGACCCTGTTGAGCTTCTCGTAGTGCGCACCCCAGCCCGTGTACTTCGGCACGCGGACGTCGAGCAGGATCTCGTCGGGCGCCAGCGCCGTCGTGAAGTAGTCGACGAAGAACTCCGCCGCGGGCACCTCACGACGGCCCGAAGGCCCAGCGATGATCATCACGGCGTCCAGCGCGAGCACCGGTGCCAGCAGGTCACCGGCCGGGTCCGCGTGGCACAGCGAGCCGCCGAACGTGCCGCGGTGCCGGATCTGCGGGTCCGCGATCGTGTCCGTGACCAGCCTCAACAACAAGGCGTGGTCCTGGACCAGATGATCGCGCTGCACCTCGTAATGCGTGGTCATGGCGCCGATGAGCAACGAGTCGCCGTCGTCGCGCACGCCCGTCAGCTCGGTCAGGCCACCGATGTCGATCAACGCCGTGGGCGCCGCCAGCCGCATCCGCAGCACCGGCACGAGCGACTGCCCGCCCGCGATGACCTTGGCGTCCTCGCCCTCCTCGGCGAGCATCCGCACGGCCTCGTCCACAGTGGACGGGAACAGGTACTTGAACTCCGCCGGGATCACGACTGTCCTCCCTGCGCGTCGATCGAACCGAGCCCGCCCGCGGCCACTTCGCCCGCGCCTTCGTCCGGCCTGCCCTGCAAAGCGGTCCACACCCGTTCCGGCGACATCGGCATCTCGATGTCCCGGACGCCCAGGTGCCGCAGGGCGTCCAGCACGCTGTTCACCACGGCGGGCGTCGAGGCGATCGTGCCCGCCTCGCCGACTCCCTTGGCGCCCAAAGGGTTGGAGGTCGCCGGTGTCGTCGTGCGGTCCGTGAGGAACGCCGGCAGGTCCGCCGCGCAGGGCACGAGGTAGTCGGCGAGCGTCGCCGACGTCAACGTGCCCATCTCGTCGTGCGTGGCCTCTTCGTACAGTGCCTGCGCGATGCCCTGCGCGAGCCCGCCGTGCACCTGACCGTCGACGATCAGCGGGTTCATGACCGTGCCGACGTCGTCCACCGCCACGTACCGGCTGATGCGCACCATGCCCGTCTCGGTGTCGACTTCCGTTGCGCACAAGTGGGTTCCGTGCGGGAACGAGAAGTTGTCCGGGTCGAACGTGGCGTCGGCGTCCATGCCGGGTTCCATGCCCTCGGGCAGGTCGTGCGCGACGTGCGCGGCCAGCACCACGTCACCCAGCGAACGGGCCGTCGACGTGCCGCGGACGGAGAACGAGCCGGAGGCGAACTCCACGTCCGCCTCGTCGCACTCCATCATGTGCGCGGCCAGCGTCCGCGCCTTGGCCAGGACCTTGTCCGCCGCGTGCACCAGCGCCGTGCCACCGACCGCCAGCGAACGCGACCCGTAGCTGTCCATGCCCTTGTGCGACGTCGCCGTGTCGCCGTGCAACACCTCGACGTCGTCGAACGGCACGCCGAGCTTGTCGGCGACGATCTGCGACCAGACCGTCTCGTGGCCCTGCCCGTGCGGCGAGGTTCCCGTGATCACCTCGACCTTGCCGGTGGGCAGCATGCGGATCGACGCGGTCTCCCAGCCACCTGCGGCATAGCGCAGAGCGCCCAGCACGCGGGACGGCGCGAGGCCGCACATCTCGGTGTAGGTGGAGATCCCGATGCCGAGCTGGACCACGTCACCGGAGGAACGGCGCCTCGCCTGCTCCTCGCGCATCTCCTCGTACCCGAACAACTCCATCGCGCGAGCCGTCGCGGCCTCGTAGTTGCCGGAGTCGTAGGTCAGGCCGGCGACCGTGTCGAACGGGAACTCCTCGTGCCTGATCCAGTTCATCTCCCGGATCTTCATCGGCTCCACGCCGAGCTCGACCGCGAGCTCGTCCATCATCCGCTCGATCGCGAACGTGGCCTCGGGCCGTCCGGCGCCGCGGTAGGCGTCGGTGGGCACCTTGTTCGTGAAGACGTTGGTGCAGACGAACCGGTAGGCGGCGAACTTGTAGATCGAGTTGAACATGAACGCGCCCAGGATCGGCACGCCCGGCGTGACCAGGCGCAGGTAGGCGCCCATGTCGGCGAGCAGCTCGACCTTGAGGCCGGTCACGGTGCCGTCTCGGCGGGCGGACAGCGTGATCTTCTGGATCTGGTCGCGGCCGTGGTGCGCGGAGAGCATCGACTCGGTGCGCGACTCCGTCCACTTCACCGGACGGCCCATGCGGCGCGCGACGAGCAGGCACAGCAGCTCTTCCGGGGTGACCTGGAGCTTGCCGCCGAACCCGCCGCCGACGTCCGGCGCGATCACGCGGAGCTTGTGCTCGGAGATGCCCGTGACGGCGGACAGCATCCAGCGCAGGATGTGCGGGATCTGCGTCGCCGACCAGACGGTGAACATGCCCGCGGTCGTGTCCACGACGACCGACCGCGGTTCCATGAACGCCGGGATCAGCCGCTGCTGCTTGAACGTCCGCTCGATCACGACCTCGGCGGACGCGATCTCGTCCTCGACGTTCGTCCCGACGCCGGCCTCGGCGGAGTCGAAGATCCACGTCGCGCACTTGTTCGTGCCGAGGTCCGGGTGCACGAGATCGTTGTCCCGCAACGCTTCTTCCATGTCGAGCACGACCGGCAGCTCGTCGTAGTCGACGTCGATCGCTTCGAGCGCGTCCGCG
Source organism: Lentzea flaviverrucosa (assembly GCF_003350445.1). NCBI lineage: Bacteria > Bacillati > Actinomycetota > Actinomycetes > Pseudonocardiales > Pseudonocardiaceae > Lentzea > Lentzea flaviverrucosa. The sequence goes on from NZ_QQAU01000004.1 coordinate 567,976, forward strand.
GCGTGGTAGGCGCTGTCGGCGATCACGAGGGCGACGGCCTCGCCGGCGAAGTTGACCTGGTCGACGGCCATCGCGGGCGCTGGAGGTGCCTTCATGTCCTCGGTGATGGGCCACGCGCACGGCAGCGAACCCTGCTCGGCGGCGAAGTCCTCACCGGTCAGCACCACGGCCACACCGGGCATCGAGGTCGCGCGGCTGACGTCGATGCCGGTGATGCGGGCGTGGGCGACAGGGCTGCGCAGCACGGCCATGTGCAGCATGCCGTGCAACTGGAGGTTGTCGGTCCACGTGGTCTGGCCGGTGATCAGCCGCGCGTCCTCCTTGCGGAGCCGGGCCCTGCCGATCTCCGGTTCCGCTGTGGCGGTCATTCGCCACCTACCGGCTGCTTGGAGCTGATGTGCTCATCGCTGTGCTGTTCCTGCACGGGGCCGGCACCCGGTTTCATCCGCTGCGCCGCGTCCTGCACCGCCCGCACGATGTTCTGGTAGCCCGTGCAGCGGCAGAGGTTGCCCTCCAGGCCCTTGCGCACGGTCTCGTCGTCGGGATCGGACTCGTCGGCGAGCAGGTCGATGGCCTGCATGATCATGCCGGGAGTGCAGAAACCGCACTGCAACGCGTGGTTCGAGTGGAAAGCCTCCTGCACCGGATGCAGCTTGCCGTCGCGAGCGAGGCCTTCGATCGTGGTGACCTCGTGCCCGTTCGCCTGCACGGCCAACACCTGGCACGACTTCACGCTGTGGCCGTCGAGGTGAACAGTGCAGGCGCCACAGTTGCCGGTGTCGCAACCGACCACGGTGCCGGTCTTGCTCAATCGCTCCCGTAGGTAGTGCACGAGCAGGAGGCGGGGTTCGACCTCGTCGGCGTATGTCACTCCGTCGACGTTGACCGAGATGTGCATTGACCCCTCCCAGGGGTGGTGGGCCTTGAGTGACGAGGGTCACTCAAGCTTGCTCCCTGTTTGCGGGTTCAACAACCCGATCAGTGATGAATCGGTTCACCAAGATCGACCAGACGCCGGCCGGATCCCTTCCACCGCAAGGAAATGATCTCCGCGGCGATCGACACCGCCGTCTCCTCCGGCGTCCGCGCTCCCAGGTCCAGGCCTATCGGCGAGGCCAAAGCCTCTAGCTCACCTTCGGTCAAACCTGCTTCCCGCAACCGTTGCAGACGATCTTCGTGCGTGCGGCGGGATCCCATCGCTCCCACGTAACCGACCTTGAGCCGCAACGCGACCTCCAGCAGCGGCACGTCGAACTTCGGGTCGTGGGTCAGGACCGCGATGACCGTGCGTTCGTCGAGCTTGGACGCTTCGGCCTGCAGGTACCTGTGCGGCCAGGCGACGACGACCTCGTCCGCCTCGGGGAACCGGCTGCGCGTCGCGAACACCGGCCGCGCGTCGCAGACGGTGACGCGGTAGCCGAGGAACGCGCCGAGCCGGGCCATCGCGGCGGCGAAGTCGATCGCTCCGAACACGAGCATGCGCGGCGGCGGTTCGAACGAGTTCACGAAGACGCTCATGCCCTCGCCCCGCCGCTGACCGTCCGGCCCGTACTGCAGCACGCCGCTCCGTCCTGAAGCGAGCATCCCGCGCGCGTCGTCCGCGACGGCGTCGTCGATCCGCGCGCTGCCCAGACTGCCGTCACGGCGGTCCGGCCAGACGACCATGCGCCGGCCGATGCCGTCCGGGTGCTCGATCACCGTCGCGACGGCCACCGGCTCCTCGGCGCGAACCGTCTCCACCACCTCGCCGAGTTGGGGGAACGTGCTGGCGTCGATCTTCTCGACGTAGATGTCGATGATCCCGCCGCAGGTCAGCCCGACCGCGAACGCGTCGTCGTCGCTGACCCCGTACCGCTGCAGAACCGGGGTGTCCAACGACTGCGCCAGTTCGTAGACGGCACCCTCGACGCACCCGCCGGACACGCTGCCGACCGCCTCGCCGTCCTGCGTCACCAGCATCGCCGCGCCCGCCGGCCGGGGCGCCGAACTGAAGGTCGCGACCACCGTGCCGACCCCGACCGTCTCACCGTTCGCCACCCGCTCGGCGAGGTCGTAGAGGACATCACGCACGGCGCACCTCCTTCAGCAGTTCTTCCAACGCGTGCACGCTGTGGCCCGCGACCATCGTGTCGACGTGCGGCAGCGCCGCCAGCACACCCTGCTGGACGGGCCGGTAGCCGGGCTTGCCCGCGTGCGGGTTGGCCCAGATGACCTTGTGGCTCACGCGCCTCAGCCTCGCCATCTCGGTCGCCAGCAGGCTCGGGTCGCCGCGTTCCCAGCCGTCGCTGAACAGCACGACCACCGCACCCCGCTGCCGCCACTGCTGGTTGAACCGCCGCAGAGCGTCGCCGAGCCGGGTGCCGCCCTCGTAGTCGGGGATCGCGCGGCCGGCGGCCCGCAGAGCCCGTTCCGGGTCGCGTTCCCGGAGCTGACGGGTCACGCGCGTGAGCCGGGTGCCGATCGTGCGGACCTCGACGGGCATCGCGTGGGCGATGACGTGCGCGAACCTCAGCAGCGCGTCCGAGTAGGCGGCCATCGAGCCGGAAACGTCGATCAGCAGCACCAGCCGGCGTGGCTTCGTGCCCCGCCTGCGGTGGCGCGGCAGGGCGATCTCACCGCCGGTCTCGATCATCGCGCGCACCGTGCGGGCCAGGTCCATCCGGCCGCGACGGGCCTTGCGCAGGCGGCGTGACCGCCTGCGCGGCGGGAGCGGGTTCAGCCGGGCGATCAGCGGTGCCGCGTTGAACTCCGAGATGTCCTTGTGCTTCACCACTTCCACGTCGGACGCGGCCACACCGACGGTCATCGAGTCGAGTTCTATCGTCGTGCGCGGACGGGGCGGGGTGCCGCCGAAGTATGCCCGGTACGCGGCGTCGTAGCGCGGCAGGTCGTCCGGGTCGGCGCACAGCGTGAGGCGCCCGGCCCAGTAGAGGTCGACCTGCTCGGTGGCCCGCAGGAACGCCTGGACGCGGTCGGGCCCGCACTGGAGTCCGGCGCCCCGCAGGACGCTCGTGAACCCGACGCAGGCTTCCGTCACCCCACGATTGTGCTCCCGATCACGCGTTCCGCGTCCTCCCGGTACTTCAGGACCGCGCCGAGGGTCGTCGTGTCCGGCTCCGCGAGGCCCAGCGCCTGCAACGCCCGTGCCCAGTCCAGCGACTCCGCGACGCCCGGCGGCTTGAGCAGGTCGAGCCCCCGCATCTTCTGCACGGCCTCCGCGACCCGGACCGCGAGCCGTTCGTCGAGACCGGGCAGAGTGCGGCGCAGGATCGCGACCTCGCGCTCCAGGGACGGGTGCTCCAGCCAGTGGTAGAGGCAGCGGCGCTTCAACGCGTCGTGCACCTCGCGGGTCCGGTTCGAGGTCAGCACGGTCAGCGGGGGCGTCGTCGCCCTGATCTCGCCGAACTCGGGGATGCTGACCGCGTTCTCGGACAGCACCTCCAGCAGGAACGCCTCGAACTCGTCGTCCGCCCGGTCGACCTCGTCGACGAGCAGCACGCACGGTGCGCTCTCCAACGCCTGCAGCAGTGGTCTGGCCAACAGGAACCGTCGCGTGTAGAGGGACGCCTCGTCCACCTCGCCGCGCGTCTCCAGCACCCGCAGGTGCATGAGCTGACGCGGGTAGTCCCAGTCGTACAGGGCCTGTGTGGCGTCGATGCCCTCGTGGCACTGCAGGCGGATCAGCGGCACGTCCATCGACTTGGCCAGCGCGAGCGCGAGCGAGGTCTTGCCGGTGCCGGGCTCGCCTTCGAGGAACAGCGGCCGCCCCATCCGGACCGCGAGGAACGCCGCCGTGGCGATCCCGCCGTCCGGCAGGTACCCCGCGGCGTCGAGCCCCGACGCCAGTTCCTCAGGGGACTGCATGGGCCTCAGGGTACGACTAACCTGGACGGATGGGGTCGATCAAGAAGGTCCAGATCACGTTCGACTGCGCGGAACCCGTTCGCGTCGCCGAGTTCTGGAGCCAGGTGCTCGGGTACGACGCTCCGCCGGAGAGCGACGGTTCGTGGTCCGCGGTCGCCGACCCGACGGGTGAGGGCCCGCGGTTCTACTTCCAGCGCGTTCCCGAGGGCAAGGTCGTGAAGAACCGGGTGCACGTCTGCGTGCGGGCGGGCACGGGGCTCGTCGGTGCCGAACGTCTCGCCACGCTCCAGGCCGAGCGGGCCCGGCTGGAGGCGATCGGCGCGGTGTGCGTGCGCGTGATGGAGGCCGACGAGGAGAACGAGTCCTGCATCGTGATGCAGGACGTTGAAGGCAACGAGTTCTGCCTCGACTGACCCCTGGGGTCGCCGCCCCGGATCAGGGTCGGTTTCGGGGTGGTCACCGATGTGCCGGAGCTCGAAACCGGCGAATCTCGGTGCATGACGAACAACGTGCTCAACGACGCGACAGCCCAGGTCAAGAAGCTCCGCAGGAGCCGCAGCGACAAGATGCTCGCCGGCGTCTGCGGTGGCGTCGCCAAGATGATCGGGGTGGACGCCGCGATCCTGCGGATCATCCTCGTGGCGGCGACGCTGCTCGGGTTCGGCACCGGAGCCCTCCTGTACGTCGCCGCCTGGATCCTCATGCCCGAGGAAGACGCTGCGATGTGATCACCGTGGGAAACCGGGCACGCCGGGTAGCCGTTGCCAGGGGTGGGGACCGTTGAGGGGCCGGTACTCCACCCCCAGGGCGTCGAGCCGGGGGAGGTGGTGCTCCCGCAGCCGCCGCACGAACCCGGGATCCTTCTCCGCCGGGGACCACACGACCTCGGCGAACGCGGCCAGCCTCGGGAACGCCGCGTAGTCCACCCGCCGGGCCGAGTCGAGGTGCTCCGTCCAGATGTTCGCCTGCGCGCCCAGCAGCCGTCCGGGCTCCTCGCCCGTGAGGCCTTCGGGCACCGGCTCCCACGCGTAGACGTCCTCCAGCGTGGTCACCGTTCCCACCGGGATCGGTTCGTCCGGCGAGTCCGACTGCCGGTAGTCCAGGTAGACGTGCTGCTCAGGGCACATGACCACGTCGTGGCCCTCGCCCAGCGCCGTGATGCCGCCCTCGACGCCGCGCCACGACGCGACGACCGTGCCGGCAGGCAGCGGACGCGCGTCCAGGACCTCGTCCCACCCGTACGGTCGCCGGCCCTTGCTCACGACGTGCTCCGCGACGGCCCGGACCAGCACGCCGTCCTCGTGGCCGGGCGCCTCGTCGCCGCCGAGCCCGATGACCTCCGCCGGGAAGACGTCCATCAGCTCGTCGAACACGTTCCGGTAGAAGTCCACTGTGGACTCGTCCGTGTTGAGCACGCGTTCGTTGACGCCCCAGTCGGTCCAGACGCCGCCGCCGTGCACGCCCAGTTCCGGATAGGCCGCGATCGCCGCCTGCGAGTGACCGGGGACGTCGATCTCCGGGATCACCGTGACGTGCCGCGCCCGTGCGTACTCGACGATCTCCCGCAGGTCCTCCTGCGTGTAGAAACCGCCGTGCGGACGGCCTTCCATGCCCGCGGAACGCCGGTCGCCGAACCGCGAGTCCTCCCGCCACGACCCGACCTCGGTGAGCTTCGGGTAGCGCTTCACCTCGAAGCGCCAGCCCTGGTCGTCGGTGAGGTGCAGGTGCAGGACGTTGAGCTTGTGCACCGACAGCAGCTCGACGTACCGCAGAACCTCCCGTTTGGGCAGGAAGTGCCGCGAGACGTCCAGCATCACGCCACGCCACTCGAACCGCGGGTAGTCGACGACCTCGCAGGCGGGGATGACCGACGGCTTCTCCCCCGCGGCCCGGAACGCCTGAGCGCCGAGCAGCTGCCGCAGCGTCTGCAGCGCGTTCATCTCGCCGGCCGCGTCGTTCGCCTCGATCAGCACACCGTCGTCCGACGAGAGCAGCCGGTAGCCGCCGGGAGGACCGTCGACGAGGACGGTCTCCCAGCCCTTGTACTCGCAAAGCCTTCCGCCGTCCACGTAGGACACCGGGCGTGGCAGCAGGTTCATCCCTTCACCGCCCCCGCGAGGCCGGACACGAGCCGGCGTTGCACGAGCACGAAGAAGATGAGCACGGGGATGGTCATCAGGGTGGAGCCCGCCATGATCGCGCCCCAATCGTTCTGGTCGGGTTTGACGAACACCTGGAGAGCCAGCGGCAGGGTCTGGTTCTCCACGGCCGAGATGATGAACGTCTTGGCGAACAGGAAGTCGTTCCAGGCGTGGATGAACGACAGCACCGACGTCGCCACCAGGCCGGGCGCGACGAGCGGGAACAGCACCTGCCACAGGAACCGGAACCGCGAGGCGCCGTCCAGGGTGGCGGCCTCCTCCAGTTCTACCGGCACCGCGGCGACGAAGCCCCGCAGCATCCAGATCGCGAACGGCAGGCTGAAAGCCAGGTGCACCAGCACGAGCGAGCCCAGGTGGTTCAGGCCGAACACCGGCACGCTGTCGCCGACGGACCGCATCAGGAAGAACAACGGCACGGTCAACGCCTCGACCGGCACCATCTGCACGACCAGCAGCATGATCAGCAACGTCGTGCGGCTGCGGAACCGGAAGCGGGTCAGCGCGGTCGCCGCGAGGAACGAGATCAGGATGCTCAGGGCGACCACGATCAACGCGACGATGATGCTGTTCATGAAGTAGCGCCCGAAGTTCGCGACGGTCAGCGCCCGTGTGAAGCTGTCGAGCGTCGGCCGCGTCGTCCACGGCACCGGGTCGGCCGAGATGATCTCGTCCGCCGGCTTGAAGGCGCTGAGCACCATCCAGAACAGCGGGAACGCCACCACCGCGGCGATGATGAGGACGAAGCCCTCGGTCAGCCAGCGCCTCACAGGACCTCCCCCGACCGCCGCAGCGCGCGGAGGTAGAACATCGTGATTCCCAGCAGCAGCACGGTCATCACGACACCGATGGCCGCGCCCAGTCCGTACTCCGACGCCGCGAACGCCTGCTGGTAGGCGTAGACGTTGAGCACGAGGTTGCGCCCGGCGATGCCGCCGCCGTTGGTCATCACGTAGATCTGCGTGAAGACCTTGAAGTCCCAGATGATCGACTGGATCGTCACCACGAGGATGATCGACTTCAGCAACGGGAGCGTGACGCTCCACGCCGTGCGGAACGCCGACGCGCCGTCCAGCGCGGCGGCCTCCAGCACCTCGCCCGGAATCGCCTTGATGCCCGCGAAGAGCGTCACCATGACGAACGGGAACGAGCACCAGATCACCTGTGCCGCGACGAGTCCGAACGCCGTCCACTTGTCGAACGTCCAGGAGAAGCCCTGGATGCCCAGGACCTCGTTCACGAACCCGAAGTTCGCGTCGAACAGGAAGAGCCAGATCGTCGAGCCGGCGACGGCGGGCGTGGACCACGCGCCGAGCGCCGCCAGGAACAACGTCATCCGGACCCAGGTGCGGACCCTCGTGGCGAGGATCGCGAGGAACGCGCCCACTAGCAACGTGCCGACCACGCAGACCGCCGCGAAGGCGACGGTCTGCCCGAGCACACCCCAGAACTGCTGGTTGCCCAGCAGGTTCCGGTAGTTCCCGAGACCGAGGAACTCGAGCGGCGCGCCGCCGCTCACCTGTTCCTGGCCGTAGTCGTAGAGCGAGATGAGCACCAGCTGGTAGATCGGGTAGGCCAGCAGGCCCCCGAGGATCAGCAGCGCTGGAGCCAGGTAGGCGAACGCGGTCCGCCCCTGGCCTTTGGCCGTCATGCTCACGACGTGAAGGCCGCGTTCATCGTCTTGGCGGCGTCCGCGGTGGCCGTGTCGACGTTCTTCGCGCCGGTGACGATCTCCTGGAGCATCGTCGGCACCACGGTCTGCGCCTCGATCTTCGCCCACGCCGGCGTGACGGGGACGAACTTCGTGCCGGACTGCAGGGTCTTGGTGAACGGCTCCAGGAACTTGTCGGACTCCGCGACCTGCTTCTGCACGTCGCTGAACGTCGGCAGGTTGCCCATGGCCGTGTACATCTTCTGCTGGTACTTCTTCGACGCGAGCAGCTGCGTGAACTCGTTGGCGAGCGTCTTGCGCTGCGTGCCCTTCATGACGCCGAGCAGGTTGCCACCGGCGAACGCGGGTGCGACCGAGCCCTTGGTCTTGCCGGGCAGCGGCACGACGCCGTACTTGCCGGCGGCGCTGGACGCGTCGACCGACTTGCGGTTGAAGTCGCCGCCGATGGTCATCGCGGCCTTGCCCGCGCGGAACGCCTCGACGCTCGCGTCACCGCCGTTGCCCGCGCAGGTGGCGGGCGGGCAGATGTCGTCCTTGATCAGCTCGGTGTACTGGGCGACACCGGCCTTGGACTCGGCGCTGTCGATCGCGGCGGTGAACTTGCCACCGTCGGACTTGGCGATGTCCCCGCCCTGCGCCCAGATGAACGGCAGCGCGGCGAACAGGTACTTGCCGCCGGCCGAGATGCCGATCAGCTCCGGCTTCTTCTGCCGGATCTCACGCGCGAGCGGCGCGATCTCGTCGAGCGTCGCCGGCGGCTTGAGGCCGAGCTCGGTGAACACGTCCGTGCGGTAGTACAACGCGCGCACGCCGACGAACCACGGGACGCCGTACGTCTTGCCGTCGACCTTGGCCGTGTCGAGGATCGACGGGACCAGGTCCTTCGACTCGTCCCACTTGCCCAGGTCGAGCTCGGAGAACCCGCCCGCGGAGACGTAGCCCGCGAGGTCGGTGTTGCCGAACTCGGCGACGTCCGGGGCGCTCTTCGGGTCGCTGAAGGCGGCCTTGAAGCGTTCCGCCCGGCTGGACACCTGGATGTACTGCACGTCGACGGTGACGCCGCTGTGCTTGCCCTGGAACTCGGAGATCGCCTCCTTGACCACGGCCTCCTTGGGGCCGCGGTTGACCTCGTCGAACAGCCAGACCCGCAGCTGTCCCGTCTGTTCGTCCGTGCCCGAGCTCGTCGGTCCCGACTGCACCGGTGCGCAGGCGACCACCGCGCCCACGCCCAGCACCGCCACAAGTGTCTTCATCCGCATCGTCGTCGCGCCCTTCACGTTGCGTATGTTGCAACAGCTATTTCACAGGAAGCAACGTGACTGTAGAACGGACTAGGGCAAGGGTCTAGACCAGACGATTGACCCATTCCCGAACTGATGCCGAATCGACCGGGGAGTCCCATCCGGACGGACGAACGGCGCTGCCGACGTGAAATCCGTTCACGCCCGCCGCCAGCAGTTCCGGCACGTGCCGGGCCTGCAGACCGCCGCCGACGAGCAGCGCGGGCGGAGCCTGGGCGACGAGCTCCTTCAGGTTCTCGATGCCGTCCTCGACGCCCTTCGCGCTGCCGGCGGCGAGCACGGTGTCGCACCCGAGGGTCTGCACGGTCGCCCAGGACCGGAAGACGTCGTTGGAGTTGTCGAGCGCGCGGTGGAAGGTCCAGGCGCACCCCTCCAGTTCGGCGGCGAGGTTGAGCGTGACGCCCTCGTCGATCTCACCGCCCGCGTCGAGGAAGCCGAGGACGAACTCGGTGGCGCCGGCCTCCCTGAGTTCGGCCGCCGCCCGGCGCAGCTGCTTCAGGTCGGCGGGCGCGAACCCCTTGGCGTCCCTGAGCATCACGCGGACGGGGATGTCGACGGACGCGAGGACCTCCTTGAAGGTGGCGACCGACGGCGTGAGGCCGTCCGAGGCCATGTCGGCGACCAGTTCGAGCCGGTCGGCGCCGCCCGCCTGTGCGGCCACGGCGTCCTGCGCGTCCAGTGCGATCACTTCGAGAATCGGCATGGTCTAGACCATAACGGTCTTCTTCATGTGCTTTCGCGAATCGGGAGCGCGCGGGCCGTCCGGTGCGTCGGAGGCTGTATCTGCTCGCCTGCATTCCGCTCTTTCCCGATGAGCGCTTTGTTCAGGCGTGGAGCACGCGTCAGCCGGTTCGAGGGGTGCCGGCCGGCGCGGGCTCCCACCACTGGCGGCCCGTGACTCGGAGGGGGATTCACGGGCCGCTGGCGTACCCGGAGGAAGATGAGGCCATCTTGGCGGCGATACTGCTCCAATCGAGTGAATTTGGTATCTACCGCCCAGTTAGCCCTTCATGAGTTGGCGGACGGCGCTGACAGGGCGGCCGATCGGAGGTGCTGCATGGACGAGCTGCACACGGCGGATGACCGTCCGCCGTGGGACGGGCTTGAAGGCACCGAACGACACGCGGTGTGCGTGACGGCGGCACGCGAGGGCAACCGGGACGCGCTGAACGTTCTGGTGGACGAGCTGACTCCGCTGCTGTGGCACGTGGCGCGCGGACAGGGCCTCGACCGAACCGCCGCGGAAGACGTCGTGCAGACCGTGTGGCTCGCGTTCTTGAAGAACATCGAGAACATCAACGAGCCAAAAGCCCTGGTCGGCTACCTGGTTGTCACCACGAGGCGTGAAGCGCGCCGAACTTGGACACCCAACAAGCGTGAGACGCACCTGTCCGACGAATACGCCGAACAGCTCGAGTCCGACACCGGCCTGCCCGAGGACGTGACGCTCCTGGACGACCGCGACCGCCGCTTGTGGCTCGCGTTCGGCCGCCTCACCACGAGGTGCCAGGAACTGCTGCGACTCACCGTGCTCGCGGGCCGCGCGGAGTACCGAGCAGTCGCCGAGGCACTGGCCATGCCCCACGGCAGCATCGGTCCGACCAGGGGACGGTGTCTGACTCTGCTGCGCAACTACCTGGAGACGGAAGGAGGATCGCGGTGACCGAGATCGACCCGCGCGACGACCGCAGGGGCCCCGAGGACACCGCAGTCCTCTCCGAACTGAACAGGCTCGTCGACGAACTGGACCCGCCACCCGCCGACCTGGTGGACCGCGTGAAGTTCGCGATCGCCCTGGAGTCCCTGGACGTCGAAGTCGCCCGGTGGGAACGCGCCGGCTCGTTCGCCGGTGTCCGGGGCGGGCAGACCGGCACGATCACCTTCACCGTGGACAACCTGACGTTGATGGTGAACTTCACCTCGACCGGGTCACGGCACCGGATCGACGGGTGGCTGGTGCCGGCCGGGGAGCACGAGGTCGAGGTGCGGGTGGCCGATCATCAGTCGTCCTGTACGCGGGCTGATGATGGCGGGCGGTTCGTTCTTCCCGATGTGCCGGCTGGGACTACTCAGATCCTGGTGCATTTGGTGAATTCTCGCGGGGAGCCTGGGCGGACTGTTGTCACGCCCACGATCATGCTTTGAGTTTTGGGGTTGTTTTCGGTTTTTCTGGGGTTCTGGGGTTGGTCACGGGCTGACTTTTGATTGTTGGTCGCCGTTCCAGCGGGGCGGTTGCCTGCCGCGCTTTCGGTCGCCTTGCGCAGGTGGCTGGGCAGGCCGTGCCGAGCCGGGTTGATTCCCGGCAGGTCTTGGTTCACACGCCATTGCCTTTGTTGTCGCGGGGGTCTCGCCACTCAGGAAACGTCCGACTCCTGCCAGTCCACACAGGTCGGACGTTCTCCGGTCTGACGGAACTCCTCCAGTGCTGCGAGGATTCGGGCGAGCGGCAATGCCGAATTCGGCGGAAACGGCGTCTTCGTGTCGGTGTCGACGTACAAGGTCGGCGAGTCCGACATCGACTGGTCGCCACGGGTGGCGTACACGCCGGTCGAGTCGTCCCCATCTGCCGGCGGTTCCCAGGACTGCGGGCTGAGGAACAGCAGTGCGCCCTGCAGCTCGGGAATCGCCACGGCGACTTTGATCAGGGTGTCCGGCTCTTCGTACGGACCGACCCTTGGACGCTCACGGGCGACGATCTGCGGCGGATGCGGTTGCTCGTGCGTCAGCAGGTATTCCAACAGCTCCTGCAATTCGGAGCTGGAGGTGACGGCCACGGGAACGTTCGCAGGCCTGGCGACGTCGTCGTCGCGGTAGTACCAGACATCAAGTGTGTAGCTCACCGGGTGCCTTTCCCCTGGAACGTGTGGGACCTTACCGGATCGTGCACCACCAGCGTTTGCCCTGGCAGGAGCAACAAAGGCAGCAGCTCGAAGCAGGACAGCGGCCCCTCGCAGAGCCGGTTGTTCACCACCACCTCGGCGCGCCGGACACCAGATGTGCGCATGCGCCACCCCACCTTGATCTCCACGTGCTGGGCCGCGGTCGGGAACGTCCGCGGGCGCACCCGGCCGATGGCGACCAGGTGCTGGGCGATGGCTCTGTCTTCGCCATTGGGCTCGGCTCCGCTCTGGACCAGATCGCCGTGCCCCTCCTCGTCGCGATGGAAGCCGCTGGTGACGTAGGTCGGGAGTTGTGCGCGCTGGCGCTCGATCCACGTTGTCGGCGGGAGGCTCGAAGGCGGCCCAGCCGATGCCGTGGGACCTGCCGCGTTCGACGAAGCCCGGTCGGCTTCAAGAGTCCTGCGGTAACTCTCGACGCGTTGTCGGACCGCTGTGACGGCCTGGGACAACTCCGCGGCTCTCGTGGCGACTTCCGACCACTGCTGCACCGCTTGGCCGAACTCGCCCTCGAGCTGGCCCGCTCCCCGCATGACAGCCGTCAACAGCTGCACGGCCTCGTCAGCGAGCTGCCCGGCCTGTTCCAGGGCCGCTGCCACCTCTTCGGACTTGGCGACCACCCGGTTCAGCTCGGCTGACACCTCTTCGAACGACGCCATGCGCACCCCTGACCACAGCATCGCATTCGCTCACCCGAAGCCCCGGCATGCCGAAAGGCCCGGCTCGCCGAAGCGAACCGGGCCTTTCAGAGGTGGTGCGGAGCGGACGGACTCAGAAGTCCATGCCGCCGGCGTCCGGCGCGGCGGGCGCGGCGTTCTTCTCCGGCTTGTCCGCGACGACGGCTTCCGTCGTCAGGAACAGGGCGGCGATGGACGCGGCGTTCTGCAGCGCGGAGCGCGTGACCTTGGCCGGGTCGATGATGCCGGCCTTGATCAGGTCCTTGTACTCGCCGGTCGCGGCGTCCAGGCCCTCGCCCGAGGGGAGGGACTTGACGCGCTCGACCACGACGCCGCCTTCGAGGCCGGCGTTGATGGCGATCTGCTTCAGCGGAGCCTCGACGGCGACCCTGACGATGTTGGCGCCAGTGGCCTCGTCGCCCGTGAGCTTCAGGCCCGCGAAGGCGACCTCGGCGGCCTGCAGCAGCGCGACGCCACCACCGGCGACGATGCCCTCTTCGACGGCGGCCTTGGCGTTGCGGACCGCGTCTTCGATGCGGTGCTTGCGCTCCTTGAGCTCGACCTCGGTGGCCGCGCCCGCCTTGATGACGGCGACGCCGCCGGCGAGCTTGGCGAGGCGCTCCTGGAGCTTCTCGCGGTCGTAGTCGGAGTCCGACTTCTCGATCTCGGCGCGGATCTGGTTGACGCGACCCTGGATCTGGTCGGCGTCACCGGCACCCTCGACGATGGTCGTCTCGTCCTTCGTGACGACGACCTTGCGGGCCTTGCCCAGCAGCGAGATGTCGGCGTTCTCCAGCTTCAGGCCGACGTCCTCGGTGATGACCTGGCCACCGGTGAGGGTGGCGATGTCCTGGAGGATGGCCTTGCGGCGGTCACCGAAGCCGGGCGCCTTGACGGCGACGGACTTGAAGGTGCCACGGATCTTGTTGACGACCAGGGTCGCCAGGGCCTCGCCCTCGACGTCCTCCGAGATGATCAGCAGCGGCTTGCCGCCCTGCATGACCTTCTCGAGGAGCGGGAGCAGGTCCTTGACCGTGGAGATCTTGGAGCCGAACAGCAGGATGTACGGGTCCTCGAGGGTCGCTTCCTGACGCTCGGGGTCGGTCACGAAGTAACCGGAGATGTAGCCCTTGTCGAAGCGCATGCCCTCGGTGAGCTCCAGCTCGAGCCCGAGGGTGTTGCTCTCCTCGACGGTGATGACGCCTTCCTTGCCGACCTTGTCCATCGCCTCGGCGATGAGCTCGCCGATCGTGGGGTCAGCGGCGGAGATGGACGCGGTAGCAGCGATCTGCTCCTTCGTCTCGATCTCCTTGGCGTTCTTCAGCAGCTGCTCGGCAATGGCCTCGACGGCCTGCTCGATGCCGCGCTTGAGGCCGAGCGGGTTCGCACCCGCGGCCACGTTGCGCAGGCCCTCGCGAACCAGCGCCTGGGCGAGCACCGTCGCGGTGGTGGTGCCGTCACCAGCGACGTCATCGGTCTTCTTCGCGACCTCCTTGACGAGCTCGGCCCCGATCTTCTCCCACGGGTCCTCGAGCTCGATCTCCTTCGCGATGGAGACACCATCGTTGGTGATGGTCGGCGCGCCCCACTTCTTCTCGAGCACGACGTTGCGGCCCTTGGGGCCGAGCGTCACCTTGACGGCGTCAGCGAGGATGTTCATCCCGCGCTCGAGACCGCGACGGGCTTCCTCGTCGAACGCAATCATCTTGGCCATTGCGGTGTGTTCCTCCGCCTATGTGGTTTCTGGGCCACTGCGAGCACACGCCCGCAGCGGAACACGATTCGCGTGGCCAGGCTCGGTGCCCGCGACGGACGACCCCGGAGGGCCTCACCAGTCCTAGCCTCACTACTTGGCACTCGACGTTGCCGAGTGCTAGTTCGTGTTTAGCACTCGGGCACGTCGAGTGCAAGCGAACCCGGAGGACTCCCAGGGGACTTTCAGCGTGATGTGCGCACCGGCACAGAGGTCGGCAGCGGCTTGTTCGAGGTCGTCTCGTCGCCGATGTTCAGCGACGGCGCCGAGCTCGTCTTGGGCTGCCTCGCGGGCTCGTCACCAGGCGAAAGGATGACGACCACGATGATGATCACCACGATCGCCACGGCGGCCGCGATCACCGGCGCGAACCACGCGGGACGTTCTTTCCTGCCGGACGACGTGAACGCGCTCACTCCCACCTGGTTCGGCGGGCGCAGCCGGACCGGGTCCTGCAACTGCTGCTGGTAGCCCTGGTACTGGCCCTGCTGCACCGGCATCGGCCCGGAGACCGGCGGTTGAGCGGGGAACGAGCCGGACTGCGGCCCGAGTTGAGCGGGAGCCGAGCCCTGCGCGACCCCGGCGAGAGCGACGCGGGCGGCGTTGACGAGCTCGGCGCAGTTCGCGTACCGCTGCGCCGGGTCCTTCGAGGTGCCCTTGCGGATCACGTCGTCGATCGCCGGCGGCAACGCCACGACCTGGGACAGCGCGGGCACGACGTTGCTGAGGTGGCCCGCGATGACCTCCTGCACGCCGCCCTGGAACGGCGGACGGCCGGAGAGGCAGGCGAAAAGCATGCACGCGAGCGCGTACTGGTCGGTGCGGCCGTCGACGGGCTCGCCGCGCAGGTGCTCCGGCGCCGCGTAGGTCGGCGAACCGAGGAAATCACCCGTTCGGGTGCGGTGGCCGGTGGCGCCGCGGCGGGTCAGGCCGAAGTCGGCGACGTAGACGTGCTCGCGCACGCCCTCCTTCTGGGTCACCAGCACGTTGGCCGGCTTCACGTCGAGGTGCACGAGGCCCTTGCCGTGCAGCATGTCGAGCGCTTCGGCCACCTGGGCGAGCAGCGACAACGTGCGCGCGGGGGTGAGCGGCCCCTCCTTGATGTGCCCGGACAGGTCCTGGCCGTCCACGAGCCGCATCGCGATGTAGAGCAGGCCGTCGACCTCGTCGAAGTCGTACAGCGGCACGATGTTCGCGTGGTCGATCGCGGAGGTGTTGCGCGCCTCGTCGACGAACCGCTCGCGGAACTCCGCGTCGGGCGCCAGGTGCTCACCGATGACCTTGAGCGCGACCTTCCGGCCCAGTCTCACGTCCGTGGCCCGGTACGTCACGCTCATGCCACCGCGACCCAGCACACCGTCGATCCGGTAATGGGCGATTCGCCGTCCGCTCAGGTCCTCCGACACGCAAGGCAGCCTAACGTCCGGCCGGATCGGCGTGCCGGGGGTTGGCCCAAGCTGTGATCAGGTCGGTTCTAACTGGCGCGGCGCACGTCCGAGGCCTGGCTGCGCCCGTCCCGGCCCGCCTGCACCTCGAACTCCACCCGGTCGCCTTCTGAGAGCGTCCGGAAGCCTTCCATCTGGATCGCCGAGTAGTGCACGAACACGTCGGGCCCGCCATCGGTCGCGATGAAGCCGTATCCCTTTTCGGAGTTGAACCACTTGACGGTACCGAGAGCCAAGACGTCCTCCTTCAGATCACGCATCACGCGCAAAGCGCAGAACGCAACGCTAAAAGAAGAAATCTCACGCGGATACCTCCTTACGGAGTCATGAACGAGGGCTGACTCCGTTGGCGCGCAACCAGGTGGTGAGCCGGCGGGGACCGCGCGCCTGGGTCAGCACGGCACCGGGACCGGCGAAGTCGAACACCAGGCCCTCACCTGTCTGAATGGATTGCACGCCATCCGGTGCCGATGGCCGAAGACGGCATTGCACGGTGTCCGCGAACGCCACGACGTGATCGCTGCTGATGGTCACCGCTTCTCCCGCTTCCAGCGTCACGAGGTCGAGCGCGCCGTAGCAGGCGAGCACCACCGCGCCCTGGCCGTGCGCGTAGTTCATGAAGCCCTCGGCGCCCCCGAAGATCGCCTGCATCGGCGGCGCCTCCGGGTTCATCGCGACCGTGCTGCTCGACGCGATCCAGCTGTGCCGGGCGAGGCACCAGCCGTGCGTCCCGTCGAGCTCGACCTGGTGCAGGTCCCCCGGCAGCACGGGCGCCGCGTCGATCCAGCCGCCCTCCGTGCCCGCGGTGCACAGCGCGACGGCCTTGGCGCCCGCGCCCTTCACCTCGACGGCGAGCCCGTAGCTGGTGGCCGCGATGGTCAGCGGGTCGGCCAGCACCGCCTCGCCGGGCGCGAGAACGAGCCTCGCCACGCCGAACGTCGGTGTGTGCCTGGTCCTGACCTGCACTAACAACACCTCCGGGAGGAAACGGGGCAGAGCGGTCGTCACGGCCACCGCGACGTTGGCAGTATGCAGTCGTGTCCCCCACCACTGTCGCCGAACACCGCAAGCGCGTCGCGGAGCTCGTCGGGTCGATGCCCGTGCTGCAGCTCCCGCTCGAGGAGTGCCTCGGGCTCGTGCTCGCCGCCGACGTCATCGCGCCGCTGGACCTGCCGCCGTTCGACAACTCCGCGATGGACGGGTACGCGGTGCGTGCCGCCGACCTCCGCCGAGACGAGACGGTCCGTCTCGTCGGAGCCGTAGACAGTCCCGCACGAGACGAGACGGTCCGTCTCGTGGTGGCCGACGACATCCCGGCGGGCCGCACGGAGCTGAACCCGCTGGAGCCCGGCACGGTGCAGCGGATCATGACCGGCGCCCCGCTGCCGCCCGGCGCGGACGCGGTGGTCCAGGTCGAGTGGACCGACGGCGGCACCGAGACCGTGACGATCAACCGGGCCGTGGAGCCCGGCCAGAACATCCGCACCGGCGGCGACGACGTGCGGAAGGGCGACGCGGTGCTGGCCGCGGGCACCGTGCTGCGCCCGTCCACGCTCGGCCTCGCCTCCGCCCTCGGCCTGCCCGAGCTGCCGGTGCGCCGCCGCCCGCGCGTGCTGGTCCTGTCGACGGGCTCCGAGCTGGTCGAACCGGGCCGGCCGCTGGAGCTCGGCCAGATCTACGAGTCGAACGGCATGATGCTCGCCTCCTCGGTGCGGGACGCGGGGTGCGTCGCGATCCAGCTGCGGTTCGTGCCGGACGACGTCGAGGCGTTCCACCAGGCGCTGAAGCCGTACCTGGGCTCGGTGGACGTGATCATGACGTCCGGCGGGGTCAGCGCGGGCGCGTACGAGGTGGTCAAGGACGCCCTCGCGGACCACGACATGCAGTTCATCAAGGTCGCGATGCAGCCGGGCGGGCCGCAGGGCTCCGGCCGGTACGAGGGCGTGCCGGTGCTGTCGCTGCCGGGCAACCCCGTGAGCGCGCAGGTGTCGTTCGAGGTGTTCGTGCGGCCGGCGCTGCTGGCGTCCATGGGTCACGAGCAGACCGAACGCCCTACCGCACAGGCCAGGATCACGACGGGTCTGACCTCTCCGGCGGGCAAGACGCAGTTCCGGCGCGGCCTGCACGACCCGTCGTCCGGCCAGGTCGTGACGCCCGTCGGCGGTCCGGGATCGCACCTGCTGTCGGCGCTCGCGCTGTCGAACTGCCTGATCGAGGTGCCGGAGGACGTGACCGAACTGGCTGCGGGAGCAGAGGTCACCGTGAGATACCTGCAGTAGCAGGCAGAACGATCTCTGGGGGAAGCAGGACATGAGAGCAGCGCTGGCGTTGGTGATGCTCGCCGGGTTCTTCGTGCTCGCGGCGGGCATCGTCACGGGGTTGGGTGTGCTCGCGGCCGTCCTCTTCGGCCGGGGACAGACCGAGGGCGGCTGGTGGCTCGTGGCGCTGGCGCTCCTGGTGGGCGCACCGATGCTGTACGCGGTCGTCGTGGCGGTCTGGGCGCGCCCGCGGGCGGAGGGAGTCCCGCTGACCCGCGCGACGCACCCGGAGCTGTGGCAGCACGTCGACGAGCTCGCGGTGATCGCGGGCACCCGCAGTCCGGACGAGCTCCGGCTCGTCGACAAGGCGAACGCGGCTGTGTGGGAACGCCGGGGCGCCCGGTACATGGAGCTCGGCCTGCCGTGGCTGGCCGGGATGACGATCGGCGAACTGAGGTCGGTGCTCGCGCACGAGCTCGGCCACTACGGCGGTGGACACACGCGGGTCTCCGCGCTCACCTCCCGCGCGCAGACCGCCCTCGGGCTGGTGTCGAGGACGGACACCGCCTTCGTCGGCGTCCTCTACGCGTGGGCGAAGCTGTACGCGCTGGCCGCGGCCTCGGAGAGCCGCAAGCACGAGCGCTTCGCCGACGAGGTGTCCGTGGCGGCGGCCGGCCGCGAGGCGTCGACGCGGTCGTTGCTGCGCGGCGGCCCGCTGGGCGTCGCCTGGGAGGACTACAAGCGCTGGTACGTGTCGCTGGCCGTGCTGGCAGGGCGCACGCCTCCGTTGCTGGAGGGCTTCCGCGCCTACCTCGACCACCCGCGACGCGTGCACCAGCTGCGCGAGATCGAACCGCTGCTGGCCGCGCAGGAACCGTCGTCGGTGTTCAACAGCCACCCGCCGATCCGGGAACGGGTGGCCACCATCGCGCGGCAGCACCCGCGGACCGGTGGCGTCGCCGAGGCGATGGACGAGCGCTCGTCGTGGCCGTTGCTCGGCGGCACGCCACCGGAGGAGGTCGCGGCGCTGGTCGGCGTGCAGGGGCCGCCGATCACCTGGGAGGAGCTCGCCCCGCTGGCCGGGCCGGTGCTGGTCCGCCGTCACGCCGACCTGCTGCGGCACGCGGGCAGGGTGAGCAAGGTCGGCGAGACGGTCGCCGACGTGCTCAGGGCGTTGGAGGGCGCGCAGCTGCACAAGCTGACCGGAGCACCGGTGGACGCGTCGCTGACCCAGGCCGAGGTGCACGAGGCCGCCGTCGACGCCGTGACGGAACTCTTCGGGTGCATGGTCGCTGACATGCTCGTATCCGCTAACCGCGCGACGCTGGAACTCAACTGGGGCGGACTGTTCGTGCTGCGGATGCCGGACGGAGCTGCGGTCTACCCGGAAGACCTGGTCGCACCGGCTGTGCGTGACGCTAACCAGGTGCCGAACGTCCGCTTCAGGCTGCGGGCCCTCGGCATCGACGGATTGTGACGGAACGCTCACCCAGCGACGTTGTTAACGCCATGTGACGGGGATTACACTGACCGCAGGTGCCGGTCGGGCCCGTGCGTTCGTCGGGGGATGCACGGGCCTACCGGCCACTTGTCTTTCCGGCAGTCCCGATGGGCGGTTTGGCGTGTTGCCGTAGCGTGATGCCGCCCGACAATCCACGGAAGCTACGGAACCCACAGACACGATGAGCAGCGAGAAGCCCGTCTCCCACTTCCTCGAACTCGCGCGCGGCATGGTGCCGCCGATGCACCCGGCTGGGCGCCCGTTCGTCGCCGGTGCGGCGATCGCGACCCTCCTCGTCCGGCTGCGCTTCAAGCGCCTGGGCGTCGTCCTCGCGCTGGTCACGGCGTGGGTGGCGTGGTTCTTCCGCGAGCCGAAGCGCGTGACGCCGACCCGTCCGAACCTCGCCGTGGCCCCGGCCGACGGCACCGTCTCGCACGTGGTCGACGCCGTCCCGCCCGCCGAGCTCGGCCTCGGCTCGCAGCCGATGACGCGCGTCAGCGTGTTCCTCTCGGTCTTCGACGTGCACGTGCAGCGCGTGCCCGCGGACGGCGAGGTCGTCCAGGTCTCGTACCACCCCGGCAAGTTCCTCTCGGCCGACCTCGACAAGGCCTCCGAGGAGAACGAGCGCAACACCGTGTGGCTGCGCACCGTCGACGGCCACGACCTCGTCGTCGTGCAGATCGCCGGCCTGGTCGCGCGCCGCATCGTGTGCGAGGTCGCCGAGGGCGAGAAGGTCACCGCCGGTCAGACCTACGGCCTGATCCGCTTCGGTTCGCGCGTCGACCTCTACGTCCCGCGCGGCAGCCGTGTCCTGGTCGAGGCCGGCCAGCGCACGATCGGCGGCGAGACCGTTCTCGCCGAACTCCCGGAGGCCTGATGGCGCCCAGCGGGCCCGGCGTTCGCCTGCTGCCGAACGCGATCACGGTCCTGGCCATGTGCTCGGGCCTGTCCGCAGTGCACTTCGCGAACGTCGGCATGTGGGGCGCGGCCATCGCCGCGATCGCGGCAGCGGCCGTGTTCGACGGCCTGGACGGCCGCATCGCCCGCATGCTGGACGCGACGTCGAAGATGGGCGCGGAGCTCGACTCGCTGGCCGATGCCATCTCGTTCGGCGTCGCACCCGCGCTCGCGATCTACCTCTGGAAGTTCGAGGGCAGCCGCGCCGGCTGGGTCATCGCGCTGATCTTCGCGGTCTGCATGGTGGTCCGCCTGGCCCGCTTCAACACGTTGCTGGAGAAGGAACAACCGCCGTTCGCGAAGGAGTTCTTCGTCGGCGTCCCCGCTCCGGCAGGCGGCCTGTTGCTGTTGCTCCCGCTCATCATCGAGGAGCAGGTGCGCGTCGACGGCTGGTGGAACGAGCCGATCGCCGTCGGCGTCTGGACCGTCGTGGTCGCGATGCTGCTGGTGTCCCGCATCCCGACGCTCTCCGTGAAGACCGTGAAGGTGCCGCCGCGCGCGGTGGCACCGCTGCTGGTCCTCATCGGACTGCTGGCCGCCGCGATCATCACGTACCCGTTGGTGGCACTGATCATCGCGATGGTCGTGTACCTGGCACACCTGCCGTACTCGGTGCGCCGGTACGTGTGGCTGTCCAAGCACCCCGAGGCGTGGACCGTCACGGGCGCCGACCGCCGCGCCATCAAGCGCGCCCACGGTGTCGCCGCACGCCGCCTCGGCCTGCGTCAGCCGTTGCACGGTCGCGTCGCCGGCGCGGCCATGCGCGCCGTACGCCGCCCACGGCGTGACGCTTCCACCGCTGCGGCGGCGGAAGGTGCGGTGCCCAGTGCCAACGGACGCCGCCGTTCGTGGCGGCAGCTGGGACTCAGGCGCCAGCCGAAGCGCTGATGGTCAGCACTTCCAACCGGGGGCCGGACACGTCGAACGTGTCCGGCCCCCGGTCTTTGCCCTCACCGCCAACGAACTCCGCATTCGCACGAGGTCAACTAGAGTCGGCGTCGTGATCACGCTGACGGCTCGCCTGTCCCCGTCCGCACTGGACACCCGGCGCGGCGTAGTCCGCCTCCACCCGGAGGTGCTCGACGCCCTGGGCCTGCGCGCCTGGGACGCGGTGAAGCTGACCGGCTCCCGCGTGAGCGCCGCCCTGGCCGCAGCCGGTGAACAACCGCCCGGCGTCGTCCTGGTCGACGACGTCACGCTCACCAACCTGGGCGTGGTCGAGGGCTCCGAGATCGTCGTGGCCCCGGTCCAGGTGACGGCCGCGCGCTCGATCACCGTCGCAGGCTCCCGCCTCGCCACCACGGCACTGACGCCAGAGCACGTGCGCATGGCGTTGACCGGCAAGGTCCTCACCGTCGGCGACAACGTCTCGCTGCTCCCCCAGGACCTGGCCCCGCCGCCCGGTGCCAACGTCTCCGAGACGCGCCGCAGGCTGTCCAACGCCATCGGCATGACGTGGACCAACGAACTCATCACCATCACCTCGACCGACCCGGCGGGCCCGGTGGCGGTGCAGCCGTCGAGCGTCGTGGGCTGGCGCTCAGCCCAGGCCCCCGCCGCCGAAGTCACCCCCGTCGTGGTGCAGGAGAAGCACGACGCACTCCCGGTCGCCGACCTGGTGGGCCAGCGCGACCAGGCCCGCCGCCTGACCGAGTGGCTGGAACTGATGTTCCGCCAGCCCGACCTCCTCACGAAGCTGGGCGCCTCCGCGAGACTGGCCGCAATGGTCAGCGGCCCGGAAGGCGTGGGCAAGGCGACGCTGGTCCGCGCGGTAGCAAGGTCCGTAGACGCCACAGTGGTGGAGTTGGCGGCCCCCAGCATCGCCGTCCTGGAACCAGGCGCGATGGCAAAACAGCTGGGCGACGCGATCGCAGGCGTCCCACAAAAGCCCACGGTCCTGCTGATCACCGACATCGACGCCCTGCTGCCGACCACCCCACCACCGGTGGCCACAGTCGTCCTGGACATCCTCCGCACGGCGATCTCCCGCCCGAACCTGGCCCTGGTGGTCACCTCGGCAAGGGCAGAGTCAGCAGACGCCCGCCTACGCGCCCCGGACCTCGTAGACCGCGAACTGACACTGCCCCTCCCGGACACAGCGGGCAGAACAGAACTGCTGCGGGTCCTGCTCCGCGACGTCCCCCTGGAGTCCGATGTGGACTTCGGCGAGGTGGCGGCCCGCACCCCGGGCTTCGTAGCGGCAGACCTCTGCGCCCTGCGCCGAGAAGCGGCAGTACGAGCAGCACTGCGCCAACGCGAGGTAGCAGAACCCCGAGTGGGCCAAGAAGACCTGCTGGGCGCCCTGAACACGGTCCGCCCGATCTCCATGTCCGCCTCCGACACCGTGCAAACCGGCGGCCTCACGCTGGACGACGTGGGCGACATGAAGGAGGTCAAGCAGGCCCTCACCGAGGCAGCCCTCTGGCCCCTGCGCTACCCGGACTCCTTCGCCCGCCTGGGAGTAGAACCCCCACGAGGCGTCCTGCTCTACGGCCCACCGGGATGCGGCAAGACGTTCCTGGTCCGAGCCCTGGCAGGCTCGGGCCAGCTGAACGTCCTGACGGTCAAGGGCGCAGAACTGATGGACAAGTTCGTAGGCGAGTCAGAACGAGCGGTACGAGAACTCTTCCGCAGAGCAGCAGACGCAGCCCCGGCCCTGATCTTCCTGGACGAGGTGGACGCCCTGGCCCCACGCCGAGGCCAATCATCAGACTCAGGAGTAGCAGACCGAGTAGTAGCCGCACTCCTGACAGAACTGGACGGCGTAGAACCCCTCCGCGACGTGGTGGTCATCGCAGCAACGAACCGCCCAGAGCTGATCGACCCAGCCCTACTACGCCCAGGCCGCCTGGAACGCCTCGTCTACGTGCCACCACCAGACGCAGAGGCCCGCACAGAAATCCTCAAGGCCTCGTCCCGCAACACACCACTGTCCAACGACGTGGACCTGGCCACCCTGGCAGGCGAACTGGACATGTACTCAGCAGCAGACTGCGCAGCCCTAGTACGAGAAGCAGCACTAACGGCAATGCGCGAATCACTGGACGCAGCAGAAGTAACACAAACCCACCTGGCAAAAGCACGAACGGTAGTGCGCCCATCCCTGGACCCAGCACAACTGGTGTCACTAGCCGCATACGCAGCAAACCGCAGCAAATAAGCCAGCCTGATCGCACGCGAAGCCGAAGGCGAGCCGTCCTTACCGCACGGGCTGGGCGGTGGGTCCCGTCACGAGTCGCGCCATAGCTCTTGCTGCATGCAGGTAGGGGTGTCAAGCGGACACGCTTTTCGTCAGCTTGACACCCCTACCTGCATGTGGCCCGCTCTTGGTGCGACTCGTGACGGGACCCACCGCCAACGCAACCCTCTAAGCAACCGGCGGCCGCCCAACGCAACAGGCGTGCCATCTACCCGCCCGTGGCGTGGACCCCCCGATCAGATTGCCGGGGGTCTGGGGGCAGAGCCCCCAGGGGAAGCACGCAACCGCAAGCCCGCCAACGCAACAGGGGAACGCATCCCAACCGACGCGCCCTACTTGTTCTTGGAAACACCCTGATAGTCATTGGTGACGATCAAAATGATCCCAGGCGCAGAAGACTGGATCCCGTCGAACCGAGGCTCAACCCGAGCCCTCAAAACCGAGGCCAGCTCCTTCGCAGAAGCCTCCTCCTCAGTCCCAGGTCGGAAGTAAACGGTAGTAGTGGGGATAGTCCCACCGGAGTAGTTCCCAGTCCCCTCGACCGCCCACCCATTGGCCCGAACCTCATCCGAGGCCTTGGACGCCAACCCGGTGATGGTCGAGTTGTTGTAAATCCGAACCGGAGCCTTGGCAGTCCCAGGCTGGGTAACAGGCGGAGGCGGCACAACAGCGGACGAAGCAGGCGCGGTGGGCGCGGTAGGCGAAGCCACCGTAGTAGTCGCAGCAGACGACGGCGGAGTAGAAGCAGGCGGCTGCCCAGAAGAGGCCTGCTCAGAAGTAGTAGCCGCAGGAGGCGCTGTAGAAGACCCCTCAGCAACAGGGGGCGTGTCAGAACCCCCTCCGCTGAAGAGGCTGACAACGCCGATCACCAACGCGACGGCGGCAACGCCGAGCAGGGCGAAACCGGCGGCCTTGGCCGGACGGGACGGGCTTGCGGACTCGGGGGAGGTCATCAGTCCTCGGTGCTCCTGGCGCGGGCGCGAACCCTTTGGCGGCCTGTCCGGACACCGCGCAGCCGTTTGACGAGCATCGGATCGGCAGCCAGGGCGGCTTCGGATTCAACGAGCGCGTTGAGCAGCTGGTAGTAGCGGGTCGCGGACATGTCGAACAGTTCCCTGATGGCCTGTTCCTTGGATCCCGAGTACTTCCACCACTGACGCTCGAACGCGAGCATCGTGCGTTCGCGGCTGGTCAGCCCGTCAGCGGAGGTGAGCGTCTCGGCGTGATCCATCTGGCTCCCCACGGTCGCCACACCATCTCAGGTGCGGGCAATTCAATCACGTGATCGTTCCAACCTACCGCGCGACACCGACAGTTTTGGACCGCATAAAGTTCAGCCATGGCCGTCCACCGCATCCGCATCGCCGGCGACCCCGTGCTCCACAACCCGACGCGCGAGGTCACCGAGTTCGACACCGAGCTGAAGACCCTCGCCGCCGACATGTTCGAGACGATGGCAGCAGCGCGCGGAGTGGGGCTCGCGGCCAACCAGATCGGCGTCGACCTGCGGATCTTCGTCTACGACTGCCCGGACGACGAGGGTGTCCAGCACCGCGGTGCGATCGTGAACCCGACGCTCGAGACCTCCGAGGTCCCGGAGACCATGCCGGACCCGGACGACGACTTCGAGGGCTGCCTGAGCGTGCCCGGCGAGGCGTACCCGACCGGACGCGCCCACTGGGCGAAGGTGACCGGCCAGGACCTCGACGGGCAGCCGTTCGAGGTCGAGGGCACCGGCTTCTTCGCGCGCTGCCTGCAGCACGAGACCGACCACCTCAACGGCTACCTCTACACCGACCGCCTGATCGGCCGGTACAAGAAGGAAGCCAAGCGGATGCTGCGCGACAACGAGTGGAACCAGCCGGGTCTCTCCTGGGACCCGACCGATCCCGCGAACTTCGACGAGGACGACGAGGACTAGGACTGCGGCCGGAGCACCGACTCCACCTGCCCCAACTCCTCCACCGTCAGAGCACCGAACTCCAGCGCCGCGGCGTTCTCCTCGACCTGAGCCACCGTCCGGACCCCCGGAATGGGCACCAGCCGGGGAGAACGCGCCCAGAACCACGCCAGCGCCCCCTGCACCAACGTCCGCCCACCCGACGTCAGCACGTCCCGAACGGCCTCACGAGCCGCGAAGTACTCGGGTGACGGCCGCCCGTCGACGAAGAACCGCAGCCAGGACGGGTTCGTGACGCGCACGTCGTCCGCGGGCAACTCCGAGAACGTCTCCCGCGCGAGCAGTCCCATCGCCAACGGCCTCCGGCACAGCACCGCGAAGTCGCCCGCGTACATCGCGGGGTTGTCGAACAGCAGGTTGATGTCGGCCTGCGCCGCGATCCCGTGCTCGCCCTCGCAGAAGAACCGCGCCCGCTCGACGTCGTCGGTGCTCCACCCGTAGGCGCGGATCTTGCCGGCCGCGACCAGCGCCTCGCACTCGTCGCGCAGCAGCGCCGCCTCCTCCAGCCCGAGGTCGCCCACGTGCAGCTGGTAGAGGTCGATCCGGTCGGTGCCCAGCCGCCGCAACGACCCCTCGACGGCGCGGCGCAGGTACTCGACCGACCCCTCGTTCCCGGTCATCCGCTTCGAGGAGGCATCGAACCCGCACCCCCACTTCGTGGCGATCAACACCTGGTCACGCATGTCCGCAAGCGCTTGCCCCACCACGGTCTCCGCGTGCCCGCAGCCGTAGACGTCCGCGGTGTCGAACAGCGTCACGCCCAGTTCCACCGCCCGCCGCAGTGCCTTGACCGACTCGCCGTCGTCCGCCGGTCCCCAGCCGACCGGCAGGCCGTCCGGGCCCGAGAACGGCCCACCCATGGCCCACGTGCCGAAACCCAACTTCCCCAGTTCCAAGGTCATGGGGACACCGAACATCCTGGAGTGCACTCCAGGTCAACCCGCCGCTTCCAACAAAAAGAAATTGCAGCGACCAGCGACCATCGAGGCATGCCCATCGAAAACATCGTCGCCTTCGTAGCGGCCTCGTTCCTCATCGCGCTGTCGCCCGGACCTGGCACGGCCATGGTCCTGCGACAGTCGGTGCACGGGCGAAAAGCCGCGCTGGCGACGGTGTTCGGCATGGAGGTCGGCGTCGCCTGCTGGGCCGTCGCCGCCGCCCTGGGCCTGAGCGTGCTGCTCACGGCGTCCGAGATCGCCTTCCACGCGCTGCGGATCGCGGGTGCGGCCTTCCTGATCTACCTGGGCGTCAAGGCCCTGATCAGCAGGAGCCTGCCCGACGCCGCGCCGCCGCCCGCCAGCCACGCGTTCCGCAGCGGCCTGGTCGTGAACCTGGCCAACCCGAAGCTCGGCGTGTTCGCGATCTCGTTCCTACCGCAGTTCGTGCCTGCCGGGGAGGCCGGCCAGGGGGTTCTGCTCTTCCTCGCCGCCGGATGGGTGCTGATCGACACCGTCTGGTACCTGGTCATCGTCTCGGTCCTGCACACGATCAGGGGCTGGCTCGGCCGGCCGCGCGTCCGTCCCGCGCTCGAGAAGCTGTCGGGCTGCGTGCTGCTGGCGCTCGGAGTCCGGCTGGTACTCGACCCGCGTTGAGATCGGGTTGCCGCGGCGCCAGAAGAGCTCCGGCAGCCCGGCCAGCTCGTCGAAGGTGTGGCAGCCGGCCATCGACGCGTAGCCGCCGGCCAGCACGTGCGCACGGATCCGGTCGAGACGGCCGAACTCGATCACCTCACCGGCGATCAGGAACGGCAGCACCAGCTGCCAGGCCTGCACGACGGCCGGACGACGCCGGTGAGGTGCGCGCAGGGCCGCGCGGGCCACGCGAAGCAAGTGCTCGTTCGCGCTCATCGTGTACGGGTGCGCCGCGTGGTCCCAGCTCCACCGGCGCTCCTCGGTGACCGCGCACCGCACGCACTCGACCGGCCCGGTGCCCAGTTCGGCTCCGCAGCGTGAGCACGCCAGCAGCGTCATCGCCCAGTCGACGCACGTCCACGGGTACTGGCCGACGTCCGCGGAGGTGACCAGTTCGGCCAGCTCCCGGTCCGCCAGCTGGGACGACGTTCTCAGCGCCTCCCAGTCCGCGAGCCAGAACTGGTCGAGCAGTTCCGCGCAGAAGCCGCAGTCGGGGTAACCCCGACCTGCGAGTTCCCCGCAGGAAGGGCATGCCGAGACCACGGCGGGGCGCTGACCGCGACGCGCGCCGGGCGGGAACGGCTGGTGATCAGCCACGAGGAAGAGATTAGGGGCAAACGACGCCCTTGGCAGCTACGGCGCGCTCTGACTATGGTCGGTTCTCGACAACTCAACACAACGCGGGAGCTCGCGCCTGAGCGGGCTGAGAGGGTGACTGGCCGTAGTGCCGGTGTCACCGACCGCCTGAACCTGACCGGGTAATGCCGGCGTAGGGAGGAATGTCGTGACGGCACTTGACGACCGTTCGGTCAAGCCCAGTGTGACCACAGGCCCGATCTCGGGGTCTCGCAAGGTGTACCGCGATGGTGTGCCTTTCCGCAGGGTGGAACTGACCAACGGCGAACATGTCGATCTGTACGACACTTCCGGTCCGTATACCGACGACAACGCGACCATCGACGTCCACAGTGGACTCCCTGACCTGAGGTCGGGGTGGATCGCCGCACGGGAACCGATCAACGGAGCTGTCAGCCAGCTCGCGTACGCGAAGGCCGGGATCATCACCCCGGAGATGCGCTACATCGCGGTGCGCGAGAACCTCGACGCGGAGTTCGTGCGCGAGGAGGTGGCCATCGGGCGTGCGGTCATTCCGTTGAACCGCAAGCACCCCGAGGCCGAGCCGATGATCATCGGCAAGAAGTTCCTCGTCAAGATCAACGCCAACATCGGCAACTCCGCGGTGTCGTCGTCGATCGAGGACGAGGTCGACAAGATGGTGTGGGCGGCCCGCTGGGGTGCCGACACGATCATGGACCTGTCCACCGGCAAGCGGATCCACGAGACGCGCGAGTGGATCCTGCGCAACTCTCCCGTGCCGATCGGCACCGTGCCGATCTACCAGGCGCTGGAGAAGGTGAACGGCGATCCGGCGGCGCTGTCGTGGGAGGTCTACCGCGACACCGTGATCGAGCAGGCCGAGCAGGGCGTCGACTACATGACGGTCCACGCGGGCGTGCTGCTGCGGTACGTGCCGCTGACGGCCAAGCGCGTCACCGGCATCGTCTCGCGCGGTGGAGCGATCATGGCCGCGTGGTGCCTCGCGCACCACAAGGAGAGCTTCCTCTACACGCACTTCGAGGAGCTCTGCGACATCCTGCGCACCTACGACGTGACGTTCTCGCTGGGTGACGGGCTGCGGCCGGGTTCCATCGCGGACGCCAACGACGAGGCGCAGTTCGCCGAGCTCAGGACCTTGGGCGAGCTCACGCACATCGCGCGCGCCAAGGACGTCCAGGTCATGATCGAGGGCCCCGGCCACGTGCCGATGCACAAGATCGCCGAGAACGTCCGGCTCGAGGAGGAGTGGTGCGGCGAGGCGCCGTTCTACACCCTCGGGCCGCTGGCCACGGACATCGCACCGGCGTACGACCACATCACGTCCGCGATCGG
Organism: Lentzea flaviverrucosa; assembly: GCF_003350445.1. Lineage (NCBI taxonomy): Bacteria > Bacillati > Actinomycetota > Actinomycetes > Pseudonocardiales > Pseudonocardiaceae > Lentzea > Lentzea flaviverrucosa. The sequence goes on from NZ_QQAU01000004.1 coordinate 597,200, forward strand.
CGCGGCGCAGATCGGCTGGCTGGGCACCGCGATGCTCTGCTACGTCACGCCGAAGGAGCACCTGGGCCTGCCGAACCGCGACGACGTGAAGACCGGCGTGATCACGTACAAGATCGCGGCGCACAGCGCGGACCTCGCCAAGGGCCACCCCGGCGTCCAGGACTGGGACGACGCGCTGTCGAAGGCGCGTTTCGAGTTCCGCTGGGAGGACCAGTTCAACCTGTCGCTCGACCCGGACACCGCGCGCTCGTTCCACGACGAGACGCTCCCCGCGGAGCCGGCGAAGACGGCGCACTTCTGCTCGATGTGCGGGCCGAAGTTCTGCTCCATGAAGATCACGCAGGACGTGCGGCGCTACGCCGAGGAACGCGGACTGTCCACTGTGGATGCCATCGAGGCGGGCATGGCGGAGAAGTCCGGCGAGTTCGCCGACACGGGCAACAAGGTCTACCTCCCGGTCGTGGAGACTTCGTGACCGAGCCACCACCCAGGGTCCTCACCATCGCCGGAAGCGATTCCGGCGGTGGTGCGGGCATCCAGGCCGACCTCCGCACGCTCTTCGCGTGCGGGGTGCACGGCTGCGTCGCGCTGACGGCCGTGACGGTCCAGAACTCGCTGGGCGTCACGGGAGTCTCCGAGATCCCGGCGGACACGGTCGCGGCGCAGATCATCTCGGTCGCCGAGGACATCGGCGTGCAGGCCGCGAAGACCGGCATGCTCGCGTCGGCGGCGATCATCGAGGCCATCACACCGGCCCTGGACCGCGTCGGCATCGGTTCGGGCAAGACCCCGTTCGTCGTAGACCCGGTCTCGGCGTCCATGCACGGCAACCAACTCCTCGCCGACAACGCCCTGGACGCGTTGCGCGGCCTGCTGTTCCCGCGCGCGACGCTGGTGACGCCGAACCTCGACGAGGTGCGGCTGATCACCGGCATCGAGGTGAAGGACCGCGTGGACCAGCGCGTGGCGGCGGAGGCGTTGCACGCGCTGGGCCCGGAGTGGGTGCTCGTGAAGGGCGGCCACATGTGGGACGACCCGGAGTGCCTCGACCTGCTCTACGACGGCCGTGAGTTCATCGAACTGCCCGGCCCGCGCTACGACACCCAGAACACGCACGGCAGCGGCGACACCTTGGCGTCGTCGATCAGCTCGGCGCTCGCTCGTGGTGCTTCGGTGCCGGAGGCAGTGCGGTTCGGCAAGGACTTCATCGTGAAGTCCGTGGAGGCCGCCTACCCCCTGGGCGCCGGCGTCGGCCCGGTGTCGCCGTTCTGGAGCCTCGACAGGTAGCGGGGGTACATCGCCCTCAGGTCGGTCGTCTCCGGATCGAGCAGCCAGACCGTCAGCGCGCCTTCGAGGAACGCGATCAGCTCGGTCGCGGCCGCTTCGCCCAGTCCCGCGGCGAAGCGGCCGCGGAGCAGGCGGTTCCTGGTGCGGAACCGGTGCGTGATCTCGTCGTCGAGGATCGCCTCGAGCAGATCTCCTTGGACCCGCAGTGGTAAATGGCGCGCACACCAGGGTGAAGGCAGCGAAGGGCACGCCGTCCGAACGCGACTTCGACGGCGAGATCATGACGATGGAGCCGTACGTGCAACCAGGCGTTGCTGCGTCGCCTAGTGCTCCAGCCGTAGATCGCGATCTTGTTCGTTGCTTCTTCCCGCGGCTGCCCGAGTCCGCCGGCGGAGGGAGTCTTTGATCTCGCTGAGCCTGGCCGCTGCGGCAGGGGTCCACTCCGCTTGTCGCCGGCTGGCACGCAGGGCGTCGTCGATCTCGTCGAGTTTGGCTGCGGACACCACGCCTGCCCGCTCCACCAGGTCTTCCCGGCGCAAGGTGGTCAGCCAGGTACACGAGACAGAGCCCGGCCACGGAAACCCGAACCGCAGCACGCCGTCGAAGGGCAGTCCTTCATGGGCGCCGACCGCGACTTCGATTCCAAGACCGGAGATGTCGGTATCCGCCGGGGCGACGACCTGCATCGCCCGGAAGCTGGATGGATCTTCGCCGGACAACAGCACGACAGGCCGTCGCTCGTCGAACTCGGCCCACCAGACCTCGCCTCGCCGCATCCGTCCTCCAGCAGCCACCCAGCCATGAAGATCACGATCTACTGCTGAAGCACTGGCCGGGTACGCACCTCGTCGTGCCCGGCTCGGGCGGCCCGCGGGAGCACGACCTACTTCGGCTCCTCGCCCACCAGCGTCTCCAGTGCGTCGAGAGCGCCCACGAGGGCCGAGATGTGCTCCGGCGTGAGCTGTTCGATCCGCCGCTGCAGCTCGCGCACCCGCGCGGACCGCACGCCGGACACCATCGTCTCGCCCTCGGGCGTGGGTGTGGCGAGCCAGGCGCGGCCGTCCTGCGGGTCGGGTTCGCGCTTCACGTACCCGGCTTCGACCAGCGCGGCGACGATGCGCGACAACGTCGGGGGTGCCACGCCTTCCTTGTTCGCCAGGTCTCCCAGGCGCATGGGGCCACAGCGCGCGAGGGTGGCCAGCGCGGAGACCGCGCCGGGGCCGAGTCCGGGGGAACCGGTGCGTCGCAGCAACCGGGCCAGCCGGCCGATCGCCAGGTACAGGCGCGCGGTCGCGTCCTCGACCTCGGCGTCAATGGGGGCCGTCACGGCTAGTCGTCCTCCTCGGCGGATTTCAGGTAGTGCTCAATCATCCCCCAACACGTGAGTACCCAAGGTAGCGACTCAGAGACCCGGCGAAGACGCTTGGGCCCAAAAGCGCTGCGGAATTCGTCCGGCCAAGCGCGCCAGCCGTCCGCCCTCGACCGCACAACGCATGGCGGCGCCCATCCGTTCCGGATCCTGGGCCCTGGTGACCGCGGTCGCCAGCAACACCGCTGAGCAGCCGAGTTCCATCGCCAGGGCCGCGTCCGAGGCCGTGCCGATGCCCGCGTCCAGAACTACTGGAACAGAAGCACGGGAAGTGATCAGCTCGATGTTGTGCGGGTTGCGGATGCCGAGACCCGTGCCGATCGGAGAGCCCAGCGGCATGACGGTCGCGCACCCGATGTCCTGGAGCTTCAACGCCAGCACCGGATCGTCGTTTGTGTAGGGCAGGACGACGAAGCCGTCGTTCACCAGCCGCTCGGCCGCCTCGAGCAGCTCGACCGGGTCCGGCAGCAGGGTCTCCTCGTCGTGCACGACCTCGAGCTTGACCCAGTTCGTCTCCAGCGCCTCGCGCGCCAGCTGGGCGGTCAGCACGGCCTCGGCGGACGTGCGGCAGCCGGCCGTGTTCGGCAGGACCTCGATTCCAAGGCGCCGCAACAACTCCAGCACACCGGTCTGACCTGCGGCGTCGACGCGGCGCATCGCCACGGTGGTCAGCTCGGTGCCGGACGCGACCAGGGCCCGTTCCAGCACCGAGAGGTTCGCGGCACCGCCGGTGCCGGTGATGAGCCTGGACCGGAACTCCCGGCCCGCGATGATCAGCGGATCGTCCACGTCAGCCTCCCTGGACCGCGGTCAGCACCTCGACGACGCCGCCGTCCGGCACGATCGTCCTGTCCCACAACGCCCTCGGCACCACGGCACCGTCGAGCGCCACGGCCACGCCCTTCTCGGGTGCTCCCACCAGCGTCACGACCGCGGCCACCGACGTGCCGTCGGCCAAGTCACGGGAGGTCCCGTTCACCTGTGCCTTCACGAACTTCCTCCCTGGAGCAGGCCGACGACGACCTGAGCGGTGTGCGGGGCCAGCAGCAGGCCGTTGCGGTGGTGGCCCGTCGCAGCAATGACGCCCGGCTCCAGCCATCGCACCACCGGCACGTTGTCCGGGCTGCCCGCGCGGAACCCGACGGCGGCCTCGGTCAGGGCGTACTCGGCGATGCCCGGCAGCACGGTTTCCGCGTCCCGCAACAGGTCCCGCACGCCCGCGACGGACACGTCGGTGTCGAACCCGGCCTCGTACTGGGTCGCGCCGACGACCAGGCCGTCGTCGCGCGGCACCAGGTAGACCGGACGGCCGGAGACCAGCGCTCGGATCGTGTGGCGAGGGGGCGGCAAGGCGCCGGGCCGGTGCGCGAGTCTCAGGATCTCGCCCTTGACCGGCCGGATCACGTCCTTCAGGACGGGGTGCAGCCGGCCGCTCCACGCCCCGGCCGCGATCACCGTGATCTTTCCCTCCACTGAGGACACGACTCCGGCGTCCCGGCAAGCCTTCCACAGTGCGGAGAGCAGCACCCTGTTGTCGACGGCGAGATCCCCGGCCGCGTACACGCCACCGCGCACCGCCGGGCCCAGGGAAGGTTCGAGCGCCCGGATCTCCCGTGAGGTCAGCAACTCCCCCGCGTGCCGCAGGTCGGCGAGGTCACCCGGCTGCGTCCCGACCGCCAGCGTCCCGGCGTCGAACAGCGGGACGCCGATCGAGGCGGCGAACTCCGGCCACATCGCCAGGGCCTCGACACCCTGCGCCACCACGGCTTCCTCGCCCGGCCAGGCCTCCGTCAACGGCGCGAGCATGCCGCCCGCGACCCGCGAACCCGCGTGCGGCGAGCCCTCGTCGAACACGGAGACCGAGAACCCGGCCCGTGCCGCGGCCAAGGCCACGGACAGCCCGATGACACCGCCACCCCGGACGGCCACTTCCACACTGCTCAAGGCATTCACGCTCCCTGCGCCGGCATGACCCGGATCAGGTTCGACGGTCGGAGCGAACCACGCTCCCTCTCAGCCCGGTGTTCTCCAGGCTCCCGTGCGGACCGACTTCAACATAACGGTTAACGTGCGTACGTGCCAGGACTCGACGGAAACCTGATCAGGCAACGACTCGCCGACGCGACCCTCTACCTCTGCACGCCGGACCGGCCTGATCTGGCCGAGTTCGCGGACGCGGCGCTCGCGGGCGGCGTCGACATCATCCAGTTGCGGGACAAGTCACTGGAGGCGAAGCAGGAGATCGAGGCGATCGAGATCCTCGCCGAGGCCACCGAACGCCACGGCAGGCTCCTCGCCGTCAACGACCGCGCGGACATCGCCCACGCCGTGCAGGCGGACGTGCTGCACCTCGGCCAGGACGACCTGCCCGTGCCGCTCGCCCGCCGGATCGTCGGCGACGACGTGGTGATCGGCCGCTCCACCCACGACGTGGACCAGATGACCGCGGCGGCGGCGGAACCCGGCGTGGACTACTTCTGCACCGGCCCGTGCTGGCCGACCCCGACCAAGCCGGGCCGTCCGGCGCCGGGCCTCGACCTCGTCCGGGCCACGAAGTCCGAGCGCCCCTGGTTCGCCATCGGCGGCATCGACCTCACCAACCTCCGCGAGGTGCTCCAGGCAGGAGCCACCCGAGTGGTCGTCGTGCGGGCCATCACCGACGCCGAGGACCCCCGCAGGGCCGCCGAGTCGTTCAAAGTTGAACTTAGTAGTTGAAATTTGAACTAACAGGCGTACTCTCGGAGACGTGAGCGCACCTGTGCTGTACCTGAGCCACGGGGCTCCCCCGCTGGCTGACGACGAGACGTGGACCAGAGAGCTCGAGGACTGGTCCGCCACCCTCCCGCGCCCGGAGGCCGTTCTGATGGTCTCCGCGCACTGGGAGGAGGCGCCGACCACCATCGGCGCGACGACGACCGTGCCCCTGGTCTACGACTTCTGGGGCTTCCCGCAGCGCTACTACGAGGTGAAGTACGAGGCGCCGGGCGCACCGGAACTCGCGAACGACGTGCGCAAGCTCCTCGGCGGCCACGTCGAGCAGGACGAGGCGCGCGGGCTCGACCACGGCGCCTACGTGCCGCTGAAGGAGATGTTCCCGGACGCCGACGTGCCGGTGCTGCAGATGTCGATGCCCACGCTCGACCCGCGTGAGCTGCACGAGATCGGCCGCAAGCTGGCGCCGTTGCGGGACAAGAACGTCCTGATCGTCGGCAGCGGGTTCATGACGCACAACCTGAGCTGCGTGAACTTCCCCGCCGGACCGGACTACGAGCCGCCGTCGTGGTCGAAGGAGTTCGACGACTGGGCGCACCAGCAGCTCGCGAACGGCGACGTCGACGCGCTGCTCGACTTCCAGGTGAAGGCGCCGGCCGCCGGGATCGCACATCCGAGGACCGAGCACTTCGCACCGTTGTTCGTGGCGCTCGGCGCTGCGAGCGACGAGAAAGCCCGTACCAGCGTTGAAGGCTTCTGGTACGGGCTCTCGAAACGGTCAGTGCAGTTCAGCTAGCTGGTCCTAGCCGCGCGTGAGGGTCAGGCCGTAGCGCGACAGGATCGGGTTGAGCGGCTGGAAGTACGTGGTGCCACCGGACGAGCAGTTGCCCGAACCGCCGGACGTCACGCCCTGGGCCTGGCCGAAGCCGGAACCCGCCACCCACGAACCACCCGAGTCGCCACCCTCGGCACAGGCGTTGGTGCGGGTGAGGCCCCGGACCGAGCCCTGCGGGTAGTTCACGGTCTGGTTCTTGGCCTGGACGGTGCCGCAGCGCCACCCGGTCGTCGAACCGGAGCGGCAGATCTGGGCGCCGACAGCGGCCTCGGTGTTGCCACGGACGATCACGTTCGTGCCGTTGTAGCGGTTGACCCACGGACGCGGGGTCCAGTTCGCGTTGGTGCGCACCCAGGCGTAGTCGTTGCCGGGGAACACAGAGCCGGCGAACGTGCCCTGTGCGACGCGGTTGTAGCCGGAGACGGCGGTGCCCGTGGTGCCGCAGTGGCCGGCGGTGACGTAGCCACCGGACACCGAGAAGCCGAGCGAGCAACGGCCGCCGCCCATGTAGATGGCGTCACCGCCGCGCAGGTCGTACAGCGGGGTCGGGCTCTCGGTCACCTCGGCGACCTTGACCGCACCGCTGATCGACTTGGCGGTCGCGATCCACTGGTCCGCGGCCGCGTCGCGCACGTTCTTGTTGACCTCGACGACGACGCTGTTCGACTGCTCGTCGACGCGCCAGCTCGTGATCGCCGAAGGGGCGGTCATGAGGTCGAGGACCGACTTGGTCCCGGTCAGCTGGGAGAGCGAGTTCGAGACGACCTTGGTGTCCGCGCCGGTCACGGAGAGTCCCGACTTGGTCACCGCCACCGTCAGTCTGCCGCTCGCCTGGTCGATCCAGGCTCCGCCGAACGCGTCGCCCAGGGAGGACTTCGCGGTCTCCGCAATCTGGCCTGACTGGGCGTCATTGGCCAACCGGACGCGTGCCTGGTCAGCGTTCAGGCCCAAATCACGCTGGACCGCTTGGAGCAATTCGGCCGGGTAGCTCTCCGTATCGGAACCGGATGGGGCGACCGGTGCGGCAGGGGCACCAAACGCCGGTACGCTGAGAGCAGTGACGACTCCGGTGGCGAGAATCAGGGCACCGGTTACACGGGCCGCACTCGTGCGGTTCATCAAGACGTCTCCCTCACTTTCGGGTGCAGGGGAACCCGAGAGATCGGTTGCAGGGACCTCTCTCGGGGGCTCTAGGGGGACGGGTGGTGGGGCGGCGGCAGGGGTCGCCCCACCCCTCCCGTCCTCAGTTGCCTCTCAAATCCGGTGCAGGCGCTGTGTCCTCCACCGAAGGCGCCGGGCTCAAGCGGACGTGCCACGAGCCTCATTGCGCCTCCTCCCGGTCTCTTTCGGACCGAATCTTTTCGCCCGTTCGAGTGAAGTTGCGGGCCTATCGGCTATGACGCCCCGCCTCGAACGTGAACGAAGTGTGTCACAGCTCACGACAGATCAACTGCGGCGCGTAGCAATTGACAGTTAACTATCGCTCAACGTAGTGACGTGATCACCGAATGGGGTCGGTGGTGGACGGTGGCGTCGAGCTGCCCGTCGGCTGCTGTGATTCCGTCGGCGTCGACGAGGGCGCGGTCGTCGTCGTGCCGCCGGACGAGGACTGGCCGGACGTGCCCGGAGGCGGCGTCACGGTGATCGTCTCGATCTTCGTCGTCTCGGTTTTCGTCTCGGTGCGGGTGCTCGTGGACGGTTTGACCGGATCGGCCGTCACGGGCTTGCCGGTGACCAGCTGGACGCTCGTCGCTGTGAGGACGGTCACCACGAACACGAGCAGTCCACCGACAGCGATCACCTGCCAACGCTTCTCGCGTTCCATCGACCGTTGGTAGAACACGGCGCCGACTGTGGTCACGACGCTCGCGAGGATCGCGCCGACGATGGTGCCGACGAGGTTGAGGCGAAGGCTCAGCACGGCCGCTGTGGCGGCGGCGAGCACACTCGCGATGAGCTTGACGGGGGTGATCTTCTCCTTCTCAGACATGACACACGTAGGACGTTGGGCACAGTTCACCGGTTGTGCCCCGGTGACGTGCATCATCGACGCATGCGCCTGGTGACTCTCGAAGACGTCCACGCGGCCGCCGCCGCGATCGCCCCGCATGTCGTCCACACCCCGTTGCTGTCCTTCGACTCCGGCCTGTGGATCAAGCCCGAGTCGCTGCAACCGGTCGGTGCGTTCAAGCTGCGCGGTGCGGTGAACGCGTTGTCCCGCATACCTTCCGAGGACCGGGCGCGCGGTGTCGTGGCGTATTCGAGCGGTAACCACGCGCAGGCGGTCGCCTACGCGGCCAAGACCCTCGGCATGCCGGCCGCGATCGTCGTGCCGGAGAACACGCCGCAGCTCAAGATCGACGCGACGCGGGCGCACGGCGCCGAGGTGTTCGTCGTCGGCATCACCGAACGCGAGTCGCGCGCCTACGAACTGGTCGAGGAGCGCAAGGCGACGCTCATCCCGCCGTTCGACCACCCGGACGTGATCGCCGGGCAGGGCACCATCGGCCTGGAGATCTGCGCCGACCTCCCGGACGTGGCGACGGTCCTGGTGCCGGTGAGCGGCGGTGGGCTGGTCTCCGGTGTCGCGGCGGCGGTGAAGTCGTTGCGCCCCAACGTTCGCGTGATCGGTGTGGAGCCGGAGCTGGCCGGTGACACCACAGCGTCGTTCGCCGCCGGTGAGCTCGTCCGCTGGGACGCGCACGATCGCGCCCGGACCGTCGCGGACGGACTGCGGGCCGAGCCCTCCGAACTGACGTGGGCGCACATCCGGCAGTACGTGGACGACGTCGTGACCGTCTCCGAGGACGAGATCCGGGAGGCGGTGAGGCAGATCGCCCGCCGCACGCGGATCGTGTCCGAGACGAGTGGTGCCGTCGCCGTGGCGGCGTACCTGAACCGCGAACTGCCGGCCGGTCCGGCCGTCGCGGTGGTCTCCGGCGGCAACATCGAACCCGAGCAGCTCGCGTCGATCCTCGGATGATCGCGCTCCCAGACATCCGTTCGGCGGCGGCGGTCATCGCACCGCACGTGGTGCGCACGCCGCTGCTGCCGTTCGGTCCTGGATGGATCAAGCCGGAGAACCTGCAGCCGGTCGGCGCGTTCAAACTCCGGGGTGCGCTGAACGCGTTGGCACGCCTGGAGAATCGAGCGAACGGCGTAGTCGCCTACTCCAGCGGCAACCACGCGCAGGCCGTGGCGTTCGCCGCCCGCCTGCACGGCGTGCCGGCCGCGATCGTGATGCCGGACAACACCCCGGCGGTCAAGGTCGAGGCCACGAAGGCGCTGGGCGCCGAGGTCTTCATCGTCGGCATCACCGAACGCGTCGAGCGCGCCGAGGCCCTGGTGGCCGAACGCGGCGCGGCGCTGATCCCGCCGTTCGACCACCCCGACGTGATCGCCGGGCAGGGCACCATCGGCCTGGAGGTCCTGGAAGACCTGCCGGACGTCCAGGCCGTCGTGGTGCCGATGTCCGGCGGCGGGCTGATCTCCGGTGTCGCCACGGCGATCAAGTCGCTGCGCCCGGACGTCCGCGTGATCGGCGCGGAGCCCGAACTGGCCGCGGACATCGCGGAATCGCTCGAAAAGGGCGAACTGGTGCGCTGGGATCCCCTGAAACGGGCTCAGACGGCCGCTGACGCCCTGCGGGACGAACCCTCGGCGCTGACCTGGGCGCACATCCGCGAGTACGTGGACGACGTGATCACCGTGTCGGAGGACGAGATCCTCGCGGCGGTGGCCGGCCTGGCCCGGCGGGCGCGACTCGTCGCCGAGCCGAGCGGCGCTGTCGCGGTGGCGGCGCAGGCGAAGATCGGCGGAGGTGGGGTCGCCGTCGTGTCCGGCGGCAACGTCGACCCGGCGCTACTGGCGCGCCTTCTCGCCACCTGACCGGATGTGCGTCGGCGGGCCCTCCACGCCGCAGTGCAGGCACTCACCGGGGTGCGGGGCCTCCTGCTGCTCCGGCGCCGCGGCGAGCACCCGGTTGTCCACGCCGACGGCCAGCAGACCGCCGATGATCGCGGCGACCGAGCACAGCACGAGGGCCATCTGCCAGCCGTCCGTCATCACGGCGGGGTTCGTGTAGTCCTCGCCCATCAGCCCCACGGCCGCGGGCAGCACGGCCATGGCGAGCAGGCTGCCGGTGCGGGCCACGGCGTTGTTCACGCCGGACGCGACACCCGCGTGGTGGTCGGACGCCGAGGCCAGCACCGTCGCCGTCACCGGGGCGACGACGATCGCGAGACCGATGCCGAACAGCACCACGCCGGGCAGCACGCCGGTCACGTACGAGGCGCCCGGAACGGCGTTGCGCAGCAGCAACATGCCCAGGCCGACCAGGATCGGGCCGACGATCAGCTGCAACCGGGGCCCATGGCGCTGGGCGATCCGCCCGGACGTCGAGGACGCCAGCAGCATGATGATCGTGAGCGGCACGCTGGCCAGGCCGGACGCCGTCGGCGAGTACCCGAGCGAGATCTGCAGCTGCAGCACCAGCAACACCATCACGCCGCCGAGTGCCGCGTAGACCAGGAACGTCAGGACGTTGGAGACCAGGAACGTCCGGTTGCGGAACAGCTCCGGCGGCACCAGCGGGTCGGCGGAGCGCTTCTGCACCACCCCGAACGCGATCATCGCGGCCAGCCCCGCGGCCGCCAGCACGTACGACTGCTCGACGAGGCCGCCCGTCAGCAGGGCGAGGCCCAGCGCGCCGACCAGCGCGGACAGGTAGTTCGGGTGCCCGGACGACTCGTCGTTCGACTCCGGCACGAACCGCAGCGCGAGGTACACGCAGAGCGCGGCCACCGGCAGGTTCACCAGGAACGCGAGCCGCCACGACCAGGCCTGCACCAGCAGCCCGCCGACCAGCGGCCCGACCGCGGTGGCCACACCGGACAGTCCGGACCAGGCGCCGATGGCGCGCGACCGGTCCTCCCGGTTGAACGACGACTGCAGGATCGCCAGCGCGCCCGGCGTCAGCAACGCCGCGCCCACGCCCTGCAGCACACGTGCCGCCACCAGCACCGGAACGCTCCACGCGGCACCGCACAGCAGCGAGGCCACGCCGAACCAGATCACGCCGATCACGTAGACCCGCCGCCGGCCGAACCTGTCGCCGAGCGAACCGGCGATCAGGATCAGCGAGGCCAGCGCGAGCAGGTACCCGTTGAGGATCCACTGCAGGTCCGTCACCGACGCGGAGAGCTCCGCGCCGATCCGGGGCAGCGCCACGTTGACGATCGTCCCGTCGAGCATGGCCATGCCCGAGCCGAGGATCGTCGTCGTCAGCACCCAGCGGGCGCGTGGCGTGCCCCAGGCGATCAAGACGGCCGGTTCAGCGTGGCGACGAACTTGTAGCGGTCGCCGCGGTAGACCGACCGGACCCACTCGATCGGATTGCCCTCCGTGTCGAACGAGTGCCGCGACAGCAGCAGCATCGGCAGGCCGATGTCGGCGCCGAGCAGTTCTGCCTCTTCAGGCGAGGCGAGCGCTGTCTCGATCGTCTCCTCGGCGTGTCCCATCTCGACACCGAACCGCTCGGACAGCACCTGGTACAGCGAGGCGCCGGGCGCCAGGTACCGGCGCAGACCGCGGAAGCGGCCCAGCGCGAGGTGCGTCGTCTCGATGGCCATCGGCTCGTTGTCGGCGAGCCTCAGGCGGTGCAGGCGCAGGACCTTGGCACCGGGGCGCACGCCCAGGTACCGGGCGAGCTCGGCCTCCGCCGGCATCTCCGAAGCCTCGATCAGCTTCGACGACGGCACGCGGCCCTGGGCTCTCATGTCCTCTGTGTACGAAGACAGCTGCAACCTCTGGGCGACCTTGGGTTCCGCCGCAAAGGTGCCCTTGCCCTGCACACGGAGCAGGCGCCCTTCCACCGTCAGCTCGGCGAGAGCCTGGCGGACGGTCGTCCTGGAGACGTCGAACTCCGCGGCCAGCGACCGTTCCGTGGGGATCGGCGAGCCGGGCGGCAACGCCCTCAACAGGTCGAGCAGGTGCCGCTTGAGACCCCAGTACTTGGGTTCGCGTTGCGCCCGTGTCCTGGCGTCCACGCCTGATGCAGGCGTCGTCTCCAGCATGGCCTCCTCCTCGCACTCCATGTCACGCATCACAAGGATGCCTTGTCCGTGTCGATTCGTGCGTCCGAACCCCCGACATCCGCCTCGAAATTCGTCCGATGACTTCGCAACGTCTTGGCAACGCGCTTGACAGACGCGGTGACGCAGCACACGCTGTTCCGCATTGGTCTACACCACTTGGACGTTCCGGCCGGTGTGCCGGGCTTGGTGAAAGGGCGCGAATTGTGAAGGGCTGGAGAGGACTCGCTGCTGGTGCCGCCGCACTGGCAGTGGCCGTGTCAGGCTGTGGCACGAGCACGAACAGCGGTAGCAACACGGAGACCAAAGAGATCACCGTGTGGCTCATGGACGGCTCCGCGGCGCCGACCCTGACCGACGCCTTGAACAAGGAGTTCGAGTCAGCGAACGGCATCAAGGTCAAGTACGAGGTCCAGAAGTGGACCGGCATCCAGGAGAAGCTGACGACCGCTCTGGCGAGCAGCACGCCGCCGGACGTCATCGAGCTCGGCAACACGCAGATCGCGGGCTTCGCCGACCAGGGCACCCTGGCCGACCTGACCGCGGACGCGAGCCAGTTCAACAGCGGTGAGTGGCTCGGCGGTCTGAAGGACTCGCTGACGCTCAACGGCAAGCAGTACGGCGTTCCGTTCTACGCCGCGAACCGCACCGTCATCTACCGCACGGACCTGTTCCAGGCCGCCGGCATCACGACGCCGCCGACCTCGCGCGCCGAGTGGATCGACGCGATCAACAAGCTCAAGGCCGCGAACGCGTCCAACCCGGACTTCCAGGCCCTGTACCTGCCCGGTCAGTCCTGGTACTTCCTGCTGTCCCTGATCTGGGACGAGGGCGGCGACATCGCCAAGCAGGACAACGGCAAGTGGACGAGCACGCTGGACAGCGCGCAGTCCAAGGCCGGCTTCGAGGCCTACAAGGCCCTCTACGACGCGTCGGCCGCCAAGAAGGCGCCGGCTGACACCGACGAGGCGAAGCCGCAGCAGTACGAGGTCTTCGAGACCGGCAACGTCGGCATGATGATCGGCCTCCCGTGGGAGCTCGGCAGCGCCGTCAAGGACAAGCCGGAGCTCAAGGACAAGACCGCGGCGTTCCCGATCCCGTCGAAGAAGGCCGGCTCGTCCGCCCCCGTGTTCCTCGGTGGCTCGAACCTCGCCATCCCGACGGCCAGCAAGAACGCCGCCGCGGCCAAGAAGTGGCTGTCGCTGCTGTCGTCCAAGAAGTACCAGGACATGCTCGCCGAGGGTGGCGCGGTTCCCGGCACGTCGAAGGACACCTCGAAGCTCGAGACCAACGCGGTCGGCAAGGCGCTCGCCGCCTCCGCGCCGAACGGCAAGGTCACCCCGAGCTCGCCGAAGTGGGGAGCCGTCGAGGCGGGTCAGAACCCGCTGAAGGACGCGCTCACCGCGTACCTGTCCGGCGCCAAGCCGCTGGACCAGGCGACGAAGGACGCGAGCGACGCCATCACCAAGGCCCTGGGCTAGCCCAGCTGAGATGACGGCCGTCAAGACGACCGAAACGGCAGCGCCGGCAGGGGACATCCCGCCGGCGCTGCCGCCTGCCGTGACGGGTGGGGCGCGCCAGCGCCGCCGCCGGGGCAGTGCCTTCGACCGGGCACTGCCCTACCTGCTGCTCGCTCCCGCACTGATCGCGATCCTCTGGCTCATCGGCTGGCCGGTCGTCTCGGTGTTCGTGACGAGCTTCCGCCAGCTGAACCTCGGCGAACTGGTCCGCGGCGAGATCGTGTGGACCGGCCTCGACAACTACGTGACGGTGCTGCAGGACGAGCGCTTCTGGGACGTCTCGGTGCGCACCCTGGTGTTCACCGTCTCCGTCGTCGTCGCCTCGGTGGGCATGGGCCTCGGGATCGCACTGCTGATGCGCGTGCTCACACCGTGGGTGCGAGTCGCACTGCAGATCGCGATGCTCTGCGCCTGGGCCATGCCGATCCTCGCGTCGACCACGGTCTACCAGTGGATGTTCGACCAGAACTACGGCATCCTGAACAAGACGCTGGTGCAGCTGGGGTTCGACTCCTTCGCCGGCTACTCGTGGTTCTCCTCCGGCACGTCGACGCTGTCCGTCGTCGGCCTGCTGATCGTGTGGCAGGCGATCCCCTTCCTCGCCTTCTCGCTCTACGCAGGGCTCGTCGGCATTCCCCGCGACCTCTACGAGGCGGCGGGCATCGACGGCGCGACGGGCTGGCAGACGTTCCGCGCGGTGACGTGGCCGGAGATCCGGTCGCTGCTGATGATGGTGACGTTCCTGTCGACGTTGTGGGACTTCAAGGTCTTCGCCCAGATCTGGGTGTTCCGCGAGGGCGGTCCCAGCGGTGAGAGCACGACGCTGCCGGTGCTGCAGTACCTGGAAGGCATCGCGAAGAGCCACTTCGGCGTCGCGGCCGCGATCTCCGTGCTGATGATGGTCATCCTCGGCCTGATCACGTTCCAGTACCTGCGCAAGCTGCTGCAGACGGAGGAGGGCAAGCTCTGATGCTCAAGAAGTCTGCTGCGAACTTCGCAGGGATCGCGCTGGCGTTGTTCTTCATCTTCCCGACGTACTGGATGGTCACGTCGGCGCTGAAGCCCAAGGGCTCGACGATCACGTCGGACTACGACCTGATCCCGTTCTCGGTGACGTTCACGAACTTCGTGACGGCGTGGACGAAGCCCGGCTTCCTGTCCTCGCTGGGCAACAGCCTCCTGGTGACGCTGACCGCGGTCGTCGCCGCGATCGTCATCGGCATCACCGCGGCGGTCGCCATGTCGCGCTTCGCGTTCCGCGGCCGCAAGAGCTTCGTGCTGCTGATGCTGGTCGCGCAGATGGCGCCGTTCGAGGCGTTGCTGATCCCGATGTTCCTGATGATGCGGGACCTCCAGCTCTACGAACATCTCTCGTCGCTGATCCTCGTGTACTTCGCGGTGACGCTGCCGTTCTGCGCGTGGACGTTGCGCGGGTTCGTCAACGGCATCCCGATCGAGCTCGAAGAGGCCGCGATGGTCGACGGCTGCGGCCGTTGGGGCGCGTTCCAGAAGGTGACCCTGCCCCTGCTGGGGCCGGGCCTTGTGGCCACGTCGGTGTTCGCGTTCATCACGGCGTGGAACGAGTTCCTCTTCGCCAAGGTGCTGATCCGCAGCCAGGACAGCGAGACGCTGCCCGTGTGGCTGTCCGGTTTCCAGACCGCCTTCGGCACCGACTGGGGTGGCGCGATGGCCGCCTCGGCGCTGTTCACGGTGCCGGCACTGGTGTTCTTCCTGATCGTGCAACGCAAGATGGTCGCCGGCGTCACCGCCGGTGCAGTGAAGGGATGACGCGTGGATCAGTTGGCCGCTGCCGTTCTGCTTCCCGGCTTCACCGGAACGACCGCCCCCGACTGGTTGCTGCGGCGGGTCGCTGACGGCCTCGGCGGCGTTGTGCTCTTCGGGCGCAACGTCGTCGACGACGCCCAGGTGACCTCGTTGTGCACCGAACTGCGTTCGGTGCGCCCGGACGTGGTGATCGGCATCGACGAGGAGGGCGGTGACGTCACGCGTCTCGACGCGGGCCGCGGCTCCGAGGTGCCGGGCAACCACGCCCTGGGCGCGGCGGACGACCTGGACCTCACGCGCTCGGTGGCCGCGTCCATCGGCGCGCGGCTGGCGAAGTGCGGGATCTCGCTGAACCTCGCTCCGTCCGCCGACCTGGTGCTGACGCTGGACGACCCGATCATCGGCGTCCGCGCGTTCGGCTCCGACCCGGTGCTGGCCGCCCGGCACGTCGCCGCGTGGGTCGAGGGGCTGCAGACCGTGGGCGTCGCCGCCTGCGCCAAGCACTTCCCCGGCCACGGAGCGTCCACTGAGGACTCCCACGAGCAGCTCCCGGTGCTCCCCCGCACCGAGGAACAACTGCGCGCCGTGGAGCTCGTCCCGTTCCGGGCGGCCGTGAACGCGGGCGTCCGCTCGATCATGACCGGCCACCTCGTGATCCCCGAGTGGGGTCCGGCGCCGGTGACGCTGAACAAGCACGCCATCGACCTGCTGCGCACCGAGCTGGGCTTCACCGGCGCGGTGATCACCGACGGGCTGGACATGAAGGCGGTGGGCGGCGACCTGGCCGTCGGCGCCGTCCGCGCCCTGGCCGCCGGTGTGGACTCGTTGTGCCTGGGCGGCATGGCCCTGGACGACGACGACCTGCAGTGGCTGATCGACTCGATCGTCGCGGCGGTCAAGTCCGGCGAGCTGTCCGAGGAACGCCTGACCCAGGCGGCCGCGCGCTCGCTGGCGCTGGGCCTCCCGCCCTCCACCGTCGACGCCCACGACGCCGAGATCGGTCTCACAGCCGCTCGACGCGCTGTTTCCGCACGTGGCCGGGTTAGTGTCGGAGCGGACCCGGTGGTGGTCGACCTGGTGGTGGACTCCTCGATCGCGGTCGGCGACGTCCCGTGGGGGCTCGGCCCGTACCTCAGGGAAGTCCTTCCGGGCACCGAAGTGATCGCCGCACGCGACATCTCGGCTGAAGAAGTTGCGGAAGTCGCGGGTGGCCGCACGATTGTGGTCGTCACGCGCGACGCCCACCGCCACTCCGGTGCTCGACAACTGGTAACAAACTTAACTAATCTGCAGCTGGACGTGGTGCACGTCGAAACCGGCGTGCCTGGTCCAGACCTGGGCAGCGTCGCCCGCATCGACACCCACGGCGGTTCTCGGGTGAGCCTCCGAGCCGCGGCCGAGCTGATCCTGAAAGGCACGACATGACCACGCCCCAGCCAGGCCGGCACATGGCAGCGGAGATCGCCGCGCAGCCGTCGATCTTCTCCGACCTCTACGACTCGCGGTCCACGATCGCCGAGGTGGCCGCCGTGATCCGCGAGCGTGCGCCGCGCTTCGTGCTCTTCGCGGCCCGCGGTTCCAGCGACCACGCCGCGATCTACGCGAAGTACCTGACCGAGATCCTGCTCCAGCTCCCCGCCGGCCTGGTCTCCGCGTCCACCACGACCCTGTACGGCGCGGAGCCCGACCTGCGCGACGTCCTGCTGGTCACGGTCTCCCAGTCGGGCGGCTCGCCCGACCTGCTGGAGGTCACCGCCGCCTACCGCAGGCGTGGCGCCCTGACCGTGGCCGTCACCAACACGGCGAACTCCCCGCTGAACGCGGCCGCCGAGCTCTCGGTGGACGTGTCGGCGGGCGTCGAGCACGCGGTGGCCGCCACCAAGACCTACTCGGCCACGCTGCTGGCCCTCTACCTGCTGATCGACGCGGTCCGCGGCGGCAACGGCGAGGCGGCGGCGTCACTGGGCGAGCTCGCCCAGGTGACCCTCGACCAGTCGGCGCCGACCGTCGACGAGGCCGTGCGCCGCTACCGCTTCGTGGACCGCGTCCTCACCACGGGCCGCGGTTACTCCTACGCGACGGCGCTCGAGGCGTCCCTCAAGCTCGCGGAGACGTCGTACCTGGCGGCCCGCGCCTACAGCGGCGCCGACCTGCTGCACGGCCCGGTGGCCGCGGTGGACGGCGAGACCGCGGTCCTGGCCGTCACGTCGCTGGGCAAGGGCGGTGACTCGCTGCGCGACGCCCTGGACGTGGTGCACCAGCGCGGTGCCGACGTCGTGGCCGTCGGCTCGGCCTCGGAGAAGGTGGGGGCGACGCTCGCCATCGCCATCCCCGAGACCGCCGAGGAAGTGGCGCCGGTGCTGGAGATCCTCCCCGTGCAGCGCCTGGCCCACGGCCTGGCACTGGCCCGCGGCGGCGACCCGGACAGCCCGCGCGGCCTGAACAAGGTCACGCGCACCCGGTAGTTCCCGCGAAGACGAGAGCCCGCCTGGTCCCCCCAGGCGGGCTCTTTTTCGTTCCACACAGGCAAAAGCCCGCCCGGTCGGCAACCGGGCGGGCTTCTGCTTCGCGCTTACTGTCCTGCGGTGGCGTACCCGGCGACGACCGGCGCCACGGGCACCTCGGCGTCGAACACGACCCGGCCGTCGACCCAGACCTTCTTGGGCCGCAGGTCGTCGTCCCACCACACCAGGTCCGCGACGGCCCCCGGTGCGAGCCGGCCGAGACCGGACTCGCCGATGACCTCGGCGGGCACGATCGTCGCCGACGCCAGCGCGTCCGCGACCGGAACACCCACGGACACGATGTTCCGCACCGCGCGGTCGAGCGTGAGCGCGGAACCCGCGATCGTGCCCTCCGGCGACCGGGGCACCCCGTCCTCGGTGAGCAGCACGTCCGCCCCTCCGAGGTGGTAGCGCCCCGGCGGCATCCCCGCGGCGGCGACGGCGTCCGTCACCAGCGCGACCCGTGCTCCGGCGGCGTTGAACACGAGACGGCACACGTCCGGGCCCACGTGGGCCAGGTCCGCGATGAGCCCGAGGGTGAAGCGCTCGTCCACCAGCGCCACCCCGGGAACCCCCGGCTCGCGGTGCCCCAGCGGGCGCTGGGCGTTGAACAGGTGCGTCACCATGCGGGCACCCGCGTCGGCGGCGGCGCGGGTCTGCTCACCCGTGGCATCGGAATGGCCCACCGCGACGAGCACGCCGGCCTCGACGAGACGGCGGACCGCCTCCAGACCACCGGGCTGTTCGGGAGCCATCGTCACCATCCGCAGGGCGCGGCGGATCAGCTCGTCGTCGAGCAGGGCCGAGATCTGGTCAGGACCAGGCGCGACCATGAACGACGGGTCGTGCACCCCTGCCCGTTTGGGCGACAGGAAGGGGCCTTCCAGGTGCACGCCGAGGGGGCGGGCACCTACTCCGTCCGGTAGAGCGGCGGATGCGGCCAGGACCGCCCGCGTCTGCCTCAAGATCACGTCGACCGGTGCGGTGATCAACGTGGGCAAGAACCGGGTCACACCGGTGGACGGCAGAGCTTCGGCCACGGAACGCATTCCGGCGGCGTCCACCTCGGCGAAGTCGACGCCGACGGCGCCGTTCACCTGCACGTCGACCAGGCCCGGTGTCAGCAGGCCGTCGGACAGGACCTCCGCGCCGGGTGGTGCTTCACCGGTGGTCACCTCGACGATGCGGCCGTCCCTGATCCGCACCGAGGCAGGACCGACGATCGTGCGACCGAGCAATGCGCGCGGTGCTGCGACAACGGCGTCCAAGATCCCTCCTTGAATGGTCCAGACCATTATGGCCACAACAGAGGTCCGCGTCACCCTTCGTTAAGAGATAACCATCTTACATCTGACTTGGTGAATCAGGTCCGAAATGACCGGGATGGCACGAAGATGACCATCGGTGGCGCATACTGGCCTCCAGACATCCGAGGTCTACGACGAGTTGAGGGTGCCGTGGCAGTCACTGACGATGCGATCCTGCGCGTCAAGGAGATGATCGTTTCGGGCGAGCTCAAGCCCGGCGACCGCCTCCCGCGTGAGGCTGACCTGGCAGAACGTCTTGGTCTGTCGCGCAACTCGCTGCGCGAGGCCGTGAAGGCCCTGTCACTCGTCCGGGTGTTGGACGTCCGCCAGGGCGACGGCACGTACGTCTCCTCACTGAGGGCCGACGACCTGCTCGGCGCACTTTCCTTCGTGCTCGACCTGCACCGCGGCGAAGATTCGGTGCTGGAAGTCCTCCAGGTGCGCCGGATCCTCGAACCCGCGGCGGCCGCGATGGCCGCCCAGCGCGTCGACCAGGAAGAGATCATCAAGCTCCGCGCCCTCTGCGACGCCGCCGAAGGCGCCAAGTCCGTGGAGGAACTGGTCGAGCACGACCTCGACTTCCACCGCGCCATCGCCCAGTGCTCGGGCAACGCCTACCTGGCCCAGCTCCTCGACACGCTGGCCGGCCCGACGGTCCGCGTCCGCATCTGGCGCGGCATCACCCAGTCGAACGCCGTCGACCGCACGGTGGCCGAGCACCGCGCCATTGTGGACGCGCTCGCCGCGCACCAGCCGGAACTCGCGCGCAGCTGGTCCACTGTGCACGTGGCCGGCGTCGAGCAGTGGCTGTCAGACCTGGCGTAGCTGCTCCAGCACCGCGCGCACCGCGGGCTGCCCATCAGCCCTGTTCCGCACCACGGCCGAGACCGTCCGGAACACCTGCTGCGTCAACGGGCGCAACGCCACCCCTGGCCGCCGCGCCACGGACGGCACCAGGGCAACGCCCAGTCCGGCCTCGACCAGCCCGCACATCACCCCGAAGTCGTCGCAGTAGGCCTGCGCGCGAGGCACGAACCCGGCGGCACCGCACGCCCGCTGGGTCAGCTCGTGGCAGGACGCGTCGGTGCGCGGCATGATCCACGGCCGGTCGGCCAGCACGGACAGGTCCACAGAGTCCTGCTGCACCAACGGATCGCTCAACGGCAGCGCCACGTTCACCGGTTCCACGAACAGCTCGAACGACTCGCACGACGTGGGCAGCGAGCGCGGCATGATGTTGTACGAGTGGATCACCGCGATGTCGATGTCCCCGCGCCGCAACGCGGGCAGTGACGCCTCGGGCTCCATCTCGTGCACGAAAAGCTCCACATCGGACCCGTGCGCCGACCGCAGCACCTGGATCACCCGCGGCAGCAAGGCGGCGACCGACACGAAGGCCCCGACGCGCACCACACCGGACACGGACGTGCGCAGCGACGCCAGGTCTGCCTCCGCCGCGGCCAGCTGGTCGAGGACCAGCTGCGTGTGCGCCGCCAGCACGTGCCCGGCTCGGGTCAGCGCCAGCCGGCGGCCCTCCCGTTCGACCAGGGCGACGCCGGCCTCGCGTTCCAGCGCGGCCAGTTGCTGGGACACGGCCGGAGAGGTCACGTGCAGGGCCTCCGCGGCGGCGGTGACCGTGCCGTGGACCGACAGGGCGTGGAGCAATCGGAGCCTTCGCACATCCAACACAAAGCTCAGCTTAACGTTCCGGACAGAACTTCTAACTGGAACTTTGCGAAGACTAGAGCCACGCTGGAGTCATGTTCGGACGAGTGCTCGTAGCGATGGTCACCCCGTTCACCCCCGACGGTGACCTGGACCTCAAGGGTGCGCAGGAGCTGGCGGCGCACCTCGTCGACAAGGGTGGCGCGGACGGGCTGGTCGTCAACGGCACGACCGGCGAGGCCCCCACCACCACGGACGCCGAGAAGGCGCAGATCATCAGGGCCGTCAAGGAGGCCGTCGGCGACCGCACGCAGATCCTCGCGGGCGTCGGCACCAACTCCACGCGCCACACCATCGAGCTCGCGCGAAGCGCCGAGGAGAACGGCGCCGACGGCCTGCTCGTCGTCACGCCGTACTACAGCAAGCCCACGCAGGAGGGCGTCGAGAACCACTTCAGGCAGGTGGCGGACGCCTCCGGCATCCCGGCGCTGCTCTACGACATCCCCGGCCGCACCGGCACGGCGATCGAGACCGAGACGCTGCTCCGGCTCTCCGAGCACCCGCGGATCATCGGTGTGAAGGACTGCAAGGTCGACCTGCTCGCGACCGCGCGCGTGATCGCCGAGACCGGCCTCGACTTCTACTCCGGCAACGACGAGCTGATCCTGCCGCTGTACTCGATCGGCGGCGTCGGCACGGTCAGCACCGTCGGCCACGTAGTCGGCAACGAGATCAAGGCGATGCTCGACGCCTACGACGAGGGCGACAACAAGGAAGCCCTGCGCCGCCACCAGGCGTTGCTGCCGGTGATCACCGCGATCATGACCCGCGAGCCCGGTGCCGTCGCCGTCAAGGCCGCGCTCAACCTGCTCGGCCTGCCGTCCGGTCCGGTCCGCGAACCGCTCGTCGGAGCCACGCCGAAGCTGATCAACGAGCTGAAGGCGCTGTTCTAGTAGACCGTCGCTTCTAATCTTTGGGGTAGAGGTGGCGGAGTCGGGTGCGGGCGTCGTCGGTGGTGAACTGCCAGTCGATCCCGCGCTGGTT